>JAGXFW010000018.1 GCA_024637035.1 Actinomycetes bacterium
GCCATCGCACGCCAAACCCGGCACCGCTCCATGGAAGTCCTTCGCGGCTACATCCGAGAAGGTGACCTCTTCCGCACCAACGCGGCCACCACCCTCGGGCTCTGAGCGCCGATGGGACGGAACGAACGGTCGAGCCCCCAAGAGCGCGAGCCATGGATGGGCCACCACCGTGATGTCCCCGCCCACATCAGGGTCTGGCCCAGCCCTCCGAGAACGGACGCTTCCCGGAAGCCAGAGATGGGACGGTCCCCGCACCAAGTGAGTCACGCCAACACGTGCAAGAAGTCCCCTGATGGAGACTGTCGGTGCGATCGTCGTCAGGCGCTCGAAGCTGCGCCGACATGTGGGGGCGGCCTCTGACGGCCCGAACTGGCCGTTCGCTAGGGTCGGACTCGTGGAGGTTCGTCCCGCCGACGTGAATTGACGATCGTCCGATTCTGGGAACGGGGACAGCGTGATCACTCGGGTGCGGATCCACAACTTCAGGCTGTTCGGTGACTTCGAGATTGAGCCCAGAGCGGGTCTGAACGTTCTGGTGGGCGACAACGAGGCCGGGAAGTCCACGGTTCTCCAAGCCCTCACCCTGGTCCTGACAGGTCGCAGCGACGGCCGGCCAGCGACAGACGAGCTCACGCCAGACTGGTTCCACCGACCGGCCGTCAATCAGTTCTTCGACGATTACACCACGGCGGATCCCCAGCCGCTGCCGACAATCGGGATCGAGGTCTTCCTAGACGACGCCGACGACAAGCTGCAGAAACATCGGGGTGTCCACAACACGCTGGGCGAGGACTGTCCAGGGCTGCGACTGACGATTGAGCCCTCCGAGGACTACGCGGATGAGATTCGGGGATACCTCGACGCCGAGAACTGCCCGCGAGCTGTCCCGGTCGAGTACTACGACGTGCACTGGCGAAACTTCGCCGATGAGCCGCTGTCGCGACGCCCTGCGGGGCTCGGGCACGTCCTCATCGACTCGCGCACCATCCGATCCCAACGCGGTGTCGACTATCACACTCGACAGCTCCTCCACGACTTCATTGAGCCCGCTGAACGAGCCGCGATCTCTGTTGCCCATCGTCGAGCGCGACACGAGATCTCCACGACCTACCTGAACAAGGCCAACGAGCGAATCGCCGAACATGACGAGCTCGTGGAGGGACGGGTCGTCGAGATCGACTTCGATCAGAGCGGCACCTCTTCCTGGCACGGATCCATCATTCCGAGGATCGACCAGGTGCCATTCGCGCTGGCAGGACAGGGCGTCCAAGCTGCTACGAAAATCGCCCTGGCAATGTCGCGCAGCGCGGAGCAGACCTCCTTCGTGCTGGTCGAGGAGCCGGAGAACCATCTCTCGCACGCCCGCCTCATGCGACTAGTCGCCAGCATCGAGGCGCTCGCCGGAGAACGACAGTCGTTCCTGACGACGCACAGCTCCTTCGTCCTCAACAGACTCGGAATTGACAGGCTGAGGCTCCTCGGTCCCTCCGGCACCGTGGCCAAGCTCACCGACCTGCCCGCCGACACCGTTCGTTATTTCCAGAAGCTCTCGGGGTTCGACACGCTCCGACTGGTGCTCGCCGAGCGGCTGGTCCTTGTGGAAGGTCCCTCGGACGAACTCGTATTCGAACGGTTTTTCCGAGACCGCTATGGCCGTGGCCCGCATGAAGCCGGAGTCGACGTCGTCTCCCTGCGGGGAGTCGCCCTCCGGCGGAGTCTTGAGTTGTGCGCCGCTCTCGACCGCCCCGTGATCGCCCTGCGGGATAACGACGGCAAGGATCCCGATCACTGGATCGAGCCACTAAGGCCTCTCCTCGTGG
Source organism: Actinomycetes bacterium (assembly GCA_024637035.1). Classification (GTDB taxonomy): domain Bacteria; phylum Actinomycetota; class Thermoleophilia; order RBG-16-64-13; family RBG-16-64-13; genus JAHJSA01. Next base: position 1,821 of record JAGXFW010000018.1, read on the forward strand.
ACGGCAGACGACAGGTCGAAATCGGCGATCCGACCGACGGCGCGACCTTGGAGCCTCAACTTGTGAGGACGAACGGGGAGGGTCCCCTACGCGGCGCGCTCAGCCTCGACGCACATGACGACGTCGCCGAATGGATGAGCAACAACAAGACCGAAGCGGCACTACGAATCCTCGTGGCCCCAGTGACGTTGAGTCCGCCCCCCTACATCCATAGGGCGCTGGACCTACTCGGATGAACGAGGTGACCTGGGCCGTCGCCGGCAGTGGGAAGACTCAGTCCATCGCCGACCTATGCGCGTCGCTGACCCCCTCAGCCGCCCGCCGAACCCTCGCTCTCACCTACACGCAGACAGGCCAACGAGAACTCGTCGAGCGCCTACAGCGCCAGGCTCCGAGCGGACCAGCCCCAATGGTGATGGGCTGGTATTCCTTTCTACTTACTCATTTCGTCCGTCCCTACATTCCGAGACTGCTTCCAGGCCGACGTCTCCGGGGCTTCGACTTTCACGGAGACCCTGGCCGCTACGCCAAGGGAGCCGCCCGCTACATCGACTCCGAAGGCCGTGCCTACCGCCTACACCTCGCCAAGCTCGCCAACCAAGTCTCGGCAGCCTGCGGCGGCGCGCCCGTTGACCGCCTCAGTCGTATGTACGACGACATCTTCATCGACGAGGTTCAGGACCTTGTCGGCTGGGACCTGGAGGTACTCGATCAGCTGCTGGACTCTCCGATCGACGTGCGCATGGTTGGCGACGTTCGCCAGTCTCTGCTTGAGACCAACCCACGGGACCCGAAGAATAAGCAGTACAAGGGTCTGGCGCTGCTCGACTGGTTCCGGGTCCGGGAAGATCGCGACTTGGTCAAAGTCTCCCACAAGTCGGAGACGCGGCGGGCGAACCAGGCGATTGCGAGCTTCGCCGACGGCATCTTCGATGCAACGTTGGGTTTCCCTCCATCGGTCTCCAGCAACGACGACGAGACCGGTCACGACGGAGTCTTCGCCGTGGCCCCTGAGTTCATCGACGCCTACCTTGAGGCCTACAAGCCCCAATGTCTTCGCAGCAGCAAGGCCAGCGGGAAAGAGTTGGACCTGCCGTTCCGGAACTTCGGTGAGGTCAAGGGCCTGACCTTCCGGCGCGTGCTGATCTACCCCACTGGCACGATCGTCGACTTCCTCCGGACCGGAGCGCCGATGGTGGGCAAGAGCGCTTGCGGGTTCTACGTCGGGACGACCCGCGCCCAGTCCAGCGTTGCTCTCGTAATGGACGAACGGCAGGAAGCGCAGGTCCCGCTAGCCCGATGGTGCCCATCCTGATGCTTCAGTCGGCGGGGTTTGAGGGCATTGATAATGGCCGCGAAGGGACTCATCGAAGCCGCGATTCGCTTGCACATTCTTCAGGTTAAGGGATGGGCGCATCCGATATCGCCGCACTAGTCCGTTCGCAGGGCTATACAGATGCCAGATGTCGGCGGCCCGGGTCTGCGAGGTCGGAACCCGAATCACGGATATCGCGCCTTCCCGCTTGCGTGGGGGTTGGTTCATGGTCCGCTTCATCATCGCTCCTGGCGTGCCATGCGATCAAGCCGAGCGGCGCGGCGCACCGCCTCGGGCTTGACGCCAAGCCGCCCGGCGAGCCACATCCTGAGTACGAGTCGGGTGGTTTGGAGCAGGCGAAAGGCCTCCTCGGCGGAGGGCAGCGGGTGTTCTGCATGCTTCACATTGCGATACGTCCTCCGGAGATCATCAGGCCACGTCGCAAGCTGTCCAGGCAATGCCTCTGCCAAGGGCGCCATGACGCGCTGTGCTCGAAGTAGGAACGATTCCCTCTCAGCCCGGTTCTTGCTTAAGCCTTCGTCGAGGGCGAGGTCGTACCCCAAGGACTCCACTGCAGCGCCCAGCTGCATTAGGTGCGTCTCGAGTAGGACTCCCGATTGGCGCAAGGAGAACATGAGCGGTTGAACAGTCCGGAAGTGGCGCTTGCGAACGTTGAGCCACCGATTGATGCCCGAGGCGCCGACATCAGCGAAGTCGAAGAGGAATCGTGGTTCCGCCTCCAGCTCATGGCCGCTGGTGTAGGCGTAGACGTCGGACCTCAGCCACTGGCGTCCGTGTGGCTTTCCATCCGTCGTGCGGAGCGGGTCGGAGTCGCGCGTCACGGTCAGGTGCCGGAGGTCAAACGGATTCCAACTTGCGATCGCTACAAGATCGCGAACTGCCAGGTGCAGGTCGAGGTGGTCTAACCAGGGACGAGGCTTGGCCACGAGGGTTTGCACTCGGAAGCGGTCTTCGAGCAAAGACTGGTCGCCAGGAACGACATCCTGAAGCTCGAAATCTCGAGCGAGCGCAAGGTTCAGCTTGCGAGATAGCCGGACCGGTTCATCCCGCTCCCACGAGAGCTTCAGTGCTGAGAGCCATCCGTGGGCTCCCCGCTCAGCGGTCCGATCGAACGAGTGTTGACCGAGCCACAGGCCCAGCCCAGGAACAGTTGACTGCATGCCGTTGATCTGGCGGTAGTCCTCGCCTACGTCAGCTCCGTGGACCGCCATGCGAACCCCGATGCTGCCTTCTCCAGTCCCGGGAAACCGGTTTCGGCTGCCAAGGTCGTAGCAGTCAACGAGTCCTATCGAGCCGTCCGGGCTGATGAACCAGAGCATCTCCGGTGGTTCATACCGAAACCGCGTCTGCCCCGGGTCGTCTCCCCAGCGCATGCCGCTACCGAACCATCGTCTGTACGGGCTCTCTTCCTCGACCCACGGAATGGTGAGGAGGAGACCGTTGTCACTACGTTGAAGCATTGTGCTGACGTTCGGTGTTTCGTCGGATCCGTCAATCAACCAGCCAACACGTGCATCTCCCACTTCGAGGGGTACGCGGGCCATACTTGCTCCAACTGTGATTCGTGCAGGGCATCACTGCTGGAGGACTCTACGGACCGCTACTGCAGCACGCGTAGAGGCCGCGCAACTACGGGCGCATCGACTGGGCCGACGCCCCGCGCATCGTCACGGGGATGGAGCGAGCAACGCCCGCTGAACACTGCTGAGGAGCGATGTCGCACCCTCTTCATAGGTTAGGGGCGACCTCTCGAAGGAGGCGCCATGCCGAAGGTCGGCAACTACTACTCGATCGCTTCAACCGACCCCGACGTCTACCACAACTACAGCGACTGCCCGTCCGGCCAGAACATCCATCCGCAGAACAAGCGCTCCGGTACGGGCGGCTTCCCGCGGTGTGGTCAGTGCCGCCGAATGGACTGACCGTCGTCATCGCATCAGTCAAAGACCACCCAGCCATGGCTATGCGCGCCTGCGATCTACGTCGGCGGCGCGTATTGTCACGGCGATGGACTAGGCGTTCTTCCCAAGGGGGATGCGTTGGATGCTGGTCCGATGGGCCGGCCTACGCTGGCCGGGAGAGCGACGGCACGCACGATGAGGCTTCCGCATGTTCGTGATCCACAGCACCAGGAAGTTCCTCGACCGTGTCTGCGGCCCCGACGTCAGCGACTCTGACGCGACTACATCGCCGTTCGGCAGCTGATACGCCACCGTGCTGTTCTGGAAGCCGCAGGTCGCCCTGCTAGTCAACGAGACGACGCTTCTGCGCTGTTCATGCCGTTCGCTCCGTTGGCGCCGCTGCTGCAATGGCTTCCGAAAGCCATGGCCGTCCTGCTGGACGCGCATCGGGTCCCGAGGCCGCTCATCGAGGACGAGGTCGCCCCAGGCGCGCCGGTGCGTGCTCGTACGGACGCGCAACCGCAGTGTCCTTGGTGTGATGACCGAGTTCACCCATCTCGCCGAGGTTTGGCGGGGAACGGCCGACCAGACGATCTCCTGGCCCTGTCGGTTGAGCTCGCCCGCACGCCGACGAGCCCGCTGTACGAGACCTTCACCGCGCCCGACCGCGCTCTCGCCGCATTCGTCGAGGGACGTCTGCGCAGCCCAGATGGCTCGTTCTGACCGCTTCGGGTAGCGCGAAGTCGGTCCGGTTGGACGCCAGCGGCGGCGGCTGCCCACAGGCTCGGGAGATCCGCTGACCACCAGTGACAGGGATGCGGCATGGTCTGGCGGGAGGTGCCGGAATTGCTGCAACCATGTGACCCTGAGATCACGATCCAGCTGCTGCGCCATGCGCTGAATGGACGGCCCGAGGAGGTGAGCCTCGAACTCGTCTTCGAGCTAGTCGCGCAGCTAGTCACCGATCTCAAGGGCTGGCCGCTGCCATCCTGACCATCCGGCCTGGTCGTGGGCGCCTGGCCTCCGAGAAGCTGCGCTTCTCGGACGCCAAGCCGCGAGAAGTTCGGGGGCTCGCGAGGTGGGTGGCCACCGCCCCGTTCTTGGTGGGCAACAGCCTTGTGATGATCGAGGCGACCGGTGAATAGCGACCGCTGCTTCGGCCTCCTCAGCGTGACGTGAACGGCGTGGGTGCCCAACGCAGCTATCGCCAAGTCGATCGCGCCTACTCTCGCTGACGGAGCAATCGGAACACTATCGTGTGCGGTAACGTCCAAGTGCGACAGTTGCGCTCCGAAAGAACGAGGAGAAGGCGTAATGGCGAAGAAGAAGGCCACCAAGAAGATGTCGGACGAGCACAAAGCGGCATTGGCGAAGGGACGCGAACAGGGCCGTGCAGTCCGTGACTACCTTGCTGCGCTCACCGAGGAGAAGAAGCCGGGCCGCAAAGTCGACCCCGAAACCCTGGCGCAGAAGATCACTCAAGTACACGAACAGATCACCAGCGAACCCGATCCGGCCAAGCGCGTCGAGTACATCCAGAAGCGACTCGACCTTGAGGCCCAACAAGCCGACGCCAGTGGGCATGTAGACCTCGAAGCTTTGGAACAGGACTTCATCGCAGCCGCCAAGGAGTACTCGGAGCGCAAGGGCATCACCTACAGCGCCTGGCGAGAAGCCGGCGTACCCGCCACCGCGCTCAAGGCAGCCGGGGTTCCCCGCACCCGGCGCCCAAGCGCGGCCTGAAGCGTCACCAGGTCGGCCGAGCCACCCTGCTGTCGGAATTGGTGGCCGCTCGTAACCGTGATTGCGCGGCAGTTTTGCAGTCCGACTCCGCGCATAGCGCCTGGACCACCTACCGGGTCCCCCTCAACCTGCCGCGTCAGGATGACGTTCTTTCCCATTCCAGATCGGGGGTGGATGTGCGATAGTCCACCACTCCCAGGGCACACCCGGGGGCCAAGGTGTGGGGCACAGATTCCGTCGGCGGTCAGTTGGTCGCCGAGCCGACGGGCGAGCCAAGGCGAAACCGGGCACACCTTCCGCATCTGGAGACGCGCAACAGAGCGCGTCCGGAAGGTATGACGCATGAACCGAACCGATTCGATGGCGACCCGCGCTTTGTCGGTACATCGCGGACTGACGCTGTTGCTGCTGCTGGCTGCGGCGATCGCGGCCGCGTTGGTCCTGACGGCGATCCTGTCCTCACCCGCTGACGCCGCACCACCTGAGGGCAAGGGCCCTTCTGGCAGCTCACTGACCGAACGCCTCGACGCACTCGAAGCCGAGGTGACCCAGCTGCAAGAAGATGATGCCGCTCAGAACCTGCGGATCAGCGCGCTGGAAGCCACGGTCGGGACCCAGGCCACCACGATCAGCGCGCTGGAAGCCACGGTCGGGACCCAGGCCGCCACGATCAGCGCGCTGGAAGCCACCGTGGGGACCCAGGCCGGCAAGATCACGGCGCTGCAGACACTGTTCACCGGTGTGTCACGCTCGGGAGACGCGTTGGTCTTCTCCGGCATGAACGTGCAGGTGGTCAGCGGCACCGGCGCCACCGACGGGACCCCGAACGGCCTCGGCAACCTCATCATCGGTTACGACAGCTCATCAGGCTCGGGATCGTTGGCAACATACCCAAGCATCAAGACGGGGTCGCACTACCTCATCGTCGGCGACGATCACAGCTACAGCAGCTATGGCGGCATCGTGGCCGGTGAAGGGAACACCTCCAGCGGCGCGTACGCCTCGGTTACCGGCGGTACGTGGAATATCGCGAGCGGTACGTGGGCATCGGTGTCGGGCGGCGGTGGAAATCTCGCCAGCGGCTCCATGGCCTCGGTATCCGGCGGTGCATTCAACAGCGCCACCGGCATCCGTTCCTCGATTCTGGGCGGTTCCAACCAGACCGTGTCGGATACCAACGACACTTTCCCGGCGGGCTGACCGCCAGTAGTTCGGGGGCGCCGTCCTACCTGAGGACGGCGCCCACCGAACCCAGGGTGGATCACAGCCCGCAAATGCCGCTGAAAGCTCTCCGCGAAGTGCGGAAAGCGAGCCATGCCGCCAGTGTGGCCGTTGACTTCACGGGCTGTCGACACGGTCATCCTCGTGGATTCCCAAGTCGCCCTCGAACTGGGTCGTTGCTGGGCTACTGCCCGTCTCACTCAAGGTTCAGAGAGGGACGCTCATGGCGTTGCGTATCCACGAGTCCCGGCGCGGTTCACCGACGTGGCGCGTGAAGGTTTAGTTGCGCAGGATTGGGTGATGTGAAAGCTTGATTGTCTGCGCAGGCAGTTCCGTGCTGCGCGGGCGGTGTGTGGCCCAGATTCCGTCGGCGGTCCATTTGGTCGCCGAGCCGACGGGTGAGCCAAGGCGAAACCGGACGCACCGATCTGCACTGGAAGCTGGCTCGTCCGGAATCCGCCTACCACAAAGGACATCATGAATCCCCGTCTGCAACTCGCTATTCCCTGGATGATCGTCGTCGTCCTGCTGGCAATGCTTGTTCCAACAACTGCGTTCTCTGCGCCGCCAGAAGACAGACCCAATTCCCGAAACCGAAGCATTGTCGCGACCGACCTGGACTGCCAGAGCAGCGACGGGTGTGTCGATGGGACCGAGATCGAAGATGGCACGGTGACCTCCGACGACACCGATAGCAGCACGGTGCAAGAGCGGGTAACCGGGACCTGCGCCATCGGTGAGGCAATGTCCCGGATCCTGGAGGATGGCACGGTCGCCTGCGAGACGGGCTTGAAGGGCGACAAGGGCGACCAAGGTCTGACCGGCGAGACAGGGCCAGCGGGAGCTGAAGGCCCAGTCGGACCAGAGGGCCCAACCGGGCCTGAGGGACCGGCCGGCGCCGACGGCACTCATGGTCCCATCGCCATGGCGACAGGCAGCCGCTTCTACGGCACGAGCACTACCGTAATTCGTGGCGAGGTCGCCAGGGTCACCATCGCGGCTCCAGCTGCGGGCATAGTCAAGGTCGAGCACACGTCATCGTGGGCCTATTCAGTCAGTGGCCATTACAGCGTCTATCTCGAGATCATCCCGGCATCGTGTTCCGGGGGAATCAGTCACATCCCCGGCACGACCGGCATGGCGTTCGGGCAATCCCCGGGGACCCTCGCCGGCGCCGGGTTCGAGTCCGTACCGTCGGCCGGCGACTACACATACGTCCTCTGCATCGGCTCGTCCGGCTCCACGGTCAACGAAGACTGGTCCATGCAGGCGACGTGGTATCCGGAAGACCAGTTCACGACGGGCAGCTGACCCTCGCGCCCCGATCTAGCTGAAGGCCCCGGCCCCGAGCCGGGGCCTTCGGTATTGCAACCGGAGTGAGCGCAGCGACAGGCGCGGGGGGTCTGCCGCCGACCGCCCAACCCGTCGCCAGACCTCCCCCTCCCCGGCTCGCCGTACCGTTGGCGGTCATCGCAGGTTCCTAGCTCAAGTTTCCTGGCTAGCGGTCGGTTGGCCGGCAAAGCTGCAGGTCAGGGGTGGTTTTCGGGCTGGTGGGGTGTATTGCCCATACGGGTTATCGGCGTGGCGCACATTGGTCGAGGCTGAACAGGTTTTAGAGGCGCTTCTGGGTGGGGGTGATGTCGGTGAGCATGCGGCGGGCGCGGGGCCGGCCGCGGTCGGCTTGGTAGAGCAGCACGGTGTCCTGGATGGCGGCGAGTTCGGCGAGGAGTCCGCGGACGGAGAGGTCGAGTCCGGCCTTGTGGGCTTCGCGGCGTGACAGGTGGGCGATCTGAAGCGCGAGGACGCAGTAGAAGGTGTGGACCTTGATCTTCTGTTCGGTCCAGTGGTGCATCGGAGAGTGGTTGCACGACTACAGCTTCTTCAAGCATCCGCGCCGCGTGTCGAGGAAGCAGAGGTGTGTGATGCATGACGTAGTCGCCTTGGATCCCAGCCACGCTGACGCCGCAACGGAGACGTTCGCGAAGGCGTTCTTCGATGACCCGCTCTTCGTCTACGTCCAGCCGGATGAGGACAAGCGCATGCGGGTGCTCGTGTCGCAGATGGGCGTGATGGTGAAGATGAGCCTGCGCTCTGGTGTCATTGACGCCACACCTGACGCGAGGGGGCTGGTCGCCTGGCTGCGGCCCGGCGAGAAGTTCACGCCGATGGGGATGGTGCGGGCAGGCGCACTGTCCATGCCGTTCCGGTCCGGCCCCTCGCCCTTCATCCGCTTCGTGGGCGCCATGGACGAGTCCGACAAGGCACACGCGCGAGCGATGGAGGTGCCCACTGGCATCTCGCCGGCGCGGCCGTCGACCCGGACGTGCGCGGCCAGGGAATCGGCACCGCGGTCATCGAACACGGACTGGCCAGAGTCGATGCCGACGGCTTGCCCGCGTACCTGGAGACGAGTCGGGAACGGAACGTGGCCTACTGGCAGCGGTTCGGATTCGATGTGGCCTTCACGGATCGTTGCGGAAAGGGTTCGGTCCAGTACTGGGGGATGGTGCGCCCCGCCCGCTCGTAGCACCCACCACCTCCGTTGCGTACGCCCGGTCGAGCGACGTGCTCCACGATCTGCGGAACCGAGCGAGCCGATGGAGAACGCTGCGGCAAGGCACTCCGGCCCTCCGCTTCGGGCGGCTCTGCTCCGATGAGGACCCGCACAGAACGGGGAGTTCGGTGCGCCTCGAGTCTGGTGGAGAGCTCGTCGACCAGGGCTGCAGCCCGCTCCCTCACCCACCTGGTTGAGCTCTGCGGTGACCGACGGTACGTCGTCAGCCGTAGCGGGTGGTGGACCCAGCAGTGGCCGCCGGGAATCGACGGTTCTCGGAGGTCA
>JAGXFW010000019.1 GCA_024637035.1 Actinomycetes bacterium
CATCGCGGACTTCGTGGCCCTCATAGAGGCTGGCGCCGTCTACCTCAATGTGGGGACGAGCGCTCATCCCAAGGGGGAGATTCGCGGGCAGCTCGAGTAGCGGCTGGAGGAACTGCCCGTTCACTAGTCCTGGGATCGCATTGCTCTGAGCAAGTGCTGGCGGCGCGGGGGAGTGAGTTGTGATGACGGAAAGGGAGCCTCGCTGACCTACATCCATACGGCGAGACCGAAGATGATCGCGCTCTTCGTGCTGGTCAGCCTCGCAACGATGAGCGTGGCCGGCTTTCCCGGGTATGCGCGAGCCGGCGTCACGCTGGCCGGCATTGCGCTGCTGGTAGCGGGGGCCGCGACGCTGAACGGCTACCTGGAGCGCGAGCTCGACCGTCGTATGACCCGGACGGCTGGGCGGCCTCTGGCGTCAGGGCGGCTTCAGCCGAGCCGCGCTCTGGTCTTCGCCGCGGTGGTCACAACCGCGGGCCTGGTGCTGCTGGCCGCCGGGCCCGGTCTGGACAGCCTCCTGCTGGGGCTGGGGGGAATGATCGCCTACGTTGGCCTGTACACCGTGCTGCTCAAGCCTCGATTCCCGGAGAGCGTGGTGTGGGGCAGCCCGGCCGGTCTGTTTCCGCTGCTCATCGCGTGGACCGCCACCGGGGAGCCGTGGTCGCCCGCTCTGCTCTACTGCTGTCTTGTCGTGTTCTTCTGGTCTCCTGCCCACTTCTGGAGTCTGGCGTTGGCCCGGGCGGAGGAATATCGCGAAGTGGGCGTTCCGGTACTGCCGGTGGTTTCGGGGGAGCGGGCGACGGGCGGACGGGTGCTCGTGTACCTCCTGGTGTTGCTGGTGCTGCCGATATGGGGAGTGGCGACGGGCTTGTTTCGTCCGTGGCTCGTCGTCGTCAACCTCGCGGCCTGCCTTCCCCTGGTGTGGCTCGCGCTGCGATTCCTTGCCGGTCCGTCCCCCTCGACGGCCTGGTGGCTCTTCCGTTTGTCGGGTCCCTACTTGGCAGTCGTCTTCGTGGCTCTTGTCCTTGCCCGGGGAACCTAGCGGCGCGGTCTGCCGGCAGGTGTGGCGGTGGTTCTGACTGCGGTGCTGGGCTGAGAGGAGATCTCATGGCGCAGATTGAACCCACGACGGGGTACGTCGGAAGCATCTACGAGCCCTCCAACCGGGCCGAAACCGCGGCCATGCTCGCCAAGCCGATTGAGCGCCAACTCCACATATCTCCGATGTTTGGCCTGGTTGATTGGATCTACGGGAGGAAGACCGGGGAGTGACCCGGACCCGACCGCCGCCAGTTCTCCGATCACCAGGGTCTTGGCAGGTTTCGGCAAGAGACGTTAGTACGCCTCATTGGATCAACGAGCAGATGACAGTCTTTCCGCACGATCATCTGAGAGAAACGTTAGAGTCCACACGTGTGGTGTACGAGTTTCCGAGTGGTTGCCTCTTGCAAATGAGGTGACCACTGCTCCATCCTCGAGGGTGGCTTAGTTCCCTTACACCGAGGAGGAGACAGTGGTCGATACCAGGATGGACCCCTTGAGCTGGTTGCGCAAGCAGTTGGAGACGGCGGATGTCGATCTTCTGCGGGAGATGGTGCGCACCTTCGCCGAGACGCTCATGTCCGCGGAGGCCGACGCCATGTGTGGCGCGCCCTACGGGGAGCGCTCGGAGGATCGCGTGAATCAGCGCAACGGCTACCGAGAACGGGACTTCGACTGCCGGGCCGGCACCATCGAGCTGCGCGTGCCCAAGCTCCGCCGGGGCAGCTACTATCCCGAGTGGCTTCTTGAGAATCGCCGACGGGCAGAACGGGCGCTGACCACGGTCATCGCCGAGTGCTACCTGCGCGGCGTCTCCACCCGCCGAGTGGACGGTCTGGTGAAGGCGCTCGGCATGGAGGGGATCTCAAAAAGCCAAGTCTCCGTCATGGCCAAGAGCCTGGACGCGGAGGTGGCCGCCTTCCGCTCCCGGCCTCTCGCTGAGGTTCCCTACCCCTACCTGTGGCTGGATGCCCTCTGCCTGCGGGTGCGCGAAGAGGGCCGGGTGCAGAAGGTCTGGGGCGTGGTCGCCACGGCGGTGTCGGGTGAGGGTCACCGGGAGATCCTGGGCTTTGACCTCTTCACCGCCGAGGATGGGGCCGCCTGGACGGCGTTTCTGCGCGGTCTCGTGGCCCGAGGGCTCTCCGGGGTGCGCCTGGTCGTCTCTGACGACCACCGCGGACTCACCGCCGCCATCGACGCGGTGCTGCCCGGGTGCTCCTGGCAACGATGCAGAACCCACTTCATGCGCAACGTCCTCTGCCGGGTGCCCCGGGCGGCGCAGCCCTTCGTGGCCACGCTGGTCAGGACCATCTTCGCCCAACCATCCGCCGAGGAAGTCCAGGCGCAGCTGGCCCGCGTCATCGATCAGCTGGAGAGCCGTTTCCCGGACGTGGCCCGGATGCTCGAGGAAGCCGGGCCGGACATCACCGCCTTCTCAACCCTTCCCACCGAGCACTGGCGTCAGATCTGGTCCAACAACCCCCAGGAGAGACTCAACCGCGAGATCCGCCGAAGAAGCGACGTGGTGGGCATCTTCCCCGACCGCCCTTCCGTTATCCGTCTGGTGGGAGCGGTCTTGGCCGAACAACACGACGAGTGGCAGGTGGCCCGTCGCTACATGAGCGCCGAGTCCTTGAGCCGGGCCCTGCGTGCCGATGATGCGGCCGGCGAGCTCACCGGGGAGGTGCCCATGCTACTGGCGAGCTGACGTCCCGATCGTTCGGGATGGAGCTCGGGAAGTCGTACACCAGTTGACAGGACGTGGCCAGAGAAACCTCTCGGTAGTCCGAGCTTCATAGGATGCTCTGCCCACACGCTTGCCCACGGGCCGCCCACGAAAATGGTCGCAAGTGGTCGCAAATGGGTCTCCGTTCATCTCTCCCTGTGTGCCAATACTGCCACGAACGCCCGGAACGACGCGGGTTCGGGGGACAGAAGTCGACCAGCAGGAACCCAGAAAGACCCCATGTTCTCGGCTCATAACCCGAAGGTCACAGGTTCAAATCCTGTCCCCGCTACCATAGAAAGCCCCGTCTTTAGGCGGGGCTTTTCTTTTGGGAAGTAATGCCTGCAGAACCCCTCTGCCCACAAGCTGCCCACGGAAATCCGTTCAGATCGGTCTCCTTCCGTATTGTTTCGTCCACTCTTGGCACGAGACGGGGTGATTTCGGGGCGAGCTCGAGGTGCTCATTCGCGGGCGATTCCGGGGGGAGGGGGGGTCCCCTCGGGAATCGATGTAGGTCGTCCCACTCGAATGTAGCCGTGGCTACAACGGCCATACGACCAGCCCTGTACCATGTCCGTAGGCGAGCAGCTGGCCGCCGAGAAAGCTATCGAGGAGGTCTAGGTCATGGATGTTAAAGAGGACATCAAGCAGCAAATAGCAGGCGCACTGGCGGGGGCGAGTTTCCCGATCGCTAGTCCGGAGGAGCTGATCGGAGCCTTCCCGAACGGAGCCGACACCATGTGTGTCTCCGGTGATGTCAAACTCCGGGCGGGCGACGCCGGAACCGTCCTCACGGCGGCCGATTTCCCTTTCACCTCGGCAGACCAGGTGGCCGATACGATCGTGTCGCGGGCGCTCTAAGAGGCTGTTGAAGAATGACGCTTCGCCGCCCAGAACGTGATGGGCGCGCGCGAGACAAGGACGCAGGGAGCGTTCGTAGCAGCGCTACGGGCGCGACCGAGGTCGACGTATCGCGCCGGCCAGTGCGTTCTGGGGCCAAGGCTTCGATCTTTCAACAGCCTACTAAGGGGCCCGCCTCGGAGAATAGGGGTCGACTCGCGGCAATGCGGGGGGCATCGTGCCCCCCGCAATCCGAACGACAGGAGGCCGTGCGCTTGAAAGTCCTCGGCTGCAGTATCTTCCGGAAGGAGATCGAGCACCTGCGGGGGAAAGACCTCGCCGTCGCTTGGCTCCCTGCCGGTCTTCATGTGAGCGACGAGCGGCTGGGAGCCGCACTTGGACAGGCGCTCGCAGGTGAGGAAGAGGTGGCCTGCTTCTACGGAGCCTGCCATCCGGACATGAACCTCTTGCTCGCCGACCATGGCGGCCGTCGCCTGCAGGCGCGTAACTGCGTGGAGGCGTTCCTGGATCCGGTGGAAATGGCGCGGCTGGGGGAGCGGGTGTTCGTCATGACCCCGGGCTGGCTGCGTGAGTGGCGAAACATCTTCATCGAAGGCCTGGGGTGGGATGAGATCGACGGGCGCATCAACTTCGGCGGCTACGACAAGATCGTGGTGCTGGACTTCGGCCTCGAGCCTATCGATGAGCTGGCCGTCCTCGAGTTCTACGACTACACGCAGACACCGGTCGAGACATTCCCGGCATCCCTGGATAACTTTCGGATGCGAGTCGAAGAGGTCCTCGGGGAAGAGTAGTATCTGCTCATGACGAGAACCGAGGATCACGCGGCATCTGACGGTGAACAGAGCGAAGGAGTTTGGCGGCATGCGCTGCACATGTGAGGAAATAGCCGCCGGCACAGAAGGTCTGTCCCCCATCTGCTTCGCCCACCTCTGGCTCTTCCAGAATCTGCCCGAGCGGGACGCAAAAGCGCTCACCGAGGCCGCCTGGCGCAAGCAGTATCAAGCAGGTGAGCTGGTCTTCCTCCAGGGGGATCAGGCTCGGATCATGTTCATCATCAAGGCCGGCCGCGTGAAGCTCGCGAAAGCGGGGACCGACGGGGGCGAAGTCCTGGTCGACATCCGCAAAGCAGGGGACTTCCTCGGAGAGACCTTCCTCAGTGATGACGCCGAGTACCCACTGACCGCGGAGTGCATGGAAGAGAGCCTGCTCTGCGGCTTCACGAAGGCGCGTTTCGAACGACTGGTGACCGACAACCCGAACATCGGCCTGCAGATCATCCGCAATATGAGCGACCGGATCTCCTGGCTCACGAGTCGTGCAAGCAGCACCTCGGCGACTCACCTGGAGGAGCGCCTCCACGCGGTCTTGACCGACCTGGCTCACGAACACGGCACGATCACCGAGAAAGGGCTGCTCATCCAGTTCCCGCTTACCCACGCGGAACTCGGCTTTCTCGTCGGGGCTCACCGCGTGAGCGTGACCAAAGCCTTGAAAGCGCTCAGGGAATCCGGCAGGGTCATCCGGCAGGGGAAGCATCTTGTGCTCCCCGGCCGGCAAAGCTAGTAGCGGAAGCGGTAGAGTAGAGCCTCGGCGTCGGCCCACGATCTGCCCACAAGAATCCGTTCAGATCGGTCTCTGTCTGTGCGGTCCCGGTACATACTTGACACAGTGGCTCCGGTTCCTGCCTGACACTCTGGGACGCGGCTCCGGCACCTGGGCGACACTGGCTCCGGTACCTACCTGACACTAGACTGCTTCTCCGGAGTCCGAGGCGGCCCTGGGCGGAGTTCGGCAGACTGCAGAGTGGTATGAGGTGGACGTTCGTTCCCCTCGATGGTGCGCCGGCCGTGGCTTTCCGCTATCGTAGAGGGGCCGGAAGGAGGCAGATCATGCGTTCCTATCGCTTTGTCATCGAGCGTGACCCCGAGACCAACCTGCTGGTGGGCTACGTGCCCGGCTGGCCAGGCGCTCATACCCAGGGTGCCGACCTCGACGAGTTGCACCAGAACCTGCGTGAGGTCATCGAGATGCTGCTTGAGGACGGCGAACCGGCGCTCGAGTCTGAGTTCGTCGACGTACGCACCATCCAGCTCGCCTGATCCATGGGCAGCCTGCCGGTCCTCAAGGCTCGGCAGGTCGTCGCCTTGCTCGAGGCGCACGGTTTCGAGGTGGTTCGCCAGCGCGGATCGCACAAACAGTTGCGCCACCCCGATGGACGCGCGACCACCGTGCCCTTCCATGCCGGTCGCGACATCTCGCCCACGCTTCTGCGCAAGATCGCCGCTGATGTCCGTCTCACCGTGGATGAGCTTCTGGGCGCCCGGTGAGCGTGCCACCCCAACAAACTGCCGCAGACCGACGCCGCCTCGCGGCGCGGCTGAACGGCTGGCCGTTAGACCGACCTCGTGGGGCGCAAGCGATGCAAGTAGCCGTAGAGAAGAAGCTCCGACGCCTGAACACCAATTACGCTGACGTCACTGGACGGGCTCTTGTCCACTCCTCTGCCCGGTCCTGTTCCGAGATGAAGAAGCCGAGCTCTGCAAGGCGCACATCATCAATGTGGCCTTCAAGGGACGGAAGCCCTGGTCCGTGCAGCGCAAGGACGTGGACAACTTCTACGGTTCGATGTTCGAGAGCGACTTCGTAGACCCGCGCCACAAGGAGCGTGAGCTGCGGGAAATCGTCTCCGACCCGGCACTCATCCGTCGCTTCCGACCGTCATTCAGCGTGAATGGGCGGACCATAGAGTCCTATCATGCCACTGGCTTGGTGCCTCCTTGCCACACGCAGCTCGCGAATGGGACGGGCAAGGACACCCACGTTGTGCTGAAGATTGACCCCGCCGAAATGAGCGCGCTGGCCAGCGCGAAGTGGCAGATTAGCGTCGACAAGGACCTGCGCCTTCCCTCTCTCGTGTCGATCCTGAAGGCGGCGCACCTCACGATGTTCGAGATGGTCGGGTATGAGTACGCTCTCTCATCCGGAGGCTACTTCGTGGGTAAGGAGATTCTCGGGGATTTCTTCCTCGCCAACATAGGCCGGCCGCGGTCTGAGATTGCTGCCAACGCCCTGACGCATTTCTCTCAGTTTGTGCACATGGTGCGGCCAGTAGTGGGAACCTGGTCGCACCTTGATGGCACAATGCGGGCGATGCGCAGAGCGCTAGACCGAGCGACCGGGAGGCTGTGAATGTCCCTTCCCCCAGATTCCTCTCTCGACGACGTCAAAGTGCGCATACATGAGGCGTATCGAAACCCAAACGTCTTGGCGATGCGGGCGGCTTTCTCCTAGCTCATACCTTTGTCGCGGGCGACCGACTGGGTGACGGTATCCTCTTGGCCCCTTCCTCCGGCTCGAGCCCGGAGCCGTGCCGGCGCGCGTACACCTGGGTGAACTCGGCTCCGAAGAACATGACCTGGGCTGAGTAGTACACCCAGATCAGGAAGATGACCAAAGAGCCGAAAGCCCCGTATGCGGAGGCCGTGCCCTTGGACCCCAGATAGATGCTCACGAGGAACTTGCCTATCACGAACAGGACGGCCGTCGCTGTCCCGCCGATCCACACGTCCGCCCACCGGATCTTGACGTCGGGCAGGAACTTGTACGCAAAGGTGAAGAGGATGGAGAAGACCACAAAGGAGAAGAGGATGTCGAAGGCGCGTAGCGTCCACTGCGCCTCGCCGAGAGAACCGCCGATCCAATCCCCTACCAGGGAGAGGGCGGAACCGGCTATCAGCGAGACCAGGAGCAGGAGTCCGATGGCCAGGATTGCCACGAAGGAGATGAGGCGTTTCCGTGCGAAGTTCCACACCCCGCTCCCTGTGGTCCGCTCCACGCCCCATACGGTGTTGAGTGCCTCCTGGATTTGTCCGACGACCCCGGTCGCTCCGAACGCAAGGATCACGAACCCGAAGATGGTGCCGAGGATGCCGCTCGAGTGGTCGGCGTTGGCGAACACGGTATCCACGATGGTCTTGCCGCTGTCGCCCACCAGGCTCTGGGCCTGTTGGGCCAGGACGCCCCTGGTCTCGCTCTCGCCGATGACCAGTCCGACGATGGAGACGATGAGGAGCAACAGGGGAGCGAGGCTCAGGGTTGCGTAGAAAGAGAGCGCCGCGGCGAGCCGGGAGGCCTTGTCGTCGAGCCATTCCTGGACGGTCTTCTTCAGCACGGTGAAGATCTCTCGAAGGACACCCGTGCCTTCGTCTGTGCGCCCATCGGCTTCCCTCGAGTCGGCGCGCGCCGACTCGAGGGCCTCACGCACCGAATCGTCCAGCTCCCGGGAACGAGAATAGACGGGGGCCGCGTTCCCGCCGTCTGAGTCGGCACGGGGGCTGACTTCCCCCGGTTCGGCATGGACTCCCTCCGATCGGGAGCGGTAGGCGGCCGGTGGGGGAGAGCAGTCCCTGCCCGCGATCATGGAGATACTAGAGGAGACGGCGAAACAACCTCTTGGCGGAGTCCTCGGCCTCCGGCACTTCGATGTCGCGCTTGGACGCTTTGAGCCACCACGTGGCGGCGACTCCCACGACCACGCCAGCGGCCGCCAGAGCCCAGCGGTACCGCGCGGCAAAGCTCTTCGCACGGTCCCATCTACTGTCCGCACCCACCTGCTCGAGGCGCGAGCCGAAGCCCTCTATCGTGTCGGCGGCCTGACCAGTCGCGTCGGCCACCTTCCCCAGGCCACGCTTCCGCAAGACATCTTCCACGCCGTGGACGCTTTCGCCGGCGTTCTTCACCCGGGACCCTACGTGCCGCGAGCCCTGACTGACCAAGTCCGCGG
Source organism: Actinomycetes bacterium (assembly GCA_024637035.1). Taxonomy (GTDB): domain Bacteria; phylum Actinomycetota; class Thermoleophilia; order RBG-16-64-13; family RBG-16-64-13; genus JAHJSA01. The sequence goes on from JAGXFW010000019.1 coordinate 8,415, forward strand.
CCACCGAACGGGCATCGCTAGCCATCTCGCTGGTGCGCTCCTTGACGGCGCCGAGGGCTTCGCCGGTAGCTGCCTTGGCTGCGCTCGAAGCTCCCTGTTCCGACAGGCTCTTCGCCCGATCCACGATACTCGAATTCTTGCTCATCTTCACTCCTCTCCGCATGCCCGGCCGGGCACGGCGGTCGTCGTCGCCGGTGCCTGGAACCCAGGGCCACCTTCAGCGGGTAACCGGATGACACGTAACCTGTCTACCCCATCGGCGGCCGCTCTTATGCGCGAACGGGGCTAATCCTACCCGTCGTCGCCGTTGGCCGCCCGAGCGCCTGTGGGCCCTGGGGCAGGAACGCCGCCGCTGGGGCGAAACGTCGTCGCCGGGTGGAGGAGCAACGTCGGAAGGATCTCGGTGTGCAGCTCGACCGGTGGCGACTCGCGGGGCGCTGCCCACGAGAATCCGTCCACTTGGGTCTCTGCCCGTATTGCTTCGTCCACTTCTGGCACGGGGCAGGGTGGTTTCGGAGGCGAGTTCGAAGTGCTCATTCGGGGGCGTGGACCAAGACCAGGATAAGCAAATTCTATATTCTACTGCTAACTGCCCCAGATCTTACTCGTTCCAGGATTGGGCGAAGATGAGAGCACACAACACGGCGCCGCACCGGACGGCAATTCCGCTGCGCTCCATTGCCGCAGGTGAGCTTGGTCGATTGCCCTTCGTTATGACGCGTGGGGAAGTCAAAGCTGCTCTGTTTATACAACCACCAAAAATACGATAGAGGGTGGCCTATGATCATTAATGATGACAGGACGGACCTGAGCAGTGCCGGGGAACCCGGACCGGCGGACAGCGGCGTTGAAAAGCTGAAAACAGCGCCGGGGCCTCAGACCGGTGCCGCAAAAGACGTGCAGCAGCAGGTTGAGGAACATGAGGCTGCGCAAACGAAAAAATTCGGTACCTTCGCCGGGGTGTTCACCCCCTGCCTGCTGACCATTCTCGGAGTCATCATGTTTC
>JAGXFW010000020.1 GCA_024637035.1 Actinomycetes bacterium
GATGGTAGACGTGGCCCGGGAACTGCGGGGCGGAGCCGAGGCCCTGCGCCAGAAACCCTACTTCGTGGTGTACAACGAACCCATCTCCCCTCTGGAGCACCCCGAGGAGAGCATCGCCAAGCTCCTCCTCTGCGCGGAGACGGGCGTGCCCTCCATCTACTCGCCGGCCCCGCTGGCCGGCGCCACGGCGCCCATCACGGTCGCCGGTCACACTGCCCAGGGCGTGGCCGAGAGCCTGTTCGGCTTGGTCATGCACCAGTTGTACCGTCCTGGCGCCCCGTTCCTGTTCGGCATCGGCTCGGCCGTGCTCGACATGGTGACGGCGCAGTCGTCCTACAACGACCTCGGCTACCTCACCGGCTACATGTGTGCCGTGGAGATGGCGAAGTGGCTCGATATCCCCAACTGGGGCAACGCGGGCACCAGCGATTCGCAGGTGGTCGATGCCCAGTCGGGCATGGAGGCCACCCAGATCACCTTCCTCGCGATGCAGGCGGGCTCCAATCTGGCTCACGACGTGGGCTACCTCGACTTCGGTCTCACGGGTTCGCTCGAGGAGATCGTGATCGTGGACGAGTTCATCGCCATGAACCGCCGGCTTCTGAAAGGCATAGAGGTGAATCGCGACACGCTCGCCGTGGACGCCATCGCCGAGACCGGCCCCGGCGGCCACTACATGACGAGCGACCACACCTACCGCTACATGCGCGAGGTGCAGTGGCGGCCCACCATCCTCAACCGCAAGGGCCGCGAGAAGTGGGAAGCCGAGGGCTCGCTCGATCTGGCGGAGAAGGGAAGGCGCAAGGCTGTCGAGCTTCTGGCGAATCACGAAGTCGCGGCTCTTCCCACCAGTGTGGCGGCGATGATGGACGAAGCAGTGGAAGCCTTCGTAGCAGTGGTGGCGTAGCGACACTCCGATCGACGAACAGGCGGGAGTCCCCGCCTGAAGGTACCCCTCACTAGGAGGATCAGAGACGATGGAAACGATCGACAGGCTCAAAGAGGCCATGGTCGAAGGCGACGAAGACGCCTGCGCGGTGCTCGCCGCCGAGTTGGTAGCTGAGGGCGCAGATCTGAAGGCATCCATAGCCGTGCTCGCCGCCGAGATGGAGGAGGTGGGCCGTCGCTTCGAGACGATGGACATCTTCCTGCCCGAAGTGCTGCTCGCCGCCGACGCCATGACCGCGGTGATGAAGGTGTTCACGCCGGAACTCGCGAAGGATGCGACGGTCGCGAAGAAGGGTGTGGTCGTCGTCGGCACCGCCCGCGGCGACATGCATCAGATCGGCAAAGACCTCGTTGCCCTCTTCCTGGGCATCGCCGGTTTCGAGGTGGTCGACCTCGGTACCGACGTGGATGCCCTGGACTTCATTCACGAGGCCGAGCGCGCAAACGCCGATGTCATCGGCATCTCCTCGCTGATGACCACCACCATGCCCGGTGCCACGGAGGTTGTCGCGCTGCTGAAGGACAAGGGCATGCGCGACCGCTTCAAAGTGATCGTGGGGGGAGCTCCCACGTCCCAGGAGTGGGCGGACAAGATAGGCGCGGATGGCTGGGCCGAGGAGTCCGGCGGCGCCATCGACGTCGTCAAAGAGCTGATCTCGGGGAGGGCCTAAGTCATGGCGTATCGTCAATGGGAGATCATGGAGCGTGCCGCGACCGGACCCTTCATGGAAGAGAAGGACTTCCTCAACAAGCGGATCACCGCGAAGATGCGCGAAGTGATCAAGAAGTACGGTGTGAAGTTCGACCCGGCCCATCCGGTGCCCGCGGACGACGCCATGGCCGACGCCGTGTGGCAGGCGGCCTGGGAGTTCTTCCGCGACGTGGGCGTGTACAACCAGGACACGCACCGCATCATGGAGTTCTCAGAGGAAGAGATGCGCGAGGCACTGTACTGCGCACCCTCCAGCCACACTGTGGGCCTGGGCAAGGACTCGCGGGTGTTCGGTCATCGCACGGTGGAAGACCCGCGGCCGCCCTTCGTGATCTTCAGCCCTGACATCACCTACGACGAGGTCGACTTCTTCCAGGCCTGCGTCGCGTACCTGAAGGAACCCCTTCTGGACGCCATCTGCTCTCCGCTCCTCGAGGATTTCCAGGGTCGGGCCATCCAGTCGAAGACTCCGTTCGAGATCGGCGGCTCGATGGAGCACGCCATGCACCTTCGGAGCGCCGCCCGTCTCATGGGCGTGCCCGGGGTATGCATGATCGCCGTGGGCACGGCCGAGACCGACGTCGCCCAGGTGGCGGTGAGCCAGCCTGACTGGGGCATCCGTCCCAGCGACGGCCGCTTGGTGAGCTCGATCACCGAGATGATGACCAACAACGCCATGCTCAACAAGGCAGCTCACTACCAGATGTACGGCTCCTTCAGCGGCAACCTGACCGGCACCATCTACGGAGCGTACGCCGGCGGCGCCGAGGGCACTGCCATCATGCAGACGGCGTACCACCTGATGGGGCTGCTCACCTACGGCTGCCAGTTCCAGCAGAACTTCCTTTTCCACCTGAAGTACGGCTCGAACACGGGCCGGGAGATGCTCTGGGTGGTGAGCATGTACTCGCAGGCGGTGGCACGCAACACCCACCTGGTGCAGGACTCGAACGGCTTCACAAATGCCGGTCCGGGCACCGACATGCTGTTCTACGAAGCGGCGGCGCATGCCATGACGAGCACGGTGTCGGGGGCCAACCTGTGGGAGACGGCCCCGGCCCGCAACAAGCACCACAACCACGGCACGCCGCTCGAGGCTCGCTTCGCCGCTGAGGTCGGTCACGCCGTCGCCCGCCAGGGCATGAAGCGCGAGCGGGCCGACGAGATCGTCAATGCGCTGCTGGCCAAGTACGAGGAGAACATCCCCGATGCGCCCATCGGCCAGACTTTCCAGGAGCTCTACGATGTGGCGAAGGCCGTGCCCAAGCCCGAATACCTCGACCTGTACAAGAAGGTGAAGGAAGAGGTAGGCGCGATGGGCGTGGAGTTCATCTACTAGACGAACACAGTCGCTGGGTGGGGCGCCCTCGGGCGCCCCACCTTCGCCGCATGCTCGGCCTGGCAGGGTCGCAGGGACCGCGCCGGGAGGCCGAGTCGGCTAGTTATTCCTCGGCTGTGGTGGGGTCGATCATCCGTCGCACCTGCGCGACCGAGTCGACCGGGAAGCCACCTTGCCGCGCGTGCTCCCGCACCATATCCTCGTTCGGAGCCACGTAGACGCAGTAGATCTTGTCGTCGGTGACGAAGCTCTCGACCCATTGGATCTCGGGACCCAGGTTCTTCAGCACACCACACGACTGCTGCGCGACACCCTGCAGTTGCTCCTGAGTGAGTTCTCCGGCTCCCGGAATAGCGCGTTCGATGACGTACTTCGGCATGTTTCTGTCTCCCCCTCGTGGCGTGCGGTCGGCCCCCACGGTATCAGAGCCCGACAGCCTCATGCTCTGGCGGATACTGGACGGGCGCGCGCCTCGGCGAGGGCACTGCGAGATGGCTCAGTCCGGCTCGCGCGTCCCGTCGCGGCCGCTGAGCGCCGGGATGACCAAGAGCGCGGTGAGCGCGGCCGTGGTCATCGAGACCCACATGATCATCGAGACCTGTCCATGGTACTTGAGCGGACTGAGCCAGAGGCCCGTGAGCCCGATCGCGATACCGAGGGCGTTCGCGATTATGGGGCGGCCTGCTTTGTCGATCGCCCGCAGCACGTATCCCGGACCATCCGCCCGGGCCCGTTCGATCGCGGCCACGAAGTGTATGGAGTAGTCGATGCCTACGCCGAGAACGATGCTCGAGGCGATCGCGGTGAGCAGGTTGAGCTGGATGCCCGAGTCCGCCAGGAACCCGAGCAGCGTGAGGATGGTGAGGGCGAGGGGAACGATCGCCACCAAGGTGAGACGTACCCGGCGGTAGGCGATGAGGAGCATCACCATGACCAAGGCGAAGGCGGCGATCAGCGACCGGCTCTGCGCGCGCAGCACGAGGCGCGCCATCTCATCCCAGAGTACGGTCATGCCGGTGAGCGCCCGTATCTCGGGCTGGGCTTCCGCGAAGTCCAGCCACCCTCGCAGATCAGCGGTCGTGAAGTCCGAGGGGAAGAGCACGAAGCGGAGCCCGTCCCCAGAGACCATGTTGCCGAGGGGCGACACGGTGGACCCGCTCGTCAGCCCGGCGACGACACCCGGTATCTCGGCGGGCGGGATGTCCGCGAGAAGGTCGGCGGCGGAGAAGACCTTCCTCACCCCGGGGAGGGCCTCCAGCTCACGAGACACCTCGAGGATGCCCGCCAACTGCCCGAGGCCCGCCGCCGGGTCGAGCACGAATTCGCCCATCAGCGGCGTTGCGCCTCCGAACACCTCCTCCATCTTGGCGAAGTCGGCGCGGATGGGGTCGCCGTTCTTGAAGAAGAAGAGCTGGTCGGTATCGACGGCGATGCGGGGGATGGAGAACGCAGCGAAGGCGAGGAGCCCCACCGTCAGAGCGGCGGCCACCCAGCGCCGGCGGGCGAGGGTCTTGACCGCACTCGTGAGGCGCCGGCCCAACAGCGCCTTGCTCGGCCTGCTGGTGATCTCGGTGTGGGAGAGGAGCGCCGGCAGGAAGAAGAACGAGATGATGCCGGCAAAGACGATGCCCACCGCGGCGAAGACGCCCATCTGCTGCATGGGACCGACGCCAGTGGCAAGCAGCGAGAGGAAGCCGGCCGCGGTCGACACGGTGGTGAGGATCATGGGCACGCCGATGTCGCGGAGCGTCGTGGTGACGCGCTCCGCCTTGTCGTCCGTGCGCCTCGCCTCCTCCTGGTAGTGGGTGACGAAATGAAGACCGTCGGCGGAGCCCATCACGATCACGAAGATGGGGACGATCACGCTGACGACGTCTATACGTATGCCGAGTGCCGACAGAAGGCCGAAGGTCCACACGGACCCCAAGGCTGCCGGGATGATCGCCATGATCGTGAGCTTGCGGTCGCCGATGGTGGCATAGAAGGTGAGGAGCAGGAGCCCCATCACCACGGGCGGGATCACGAGAAGGAACCAGGTGATCATGTCCAGAACGCGGGCGAAGATCACCGGGTTGCCGGACAAGGTGAGTTCGAAGCCGCCGGGCGGGTAGGCCTCGACGTAGCGGGTGAGGTCGCGAGCGAGCTGTGTGGCGTCTCCCTCGGGCACGACGAGGGTCAGGGTGCTGCGCCCATCTTCCGAGAGGAGCAACCCGGCTATGGGGCTCCCCAGGACCACCTGCTCGACCGCAGCCGGAGGCAGCGAGGCGAGCGTGTCCGCGGTCAAGACCGTTCCGGTGAGCGGATCGGTCTGGGGAACGATCGTCGCGACGCCCCCCACTCCGTCGAGGCCGGAGATGGCGTCACGAAGTCCGACCAACTCCACCAGGGCGTCCGCGTCGCGGAACGATCGGCCTTCCGGCAGAGTCACGAGCACGTTCACGGGGTCGCCGGTGTCGTACTTCTCCTGCAGGGCGACGAAGTCGCGTCCCACCTCGCTGCCTTGCGCCATGAACTGCGTGACGTCTGCATTGAAGGAGATCCAGAACAGGGCGATCACGGCCAACACGGTGGTCAGCGCGGTCAGCCCGAGAACCCTCTTGTGGTGCTCCACGATGAAGGCGGCGATGCGTTCCACGCTCGGCTATTCCCCCATGTTGACGTTCACCAGGGCGATGACGCCGGCAGGTTCCACCAGGATGTCGTAGGTGTCGTCCGCGAACTTGTTGTCGCCCTCGTAGATACCCTCGTTGCTTCGGGCGTCCCAGTACAGGTCGTAGCTCACGGGCTCCATGTTGACGAAGTACTCGGTCTCCGGCTTCGTCACCGCGTCACGCTCCACGCCTCCGATCGGCCACGCGTAGTTCGCCTTTTCGTTCAGGCTGTTGACCGAGACGTCCTCGAGTTCGAGGTACTCACCTACGGGCGCGGGGTTCTGGGCGCTCTCCACCTTGGCCTTCAGCTCCTCGCAGCCGACGAGGAAGAGGAGGGCCATCAGCATAGTCACCGCGACCAGAAGGATCCGAGTACTCTTCCTCATGCGGGTCATCCACCTCTCGCCTTGAGTCGGGCTCCCATTTGCACCGTCACGTTCAGCGCGGTTTCGGTATCACCGGCTGCTGTATCTCTACCTCGATGGTGTCGGCACCGAGTTGGCCGGGCTCGGCCAGGTGCATCTCGCGCGGTGCTCCGGCCGGCAGGTAGGGGCGCTCGCGCACCCAGTCGGCAACGCGCTCGTATGCGAGCCTCGACCCTGCGGCCGATCCGCGGTAGTAGACGACCGCGGCCAGGATGCGCGGCACCTCGCGCACCTCGATGACATCGCCCGGCTCCAGGTGGGATGCCGCCGCCGCGCCTGTCGCTCCTTCTGTGGGGCCTCCGTCGTTGGAGTCGAGGAGGGCCGTGCGGGCCCGTGCGCCCTCAGGCTTCGAGGTGGGGAGACAGACCCCGTATCTGCGTATGGCGGCGGGATCGGCGGTCGGCCGGTCGAAGAACAGACACACGGTACTCCCGGTAGGGAGCACGTCCACGTCGGCCGACCAGCGCCTGAGCCGGGAGAACGACCCCGCGAGGGTATCGTACGGGCCGCGGTTCGCGAGCATCACCGCCGTGAATTCGGCGATGTGTCGGAGCTGCACTTCGCCTACGATGCTCTCTTCGGTGCCTGCGGGAACGGACATCAGCTCTGCGACTCCAGGTAGGTCTGGTAGGCCTCCATGAAGGCGGGGAACCCGCAGGTGGGCACCAGCAGGAGGAGGGCGTGCTTGATCTCCGCCGGCTCGACTCTCGCCTCTTCGGCTGCGCGGAGATGGGTCTCGAGAGCACGGAGGTGGCCGCTCGCCGCGGAGATGACCACCTTAAGCAGGGCGCGTGTCTTCGCGTCGAGCGGTCCGCCCTGCAGGTGGATCTCACGCCCGAGTTCCTCGTGGGCGGCGTTCACCCCGGGGAACTCTTCCTTGAAGATGGTGAAGGTCTTGTGGACGTCTTCCATGGCGCACCTCGTCAACGTCGTCGGGCCCCGACCGACCGGGGCAGCCCCTGCTTCTTGTGTCTCGTGCCGTCGGCTAGCGCAAACCTTCGAGAACGCGCTTCAGCGTATGCGCGAAGTGTTCCCGGTCTTCATCTTCGAGAGGCGATGGGCCGCGGGTCCTGCCTCCGCGGCGCCTGTGCACCTGCTCGGCGTGCCGCACCGCCAGCTCCAGGTCGATGGTCTCGGGCATGTACTCGCGTCCGCGGAAGGCGAGCGCGCGGGCCCCGCGCCCGAGCACCATGGCGGCGAGGCCCAGGTCTCCGGTCACCACGATATCTTCGGGCTGGAGGCGGCTGATGATGGCGAAGTCGGCGACGTCCTGCCCGGCGCCCACCTCCACCACCTCGACGCCCGCACGCCCGGCGTGGCGCGCAAGGTTCTGCGTGGTGTTGCCCACCAGGACCACGGGGATCTTGTGGGTGCGGCCCGCAGCGAGTACTTCCTTCGTCACCGGGCAGGCATCCGCGTCTACGTATAGAGTAGTCATAGGGTGTCCAGTGTAGCGCGCCGCGAGGGGGCGCGCCTCGGGCCTGCGGTCTTGTGACCGGGAGGCTGCATCGTTAGACTCCTGCCGTGTAGTGCTGTCGAATCCAATAGTGTCTTCGGCGAACCGAGCGTGTTTCTGCCGCCGAGACCCGTCGAAAGGAACGCCTGATGGAGCCCACCAGACCCGATGTGAAGTGCCTGGTTCCCGACGGTGTGGCGAAGACCACCTGCATGCAGTGCCCGTGGGGCTGCGGCATCGAGGTCACCATTGAGGGCGGCGCGGTCACGCGCATCACCGGCAACAAGGAGCACCCCTACAGCAAGGGCATCGTGTGCCCCAAGGGACTCGCCTCACCCGAGGTCATGTCCCACCCCGACCGCATCACCACGCCCATGCGCCGCACCTCGGATGGGTGGCAGCCGATCGGGTGGGACGACGCCTACGGCATCCTCGTGGAGAACCTCACCAGGATCAAAGATGAGTACGGCCCGAAAGCGCTGGCGGTGGCCATCGGCATGCCGGTGCTCCTCGGCGGGAACTCTACCGTCAGCTTCCTCCGCCGCTTCTGCGACATCTACGGCACGCCGAACTGCTTCTCGGTGGAGAGTATCTGCTTCCGCTGCCAGATCATCGGCCGCATCCTGACTCTGGGCACGTACCAGGTGCCCGACATCGACAACAGCGCCTGTGTGCTGGTGTGGGGCAACAACCCCGACGCCTCGGCGCCGCCCACCGCCGGGCGGGTGCGGGAAGCGTTGCGGAAGGGCGCCACTCTGCTGGTGATCGACCCCCGCGTGACTCCGATGGCCGAGAAGGCACACCTTCACCTGCAGGTGCGCCCCGGCACCGACACGGCCCTAGCCCTCGGCATGATGAACGTGATGATCGCCGAGGATCTCTACGACCACGAGTTCGTGGAGCGGTGGACTCTGGGCTTCGACGAATTGGCGAAAGTGGCTGCGGAGTACACACCGGAGGCGGCGGCTGCCATCACCGGCGTGCCCGCGGAGAAGATCGCCGAGGCGGCCCGCCTCTTCGCCGGCGCCCCGTCGGCCTGCATCGCCCAGGGCACGAACTCCCTCGACCAGCACACCATCGGGCTGCAGAACTCCCGATGCGTGGCGATCCTGCAGGCCATCACCGGCAACATCGACGTCAGCGGCGGCTTCGTGAGTACGTCGAAGGTGGCGTTGAGCCCCATCCGCATGCCCGAGAAGATGGAAGGGGAGCCTCTCGGCGCCGACCGCTTCCCGCTCTTCAACGAGGTGTGGGGCCGGAACTTCGGCGAGGGGCAGTCAATGCTGCTCGCCGACACCATCCTCACCGGCGACCCGTACCCTATTCGGGGCATGATCGTCTCGGCCTCGAACCCGGTGATCACCTGGCCGGGGGGCAGGAACCTCGAACGGGCGCTCGAGAGCCTCGACTTCCTCGCCGTCATGGACCTCTTCATGACCCCCACCGCCGAGAAGGCCCACCTCTTCCTGCCCGCCGCCACGTACCTGGAGCGGGTGGAGCTCTGCGACTACTACGGCACCCTGCACGCCGTCCCCTACGTGGGTACGCGCAGGAAGCTGTTCCAGGTGGGCGACGCGGTCTCCGACCTCGACTTCTGGATGGAGCTCGGCCGACGCATGGGCTATGGCGAATGGTTCCCCTGGGAGAGCGTCACGGAGGCGCTCGACTACGCCCTCGAGCCCTCCGGTCTCTCCATGGGCCAACTGGACGCGTTCCCCGACGGCGGCATGGACTTCGGGAAGGTGAGGCTCGGCTACTACGAGAAGAAGGGCGGCTTCGCAACACCTTCGCGCAAGATCGAGCTCTATTCGGAGACGCTCGCGGCACTGGGGCACGATCCGGTGCCACGGCACAAGGAGTCACCAGACCAGATAGTCGTGACAGAGGCCGGCGTCGAGACCGAGTATCCGCTGATATTGACCACGGGAGCTCGAACCCTGCAGTACCTCCACTCGCAGCATCGCGACATCGAGAAGCTGGCCAAGCGGGGCCGGGATCCTCTCGCCGAACTTCATCCTTCGACCGCGGCGGCGGCTGGCATCGGCGAGGGCGACTCCATCGAGATCGAGACCGAGATCGGTCGAGTGACGATGAAGGCGCGTTTGATCGAGTCGATGTTGCCCGATGTGGTCAGCCTGCCTCACGGCTGGAACGACGCCAGCGTGAACGACATCACCGGCGACTACATCGGCGACCCCATCACCGGCTACCCGATCCTGAAGTCGAAGCGTTGCCGCATCCGGGCGGGCGCGTAGCCTTTGACATGGGCGGGGGCGGCCGTCGAGCCGCCCCCTGCAGCATCTTTACGGCAACTTGACCCGCGTCAGGCATGCTTCTTCAACGGATGTCCACCTTGGTACACCTTTTGGCAAGGAGACAACACAGTGAGAAGAAGCAGAGCTGGGATCATCATGGCGGCGGGCTTCGTTGCGCTGGTCGCGGTCGCTTGGTTCTACCTCCAAGCCCAACAGCAGGCCTCGTCCGGCGCCGCGGCGCAGACCGTTGCCTCCGGCGGGAGTGCCCCCGCGGATCAGGGTGGGTCCGCCGCCGCATCGCCCACCGCGACCCCACCCACTCAGCAGCCGGACGCTCCCACCTACGTGGCCGAGGATGAGGGCGCGGGTGGCGTGAATGTCAGGGCCGCTGCTCTTACGCCGGGAGCGGTGGAGCAGGATCCCTCACGTGCTGAGTTGGCTGACACGCTCGATCCCGCGACTGAGGTCGGGTTCCTGATCGTGTTCGAGACCCATGCCGGAGATCTCTCCAAGTTGGATCTCGTGGCCCTTTCGAGTCTCGACTCGCCGGACGGCGAACACCGTGCGATCCGCTGGGTGGGAGAAGACGACTCGAGCCATCATCGCTCGGGCATGCTGGTCTTCGAACGTGGGGGGCTGGAGTTGGCAGCCATTGGTGATCTCACGCTCAGCATACGCGATGTGGCCGGGGTGCCGAGCCGGACGCTCACCTGGCGCCTCCCCCTCCAGTAGGCTCGGAGTCGTGGAAGCACCCATACTATTGGCCCTAGCGGCGGGAGTCGTCTCCTTCCTTTCGCCTTGCATCGTGCCCATGGTCTCGGTCTACCTGACTCTGATCACGGGCATGACCATGGAGGAACTCACCGCCAAGCCGGGGCTCGTGGTCCGGCGCACTATCGTTGTGAACACGCTCCTGTTCACTCTCGGGTTCACCATAGTATTCACCCTCGCTGGAGGAGCCGCTGGCGCGCTCGGTTCGGCCTTGCAGCAGGCGACGCGCGGGCTCGAGATCGGTGGCGGGCTCTTGATCATCGTGCTGGGCTTATCGATGGCGGGTGTGTTCCGCCTGGGTCTACTGGACAAGATGCGACTCCCGCTGAAGCGACCTCTCACCAAACCGAAGGGTCCCCTAGGGTCCTTGGTAGTGGGACTGCTCTTCGCCGTCACATGCTCACACTGCATAGCTCCCACTCTCTTGTCGATGATGGCGGTCGCCGGAACCACCGGCTCGACTACGGCGGGCATGGTGACCATGCTGGCCTTCTCCATCGGACTTACCGTGCCGTACGTGGCCGTGGCGGTGGCCATCACCCCCGCCCTGCGCGTACTCTCGCGGTACAAGCGCACCACGAGGTTCGTCGCCGCGGGCACCGGCGTGTTGCTGGCGGGCTTCGGGGTTCTCATGGTGGCCGGCCAGTTCACCCGTCTTGTCGAGATCAGTTCTCGGCTATTGCCATTCCGCGTTCCGCTCGGCATGTGATCGAATAATTTCGAGATGAGGAGGCAGCAGGATGCCCTATCGCACGTTTGAAACGATCGTGCTCGGCCCGCTCCACCTGCGAACCTGGGGTCTGCTCGTGGGTCTCGGCATCGCTGCGGGCGCCGTCTTGACGGTTCGTCTTGCGCGTGACCGCGGGATTTCCGCGGACAGACTCTGGACCCTCACGATCGTGGTCGCACTGGCCGGAGTTCTCGGCAGCAAGGTGCTCTGGGCGCTACAGCCGGGTCTCATCGGCGAGACCATCGCCTATCCCTTGCGCCTTATCGCGGTCTGGGAGGGCGGGCTCACCTTCATCGGAGGATTGCTCGCCGCGGTGACCGCTGGGGTGATCTACGCGCGTCGCGCCGGGCTCCCCGTGCGCGCCACGGCCGATGTGGTGGCCCCCGGCCTTGCGCTCGGTATCGCGGTGGGCCGCGTGGGGTGTTTCCTGACAGGTCTCCACCCGGGGCGGCCGACCTCACTGCCTTGGGGCATCGACTACCTGGGCGCAGTGCGTCACCCTATCCCGCTGTACGAATCCGCACTCGGTCTTCTGCTGCTTGCCGCTGGGCTCATCCTGCTGAGGCGGCGCACGGTGCCCGGTGTCGCAGCGCTGGCCGTGGGCTTGGGGTACCTGGTCGGCCGCTCCCTGCTCGACCTTCTTCGCGCGGGGAGCATCGAGACGATCGCTGGGACTGATCCCCGCTTCCTCGGTGAACTCACGCTGACCCAGGGCGTGGCGCTTGTCGCAGTCCCCGCGTTGGCGATCCTCCTTGTGTGGGCGCTGCGAGGGCGCTCCCATCCCGGCCCGCTTCGGTCTCGACTCAGTCGCTGACGCTCGCTGTGGCCAGCGCTCCCGGCACCTTGGGCGTTTCGGCGCTGGCGACGCTGATGCCGCCCGCGTTTGACGACTCCTTACGTCTTCTTTACAGCTCGGGCTTGCAACCCCAGGAGAAGACGTGGTTTCATACCAATAGGGGGTATGGGCATAGGAGTTAGGCTCGATCCGTTAGGCTCGATCCCTGAAGCCAGACGACTCAACGAAGGAGGTGATCGTGAAGCGGTTCACCATTCCACGGGTTGCCCATTGCAGCGAGGGCTGCTTAGCATGGTCCTGGGCATGACCTGAAACCGCCCCCTTCACTCTCCCGTACAAGGGGTGCCTCGACAGCACCCCTTGTACTATTCGGCCCCACGCTCGGCCGCGATGGGTGGGTCCCGATCAACGCTACAGGAGTGGCCCCACTATCAGCCGGTTGCCCACGATCTCTGTGATGACCACGTCTTCGCCCGGCTGCGGCGAGCCGACGGTGAAGCCGACGGCCTGGGCAGTCCACAGTTCACCGCGCAGATGCAGCAACAGTCCCCCTGGACCAACGCGCTTCACCGTGCCGTGGGCGCCCAGCAAAGCCTCTCTGCCCGTTACCACGGTGCGACGCATCGCCCGGATGATGGCTCCGTAGAGCAGAGCGGTCGCTGCGGCGATGACGAGATACGCCACGAGGGCCTCCGGAAGCGGAAGCACGAAGAAGACCGCCAGGCCGACGATCGGCATGAGGAGTACGAGATGGCACATGAGGCTAGGCCGGGTTCCACCCTTCGACCCAGATGTCTTCACCTTCCAGGATGACCTTCAACGTAGGGAGAGGGCTTGGGGGAGGACCCGCGAGCACCTCGCCGGTGGGGGAGAAGACGCCTGCATGACATGGGCAGAAGAAGCGCGTGTTGTCGGGTTCCCAGGTGATGATGCAGCCGAGATGCGTACACACCCGCGAGAGACCGACGTAGGTGCCATCTTCGAGTTGCAGCAAGGAACAAGGGGTTTCCTGGTACTCGAAGTCGAGCGATTCGGCCAGGGGCTTCACCTGACTCGTCGATCCAACGCGCACACGTGCGGCGACTTCGGCCTTGGCCCTGGGGAACGCGTAGCGGACGATCGGCGCCAGTAGGCCGGCCGCAGAGAAGACACCGGCAAGACTGAGCGCCATGATCAGAAAGTCACGGCGAGTTACTGCGCTGGTTTGCTTGACGCCCGGATCCAAAGGATCCACCTCTCGGCTGCTTCTAAGAGACCTGTCTCCCTTCAGGATAGGCCAGGGGGGTATGCGGTGCAAGCATGAGCGCGGCCTGGGGGCACATCGTTACGTCATCTTCACAAGGCGAGCGCCGAACCACGTCGGGGATCCCGCGGCACGACTTGGCCTTTACGTGCATTTGACATGAGTGGCGGATACTGAATGCGATGGGCGCCTCGATCTATGGCGAAAGCGGCTGTGCGCTCCAGGAATCCGGCCACCGACGAATCAGCATCGGAGAAGTCATGACCGTACCATCGTCTTCCCCTCGGCGTAGTCGTAGCCCGAGGAAGTGGCGTCGTCGATTTGCCAACTTGCTCATGCTCGTCGGCGTGGGGGTATTGCTCTACTTGCCGGGAACGTGGGGTTTCACGTGGTGGCAACAGGGGTCCCTCGCCGGTGAGTTGACTGGGGCATATCCAGCGTTGGCCGGATCGACCCCGGAGGAGTACTTCGTCGAGGAAGACATGACACTCATGCGGGCCGAACAAGGTGAGCTCGTGAAAGCGGGCGTGGAAGCCGAACGGCTCAGCCGTAGGGAGGCTCTGCGACAAGCCTCCCTGGATTTCTCAGCGTCACTGCAAGGGAAGACAGGAGAGCCTTTCGGCCGGCTGCTGATCCCCAAGATCGGTCTTGATGTGGTGATGATCGAGGGGATAGGCACGGGGGACCTTCGAAAGGGACCCGGTCACTGGCCGGAAACACCCGCACCCGGCGCGGGGGGCAACTTCATCGTTTCCGGGCATCGAACCACGTACGGCGCACCCTTCTTCAAGCTGAACGAATTGAAGCCCGGAGACGAGATCCAAGTCGTGCTGCCCTACGCGGCGGTTGTCTACAAAGTCTCGCGGACGATCATCGTGCTCCCCACGGAGGTCGATGTGGTGGCGCAACGTGGGGTCGACGAGATCTCACTCACCACCTGCGAGCCGATCTACAGCGCAGCTCGACGCCTCATTGTTCAGGCCGAACTCAGCGCGTTCAAGCTCGTCGGATCAGGCGGTGACTCCGTGACAGGCTCCTAGCCGCGGGCCGGCGTGCAGGAGTTCTTGCAGCGGAGCGGTGGGTGTAAGGTCGGCTGGTCTCCGCCGAGATGGCCACACTGCTCAGTGCTCTTGTTTGGACTACGATCGGCGAGTGTTAGGGTTCATGCTCGCGGGTAGACACAACTGCAGCTTCGGTTGGCGCCCACGCAAGATCATCCGATGGACTGGAGGCTGAAATGGAAGTCAAGGACCCGGTGTGCGCGATGAAGATCGACACGGACTCCGCCGTTGCCACGTCCGAGCATGAGGGTAAGACCTACTACTTCTGCAGCGCCGACTGCAAGGAGGAGTTCGACGAGGACCCCGGCTCGTACGTCGAAGACTGAGTCGTGGAAGGTGGTGCGGCGGCGCTGACGATCTTGGTCGTCGCGCTGGGAGCATTCCTCATTCTCAAAGGCGTCGGCGATGTTCTGAACCCGCCGCGGTCGACGGCTCCCTCTCGTGTCCCCTTCTCGGGGGGGCTCTCACCCGACACGCACGCCTGGAATCGATACCACGTGCGGTACTACCCCATGGCGCTCCTCTTCCTCGCGTTCGACATGGAGATGGTCTTCATGTACCCCTGGGCCGTGGTTTTCGTCGAGGAGGGTCTCATAGCGCTCATCGAGATGCTCATGTTCATCACGATCCTCCTCTTCGGGATACTCTATACCTGGCGCGAGGGAGCCTTTCGGTGGTCGTAAGATCGATCCTGGCTCGTCTCGCGAAGAAAGCGCCCGTCCCCGTCTTTCTGATATCCGGGATCGGTGGCGACGAGATCACGGATCGCCTTCGTCTTGATGACCGTCTGCATGTCACTGACTCTCCTCGGCCCGCGATGATCTTGATGATCGCCGGGCGACTGACCAGCGATCTGAAATATGCCGCGCTGCAAGTGCACGACCAGATGGCCGAACCGCGCGCGGTGGTGCGATGGTCGCCAGCGGAACGGGACCCGGCGGCGGAGGTCTTCCCCCACTTCGTGGCGGTCGATGCCGTGGCCGCCGCGGCCGCCGCCACCCTGGCGGCTGCGGCGGTGAATACCCGTGACGACCTGCTTGCCGGGAGCTTCCCCTCGAGTCCGCCGCTCCTACCGGACGTGGAGCCGAACCCGTGGCGCGGGGTCGGGCCGTGGGGTCAGGGCGGCACCGGGATGACCGGGGGTGTCCCCTACGGACGGCCGCTGCCCGAGCGCGCCAAGGACCGCGACGGTCTCCAACTCGACCAGTTGCTCATGCGCGTTGGCCCCTTCCTGCCCGCTCTTCCCGAGGGCCTCATCCTCGAGGTGCGGCTCCAGGGCGACGTGATCCAGGACGTGACAGTCGGCGCGAATCCGTTCGTCGAGGAGGCGGTCCCCGATTCGGAGGAGGAAGAACTTCCCGCGTTCCCGGGACCAGCCGACCTTGCCCCCTTTCTTGCGTCGCTGCGTGTTCCGGTAGCGGTCGCCGAACTCGAGCTGGCCCGTGCCCGCCATCACCTTCGCTGGTTGGGGCACGCCCTGCGTGTGCACGGACTGGCCGCCCTTGGCCGGCGCGTTCTCGCGCTTTCGGCCCGAGTCCACTCCCAAGGCGCTGGTTCGAGCAACGCACTCGGCTCCGCCGAAGTGGTTGAACTCCGCCGGTCTCTCGAGCGGAACTTCACGCTTGCCTGGGCCACCCGCGGAATCGGTCGGTTGAGCGGGGATCAGCTTGCCGCACTCGACGGCGGTCCCGTGGCGCGCGCAGCCGGTATCGAGCGCGATGAAAGATGTGCCGATCCCGCCTATCTGGCTTTGGGATTCAAGCCGGTCGTGTACGCCGGGGGTGACGCACTGGCGCGCTGGCGCCTGCGGTTACACGAGGCCGAGCAATCGCTGCGGCTGGCAGAGACCGCCGGAAACAGCATGACCACGGTCACTGGGACGGCGGAGGGACCCACCGGGCCGCTCGGCCGTGGTCCCGGGCCCAGTTCCAGGCTCTTGCCGCTGTTACCGGAACTGCTCACCGGGCTTGAATGGGGAGATGCTGTTACCACGCTCCTCAGCCTCGATCTCGACCTCCGGGAAGCGGCGTTGACCCCGCCGGGGTCGGGCGTGGCGCCGGCGTGGGCATGGTAGGGGAGGCGCTGTCCACCGCGGGGTTGGCGCTCGCGGTCGTCGCAGTGATGATCGGGGGAACCTACGTCGCCGCGGTGCTCGATGTCCTCTTCACGCGTCTCACGATGCGCGTCGCGGTTCGTCCCCTGGCGGCGGCCGCGTTGCCCCTCCGCCGCGCGGCTCAACTGGCGCTGCAGCGGCGCACTCTCACCGAGCGTCCCGACGCCGGCACCTGGGCGCTCGCTCCCGCAGTGCTGGCGGCCCTGGCCGCGGTGAGTCTGGCCGTCGTGCCGCTGACGGGCACGCTTATTCCTGTCGAGGCCGACACCGGCATCGTGGTCTTCGCCGCTGCCATGGCGCTGGTGGTCGTCGCCGTCTACTTGCAGGGATGGTCACCCAATTCCCCCCTGTCACTGGTCGCCGCATACAGGTTCGTGGCGGAGGGCCTCTCGTACGAGATCCCCTTTGCCGTGGTACTCATCGGCACCGCCCTCCCGGCGCGGTCCCTTGCGCTCGTACCTATCGTCACGTCTCAGGAGCATCTCTGGAATGTCATCCGTCAGCCGTTGGGTCTGCCCGTGTACCTGATCACGGTGCTCGCCTTGAGTTTTTGGGGGCCCTTGGCTTTGCCTGAGGGACAAGATGTGGCCGGCGGTACGTCATTGGAGCTGTCCGGGGTGCCCCGGCTGCTCTGGCGCGTGGCTCAGCTCAACGTGCTCGTGGCCGTTTCGGCTATGGGCGCGGCCGTGTTCCTGGGCGGCTGGCTCGGCCCCTGGTTGCCCGGCGGCGTGTGGATGGCTCTGAAGACGCTCTTCCTGCTGGCGCTGCTCGTGGCCAGCCGGCAGTTCTTCGCCCGCGTGCGCACCGAGTCGTTCGTGGTCGTGGCATGGACCGTTCTCACTCCGCTGGCGCTGGTGGATGTGTTCTTGGCCGGGATCCAGGCGATGGTGGCCGCGCGGTGATCGCCGATGCGGTCTTCTGGATCCTCGCGGTGCTGGCGGTCTTCTCGGCTTGGCGTGTGTTCCGCACCGATTCGATGGTGCGTGCGGCGTACTGGCTGCTGGTCTCGTTCGTGGGCGTGGGCCTCATCATGGTGATGCTCAAGGCCGAATTCCTCGGAGTGATCCTGATCCTCATGATGGGCGGT
This sequence comes from Actinomycetes bacterium, assembly GCA_024637035.1. Taxonomy (GTDB): domain Bacteria; phylum Actinomycetota; class Thermoleophilia; order RBG-16-64-13; family RBG-16-64-13; genus JAHJSA01. Next base: position 17,588 of record JAGXFW010000020.1, read on the forward strand.
GAGATGACGATCATGGCCGTCTTCATGGTCATGTTCATGATGAACCCCGCCGGTCTGAACCCGATGATCATGGTGCACCAGAACCGGGCCGCGATGGCCGCCGGCTTCGGGTCGTTCGCACTCCTCTCGGCTGTCGGCCTGTTCGCGCGGTTTCCCGCCTCGGTGGTGGCGCCTACGGCGCGGGCCACGGCCGAGTTGGGCACCGAGTTGCTGGGTGACTCGATGCTGGTGTTCCAGACGGCCGGCGTGACATTGCTGGCCGCGATGATCGGCGCCGTGGCCCTGGTCAGCGTCCGCGGTCGCTTCGGCCCCGCCGACGAGGGGTCGGATGCCCCGGAGCAGCAACCGGCCGCCGACGCAGACGTCGACTCGTCCGCCCCGCCCTCGAGCACCGGGCCCTCGAGCTCCGCGGCGTCCAGTCCGACCCCTCCGGCGCCCAGTACGACCCCCGAAGTCACCGAGGGCGCCATGCCGGCGGACCACTCCCACGAGGGGGCGTGATGAGCCAGCAGGCGATCTTCGTAGTAGCCGCCGCCATCTTCGGCATCGGCGTGTACGGCGCGCTCAGCCAGCAGTCGTTCGTCATGATCATGATGGGCCTGGAGCTCATGCTCAACGGCGCCATGCTCGCGGCGGCCATGGTGTGGGCGATGGTCGCCGGCGGCACCCCCAAAGGTCAGCTGTTGGTGGTGGTGCTCATGACCGTCATGGCGGTGGAAGCGGCGCTCGGCTTCGCGCTCGTCACGGGCATCTACAGGGTTAGGAAGGCCGATATCACCGAGAAGTTGAAAAGGCTCAAAGGGTAGCCCGGCGTGATCTGGCTGCCCATATTCCTGCCCGTGATCGCCGCTCTTGCCGTCGGTTTCGCGGCGCCGCGCCGCAGGCTCGGCGCGGCGGCCGCGCTTGCCATGGCCGCCACGGCCGCGCTGGGGCTCTGGGCGGCGCTTTCGGGCGCATCCGCCGACCTCGCATGGGGAGGCCTGCTCCAGCTGCGATTCGAGCTCACCGGGGCGGCAGCCATCCTCATCGTGCTCGTGCCGGTGGTCGCCGCGCCGGTCATCGCCTTCGCCACCTGGGAGTACGCCGACGATCCCGATCTGCGCCGCTTGGTAGGGCTCTTGCTCGCCTTCGTCGGCTCGATGGAACTCCTGGTCGCTGCGGGCGATCTCGTGTCACTGGTGATCGGCTGGGAACTGGTGGCCGCCTTTTCGTGGGCTCTCATCGCCCATCACTGGCGGGCGCCGAAGCCGCCCCAGGCGGCCCTCGAGGCGTACCTCACGGTGCGTTTTGGCGGAGTTGGGCTCTTCATCGCCGCGGGCGCCGTGTTCGCCTCGACGGGCTCGCTCAACTACGCGGCGCTCGCCGGCACGAGCCGCCCCTGGCTCGACGTGGCCGCAGCCGGTCTGCTGCTGGCCGCGGCCTCGAAATCGGCGCAGGTGCCCTTCTCTCAGTGGCTCTTCTCCGCCATGGAGGGCCCCGCTCCGGTGTCGGCGCTGCTGCACTCCGCGACCATGGTGGCGGCCGGCGCCTACGCGCTCATCCGCCTCGCCCCGTTCTTCGCGCCGCTCGGCTGGTTCGGCCCCACGGTCATCGCCATCGGCATGATCAGCGCACTCGCAGGCGGTGTGGTCGCCTCCGTGCAGACCGACTTTAAGCGGGTCTTGGCCGGATCCACCACCGCGCAGTACGGCCTGATGTTCGTGGCGATCGGGGTGGCCTCTACCACGGCGGCCACCGCTCACCTGATCACGCACGCCTTCTTCAAGTCCCTCCTGTTCCTCGGCGCCGGCGTGGCGCTTGCCACGGCGGGAACGGGCAACCTGGCCCATCTGCGCCTCGGCTCCGGCAAGCGCGTCGTGGCCGTCTTCTTCGGCGTCGGTGTGCTCGCGCTGGCCGCCGTCCCCCCGTTGGGCGGCGCCTTCTCGAAGGAGGCGATCCTCGCGGCTGCGGTGGACTACTCGCCCTGGGTCGGCGCGGGAGTCTTCCTGGCCGGCTTCGTGAGCGCTTTCTACGCGGCGCGCCTGTTCACTCTGGCGTTCAGCGTGGTGGGGGGCGACCCTGGGGGCATGGGTTCAGCGGTGGGGGAGGGTCAAGGCCTGGTGGGATCAGGAGGTTCCCGATCGACGGCGCGCGGCCTGTTGAGCGGCGAAGTGTGGAGCATGGGCCTGCTTGCCGGCATCTCGGTGCTGATGGGTCTGCTTCGGGTGCCTGCGGTCTGGCGCCGGCTGGAGCAGCTCTCGGTGGCACGAGAGGCGGCCGAGCCGTTCTGGCAGCTCGCCGTGTCGCTCCTTGCCATCATGGTGGCGTTCACTGCCGTGCGTGTCCTGCATCGGCGCGGCCGTCTGCTTTCGCTGGGGCTGGCGCCCTATACTCAGGCGAGGGTCGCCGATTGGTTCGGGGCGCCGTTCTTGGCACGCCGCGGCATCGCCGAGCCGACGTTCGCCTTCGCCATCCTCCTCCGCCGGTTCGACGACCGCGTGATCGACATGGGAGTCTGGGGCATCGCCGAGCCGACGTTCGCCTTCGCCATCCTCCTCCGCCGGTTCGACGACCGCGTGATCGACATGGGAGTCTGGGGCATCGCCCGCGCGGCCCTCCGCTCGGCCGGCCGCCTCCGTTCGCTCGACGAGCGCATCGTCGACGGTGCGGTGCGCGGCGTCGCGTGGGCTACCATGCGCGGCGCCGCCGGCTCACGTACCGCGGATGATCTCGGCATCGACGGGGCCGTGGAGTGGATCGCCCGAGCGAGCTGGTGGTCAGGGAGGCAGGTGCGCAGGCTTCAGACCGGCCTCACCCACCAGTACTACGTCGTCGTCGTCGTCGGCCTCGTCCTCGTCCTCGCCGTCACCGCCGTCGCCACCTAGTCATGCCGAACCTGAAAACCACCGCCGAGGAGCGAAGAACATGCTGACCGCGATCATCCTGATACCGTTGCTCGGCGCGCTCGTCGTCGGGCTTTTGCCCACGACCCGCGCGCCGCTCGCCCGGCCGATCGCTCTGGTGGTGTCGTTCGTGCCGCTGGTGCTCACGGTGCTCGTGTGGCTGCGCTTCGAGGGCGGCCTGCTGCCGGAGCAGATCGAGTCGCTCCGATGGATACCCGCCTTGGGGGTGGAGTACAAGGTGGGCGTCGACGGTATCTCGCTGCCCCTCGTGGCCCTCACCGCGCTCCTCTTTCCCGTATCGATGGCCTACCCGCTCGACCTGCTCGGTCGCGAGCGCATGTACTACGCCATCTTCCTCTTTCTGGAGGCCGCATCGTTCGGGGTGTTCCTGGCCCTCGACCTGTTCCTGTTCTTCATCTTCTGGGATCTGACTCTAGTTGGTATGTACTTCGTCATCGCGATCTGGGGTCACGGCGATGCCTTGCGTTCGGCCCTCAAGTTCTTCATATATACGCTGACGGGCTCGTTGGCGATGCTGCTGGGGATCCTCGGCCTCTACCTCGCGACCTCACCGCGGTCGTTCGATATGGTCGCTCTCATTCAGAATCCGGCCCTGCCGGGCGGTGGCCTGCGCGCAAGCCTGGTGTTCCTTGGCTTCGCCGTCGCGTTTCTGATCAAGGCGCCGCTCGTGCCGTTCCACACCTGGCTCCCACCGGCCCACGTGGACGCTCCCGGCCCGGGCTCGGCGGTGCTCGCGGGCATCCTGCTGAAGATGGGCACCTACGGCTTCATCCGCATCAGCCTGCTCATGCTGCCCGATGCGTTTCGCAAGTACGCGCTCGCGCTTGCCATCGTCAGCGTCGTGAGCATCGTCTACGGCGCTCTGGTCAGCCTTGCCCAGACCAACCTGAAGCGACTGATCGCATACACGAGCATCACGCACATGGGCCTGGTCGTGCTGGGGATTGCGGCGGCCGGGGGAGTGCTCGGGGGTGACGTGGAAGCGCGCCGCGTCGCGCTCGACGGGGCCGTGGTCGGCATGGTGAGCCACGGCTTGATCACGGCGGCCCTGTTCCTGATCAGTGGCTCGGTGTACGCCCGAGCGCACACGTACGAGATGCCGGAGTTCGGGGGTCTTCTGTCGCGGGCGCCGCGCCTGGCGCTGTTGACGATCGTGGCGGCGTTCGGGGGCCTCGGTCTCCCGGGCCTGGCTCAATTCGTCGCCGACATCTCGGTCTTCGTGGGAGCCTTCGCCGTCTATCCCGTGCTGGTGATCGTCAGTGTCGCTGCGCTCGTTGTGCTGGCGGCGCTTTTCCTCCGGATGCTGCGCATGATGTTCCTCGGTCCGTTGGCGGATCGGTGGCGGGAGTTCACCGACCTTGACCGGGTGGAGAGTGCCGTGCTGGTGTCGTTGCTCGCGCCGGCGGTCGTCATCGGCGTGATCCCCGCCTGGCTCATCAACGTCATCGACGCGACGGCGGGTGCCGTGGTGGGGCGCCTGTGAGCCCCGGCGGCATGTCGCTCGTTTCGATCCTGCCCGAACTCATCCTGCTCGGCGGTGCGGTGGCATTGCTTCCCCTGGTCCTCTTCTTTCCCTGGAGGCTGCAGAATCTGGCGGCGCACTACTCGCTGTTCGTCCTCGCTCTTTCCGGAGCCGCTTCCGTGGCCATGCTCGGCGACCCCCAGGGCTCTACCTTCTTCGGCACCTATTCGGTGGACGACAGCGCCGTCTGGGGCAAGCTCATCATCCTGGCCGTCACCATGCTCACCGTCGCGCTCTCGTATCAGTGGTTCGATCGGGACAAGCGCCGCGGCGAGTACTACGTGCTGTTGCTGATGGCGGCGCTCGGTGGGATCATCCTCGCGGGCATGACCGACCTCATGGAGTTGGTGCTCGGCGTGCTCCTCACGTCGGCCACCGGCTACGTGCTGACCGCGTACCACCGCGCATCCGCCAGGTCCGGTGAGGCAGCCATCAAGTACTACCTACTGGGAGCGCTCACGAACGGTTTCATGGTCTACGGCGTGGTCCTGCTCTTCGCGTTGGCGGGGACGACCGTACTGGGGACCATGCGGGCCGATCTCAGCACCGCCGATCCCTTCGCGCTCATCGTCGCCGTCGCCCTGATCGCGATGGGGCTGGCGTTCAAGCTGGGGGCGGTGCCGGCCCACGCCTGGATGCCCGACGTCGCGGATGGGGCCCCGGCCCCGGTCGCCGCCTTTCTGACGGCCGCGCCCAAGATCGGCGCCCTGATCGCTCTCTCGCGGTTGGTGGCCGTGTTCCCTGAGAGTCAGGTCGGCTGGCGCCCGCTGGTCGCCGTGCTCGCCGCGGCGACGATGACTGTGGGCAACCTGGCGGCCTTGCGTCAAGAAGACGTCCGGCGTTTGCTGGGGTGGTCCTCCGTCTCGCAGTCGGGGTATGCACTGATGGCCGTCGTCGCGCTGGGGCGCAGCGACCTCGCGGTTCCCTCGCTGCTCTTCTTCCTGCTCGCCTATGCGCTGGGCAACATGGCGGCCTTCGGGGTGGTTACCGAGTTGCGTGGGCTCGCCGACCGCAGTCGATATGCGGGCTTGTCACGCACCCGCCCCTGGCTCGCCTTCGTTCTTCTGATCGCCTTCCTCTCGTTCATCGGTATCCCGCCGTTGGCCGGTTTCGCGGGTAAGTTGGCCCTCTTCGGGGCGGTCATCCAGTCCGGCTACACGTGGCTCGCCGTCGTTGCCATCATCAACACGGCACTGTCGATCGCCTACTACGCGCGCGTGATCGCGCCCGTGTACTTCTCGGCACCGGAGCCCGGCCTCGCCGCGACTCTGGGAATCTGGGCCCGGGTTGGAGCCGTCGTGCCCGGTTTCCTGCTCATCCTGTTCGGTATCGTCGCCGAGCCCTTGTTCCACTCCTTCTTCTCGGCGCAGCTGCTCCCGTGGTGAGGGCGGGCAGCTTCGCTCAATCAACGGCCGTGTTCCCCGCCCGCCCGGGGGGAACTACGTGGTCTCAGTGCGCAGAGCAGCCAGCCGCGCTTCCACCTCGGCGTTCTCGATCTCGTTCTCCAAGCCTTCGAACTGCGCATCCAGAGATGATGCGGCGAGTTCGGTCTGCCCCGCCACCTTGGCCTCCTCCCGGCGGATCTTATCCTCGAAGCGCGAGATCTCGCTGGTGGGATCGGTGAGGTCGATGCTCTTGATGCTGTCGTAGACCCGCGCTTGGGCCTCAACCATCTTCGCCCGCGACACAAGCTCCGTACGCTTGCTCTTCAACTCGTCCAGCTTCACGTGCATCTGGTCGAGGCCGGTCTTGAGCTTCGTTACCACCTCGGTCTGCTGGGCGATCTGGGGCCCAAGTTCCCGGGCGCTGTTCTCGTAGTCGATCTGCTTCTTCAAGGCGATCCGCGCGAGGTTGTCGAACTTATCGGCCTCGGCGGCGCTTCCCGTGGCCCGCAGCTCCTGACCTTTCCTGGCCGCCGCCGCCGCCTTGGTTCCCCACTCGGATGCGGCCTTGCCGCCCTCGTGCGCGTCCGCTTCCATCATGCGCAGGTTGCCGATCGTCTGGGCGACGGCCTCCTGCGCTTCCGCGATGGCGTTGGTGTAGTCGCGGATCATCTGGTCCATCATCTTCTCGGGGTCTTCCGCTGCGTCGATGAGAGAGTTGAGGTTGGCCTTTGCCAGTTGCGCGATCCGGCCGAGTATCGATTGCTGGGCCATGGTGTAACGCTCCTTCTGGTGTGGTGGGATTACCTTGTGGTGGGATTACCTGTGTCAGAATCTGCCGCCGCCGCCTCGGCGTCCGCGGGTGCCTCGGCCGCCGAAGCTTGCGGGGCCGAAGTGTCCCCCGCCGAAGGAGCCCCGCCGGCCCCTGCCCCCTCCGCCCATCATGCCCCCCGCCCCCCTGAGGACCTCGATGAGGACACCGCCGAGCAGCGCACCGGCGAAACCTCCCAGGTCGCCGCCCGCGGCGCTGGGCACGGGGCCGGCCGACGGCACCTGGTAGCCGCTGACGTCGCCCTGGGCCGATCGCAGCGCCTGCTGAGCGAGCGTGTCGGCGGCCTCCGCGTCCCGGAGCGCCGTCGCAAAGTCGCTGCTCTGGCCGGCCAGGGCCTTCTGGTAGAGGCGCGTGGCTTCGGCCAGTTCGGCCCGCGCGCGGCCGCCGATCGCACCTCGGCGCGTGGCGATGAAGTCCTCGGCTGCCGCGATATCGGCGCGGCCGGCGGCGAGGGCCTGCTCCAGCGAGGCCCGCGCGCGCTTCCGCTTCTGCTCGGCGTCGCGGGCGTTCACTAGGGCACGCTCGAGGGCTAGGTCGGCCTCTTCGAGGCGGCGGAGCGCGCTGAGTGGGTCCCGTCCTCCCTCGGAGGAGGCGGCCTCCCGGGCCAGGGCGACGGCGGCCGCGGCCTCCGTCGTGGGGGCGGCCAAGGTGAGGTCGGTGGCACTGAGCGCGCGGGCTTCCGTCAGGTCGCGCTCGGTCTCCTCGAGCGCTGCGCGGATCTTGTCGCCAGCCTGGGCAAGGTCACTGCCGAGGCGGTCGAGGGCGTCCAGGAGCTGGGCGGCCTGTCCGGTGGCGCCTTCAGCCGCGACCAGGTCGGCCACCGCCATACCGGCATTGCCGGCCGCCACGTCGGCCTGCGCGGCGGCGACGTGACTCCGGGAGAACTCCAGGCGCTCCTCGGCCTGCTTGGGGTTGTCGGTCACACCCGCGACTGCGGTGGGGGCGTAGGTCCCCTGGAGGTCGGTGAGTATGGCTTGACTCTGCGGCAGGCGCCGGGCCAGGGCTTCGATCTTCTGCTCGAGTGCCGCGAGGAGCTGGGGTGCGTTGCGCTCCAGGTCGCGGAACTGGTCGAACTTGGCCGACTCGGCGTCGAGGCGGTCGCTGGCCATATCGGCCAATCGGATCATCTCGAGCAGCGTCTCCTGCCTAGTCGCCTCGTCCTCGGGCCTGGCGTCGGTCAGCTGCTGCTGTAGCTGGAAGGCCTTGGCCAAGTCGGCCTTGGAGGCCTCGACCGCCGCGGCGAAGGGCGCCGCCAACTCGGCGCCGAACTGCGCCTCCCCGAAGCCCACTTCCTGCTCGCTGGTCTTGACGGCGTCGTCCGTCTCCACCAGGAGCCGGGCTGCCTTCTGCGAGAGTTCCTTGGTCGGGAGGGCTGAATGCGCGGTCTCTGCTATCGGTGCGCCCCCCGACATGGGCCCGGCGGGAGCTTGCGCGGCGCGGCCGCGGCGAGAGCGCCGCCACAGGAGGCCGGCGACCGCCGCGGCTCCGAGGCCTACGAGCAGGACCCACGGCCAGACCGACCCGCCCTTCGGCGACGCGGGCTCGACGGGGGAGGTGGCGGACGGCGTAGCCTGACCGCCACGAAGGGTCTGGGAGACAGCGGTAGTGGCGCCTACGACGGCCCCGGCCCAGTCGTCCTCCGCGAGGGCCGGTTCTACGGTGTTGGTGGCCACCTCGGCGAGTTGACTTGCGGAGAGGGGGAAATCCTGGTCCACAGAGTAGGCGTACGCGCGATCTTCGGTGGCCACCGCGAGGAGCATGTCGTTCAGGCCAAGATCGCTCAGCCTCGCCGTCTCATCAGTCCACTCCTTGGCGTTGGTGCCCTCGAAGGAGTCGACGTAGACGATCCAGAGCTGCACGTTGTCCTCGCGCCGCAGCGTGTCGAGGGCGGCCCTGACCTCCGCCTCGCGCCCTCCGAAGGCGTCCACCTGGTCGGTGATCTGGTCGTTGAGCCGGAAGGGTTGGGCGGCCAAAGCCGGCCCGGCGAGTGCCAGTGCCAGCAGCACTGAGGCGGCCAGGACAAGGAGCCGCGAGCGCATGCCGGTCGGCCTCTTGCGTTCCGCCGGTGACAAGGGGGATGAGGTGAGTGATTCGGGGGATTCGGTGTGTATTCCTCTTGCGGGAACGTGCTCCATGCTCACTCACCCTACCTCGATGGCGATCATCTTGGTCTACCCGGACGCGTTGCTCGGGACACATGCAAAGCCGGCCGGGCCGGCGGGGCCGCCCCACCAGTGGTATGGAGCGGCCCCGCGGGCCCACGCTGATCTCTACCTCAAGTTCCCCGGATCAGGCCTCCGGCAGGAATCCGCGGGGGGCGGCGCACACAGGCGGCGCGCTCGGCGATCCCACGCTCAGGCCCGAGGCGAAGACCTGCGCCTGACAGTTGCTGACGTCCGCCGCGCGCCGTCCCTGAACTTCCCTGCCCAAAGCGTCGGACAAGAAGCCGCGGGGCGCCGCGAAGTCGACGAGCGCCGGGGTGGATTCTTCCGAGGTCAGAACTCGCAGATGTATACGGACGTGTTGCCGCGTAGTCTCGTCGATCCCTTCGATGTGTATTGCGCTCTGTGCCATAGTCGAGCACCAGCCTTCCTCTGTCGGTTCGCCGCAGACGACCCTCTTGTCTCCACGGTCATTGCTCGACACAGCCTATGGACGCTACGTGAAGGTCTACACAAGTTCCTGTAAAGCTCGTGTAACGATACCCCCAGGGGGTAAGAGCCGGTCACGACATCCTGCTCGAAAACCTCAAGTTCCTTCGCGTGATGTGCTTCCCGAGCACAAGGCGGAGAAAGTGAGCAGCCTGCAGGAGGGCGGTCGGAGGGTCGCCATTGTCGGTGACGGCGTGAGCGACGCGCTCGCGATTCACCCGCCGCCGCGGGACCGACCCGGCCGACGTGTGAGCCAGGCTCCCGAACCCAGCATCGCCCCGCAGAACGCGGCCACACGCCACCAGGAGGCCCTTTGGTAGCGACGGCCTTCGTATGCCATCACCCAGGCCTCCGCCAGGCCTTCCCACAAGGCGTGGTGAGCCATCCAATCGGCGGCAACCCGGGCCGAAACGCGGCGGCCGAGCCGGCCTCTTCCCAACAGCACCATCATGACGCCGAGCGCGACAACCGCGGGAGATGTCTCGAAGTGCCCACGCTCGTGCAGAGCGATCACACGCAGTCGTTCAGCGTCGGCGAGACGGTGACGGAGGAAGTGGTTGACCAGACCATAGTGCGGCATAGGAACCCCGACCACCCACACGCAGTGTCTGTCATCGGCACCCACCTGTGCACGTCCGCGAAGTCCGAACCACGTCCTGAAGTCTAGCCGCATCCGAGAAGCACGCAACTTCACGTAGGCTGACCCCCGACGGGACCCGGCTCTCAGAGCCCTTTGAGGTACTCGATCAACGCGTCGACCTGAGCATCGTTCACGCCCCAGCGGGGCATGGGCGACTTCAACTCGTCGCCGCCGGGATCGACACCATCGCGGATCGCTCGGGCGAAGCTGTCCCGATCGAAGGGCGGGTGTGGGGCCTCCCCATCCGCGTGTTCCATGTCTGCGGACGTGAGTGTGCTCCAACGGATATCAGGCGCTTCGAAGCTCCCCATCATCATCATGCTCGCACGTCCGCCTCTACCGTCTCTGCCGTGGCAGTCCGCACAGCCGAGTCCGGACCCGCCCATCATCCCGATCGAGCCCCGGCGGGAAACCGCCCGGCCGCCGTCCGTGCCGTAGAGGAAGATCTCCCCGCCCACTGATTCGGCGGCGGGCCGGAAGACAAGCGACCCGGTGCCGGCGCTGTTCACGACGAACACCGCCGCCAACCCGATCAGGCCCACGGCAATGGCGACCACACCGACGTAGAATGAGTTCTTCATATCCGCCTACCCGGTCAGGTCGGTCTTGCGGCTCATGAACTCCTCGCGGTCGATCTCACCCCGCGCGTACCGCTCTTCGAGCACGGCAAGGGCCGAAGAGCGCGCCGACCCTTGCGGCGGGTACTCCGCCCCTGGAGGTGGGCCAGGGACCCGATCTCCGCCCGAGCCTCCCCTCCCACGCGCCACGAGCAGGATGCCTACCACGATCAGAGCCAAGAAGACCAGGGTCAGCACGACACCTGCCCATCCGTACCCCATCCCTCCGAAACCGTTCATCATCACTCATCACTCCCCAAACTTGAGAATGCCCGCATCCAACGGGGCCATTCGTACGATACCCAACAGACGAGTATCGACACGTCGCCCTCGGCGGCCATGCAGCCGGGAGGCGTGGCGCCCGGAGAAAGCGGCCAGCGCGTGCTACGGGACGCGCAACATTCCACTTGCATCGGAGCGCCTCGCTGTCGTAGCATACCCATAGGGGGTATTAGTATACGAATCCCGCGTGCGCTCACCGATCTCTAGTGTGGGGAACAGTTCTTATGGAAGGGCCGTTGACAGAAGCACAACTCGGGACTGCCGGGCTGGCGAACGACGCCCGCGTCCCGGGGATCCCGCTCCTCTCCGCCCGCGGCGTCACCAAGGCTTACCACCGAGGACGCTGGCCGCGACGGAGTCAGAATCGGGTGCTCAAAGGTGTGAATCTGGAGCTGCACCGGGGCGAGATCGTCGGCCTGGTGGGCGAGAACGGCTCGGGGAAAAGCACCCTGATGAAGATCCTTGTCGGGGCTCTCGACCGTGATGGAGGCTCCGTCGACCGGACCGGTCGAGTGGGCTTCTGCCCACAAGATCCCGTCCTGTACGAACGACTCACCTGTGAGGAGCACTTCGAGTTGTTCGCCAGTGCCTATGGCATGCAGCCGAGCGCACTGGAGCAATCGCGGACGATGATCTACGAGGCACTCGGCTTCGATTCGTGGGCCGACACGCGTGTGGAGGAACTCTCCGGAGGCACGCGGGCCAAGCTCAATCTGGGATTGGCCCTGCTCCCGGACCCGGACATCCTACTTCTCGACGAACCATACGCCGGCTTCGACTGGGACACGTATCAGCGTTTCTGGGAACTCACCAGCGAGCGACGGGCCGCGGGCCGCGGGCTCCTCATCATCAGCCACTTCATCGCGGATGAGGAGCGCTTCGACAGAGTGCTGCACCTCGTCGACGGCATCATCGACGCCGGGGCGGCCAAGCAATGACCGGGTTGCTCACCGTCGACTACCTGCGCGAGTACGCACGGCGCCCGATCAATCTCGTACTGCTGGTCGTGGTCCCGATCATCTTCGTGATCATGGCGGGTGGAGCTCTCGCTGAGTTCGCTCGTCTTCTCGGGGGACAGGCGGGGACGGACCAGCTTCAGACCTTGACGGCTGGTTGGGCCGCCGCCTTCATCGCCGGAGTGGCGGGCTTCTTCCACGTCACGGGCTCGCGGGAGAGCGATCGGCGGGTGGCGCTCGCCGGGGCTGGCGCCGTCCGGGTAGTGGCGGCACGACTCGGGTCCGGTCTGCTCCTAGCGCTGCTCGCGAGTGCTGCCGGTCTCGCGGCGCTCGCGATCCGTTCAGACGTGACCGACCTGCCGCGCGCCCTTGGCGCCACCTTGATGTTCGCCGCGGTCTATCTCGCTTTGGGTTCGGCCGTGGGCGCCCTGGTACGTAGCGAGGTCAATGGTTCTCTTCTCGTCGTCTTCATCTGGCTCTTCGACCTCTTCCTGGGCCCGGGTATGGGCTCAGGCGGGAATACGACGATCACCCGCGTCTTCCCCACGCATTTCCCGACGCTGGTGATGCTGAACACGCCCTCTGGTTATGCCGGACCCCTCGGCGACCTGGGGATGGGGCTGGCGTGGGTCGCGGGCTCCGTCCTTGTGGCGACGGTCCTCTTGGTGAGGGGGACGAGGCCTGCCGTGGAAAGAGTGGCACGAACACCGGGCGGATGGCGCCGGACGGGGACGGCGCTGCGCTTCGGCTTCACCGAGTATCGACGGAACACAGCCCTGTGGGTACTGCTCGTCTTCCTTCCGGTCGCCTTCATCACATTGAGCTTCTACGTGACGCCGTCCACCCCATCTCCCGTGGAAGTGACGAGCGGCGGCCGTGCACAGCTGGTGATGCTGCCCATGGCCGAGATTCACGGGGCCATCATGGTGCCCATCACCGCGGCCTTCCTGACGGGCCTGGCCGGGCTCTTCGTGGTGGTTGGTTCCGCCGAGGCGGACCGACGCCTCGTTCTGGCGGGCTTCCGAACGCGCGAAGTGCTGACCGCACGCGTGGCGATCATCGCCGCCGCCGGCCTGCTCACCACCGGGGTGTCTCTGGCGGTGACAGCCTACGACTTCACCCCCGCGGCCTGGCTGCCGTTCGCCGCCGCCAACCTCCTGGTTGCCCTCACCTATGGCATGATCGGGGTGTTGGTGGGGCCCCTGGTGGGCCGGCTTGGGGGGCTCTACGTTATGTTCCTCGTCCCGTTCTTGGACGTGGGTCTGGCGCAGAACGTCATGTTCTCAGCCGCGCCGCCCGCGTGGGCGCGCTTCGCGCCCGGGTACGGGGCCGTGCGCGTCCTGGTGGACGGTGCCTTCACCACCGACTTCGACGAGACCCGTGGCCTGCTGCTGGCTCTCGCCTGGCTCGTGGCCATCACCGGGGCGGCGCTCTTGGTCTTCCATCGCTTGGCCCGTCCCAGAGTGGTGTGATCCAGCGGCCCTATCGCGTGCGAGCGAACGGCTCGGGTGCCGGAGCGTGCTTGAAGGCCATATTCGAAAGACGCATTGGCGTGCGCGGCCGCCGCTCCTAGTTCTTCGGCGGCACCGTGCCCATGTTCTCATCGACCACGTTCTCATCCTTGTAGGCTCTCGGTATCCACGCTTCCAAGTCGGCCACTGGAACGAAGACGGTGTCTCCCCTGATCTCGGCGGTCAACTCCTCTGGTGGGTAGTCGAAGCAGCCACCTCCGACACCGAGCAAGGTGCTCAGCTCCCAGCGCGTGAAACAGACGTCACACACGAGGATGTTGCCCTCGAAATGGAACAGGGTGGACCGGCAGGGCTCGCAGAAGGAGGTGGCGACGACGAGCTTCCCACTGGGCGCGATATAGGCCAGTATCGGGAGAATGTTCCCGCCGGCGGCCATCTGATAGCCCTCCGGCATGGGATTCGTGCGGTTGTAGACGGCTCCGACGATATAGTCCTGCTTCAGATCGGCGAGCGGGATGCTCATCCCCTCGTCTGTCTGGGTGGCTGTGTCCAACGTCACCATATCCACCTGGTATGCCGGATAGCGCACGTCGGCCATCACGATCACGCCGCCAACCTGCCGGGCCACTTGCCAGCGCTGGTAGCCGATGAAGCCGCCGAACGCAAGCACCGCCACCGCGATCCCGATGACCACGAGCTTCCCGACGGGGAAGCGGCCCGCTTCCTCGAAGCGCTGACGTTTGAGTTCGAGGTTGTCCAGCGCTCGTTCCTGTTCTGACGAATCGGCCCCCCTCGTCATGCGACCACCTCCGCTCCGCACGAGGCACAGAATCGGTGATTGGGTGACACGACGGCGCCGCAATCACCGCACGGTACTTCAGGGTCGCCCCTGTCAGCCATCCGTACGATCGTGGCATCGTGCGCCCATTCACGTATCAGAGCATGGGAACCGGTCTCGGACTCGACAGCTCGTGCGGCTCGGTCGGGCGCACCGGTGAGATCGTCCTCCTGGTACTCCTCGATGGCATCGATCAACTCGAGGGCGTCCGTCCGGTAGCGGGTGTCCAGCTCGTGAAAATCCTCCTCGGACAACTTGCCCGTGCGAAAGTCGAACTCGAGCTCCTTGATGGCCGAGAAGGTCGATTCCTTCCTGCGGTGTAGCTCGTCCAGATCCTCCGACAGATCGAGATCCTCGTCCTCCTCGCGCGGCGGCGTGAGTAACGGGTAGGCGACGAAGGCGACTGCGAGTAGGGCGAGTATCACTTTTATGAACATTTCGGGCACAGTGACTCCTTATCACGACGAGATGCCCGCGCATAGGGCGGCGGGCCGGAACGGGTGGCTCAGTCGAACTTGCGCAGCTCGTCTTCCAGTCTTCGCAATCGAGAACTGTCGATCGCGAGTGCCGGAACCCCGTCACCGATGGCATCAGGGTCGTCTTCAGACGGTCTGGCCCACAAACGGGCCAAGAAGTAGATCGCTACTCCTCCGACCACCATGACGACGAATGGGGTCACCCAGGCGGCGACGTTGAAGCCGCGCTTCGTGGGGGCCGACAAGGCCTGTTCCCCGTACTGCGACACGTAGTACTGCACCAGTTCTTCGGGCGTCTTTCCGTTCGCCAGTTGCTCGGCGATGAAGAGCTTCGCGGGTACGCCCCAGCCACACTCCTGGTGTGGACAGTTGGTCAGTACCGCCCCGCAACCGCATTGACAAATGATCGCATCGGATACCGACGAGGTTGGAGGCACGGCAGCCGCGGGGGCAGCTGACAGCATGAGGGCCACCGCCGCGAGTCCTAGTAGCAGCGCCACCCGATCCAGCCGGGAGCTCCTGTGTCGACGTGCATCAGATCTCATCGAGCCTCGCCTGCCTCTCGTACCGAGCGGCCAGCCGAAGAGCGTCTCGTCGGTCCGGCAAGATGGCCACGATGCCGCCGATCACCATCACGATGCCGCCGATCCACAGCCAGCTCACGAGTGGATTGATGTTGACTTCCATGTTCACTTGGCCCGTCTCGGGCGAGTAGTCCAAGAGCATCAGGTACACGTCTCTGCCAAGCGTGGATTGCCGATCGATACGGGTCCACGGCTGGTCCTTCTTGAAGTAGTACTCACGCACGGGGTACGCGAAGCCGAGGTCGCGACCCTCCTCCTTCACACCGAAGGTGGCGCGGCCGACCCGCTTCTCACTGGTTTCGTAGGTCTCCATCGACACGTAGGTGATCTCATACGAGCCCACCGTCATCGATTGCCCTTCCGTGAGAGTCTGCGTCTCCTCCTGCTTGAAACCGTAGGAACCGGTCACACCGATGAGCAGCAATACCACTCCCACGTGGACGATGTAGCCGCCGTAGCGGCGCTTGTTCCTCCAGGTGAGGGAGCCTGCTGCCCTCATGATGTTCTCGCCGGCCATGTCTCTCCGTACCAGGGCGCCGCGGCCGAATTCCACGGTCACCGAGGCTATGACGAAGGCGGCGAGGCTGAAGCTGATGACCGCGTAGACGTGATCCCCGATCCCGAACGCGACGAGCGCGATCGCGGTGACCACTCCCACCGCCGCCGGGTACATGAAGTTCTTGCGCAGATTCGCGAACGTGGCCCGCCGCCAGGCGATGAGGGGGCACACCCCGGTGACGAACATGAGCACCAGACCGATGGGCGCCATAACCTGGTCGAAGAACGGTGGGCCGACGGTCACCTTGTTGCCCGTGACCGCTTCGCTGATGATAGGGAACAGCACGCCCCAGAGTATGGTGAACGCCATGCCCACGAGAATCAGGTTGTTCAGCAGGAAGCTCGATTCTCGAGAGACGAAGCTGTCGAGCTCGTTTCGAGACTTGAGGAGCTCAAGTCTGCTGAAGAGCAAGTTGAACGAGAGGATCAGGATCAGGCCGAGGAATCCTACGAAGAAGGGGCCCAGGCTACTCTGTCCGAAGCTGTGGACGGAGCTGATGATCCCGGAGCGCGTCAAGAACGTGCCGAAGATGGTCAACGCGAAGGTGAAGATGATCAGGACGATGTTCCACACCTTGAGCATGTCCTTCTTCTCTTGGATCATGACGGAATGCAGGAACGCCGTGCCTGTCAACCACGGCAGGAATGAGGCGTTCTCCACCGGATCCCACGCCCAATAGCCGCCCCATCCCAGTGTCACGTATGCCCACCACGCCCCCACGATGTTCCCTATGGTGAGGAAGATCCAGGCGACGATGGTCCAACGCCTCGTGGACCGGATCCATTGGTCGCCTAGTCGTTTCGTGATAAGGGCCCCCATGGCGAACGCGAAGGGTATGGTGAAACCCACGTAGCCGAGGTAGGTCGTGACGGGATGAAAGACCATCCCCGGGTTCTCGAGCATGGGATTCAACCCCGCGCCGTTGGCAGGTGCCGCGCCGGGGATCACAGCGAACGGGTTGGACCCGTGCGAGATCGTGAGGATCAAGGAGAAGAAGAGACCAACGGTCATCAGTATGGAGATGACATAGGGGAGGATCTCACGGTTCTTGCGCCGGTTCTGGTACACCACGACCGCCGCGTAGATCCCGAGGAGAGCCACCCACAAAAGCATCGAGCCCGCGTTGCCGGCCCAGAAGGCGGAAACGGTGTAGAACCACGAGAGTTCCAGAGACGTGTAGCTGGCGACGTACTCGTTCCCGAAGTCACGGGTCAACAGTGCGTAGAGGAGCGCCACACTCGCTATGACCGTCGCCGCGGCGAACGCGTAGCACGCGTTCTCCGCGCTCCTCGCCCACTCCTTCCGTCCTGTCCTGGCGGCTACGACGGGAGCCACCACCCCGTAGGCGGAGATCAGGACCGCGAGCAGGAGAGCAGTGTAGCCGACTTGATTCATCTGTATCCATCCTCCGTACTTGTCTTCGGACGTATTCGTTGCCGGGGGGGAGAGCGACGCTTTGTGACGGCCCGCTCTCTCAGCCTGCAGTCGCCGCCGAGCGGGCGTTCACGAGCAGTTCCGCAACGACTGCCTCGGCAACCGCTGGATCGACCGCGATCCAGTACAGGTCGCTGCCGACGAGGAAGTAGTAGTGTTTCTGTCCCATTCCGTCGAGCGCATACCCTTCCACGTCGTCCCAGCCCATCGGGCGTAGGCCCTCGAACGGTGAGTTGCCCTCAGAGATCCGATCGGTCATCCGCTCGAACAGGGTACGGGCGTCTTCCGCGCGGGCTGCGCGACTGATCCAGAGAGTCGCGTCGGCCATGCCGGCCCCACTCACCGAACCGTATGTGGCCATCCACGCGGCCTCGAGGCCGGCACCGAGGCTCTTGCCGTGCAGCTGTTCCACCTGAGCTCGGGCCTCGTCCCCCGTTGCCAGGTCTGCGAGGGGCAGGCCGCCCAGGGTGGGCGGCACCATCTCATCGTTCGAAATAGTCCTCGCGGAAGCTCCGCCCGCGGCACCCGCAGCGGCGGTGGAGCCCAGGCCCCCGGAGGACGCGCCCGGCGCGTTCTCCGACATGGCCATGCCTTCCATGGGGACACCATCCGCGTGCGGATTCAGCACATTCCCGTAGAAGGACCACGCTCCCGCGAGGATCAGCACGAGCGCGAACATCCCGCTCATGACATGCCGAGGCCTCACGACCACATCCCGGTCCGCAACGTCATGCTCAGCCTTGGTCCTCTCCGCACTCAGGGCAGAAGCTGTCGGCACGGCGGATTCCCGTGCCACACGAGGTGCAGAATTTCGTATCAGAGACGTTTCCGCCGGAGCTCTTGCCGGGTTTGCCGCCGCCGCGCGCCCGTTCGGGCCCCGGGGCCGCCGCCCTGGTGGGTTTCGGTCGGGCACTCTGGGGGCGAGCCGAGCTTCTGGCGGCACCGCCACGCCGACCGGAGGAGGCCGGAGCGGGCCGCATCACCTTGTAGCCACCGATCACCAGCGTGCCGAAGGCAAGCGTGGCCAGCACCGCGAACAGCGCGGTGTTATTGCTGCCGGCGCCGGCCGCCGCTGGGCTGCCGGACGGCGCTGCACCATCGTCCTTGGGTTTGACGGACGGGTTGGCGTCGGGCTTCGAATACGAGACCTTCACCGAGAGAGGTTCGTCCATGGGGAGATCCGCGTAATCCTGCAAGTGATAGGAAAGCCCTTCGGAATCCTTGCTAGTTTTAGGGAGAGGCGGGTCGACTGTGAAGCCGGACGAGCGCAGGGGCTCCTGCACTTCGATCGTCGTGTTGGCTACGGAAAAACCCGGGCGATACTGGAAGTCGAACGCGCGCTCAGGCGTGCCTGCCGGGAAAGCGTCGTAGTAGTACTCGAGGAAGATCGTCTTCTGAGCCTCGACCTCGTAGGTCAGAGCCTGGTAGTCGCCCATGTCGACCAGTTGGTATGGCTTGCACGAGTGGCCGCCGCCGGAGTCGACTTCGCACGCCATGCCGATCTCGGCGCCTTTGGGTACGTTGAAGGTCACGTCCGCAGGTAGTTGCACGTTCGGGTCGAGCTCGGCTTGGTTGATGACGAGCACTCGGGGGTCGTCGTATTCGGGCCACACCGAGACCTTCATCTGCGTCGCTGAGAGCTCGGCGGCCCAGGCTTGGGTGGTGAAGGTTGTCAGCATCAGCATCGAGGCCGCGAGAGCCGCGATGCCATAGAGGAGCAGTCGTGTAAGATCCGGGCCGACCTCCGCCACGGCCGCCCCCCGGTGACGATTTCTCAGTACTTGCGTGTGCATGCAACTCCCCTTCTGGTATGGGAACTCGGCACCCGGCCCGCAGGGTCTACGCGTACAGACAAGACCGCCTCGACGCCTCGTACCGGCGCCACGGACGCCGCGACCTCGCTTGTGAAGATCCGGGCATGACTTGATGTGAACCTACTACTCCGTGTAGTAGGACGCAACGCATAGCGCTGCTCTTTACGTTTTCTTTACACCCGACGGCGGTCGGGCGCCATCGGGGCAGGCATGATGGTGAATCAAGCGGCGGTCTGGGTGAGTGGGACCGCGAGGAAGGTCGTGCTCGACGCAGGCTGACCGCGTTCTCGTGGAGCCAGGGAGTAGACGTGACGTTCCTAGACCCGGTTAGGGCGACATGACAGACGGCGGGTTCCTTCGGCTTCGCCGGTTCATCATCTATGCCCTCGTCGCCGTCGTAGCGCTCGTTCTTCACGGACCGGGTGTCCAGTCGGCCGCTGCCGGAGACGAAGGCGTCTCGTCGTCCGGGAACGTCACCGTCCTGCCTCGACTCCCTCTTGAACAGGAAGAGATCGGGCTTGTCGTGGATGGCATCGCCTACCCAGTCGTGGCGATCCAGGGCCACCTCGAGTTCACCCGCCGGCAGGCGCTGGCCGCCGGGGAAGCGAGGCGTTTCTACGAGTGGGGTGAGATCGTCCATCTGTACGACACGGCGGTCGAGCGGATCCTGGCCGCGCGGGCGGCTTGGGATGCAGGATTCCGGGTGACCCCCCAGGATCGTGTTGATTTCAACGCCCACACGGTTGATAGCGCCCCGGGATACCTCAAGGAACTCTACGGCGGATCGCGACCTGTCTTCGAGTGGGACGCCGATCTCCAGATCCTCATGAAGAAGTGGATGGCATTCGTCACGCACGGGGAACGGGATGTGGGTTGGACTCGGGCCGGCGACCTGATGAACGCCGACCGCGCGGAGTTCGAAGCGTGGGACACGTGGTATCTGCCGGTGCGCCGGAATGCTGTTCTGGTCACCTACCCCGAGCGCCTCGAGCGAGCGGGGGAGGCTGCACCTCGCTTCGGTGTGATCCTCATGGTGTTCGCCGGCGTTGCCACACTGGGGTTGTGGCTGCGCTCCCTCTCGCGTGGTTCCGGCGGGGGTGATCTGCTCGTGCGCTGGCCCTGGATCGACGGCTTTGTCCGGCGGCGCATCTACCCTGAAGGCGTCCAGGCCGGTGTGTTGGCCGTCTTCCTTCTGATGATGGGGGCGCTCGCGCTCGGACCGCCGGTGTCACATAGGAACCTCGGCTCGGTGTACCTCTGGATCCTGTGGTGGCCCCTCGTGCCCTTCTTGCTCTTCTTCAGCGCCCGTTCGTGGTGTGCCGTGTGCCCGATCGCGACTCTCGGCGACCTCGTGCAGCGGATACCGGGCTTCGGGAAGAGCCGGACGCCCCGCTGGCTGGCGGTCGGCGGCATTTGGGCGATCGAAGGCACGTTCTTGGCCGTCACTTGGTTCGATCGTTCGGTCGGCCTGGTGGATTCGGTGCGCGTCACGTTCACGGCTCTGCTCATCTTGACCGGGGTCGCGCTGACCGTATCCGCGGTGTATCGCCGCCGCACGTTCTGTCGTCACCTGTGCTTCTTCGGGGCTCTGGCGGGCAACTACAGCATGGCTTCGGTGGTGGAACTCCGTCCCGATGGTCCGACCTGCAGAGGGTGCGCGCGCGAGGCCTGCCTCCGAACGGAAGCCGCGTCGCTACCGGATGCCTGTCCCATGCTGGAACGTCCTCGGGCACTCGCCGAGAACAGAGAGTGCAACCTCTGTCTCAAGTGTCTGCGCACATGCGAGCGCCGCTCGCTTGCGCTTCGGGTGCGTCATCCATTGCGAGAATTGGCCGCAGTTCGGAAGCCCAAGATGGCGGTGGCCGGACTCGCGGCGGTATTGGTGGGGGTCGTGGCCGTGCAGAATCTCGGCATGCTGGAGGTGTCCGGCGCTCTCGAGAGCTGGATAGGTGATGCCACCGGCCTCGGCCGGCAGGCCCAGACCTCGGTGATATACCTGACGGCCATCCTACTTCCGCTCGCGCTGCTCCTGCTTGCCGCGCGGGGCGACATGACGCGGGCGGCCTTGTTCGGGTACGCGCTCATCCCGCTTGATCTCGGGGCGCACGCCGCACACAACCTCCTCCACATGCTCGGTGAGGGAAGATCGGTGTGGTGGGTGACGGCACGCCTTCTCGGGCTGATCTCCCCCTTGGACATCCCCGGAGGACACCCGGGTGGAAGCATGGGGGCGGCTTTGCTCGACGCTCCGACGATCAAGGTTCTGCAGGTATCTCTGTTGCTGCTCGCCGCCTGGGGAAGCTTCTCCGTGGCGCGGCGCATGCGGCCAAGGCTCGGCGATCTCGCTTCGGCGCTTCCGCTCTACGGTCTATTGCTGGTGCTCCTCGGGTTGAATCTCTGGCTGTTCTCCGTGCCTATGGCCTTGCGGCACTAGCCGCGACATCGTCGTGCGCCTCCCGGGTTCATATACCCGCGAGGAAGCGAACCGCGGTCGGCCTGCACCAGCGTCAAGCCTCTGTAAAGACGCCGCTTGTCCTATTCCGCAGTACTACGGCGTGTAGTAGGGTGGGTTCTTACGAGTGTGGCGCTTGATCTTGGAGGACCGTTCCTAAGGAGATGGCATGCGGAGAGAAGACAGCAACATCAGATGCTTGGACCGTAAGTCGCCCAGCTCGAACTGTGAGAGCTACTTCAGACAGCTCGTCGTGGTTGCCACGCACGGAGACGACTACGCACGCAGGCTCTTCGTCCGGACGAACAGCCAGGTGCTCGGCGGATACGCGGGATACCTGATCCACCTGTCTGCGGAACACCTCCGGGTCGCTTTCTTGGACGCGTTGACCGCTCAGCAGGGCTCGTGGCCCGACACACTGATGGGCTTCCGCCTTGCCGTTCCCGTGCGTCTGCCGTATCGACGTTCCGATGCCTGGGCCTTCTGGGAAGGGCTCGCTGACTATCGGCCCACAGGTCTCGCAGTAGACCCGGTGTGCGGCACGTTCGTCGATCCGGCCACCGCTCCGTACTTGCTGCGGGACGGCACCCGAACAGTGTATTTCTGCTGTCCTCGTTGCTCGGCGCGCTACGTACCAGCCGACCCGGATGCCACCGAGGTTCGCAGACTCCAGTTCAAACAGAGCACGGAGTTGCCGACGGGTGCGTGAAGTCTTCAGGTTCCGTTAGCCACACGTCGCGACAGTCGCGCTCAGCGGCCTCCGCCCTGCTCTCCGCGGGATATCATGGGTCCGCGAACCGCGGAGAGGGGTGGTGGTGATGGAGCGGAAGGTGAGCGCCGCGCAAAACGTGAGCCGCATGTGCCTGGTGTGCGGGGTGGAGAACCCGTCGGGGTTGGGGGCGCGGTTCTTCGAACTCGAGGGCGGGGAACTCGCCGGTGTCTTCCGGCCTCGGTTGGAGCACCAAGGCTACCCCGGACGACTCCATGGCGGCATCGCCTCGACCATCCTCGACGAGACCATCGGTCGGGCCATCAATATCGTCGAACCCGGCACCTGGGGAGTCACAGTGGAACTCACCGTGCGCTACCGGGCCCCGGTGCCGCTCGACTCTGAGGTGAGGGCGGTGGGCCGCATCACCGAGGGCTCACGGAAGTTGTTCCGAGGGACCGGCGAGATCGTGCTCGACGACGGCACTGTGGCGGTGGAAGCGTCGGGACGCTACCTCAAGATGCCCATCGAGCGCATCGCCGGGGACGATTTCGACGGCTCGCAGTGGCTCGAAGACACGCGGCCCCTGCCCGACGTGCTCGACGTCTGACCCTCGGGCAGGGCGGCGCCCCGTTCAGCGGAAGGCCGGGGTGCGTGGACATCCATTGCTTGAGGAGGTCTAGCCCAGCGAGTCGATGAGCGCCAGCATCTCGCTTGTGGGCGGGATGTCGGTCATATCGTGCCCGTAGTGCACGAAGCGCACCACCCCGGTCTTGTCCACCAGCACCTGGGCCGGCATGCGGCCGAACCTGAACAGCTTCACCTTCTGTCCGTAGAGCTTGAGTACCGTGTGCTCGGGGTCAGGCAGGCCGACGAACGGAAGGTCGTTCTTGGTGAAGTAGTCGGCGAAGGCATTCGGGCTCTCGGGCCCTACGACCACCACCTCGGTGTCACGGCTCACGAACTCAGCGAAGTCCTGGCGCAACTGCGCCATGTGCGCGCGGCAGTACGGTCAGACGAAACCCCGGTTGAACACGAGCAGGATGTGTCGTTTCCCGGCGAAGTGCGAGAGGGAGACCGGGACGCCCTTGTAGTCGGGGAGTGTGAAGTCCGGCGCGGGGGTGCTCAGTTCGACTTTCGGCATTCGGGCTCCTCGTTCGGTATTCGGGCTGCTCGTTCGGTTGTTGGGCTCCTCGCTCGGTTGTTGGGTCTATCCCATGATCCGCTTGAACAGGTTCTGCGCCGCCCCCTGGTACTTCTTCACCACCAATACCGAAGTGGGCGAGTAGCGGGCCACCTTCTCAGGTATCTCTCCGAACAGGACCTTTCTGAACAACGGCTCGATGGCGGCGCCTATGACCACGAGGTCGTAATCGCGCCCCGCCTTGGCGATCCCCCCGGCGATGCTCGTCGATTCGTAGAGGAGGGAGTCTTGCGCGACTCCCTCGTCGAGTCGGTCCAGAGTCTCCTCCACGCGCTTCAGGCCGGCTTGCCGTTCGCTCTCCGTGGCGTCAGGGCCTACCACATGCAGACCCGTCACCGGGAAGTCGAGTTCTTTCGCGATCGCGCTCACCATCTTGGCGGCGAGCTTCGCGTTCGGTCCGCCGGCCGAGGGCAGGAGACAGTTGCGCGGGATCTTGGCCCCGTCGGGCTTGAGCAGCATGACGTCGCAGGGCGCCAGTCTCACGACACGATCGGCGATCTCGCCGAGCATGCGGTCGCGGGTGTTCGTGTAGCCCTTCCAGCCCAGCACCACCAACCCCGCCCGATGTCGTTCCAGCGCCGCCAAGAGCCCGTCGGAGGCCGAGTGGGCCACGACGAAATCCGTCTGCAGTTCCACTCCCGCGCGCGCGGCCCAGGCCCGTGCCTTCGCCAGCAGGGGCTCGCGGTGATGGGCGAACCGGAGACCGTCGTGGATGGGCATCTGACGGGGCACCTCGACCACTGTCACGGCGACCAGACGCACGTCTCGCTGCCGAGCCACGGGATGCGCGAACGAGAGGAGGAGTTCGACCGTATCGGGGTTGTGGAGGGCCACCACGACGGCCGGTCTGCGCTCGGCCACCGCACTGGGCCGTCCGAGGAGCACCTGCGGCTCGAACGGCGCCGCTTTCTTCTGGAACACCGCATAGTAGAGGAGCAGCCCCACCGCGATCCATCCCGCCGTGACGAACCAGGCGAGAGGCGCGAACTTGAACTGGTAGACAGCGAGGAACATGTTCAGCGCCAGCGCCAATATCGGAACGTACGGGTAGAACGGCATGCGGTAGAGCCGGCGGATCTCGGGGTACTTGCGGCGCAACGCGATCACCGAGAGGTTGACCATAGAGAACGTGAGCAGGAACATGAGGCTTGCCGCGGAGCCCACGATCTCGAGGGGCAGGAGCAGGGCGATAGCCAGGAGGATGATCCCCGTGGCGAAGATGGCCACGCGAGGGGTGCGCCGCACGGGGTCGATCACTCCCATGCGCGCGGGTAACAACCTGTCGCGACCCATCGAGAAGGCCACGCGCGAGGCCGCCATCACGGTGGCGTTCAACGCCGACATGGTAGACAGTAGACCGCCGAACACGATGAGTGCGACCCCGAACGCGGGCATGAAAGACTCAGCCGCCTTCACCATGGCGGTCTCCCCGTATCGTCCCAGGAACTGCCACGCGGGCTCGCCGCTCTCGGGCCTGATCGCGCCGAGGGCCACCACGAGGATCAGCAGGTACACGGTCACCGTGACGCCCAACGAGATGAAGGTTGCCCGCGGGATGTTCTTCTCCGGGTCCTTGATCTCCTCCGCCACCGTGGCGATCAGGTCGTAGCCCTCGAAGGCGATGAAGGTGAGCCCCATGGCGATGAAGACGCCGCCGAGCCCCTTGGGCAGGAAGGGCGTGAACCCTTCAGCCACTGCTTGGGGCTCCCCGAGCAGTCGCGAGAGTCCGAAGGCGATGAACACCGCGAGCACGGCCAGCTTGGTCATGGTGAGCAGGTTCTCGGCCTTCCCCGTGACCCCGGCGCCTCGCGCGTTCAGCCAGATGAAGGCCGCGGCGATGGCGACCGTCACCACGAGGACCGCGGCGCGATGGCTGGATAGCGCGAACAGCGCTTCCGCCAGACCGGGGGTGTACTTCCCGAAGACCTCCCAGAAGTAGCTGGCGAAGCCGAGGGCGTACAGGCTGCACGCGACGGTGTAGGCGAACCAAAGCATCCAGCCCGCGACGAAGCCCGCCGCTCCCGGGAACGCTTCGCGGACGAAGGAGTAGCCTCCGCCTGCTCTAGGCATCGCCGAGGCCAGTTCGGCGTAGGCGAACGCGGTGAGGAGCGTGACCACCCCGTTCAGAGCGAAGGCCATGATCGCCGCCGGCCCCGCTTCGCCCGCGGCGATGCCGGTGAGCACGAAGATGCCGGCGCCGATCATGGCGCCAACGCCGATCATGGTCGCCTCGAACAGGCCCAGGTCGCGCGCGAAGGTCACCTCCGCGCCGCTGATGCCCTGACCCGAACGCTTCTCGCCGTTCTGGCTTCTGCCTGTCATCCTGTGGTGAACCACCCTCGCGTCTGATCGGCAGAATCCGACCGGCCGGAGCAGCCCGGCCGGTCCCCGCTGATTCTAGGGAGGGGAGCCCGTTGATTCAAGGGCGCCCGGTGGCTGATGCACCCGGCGGATCGGCGGCCGAACCGAATACCGAGTCGGAGGCTACCGACTGAGGTCGCGCCGTGCAGGGTATAACCAGGATCATAGTCAGAGGGCACTCTTGGCGTCCCACGTGGGTGCGCCGAAGTGTAGGCATGAGGCGCACGCAGATGCGCGCGAGGGTCTCGGGTCGGCAGAGCCGGGCAGGGCCGGATATCGGAGTTGATCTCATGGAAATTAAGCTAGTCACACGTGAGGAAGCGGAACGGGCGTTCACGCGGGAATTGGCCGGTGACTCTGTCTGCTATGAAGGCGGGAAGAACGCCGTCATCACTGCGGTGAAGTTGCCCGAAGTGCCGAGCCAAGGTGGCGTCGCCGAGAAAGGGTTCCTCCCTCTCACCTACGTGTTCGCGCAGGGTGAGACAGTCCACACCTTCGAATCGGATGAGGGACCCGAGGTGGATGAAGCCAAAGCCTTCCTCCGCGCGACCTTGCCCGACTTCCGCGTCGACCAACGACTGAAGCTCTGGTTCGAAGACACCTGGGTCGCCGAGCAGTGCGGGTGCGGTTGCGGGTGCGACGAATAGGAGGAGCGCCAGCCGGCCGCGGGCCGCGTTGCCCTTGCCAACAGTTGAGCGAGTCGACGCGGGGAGCGTGCGTGTTCGTGGGCTCGCTCGGCGGCGGTGGTATCAGAACAGGCTGAGCCCTCGAGCTACGGCCTCAGAGAGACCCCAGACAAGACCGAAGGCGATGGTCACGCCGATGGACACCCCCACGAACGCCCTGCGCCACCCCATGCCCAGCAGCCACGAGGCCGCCGTGCCGGAATAGGCACCGGTGCCGGGCAGCGGGATCGCTACGAAGAACGCCAGCCCCAGCACCCCGTACTTCTCCACCAGCGGGTGTGCCTTGGAGCGGGCCGTCTCCAGCTTGCGGTGGAGCCAGCTGTCCTCAGGGATGTGCTGGTATACCCACGACAGGATGAAGTACGTGGGGAAGAAGACCAGGATGTTCGCGATCAGGATGAGGGGCAGGTAGGCGCGGTCCGCCTGCTGGATGGCCCAGGGGATGGCCCCCCGTAGCTCTATCCACGGAACCATCGAGACCACCACGTACTTCACGTACGGCGGTAGTCCCGCGAGCATATCGAGCATCGTCGTAGTCTCCCGGTGGCTGTGGTCAGGTGGGGTCGTGAACCGGCGAAGCTGTGTGGCCTTGCCGGTGCGGGTCGGCGCACATACTACTGCACTTCGGCGTGATCGGCCTCATTCCGCCGGTGCGGGTCGTGATGCGAGCTCACGGGGCCCCCATCGGCGCCGGCGGAAGGGCCCGGGTCGGGCGCTGGCAGGAAGGGCTGGTACATCAGGAGGGCATGGTTCTCGGCGACCAGGGCGTCTGTGACCAGGTTCTCCAGCGCGTCGAACTCACGGCGGCAGAGCACGTTGTGCCGCAGGTAGACCCCGGGGCCTCGCTGGGTGAAGCGGTGCTCCCCCTCGTACACCTCGTAGCGTCCGGGGAACGGCTCGGCGCATGTCCAACGGCCTTCCAGATGGGTGGACGTGACGCACAATCCCAGGCGCCAAGGGAAGAGGGTGAGGTTCTCGATCTGTAGGTCGAGAGCGGGCCAGGCGCAGGTGGCACCGCTGCCGAAGGGCTGCGTGCGGTCGGCGTCGGGAAACACGTCGTAGCTGTGCCGCCATCGCTCGGTCACGGCGAGAGGCGTGTGCAGTGTCATCCAGTACAGGAGGTTCGTGAGTTGGCAGAGACCCCCGCCTGCCCCGGCGACGACCCGCCCGTGGTCGAGTACCATGCCGTCGAGGAATCCGCGCCGATATGTGGGCTTGCGCACCTGCCGCCAGAAGGACAGCCGTTGGCCCGGCTCTATCACCAGACCGTCGAGTCTGGCCACCGCCAGCCGCAGGTTCACCACCTTGTTCTGCTGAAGTCTCAGGTCGAGCCCGGCGAGGGTGCGGATGAGAGGGGTAGTGTGCTGCGCGACCGTGTGCGGACAGCGCTCGGAGGAGCCGGCGCGTACGCGGAAGTCGACACCCGGGGTGCGCCACTGGAGCTCGCGCCGCGCTCGGCGGACGGAAGGGCCGAGGAGGAAGCGGGCGAGGGCAGACGGAGACCGCCGGCGGGCGAAGCGAGCGACGGCGACGCCAGCCTTGCCCCGGCCCCTCTGCTGTGCGCCTGCTCCGATCCTCATGTGCGAATAGTAGCTCCCACGGGGCGCGAAGCGGTCGCGGCGACCGCATCGCGCAGTTCGGCCGGTGGTTCTGGGAATGAGCCGTCCCCGAAGAAGAGCTGCCGGGCCGCGAACCTGAGGGGCAGCATGCGTAGCCCGAGGCACATCACTTCGATGAGCCTGGGGTCGTCGAGCCGGTCGTAGAGGCGCCGCATCGCCAGCCTGGAGACGAAGCGCGGGCGGAAGTTCCTGCCGTGGTAGGCGCAGAGCGACGAGGCTCGCCCGGGAGTGAGGTGGTCGACGATGAGCTGGGCGGCCAAGGCGGTGAGCCGCAGGCAGGGGTCGAGGCCGCCGGCAGTGAGGGGAGAAGGTGCCCCGGCCGCGTCGCCCACGAGGAGTCCCCGGGGTGACGAAAGTCGTGTGAGTATGCCGCCCACCGGGATCGCCCCGGCCCGGCGTTCCGAGGGATGAGCCCGATCCAGCTCGTTCCGCGAAGAGATCAGTCCTTCCCGTGCCAGCAGCTCTCCCGCCAGCTCCCGCACCCCGCGGAGGGCGCGGTCGGGTTCGAACCGGGACGGGTGGCCTCCCGTGCCCACGTGTAGTTCGTGGCCGTCGTGCGCCGCCCAGGCGATGTAGCCGGGAGCCAACTGCGGGTCGAGCATGACGTGCAACCGGGGCGGACCTTGCACGTCGACTCCCCGGAACACCTCCTCCACGCCCACGATCCAGTCACGGTTGCGATCGAGATCGAGGTGGCGTGCGGCCGTCGAGAACGTGCCGTCGGCTCCCACGACGAATCGGGTACGAACGACGCGGTGAGCACCCTCGGGGTCCG
Source organism: Actinomycetes bacterium (assembly GCA_024637035.1). Classification (GTDB taxonomy): domain Bacteria; phylum Actinomycetota; class Thermoleophilia; order RBG-16-64-13; family RBG-16-64-13; genus JAHJSA01. Next base: position 46,356 of record JAGXFW010000020.1, read on the forward strand.
TCAACTTCACGAGGGTCGAACTACGGAGGAACTCCAGTCCCTCGAGCCGGTGCCGCGGCGCCCATTCCGCCCCTGCCGTGCGCGCGCGACCCAGCTCGTGTTCGTACAGGGGGGCCATGCGGCCGATCCTGAACTCATCGCGCGGGCTGATGAGTCTCAGTGGCCTGCGCGCGGGAGAGTACAGGGTGACGTGACGAACGGCGGGCCCCAGACACTCGGGTGGCAAGTGGAAACTCCCGAGCGTTCGTCTCACGAAGATGCCGGTGGTGTGAACTCCCTGTCCGAGATCCATCTTGCGGTCCAACAGCAGCACGGCGAGCCCCGATTCGGCGAGGAGGCGGGCCATGCGCAGGCCCGACAACCCCGCGCCTATGACTACCACGTCCTGCCTTTCCGTCAACGCGTCCTCGTTCCGATGGTGTGTCCCGCGACGTCCCTCGGTTGCGCCGACCTCGTGCCCCGCCCCGTCGACAGCGTTGCGCGCCACGCTCTCTCGAAGTTCTTTGTAATGCAAAGCGTAGTCCATGACTTCTCCCTTTGCGTGTGTCTGGTGTGAGTGTGGCGGGCTGCCGGAGGCCCGCCGCGGCGGAGATCCAACGGATTCGGTATCTTGGTGCATCGGCCTTCCGGGCCGGTCTGCTAGTCCCTACGCACCGCGCTGATGATCGCTTCCATGTGAGCGAGGTATCTATCGAGTGCGTCGCGCCCCGACACCGTGAGGCGGTACTCCGTTTTCGGCGTGCGTCCCTCGAAGGACTTGTGACAGGTGACGTAGCCGCCTTCCTCCAACTTGCGGGCGTGTACGCTCAGGTTGCCGTCGGTGGCGTCGAGGAGCCGGCGGAGTTCCGTGAACGTGAGGGAGTCATTGACCGCGAGTGCGCTCACGATACCCAGCCGTATCCGTTCGTGGATGAGACGGTCGAGTTCTTGAGGGCCGCCGGCCGCGAGGCCGCCGAGCACTCGCTTCAAAGACCCCCGAAGCACGGGCGTGTTCGCATGAGCGTCGGCAGGTGTCGGGCCGGGCGCGTCCGCTTTCGTCCCTGCTCGCTGCCTAGCCACCGTATCGTCTCGCGATGATGAGTCCGAAGACTACGTGGAGCCCACCGAAACCGATGGCCAGCAGAGGGTTCTGCCAACCTTCGGGAGCGAAGGCGGCCACGGCGCCGAGAGCCATGAAGCACCCGCCCATGACCGGCACCGGCCGTACCGAGAAGACCCCGGCGGAGACCACGCTCGCCCCGTAGAGCAGTAGCCATATGGGTGGCAGCAGTCCGTAGAGGTCGGCCTGTACCAGTGCCGCGGATATGATGGATCCGGCTACGAGCGGAGGAGAGAGAGCGAGCACGAACTTGCGTCCGGGAGCGGCGTTCAGGGACGATCCCGCTCTGCGTGATTTGCGGAGCATCGCCGCGGTTCCGATAGCGGTCGCGACGAAGGCGGCGCTCGCCCATACCGCAAGCCACGCGCCCGGGCCGGCCTGAACGGAGGCCACGACTGCGGCAACGAGGCCGACGACACCCATCCCGACGCCGCCCCAGCCTGGCACCGCGGTGAATGAGCCCGCCCGCGACATCGTGTGTCTGATGAAGCGAAGGTTGTCCATGGCGTGATCGTGAAGGGCCGTGGGTTCGGGCAACGAGTGCCGGGCCCCATCCGTCTGGGAGAGCGGTGTCGGAGGGATGCTCATGCCCGCACCATAGTCGGTGCCTGCTACTCCTGTCAAGTACTTTGTCTTAAAGAGTCGCGGCGGTCGGTTTGGCTAGCGGGATGGGGCCCACCCCGGGTTGTAACCGGGTGGCATCGTCGTTCCCGGGTATCATGCTCGCGAGTGGGCAGCGAGGCCCGGGGAGAAAGATGGCGTACAAGGTCGTCGACATATACAAGGACCTTCCGCGCACGAACTGCGGAGACTGTGGCAAGGGCGCCTGTTTCGCCTTCGCCACGGCGGTCTATCTTGAGGCCTTTCCGCTGGAACGGTGTCCGCATCTGGGAGAGGTTTCTCGCAGGGAGATGGAAGCCAGGCTTGATGGAAGCCGGGAGGCGGGGGCCGGCAGACGTCCGAGCTCGAGTGAGCAGGCCCTCCGCAGTCTGCTGGCGGCGTTGTCGGACGCCGACTTGGCTGAGTCAGCCGCCGCGAGCGGCGCCGAACACGTGCCCGGGAGCGCTCCCGGGGTCGAGGAGGCTGTGATCGTACGCTTCCTTGGCGCGATGTACCGTGTCACCAGGCTCGACGTGACTGCAGAGACGGGCGACCCGCCATCGGTGTGGGTCAAGGTCCTTCTCTTGATCTATCTCACCCGGGCAACGGAGAGTGCCCGCGCGAGCGGCAGGGGAGCGGGCGCGCCCGAGCGGGCGCCCACCGCCGGGGCAGAGGGGGCCACGGCCGCCGCGTGGCTGGGCTACCGAGACCTGCCGAACACTTTGAGCAAGGCGCAGACGTTCGAAGCGTGCGTAGCCCGGATCGCCGAGCGCTTCGCCGATGCGGCTCCGGCGCTCGAGACGGCTGCCACCGCCATCGGCGGTCGCAGGGTCGATGCGGGGCCCGCGGATATCGGATACCGGATCGACGTCCTTCCGCGGGTGCCTATGCTCTTGCTCGTTTGGCACCCGGAAGAAGGTTTCCCCGCACACGGGTCGCTGCTCCTCGATCGGTCCGCTCTCGACTATCTCGATCAGGAGGCGTTGGTCTTCGCGGCCGAGGCGTTGGTGGGCCGATTGCTCGGAGAGGATCTGAGCGAACTCGTCGGTTGATCCCGGCCGCCGATCAGCGCCGGATGGTTGGCGGAAGTCCAGCCGTGTTCGGTGCCGGCTCGCTGCCCGAGCCTCGTTTGGGGCATCCGATCTTTGTCTGGCGCTGCCTTGGTTTCGCACGTCAGGTCCGACGGTATTTCTATCAATACCGGCGATGATGCCAACGAACGAGACCCGGTTTCTCCGGGGCCTCGATCATAGCCGCCGGCACTACCTGGAATCTCCGAAAAGGGGTGCGTCAGAATGTGGAAGAAGGTCGTTGTGTGGATCGTGGTGGCCGGTGCCGCTATAGGACTTCTCATCCAACTGGTTCCCGCCGGTAGAGAGCATTCGAACCCGCCTGTCGCGAACGAACCGGTGTGGTTCGATGGCGCGACGCTCGAGCTTGCGAGGGGCGCATGCTTCGATTGCCATAGCAATCAGACCATCTGGCCTTGGTATTCGTTCGTCGCGCCGACTTCTTGGTTGTTGGCCCGTGATGTCTCCGAAGGAAGAGAGGAGTTGAACTTCTCCGATTGGCAGAGCGACGACCAAGCTCTCGCCGCGGCGGAGGCGCTCGAGGATGGCTCCATGCCGCCCTTGCAGTACGGGTTGATGCACTCGGCGGCCCGCCTGTCTTCCGACGACACGGCCAAGCTGATCACTGGATTCCGCAACATGGCCGGCCAGTAGACCGAGCCAGGGGGCAGCGCTGTCCGGGCAGCGCCGCGTGCGCGGCGTCCCCTCGATTCCGGCGCGAGCAGCCTTCCCGCCCGCCGCCGGCGTTCCTGGGGGCTGGCTACATCATCAACGATCACCCGCCTGAAGGAGGCGTGTCGTGAAGACTCAGAACAAAGACATCGAAGAGGGGGAAGAGGACCGAGAGCACTGGCGTACCGGCGGGGGGCCACATCCTCGGTCGCCGGCGCTCCTTGCGGCGCTCATGGCGGTGTTGATCGCGACGGTTCTCGTCGTCGCGGGTTGTGCACAATCGGACGCGACACCTCCGGCGACGGACTCGGGGGGTGATGGCACCGTTCGGGTAGCCATGGTCGACATGGGGTTCGACCCAGAGACGGTCACCGTGCGAGTTGGCCAGTCGGTCACCTGGGTCAACGAAGACTCGGTGAGCCACAACGCGGTGGCCGATGACGGGTCGTGGAAGACCGAGATCTTCGCCGATGGCGGCTCGGTCACCCTCACGTTCGACACCCCGGGGACCTATGCCTACAGGTGCACACCCCATCCTGCGATGAAGGGTACGGTGATCGTCGAGTGACAGTTGCGTGCGCTCGGAGGCCCGCCGCGGCGGGCCTCCGAGCGCGCCGGCGCGCTCGATCGTCCCCGGCGCACGGGCCCTCGCGTGCGCGTTCGCCGCGGGCGCGCCTAGCGCGGGAGCACTCGGCCGTCCACTTCCTCCATATCGAACCACCACTTCCGGGAGGGGTCTGGCCCGCCGTAGCCGAGGACGTCATCCATCCAGATCAATCCGCGGCGCGCGACGCCCGAGCGGGAAGCCAGGTTGGTGGCCAACGAGTGATACCAGGTGTCGGCTTTGTTCCAGGGACACACCTTGATGCAGCGTCCGCAACTCGAGCCGCGGGCATTGGTGGTGCGGAAGCGCGTGCACGACTCGGTATCGTTCCTCCACATCTCGTAGCCGTTGTATATGCTCTTGCCACCATCGGTGATCGAATTCGAAGGGCACTCCCGTGCGCACTTCTTGCAGGCGGCGCAGAACTGCTGCAGACCGAAGTCGATGGGCTTGTCGGGCTGCAAGGGTAGGTCGGTGGTCACGACCGCCGCCTTGAAGCGGGGGCCCATGAGGGGATGCAGCACGATCCCCCCGATACGGCACACCTCGCCCAGCCCGGCCATGAGCAGTATCGGTGGCACGGCCACCTTGTAATCCATGGAATGGTGGGCGCGGGCCGAGTAGCCGAGTCGGCGGATGTAGTCGGCCAGCATGCAGGCGATGAAGCCCGAGCCCGTGTATGCGCGGAAGCTCTGGGAGTTGCTGAACCAGTCGCGCCCCGTGCTCGCGGCGAATGACTCGTAGCCCTGGTCGACGAGGATGGCGATGGCATGCGTGTGCCTCAAGTCCACCGGGTCGCCGTGCTTGTCGATCGAGTAGGGCGCGTAGGCCGGGAGTTCGCAGACGCCCACGTCGTCCGCCCGCATGTAGAGGGCGGCCTGCTTCATGTGTCGGGCCATGACCTGAGGGTCGTCGGGAAGGGGCGCACGCTCGGCGGCGACCGGGCCATCCACCACAGCCACCAGGTGCTTCTGCATCGCGAGCATCGCCCCCGAGAACGGGTACTTCTCCACGAACCGCGTGCGTTCGCGCTGGGGCCCCGGGCCGTAGTCACCGCGGAGAGCCCTGTTGAAGCCGTGCTCTCGCTCGTCGAACCGGGCCACCTCACCCGTGATCCTGGTGGTTGGTCGGTCGACCCGACGGAGCCGGTGCGAGGCGTAGCGCTGGTTCAGGCGGTCTCGGCGCAGGCCGTCGGGGATGGAGATGCGGCCGATGCTCATGGTGCCCATCATGACCCCCGTTGCCCGCTGCCGGCTCGTGACGTGAACACGGACCACGGTATCAGCCGTCATGGTGCCTTCCAAGGCACACGGCCTTCTCCGGGCCGGGGCGCGGTGCCTTCTGGCGGAGGTGGGCGCGGCCCGGAAGCTCCACTCGCTTGACCGACCCGGTCGCGCGCTGTTATGTTGCTCAGACCGGGTGGCCGGCTATTCCTCCCTTCTTGGGGTGGGTTGGCGATTCGTGGAAGGAAGTGAGGGCGCTTCCCGCCACGCGAGTGCGTGGATGGGGTCGCCCTCTTTTTTTGCGCTGGCGGAGGTTGACAAGACAATCGGCACAGACAAGGGGGATTGCATGAAGATCAGAGCAGCGGTACTCAGGGAAGTGAACAAGGGCTACAGCTTCGAGGAGTTGGAGCTGGCACCGCCCCAGGCCGGAGAAGTCCTGGTGAAGTACGCGTATACGGGCTTCTGCCACAGCGATCTGAGCGTGGCCAAGGGTCGCATCGATATCGCTCTGCCCCTGGTGGCGGGTCACGAGGCCGCGGGCGTCGTGGAGGCTGTGGGCCCCGGTGTCACCCGAGTGAAGGTGGGCGACCACGTGGCCAGCACCTGGATGATCCCCTGCGGGGACTGTCCCGAGTGCCGCGGCGGGCTTGGGAACGTCTGCACGGGCAACTTCCCCCACTTCTTGGCGGGCACCATGCTCGACGGAACCACCCGTCTCAGCGACGCCAAAGGTAACCCGGTGCTTCACGGTAACTTCGTGTCCGGGTTCTCGGACTACACCGTGGTACCGGAGACCGGTGTGGTCGCCATCCGCAAGGACATGCCTCTGGACTGGGCAGCCCTCATGAGTTGCTGTATCCCCACCGGGTGGGGTTCGGTGTCGAAGCTCGCCAATGTACAGCCGGGCCACAAGGTGGGCGTCTGGGGCATGGGCGGCGTCGGCCTCAACATCCTGAGGGCCGCCAAGATGCGCCAGGCGAACCCCCTCATCGCGGTGGACCTCGAGGAATCGCGGCGAGAACTGGCCATGGAGCTGGGGGCCACCCACTTCATCTGTAGCTCCACAGACGACCCGGTCCCGATGATCCAGGACATCACCGGTGGCGGCTTGGACATCGCGTTCGAGGCCATCGGAGACAAAGGGGCGATCGTGCAGGCGTGGTGGGCCCTCGCCATGGCGGGGCGCCTCATGGTCATCGGGGTCATGCCGCAGGATCAAGTTGTCGACATGCCGCTGACCTTCATGCCGCTCCAGCAGAAGTCCATCATCGGCGGGTTGTACGGGTCGATCTCCACCCACGACGACATCCCCAAACTGTGCGACCTCGCGGTGACGGGGGATATGAAGCTCGACAAGATCATCGAGGGCAAGTTCAAGTTGGAGCAGCTCAACGATATCGCCGAGAAGATGGAAAAGCGTCAGCTCGGCGGACGTTGGGTCTGCGAATGGGACTGATCTGACCAGACCGATCTGACGGGAGAAAGAGGGCGGCGGCGCAGGGCGGGTACCCTGCGTCGCCGTTCACACTACATATGAATCCACGCATCTGCGTCATCGGGGGCGGCGGTACGGTAGGGTCGGCCGCCGCCTTCCGCCTCGCTGCGCTCGGCGTCGCGGAAGAAGTGGCGCTGCTCGACGCGCGCGCGAACATGGCCCAGAGTCACGCTATGGACCTCGAACAGGCGGCGAGCGTCATGTCGGGCACCGGGGTCCGGGCGGGCTCGTGGGAAGATCTGGCGGGCGCCGAGATCGTGATCTTCGCCGCCGGTCTCCCCGAGCGCAACGTCACTTCGCGCGACGAGTACTTGGCGGGGAACCTGTCCATCGTGCGTGAGGCGGCGGGCCACGTGGCAACGCTGTGCCCAGCCGCAGTGGTGATCGTGGCCACCAACCCGGTGGATGTCTTCACCGCCGCGTTCGCCAAGCTCACGGGGATGGACGACCGGCGCTTCCTGGGGTACTCCTTGAACGACACACTGCGACTCCGATGGGCGGTCGCTCGGGTTCTCGGCGTGTCCGCACGCGACGTGGAGGCACTCGTGCTCGGGGAGCATGGAGAGATGCAGGTGCCGTTGTACGACCGCATCTCTGTTCGGGGGCGGCCGGTCTTCTTGACGGCGGAGCAAGAACGAGATGCGGACGCGTCCATCAGGACCTGGTTCGCCACGTACCAAGGGCTGAACAGCGGCAGGACCTCCGGATGGACCTCGGCAGTAGGCCTCGCCACGGTGGTCGGGGCGATCGCGAAGGGAGGTTCGGAGATTCTCCCGGCCTCGGCGGTCTTGCACGGGGAATACGGGGTCACGGGTGTGAGCTTGGGCGTGCCTGTGCGGTTGGGGCCGCGGGGGGTAGAAGAGGTGGTCGAGCTTCCGTTGACTCCCGCTCAATCGAGCGCGTTCCAGGCCGCCGCCGGCAAGGTCGGAGGCCTTCTGGCCGGGGTGATGGGCGCGATAGGCGGGCAGGGACGGGAGTCAGCGTCCCTCGACGGTTCATCGGACGGCGGCGGGAAGGGCGGGGTGTAGGCCAGTGCGTATCGTGGTCTTGGGAGCGGGCGCCATGGGGTGCCTCTTCGGCGGTATGCTTCATCGGGCTGGGCATGACGTCACGTTGATCGACGTGTCAGCTGTGCAGATCGCCGCCATCAACCAGGTGGGTCTTCTCCTGGATCGAAACGGCGAAGTGCACACCGTGCGGGTGCCGGCCGCACTCGCGGCCGATGTCGGCCTGTCACCGGAACTGGTCGTCCTCTTCACCAAGACCCTGCACTCTGAGGCCGCCCTCGAGTCGATCCGCTGCCTGATCTCCGAGGATACCGTCCTCCTCTCGCTTCAGAACGGCCTTGGCAACGAGGAGGTCATGGCACGCTTCGTGCCGCGCGCCCGCATCGTCCAAGGAGTCACGACCTTCCCAGCCGACCTCGTGGCGCCGGGTCACGTCCATTCCGTCGGTTTCGGACATTCTCAGATCATGAGCCTCGACGGCCTCGTCACCCCCCGCCTCGAGAGCATCCGCCTGGCCTTGGACGACGCCGGTCTCGAGTGCGAGATCTCACCGCACGTCGCCACTGTCATCTGGGAGAAGGTCGCCTTCAACTGCGCGTTGAACGCGTTGACGGCGGTCACGAGACTGCGCATCGGATTCATCGCCGATTCGCTGGAGGCCACGAACCTAGCCCGTAGCGTCGCCGCGGAGGTGGTCGAGGTGGCCAACCGGAAGGGCATCGGCGCCCGCAAGAACGTGGTTCTCGCCACCATATCGGCGGCGCTTGCCGAGCACCGCGATCATCAGCCCTCCATGCTCCAGGACATGCTCGCACGCCGACTCACCGAGGTGGGCTCACTGAACGGGGCCGTGGTGAGTGAGGCAGAGACCCTCGGCTTCCGCGTACCGTTCACCGAGGCTCTGTACCTCTTGGTGCGCACTCTGGAGTCGTCGTTTTCCGGGGATTCCGCGGCGCACCAGGACCGATCGTGAGGGTGCGTACTCTTGACTTCCACGGTACCTCCTGCTAGTTTGCGGCCAGACGTCGTGTACGCACAGACGTCAGACTTCGATGGTCGGGGATTGGACCGTCGGTGGGGGGTAATGGTGCTTCCCGATGCGAATCATCGCATTGTGGGAGGGCCATTTTTTTATTCTCGCGGGGGGATCGTTCGTTGGGATCCAGGTTCACCCGGCGGAAGGAGGAGCGATGACGCACGGAGTGGATACTTCGGTGTACGGGGTACAGCCACATCATGTGGGACTCGTGGTGCGGGATATCGAGGCGGCCATCGCCCAGTTCGAAGCCTTGGGTTTCGGCCCGTTCAAGTTCAGCGATGACGCCCGCGCCTTCACCATCGATTTCTCGGGAGAACTGCACGGGGAGCCGGCCGAGTGGAGCGTGACCATCAGCAACGCGAAGATGGGGGACGTGGAGCTGGAATTGCTGCAGCCGAGCGGAGGTCCTTCGGCTCTTCAGGAGAGCCTCGACGCTGACGGCGAGGGTCTCCACCACATCGGGTTCATCACCGAGGACATCCGGCGCGACATCGCCGAGCAGACAGCGCGGGGGGCCAAGGTCTGGACCCAGTCGCTGCGCACGGACGCTCCGAGCTTCGTCTACTTCGAGCCGAGCACCGTGGGCGGTCTGGCCATCGAGCTACGGACTGCAGGGGCCGACTGATGAAGGCCGCCGTGCAGTATGGCCCGAAGGACATCAGGATCGAGGACGTGGCCGAGCCTGAGTGCGGCTCCGGCGAGATCAAGGTCAAGATCGATTACTGCGGGGTGTGCGGCACCGACCTCGAGATCTATGAGGGCGTCTTCGGCCTCATGTTCACCGAAGGCTGGCCCAAGGGCCCGAAGATCGAGGGACACGAGGCTTCAGGCACCATCGTGGAGTTGGGCTCCGAGACCAGCCAGGGCTACGAAGTGGGCCAGAGGGTAGCCATGAACTTCCGCTCCTCGTGCGGCGCCTGCTACTACTGCCGCGACGGGCGGGAGCACTTCTGTGACCACGTGACCATGTCGGGCGGCTCCTTCGCCGAGTACGCGCTCTACGACGAGAGCGCCGTCCACGTGCTTCCGGACGATGTGAGCACCCGAAAGGGAGCCCTCCTCGAGCCTCTCACTGTCGCCATGCATGTCACCGACCAGGCCGCCATCAGGCCGGGGGCGACCGTCGCCGTGTCCGGCGCGGGTACGATCGGGCTCATGGCGCTGATGTTGGCGTTGCGGTCCGGGGCATCCACGGTGTTGGTCTCGGAGCCGGTGGAATCTAAGCGCCGGCTGGCAGAGCAATTGGGCGCCACCATCACAGTCGATCCCTTGAGCGAAGACGTGGCCGTCGTAGGCCGGGCCGCGACCGGGGGCAGGGGCTTCGACTCAGTCATCGAGATCAGCGGGAACCTGCGAGCCGCCCAGACGGCGCTGACGCTTGCCGACAAGTGCGGCACGATCGTGCTGGCGGGCGTGTATCCCCATGAGGAGACCATCCCGCTCAGCCCCTTCGATCTCTACGCCTCCGAGCTCACCATCCGCTCGGCGATGGTGTCGCCGTACTTGTTCCCCCGCACCGTGAACCTGCTCGCCCGCCTCGACGTGGAGCCGTTGATCTCGGCCACCTACCCGCTCGAGCACATCGTGGACGCGTTCGAGAATCACAAGAACGGGAACGCCATCAAGACACTGATCCAGCCTGGGACCGCCTGAGGTGGCGGCCGGCCGGCGATATCGGGGAAGGGGGTAGAGGTGACTGAGACCATCAACTGCGGGCACTGTCAGATGCTCCTCTATTTTGGCGAGGAATTGAAGCGGCGCCTCTACATGCGGGCGATCCCGTCCGAAGAGACGGTGCTCGGCTTCTACGGCCACGCGTGCCCGCGGTGTGGGGGCGCTCTCTCCATGGAGACGGTGAACGTGGCCACCGAGGGGAGGGCTACGCATGGCTCATAATGACGCCCTCGTGGCCGAGCTGGAAGCGAAGTCGAACAAGCTGCGGAACCACTGCTTCACCCAGTTCTGCACGTTCGAACAAGGTCATGCCGGGGGCACCATGTCGATCGTGGACGTGGTCACGGCCCTGTACCTGCACCACATCAAGTTCGACGCGAAGGACCCCGACTGGCCCGAGCGCGACCGCGTGGTCATGTCGAAGGCGCACTGCTGTGAGGCCATCTACGCCGCGCTCGTGGAGCTCGGGGTCTACCCCGAGGAGACGCTGGGCACGTACTACTGCTACGGCTCGCCCTTCCAGGGCCACGCCGACCGCTGGTCTACCGCCGGCATCGACTACTCCGGAGGTTCGCTCGGACAAGGGCTCTCTTTCGCGGCCGGCATGGCATACGCGGAGAAGCTCAAGATGATCCTCAAGCCGCCAGGCGCCGAGGAGACCTTCCTGCCGCGCTATATCAAGCGGTTCGATCCCCTCTACCGGTCCTATTGCATCCTCGGCGACGGTGAACTGCACGAAGGCCAGGTGTGGGAGGCCGCGATGTTCGCCAACAAGTTCAAGTTGGACAACCTCATCGCCATCGTCGACTACAACAAGTGGAGCCTCGACGGCCCCACGAACGACGTGATGCCCATCGAGCCGCTGATGGACAAGTGGAAGGCCTTCGGCTGGTGGGTCACCGAGATCGACGGGCACGACATGGGGCAGATCCTCGATGCGCTCGACCTCAGCAATCGCATGTACGGCGACAATAGGCCGAAGTGCATCATCGCCCACACGGTCAAGGGCTACGGGGTGTCCCACTGGGAGACCCGCCGCATGCACCTGGGCCGCGGCGAAGAGATGATGAAGGGCGTGCGGGAAGGACGGGAGAAGTATGGCGACGTACGGTAAGCATATCCAGATCGGCGAGCCTGTCCTCCCAGCCAAGGGCATCGAGAAGGCACTCAAGGCCGGAGCGCTCAAGGACCCCCGCATACTCGCTGTGCTCGAGGACATGGGTTTCCCCGGCATCGACTGGTGGACCGAGAACATGCCCGAGCGCATGGTGGAGGTAGGCATCGCCGAGCAGAACGGGGCGGTGGTGGCGGGAGCTTTGGCGGCCGAAGGATTCGTGCCCGTGATCTACAGCTTCCTGTTCGCCAACGTCGGTCGCGCTCTCAACCAGGTGCGTCAGAGCATCCTGGTCGACCGCTTCAACGTGAAGTTCATCGGGCGAGAAGGGGCGTGGGGCGAGGTGGGCATCTCGCACAACACCATCGAAGGAGTCGGCTTCAGCCGGGTGCTCCCCAACTTGGTGATCCTGAACCCGTCTGATGTAGTAGAGGCCGAGAAGGCCACCGAAGCCATGCTCCAATACCACGGGCCGGTGCTGTTACGCCAGGAATCAAGTCCCACGCCGGTACGGGTGTTCACCGACGACTACCCGTTCAACATCGGCAAGGCCTACTGGGTCAAGGAAGGCTCAGACGCCACCATCATCGCCACCGGCTACATGCTGACCGAAGCGATCGCGGCCATCGACCTGCTGGAGGCGGAGGGACTGGACGTGGGTATCCTGAACATGTGCACGCTGAAGCCCCTGGACGTGGGCGCCATCATCGAGGCGTCCGAGCGGTCGGGTGCGATCGTCACCGCCGAGAACGCCAGCATCATCGGCGGCTTGGGAGAGGGTGTGGCGGCGGTACTTGCCGAGAACCTTCCCGCGCCCATGGTGCGGGTGGGCATCGAAGACGAGTTCAGTCAGTCGGGGTTGATCACTCCCGAGAGGGACGATCTCAAGATACACTTCGGTTTGCGGGCGGAGGATCTCGTGGTGTCGGTGAAGGAGTGCATCGCCAAGAAGGAACGACTGCGGTGCCGCGACTAGCCGGTGAGGGAGTCACGCACCTATCTTACGAAGATGTCGGGTGCTATCAGGGGGTAGCTATGAGATGAATGGAACACGGTTTTTCACGCGTAGTTCCGCGTATTCCGCAACATTCTCCAAGGGGGGTTTCGTGAAACACAAAAGAATTCTTCTCATCGGGGCGGCACTCATGGTGCTCGCTCTCGTCGGCGTTTCGCTGGCGGCATGCGGTGACACTACGACCACGACCGCGGCGCCGGCAACCACCGACACGACCGCGGGAACGACCGACACCACCGCCGCGGGCGTCGAGATGGGCGACGACATCGTCATCGGCGCCATCAACTCGTTGACCGGCTCGAACGTCCTGACCGGTCAAGAAGAGAAATGGGCACAGGAGAAGGCCGCTTCGGACATCAACGCCTTGGGCGGCATCAAGCTCGCCGACGGCAAGATGCACAACGTCGTGCTGAAGTACTACGACGACAAGAGCCAGCCCACCGAGGGCGCCTCGGCCATGGAGAAGATGATCAAGACCGATGGCATCAAGATCGCCCTGAGCTCGAACATCACTCCGGTCAACCAGGCGGCGGCGCAGGTGGCCGAGAAGTATGAAGCCTACTACCACATCACGTCGAGCTGGACGGACGAGGCCAGCCCCGACGGATCCTTCCCGGGATTCATCGGCGGTATGGACCTGAAGTGGGCCACCGACATGTTCGAGTCTGCGGGCGATGCCGGCCTGGTGGCCATCGGTGCTGTCAATGCGATGGATGAGGCCGACCGCCCGACGAAGTTCGCCGTCATGACGGAGAACACGCCGGACGGCGTCGGTTTCGGCGACGGCACCAAGGCGGGTCTCGAGGCGCAGGGTTGGGAAGTGGCGTCGTACGAGAAGTTCGTCGAGGGCAACAAGGACTTCTCCTCGATCATCCTGAAGTTCAAGGAAGCGGGCGTCGACGGGGTGGTCACCCTGATCGCTCCCACTGACGGCATCACCTTCGTCAAGCAGATGAAAGAGCAGAACTGGGCGCCGAAGTACCTGTTCGGGTACAAGGGGTTCTGGCCCGTCGACTTCTACGCGGGTCTCGGGGATGACGCCGACTACATCGGCTACGACGGCTTCTGGTCGGAGACCTTGCCGTATCCGTACGCCAAGGAACTGGGGCAGGCCTTCCAGGATGAGCACAACGGCAATACGTCCAACAGCGTCGGCCTCTACTACGCCGCCGCTCAGATCCTCTTCACGGCCATCGAGAGAGCAGGATCCACCGATCCTGGCGCGGTGAGGGACGAGGTCTTCAACGGAACCTTCCCGGGCACCACGATGGGCGACATCACGTACAACGACCAAGGCATCGCCGACATCCCGTTCCTCGCGTTCCAGTGGGCCGCAGGTGGGGAACGCGTTGTGCTCTACCCGACGGAAGTCGCCACCGGCAAGACGGTGACGTTCGTTCCCTGGGAAGAGAGGTAGGCAACAGCCTGCTGTCGTCGGCCCAGAACGGAAGGTCGTGAGACACGGCTGACCGAGTGGACGCAACGACAGGCGAAGCACACCCACCCTCCTCGGTGATCGGGGAGGGTGGGGGGTCTCGCACCACCGGAGTTTCAGTGTAGAAGTAGGCTGTATGGGCGGCCCGAAGTCGGGTTTCCACATGTTCACAGACGTCGGACCGCGGGGTGCGGAATCATGATGCATGGTGCAGTTCAGGGGTGGGATCACAGGCTGGGCGGTAGTCCATCATAATGGCTGCCGGCGCGCCTCTTCTTACTCTGAGCGGGGTCTCGAAGCACTTCGGAGGGCTGCAGGTCATCAATGACCTAGACTTCGTCGTGCACGAGAGCGAGACCGTAGGGCTCATCGGTCCAAACGGTGCGGGCAAGAGCACGGTCTTCAACCTCATCACCTCCATCTATCAACCCGATCGCGGCAGCATCACGTTCAAGGGCACCGAGATCACCGGCTTGGCCCCACACAAGATCTGCCACATGGGGTTATCCCGCACGTACCAACTCGTGAGGGCCTTCCTGAAGATGTCGGTGATGGAGAACGTCATGATGGCGGCCGTCTATGGTGTCAAGCACCACGAGCAGGGTCCTAAGCAACGCGCCGCTGAAGCCCTTGAACTGGTCGAAATGTCGCATAAGCGTGACGTCAACGCGGCGCACTTGACCCTGTCCGACCGACGTCTCCTCGAGATAGCGATGGGCCTGTCGTCGATGCCGAGTTTGATCTTGCTCGACGAGCCGATGGCGGGCCTTACCGAAGTCGAGATCCAGCACCTGCTCGAGGTGATCGGGACGACGCGGGATGAGCGGAACTTCTCCATCCTCTGGATAGAGCACAAGGTAGATGCGGTTCTGGACTTCTGCGACCGCGTGGGCGTGATCGACTATGGGGTCAAGATCGCTGACGGCTGTCCCGACGACGTGGCCTGTGACGCGAAGGTCATAGAGGCGTACCTAGGAGAACCAGTTGCTTGAGGTCAAAGAACTGAGTGTCGCCTACGGCGATGTACGGGCCCTATGGGACGTCTCCCTGGAGGTCGAGGAAGGGTCCATCGTGGCCCTGGTCGGAGCCAACGGCGCCGGGAAGACCACATTGCTGAAAGCGATCTCGGGCCTTCTTCGCCCGACCAGCGGCCGGATCGTCTTCGAGGGTGAAGACCTGGCCCAACTGAACACGAAGCACCGCGTCGACAGGGGCATCGTCATGGTGCCGGAAGGGCGGAGGCTCTTCCAGACTCTGACCGTCCTCGAGAATCTGAGGCTGGGAGCGTATCTGCCGAAAGCTCGGGCCGTCTACGATGACTCCCTCGAGAGGGTCTTCACGTTGTTCCCGGTGCTGAAGGATCGCATGAATGGAAAGGCCGGTCTGATGAGCGGCGGCGAGCAGCAGATGTTGGCGATCGGGCGGGCCGTCATGGCCCGACCACGGCTTGTCATGATCGACGAAGCGTCCCTGGGCCTCAGCCCCATTTTGACGAGGACGATCTTCGATCTGATAGTCGCGCTCAACCAGCAGGACACCACCGTCCTACTCGTCGAGCAGAACATCCACATGGCCCTGAAGATCTGCAACAAGGCGTACGTGATGAAGACCGGACACATGGTGTTGAGCGGCACAGGCGAAGAGTTGCTGGCCAACGAGGACGTGCGCAAGGCGTATGTGGGCGAGAGGGGGAGCAGGCTGTAATGGGCTCTCTTGTTCAGATCCTGGTCAACGGCATCCTCTTGGGGTCCATGTATGGGATAGCCGCCATCGGTCTCAGTCTCATCTTCGGCACGATGCGCATCATCTTCCTCGCTCAGGGGACCATGATCGTCTTCTTCGCCTATTTGACCTATTGGTCGTTCGAGAAGGCCGGGATCGATCCCTACTTGTCTTTGTTCACGGTGATTCCCCTAGCTTTCGTCGTGGGGCTGGGTCTGTTCTATCTCCTGTTCCGGAAGGCTGCCGCGCTCGAAGACAAGAACGTCTCGCTGTTGCTGGCCGTGGGTCTGATGTACTTGATCGACAACCTGATCCTGAAGATCTGGGGCGCCACTCCGCGTGGGGTCAACCTCTCGTATTCAGGGGCCGTGCTCGTGATCGGCGACATCAGAGTGCCGTGGCTACGGTTCGCGCTTCTGGGGCTTGCGCTTGCGTCTGCTCTCGTCGTGTACTTGTTCCTCAAGAGGACGCGGGTGGGGACGGCGGTGAGGGCGGCCTCTGAGGACATGGAGGCGACCACGCTCCAAGGCATCAACTCCGTGTGGGTGTGCGCGATCAGCTTCGCGATCGGGATCGCCTTGGCGGGGGTGGCCGGCGTCGGCATGGCGACGGTCTACTCATTCGATTATCAGTTCGGATTCATCTTCGCCATCAAAGCCCTGGTCGCGCTCGCTCTCGGTGGCATCGGCAACGTGTTCGGCGCGCTGGCAGGGGGGCTTCTTCTTGGGATCATCGAGAATCTCGCCGCCTACTACATAGGCATCGCCTGGATCGAAGTGGCCTCCTACGGGGTCTTCATGTTGGTATTGATCTTCCTGCCCCAGGGCTTGTTCGGCAGGCGAGGGCTGGTGAAGAAGGTATGAAGCGATGAGCGACCAGAGAATCGATGACACCGATGTCAAGCTGCTGCCGGACGACGGCGGGCGGCGCAGGCGGAAGCTGATCTGGGCGGGCCTCGCGGCCTTGGCCGTTCTGTTCTTCGCTACCCTGCCGTTCTACTACGACGTGCACAACGGGCAGTTCGGAGTCTTCTTCTTCAATGTTTTCGTGTATGTCATCGTCGCCCAGGGGTGGAATCTGGTGGGCGGGTACACCGGGCAGATCAGTCTGGGCCAGAACGCCTTCTTCGGCGTCGGAGCCTACACTATGGCTCTGTTGTGGTTCAACGACGTCACGAAGACCGGGTACTACTTCGACCCTGTTTTGATGATCCTCGCCGGAGTGGTGCCGTTCATCCTTGCCGTCCTGGTCGGCGTACCGCTCCTGTCTCGGCTTCGGGGAGACTATTTCGCCTTCGGCACCCTGGGGATGGGGATGATCGTGACCGTGCTCTTCATAAATGGAGGGATGTTCACCGGCGGCGCGGAGGGCAGGATGCTGGTGCCGAAGATGCCCGAAGGCGCAGTGTTCGATCTGCGCACGCACTACTGGGTAGCTTTCCTGGTAGCGGTTCTGGCGACGCTGGTGGTCTACTTCATGACTACTTCGCGCATCGGGCTCGCTCTTAGGGCCATCCGTGAAGACGAGGTCTCGGCGGCGTCGCACGGTGTGAACGTACTCAAATACAAAGTCTTCGCCTTCGCCGTGGGAGCGTTCATGGCGGGGGTTGCCGGCAGCATCTACGGCTACTATCTCCTTCAGGTGACGCCTTCCAACGTGCTCACTTCGAACTGGCTGTTCTTGCCGATCCTCATGGTCGTACTCGGGGGGACAGGGACGATCATGGGCCCGTGGCTGGGTGCCTTCTTGATCTACCTCATCTCCTGGTATGGGGACTCCTACTTCGCGGGCTACCACCCGATCATCTCGGGAGTCGTGATCATAGCGGTGATGTTGTTCCTGCCATCGGGCCTGATGGGGTTGGGGAAGAAGATGCCGGGCTTCGGGAACCGAGGCCGCGGATCCGGATAGCTACTTGTTGGTCTCCATCGGTTATCGAGAGGGGAGTTGGCACGTATGGCGCACGAGTTGGTAGAAGCCATGGTGGGCATGAGGGAGAAGGATGCCCTACGAATCGTCGACGAGATGCTCGAGCGGGGTGACGACCCGCAGACGGTCCTCGACCTGGGCCAGGAGGCCATGCAGGTTGTGGGGGACAAGTTCGAGGAGGGCAGCTTCTTCCTCCCGGAATTGATGCTGTCAGGCGAGATGCTCAAGAAGATGGCTGAGATCATCAAACCCAGGATGGCGGCGCAGGCTGAGCAGCGGGAGAAGCTGGGCACGGTCGTTCTCGGTACCGTGCGGGGCGACATCCACGATATCGGCAAGGACATCGTAGGCTTCGTGCTCGATATCAACGGCTTCGAAGTGATCGACCTGGGCATCAACGTGCCCGAGGAAGCTTTCGTGGAAGCCGTGCGGGAGCACAAGCCGCAGGTGTTGGCTCTCTCGGGCTTCCTCTCCCTGGCCTTCGACTCCATGAAGTCCACCATCGAGCAGGTGCGCGGCGCCGGTTTGGGCGAGGGTCTGAGCGTGATCATCGGCGGCGGACAGATGGACGAGACCGTCCGGCAGTTCACAGTGGCCGATGCCTACGGTGAAGATGCGATGGCCGCTGTGGCGTACGCCAAGAAGACCGTGGGGGTGAACTAGTATGGCGGAGAATGGCAAGAGCTGGGCTGACAAGACGGCCGAGGAGAAGCGCGACCACCGCTACGCTTCTTGGTTGGCCTCCCCCGGGACGGAGTTCGTGAGCCCCGAGGCCAAGGCGACGTACGAGGCTGCGGTGACGAGGATCAGCGACGCCTACAGCCTTCGCCAACCCGACCGTGTTCCTGTGTCTATGAACATGGGTTGGTACCCAGTGAACTGGGCCGGCTATACCTCGTATGAGGCCATGTACGACTACTCGAAGGCTGCCGACGCCTACCTGCGCTTCAACCGGCATTTCCGTGCGGACGTCATGGCCAACCCCATCTTCATGACGGTCCCGGGCAAGGCCTACGAACTGCTGGAGTACCGACTGTACGACTGGCCCGGGCACGGAACCCCCGAGGACGCCGGGTTCCAGTACAAGGACCAGGAGTGGATGTCGATCGACGAGTACGATCACCTCATCGAAGACCCCACCGACTTCTTCTACTCGGTGTACGCACCGCGGATCGCCGGCGGGTACGAGGGCTTCCGTATGCTCAGCACGCCCTTCGACCTCGTCGAGATGCCGTTCGGAACGCTCAACATGGGGCCCTGGGGTATCCCTGACGTGCAGGCCAGTCTGGAGAAGCTCAAGGCCGCCGCGGACGAGGTGGGCGCCTGGGCCGGGGGCATCTTCCCGGCGGTCGGCGCTCTCCAGGCGGAGGGCTTCTGCCAGATCTGGGGAGGCGCGTCGAAGGCGCCATACGATTTCATCGGCGACTCCCTGCGCGGTACCAGGGGCATGCTGATGGATCTCTACAGGGCTCCCGAGAAGGTCCTCGCCGCCTGCGAGAGGTTGGCGCCCCTCATGGTGCGCTGGACCCTCCGGCACGCTACCCCTGACACCATCCCGGGCATCTTCATCCCGCTTCACAAAGGCGCGGATGGTTTCATGTCGGTGGAACAGTTCCAGAAGTTCTATTGGCCGAGCCTGCGCACGGTGCTCATGGGTCTCATCGAGGAGGGCTTCACCCCGTTCCTGTACGCCGAGGGTCGCTATGCCTCGCGCCTCGAGACCATCATGGACCTGCCGAAGGGCAAGACCGTGTGGCTCTTCGATCAGACCGACATGGAGCGGGCGAAGGAGACCATCGGCCAAGTAGCCTGCATCCAGGGGAATCTGCCGCTGTCGCTCGCGCACGCGGGCACCGTCGACGAGGTGACGGCGTACGTGAAGAACCTCATCGACGTAGCCGGCCCCGGCGGCGGCTACGTGATGGACCTGGGCGGCGTGACGGATTCCGCCAAGCAGGAGAACATCGAGGCCATGATCAACGTGACCAAGGAGTACGGGGTCTACTAGAAGGACGGATCCGCCGCGCCCGCCTCGGGCGCGGCATCAGGCGTGAAGGTCGGGGCCGGGTGAGTGACTCACCCGGCCCCGTTCTGTCTTGCGCGCGGTCGCGCCTCGCACGCGCAGCCTCGCGCCCGCAGGCCCGGCTCAGACCAGCTGGAACCCGCCGTCCACGTAGTAGGAGGCCCCGGTGCAGTAGCTGCTCTCGTCGCAGGCGAGGAAGAGCATGAGGTCGGCGACCTCCTTCGGCGTACCGTAGCGTCCCATGAGGGAGGAGGCGTGCAACTGAGCGGCGCCCTTGGCCGGGTCTTCGGGCGAGAAGGTCCGCTCGAGTTGGTGGATCATGGGGGTGTCGATGGTGCCGGGGAGCACCGCGTTGACGCGGATGCCGGCGGCCGCGTACTCGACCGCCGCCGTGCGCATCATGCCCTGCACCGCGTGCTTGGTCGCACTGTAGGCCACGTTCCCCGGCTTGCCGCCCGTTCCCCCCGCCGACGACGTGAGGACGACGCTCCCCCCGCCGTGTTCCGCCATCAGGGGCAGTCCGTATTTCAGGGCGTAGAACACCGAGGTGAGGTTGACCTCGATCACCCGCTTGAAAGTGTCGATGGGGTATCCCGCGATGTCGGACACGGTGCCCCAGATGCCCGCGTTCGGCAGGAGCACGTCGAGGCCGCCGTATCGCTCCACGGCCGCCGCCATCATCGCCTCCACCTGCGCGGGATCGGTGACGTCGCCCGCGAACCCGCTCACCCGGGGGCCGATCGCGGCGGCGACCTCGTCCAGCGCGGCTTGATCCAGGTCGACGGCGAGCACGCTTGCCCCCTCCTCCGCGAATCGTGTGGCGGTCGCCAGACCCAGACCGGAAGCCGCACCGGTGATGACGGCTACCTTTTGCTCGAGGCGTCCCATGGCCCATCCCTTCTAGTAGGGTGCGTCGACCGTTAGCGTCGGAAGCCGTTCTCGAGCACGAGGTAGTGGGGTGAGAGCCTCGCCATGGGTCCTTCCAGTTTGGCCAGTTCGTCCGCCGGGCCGCAGACTTCGAAACGGGCAATATCGCAATGCTGCATGAGTTCGTCGAGCAGCGGCCCGAGGTGTTCCGCGTGGTGCAGTAGCCCGTCGGCGTCGGCGTAGCCCTCGCGGCAGTAGGCCTCGTCCCCCTCGTAGCTGAAGCCGTAGTAGAGGCACTTGGGCTCGGAGCTCGTCTCGGCCGTCATACGCTCGGCCACCGCCTTGAACTCGGCCATCTTGCCCTCGTGGATCTTGAAGTACGGTTGGATCGTGCAACAGGTGTCGTTGGTCGACATGTGTCCCCCTCGTCGAAGTCGTTCCCCATGTGCCAATCCTCTCGCACTTGGGCCCGCAACGGAAGGGCGGAACGCTCGATTCTGTGCGCAGACGTCTGAAGTCAAATCGACCGGATGCGAACCCGCGGTTCGATCGCACGGCAAATCGCCGGAAGGCATGCCGGCCATGGTTGACGCCGCTACCGGTGGTCGGTATCGTGCTGGGACCGCCCGCCGCCGGCCGCCCTCGCGCCGGTGGGATACACTCTTGACAACGCGACCCATGGAGGACCTGCGATGACACCGAACGAAGGCGAGTCCCGCCCCGAAGACCTCTTGGCCGACGGTGACCCCGAGATCATCGATGAGATCGAAGTGGAAGACCTGGCGGTCGACGGCATCTGCGGCGTGTATTAGCCGCGCCTGAGTGCCTGAGGTCGCGGATGAAGACCTATCACCTGGCTCCCTGGGCTCGCGCGCGGCAGGAACGGTTCGGGCTCCTCTTCTACGATACCCGTAGTACCACCATGACCTTCGTGCGCTCGGGCGACCGTCTCGTCGCTCCCCCGTTCGACGACCGCGCCGTCCCTTTGCGGGTCGTGACGCGCTCGCCGGCCGAGGAGCTTCGCGTGATCCGCGTGCTTGACGGTCTCGAAGCCAAAGGACTTGTCGTTGCCGCAGAACCTGAGTAGCGAGCGTCTCGGCGCTCCTGTCAACGTCACCTGGGAGATCACGGACCACTGCAACCTCGGTTGCCGGCACTGCCTGTCGGCGGATCTGCGTCGAGAGAGCGGGGGAGAGCTCGACCGGGAGCGTTGCGAAACGCTGATCGACGAGTTGGCGGCGCTGCAAGTGTTCCAGATCAACTTCGGCGGCGGCGAGCCGTTTCTCCGCCCCGATTTCATGGATATCCTCCGCTACGCGCAGACGAAGGGCATCGTCACGTGCGTGAGCACCAACGGCACGATGCTCACGCCGGAGCTGGTGGATGAGCTCGTGGGCATGGAGCTGCTGTTCCTGCAGGTGAGCCTCGACGGAGCCCAGGCCGCGACGAACGACGCTATCCGAGGTGAGGGCACCTTCGAACGGATCCTGGAGGGTGTGTCGCTGCTCTCCCGACGCTCGTTTCCCGATCTGAGCCTCAACATGGTGGTCACCAGCGTGAACTTCGAGGAGATCGGGGAGTTCCACCGGCTGGCGGACTCATTCGGGGCGCGCACGCGCCTCTCCCGCTTCCGTCCTTCAGGCGACGGGTCGCGTATGTGGGAGCAGTACCGCCTGAGCCGCGACCAGCTCGCCTGGCTGTCGGGCTTCCTGGGGGAGAACCCGGGCATCCTCACCGGCGACTCCTTCTTCTCGCTCACCAACGCCGACCGTCAGACGCAGGGGCTGCGCACCTGCGGTGCGGCCCGCATGACCTGTGCCGTAGGCCCGGACGGAAGCGTGTTCCCGTGCGCCTTCCTCTGCGACCCGGCCTTCCTGGCCGGGAACGTGGTGGAGGAGTCGCTGGGCGCCATCTTCGAGAACGCCCTCATCATGCGGACGCTCCGAGATCTCGAGGTCGAACCCTGCCAGACGTGCGACCGGTTCTCACTCTGCAACGGCGGGTGTCCCGCGGTGGCCTACTTTGTCACCGACTCCCTGGGTCTGCCCGATCCCGAGTGCCTGCGGGTTGCGATACCTGGACCGGGCATCCCCGGACCGGGTATCCCCGCACCGGGCACCCCTGTAGCGGAGCACCTGTCGGCCCCCGAACGCGCGGAGGTGGCGTGATGCAGTTCCCCCTTCTGTTCTCGCCGTTACGCATCGGCCGGGTCGAGGTAGCCAACCGGATATCGTTCTCGGCGCACCTCACCAACCTCGCCGAGCACGGTCTGCCCACCGACCGACTCACCCACTACCTCGCCGCCCGTGCCCGGGGTGGCGCCGGCCTCATCATCACCGAGGAACAGTCAGTGCATCCCACCGACAGGGCCTACGAGCACCTGATCGAGGCCTTCCTCCCCGAGGTGGTGGCGGAGTACCGGAAGCTCACCCGGGCGGTGCACGAGTTCGACACGCGCATCTTCGCGCAGCTGAACCACAACGGTCAGCAGTGTAGCGGGGCCCTTTCCCGCCTGCCCGTGTGGGCGCCATCCGCCGTGCCCGATGTCCTGTACCGGGAAGTGCCCAAGGTCATGGAGCCCGAGGACATCGCCGAGGTGATCGACTACTTCCAGCGCTCCGCGGTGCACGTGCGCGAGGGCGGGTTCGACGGCGTGGAACTGCAGTTCGGGCACAGTTCTCTGGCCCGGCAGTTCATGTCGCCCCTCACCAACTACCGCGACGACGAGTATGGCGGCGATGCCGAGAAACGGCTGCGCTTCCCGCTGGAACTGGTCGCCGCCGTCCGGAGGGCGCTCGGCTCCGACTACACGCTGGGCGTGCGCCTCTGCGCCGACGAACTCATCCCCGGAGGGCTCACTCTCGACGACGCGAAGGTGATCGCTCGGCGGATGGAAGACACCGGGCATCTGGACTTCATCAACCTCACCCTCTCCACCTTCTACAACCTGCACCTGGTGGGCGGCACCATGCACCTGCCGCTGGGGTACACGGTGCCGCTGGCGGCCGGCGTCAAGGAAGCCGTTTCCCTGCCCGTGTTCGCCACGGGCCGCATCAACGACCCGGCCCTGGCGGAGCGCGTGCTGGCCGACGGCCAGGCCGACATGATCGGCGTGGTGCGCGGACAGATAGCCGACCCCGATTTCGCGCGGAAGGCCCGGGACGGTCGCACCGACGACATCCGCTACTGCATCGCCTGCAATCAGAACTGCTACGGCCGAGTGGGGCTCAATCGCTCCATCGGGTGTGTGCAGAACCCGGCGGTGGGCGTGGAGGCGATCGAGGGCGAGCGGTGGCTGAAGCCCACCCGGAACCGCAAGCGCGTGATGGTGATAGGTGGCGGTCCGGCTGGCATGTGGGCGGCGAAGGTCGCGGCGCTGCGGGGACACGACGTGACCCTGTACGAGAGGGGTGGCGAACTGGGTGGTCAGGTGCTGATCGCCGCCAAGGGAGCCGGTCGCGACGAGTTCGGGGTGATCGTGCGGAACGAACGCAACCAGCTCGAGCCGGCGGGCGTGTCTGTGATGCTCGGCACCGAGGTGACGCCCGAACTGGTGGCCGGGGCGAAGCCCGACGCGGTGATCGTGGCCACGGGGTCTCGGCCGAAGGCGTGCCCAGTCGCCGGCGGCGACGGGCCCGACGTCGTGAACGTCTGGCAGGTGCTGCGCGACGAGGTGACCCTGGGTGAGCGGGTGGCGCTGATCGACTACGACGGACACCACCAAGCCACCGCGACCGCCGAGACGCTCGCCGACAGGGGCAAGACCGTACATGTGGTGACCTCCAGCCTGTTCGTGGGCTCGGAGTTGGGCCCGTCCCAAGACCTTTATCTCTCTCGGCAACGCCTGCTGCAGAAGGGAGTGACCTTCACCCCCGACTTCGCGGTGATGGAGATCAAGGGCACCGAGATCCACGGCTTCAACGTGTACTCGAACGAGTGGGACGTCCTCGGCCCTTACGACACCGTGGTGACCGCCATGGGCAACGATGCCGACGACTCCCTCTACTTCGCTCTGAAGGGGACGGTGCCGGAGCTCTACCGGGTGGGTGACTGCGTAGCGCCCCGCAAGGTGGATATGGCCATCCTCGAGGGATACACGGCCGGCAAGCGGGTATGAGCGGCGGCGCCGACGTTCTGGCGGTACTCGTGCCCGAGATCGAGGGGCGCGACGGCGCTGCCGCCGTGCTCCTTGCCGAGGCGACACGTGTCGCCCTCGCTCTGGGCGGGGAACCGACCGCCGTGGAACTCGGGCCTGGCGCCGCCCATTCCACCTCGGGTCGTCCCCTGGATGTCGAGTCGTGCGTGCGGGCGCTCGCCGCCCACGTGGGTGCGTCGCGACCACGTGTCGTCCTCATGCTCGACGGTGACCTGAGTCGCGAACTCGCTCCTCGTCTAGCTGTGGCCTGCGGCAGTGCGGCGGTGGTGGGCTGCACAGGGATCGCCGTCGTGGGGGATGCCCTGACCTACTCGAAACCTGTGTACGGCGGCTGGCTCGAGGAGGAACTGGGCTACGCCGGCGGATCGCTCGAGGTTGCGACACTCGACCCCGGAGCTCTTTCGCTTGCGACGCCCGGCGCGACGGACCCCTCGACGGACCCCTCGACGGACTCCTCGACGGACTCCTCGACGGCGGAGGTGGCCGTAACCATGCTGGAGGTCGGCGCAGGAGCAGCCGCCCCCGCCATCCGTCGCCTGGAGATGCGCCCCCCTGACTATCGCACCGTCGACATCGTGCACGCCAAGCGGATCGTGGCCGTGGGCATGGGCGTTATCGCCCCGCCGACTTCGCCGAGCGGCGCGGACCGGCCGCATGCCGGCGGTGAGGGACTGCTGGCCGACGCGAAAAGGTTGGCCGCCCTGCTGGAAGGCTCGATCGCCGCGACCCGTCCGGTGGTGGACGAGGGCCGTCTCCCCAAGGAGCGACTCGTCGGGCAGACGGGACGCACGGTCGCCCCGGAACTTTATCTGGCGCTGGGCATCTCCGGGTCGCCGCACCACGTCGCCGGCATCCAAGGCGCCAAGACCATCCTGGCTGTCGATCGGGACTCCGCCGCTCCCGTGTTCCAGTTCGCGGACGCCGGTTATGTGGCCGACCTCCGCGACATCCTGCCTGCACTTGTCCGGCGTATCGAGGAGTGGCGTGATGGCGGCGACTGAGTTCGACGCGGTCGTCGTCGGTGCCGGCCCGGCAGGCTCCATCGCTGCCCTCACGCTCGCGCAGAAGGGCGTCAAGACGCTCCTGCTGGAGCGCGGTGAGCGCCCGGGCGCCAAGAACATGTTCGGCGGTACCCTGGCCTGGTGTCCCGCGCCGGAGGAGCTGATCCCCGGCTTCTGGGAGAAGGCTCCGTGGGAGCGTGAGGTGGTCAAGCGGACCCTGACCGTGGTGGCCGAGACCTCGGCCACGTCGATGGTGTTCCGCTCCGATGACGTCGGCCGGCCCTTCCGGGGCCGGGTCACTCTCTTCCGCCCCGCCTTCGACGGCTGGCTGGCCGCCCAGGCGCAGGCGGCCGGGGCCACCGTGGTGTGCGGCTGCACTGTCGAGGGTCTCGTGGTGCGCGACGGCCGGGTGTGCGGTGTGCGGGTAGGTGGTCCGAACGGCGTGGTGGAGGCGCCGCTGGTCGTGGCGGGAGACGGCGCCCTCTCGTTCCTCGCCAAGGAGGCCGGCCTCCACGCCGGTGTGCGTGCGGAGCAGATGGCGGTGGGCGTCCGTGGCCTCTACGCGCTCGACGCCGAAGAGATCGATGGGCGTTTCGGCCTCGTCCGGGGGCAGGGGGCCACCAACGAGTATCTCGGCGGCACCGACGGCGTGCGTGGCGGCGGCTTCGTCTACACCCAGACTGAGAGCCTTTCGGTGGGTCTCGTGCTCCATCTGGACTCGCTGAAGGCGTCCGGACTCGCCCCGTACGATCTCCTGGAGCGGTTCGTGGGCTCGGTGCACGTGGCGCCACTGCTTCGCGGGGCCCAGCTCGTTGAGTATTCCGCTCATCTCTTGCCTGAAGCGGGCCTCTCCATGGTGCCCCGGCTTTCGATGGGTGGGATGCTCGTGGCCGGAGACGCCGGTGGCCTGTGCTACACCAACGGCCTGACGCAGGAGGGCATGAACTTGGCGTTGACTTCCGGCCACCTGGCCGGGCTCGTGGGTGCGGAGGCGCTTGAGGTGCGAGACATGTCGGCCGCCCGCCTAGCCGCATACGACGAGCGGCTGCGCGAGAGTTTCGTGTTCCGCGATCTCAAGACCTACGATCGGGCGATCAAACTCCTCCGGCGTGACCGACTGTTCTCCGACTACCCCGAGGTGGTTGGGGCGATCATGGAGCAACTCTACGCGTCTGACGGCGCCCCGAAGCGCAGGGTCGGCGCCATCGCCCGCAATGCCCTTCGCGACCGCATCTCGATCCGCGAGACGTTGGCCGACCTGATTCGGATTGGGAGGTCGTACCTGTGAACCTAGACGACATCTTCGATCTGGTGAGCTATCGCATCCACCCCGAGGCACACATCGTGGTGGACTACAGCACGTGCCCATCCTGTCCCCATCGGGCGTGCACCTTCGCCTGCCCCGCTCGCTGCTACGAGTGGAACGACGCCCGGGACCGCGTGGACTTCGCTTACGAGTCGTGCCTGGAATGCGGCACGTGTCTCCTCGTGTGCGACCCCGGGGCCTTGACGTGGAACTACCCCGCCGGAGGGTACGGCGTGAGATTCCGGGCGACGTAGGATGAGAATCCTCGTCCTACTGGAGTCGGCGGATGATGTGCGCATCCCACCCTGGAGAGACCCACGCTCCGGCCGCGTGCGACCGGAATGGCAGGTGCCTCGACTGGAACCGGGCTGCGCGCGCGCGCTCGACCTTGCGCTCGAGTTGAAGGAGGCCGCGTCCGAGCCTGTGGTTGAGTACGATACTGAGGCCGCGTCCGAGGAGGGCGGCGGGCCGCGCGCGGCCGCCGAGGTTGAGGTCGTTGCGCTGACCATCGGCCCCGAGGAGGGCGATCGTCTCCTTCGTGACGCCCTCGCTCGCGGCTGCGACGAGGTGATCCGAGTGTGGTCCGCGGAGTGCGTGGGACTGCACGCTCCAGGCAAGGCGGTGGTCTTGGCGGCCGCGGCCCGGGCGGCTCGCTGCGACGTGGTCTTGGCCGGCACCTCCAGTCCTACGACCGCGTCCGCGCAGGTGGGCGTGCTTGTCGCGGAGCACCTGCACCTACCGTGCGTGACCCAGGTGGTGGAGTTCGACGCGACGCAGGACGACGCCGGGCCGGCGCCGGGCTCAGTGCGTGCGGTGCGGGGCTTGGCCGGGGGTTTTCGTGAGGTGGTCGAGGTGTCGTTGCCCGCGGTGCTGACCGTGCTTGCCGGTGAACTGGACTCGACGTCGGCCTCGCTTCCCGCGGTGCTTGGCGCGCAGGTCGCTTCGGTCCCTCT
This sequence comes from Actinomycetes bacterium, assembly GCA_024637035.1. Classification (GTDB taxonomy): domain Bacteria; phylum Actinomycetota; class Thermoleophilia; order RBG-16-64-13; family RBG-16-64-13; genus JAHJSA01. Next base: position 74,363 of record JAGXFW010000020.1, read on the forward strand.
GTGGGATCTGGCCGAACTGGGGGTGCCCATCGAGGATGTGCGTCGGGCGGAGCGCCCCCTGTGCCACCTGGGTGTGCGCGTCCCGCGGCCGGCCGTGCGGCGTGTGCCTGCCCCCGACCCCGACGAATCGGCCTTCAACCGGATCGGGGAGCTTGTGCGTGGGACCGTGCGGCGGCGGGAGGGGCGGGTGGCCGAGGGGTCTCCCGAAATCCTGGCAGGCGAGTTGTTCCAGGCGCTCCGCGACGGCGGGTGGCTGGATCACCTACGTCAGGAGGAGAGGGAGTGATCGGGTCGAACACGATCCCGCTGTCGTACCGCCTCCGAGCTGGGGTGCGCGTCGAGGAGGACGCAGGGGGGTGGAGGGCGGTGTGCGAATTGCCCCTTGCGGTCATGCGGGTGAACCTCGCGGCCGCGAGGTTGCTGGAGCTGACCAGAGAGGGCTGTGCGGTGCAGGATCTCGCCGCCGCCCTGTCCGTCGATCAAGAGCGCATCCTCCTCCTGTGCGAGAGGTTCCGGAGCCGAGGCCTGCTCGAAGTGGATCTCATGCCGGCTGGGATCGCCGGCGCGTCGGCCGCTCCGCCATCTGTCACGGTGATCGTGCCGACCAAGGACCGGGCGGACGAACTCGACGACTGCCTCACCGCTCTCTTTGCCCTGGACTATCCCGGGGAGCGCCTCGAGGTGATCGTCGTTGACGACGGGTCCACCGACGGGACCGCGGGGGTGGCGCACAGGCACCCGTGTGTCTATCTTGCCAACGACCGGAATCGCGGACAGTCGTACTCCCGCAACGCCGGGGCGCGTATCGCCTCGGGAGAGATACTGGCCTTCATCGACAGCGATTGCGTGCCCTCCGTGGAGTGGCTGAGCGACCTCGTACCCTTCTTCTCGTGGTCGAAGATAGCCGCGGTGGGCGGCTTCGTCGCGGGCTACCACGCCGACTCCCGACTCGATCGATACGAGCAGGTCGCTTCTTCCCTCAACATGGGGGGTCGGATGATCCTCATGACCGACGACCGATCCATGTCGTACGTACCCACGTGTAACCTGCTCGTTCGGAGGGATGTCTATCGGGCCGAGGGTGGGCTTCGGGAAGAGATGCGCGTGGGTGAGGATGTCGATCTATGTTGGCGGCTGCGGGGGGCCGGATGGAACCTGGTCTACTCACCCACCGGCACGGTGTGGCATCGTCACCGCAACCGACTCAGCGAGATGCTCCGGCGACGCGCGGCGTACGGTACCTCTGAGGCGCTGCTTCATGGGCTCCATCCCGAGAAACGCAAGACGATGCCGGTGCGCCTGCTCCCGTTGCTGACCGCCGGGTTGGTCGCCGCGGGGGTGTTGGGACTAGAACCGCGGCTGCTCCCTCTCGCTCTCATGCCCGTGGTCGCAGACGGGGTTCGCGCCACCCTCCGTTTGACACGGGAAGGTGCTGGGGTCCGTGTGAGCCGGGTGTGGTTCTCGGTGGTCAGGGGCCACCTGTCGTTCCTCTACTCCGTGGCGTTCCATCTGGTCCGCTACTACCTGCTCGTGTTGGTCGCGGCCGGGTTCGTGGTTCCCGGCTTCTGGGTTCTGGCGGCGGCGGCGCTGCTCTACGTGGTGACGGTCGATGTTTCGGCAAAGCGGCCGCGTCTGGCCTTTCCCGTCTACCTCTGGTTCTCTCTGGCGGAGCACATGGCGTACCAGGCCGGGGTGGTCGCCGGGTGTGTGCGCAAGCGCTCCTTCCGCTCCTACCTGCTTCGGTTCGCCCGCACTGCTAACCCGGAGCGAGCGGATAGCACCCCCAATTCCGCTCCTCCTCCGATCTCTCTTCGGAAGGCTGCGTCAGGTTCCTAGCCGTTCCCCGTGCGCCGTGAACGCGACTCGCTGTCGTGGCTTGGTGCCTCGCGTGGCGTCGAATTCAGCGGGGACTACCCCTCCGCGTCCTGGCGCGCCTGGGCTATCCGCGCCTCCATGTTCTGCAGATGCCGAGCCATCTCCTGTGCCGCGCCGGCGGGGTCGTGCGCGGCGATTCGGTCGAGGATGCGCTCGTGGTCATCGAGGATCTCTTGGAGGGCGCCTTCCTGGGCGATCAGTTCGTTGGTCTCTTTCTTCAAGGAGTTGCGTACGGAGGTTATGACGTCGACGAAGACCTCGTTCTTGGCGGCTTCGGCGATGAGCAAGTGGAAGCCCACGTCCTGATCGATGAAGCGTGCAGGTATGCCCGTCACGTTGCGCATGCGATCCAGTTCTTCCCGCAGCACGGCTATCTCGTGGTCCTCCGCTCGCGCGGATGCCAGTTCGGCGGCCCTTGTCTCGATGAGCTTGCGCGCCTCCATCAGCTGCTCCCAGCCGGTGGTGGCCCGTCCGAACGGAGTGGTAGCGGCGAACGAATCCGCGGGGTCGGGGGGCTTGACGAAGGTGCCGCCGTTATAGCCGCGCTTCACGTACAGGAAGCCGGTGAGCTCGAGCACCTTCAAGGCCTCTCGTATGGCCGAGCGACCTACATTGAACTGCTTGGCGAGCTCCGTCTCGCTGGGCAGCCTCTGGTCCGGCTGCAAGTTGCCCAGGAGGATCTCACGTTGGATACTGTTAGCCACCTTCTCGAAGAAACGCTCGTTCTTGAGCGCTTTGAACATCTTCGCCATCGATGGTCACCTACGCCTTCCGCCCGGTCGGTAGCGTTTCGATGGGACCCCCCCAGTGAAGTTGGACGGGGAGGCTGTTGCTCGCATTTCGCGAGGTCGTTGACAGCCGACGTCCAAGCCGCCTATCATCCTATCGTCAGACCTCAGATGTAGTCAACGTGCCGGCGCGGGCAGTGTCGGGCACGGCGGCGACCGGGCCGCGGCGAGGAGAGCGCGCGTGATCACCGGGATCCACCACACTTGCTTGACCGTCAGCGACCTCGAGCGTTCCATCGACTTCTATAGTCGCTTCCTGGACGCGGAGGTCGTGTGGGATTCGGAGGCCGTCGGGCTGAAGCTCGAGGGTCCGATGGCCGACATGGTCACGGGCTGCCCAGGGACGAGCCAGCGGGTCGTCTACCTGCAGGCGGGGGGAGACCTGTTCGAGCTGATGGCCTTCACTCCGACGGGTCGGCAGCCGGAGGGCAATCTCTCGAGCGATGTCGGTAGTCCGCATGTCTGCTTCCTTACCGACGACATCGACGAACTGTACGAGAGACTCCTTGCGGCCGACGTCGTGCTGCACTGCCCGCCGCAGGATCTGGGTGACACCCGCTTGTTCTACTTCCGAGATCCGGACGGCATCATCCTCGAGGCGATGGGCGGTACTCCAACCGTAGAGGGCCCTCGTTCAGGTTGACACGTAGTGCACCCGCCGCATATCATCGCTGTTGTCAGACATTAGACTTCCTCATGCTCGTGTATCCGCGGGCAGTGTAGCGAGGTCGGGGCTGCCGGCGACGCCGCAGCCCGTCATCGGGGGGATGCCGAGTAGGAGCGTGGCCGACGATCGGCAGCGGCCGCTTCTGCTGGGACCAATCGGGAAGGGGAGAAGCCTTGGGGGAAGATTTCCTGAACCGTGAGATGGAGACGATGACTCCTTCGGAGTTGGTCGCCGTCCAGGAGTCCAAGCTACGGGAGCAGGTGGAGTACGTCTGCGAACGTTCGCCCTTCTACCAGCGGAAGTTCGCCGAAGCCGGACTGAAGACCGGCGATGTGACGACGCTCGAGGGTCTGGCTCGTCTACCGTTCACCACCAAAGAGGAGCTGCGCGACAGTCAGCTGTCCGATCCACCCCTTGGCAACCATGCGGCGGCTCCCATGAGCGATGTGATCCGCATCCACTCCTCCACCGGCACCACCGGGCGTCCGAGCTACGTGGGCATCACGCGCCACGACGCTTCCGTCTGGATGGACCTCACCACCCGCTCGCTCTACACCCAAGGAGTGCGCAAGGAGGACATCGTCATACACGCGGTGGGCTTGACCATGTTCGTGGGGGGCCTGCCCGTGAAGGACGCGACTGAGCACTTGGGGGCCACCCTCGTACCCATCGGGACAGGGGCCTCGGAGAAGGTGGTGATGGCGCTTCAGTCGCTGCGCGCCAACGTGCTCCACTGCACCCCCTCCTACGCCATGTACCTGGCCGAGTATGTGCGCTCTCATTATGGCCTGGACCCTAAGGAACTGGGACTCGAGCGCATCATCAGCGGGGCTGAGCCGGGGGCCGGTATCCCCGCTGTCCGCCAGCGCATCGAGAGTGATTGGGGGGTGAGACTCACCGAGGGCTTGGGGAACGCCGACATGGCGCCCATCATCTTCGGCGAATGCCCCGAGCAGCGCGGGATGCACTTCAACGCCCAGGAATACATCATCCCCGAAATCATCGATCCCGAGTCGGGCGAACGGCTGTCGATCGAAGAGGGTGTGTCGGGCGAGCTGGTCTACACGGCGATCGACCGAGAGTGCTGTCCCCTCTTGCGTTTTCGCACTCGTGACCGGGTCATTGTGACGGCCACGTCCTGTGGCTGCGGACGCACGAGCTTCCAGCTGCGCTGCGTGGGCCGCACCGATGACATGCTTATCGTTCTTGGGGTCAATGTGTTCCCCTCGGCGGTGAAGGACATCGTGGCCTCTCTCGTGCCGGAGACGACCGGCGAGATGCAGATCGCGCTCGAGAAGCCGGGCCCGGGGGTGGCCCCGCCCTTGAGGATCATCGCCGAGTATGGAGCGGACGTGAGCGATCTACCGTCGTTGAAGTCGAGACTCGAGGGGCTGATCAAGGATCGGCTCTCCATTCCCGCCAAGGTCGAACTGGTGCCGCCCGAGACGCTTCCGCGGTATGACATGAAGGGGCAATTGGTTCGCAGACTCTATGAGGAGAGTCGCTAGGGCCGCACGGGTTCCGCGCCACAGGCGGCGTACGAAGTTGCACGGTACACACGGGGCTTCACAGGACGCACGACAGCAGAGGGGGGCTGATGGGTTTCACCATCGACATCGACACCGGGGGCACCTTCACCGACGGCTTCTTCACGAGCGATCAGGAGGTGCGCTACGCAAAGGTGCCCACCACCCCGCACGACCTGACGGTGTGCCTGGTGGACGTGGTGGAGAAGGGGGCGGCGCTCTTCGGGCTGGCCAAGGAGGAGTTCCTGGGGAAGACGGACGTGGTCCGCTATTCGACCACAGTCGGCACCAACGCCATCATCCAACGCTCGGGACCCAAGCTGGGAGTGGTGGTGACCAAGGGCCACGAGGCCGATCTCTATGGCCCCGCCGGTAGCGGCCTGGACATGTTCGTGTCAGGGGACATGGTGGTGGGCGTTGAAGAGAATGTGGAGCCCGACGGCGTCATACACGCGCTCGACGTGGGCCAGGCGCTACGCGCCATCGAGGATCTGATCGACCGCGGAGCGCGCGCCATCGTGGTGAGCCTGCGGAACGCCTCGTATGACCCGGTGCACGAGCGGGCGATCAAGGACGCCTTCGAGACAGAGTATCAGCCCCACTATCTGGGCATCGTGCCGCTCATCCTGTCGACCGACCTCTCCCGCCGCCGCGATGATTACAAGCGAACGGCGACCACCATCATCAACGCGTACCTTCACCGCGACATGGTGAAGTACCTGTACCGCGGCGACGAGGAACTGCGTCGGTCCTGGTACGATCGCCCGCTGCTCATCACGCACTCGAGTGGCGGGACCGCTCGCGTGGCCAAGACCACCGCCCTCAACACGTACAATTCCGGGCCGGCCGCAGGGATGCTGGGAAGCGCCCGCATCGCGGAGATGTACGGTCTGCCCAACCTGATCAGCACCGATATGGGTGGCACCAGCATGGACATCGGCTTCATCGTCGATGGCGCCTACGACTACGAGATCGAGCCGACCATCGAGGGGATCCCCGTCTACCTGCCCATGATCGAGGTGGACACCATCGGGGCGGGCGGCGGCTCCATCGCCTGGGTCGACCCGGTCAGCGGCTCCGTAGAGGTAGGCCCGCAGAGCGCCGGCGCCCAACCGGGGCCCGCGGCCTTCGATCTAGGCGGCACCGAGCCCACTGTCACCGACGCAGACATCGTCCTCGGCTACATCGACGTGGATGGCTTCCTCGGCGGGACGATGAAGTTGGACCGCGACAAGGCCGTCCGGGCCATCGCCGACCGCATCGCGACCCCACTCTCCATCTTCGTGGAAGAGGCCGCCCTCGCCATCAAACAGAAGGTGGACGGCAACATCGGCGCCCGCATCGCGGCGGAGGTCGCCGACCTGGGTCGGGACGCGGGCGAGTTCACCCTGCTGGCGTACGGCGGAGCTGGAGCCACCCACTGCTGCGGCTACGCGGCGGCGCTCGGCGTCGATCGCATTGTCACCTTCCCCTACTCGGCCGTGTTCAGCGCCTTCGGGTCTTCCACGGCCGACGTCATGCACTACTACACACACACCGAGCCGATGGCCGCCCGCTCCAAGGAGGGGGGCATCCATGTCTCGCAGACGGCCCGCTTCAACGAGATCATCGACGATCTGCGGGTGAGGGCCCTTCACGATATCCGCGGCGAGGGCTTCGCCGCCGACGAGGTGATCCTGGAACTCGACCTCATCGCCGGGGGAGTGGGTGACGAAGCCCGGTTGGTGCACTCGCCGCTTCTGGAATTCGCCGGCGAGGCGGAACTACGGGCCGTGTGCGACGCCTGCCTGCCGGGCGCCGACGACGTGGTCTTCGATACCTTCATGTTGCGTGCCCGAGGGGCTGTTCCCCACTGGGAGATCCAAACGTGGGAGCCGGTGGGTGAGGACCCGTCGGCCGCGATCAAGACGGAGCGACCTGTGTACTGGCCCGGGGGGTTCCGCGATACCGCAGTGTACGACTACGAGCGCCTGCAGGCCGGCAACGTGGTGAGCGGACCGGCCATCATCGACTCCGACAGCACGACCTACGTCATCCCCGAGGGCGCCCGCCTGACGGTCGACCGCTACCGCAACGGGATCATCGAGATCGTCGGGGAAGGGGGGTCCCAGTGAAACGGCAGATCACCGAGTATCTGGATATCGATCTGGTGAGCGAGATGTGGTGCTGCCACACCTGCGGCGAGGAACTCGTGTCGGCCCGCGAGCCCTACAAGACAGGGTGCCTGGTGGCGGAGCGCGACCCGCGCGAGATCCATCGCCCGGTCCTCGACGAGGGTCCCTTCACCTTCGCACCCGATCCCGAATGGTGCCGACTCCTCGAGTTCTACTGCCCGGGGTGCGGCGGGATGATCGAGACGGAGTACCTGCCACCCGGACACCCCATCACACACGACATCGAGTTGGATATCGACGCCATGAAACGCAAGCATCTCGGCGGCGGCGCCGGTGATGCCGGCTCCGGCTCGTCCGCGGGAGGCGAGGCCTGATGACCAGGACGATCGACATCGATATCGGCGGCACGTTCACCGATTGCTTCCTGGTGTGGGACGACCGCACGGTGACTGGTAAGAGCCTCACCACGCGCCACAACCTCAGCCTGGGCTTCAAGCGAGCCCTGAAAGAGGCGGCCGGCAAGCTCGGCTCCTCGGTGTTCGACGTGCTGGCCGAGACCGACACTCTGCGCTACTCCACCACCATCGCTACCAATGCCTTGGTTGAGCGGAAGGGCCCCAAGCTGGGCCTGATCACCACCATGGGGCATGAAGACACCATCTACATCGGCAAGGGCAGCCAATGGGCCCACGGGCTCACGAACGAGGAGCAGCGGAACGTCGCCGGCATGCGTAAGCCCGAGCCGCTGATTCCGGTGGAGATGACCGTGGGTCTGCGCGAGCGGATCGATTGTTTCGGCAATGCAGTCATCCCGCTCAAACGCGAAGAGGTGTTGGAGAAGGTCCAGTACCTCGTCGACAAAGGTTGCCGCGGGTTCATCGTCTCCCTCCTCTGGTCGTTCCTCAACCCGGCGCACGAGCGGATGGTGAAACAGATCATCCGTGATGAGTACCCCGATGTGTATCTGGGCAACGCCCCGGTCATGCTCTCCAGCGAAGTAGCGCCGAAGCTCGGTGAGTACGCCCGCACGATGACCACCATCGTGAACGGGTATCTGCACGCCGAGATGAAGGAGGAACTCACCTCCCTGGCTGAAGACCTACGCGACGACGGCTTCACCAAGCCGGTACTGATCGTTCACAACACCGGCGGCACTGCCAAGACATCGCGCACCACGGCCGTGGCGACCCACAACGCCGGCCCCGTTGCCGGTCTTTTGGGCGCCGCCCACCTGGCACAGACCCTGTACGACTACGACAACGTGATCGTCTCAGACATGGGCGGCACCAGCTTCGACATCGGAGTGATGGCCCGGGGGAGCATCCGCTTCTACCAGTTCGACCCCATCATCGACCGCTGGCAGGTGAACCTGTCGATGATCGAGACCAAGGCGATCGGCGCCGGGGGCGGCTCCATCGCCTGGATCCATCCCACCTACCACACGGTGCAGATCGGCCCACAGAGCGCAGGGTCGATGCCCGGCCCGGCCGCCTTCGACATGGGCGGCACGCAACCCACGGTCACCGACGCCGACATCGTGCTCGGCTACATCAACCCCGACTACTACCTGGGTGGGCGGGCGCGGTTGAGCAAGCAGCGCGCCGTCGACGCTATCCGGGAGCATATCGCCGTCCCACTCGGCATCGAGGTAGAGGAGGCCGCTCTCCGCATCAAGCGGATCGTGGACGGCAACATGGGCAACGAGATCTTCAAGGAGACCGCCCTCAAGGGCTTCGACCCGCGGGAGTTCGTGCTCTTCTCGTACGGCGGCGCGGGACCCACCCACTGCAGCGGCTACGCCGGCTACGTAGGGGTACAGAAGGTGGTCACGTTCCCCTTCGCTTCAGTGTTCTGTGCCTTCGGCGCCAGCACCATGGACGTCATGCACCAGTACGAGCAGTCCAAGCACATCATCCTCTTCGATCCTAGAAGCGGCTCGCTGCTCGATGACTTCGACACCTTCAATCGGACGGTGGAGGAACTGCAGGCCTTGGCAGTGCGTGACATGCAGGGAGAAGGCTTCGATCCCGGCAGGATCATCTTCAGCCTCGAGTTGGAGATGCGCTACGGCACCCAGCTGAACTCCGCCCGGGTGCCCTCGCCGCGGATCCTCGTGCAGAGCGCCGAGGACGTACAGGCAGTGCTCGACGCCCACACCAACGAGTACAAGGTCGTGTATGGAGCCATCGCCGCCTACCCGGAGGGAGGCGTCGAGATCGACACCTTCGTGCTCAAGGCTTCTGTGCCCATGGAAAAATACCGCTTCCCCGAGTTCCCTCTTGGGGGCGCCGATCCCGGCGAGGCCCGCAAGGGGCGCCGTCAAGTGTGGTGGGAAGAAGGGCCTCGCGATACCGACATCTACGATCGTGCTCTCCTTAAGGCGGGCAACGTCATCGAAGGGCCGGCGGTGGTGGAGGCCGAGGACACCACGTACGTCATCCCGGCCGACAAGGTCTTCCGGATCGATCGGTTCCTCAACGGCACCATCGAAAGCGCGTAGGGGGGACAATGGGAATCAAGCTCGACACAGCCGATATGTGGAAACCGAGCCCGCCCTCCCAGAGGGAGCTCGACTGCGTGGGTCTCGTGGAAGCGGCCGATTTCGAGATCTACGCCAAGAAGCTAGACCTCATCTGCGCGGAGGCGCGGGTGATCTTCGTGAAGATGGGAGCCGCGCAGATGCTGCAGTCCGGCGACGTGGCCCTGGGCATCTACACCGCCCAGGGAGACCTCGCGGCCGCCGACGTGAGCATCTACCTTCACTTGGTGACCGGCCAGATCCCCATCAAGTACATCATCGACGCCTACCTGAACGATCCCACCGTTGGTGTGAAGGACGGAGATATCTTCTTCGTGAATGAGGCCACCTTCGGCGGCATCCACAACCCCGACATGATCGCCATCATGCCCATCTTCTTCGAGGAAGAGCTGGTGGGCTGGACGCTGGCCGCCCTGCACGAGGGCGAGACGGGGGCCGTAGATCCGGGTGGGATGTCGGTGGCGGCCAAGACGCGCTACGACGAGGGCATGCACTGGGTCCCCTTCAAGGTGGGTGAGAACTACCAGCTGAAGCAGGACTTGGTGACCATGATGGCCAACCAGGTGCGCGACCCGCGCATGCACACCATCGATCTGAAGGCGCGGGCGGCTGCCTGCGAGCGCATGATCAAGCGGGTGCGGGAGGAGGTCATCGGCCGCAAGGGTGTGGACTTCTTCATCGGTCTCATGCGCAAGAACATCGACACGGCGATGGAGGCCGGGCGGGCCATGGTCCGCGAACTGAACGACGGGGTGTACCGCACACCCATGTTCCTGGACGCGGTGGGCGCCGACTACGGGCTCGTGCGCATGATGCTCACCGTGACGAAGAAGGGCGACGAGATCACCCTGGACTTCAGCGGCACCTCGCCGGAAACGCCGGACGGTCCCTTCAATACCTACAAGCATGTGGTCATCGCCGGCTCGGCTCTCTACATCTACCAGTTCTTGTTCTCCGACCTCCCGCCGACGGCCGGCGCCATGGCGCCCTTCGACTACACGTTCACACCGGGTTCCCTGCTCGACGCGGGCGCGGACGCGGCCGTGGCCTGCGGCGTCTTGACTTCGGGCTTCCTGGCCTTCTACGCCATCCCGTCCTGCTTCGCCAAGATGCTCTTCGACAGCGAGTGGCGCCACAAGGCCGTGGCCAGCTGGGGCACGCCGTCGCCGCCGTTCATGTACGGGGGGCTCAACCAGTACGGGTTGCCGGTGGCCGGACTCGCCTCCGACGCCCTCAACACCCAAGGCGCTGGTGCCCGCCAGGACAAGGACGGCGAGAACACGGCCGGATTCTCCTTCTGCCCCACGGGCATCCTCCAGGACGCGGAGTTCACCGAACTTCAGTTGCCGTGGATGTATCTGTTCCGCAACCGCTTTATGGCTGACAACCACGGTTTTGGGAAGTACCGTGGCGGCACCGGGGTCATGATCGGCTACATGCCACACAACGTGCCCTGGCTGGTGTGTGGCTCGTCCCAAGGGGGCAACAAGTTCCCACCGGAGAAGGGTCTCTTCGGTGGCTACGCGGCCATGACCGCTCCCGCCGTATCGATCAACGGCAGCGACTTCGCTGAGCTCTTCGCCGAGTCCAGCGACAAGATCCCGTTCGATGTCTATGAACTGTTGGAGGAGCGGGCCGTCAAGGGCGAGTACGTGGTCGAGAGCATGATCCGGCCGTTCCGGCCGGTCATGGGCGACGACATCATCCTTATGCCCTCTTTGGGCGGTAGTAGCTATGGGGAAGTCCTCGAACGGGATCCCGATCTGGTGACGGCCGACCTCAAGGCCGGCATCACGACGCCCTGGACCGCGGACAACGTGTATCGAGTGGTCTACGACCCGGAGACTCTCCGCGCCGACCACGAGGCCACGGCTGCAGCCCGCGACGCGGAGCGCGAGAAGCGGAAGCAGCGGGGGCGCCCGTACGCAGAGTTCGAGAAGGAGTGGTTACAGAAGCGCCCCGCCGATGAGATAATCAAGAGGTATGGCGACTGGCCCGATCCTTGAGCGAGGGCCGAAGGGGGAGCCCCGTGCTCGACATCACGGCCGGCCGGGAACTAGTGCGGAGGTGCATCGAGGGTAGGCCTATCGATCGGTCGCCCGTCGTGCTGCACCTTGGTCCGTACGCTGCCCGGCTGCAGCAGTCGAGCTACCAGCAGGTGTGTGCCGACCCCACCATGCTCGCGAATTCCCTGCATAGCGCCCAGAGACTGTTCGGTTGCGATGGTCTCATCGTGCTGATGGACTCGACGCTCGAAGCGGAGGCCTGCGGCTGCGACGTGGCCTGGCACGACGACGAGCCCGAGGTGGTGTCGCACCCGCTGGCCGGCGTGGAGCCCGGTGCTCACTCACTCGCTGTGGAGGGTGTCGAGAATCAGGGACGCTTGGCGGTCGCCCTCGAGGCGGCCCGGCGGCTCAACACCGTCGCCGGGAAGGAGGTGGCCCTCTTCCCGGCGGTCACGGGTCCGGTGACGCTCGCCTCCCACCTGCGGGGTCCCTCGTTCTGGGCCGATCTGGACGAGTCACCCGACCTCGCGTACCAAACTCTCGAGGTGGCCGGCCAGGTGATGGTGCGTGTGGCTCGGCAGTACCTCGACGCCGGCTTCGAGCAGCTGCTGGTGTCCGACCCCCTTCTGGGCCGCGTCGACGCGACACACTATCCGCAGATCGCCGCGGTGCTGCGCACATTGTGGAACGTGGCGGACTTCTACGACGCCCACGTGCTCCTTCAGACAGACGTGAGCGATGACTCGCGTCTTGAGGGCCTCCTCGGTCTGGGCGCCGCCGGCCTCATCGCCGATGGTCACACGGAAGCCGACCGGCTCGCCTCTGGTGGCGACGGCCACAGCTGCCGGATCGCCACGGGGGTCTCCGCGGCCCTCATCGAAGGAGACCAGGGCGACATGGAACGAGTTCTCTCGCCTCTGCGAGCGGCCGGCGGCAGGTCGGGCCCGTTGGTGGCGTGTTGCACGATCCCGCGCTCCACACCCCCTGCGAACGTCCACAACGCCCTTCGGATTCTGCGAGGTTGATGTGGTGGTGCTGTGACCGTCACTACCGAGACCCGCATGCTCCTCACCGGCAACCACGCCGTCGCCTACGCCGTGATGCTGGCGCGGCCGGCAGTGGTGCCCGTGTACCCGATCACGCCGCAGACCCCGATCCTCGAGAAGATCAGCGACCTGCAACTGGCCGGCGAGTTCGAGGTGGACCTCATGACCGCCGAGTCCGAGCACTCGGCCATGACAGCCTGCATCACCGCCTCACTCACGGGCGCGCGGGTGTTCACGGCCACAGCCTCCCAGGGACTCCTGCTCATGCACGAGATGCTGCACTTCGCCTCGGGGGCGCGCACGCCTATCGTCATGATGAACGTGAACCGCACGGTCAGCTCACCCTGGGGGTTCTGGCCCGATCAGACCGACAGCCTCTCGCAGCGGGACACCGGCTGGATCCAGTACTACACCGAGAGCGCGCAGGAGTCCCTCGACACGGTGATCCAGGCCTACCGCGTGGCCGAGCAGGTCATGCTGCCCACCATGGTGGTGCACGAGGCCTTCTACATCTCACACTCGTTGGAGCCGGTGATCGTGCCTGCACAGGACGCGGTCGATGCGTATCTTCCGCCGTTCGACCCCGCCATCCGGCTCGATCCGGATATCGGGCGGTCGTGGGGTAACCCGGTCAACCAGGAACTCTACTTCCGCTTCCGTGAGGCGGTGGGCGGTTCGATGGACACTGTGCCGGGGCTCGCGGTTGAAGCCGACGCGGAGTACGGCCGCGCCTTCGGGCGCAGCTACGGCATCGTTGAGCGGTACCGCATGGAGGAGGCCGAGATCGCGATCGTGGCCTTCGGCGCGATGGCGGGCACGGCTCGGGTCGCGGTGGACGCTCTGCGTGCGGCAGGGGTGGCCGCCGGCCTGGTCAAGGTGAAGCTGTTCCGGCCCTTCCCGATCGAAGCGGTTCGCGAGGCGGTGACCGGAGTGCCGAAGTTGGTGGTTATCGAGCGGAACTTCTCCCCGGGCGCGGGTGGCATCCTTCACCAGGAACTGAAAGCCGCATTGTGCGGCATGGTCGGTCTGCCCAAGGTGCACGGCTACATGGCCGGCGTGGGCGGAGTGAATGTCTCACCCAAGCGGATCGAGGAGCTGACGCGCGAGGCTTTGGCCACGGAGCCCGTGCCACAATCGGTGTGGCGCAGATGAGAGCCAACTACGAGATCGATGAGGCCGGCGTCTTCCTCTCGGGGCACCACGCCTGCGCGGGTTGCGGCGAGGCGCTCGCCGTGCGCTACGTCATCAACACGATGGGACCGCGCACTATCGCAGTCGTCCCCCCTTCGTGTATCGCCATCATCGCGGGTCTGCAGCCCAACAGTTCCATGCACGTGCCTATCGTGCACGGCACCCTGGAGTCCAGCGCCGCCGCGGCCGCCGGCATCAAGCGGGCGCTCGTGAGCCAGGGCAAGGACGACGTGAACGTGCTGGTGATGGCCGGCGACGGCGGCACCTACGACATCGGTTTCCAGGCACTGTCCGGCGCGGCGGAGCGCAACGAAGACATGGTCTACGTGTGCATGGACAACGAGGGCTACATGAACACCGGCGCCCAGAAGTCCGGCTCGACACCGCACCTGGCTTCGACGGCCTCCACCCCTGGCGGCAAGCTCACGGGGAAGAAGAACATCGCCGAGATCATGGCGGCGCATCGCATCCCCTACGTGGCTACCGCCACGGTAGGCTACCCCGACGACCTGGCGCGCAAAGTGGCCAAAGCGCGCGACATGAAGGGTATGCGTTTCATCGTGGTGCTCACCCCGTGTATCGATGGGTGGGGGCTTTCCGAGAACGCAGCGGTAGGTGTCTCGCGCTTGGCGGTGGAGACGGGGATCTTTCCTCTGATCGAGGTCGAGGACGGCGTGCGCTACACGATCAATCACGGCTCCAGGGGCGTGCCCGTGGAGCGCTACTTCGCAGGGCAAAAGCGGTTCCGCCACCTGGGCCCCGAGCAGATCGCCCAGCTCCAAGCCGAGGTGGACGAAGGTTGGAGCCTGCTGAAGTCCCGCGTCGAGTGCGACCCGACCGGCGACCCGACCGGCGACCCGACCGGCTGAGTCTCACGCCAGGACGGCCTCGGGGTCTCCCAGCCGGTCCAGCAGCGCCTTCAGGAACTCCGCCGCCGGAGCACCATCGATGATCCGGTGATCGAAGGTGAGCGAGAGTCCCACCGTGTGGCGCACCACGATCGAGCGGTTGACCGCGATGACGTCATCGATCACGCGCCCCACCCCGAGGATGGCCGCCTCGGGTTGATTGATGATCGGGGTGAACCAGTCCACGGAACCGTAGCCGCTCAGACTGGTCACAGTGAACGTGCCCCCGCTCACCTCGTCGGGCAGCAAAGCGCCTTCACGTGCCCGCCGGGCCAGGTCTCTGAGTTCGCCGCTGATCTCAGAGGCACTCTTCAAGTTCGCGTCTCTGATCACGGGTACGATCAGCCCGTCTGACACCGACACGGCCACGCCGACGTCGATCTCCTGCCACACCAGTATCTCGTCGCCCTCGAGCGTCGCGTTGATCGCGGGCTGCATCTCGATGGCGACCGCGACGGCCTTGACGATGACTGCCGTGACCGACACCTGGTCGTTGCCGGAACGCCCCTCGTTGACTCGGAGGAGGGCTTCGGTCAGTTCGTGTACGTCGGCCCGAACGTGGTGCGTGACCGTGGGCGAGGTGTCGCGGCTCGCGGCCATGTGCTCGCCGATCGCGCGGCGCATCCCGGCGTAGGCGATGACGCGGCGCACCGTTCGCGCCGTGCGCCCACCCGGGTCGGCCGCCCGTGGGGCTTGGGTCGCGGCGGTGGCTGCCGTGCCGCCGGAGGCGGCGGCACCCGGCGCCGGCGTGGACGCGACGCTCGGTGCACTTCCTTCGTGCGCGGCCTGCACGTCGTCGGTGGTGATGCGGTTCCCCGGACCCGAGCCGGACACCGTCGCAAGATCGACGCCGAGCCCCGCCGCGAGCTTTCGCGCGGCGGGTGACGCGATGACACGGACCCCCGCCTCGGCGGGACGGCCGCCAGCTGCGGTCAGCGGCATCGCGCCCGGGCGCGTGGGCGCGCTCGTGGGCGGGTTGGCGTCTCCGGCGGATGGGCCGTGGGCGCCGAGGCCGTCACCTCCCGGCGGGAGCTCCTTCGGCGGGAGCCCCGAGCCTCGGTCGAGTAGTGCCGTGATATCTTCGCCGGGCTCGCCGATCACGCCGATCGTCGTCCCGACAGCGACCTCCCCCTCTTCCACTACGATCTTGAGCAGGACTCCGGCCACCTGAGCCTCTACCTCGTACGTGATCTTCTCCGTGGTGATCTCCACTATGACGTCGCCTATGGCCACTCGCTGCCCTTCGTCTGCGACCCAGAGGGCCACTGCGCCCGCCGTCATGGTCAGGCCGAGCTTTGGCATCACGATCGAAGTAGCCACAGTTGTCGTCTCTCCTCGGAGTTCGGTGCGCGTGGTCCATCGAGCCTACATCAGCTCGAGGACGGCAGCGGCTATGTTCTCAGCGCCGGGCAGGTAGGCGTCTTCCAACACCGGACTGAACGGCACTGGAGTGTCGGGCGCGGTCACCCGTTTGATGGGCGAATCCAGCAGGTCGAAGCCCTCGTCGGCGACGAGGGCGGCGATCTCGCCGCCGAATCCTCCGGTCCTCACCGCCTCGTGCACGATGACGAGCCGGTGCGTCTTGGCAACCGATTCGAGGATGGCCTCTTTGTCCAGGGGCACGATGGTGCGCAGGTCGATGACTTCCGCGCTCACCCCTTGCTCGGCTAGGAGTTCGGCCGCCCGCTCCGCCTGGGGGACCATGGCCGACCACGTGACCAACGTGACGTCATCCCCCTTGCGCTTGATCGCTGCCTTGCCCAAGGGCACGATGTACTCGCCCTCGGGGACGTCGCCCGTCACCCCGAGCAGGATCTTGTGTTCCAGGAAGACCACGGGGTTGTTATCGCGGATGGCAGCGATGATCAGGCCCTTCGCGTCCGCCGGTGTGCTTGGGGCGACCGTCTTCAGGCCCGGTACGTGCGCGCACCACGCCTCCAGAGACTGCGAGTGTTGGGCCGCCGCTCTGATGCCGGCGCCGCACGAGGCTCTGAGGACCATGGGGATCTTGACCTTGCCGCCGAACATGTAGCGGGCCTTGGCTGCTTGATTCCCGAGTTCGTCCATGACGATCCCGAGGAAGTCGTCGAACATGATCTCTGCCACCGGCCGCAGACCGGCCGCGGCTGCGCCGACGGCATGGCCCACGATCGCCGTCTCCGAGAGCGGCGTATCGCGCACCCTCCTCGGACCGAACTCCTCGAGCAGGCCCAAGGTCACGCCCAGACCCCCGCCGAACATACCCACGTCCTCACCCACAACGTAGACGTCGGGATCGCGCCGCATCTCGACGGCCAAACCGTCACAGATCGCCTGGGCGTATGTCATGGTCTTGGTTGAAACTGTCTCGGTTCCCATGAGCCCCACCCTCAATCGCTGTAGACGTCGGTGAGCAGGTCGGCCACGTCAGGCCACGGACTCGAGCGACCGAATTCGATGGCTTCCTCGATCTCCGCTTTGATCTCGGAGGTCAGGCGCGCGATGGCGTCTTTCGTGGCGAAGCCCCGCTCGATCAGCATCCGTGTTCCGCGCAGGATGGGGTCTTTGGCCATCCACTCCTCGTGCTCACTGGGGTCCCGATAAGCGCACGGATCGCCGACGAAATGTCCTTGGTGCCTCCACGTCTTGCACTCCAGGAGGGTCGGACCGGCGCCACGACGCGCCGACGCGACGGCCGTCACGGTGGCTTCGTAGACCGCTTCCACGTCGTTGCCGTCGACCACGACCCCCGGTATGCCGTACGCCGCCCCACGCTCGGCGACATCGGTGATCCTCATGTGATCTCGCTGGCAGGTGGAGACGCCGTAGAGGTTGTTCTCGCACACGAAGATGACCGGAAGGTCCCAGACGGCGGCCATGTTGACCGCCTCGTGGAACGTGCCGCGGTTCGAGGCGGCATCGCCGAAGAAGCTCACCACAACGCTGTCGGTGCCCCGGTATTGGCACGCGAGGGCGGCGCCGGTGGCGATCGGGATGCCTCCGCCCACGATCCCGTTGGCGCCCAAGATGCCCAGATCGAGGTCGGCGATGTGCATGGAGCCGCCCTTGCCCTTGCAGTAACCTGTCGAGCGTCCGAATATCTCGGCCATCATGAGCCGTATGTCGCCACCTTTCGCGATCAGGTGGCCGTGGCCCCGGTGCGAACTGGCGACCCAGTCGTCGGTACGAAGCGCCGCCGTGACTCCCGCCGCAATGGCCTCCTCGCCAAGGTAGAGGTGGAGGAAGCCCGGGAGCTCACCCGCGAGGAACATCTCGTGGGCGCGGTTCTCGAACTCGCGGATCTTGACCATACAACGGAACATCTCGAGCAGTTGCTCCTGGCTCATCGACATGCGTGTCCTCCTTAGTGCTCGGCCCTCGCAGAGAGGGCCTCCAGCAGCGCATCGCTGGTGGTGACCCAGCCAAAGAACGTGCTCACGTTGAAAAGGGTGGCCTCATGCGCCGTGGGCGGTCCAGCCTGCATGCAGGCGTCGCTCACGAGCAAGGGCCAGTACTCATGGAAGTAGGCGTCGCGCAGAGTCGACTCGACGCACACGTTCGTTGCGATGCCGGTGAAGATCAAGTGGCGCTTGTTGCGCACGCGGAGCAGCTGGTCGAGATTGGTGCCTGCGAAGCCGCTGTAGCGGGTCTTGTACACCACGAGGTCGCCCGGCTCCGGCTTCAACCTGTCCACCACTTCGAAATCCCAGGTTCCGTAGGTGAGGACCTTCCCGCGGAGTTCGGGCCGAGCCCGCATCAGGCACAGCGCAAGCTCTTTCATGGGGTTCGGTGATGCGGGGCCGCCGGCGTTGGTCTGCTCCGCGTCGTAGCCTATCTGCAGGTAGACGACGTCGATGCCCGCGGCTCGGGCGGCAGCGAGGACCCGATGGTTCACCTCGACCACCTCGTCCGCGCCGGTGATGTCCATGCCTGCCAGTTCGAGCATCCCGCCCTTGCTGGCGAAGGCGTTCTGCATGTCCACCACGATCACGGCGGTACGCGCCGGATCGATGTCCAAAGACTCAGGTTCGGCCGGTACGTTGATCATGGTCCCCCTAGGATCATGGTTCCCCCAAAGTCGTGCGGGCTCCCCGCCAGTGGGCCGCCGCTCGGAACGCCGCTCGGAACGTACGTCAGCTCGAGAACTCAGCCATGCCCAGATCCACGATCGAAGCGCCGCCGTCCACGGGAATGGTGGCCCCTGTGACGAATGACGCGTCATCGGACACGAGGAACTCTATGACGCTCGCCACTTCGGACGGTTCCGCGGTGCGACGGAGCGGATAGTTCCGGGTTGCCCGGATCGCAGCCTCCTCGAGAGTCAGCCCCACCTGTCCGCCAACTCCCTCCAGGGCTCTGTCGCCCATCTCGGTGCGCGTGAAGGCGGGGCAGACTGCGTTGACCCTGATGCCCTCCGGTCCGTAGTCCACAGCCAGGGAGCGCATCAATCCGATGACCGCGTGTTTGCTGGTGACGTACGAGACGAAGGAGGGCACGCCGAACAAGGACGCGATGGAGCCCAGCACCACGATGGCGCCACCACCTCGTTCGCGCATGGGGCCGAGAGCGGCGCGCGCCGAGAACAGCACGCCGTCCAGGTTGACGTGGAGCACTTCGCGCCACTGGTCGAGGTCCACATCGACGGCCGAGCCGAAGAGTTCCACGCCCGCGTTCGCCACGAGGATGTCCAGGCCGCCATACGTGTCCACCGCGAGGGCGGCGAGCGCGTCGCAATGCGCCGCATCGCTCACGTCGCCTGCCAGGGCGATACCCCCGACCTCTCGGGCCACCGCTTCGATCGGCTCGAGCCGGCGCCCCGTCACGACCACCTTCGCACCCGCGGCGGCGAACCTGCGAGCGGTGGCCGCGCCGATACCGCTGCCCCCGCCCGTGATCACAGCCACCTTGTCCTGCAACCGCCCGGTCATGTCTCCCCCCATCCACGGCGAATCCTGCAAGGTGCCTCAAGCTATCACCGCGCGGTGGGCAGTGCAAGGACTGACGTCTGAGTACAACTCGCGGGTCCTGCGCTTGCTTTTCTCCTGGTGATGGGCGAATCGGAGGGCGCGGGGGAGGGTGCAGTTTTGAGTTCGCCGCGCTGTCTGCTAGGTTGTGATCTGACAAGCGAAGGGGGAGTGTGACCATGGCGCTGAAAGTGATGTTGGCCCCGGGCCGATATGTTCAAGGACCGGGCGCTCTCGACCACATGGGGGAACAGCTGGAGATCCTTGGCCTCCAGAACCCCCTCATCCTCGTTTCGCCGAGCGCCAAGAAGGCAGTGGGGGCAGCCATCACGCAGAGTCTTGACGCGAGGGGTCTCGCCTACGCGTTCGTGGACTTCGGGGGCGAGTGCACCCGCACGGAGATCGAGCGGATCAAGAACGTCTGTGTGCAGGGCGGGCACGATGCGATCATCAACTGCGGTGGGGGGAAGGTCTTGGACGCCGGCCGGGCGGCCGCCACGAGATCGGCGTTGAACGTGGAGATGGTGCCGCCCGAGCACATCCCCGACCTCGGTGCAGGAGTCGCGTGCATCAACGTCCCTACCGTCGCGGCCAGCGACGCCTCTACGTCATCGGTATCTCTGGTGTACACCGAAGACCATGTGGTCGAAGCCACCATGCTCTTCCCCGCGAGCCCCGCCATGGTCTTCGTGGACACCACCGTCATCGCCGCGTCCCCGGTGCGCCTCTTGGTGGCGGGCATGGGCGACGCTCTGGCCACGTACTTCGAAGCCGACATGTGTCTTCGCACCGGCTCGCCCGCGGTGGTCACGCGCTCGCACAGCACGCGCGCCGCACAAGCCCTCGCCCGGTTGTGTTTCGACCTGCTGATGACCTATGGAGCCCAGGCGAAACGTGAAGCGGACGCGGGAGTGGCGGGCCCCGGCCTCGAAGCGGTCGTCGAGGCCAACATCCTTCTGAGCGGACTCGGCTTCGAGAGCGGAGGCATCTCCGGGTCGCACGCGGTGGGCCACGGCTTCTACCACGTGGCCGAGTTCTTCGCCTCGCCCCGGTACCACGGCGAGGTGGTGGCGTACGGCACGCTCACCCAGCTGATGCTCGAAGCGCGGCCGCCGGAGTTCCTCAAGACGGTGTTCGACTTCTGCCGTGCGGTGGGGCTCCCGACCACACTCGAGGAGCTCACGCTCACCGACACCTCGGACGAGGTGATCGAGAAGGTGGCGCTCGCCGCCGCGCGCGACGTCGTGCTGATCACTTCCATGGCCGGGGCGTCCTCGCAGCCCGACGACCTCGGGAGGTACTACGATCATCGGGTCATCTTCAACGCGATCAAGGCGGTTGACGTCTTCGGCCGAGCATACGGCGCCTGACGCTGATCGCCGGACGCCGTCCGCCTGACGCTTCAGGCCATATGCATGCCGCCGTCGATCGTGTAGAACCAGCCGGTGCAGAAGCCGCTTTCATCGGAGGCGAGGAACAGCATGAGTTCAGCCACCTCTTCCCGGGGTTGCCCATCATCCCTGTGACCGACGACGTGATGACGATGCTGCCTCCGCCTCGGGCTTTCAGGTGAGGACGCCTGAGCTCAGATGCTACTCTACAGACGGCAGTGGCGACAGGTGGCAGGTGTTGGGTGACAGGTGACCGGGGGGCGCTTGTGGGCAGATACCTCGAGGTAGGGTCTGCTGCCGCGTCGGGCACCGATGCGGCAGCGGTCGCGGGCCAAGCGGCGCAGCTCTGCATGAGTCAGCTTCGGGTCTTCCGTCCGTCTCTCGTCACCGTGTTCGCGTCCGCTCGGTTCGACCCGCGCGAGGTCGCGAGCGGGGTGGCCGGTGTCGTGGGCGACTGCCCCATGATCGGCGCGTCCAGCGCCGGCGAGATCAGTGGCACACCACTCACGGACTCGGTCGTAGTGACCATCCTGGCGTCTCCCCATCTGAGTGCAGAGGTGGGGGTTGGTGAGGGCGTCTCGAACGATTGGCAGACGGCCACGCGGGCGGCGCTTCCCCGCGGTCGATCATCCGCGTACTTCCGAGATGGGCCGAAAGTCGGCCGACCTTTCTACTTCGCACACCCGGCCTCAGGGCTCTCTCCGCTGTTCGTATTGCTCTTCTCGCCGGGCAAGACGCTCGACCAGCCCTCCCTCGGACACGAGATCCAGGCGTTCCTGAAGCGCGGCACGCTCGGTCGTGTGCCCATCGTGGGCGGCAACACGAGCACGCCCGACCTGGCCGTGGGCAACTTCCAGATCGCCAATGGCAAGGCCTACCGTGACGCCGTGGTCATGGCTGTGGTGGAGTCCGACCTCTTGTTCGGGGTGGGAGTCGCACACGGGTTCAAGCCCACGAAGCGGCGTGCGGTGGTCACCCGGGCTGAGGGCCACGTGGTGCACGAGATCGATGATCGGCCTGCCGCCGACGCCTGCGCGGACCTGATGGGAGTGGACTCCATCGGGGTCGACGACCAGAGCACCGATTTCTCGCGCACGCCCTTCGGTGCCGCCGACGTCTACGGCGAGCATCACCTTCTCGTCCTCGAGCGGGCGTTGGGAGACGGCTCGGTGCAGTTCGGCCCGAACATGCAGGGTATGCAGGCCATCACCGTGATGGAGATGGACCCGGAGAAGCAACAGTCGGCGGCCGCCGATGCCGTCTCGAAGGCCATCGATATCGGTCACGTGCGTGACCCGGCGGCGGTCTTCCTGTTCGCCTGCTCGTTGCTGTTCGGCACCGACGCTCGGGAACCGCAGGTGGATGAGCGGTTCTTGAAACGAGTCACGGGCGGGGCCGCCATCGCCGGCTTCCAAACGGCCGGAGAATATGGTCTGAGCGACGAGGGCCTGCCCATCTACTGCAACCAATCGATCGTAGCGCTGGTGATAGGCGACAATCTCGATCCCCTGGCTGCGGCTACCCGTCGTAACGCGAACGCCCTCAAGGAGATCGAGGCCGAACTGGAGGGACGCACGCGCGAATTGGCGGCCGTACGGGCTGCCAACGCCGTGGTGCTCGATGGAGACAACTGGCGCGACCGACTCGGTCGGTATGAGCGCATCATCAGCGACTTGACCGGTGCCTCGCGCGCGCGATTCCACGTTGACCTCATGGGGGGGACCGGCGATGGCTCGCCCCTGGTCGGCCGTCGCGGCCGTGCCGATCACGCGGTGCTGCCGCTCATGAGCATGGGGCGTCCCCTGGGCTTCCTGGAACTGGAAGGCAGCGAGCCGCTGCTCAGCATGGAGGTGGCGGCCAGCATCTGCGACCTGGTGGCCCGCGCGGTCCACAGGGTCATCATGGAGCGCACCATCGAAGAGCAGGCGCGAGAGATCGAGACGGTGAATGTGATCGCTCGGGAGATCGTCACCGCAGACGACAACCGTGCGGCACTCACCAACATCGCGACCGTCATCGAACGGCACATGCACGCCGATGGCTTCTCGCTGTGGTTGAACGGGGAAGCCCCAGAGTTGGTAGGGCGGAACGGCCAGACGGAAGAGTTCGCGATCGAAGCGCGGCTCGCGGCCCGTGCGATGGAGTCCCGGATCACCCAGAGGAGCGTTGACGCGGACGCTGTGCGGATCGTGGCACCGTTGCTTCTCAAGGACCGGGCCAATGGTGCGCTCGTGCTGAGATTCGCGGCAGGCGCCGCTCCCCTCGGCACGGCGTTCCTGAACTACCTCTCGATGCCCCTTGCCGTCATGGCCGAGATGTACGTGCGTTATCGCGAGTCGAACGTGGCCCGCGAGATGCATCATCGGGTGAAGAACAACCTGCAGATCATCGCCAGCTTGCTGAATCTGCAGCTGCGTCGGCTACACGATCCGTCAGCCCAGGAGGCTCTGGAGAGCAGCATCCGGCGCATTCTGAGCATCTCCGTCGTGCATGAGGTGCTTTCAGAGAAGCACACCGGTCTTGTGGATCCGGTGTCGATAGTGCAGAACGTGTCCGACTTCGTGCTGCGGGCGATGTCCGGACCGAATCAAGAGATAGCGGTGTCCGTGGAGGGACATCCAGGCCTCGCCTTGAACTCACAACAGGCTACGAACGTGGCGGTCGTGGTGAGCGAACTCCTCGGGAACGCTCTCAAGCATGGATTCCGAGACCGCACCGAAGGCACGATCTCGGTGCGCCTGGGTCAGGAGAACGGCGCGGTGACGCTTGTAGTGAAGGATGACGGCGCAGGACCTCCAGCGGGCTTCGACCTCGTTCGCGATCAAGGTCTCGGACTGCAGCTCATCGGGACCATCGTCGGGGGTGAGCTTCGTGGGGACTTCTCCGTGCGCGGAGCGGAACCCGGCATGGAAGCCAGGATCACATTTCCTCAGGAACCGGGACAGGCCTAGGTGGGTGCTCAGGTGCAGACGCTGCGGATCTTGATAGCCGACGACGAAGCCATCATCCGTATGGATCTTCGCGAGATGCTCCAAAGCCTAGGGCACCAGGTGGTGGGCGAAGCCGGCGACGGAGACGAGGCCGTGCGTCTGGCGCAGAGCCTTGACCCCGACCTCGTCTTCCTCGACATAAAGATGCCGCGCACGGACGGACTCGAGGCTCTTCGTCTCATGAACTGCGAACGGATCAGACCCGTGGTGATCCTGACGGCCTTCAGCGAGAAGTCGGTGATCGAGCGGGCGATCGAACTCGGGGCGAAAGCCTACCTCGTGAAGCCGTTCGATTCGGCCAGCCTGCTGCCCGCCGTGCACCTGGCGATGGCCCATTCCGCCGAGCTGCGTACGTTGCGCGACGAGAACGAGTCGCTCAAGGAGGCCATCCGCGCCAGCAAGCTTGTCAATCGCGCCAAAGCACTGCTCGCAGCCCATGAAGGGTTGAGCGAGAGTGAGGCGTTCAGGCGCATCCAGAAACTCAGCATGGACAAGAACAGGAAGATGGCCGACATCGCAGAGACCGTGATCGAGTTACTCGCGAAGACCGCGGCCTCGTAGCGCAGCTGCAGCCGCAGACGTAGCTGTGGTTCCTTGACACCCTCTCTGGCGGGTTGTATCGTCTACATGCGGAAGTGAAGGCGCTTCCCGAGCGGAGATGAAGCCGCCCGGGAGGTGCTTTTTTTTGTTGGCCGAGGCTGTTGGAGCACTGGGTCAAGGGCACCAAGGGAGGGAGTCTCATGTTGCAGGGGGGATACACCGGGAAGATCTTGCGGATCGATCTTTCCCGCAAGGAGGCACACACCGAGGAAGTCTCTGCTGAGCTCGCGAAGAGCTACATCGGTGGCGCGGGATTCGGCATCAAGATGCTCTACGACGAGGTGCCCGCCGGCGCGGATCCGCTGGGGCCGGACAACAAGCTCATCTTCGCTTCGGGGCCGCTGTCGGGTAGCGACACGCCGTGCGCCAGCCGGATGGCCGTCACCTCCAAGAGCCCCCTTACCGGGGCTGTGGGTATGGCCACCACCGGTGGCTTCTTCCCCGCGGAGCTGAAGTTCGCCGGGTACGACGCTCTGATCATCGAGGGCGCAGCGGACTCGCCTACCTACGTGACGATCAACGACGACGACGTGAAGTTTCGGGACGCGCAGGGACTCTGGGGCACACACACGTCTGACTGCCAGCAGATGATCAAGGACTCTCTGAAGGATCAGGGATACCGCATCGCTTGCATCGGGCCCGCGGGCGAGAACCTGAGTCGCTTGGCGTGCATCATCAACGAGCGGCGGGCCGCCGGCCGCAAGGGCCTGGGGGCCGTCATGGGCTCCAAGAACTTGAAGGCCATCGCCGTGCGCGGGCATGGTGAGGTCGCGGTAGCCGATCCCGACGCCTACAAGATCGCCCGTTCCTCCTTCCGCGAACACATGCGCGAGAGCCCCGTGCTGTACTCGGCCTTCGCGAAGATCGGTACGCCGATGGTGGTGGATGCAGTGGGTTCCATGGGGATGCTCGCGGCCAAGAACTGGCAGGCCACGGGCGAGTTCGTCCCGATAGACGAACTGGGCACCGAGGCGGGTAAGGCCGTCACCGTGGGCAGGAATCCGTGTCAGGGCTGTCCCGTCGCGTGTAGTCAGCTGAAGTTGGCTCGGAACGCGCCCTATGCCGGCATCATGGCAGAGGGCCCCGAGTTCGAGAGCCTCTACTCCCTTGGCACTCAGTGCGGGATAAGCAACATGGACGCCGTCATCGCCGCGGACCGCCTGTGCGATGAACTCGGCCTCGATACCATGTCAGCCGGCGTCACCATCGGTTTCGCGATGGAGCTCTCCGAGCGGGGTGCGCTTTCCGCCATCGACAGCGGCGACCTCGATATCGCCTTCGGCAACGACCGGACGATGATGGCCCTTCTAGAGAAGATGGCGTACAGGGACGGCATCGGCGACCTGCTGGCCGACGGGGTGAAGGAAGCCGCCGAGCGCATCGGCGGTGACGCGGCCTACTACGCGATGCACGTGAAGGGGCTCGAGTTGCCCGCCTACGATGTGCGCGGGGCGAAGGCTCACGGGTTGAACTACGCCACCTCCTATACGGGAGCGGATCACAACCGCGGGTACGCCTTCCAGGAGATCTTCGGCATCCCCATCCCCAAGGAAGTGGACCGTTTCGCCCTCGAAGGCAAAGGTGAGCTCTGCAAATGGAATCAGGACATCCGCACCGCTACGTGCGATTGTCCGACCATGTGCGCGTTCATCCTCGATATGGCGGTCCCGGCCGTCGCGGCCGAGAACTCAGCGGCGTTGCTCACCTCGCTCACCGGGCTCAGCTTCACGGCCGAGGAGGTGTTCCAGGTGGGCGAGCGCGTCAACAACCTCGCTCGAGCCTTCAACGCGCGCGAAGGGTTCTCGCGCAAGGACGACACGCTGCCCGACCGGCTCATGAACGAGCCCCTGCTTGCCGGTGGGTCCAAAGGGCATCACATCCCTCAAGAGGACCTCGACTTCATGCTCGACGACTACTACACCGCTCGTGGTTGGGACGTGGCTACCGGCACACCCACGCGCGCGAAGCTCGAGGAACTCGGGTTGGCCTCGGTCGCCGACGATCTGGGGGTGTGATCTTCGGCGTGCGACGTGGGTGTGCTCCCGTTGGCCCGCGTCCGGGGGATGTAACCTGGGCGCGCAGCTGCCACATGGTGGCGTGATGCGGGTCACCGCACGCACGATCACGCATCTCGCCGTGCTTCTCGGGAGCAGGGAAGTCGAGTTGGAGATGCCGACGGGCAGTCGCGTGATGGATGTGCTCGTCCGCATGGCCGATCTGATGGGAGACCAAGCGGTTCCGGCGCTTCTGCGGCCTGAGGACCGGAGTCCCCAGGGCCACCTGCGGATCATGCTGAACGGACGGGATATCGGCGTCCTCGAGGGGATCGAGACCCTCGTACAAGACGGTGACGAGGTTCTGGTGGTACCGCCTGCTGGAGGAGGATAGGCGCTCCGATTCGTTGCGGGAGTCCAAGGTCTAGTCGGGAAGAGGAGAGGCAATGAAGACCATCGCTGCCGTCGTTCACGAGACGGGCGGGCCGTTCGTGCTCGAGGAAGTGACGCTCGACGAACCCCGGGCGGACGAGGTGCTGGTGCGGATGGTGGCCACCGGCCTCTGCCATACGGATCTCTCGGTTCGAGCCGGGTACATCCCGTTCCCGCTCCCCGGCGTGATGGGTCACGAAGGCGCGGGGATCGTAGAGGCGGTCGGTTCTGCGGTGAAGCGCGTAGCGCCAGGCGATCATGTGCTGGCCACGTTCACCTCGTGCGGGCACTGCGCCCATTGCGCCGGCGGTGAGCCGGCCTACTGCCACACGTTCATCCCCTCGAACCTCATCGGAGGCACGCGTTCGGATGGCAGCTACACCATCCATCTGGACGGCGCCCCCATCAACGCGCACTTCTTCGGCCAGTCGACGCTGGCACGGCATGCTCTGATCGACGAGCGGAGCCTGGTGAAGGTCGCCGACGATGCTCCGCTGGAGACGCTTGCGCCCCTGGGGTGCGGCATCCAGACTGGAGTCGGCACGGTGCTCAACGTGCTGCGTCCCGAGCCCGGCAGCACGGTTGTTGTCTTCGGTGTGGGAGGGGTGGGGCTCGCGGCGATCATGGGAGCGGCCTTGACCGGGGCGTCGAAGATCGTCGCTGTGGATGTGGTCCCCTCACGCCTCGAGCTCGCCCTGGAACTCGGGGCCACGCACGTCATCGACGCCGGGTCCGTGGACGTCGTGGGAGCCCTCGCCGAGTTGTGCCCTGGAGGCGTGCAGTACACCATCGAGTGCACGGGGGTGATCGATGTGGTGAGCCAGGCCGTGCAGGTGCTTGCGCCGCTCGGCACCTGTGCCCTCATCGGTGCGCCGCCCGCCGGCTCGGTGCTGCCGATCGACGTGCAGTTCATGCTGGACGGCCGGCGTCTGGTGGGCATCACCGAGGGATCGAGCAGGCCGGAGTCCTTCATCCCCACGCTCGTCGACCTGTATCAACAGGGCAGGTTGCCCCTCGATAAACTGATCCGTCACTACCCGTTCGAGGACATCGAGCGGGCCGCCGCGGATGCCTCTTCGGGAGCGACCATCAAGCCGGTGCTGGTGTTCGACTGACCCCGTATCGGCGCTCGACCGTCGGATCGGTGGTTCCGGCCGACGGTCGAGGCGAACGCAGCGTGGGTCCTAGGGTTGCAGCAGCGGCAGACCCGCCTCGCGGCGCGCGTCGTTGATGTGGATCAAGACGGCTTCCTCGATGGGCATGACGGAGAAGTCGAAGTCTTCCTTCGCCCGGGCGCAACTCACCTTGTACGGCAGCTCCTCCCGACCTTGTTCGTCGCCGAATGTGATCTGGGCATCGGGAAGATACGTGCGCACGACATCCGCCAGGTCGCGCAGGGTGGTGGGCGGACCCCCGAGATTGTATACAGGGTGCGGTGATGACTCGGCATGCAGAAGGATCCGCGTGAACTCTCCGATGTCGTCTGGACACAGCAGCGACCAGAGGCTCTTGCCGTTGATCTCGTAGTGCAGCGGCTCGCCGACGGCCGGCACCGAGACCATGTCTGAGAACCACTTGACCACGAACGGGGCGAACGCCCCGTGGCCGAACACGATGCAGGGGCGTAGTCCGGTGCACTCGAGACCGTACACCTGCGAGTACTCGTCGGCCATGATCTCGGCGAGGCGCTTGGCATACGCGTAGAAGTGGCCGGGCCCCATGTACAACCGGTCGTCCTCGACTACTTCTCGGTCACCGTAGTCTCCCTGGCTCCCGTACACGGTCTCGGAACTCGCGTACACCACGCGCTTGATGCCGGTGAGTCGAGCGGCCTCGAAGACGTTGCACATACCGAGGATCCCGACCTTCGTGTTCAGTCTCGGCAGGGGATCGAGCGACATCACCATCGCCCAGTTGACCAGTTGGTCGATGTCGTAGCGGCGGATGATGTCGAGGATATCCTCGAGTTGGGAGATGTCACCCCGGGCGAAGCGGAACTTATCCTGATGGTCTGTGATGGATTCCATGAACCAGTCCGCCGGCGGATTCAGGTCCATCGAGACTACCAGATCGACTTCCGGATCCTCGACCAGGCGGGCGACTGTCTTCCGGCCGAACTGCCCACTACCCCCGATGACCAACACTCTCACGTGAGTCCCCCTGTGCCTTGGGTACGTGCCGTAGAAGTCTGACGTCTGTCAGTAAATCAGCCTACCATGCCTAGCGGCTTCTTCGCTCGAAGATGTGCGGCCGCCCGTCCTCATCGACATAGGCCAAGTGTTTCTCGGCCACCGAGATGACGCTGCCGAACCAGGGCGGCGTGGTCTGCAATCCCACCACCTGCTCCAGACCATCGGCCAGTCCAAGGGTGACGATGTCCCACCCGAACGCGTCGGCGCCAGTCGACGCTCGCAGGTATGTCACGTACGACTCGGCCAGGGCGGGCCAGTCGCCCTCGGCATCGAGGAGGCGCACCGTGTCGGTCTCCAGATCGTACAGATAGAGCCCGTCGCCGCCCCAGTAGGCGACGTTGGTGCCGGCCATCGAGGGGCGCCAGGAATCTGATCCCAGGTAGGTCTCGGCGCCCGAACGGAGGTCGCGTACGTACGTCCCGGCGTTGGAGCTGCGATCGTCGTGATTCTCCCAGACGAGGTGGGTGGAGGTGAGCTCGTACTTCCACGTGGAGTCGCCGAGCATATACGCCGCGGGTGAGGGCGCAAGGAGTTCAGGCTTGCCCTTGGCAAGACCGGTGGGGTCGAGACGGATGCCGTAGATAGGGAACTCCATGACCTCTTCGGGCGAATATGTGGTGGGGCGTGATTCGGTCCACGTGACGAGGTCTTCAGCAACCCGCGGATAACCGGGTGACCGGTCATTGCCAACCAACTCCACCCGCGGCCCCGCGGGGAGGCGGTAGCCGAAGATGCCCTGCTCGGCCCACTCCTCGGCCGTGGTGCTATAGGTGCCTTCCCACCAGACCAGTTGATTGCCGTCGATGTCGGCCATGCCGGCGCTCTCGAGCTCGGTGGGGATCTTCTGCGGGCGCTTGCTTTCGAGGTCCAGCGCAAAGATGAAGTCTTCTCCCTGGAAGACGGCCGTCTCGTCGGTCAGCGCCACGTGGTAGCTGGGTCCGGGCGGCTCCGGCAGGTCCATCTCGACCCACTCGCCATCGGCGTAGGCGCCGCCTGTGGTCGCGAGCGTCGTGGAAGCGGCGGTGGGCACGGTGTCTTCCGTGGTGGTGGAAAGAGGCTCCGCCGCAGAAGTGGCCGTGGTTGTCACGGGTGGGTCGTCGC
Organism: Actinomycetes bacterium; assembly: GCA_024637035.1. Lineage (GTDB taxonomy): Bacteria > Actinomycetota > Thermoleophilia > RBG-16-64-13 > RBG-16-64-13 > JAHJSA01. The sequence goes on from JAGXFW010000020.1 coordinate 104,666, forward strand.
CGCCCCGGCCCACCAGCAGGAGGGCCACAGCGGCAGTGGCGAGCAGGAGCAGTGCGATCAAGCCGACGATCACCCCGATGAGGAGGCCTCGGCCGCCACCTCGGGGAGGCGGAGGGGTCGGAGAATACGGGGGCTCCGGAGAATACGGGGGCTCCGGAGAATAAGGGGCCTGTGCTGCGAGCGGGGGCTGCTGGGCGGCGGGGGGCTGCTGGGCCTCCGTAGGCCACGCCCCGGCGCCTCCAGCTTCGCCTGGCTCGAATCGCCACCCGCAGTGCTGACAGAACGAGGCTGCGTCGGAGACCTCACGGCGGCAACTCGGACACTGCATCGCTCACCCCTCCCTGATAGGACAGCTATCCGTGCGCGGCGCTCCTCGAGGGACGCCGGCCTGTGACTCTCGGTGATCGCCGATTCATCCGGTCTACCCGTGCGCGGAGGCGGCTATGCGTGGGAAGGGCCTTGGCTTCCGCCGCCCGTGCTCGGAGTACTCTGCGATGTCGAGCGACCCGGTTGAGAACTAGCGATGCTCTTCCTGATCTTGCTGAGAAAGCACTCCGCAGCTGCGGCCGCCTTCGTTCCCCGTGCTTCGCCCATGTGCGCGAGAATGGCCGTGCCCACGATGACGCCGTCTGCCACTGTGGCTATCCCTCGCGCCGCGTCCGGCCCGGTGATGCCGAAGCCCACGAGAACGGGGATGTCGCTGTGACGGCGCACGAACTCGACCAGGGTCCGCGCCCTTGACACCGACGCCGCCGTTCCACCTGTGCCTCCCTCGACGGAGACGCAATAGACGAAGCCTTGCGCCTCCCTGACAAGCGTCTCGCATCGGCTCGGGAGGGTCTTCGGATCCAGCAAGGCCACTTTCTCCAGCCGGCACCCTTTCAGGTCCGGCGGGAGGCTGTCTGCTTCAGGCCGGGAGGGGTCCACGATCAGGAGGCCGTCGATCCCGCTGCGGCGGGCGTCGGTTGCCAGGACCGCCCCGCGTGATCGTAGTAAATGATCGTTGTAGGCCATGAGCACGACGGGGACAGTCAACCCGCGGGTTCGGGCCAGCGCCACGTCGTCGAGCACTTCACGGGGGGTCGTCCCTCGGGCGAGGGAATCGCCTATCGCGTGCCGGATGACCGGACCGTCCAAGACTGGGTCGGGGGTGGGCAGCCCGACCTCGATTGCGTCGACGCCGGCTCTTTGGGCGCCGAGTAGCAGGGCGATGAAGGTCTCGCGGTCGGGGTAGCCGCCCACGAAAAAGGGGACGAGGCTCTTCCCCCCTGCGGCACGGCGGGCGCGCAAGGCCGCTTCCAGGCGACCGACCCGCCGGCCGCCCGCCATGCGGTCCCGATCCGAGGTGGAGGTTCTGAAGATATGGCCCCACTCCACAGGGACACCCGGGGTCATCATATGCTCCGCCTCGCTAGAGGCTCCTGGCCCACAGGACTCAGCTGCGGCTCTCTTCGCGTGCGCTATGAACGATCGCAGCTTGCCGGGATCCTTGCGACCAGGCCGGCTTTCGGTGCCTGAGGCGACATCGACCGCCCAGGGGCGGACCGCCCTCACCGCCTCGGCGACGTTGTCGGGGTCGAGGCCGCCACTCAGGACGACCCGTGGGAACGCAGGCCGCGAGGCGATCCAGTTCCAATCGAAGGTATCGCCGGTACCGCCGGTCACCACGCGCCGCTCGGCGACGGAGGTGAGTTCGACGCGCGCTGAATCGAGGAGGACGATACGGAGCGATCCGTATTCCGCGAGCGTGGCGATGTCTTCAGGGCCGAGCAGTCCCACCGCCTTGAGAACGGGGAAGGATAGGCTCCTAATGTAGGCGGCGTCCTCCGCTCCGTGAAGTTGTGCCACGTCGAGGCCGCAGTCGAGCATTGTGTCTCGCACGGCGTCGAGGCCTTGGTCCTGGAACACTCCCAACGTGGTCACGCCTGAGGGGAGCTCGGCGACGATACTGGCGACGACGGCGGGGTCGGCCCGTCTTCGACTGTGTGGCGCGAACACGAACCCGAGCGCGTCCGCTCCAGCCTCCACCGCGCGGAGGGCGTCTTCCCGACGAGTCAAGCCGCAGATCTTGACCAGAGTCACGCCTGGCTCCCGCTCACGATGGGCGGATGGGGTGAAGCCGTGGGGCGTCCGACGTAGATCGCGCCCTGCCGGCGAACGAGTCTTCGCAGTGCGGCTTCCGGGTCGGATGCGGTCACCAGCGTCTCGCCGACGAGGTAGGCGGCGGCGCCGTGACGTCCGAGATCGTCGAGGTCCGCCGCGCTCTTGAGCCCGCTCTCCGCCACCGCCAGGATCCCGGCCGGGATGCGGGGCAGCAGACTCCGGCAGACACCGAGATCCACGTTCAGCGTATTCAGATCTCTGTTGTTGACGCCTACGAGCCGCGCTCCGGCGGCGAGGGCCATCTCGAGTTCGGCGCCGGTGTGAGCTTCGACCAGAGGTTCCAGGCCGGCTCGACGCGCCAGCCTGACGAAGTGTCCGGTCTCAGGACCGAGCACGGCGACCATGAGCAGCACGAGATCGCCGCCCGCCGCGCCGGCTTGGCGAATCTGGTGTGGGTCCACCACGAAGTCCTTGCAGAGTACCGGTACGCGCACCGCGCGGCTGACTGCGGCCAGATCCGCGAACGACCCCCCGAAGTAGTCGGGCTCGGTGAGCACCGAGATCGCCCAGGCTCCGGCTCGCTCGTACGCCAGCGCGAGCTGCACGGGATCGAGATCTGGGCGCAGATCACCTCGCGAAGGGCTGCGTCTCTTGACCTCGGCGATCACGGGCCTCTCCCGGACCTGATGCGAAGGATCGACCAGGTCAGCGCGGGCGGCCGCGTCGAGCTTCTCGAGGAATAGCGCAGCTCGCTCTCCGGCGCGCGGCCTGGACGTCGCCGCAACGTGCGCTTCGCGAGCTTTGTCGAGTCCCACGCTGGCGCGCCGGGCACGTACGATCTCGTCCAGGACGCTCATCGCGCGGCGCTCGCGAGTTCACAGCTGTTCGTCGCTTGCACGAGGCGCGTCAGGACGGAGAGGGCCCGACCCGAGTCGATGGAATCGGCCGCCATGGCGGTGCCTTCGCGGAGGTCGGCGGCCGCGCCCGAGAGGCGTAGGGCTGCTGCGGCGTTCAGCAGGACCACGTCCCGCGGCGGACCGGTCTTCCCCGCGAGGATCCCGTCGATCATGGCGGCATTGGTGTGAGCGTCGCCGCCCCGGATGGAATCGAGCGGCGAGCGCTCGAGGCCCGCTTCCTCGGGAGTGACAACGTATTCGGTGACCTTTCCGCCCCGCACCTCCGCGACGAGCGTGGGTCCCGAGATGCTGACTTCGTCAAGGCCCTCGCACCCATGAACGACGATGGCGCGGGGAGTCCCTAGCCGCAGTAGGACCTCGGCGAGCAACCGAGCGTGCTCTGGGCGGGAGACTCCCACCACCTGCTGAGTCACGCCGGCTGGGTTCGTCAACGGTCCGAGCAGGTTGAACACGGTACGGATGCCCAGGTCACTCCGGATCGGCGCGACGTGGCGCATGGCCTCGTGGACGAGGGGGGCGAAGAGGAAGCCCACGCCGATGTCGTCGATGCAGGCGCACACGGTGGCGGGGTGCAGGTCGATGCGGACGCCGAGCGCCTCCAGCACGTCCGCGCTGCCACAGGTGCTGGACACGGCCCGGTTACCGTGTTTCGCAACGTGCCTGCCGGCCCCGGCAAGCACGAAGGCACTCGCCGTGGATATGTTGAACGTGTGTGAGGCGTCTCCACCTGTTCCACAGGTGTCCACCAGATCCGTCGCTCTGGGGCGGATGGTGGTGGCGTGGCGGCGCATGATCCGCGCCGCACCCACGACCTCGTCGGCAGTCTCGCCTTTGAGTCGCATGGCGGCGAGAAAGGCTCCCACCTGCCCGTCTGAGCCACGTCCGCACATGATGTGCTCCATGGCGCCCATGACATCCGCCTCGTCGAGGTCGATACCGTCGGCCAATCTGGCGATCAGCGGTTTGAGCATGACGCCTCCCCTGTGCGCGCTCGCTCCGTCTCGGGCGAGCGGGTGGTGATGTCCAGGAAGTTCCGCAACACGTCCATGCCCGCGAGTGTCAGGACGGATTCCGGGTGGTACTGAAGGCCGTAGAGACCTCGGTGGTCGTCCGCGATGGCCATGACCGCGCCGTCGTCCTGGGCGCGGGCCGTGACCCGAAAGCCGGCCGGAAGGGTCTCCTCGCGCACCACAAGCGAGTGATAGCGGGTGGCTGCGAAGCCTTGCGATATCCCAGAGTGGAGTCCCGCACCGTCATGCTGAACGGATGACGTCCTGCCATGCATGATGCGGTCTGCTCTGATCACGTCGCCGCCGAAGGCGTGGGCCAGGCATTGGTGCCCGAGGCAGACGCCGAGTATCGGGATTCGTCGAGATAGCCGGCGAACCAGTTCGGTGCAGATGCCGGCAGCGGACGGATGACCCGGACCGGGCGAGATGACCACTCTTCGAGGGCCCATCCTCTCGACTTCTTCAATGGTGATCTGATCGTTTCTGATCACGGTCACGCCTTGCCCTAATATCGAGAAGTATTGGGCCAGGTTGTGAGTGAACGAGTCGTAGTTGTCGATGAGTAGGAGTGGGGGAGGCGTTCTCATGGGGCGGCCATCCTTGTCGGTCGGGGGTGAAGCGCCGGGGGTTCCTCGTGCCTGTGCTCGGAGCGCTCGGGGCTACGGCCGGAACCGCCACTGGCGAGGATGAGGGCTTGGCGCATCGCCTCGCCCTTGTGGAGGGTCTCGTCGTACTCGCAGGCGGCGACTGAGTCCGCCACGATCCCGGCCCCTGCCTGGTACGTGACTCTGCCCTCGGCGAACACGAGAGTCCGGATGGCGATGCACGTGTCGAGCGACCCGTCGAAGCCGAGGTAGCCCACCGCGCCCGCGTACGGCCCGCGCTCGTGCGGTTCAAGGGCCGCGATGATCTCGAGCGCGCGCACCTTCGGGGCGCCCGAGACCGTGCCTGCGGGGAAAGTCGCCGCCAGGACATCGAGGGCGTCGGTGTGTGCGCGCAACTCGGCGGAGACCGTCGATGTGAGGTGCATCACATGCGAGTAGCGTTCGACCTCGAACGAGCTGTCGACGCTCACGCCTCCGGGTTTCGCGACTCTTCCCAAGTCGTTGCGTGCCAGATCGAGCAACATGACGTGTTCCGCCTGCTCCTTCTGGTCGCGGACGAGTTCTTCTTCCAATGCGAGGTCTTCCGCCGGAGTGGCGCCTCTGGGGCGTGTCCCGGCGATGGGCCTGAGAAGGGCGCGACCATCCTCCACCCGTACCATGACTTCGGGGCTGGTTCCCACCAAGGTCTCTTCGCCGAGAGCGAGGTGGAACATGTAGGGGCTGGGATTGAGCACCCTCAGGGCGCGGTAGACGGCGAAGGGATCGAGTTCGGTGGGCCCGGAGAACGACTGTGAGAGGACCACCTGGACGACCTCGCCGGAGTGCACCGCTTCCCTAGCCTCGTCGACCATCGCTTCGAAGCGCGCGCGGGGGATGGTGGGGCTGATCTGTGGGGCTCCGCTGGGCCGCGGATCGTGCGCCGGTGGGGACAGGGGAGAGGTGAGGCGTTCGAGCACGCGCTCGATCTGCTCCTGAGCGTCGTCGTATCCACCGGGCCCCTCACCACCATGGGCCGGCACTATCACGGTGAGCGAGGAGTCGAGGTTGTCGAAAGCGAGGATGGTCCGCGGGGCGAACATCCGCATATCGGGAAGCGAAGAGGCATCCGGCTGGGGTTCGGGCAGGCGCTCGAACAGCCGGGCGCAACCGGACCCGAGGTATCCGACCAAGCCCCCGTTCAAGCGGGGTAGACCCGGCAGCGCGGGCATCTGGTGTTCGGCCGCGATACGACGCAACGCCGCCATCGGATCGTCGTATCGGCTGGTTTCACCGTCCTTTGTCACCGTCAGTTCTCGCCCGCGGGCTTCGATCGTCAGGAAGGGGTCGCAACCCACAAGGGAGTAGCGGGCCCAGTGCGCGCCACCCTCGACGCTCTCGAACAAGAACGACCACGGACCACCGGCCACCTTGAGGTAGGCGCTCACCGGAGTCTCCGTGTCGGCCGAGACCGTGCGGGTCACGGGCACCAGGGGGTACCGGCCGGCGAGATGGGCGAACCCGGTCCTATCTGCGTGGTGGAACATCTGTGTCCTCCTTGTGGCGCGGCATAGAATGCAAGAAGAGCCGCGGAGTGCTCCGCGGCTCTTCGTCGTACAACTAGAAACGCCGCGGACGGTCCCTGAGGGCCGTCCGCGGCGTCTAAGTTCCTATGTCAAGAAACGTGCCGGCGCTCAGCCCCGTGTATCAGGCCAGCGCCACCACGAACCCCGCGAGCTATCGCAGGTGTAAGTGACGAGTGTTCGATCGACGACGTTCATGAGGGGCACCCTACCACGGTTCGAATACCTGCCGCAAGATTCAGCGGCACGCGTACCGAAACAACTGCACCAGACCCACCAAGCTAAAGAACGGGGCCTGTTAGACGGCGACTCTGGTGTGGCCGAACGAGTGCGTGTACGTGGTCTCTCCGAGAACGAGCAGGATGGTGGCGGTAGTCAAGCTGATCACGGCGACAGTCAGACGGGTCATCTTCATGGTCTTCCTCCGTTCTGCTCGTAGCGCAGCAGGTCTCCAGGTTGACATCCAAGCTCGCGGCAGATCGCTTCGAGGGTGGAGAAACGGATCGCCTTCGCCTTGCCGCCGAGCGCACCACTCCTTGGCCGAACTCCTCGCTGGTCAACAGCATCGAGCCTTCGGCCGGCACGAAATGGATGGCAAGCATGATCGGATGGCAGTGGATGTCGGCCGACCCGACCCGGGATGAGTCCATCATAAGAAAAGGACCGGCCACCGTGAGGTGACCGGTCCTGAAGGATGCCTAGGAAGGCTGTTGAAGATCGAAGCCTTGGCCGCCAGAACTCACTGGACGGCGCGATGCGGCGTCCTCGGTCGCGCACGTAGCGCTGCTACGAGCGCTCCCTGCATCCTCGTCTCACGCGTGCCCATCGCGCCCTGGCGGCGAAGCGTCCCTTCTTCAACAGCCTGCTGGTGGCGGGGGTCCTCCTTGGACTACCGTCTGTAGCTTGAGCGCCCGCTGCCGCCTTGCCGGCTTCGATGACGGCCGCCGCCACCGTTGCCGCTGCCATTCCCGCCGCCGCTTCCTTTTGGACCGCGCACCTGCCGCCCGGGGTCGGGCACCACGCGTGAGCCGTAGGCGAAGCCTTCCAGATCCTGGCAGGGGATGGTCGCGCCAAGAGCCCGCTCGATGTCGGCGAACTGCTCGAGTTCTTCGATCGCCAGGAAGCTCACCGCGCTGCCCGAAGCGCCTGCTCGCGCGGTGCGGCCGATGCGGTGCACGTAGTCTTCCGGGGTGTTCGGCATGTCGTAGTTCACCACGTGGCTGATGTTGTCCACATCGATGCCGCGGGCGACCACGTCGGTAGCCACCAGGATGTGCGACTGGCCCGCGCGGAACGCGCCGAGGGCTCGCTGGCGCTGAGCTTGTGAGCGCCCGCCATGGATGGCGGCGCTGCCCAGGCCGTGCTTCTCGAGTTGCCGGCTCAACTTGTCTGCGCCGTGCTTCGTGCGGGTGAACACCAACGTGCGCCGGTGAGTGCCGCCTTGAAGCAGTCGAACGAGAAGTTCGGTCTTCTGGTGTCGGCCTACCGGGTACACGGTCTGATCGATCTGGTCGACGGGCTTGGTGACCGGCGAGGTCTCCACACGCACTGGATCGTGCAGGGTCGACTGCACTACTCTCAGCACCTCAGGCGACATGGTGGCGGAGAACAGCAGATTCTGGCGCTTGGCGGGAAGCAGGCCGAGGATGCGGCTGACGTCGGGCCAGAAGCCCATGTCGAGCATGCGGTCGGCTTCGTCGAGCACGAGGGTCTCGACGTGAGAGAGGTCGAGCACGCGTCGCGAATGGATGTCGAGCAGCCTGCCGGGGCACGCCACCACGATGTCGACACCGCGCCGCACGCGGTCGATCTGCGGATACATGCCCACGCCGCCGATGATGACGGCCGTGCGGTGCCGCGTGTGCTTGGCGGCGGTGCGGATCACCTCGTCGATCTGGAGGGCCAGTTCGCGGGTGGGGGTGACGATCAAGGCACGTACGCCCTGTCTGATCGGGGTGCGCTGCAGCATGGGCAGCACGAATGCGGCGGTCTTGCCGGTACCGGTCTGAGCGGCTCCCACTACATCGGATCCGCGAAGGATGTGGGGGATAGCCTCTTGCTGGATCGCCGTCGGAACGGTGTAACCCATGGAGGCTACGGCCTGGAGCAGGCGCGGCTCAAGGCCGAGTGTTTCGAATGACATGTCTCTCCTGTACTGTGCGCCGCTGGTGGGTCGCACTGCGTTGTAGACGCAGTGGTCCGGGATGGCGGCATTTAGGGCAGCACAGGACGACCGAGTCTTGAGTGGATACCAAAGGAGTGTAGCACAGGGCCGGAGTGCCCATCGTGGGTGCACCGCTATCTTGCCCGGCGTAGGGCTGGCGCTCCGGTCACATCCCCATCGACCCGCCCTTGATGTGCCACATGCCCATCATCCCGATATCCTCGTGCTCGATGATGTGGCAGTGGAACATGGTCATGCCCGCGTAGTCCATGACCGGCATCAGGAGTCGGATCGTGCCGAATTTCGGAACGATGGTCACGTCCTTCCAGGCCGGTGTCGTCGTGTAGAGGGCGGCGTACTTCGCATCGCCTCCCGTGATCGAGAGCACTTGGGCGGCATTCACGTGGTGGTGGAAGGGATGGTCCATGTTGCTGGCGTTGGAGACCTCCCAGACCTCCCAGCCGCCGAGATCCGACATGGCGGTGTAGCAGTGCTCATGATCCACGAAACTGATGCCGTTCACGTAACCCGCCCCCTGGCCCATCGAGAGCCTGATGGTCTTCTTCGGGAGCCCAGAAGTGTTCATCGTGACCCGCCGGGCGGCGGGGTCCACCACGGCGGGTAGTGCCTGGGTCAAGCGGCTGCCCCCATAGGTGATGGTGGCCAGGGTCACCTGAGCGGTCGACATCATTCCCATGCGGCTGTAGGGCAGAGAGAGGAACTTGTACGACGCCGTGGCCTTATCGGCCTTCACGAGGATGTCCACGCGCTCCCCGGGCGACACCAGGATCTCGGTCACCGGATATGGCTTGTCGAGCAATCCGCCTTCCGTGCCCACCAGATACATGGTGTGACTTGCAAGGCTGAGGCGGAAGAAACGCGCGGTGCAGGTGTTCACGATACGCCACCGCTGCACTTGACCGGGCCTGATGCTCAGTCGAGGGTTCACCTGCCCGTTCACCATCACCGTGGAGCCTTCCACCCCGTGCATGTAGTCCATCATCGAGGAATGCGCCGCCGGCTGCGAGCCAGAGAGGGTGATGTCCTTCAGCATCATGATGTGGGTCTCGTAGGGAGCGAGGGAGGTCACCTCGTCCTCTATGACCAGGGACCCCGCCATGCCCGCCCACATCTGGTCGGTCACCGATCCGTGGATGTGCGGGTGGTAGAAGTTGAGGGTGCCCGCGTACTGCTTGGAGAGGTCGTACTCGTACACGGCGCTGTCGCCCGGTGCCAGCGAGACCAGCATGTTGTCTCCGTGCGTGCCGTTCGGGTTATCGTCGGGCGTCACGTGCAGTCCGTGTGTGTGCAGGTTGGTGACGTACTTGGGGTGACCGAGGAAGTTCGTGGCCCCGTTCGCCGGAAGGCTGTTGCGGAAGCGGACCCGCAGCAGATCGCCCCGTCGGGCGCGGATCGTGCCCCCGGGGAAGAGCCCGTTGTACGTCATGAGATTCGCGGTGACCCCGTTCACATCGGCCGGTGCCACGACCGCGTCGAGGCTTACCTCCACAACTCCCGGCACCTGGCTCAGGTTGGGCAGCACCGGCGGATTGCGAAACGACCCGCCCACCGGCGGATCGAAACTGCCGCCGCCCATACCTCCGCCGCCACCGCCGCCCATACCGCCTCCGCCCCTGCCGGCCAGCGCCTGGCCCTCGGCGCCGAGGATGAGGCCTGCGGTGAGGGCCGCCGTCCGCTTGAGAAGTTCCCGCCGTGTCATCCTGCGCATTATCCTGCCCTCCCGTGGCTGAGGCATGGTCCTACCGTCGGTCGTCACCCTCCCCGATTAGCGAATCGCACAATCCTTCGTACGGTATGTTACTTACGAAGAGGGAAGACTTCGGCGCCAGAGCTGACTTGGGTGGAGCGATCAGATGTCCTCGAGACGAGCGCGCGGGCGGTATCACGCCCGGATCGCTCCCTTTGTCTGACCGGAGGGCTCTTTGGGAACACACGATAGATGGACCCGATTCCCACCTCCGACTCTGCGACCCCGAACCCCGACCAATCCTCTTCCGGGCCGACTTCATCAGGCGGCCACAGCCCACGGCGGGTGGTCGTCGCGTACCTCATGGTCTCGGTCTTGTTCACGCTGGCCTCGGCCTTGATCTGGCCGATCAACTCCATCTTTCTGTTGCGCGACGGTGGGTTGACCTTGCTCGGAGTCATGGTGGTGAATGCGGTGTTCACCTTCGGCTCGATGGTCTTCGAGGTGCCCACGGGGGTCGTTGCCGACACGGTCGGCAGGAAAGTATCGCTGCTTCTGGGGATGTTCACCCTCGTGGTCTCCACCCTTCTCTACGTGGGCACCCCGCGCTGGGGGCTCGGGATCTGGGGGTTCATCGGAGCGAGCGTGATCCTGGGGATCGGGTTCACCTTTCAGACCGGAGCCCTCGAGGCTTGGCTCGTCGATGCCCTCGACGCCACGGGTTGGGACTCGCCGAAGGAACGGGTGTTCGCCTGGGGCCAGATGGCATCGGGCGGTGGGATGCTCACGGGTTCGCTGCTGGGGGGCGTGCTGGCGCAAGTAGGACTGTCGCTGCCCTACATAGTTCGGGCTGTCCTCCTTGTCGTCGCGTTCATCGCGGTGGCGGTGCTCGTGCGCGATCTCGGGTTCCAACCACGTCCGCTGAAGCTCGCCACACTGGGGGCCGAGACGCGGCGCATCTTCGATGCCGGGGTCACGTTCGGCTGGCGAAGCCCGGTGGTGCGTCCCCTGCTGTGGAGTTCCACGGCGGGCGGGTTGTTCTTCATGTTCGCGTTCTACGCGTGGCAGCCGTACATGCTCGCACTGCTCGATCGAGACTACGTGTGGTTGTTGGGCGTCGTGACGGCCGCCTTCTCGCTCGCCGGCATCGTGGGCAACTCGCTGGTGGGGCGCATCATGGGGAACGGTGTGGATCGACGTGACTCTTGGCGCGTCCTGGCGTTCTGCGGATGGTCGTATCTGGCGCTCGCCGTGGGCATCGCCCTGGTGGGGCTGTCGGGGGTCAATCCTGGATGGGGGCCGGCGGGCGTCGCCATCGCTCTCTGGTTGACGTTCGGCATGGTATTCGGCATCTCCGGCCCGGTGCGCATGGCCTACATCAACGCCCACATCCCGTCCGCTCAGCGTGCGACCGTCCTGTCGCTCGACGCCTTCTTCGCCGATGGGGGAGGGGCCGCGGGGCAGCCGGCGCTCGGCTGGCTGTCTGGGCGGGCCAGCATACCCATCGCGTGGATCACCGGCGCAATGTTCCTCGCAGCCTCCCCGCTGCTCTACCGGGCTTCGGGGAAGGCGGCCGAGCGCGCGGAGACGCGCTCACCCGCTGCTTGAGCCGACTTCACCCGCCGCCGAGGGCCCATTTCACCCGCCCTTCGATCCGTGGCGGACGAACGTGCCGTCTCGGTAGTCGCGGAACGCGGCACGCAACTCCTCTTGGGTGTTCATGACGATCGGGCCTTGCCATGCGATGGGCTCGTGGAGCGGGCGCCCCGACACCAGGAGGAACCGGGCCCCGCCTCCCTCCGCGCCGTCGCTCGCGTTACGAGCGACGATGGCGTCGCCATCGGCGAACAAGGCCGTTGAGAGCGCGGGCACCCGCATGCCGTCGTCTTCTTCTCCGAAGACCACCTCACCCGATACGACGTAGGCGAACACCGTGTGGCCTGCGGTAGTAGGGTGAGTCCACGCGTTGTCGCCCGTGAGCGTGACGTCGAGGTACTCGGGATCGATCACCACCTCGCCGACTGGACCTTCGACGTCTCCCACCCTACCGGCCACGACGCGTATCCTGGCTGGCCCGTCACCGATCTCGGGTATGTCGCAGGCCTCCACCCCGCGGTAGCGGGCGTCCATCATCTTGTTGGCGGCGGGGAGGTTCGCCCAGAGTTGGAAGCCTCCCATGCGGCCGGTCGGCTCGCCCGCAGGCATCTCCTGGTGTATCACTCCGCTCCCGGCTGTCATCCACTGGATGTCGCCCGTGCCGATGACGCCGCGGTTACCCATGGAGTCGCCGTGCTCGCACGAGCCCTCGATCATGTAGGTGATGGTTTCGATGCCCCGGTGGGGGTGCCAGGGGAAGCCCGCCTCGTAGTCCGCCGGGCTTTTGCCGCGGAAGTCGTCGAGCATGAGGAACGGGTCGAAGCGCGGCGCCTCGGCGTTGCCGAACGCGCGGCGTAGCCGGACTCCGGCGCCCTCCAGCGTGGGCCTGCTCGGGAATACTTCTTCGATCCGTCTGGTGATCGGCATATCGTGTCCTTTGGTCGCCGCGGGAGGTGGCTCATAAGGTGGGTTCGGGCACCGCCGGCTTGGATGTCCCGGTTTGGGTGTTTCCGTTTCCAACACCTTGTACCCGACGAGACGCCCAAGGAAGCGCCTGCCGGGTAGCCTGACGTGCTAGCATCTGGGCAGCCGGGGGGCGCATGAGGCCCTTGGGTGCGTCGCCCTCCATGGGGTCCGTGCTGTGGGGGGCTCGCGGCGATCATACGGGAGGACTGGTGGCCGTTCCGTCGGACGAGATCTCGAGCAGGCGTCCCTACAAACTCGGTGAGGAGATCGCCAACAGCGTGACCCACGGCCTCGGGGTCGGCCTGAGTGCGGCCGCGCTCGCGCTTCTGATCGTGTTCGCGGTCGAAGGCGGCGGCGGTGTGAAGCTCGCAAGCGCCATCGTCTACGGCACGACCCTCGTGCTCTGCTTCATGGCCTCGACTCTGTACCACAGCTTCCCCCAGCCCAAGGTGAAGCACGTCTTCAAGGTGCTGGATCATGCGGGTATCTACCTGCTGATCGCGGGCACCTACACGCCGTTCATGTTGGTGGCGTTGGGAGGGCGGGGGTGGTGGATGTTCGCGCTCGTGTGGAGCCTGGCGGTCATCGGCATCGCGACCGAAGCGTTCTGGGTCTACCGGCCCCGGTGGGTGTCCGCGGCCGCGTACCTCGGGATGGGATGGATCGCGGTCCTCGCGATCGGCCCTCTGCGGGACGCGCTCGCCCCGGCCGGCGTCTGGCTCCTCGCCGCGGGCGGCCTCGCCTACACGCTGGGAACGGTCTTCTACGTGCTGAAGCGCGTACCCTACATGCACGCCGTGTGGCACCTGTTCGTGCTGGGCGGCGCCGTGTGCCACTTCCTCGCCGTCGCGCTCTTCGTGTTCTAGGCCGACCCTTGCCCTAGCCGAGGAACCTCCGCCGGATCGTCGCCCGCGTGCTACTTGTCGCCCGCGCGCTACTTCGTGGTGCGGAGTATCTTGCCCGGGAAGATCCCGACGTTGGGTATCTCCAACTGAACATCCTCCCCATTCACGATGATGGTGAACGGCGTCGCATCCGTAGCGGAGACATCGCCCGTGTCGTAGTTGCCGCTGACGTTCGGAGCTTGTGCCGACATGTTCAGTGAGGCCAGACCCTCGAGGTGGGCGACCCCCGCGCCGCATACCAGCGGTTCACCTACCGATTCCCCGGTCAACAGGCTCGCGAGTGGCGCGTCGACTATGTAGAAGCTGAGCGCGTCGTCGCGTCCGGAGCCCTTCACCTCGCCGAACGTGTCCACGAAGGCCGGCGCGGGCCCGTTGTATACACCGTTCACGAAGAAGTTCACGTACCCTTCGTACCTTCCACCCTGCCAGACGTCGCCTCCCGAGGCGAAGAGATCGATCTCGTACGTGAAGTCCCACCCTTCGAGGGACTGGGTCTCGGTGCCCCCGGCCTTGATCGTCCAGTCGACCTGCTTGCCCCGTGCCTTGGCGCGTTCGACAAAGGCCTCATCGATTGCGGCCTTGTCTTCCTCTGCGGTCGTGTAGGCCGAGAAGCCATCCACGTTCGCGGTGAGGAGCGTCACTCCGTCTCTGAAGAGCCTGGTCGTGGGGACGATCTCGGAAGAAGTACCGTACGTGGAGATGCGGACGATCGTAGCACCCTCGGGCGCCTCGCCGGAAAGGGCGAACCCCACGGAGCACGGCTCATTCGGTTCGGCGCCGGCGGTGTCTACGTAGATGCCGGGGCACAGCGGTCGGCTGACGCCCGATGGCGAAGCGGAAAGCGGGGTGACGCGCCATTTCGCTCCGTCGGCCACCGCGCCCGCGGGCACGTAGACCGCAGCGGTGGCGTCGCCCGAGCGGAGGGCGATCCCGCCGCCCGCGGATCCGGGGATCAGGTCGACTCCAGCCGTGGGGTCGGCGCTGAAGGCCTCGGGCACAGCCGTCGTGTCCTCAGGAAACTCCGCGACGGTAGTGGTGGTGTCGCTCGCGCCGGCGGCCACGGCGGTCGTGGGAGGTGCCTGCCCGCCGGAAGAGCCGCACGCAGAAGGCGCCAAGATCGCCATCACGACCAGCGCACACAACAGAACCCGCATCAGCAATGGTCGCATGGGTCCCCTCACTTCCGAGCATGGCCTGGATATAAAGTTCACGAAGCATATCAGTCTGGTTCGTGCGCAGGGGAAGGTATTCGATCGGCCGTGAGCCGACGTGTTTCGCAGGCCGGCGACGCCTCTGTCGCCACGGTCTTCTCCGCGATTCCATCGGTCTTTCGTGGTCGCAGGTGGCGCAACATCTACGAGCTCCCTGTCGTACGATGGGGCGACGCAGGAAGGACCTCGGGCATGAGGATCGACAGGGGAGGATCGGGCATGAGGATCGACCGGGCGGGGCTGGCATGAGGATCGACGGGAAGGATCAGGCATGAGGATCGCCACTCGACAGAAGGTGCGTCGCGCGCTGATACTCTTCTCCTTCGTCCTGTTCCCGGTCACCATGTACTACTTCTCACCTGTGCTGATCAT
The DNA here is from genome assembly GCA_024637035.1 of Actinomycetes bacterium. Taxonomy (GTDB): domain Bacteria; phylum Actinomycetota; class Thermoleophilia; order RBG-16-64-13; family RBG-16-64-13; genus JAHJSA01. Next base: position 119,782 of record JAGXFW010000020.1, read on the forward strand.
CGAGGGCGCTGCCCAGGGGATCGTCACTGGCAGCTTCCTTACCTTCGCGGTTCTGCTCGTGAGTGGTCTCTTCCTCGGGCGAGGATTCTGCGGCTGGGCCTGTCCCGCGGCGGGCCTCCAAGAGGCCTGCATGTGCGTGCGCGAGAAGCGGCTGAAGCCCGGGCGCCGCGACTGGATCAAGTACGCTATCTGGGTGCCGTGGATCGGTGGGATCGCCGCCGCGGCGGTGAGCGCCGGAGGGTTCCACGCCGTCGACCCTTGGATGCAGACCACCTACGGAATCTCGATCGCCGAGCCGGCCGCGTACATCGTCTACTACTTCTTCCTCGTGCTGATCGTGGCGCTCGCCCTCGGCGTGGGGCGCCGCGGCTTCTGCCGGTACGTCTGCTGGATGGCTCCGTTCATGGTCATCGGCCGCGCCCTTCGTAACCTCGGCAGGTGGCCGTCGCTTCGCATCGTCGCGGACGTAGACGCCTGCAACAACTGCCACCGGTGCACACGCGATTGCCCCCAGAGTCTCGACGTGGAGACCATGGTAGGCCGGAGTTCAATGGAGAACGCTGAGTGCGTTCAGTGCGGAACCTGCGTGGATGTGTGCCCCCGCGACGCCCTCCGCTTCAGCTTCAGCTCAGGCACGGGAGCGCGCTCCCGTGCCTGAGGCGGCGCCTGTGCCGCAGCCTACGTCGTGGGTATCAGCACGTTAGCGAACACGAGCCACGCCAGCAATGATTTCGCGGCCAGGCTCAGGAACACGTAGGTGACCTCGCCGAACACGTAGTCGCGCCACGGTCCGACCTTCTTGTATTGCAGCACCATGTTCACGGCGAAGCTGTTGAAGAAGACGAACATGGCGAAGAAGATCACGTAAACGAATGACGGAGGCTCGCCCGGCGACCCGGGGCCCCACAGATACACGCCCAGCGCCAACCAAGGGATCGCGCCGGCGAAGCAGCCGAAGAGGTACGACATCCAGTTCGGCCGGCCCGGTGTCTCGTAGTGCTCCATCAGCAGTCCGAAGAGGATCATCGAGGCGTTGGCCCCAGCGATACCGATCACTGCGGCGACGTCAGAGGCGCCCGGCAGGAGCCCGATAAGCACTACCATCAGCGTCGAGGAGAACGAGTACTCGATCCAACGAGCGTAGTTGCGCTCGCGCTTGAGGTTCTTCACATACCAATCGAAAGCAAGGGGCGAGGCGATGATGAAGTGCGCCAGCGCCGACATGAACACAAAAGCGGCTACCGCGAGGCCCAGTGGTACGTCGAAGAGCACTTCGGTCGGGCCGGGGGGCGTTCCGGGGGGGCCCTGCATGAAGCTCGCCGTCACCGGCAGGCTGAAGTCGTTCGAGAGCGCCACGAGTGCGGCACCCTGCACGAAGTGGAAGAGCCCCATCACCAGGTTGTAGATCCTGAGGCGCTTGAAACGTGTCTCTTCGATCATTGTTCCTCCGTGCCGTCGGATGAGCGCGGTGGGCGACGTCGGCCTGTCGCGTCGTTCCCGGACCGCGCTCCGTTTGCGTCCATACGACGAGATACCCGCTCGGAAGCCTTCGTACACGGCGCGCCCGGTGAGTTCAGGGACACGTTGACCCCGGAGTGGTCGGGACACCTGGTTCAAGGAGCGGCTCTGGGAGGTACCTTTCCAGAAGACAACGACGACCGGGACCCCGGTCGCGGCTCGGAGGGGAGTGCGGCTTGACGGAATCCATCACTCTGACGGTCGGCGGGCGAGAGGTCGTTCTCGGTCACCCCGACAAGGTGCTCTTCCCTGGGCAAGGATGGACCAAGCTCGACGTAGCCGAGCACTATGTGGCCTGCGCTGAGGGGGCCCTGAGGGGAGTCCTCGGTCGCCCGACCGTACTCAAGAGGTGGCCGAAAGGCGTCTCGGAGAAGCCCTTCTTCCAGAAGCGGGCACCCAAACCGAAGGACGGACCCGCACATGAGTACGCCACGGTCCGGTTCCCCTCCGGTCGGTCCGCCGACCTGCTCGTGCCCCGTCACTCGGCCGACATCATCTGGATGGCTCATCTCGACTGTGTCGACTTGAATCCGTGGCCCGTGCGCGCGCATGACGTCGATCGACCGGACGAGCTTCGCCTCGACCTCGACCCCGAACCCGATGTGCCGTTCTCGGCGGTGCAGGTGGTGGCGCTCCGCTGCCGCGAGGTGCTCGAGGAGCACGGTCTTGTGGGTTGGCCGAAGACATCTGGTTCGCGGGGCATCCACGTGTCGGTGCGCATCGCCCCAAAGTGGCCCTTCACCGAAGTGCGCCGCGCCGCGCTGGCGCTCGCGCGGGAGGTGGAGCGGCGGGAGCCCAAGCTCGCCACCAGCTCCTGGTGGAAGGAGGAGCGGCACGGCGTCTTCATCGACTACAACCAGAACGCGCGTGACCGCACGGTGGCGAGCGCATACAGCGTGCGTCCCACGGGGTTCGTCTCCGCCCCGTTGACCTGGGAAGAAGTGCCCGACGCGCAGATCGCCGACTTTCCACTCGACACATTCGCCCGCGATCGGTACGCGCGGGTCGGCGACCTCACCGCAGGTATAGATGAGGTCGTGGGCGATCTGGGAGGCCTCCTGGAGCTCGCGAGGCGCGACGCTGATGAAGGCCTGGGCGACGCTCCTTGGCCGCCCCATTTCTCCAAGCAGCCGGACGAGCCCCCACGCGTGCAGCCGTCGCGCCGCCGTGCTTCGGGTACCGGCGACGAGGAGCACCGACCGACCGGCGATTGCGTCGATGTAGAGGCTGCCGACCCCGAGGCGGCAGATTCGTAGCTCGGCTGGCCGGCCGGGCGTTGCGCGGGATCGGGAGGACCAGTCGGAACCTATAGGCCTGCCGACACCACGTCGGAGAAACCGAAGCCGCTCGGGCGCTCGAGTTGGTCCATGGTGCAATCGCGCGGGTCCTTGTCCGGGCGCCAGCGCTCGAGGCGGGTCGCGTGCCGGAAGCGGCCTCCGGTGAGCTGGTCGTAGCTGATCTCGGCCACGAGTTCCGGGGCCAGCGGCACCCAATCCAGGTCTTTGCCACCGGTCCAGCGGCTCTCCGCCCCGGGGCGCCGCGCGTCCGCGCCGAAGGACGACTCCGACCGCAGTTCTTCCAAGTGGGGCAGCAGCTCGTGCGCTTCCTGGTCGCTGAAGCTCGAAGTGTGCCCGATGAAGTGCAGCGCGCCGCTTTCGTCGTAGAGGCCCAGTAGGAGTGACCCCACCCGGTCTCCCTCCGCCTGCACGCGGTAGCCGCCGATCACCACATCGACCGTGCGGCGGTGCTTCACCTTCACCATCTGGCGCTTGGCCTCTATGTAGGGACGGTCGAGCGCCTTCGCGACGATGCCGTCGCAACCGGCGGCTTCGAACTCCACGAACCAGCGTCGGGCCGTGTCGATATCCGTGGTCGAGGGCGTCAAGTGCCACGGGGTTTCGAGCTTCGCCATGAGGGATTCCAGCCGGACGCGTCGATCCGCGAACGGGAGTGCGCGCACGTCTTCGCCGTCGAGCGCGAGGAGATCGAACGCCACCAACTGCGCGGGCGTCTCCTCGGCCAGGCGGACGATGCGGCTTTCCGCTGGATGGATGCGGTTCTGCAGAGCGTCGAACGCGAGCACTCCGTCTTGCACCACGACCACCTCTCCGTCGACCACCGTCCCCTCTGGGAGCGCGTCTATCGCCGGCTTGAGTTCGGGGAAGTAGCGCAGGAGCGGCTTGCCGTTTCGGCTGTCGAGGCGCGCGGGATGCCCGCTCCACGCAAGAGCCCTGAAACCGTCCCATTTCGGTTCGTAGGCCCAGCCGGGCGGCGCGGGCAGGTCGGCCCGTATCACCGCCTCCATGGGTTTGATCGGCGGTTCGAAGGGCCGGGTTCGGTCGGCCGTGGTGGGCGCGTCGGGACTCATCATGGGGGAACGGTCCCCGGTCGGCGGCGCTTTCAGTCTGTTGGTGAGGCGAGGTGGCTTGGGTTCGACTCCTGCGCGGCGATGGTTGCGTCAGGCGGGAGGCCGCGAGGTCAGCATCGACGCACCCTGGGCCGTCGTCGACGCCTCGCGGGCGAACAGAGCCAGGACCCCGGTAGCCTTCATCGACGGTGGCCGCCAGGCGGCGGCGCGTCGTTCGAGGTCGCGCGCGACCTCCTGGGGTGGTGCCGGGATCCCATCGACGCCCGTCACGTCGAGTCTGCGCGCAGGGATGTCGATGGTCACCAGATCACCGGCTGCCACGAAGGCGATGGCACCTCCCTGAAGGGCTTCCGGCGTGACGTGCCCCACAGCCGGGCCGCGGGTGGCTCCCGAGAAGCGCCCGTCCGTGACGAGGGCGACGGTGTCGCGGAGGGCCGGCTTCGCGTGCAGCGTCTCGGTGGCCCTGAACATCTCGGGCATGCCTGCGGCTCTGGGCCCCACGTACCTGATCACCACCACGTCCCCCGGTTTCACGCGTCCGGTCTCGATGGCCAGGACGGCGTCGTTCTCGGAATCGAAGGGTCGCGCGGGCCCGGTGTGTCGGTGCATGGCGGGCGCGACCGACGCATGCTTGACGACCGACCCTTCTGGAGCCAGATTACCGGTGAGCACGGCCAGCCCGCCGTCGGGACTCCACGGCGCCGCCAGCGGTTGGATCACTTGTTCGGGCCGGACCCCGTATGCCGAAAGGTGCGCCGCCGTCCGCTCGAAGAAGCCGCTGCGCTCGAGATCGTCGAGGTTCTGTTCGACCGTGCGGCCGGTGACGGTGAGGGCGTCAAGGTGGAGGAACTCCCGCAGTTCGCGCATGAGCCCCGGCACGCCGCCGGCGAACCACAACATCTGAGTGGGCCAGGCGCCGGTGAGCTGCATCCCTGCGAGCACGGGCACCACCCGGTGGACACGGTCGAAGTCCGCAGGCCCGAGCGTCACACCGGCCGCCGCGGCGATGGCAGGCAGGTGCAGCAATGCGTTGGTGGAGCCTGAGACCGCGGCGTGCAATACCAGGGCGTTCTCAAACGCCTGCGGAGTCAGTATGGTGCTCGGAACGAGTCCGTCGCGCAGGAGTCCGACCGCGCGAGCACCGGCCCGGTCGGCGTAGTGGCGGATGAGGCCACCGGAGGCGGGCATCAGCGCGTTGCCGGGTAGAGCCAGGCCCAGGGCCTCGCTCAGAACCTGCATGGTACTCGCCGTGCCCATGTACTGGCAGGCTCCGCAGCTTGGGCACGCGTCGACGGCGTAGGCAAGCGCGCGCTCCGGCGTCATCTCTCCGCGCTGCACCTTCTCGCGCGTCTCGTAGCAGACGACCGCGGTGGTGGACTCGGGGCCGGGAGCCATGGAGCCGCCGCAGAAGTGCAGTCCGGGCAGATCGAGTGTGGCAAGGGCCATCAGGTGAGCTGGTATCGCCTTGTCGCAGGAAGAGAAGGTCACCAGCGAATCGAAGGCCGCCGAGCGGGCGTGGATCTCGACCATGGCGGCGATGATGTCGCGCGAGACCAAGGAGTAGCTCATGCCCGCGTGGCCGGTGGCCACGCCGTCACAGATGTCGGTCGCCGTGTAGACGGCCGGCTTGCCTCCGGCCTTGAAGACGCCGGCACGCGCCTCTTGCACGAGGCCGCCCAGATGGATGCTTCCCGGGTGGCTGTCGCCGTGGGTGCTCTCTAGAAGGACTTGAGGCAGAGCGAGGTCGTCGGGCGTCCAGCCGCTAGCCAGGCGCAAGGGATCGTGCTCGGGGTTCACAGCGCGGCTCGCTTGGCTTCGCAGCATGGGTCGTCTACCTCCGGGTCGTAGCGTAGGCGCATGCGTGCGCCGTGCTCGGTGTGGGCACCATATCGGACGAGTGACGGGTATGCGAGCGCGGCGCCCACGGATGCCGCCCGCTAGGAGGTGCACGGGTGAGGGGCAGAACGACTGAAGTGGGACGTCGTACCGGGTGGCCGGCGATGGGCATGCAGACCGTCCTCCTGTGTGCGGCGCTGGCGCTCGCATCGGTCGCCGCGGGGTGCTCGGGTATCTCGCCGACGGCGCCGCCGGTCACGTCCAGCCCCACCGCGACCTCCACGCCCGGTTCGATCGACTCCGGCGGGCAGGCTGGCGAGGCCCTCGAGGCCGACCTGTCCGTGGAAGTGGTAGCGCAGGGTCTCACCGTGCCCTGGGAGATCCGCTTCTTTCCCGATGGCGCGCTCCTCGTGACCGAGCGCACCGGGCGTGTCCTTCGGATCGACCCGGAGACCGGCGCAGTCAGCGAGCTCGGCAGATTGCCGGTGGCCTCAGAGGGGGAGGGAGGGCTCCTCGGCGCGGCCCTCGATCCGGGCTTTCCAACCCAGCCCTACCTCTATCTCGCATACACGTATCGGGACGCCGCCGATGGTGGCCTCAGGAACAGGGTGAGCCGGCTGACGTTGACCGGCGACGCCATCGGTGGGGAGAAGGTGCTCGTGGACGGGATCCCCGGAGCAGGTAACCACGACGGCAGCCGGGTGGCGTTCGGCCCCGACGGGTATCTCTGGGTCACGACCGGGGACGCCGGCCGGGAAGACCTTGCGCAGAACGTGGGCTCGCTCGCCGGGAAGGTGTTGCGCATGGATCGCGAAGGCCACCCCGCGCCCGGCAACCCATTCGACGATTCCCTGGTGTACTCATACGGTCACCGGAACCCCCAGGGCCTCGCCTGGCGCGAGGGCGACCCCGATCCTTACGTGACCGAACACGGCCCGAGCAAGAACGACGAGGTGAACCACATCGAGGCCGGCGGCAACTTCGGCTGGCCGGTGGTCGGGGGGATGGCGGGGGAACCGGGATTCGTGGACGCCGTCTACGCCTGGTCGCCCACGATAGCTCCGGCAGGAGCCGTCTTCTACGAGGCCGACGCCATCCGGGGCTGGCGCGGATCACTCCTCTTCGTCACGCTCAAGGAGTCCGACCTGCGCCGGCTGACGCCCACCGACGCCTCCTTCTCCGCGGTCTCCGAGGAACACGTGCTCTTCGACAGCCGCTTCGGCCGCCTGCGCTCCATTGCCGTCGGCCCCGATGGCGCCGTATACCTTGGCACGAGCAACCGCGACGGCCGGGGGGACGAGAGCGAGGGCGACGACAAGATCCTACGGATCACGGCGAGGTGACCAGGTGACCAAGACGCACGACGGCGACCGGGAAACCGGCCCCCACGAAGACAGTACCGAGAGCGGCGTCGGCAGACCCGGCGAACGGCGCGTGGGGATCTCCGGCGGCCACACCGGCGGTCAGCCGGCCGGCCACGCCGGCGAGCACGAGGGTGGCCACGCGGCCGATCACACCGGTCACGAGATGATGTTCCGACGCAGGTTCTGGGTGAGCCTCATCCTCTCGATCCCGGTCTTGGTCTTCAGCCCCACTCTCCAGACGTGGCTGGGCTTCGACGCCCCCGATTTCAGCGGCAGCGAGTGGATCACTCCCGTCTTCGCGGTCGTCGTCTTCCTGTACGGGGGCATCCCCTTCCTGCGGATGGCCGTACCGGAGGTGCGGGATCGGCGCCCGGGCATGATGACCCTCATCTCGCTGGCGATCACCGTGGCGTTCGTGTACAGCGCGGCCACTCTCTTCATGACCGCGGCCGAGAGTTTCTTCTGGGAGTTGGTCACGCTGATCGACGTGATGCTCCTAGGACACTGGCTCGAGATGCGCAGCGTGCGTCAGGCTTCTGGGGCGCTTCAGGAGCTGGCGAAGCTCCTCCCCGACACGGCGGAACGCGTCTTGGATGATGGGCTCACCGAGGAGGTGTCGGTGGGCCGAGTGGGGGAAGGTGACCTCGTTCTGGTGCGGCCCGGGGTGGCGGTGCCGGTGGATGGGGTGGTGGAGAGCGGCGAATCCGAGTTGGACGAGTCCATGCTCACTGGGGAGTCGCGCCCGGTTGCGAAAGAGCCCGGTCATACCGTGGTCGCCGGGTCGATCAATGGTGACGGCAGTCTGCGAGTGAGGGTGTCGGCCGTGGGGGAAGGCACAGCGCTGGCGGGCATCATGCGACTCGTGGAGGAGGCTCGGAATAGCCGGTCGCCCACGCAGATACTTGCGGACCGGGCTGCCGGCTGGCTCTTCTACCTCGCTCTCGGGGTCGCCCTGATCACCGCGATCGCCTGGACGGTGGCTGTCGGCTTCTCGGTAGAGGTCATCTCTCGGGTGGCGACCGTATTGGTCATCGCCTGTCCGCATGCTCTCGGGCTGGCGATCCCACTCGTGGTGGCCATAGCGACGAACCTCGGGGCGAGACAGGGGGTCCTGGTGCGAGACCGCCAGGCGCTCGAGACGGCGCGCCTGCTGGACACGGTGGTCTTCGACAAGACAGGAACGCTCACGCGAGGCGAGTTCCGGGTGCTCGAGACCGCCGTTGAAGATGCGTGGAGTGAAGGCGAAGCTCTCTCGATCGCCGCGGCCCTCGAGGGCGATTCCGAGCACCCGCTCGCACGCGGGATCCGGGCGAGCGCGGAAGAGCGAGACCTGGACTCCCGAGTGGCGGAGAAGTTCGTGTCGCTTCCGGGGCGTGGCGTGCGGGCGGAGAGTGAGGGCCGCGTGTATCACCTCGGCGGGCCGCGTCTGCTGGAAACGCTGGACACCGTCACTGGACCTGCGGTGGAGCGGCTACAGGAACGTGCGGACGACAGAGGGTGGACGGTCATCTACCTCGTCGCCGACGGCATGGTCGTCGCGGGATTCGCTCTCGCGGATATCGTGCGCGAAGAGAGTCGTGAGGCCATCCGTCAGCTGCATGAGATGGGCATCGGGGTGGCCATGCTCACCGGCGACAGCGAGGCCGTGGCTCATACCGTGGCCCGAGACTTGGGCATCGACAGGTACTTCGCCGAGGTGCTACCAGAGCACAAGGACCGGAAGATCGCCGAGCTCCAGGAGGAGGGACGCCGAGTCGCCATGGTGGGAGACGGAGTCAACGACGCACCAGCCCTCGAGCGAGCCGACGTGGGCATCGCGATCGGAAGCGGGACTGACGTGGCGATCGCGTCCGCGGACATCATCCTAGTGCGGAACAACCCGCTCGATGTGGTGGGAGTGATCAGGCTGAGCCGGGCCAGCTACCGCAAGATGGTGCAGAACCTGGTATGGGCGACGGGCTACAACCTGTTCGCGTTGCCTCTTGCCGCTGGTGTACTGGCGCCGATTGGAATACTGCTGTCACCCGCCGTGGGTGCCGTACTCATGTCGGCGAGCACGGTGATCGTAGCCTTGAATGCTCAATTGCTCCGGCGGCAGCAGCTGGTACGAACGTAGTCAGCGATCCGCGTCGGACCGGCGCACCCAACGGTCGTTCCAACGCTCGAGTGCGACACTGAACCGCGCGGAGGTCTTCTCCGCGCTCGTTCCTCAGAGAACCGGGCGGGGCTTCTCTAGGCAGAGGTCCACCAGCTCGTCGATGACCGCCGTGCCGGCGCACATCACCGTGTCGGCCGCGCCCCAATAGATCTTCACCGTGCCGTCGTCCTCTGGTATCGCGCCGCAGGTGAACACCACGTTCGGCACGTAGCCAACGCGCTCCCATTGGTCCTCGGGCTCGAGGATCCACTCGTCGGCCACGCCGAGCAGCCGGGACGGGTCGGCGAGGTCGTGGAGGGCCGCCCCCAGTCTGTAGACGGCGCCGGCCATGGTCGGGTAGACGCCGTGGTAGATGTGGAGCCAGCCCCGCGTTGTCTTGATCGGCGTCGCGCCCGGACCGATCTTCTGCTCGTCCCAGTGGTAGGGCACGGGTTTCATCACAACCCGCGAGTCGCCCCAGTGGATCAGATCGGTGGAATAGGTGATCCAGATGCTCCATGGCGCGATCTCGGAGTGGGGCCGGTCGAGACGCACGTACCGGCCGTCGATCTTCTCCGGGAAGATCACCACGTTGCGGCTGTCCGCCGGGGTGATGAGAGCCACCCGCTCCACCGAGCGGAAGTCGGCCGTCTTGGCCAGCGCGACCCGCACGCCGTGTCGGGAGTAGGCGCTGTAGGTGAGTAGGTACTCGCCCTCCAGCGGGCACACGCGCAGGTCCTCCACGCCCCACTCCTCGTACTCGGCGAACACTCCGTCGGTGGCCGGCACCAGGAAGGGCTCGGGGCGCACGGTGAAACTGAAGCCGTCGTCGCTCTCGGCAAGGCCGATGATCGAACGACCGTTGCGGCGGTGGGAGCGGAAAAGGAGCAGGTAGCGGCCTTCGTGCTTGACCGCCCCGGCGTTGTGTACCGTCGCAACCGGATAGGGGACGTCGGCCTTCGTCAGTATGGGGTTGCCGGGATGACGTTGGATCAGAGTCATCGATCACGTTCCTTCTTCGGCCATGAGGGCGGCAAGTTGGTCCAGGGAGATGGCGGCGATACCTGCGGCTGCGCCCCTGCTCACGATCGCCCGAAGTCGTCCTCGAGGCGCTCGATGTCGTCTTCGCCGAAGTAGTCGCCTCGTTGCACCTCGATGAAGGTGAGGGGCTCCGTTCCCGGGTTGGCGACTCGATGCGCGGTGCCAATCGGGATGTCCACCGACTGTCCGGCTCCGAGGGGGGACTCTTCACGGTCGCGGGTCACCACAGCTTGACCCGAGACCACGTGCCAGTGCTCCGAACGGCGCCGGTGGCGCTGCAGGCTCAGCCGCATGCCCGGTAGCACCACGATGCGCTTGGTCTTGTGGTCGGGTTCGTCCTCGAGCACCGTGTAGTAGCCCCACGGCCGGTGATCCTCCCGCCGTGACTGTTCTAGAACCCTTTGGTAGACCTCCAGGTAGCCATCCACCATGCGGTCCACCGTGAAGTGCTCCTCGACCCAGCGGCGGCAGGCCCGGCGGTCGAGGCGGGCCAACGGACCATCAGCGCCCGCCGCTCCGATCGCGGCCACCGCTTCCTCGACCGACTCCACGAGGAACCCGGTCTCTCCATCGGCGATCACCTCGCGCATGCTGCCCTTTTCGAAGGCCACGACCGGCGTGCCGCAGGCCATGGCCTCCACCACCGAGAGGCCGAACGGCTCCTCGAAGGCGATGGGGTGGAGCAGCGCCAGCGCGCCACCCAGTAGTTCATCGCGGCGTGCCGGGTCGGCGGAGCCCACATACGTCACCCGATCGTCGTCCAGATAGGGCTCCACGTCACTGCGGTAGTAGAACTCGTCCTGGATGACTCCGGCCATGATCAGTCTCCGGCCCGTCCGATGGGCGATCTGGATGGCCTCGTAGGCGCCCTTGTCGGGGTGGATGCGGCCGAAGAAGAGGAGGTACTCGCCAGGTTCCTCCCGGAACGTGAAGCCCGAAAGGTCGATGCCGTGATGCACCGTGGCCGCGTACCGCAGGCCGGGCGCGCGATCGGCTTCGCTGATGGCCACGTAGTGGGCCGTCTGGTCGTACTTCTGATAGACGGGCAGGATGCGCTCTGAGGAGAACCCGTGGATCGTCACCACCAGAGGGGTGGTCGTGAGGCGCGAGTACGTCAGAGGCAGGAAGTCGAAGTGATTGTGGATGAGGTCGAACTCATCGGCCCGCTCGAACACGCTTGAGATGTGCAGTCCTTCCCAGACTTTGGCGTCGAGGGTGCGGTCTTCCTCGTAGCCTGTCGGGGAGACGGCCTGCAGGCGGGCGCTGGTGAGGGAGTCCGCGGTGGCGAACAGCGTGACGTCGACCCCGCGGCGCACCAGTCCTTCCGTCAACAAGGACACCACTTGTTCCCACGGGCCGTAGTGACGAGGTGGTGTCCGCCAGGCGATGGGAGCCAGCATGGCGACTCGCATATGTCAGTCCGTCCCGATGACTATGGGCGCGTGAGGATACTCAGGCCGGCGCTGTTGAAACGACAGAATGGAGGTCTTCTGAATCACACCGGCGTCGATATTCACGGCCTGTCGGATCGTCTCACTGTTCTGCCAGGCTTCGCGGCCCTCCATCACAGTCGGGGCATGAACAAGGAGGGCGCCGGAGATCGATCTCGAGGCGCTCTCCCAGAGGTAGCTCGGGGTGTGATCTACGGCGTAGTAGTCGACCCTTCCGACCTTGAACATCGGGTTCGCGAACGTGGTGGGCTTGGCAAAGAAGAACCCCATGCCCTCGTCACAACTCACATCGATGATCAGGCACCCCGGCTTCAAGAACGACTCCTCCTCCTGGGTCACGAAGAGGATGGGAGCGTCAGTCTCTTGAAAGGCCCCATTCACGATGATGTCTGATTCAGCGATCAACTCAGTGAGCGGGTATTCGCTGCCGTCGTGTTCCACGACCAGCCAGCGCGCTTGGCCTTCATTGCCCGCCCGGATGCGCACGTAGTGGCAATCGAGTACCTCTTCGCGCACCTCGTGGTCGGGGCGCTGGATGCATATCGTGATGTCTCGGAATCCACGTGCCTTGAGGGCGTATATGGCTCCCCGGCTGACCGCACCAAAACTGAAGATGGTCGTCTTGCGTTGGTTACCGTAGTGGCCGTCGATACCCTTCAGCTGCAGCGCATGGATGACCGCGCAGTAGCCGGCCAACTCGTTGTTCTTGTAGAAGGTGTGGCGGCCGATCTGCCCATCGGGTCCCCATACATACATGTCCTCGAAGGCGAGGAGCGTCAGCTTGCGATCGATCGCAGCCTGCGTCAGGGCGCGCTGCTGCACGCAGTGCACCCAGCCCCAGAGGACCCCGCCCTCACGGAGCTCTAGCACATCTTCCAACGTGGGCTTCGCCAGGACCACAGTGCCCAGTTCGGCCAACAGTTCTTGGCGCGTGGCGACGCCGCCTGTCTGAGCGGCGATGTCGGAGTCGGCGATGTCGAACGGGGCTCCGTAGCCCTCCTCGAATATCAGCCGGCGGCGGAGGTGTTCGGGAAGACGCCCCAGATGCTCCGGATGGATCGGAACGCGCCGCTCATCGCGCTTCCTTGAAGTGCCTATGATCCCCAGCGTCAGTTCGTTCATCTCGGGCGCTCAGTCCGGCGCCGGCGGGGAATGGCGCCGAAGCCAGTCGAGTACCTCCGAGACCGAAGCGGTGGCGAGGGCCATGCTGCTGTCGGCCGCGCCGTAGTAGACGCGCAGCTCGTCCCCTTCGACCACCCAGCCGCACGGGAACACCACGTCGGCCACATCGCCCTGACGCTCGTAGGATGCCTCGGGGCCGAAGACCCACTCGTCGGCCCGTCGCAGCACCCGTCGAGGGTCCTTCGCGTCCAGAAGGGCCAGCCCGAGTCGGTAGATACCCCCGGCGATCGTGTGTCGTACCCCGTGATACATGATGAGCCAACCCTCGCTGGTGAGGATGGGCGGAGGCGAGAGGCCGATCTTGTTCGCATCCCACCATCCTCCCGTGCGGCAGGGGAGCACGATCTGATGGTCTCCCCAGTGCTTGAGGTCGGGGGAGAACGAGAGCCAGATGTGTGCACCATTCGGCTGCGAGGGCGACGGCCGGTGCAACATGGCGTACCGCCCGCCAAAGCGCACGGGGAAGATGGCGGCGTCCTTGTTCTCCGGAAGCGTCACGGGGCCCAAGCGCGTGAACGTGACGAAGTCGCGAGTGGTAGCCAGGGAGACCAAGGGTCCGCCGGCCGAATACGCTGTGTAGGCGATCACGTAGAGTCCCAGGTCTTCGACCCAGGTGATACGCGGATCCTCGATGCCCCAGAGCTCCTCGGGGTGACCGATGGGATCGGCGGGCATCGTCGGAGTCGGGTCGATCCGCCAGTCACCCAGGCCGTCCTTGCTGTGGGCCACCGTCAGATGTGAGAGCCCCGTACGATCTTCCACGCGCATGAGCAGAAGGGTCTCGCCATCGACCAAGGCGGCGGCGGCGTTGAAGACCGAGTTGGCCGAGTATGGGAGATCGCCGGCGGTGATGATGGGGTTGCCGGCGTAGCGGTGGAAGGGTCCGTTCACAAGGTGCCTCTCATTAGGGGCGGCATGCCGATCCGGCGCCGCCTTCAGATTGCGCTCAGTGTTGCGACGCCGGTCACGGCTTCGAGGCGGGGTAGGCGCTCCAGGCTCCGGTTTGCTCGCAGCTGGCTCATCTGCACGAGCGAGAGCAGCCAGGCAAGTGTGGACTCGGCTCCCTGGTTCAGGTTGGCGCCATCGGGTTGCAGGCCGTCGAAGCTGCCACCCCCGCGCAGATCAGCAACGAAGGCCTTGAGATCGTTCTGGCCCAGGAACCACTGGAAGGCCAGCATGGCCCCCTCGACCCATTTCTCGTCGCCGGTGACAGCGTTCGCCGCGATGCAGGCATCGATCATGGAGTGTGCTTCCAGCGGCTGCTGATCGAAGCGGGCCCGGTGGCCGCCACGCACGTACCAGCCGTTGCTGCCCACGGGTACGAAGTAACCGTTCTCAGTCTGCAGATCCACAAGCCAATCGAGCGCCCGGAGACCGACCTCCCGCATGTCGCTACGCTCCAAGGAGTGCCCAGCGAGCAGAAGCGCGTGTGGGATCTTGCCGTTGTCGTAGGTGACGATCTCTTCGGGCCACGGCCAGTCCACCGTGGCGTGGGCGGAGAACGCGCTCAGAAGGCGTTCCGCCAGGTGTTCCCGCAGTCGTTTGGCCTCGCTATCACCCGCGAATCGTTCGAGGTATGCCTCCAATCCCAGCAGCGACAGCGCCTGAGATCGGAGGTGCGTGAGGTGCTCGGCGCTGGGCATGGCTTGGTTGAAGAGCCATGTGGCCAAGCCGAGCTGACCCGCATCGGTGCCCTCGCGGATGGTGATGCCAAGGCCCCAGAGTGCCCGACCCTGGCTGTCCTCGGATCCCACCGCCTCGATCCAATGTCGATCATACGGGAGGAAGTTGCGGAACCGCCCCGTCTCCTCGTTGAGGGCGTACTGGAGGAAGGCCAGGTACGTTCCCCGCAGGCGGCTCAGGGTGGCGTCGGCCGGCAACACCTTCTCGGCCAAGGCGGCGAGGATGAGAGCTCGGGCGTTGTCGTCGGTGCAGTAGCCATGGCGCAGATCGGGCACGTTGAAGGTGGCGTGCTGCAGAATACCCGTATGGTCGGTCAGCCGACGAAGATGGTCGAGTTTGAGCTCGGGCACGTCGGCGAACTCGGCCTTCAGTGTGCGCAGGCTGAAGGCGTAGCCAGACTGGCGGGTGCGCTCCTCCCTCGCCTCTTCGAACACGCGCATGTACTGCCCCGCCACCTCTGGCCACACCGCGTCGCGTGTGAACAGATATGCGCGCTTGCGCATGGCGTTGGCCTCGACTGGATTGTCGAACAGATCGAGCACTTGGGTGGAGATGGCGGCAGGGTCGTCGAAGGGCACGAGGCGGCCCCGGTCCTCGGCCAGCATCTCAGCGGCGTACCAGTATGGCGTCGAGACGATGGCCTTGCCGGCTCCCATGGCGTAGGCAAGCGTGCCGGAAGAGATCTGGGCTTCGTTGACGTAGGGTGTGACGTACACGTCGGCGGCTCCCAGGAACTCCCTCAGTTCCTGAGGGTCGACGAAGCGGTTGTGGAAGACAAGATTGTCGGCCACCCCCAGGCTCCTGGCTTGCTGCTTGAGCGACAGCCGGTAGGACTCGCCATCGTGCCTAAGCACGTGCGGGTGGGTCACGCCCAAGACGATATAGACGGTTTCGGGGTAGCGCTCCACGATCGCCGGGAGAGCCCGCACCACGTGCTCTATCCCTTTGTTGGGGGACAGCAGGCCGAACGTGAGGATCACCCGGCGGCCCTCCACCCCGAACTGGTCCTTGTAATAGTTGGGATCGACGAAGGCCACATCGGGGATTCCGTGATGGATGAAGGCGATCTTCTCCTCGGGGACGTTGTAGATATCCCTGAGGAAGTCCCCCGCCGTGTGGCTGAGCACGACGAGCCGGTCGGAGAGGTCGGCCAACTTGCGCAGCGTGTCCAGTTGCCCCGGGGTGGGGTCCTTCAGGACGGTGTGAAGTGTGGTGACCACAGGCATCCGCAGTTCGCCGATCAGGCGGAGGATGTAGCGGCCGTCGTCGCCGCCGAAGATGCCATACTCATGCTGCAGACAGGCGACGTCCACCTGGTTCATGTTGAGGAACTCGGCGGCCAGACGATAGTCGGTGAGGCGCGAATCGCTCAGCTCGAAGCGTACCTGCGGGGGGTAGCTGTAGCCACCGACGACATCGTTCATCACCACGGTCCAGAAGGCGGACTGAGGCGACTGCTCGGTGAGCGCCTCGGCGAGATCGGCGGTGAAAGTGGCGATGCCGCATTGGCGAGGCGTGTGGTTGCCGATGAGGGCTACCTTGTGGATGCCGGAGCGGACGTACACCGGCGACGTCGAGCGGTTCGTTCGGCCGCTCAACATGTCGACACGCTCAACGGGCCGAGGGAGGCTTGTAGCCTACTCGTCGCGGATCATGCCCCGTGATCGCGTTCACTGCCTGGTGGGCTTCTTCTTCGGTTGGCGACTGGCCTTTCGCCACAAGGCGACTCTGCTCCCACACCCACCAGAGCCACGGGTTGGGAGAGGGTTGCGCCGAGGCCGACAATCGAATCTCGGTCCTCATGGGGCTACCTTCTTCCTCTGAGACTTCGGGGGCGCCGTAAGAGAAACAAAGGCGCCGGGTTGCCCCGACGCCTTTGGATCCGCGCTACAGCGCTGAACCTGTCTCTTATACACATCT
>JAGXFW010000021.1 GCA_024637035.1 Actinomycetes bacterium
GACCACCGTCGATACGCGCCTGCCGCGACGCTCTGCGGTGGGCCGATGCGCTCGAGCCTACTGGACTACCTCAGCCTAGGGGAGGATCCCCTTCACCACCGCCTGGATGCCCGCGGGCAGCCCTACGAAGTCAAGGGTGCGAATTTCGACGGCGTTGGCCACCAGAGCGTCGCGGACGGGAGCGGGCAGCGTGGTGGGCTGGGTGAGAAGGAGAATCCCTCCGTCCTTGACCAGGAGCGGAGCCACGACCAGAGCATCCGGGAACTTCTCGCCGGTAGCGAGGGCCACATGCTCGAAGGAGAGCCCCAAGCTCTGGCCATATGCGGCGACCATGGCACTCGTGTCATAGCGGTCTGCTCCGACCTTGATGATGACGTCTTTGACTTTCGCGGGGGGCAGGGTCCGGGTGCCCACAACGAGGCCTTGGGTGACACCGAGTGTTTCAATCTCGCCCGCCGTCGCCTGCGGTAGAGGTCCGGCCTGGGGAGTGAGGAGGATGGCCCAACCTTTCGCTGCAGCCAGAGGTGCGACGGAGAGGGCGTCAGGAAAAGCATCTCCCGAAACCAGGACTATCCGCTCGACGTTCCCGAGTTTCTTCCTGAGTTCTTCAGCAAGGAGCGCGGCGGTCTCGTACCGATCGGATCCGCGAATTGTGGTGATCGTGGCGGCGGGGAGGGTGGCGGAGAGGCCGGGTATGACCGAGTCTGGTAGGCCGATGAAGAAGACCTTGCTCGGGTTGAGGCGCTTCAGTTCCTTTGCCACGGTGGGCGTGAGGCCGGATTCGGGAGTGATGACCACGGGGCCTCCGTACGACGCAGCAAGCGGAGCGGCTGCCAGTGCGTCGGGGAAGTCGTCGCCCTTCACCAAGAACACCGAAGGGGCTCCCGCCGGATAGGCCTCCTTCGAGACCATGATGGCGGTCTCGTAGCGGTCGATGCCGGTGAGCTCGCGGTAGACGGTGGGGAAACGCAGTCGAGTAGGGGCGGTACGATTGGTGGTGTCCCCAGTGCCGAGCACTCCGGAGAAGTTCACACCCCAGGTCCAGAGCGAGCCGTCCGTCTTCACGGCGATGGTTCGGGAGGAGCCGGCTGTGACGCTTTGCCAGTCCATGCTTGCGTCCACCCTGGTGCGCCAGAGTGGATCGATCACCTCTCCGGTGCCGAGCTGCCCGAGCCGGTTCGCGCCCCAGATCCAAAGGGAGCCATTGGATTTGAGGGCGCAGCTGTGGTCTACACCGGCGGAGACGGCACGCCAGTCCTTGGCCGTGCCGACTCGGGTGGGGATGGATCTATCGCCCTCCCCGCCGGTGCCGAGCTTTCCGTAGGAGTTGTTGCCCCAGGCCCACAGGGAGCCGTCAGAGGCAAGCGCCATGATGTGCTGATCCCCGGCGTCCATCATCCACCAACGCACACCCGTGTCAACGATCTTTGCGGGGGCGAAACGATTGTTCGTGTCGCCTGTTCCCAGCTGACCGAAGTAGTTGTAGCCCCAGGCCCAGAGGGTGCCGTCGGACTTGAGACCGACAGTGTGGGAGTCCGCCGCGGAGACGGCGACCCAGCCAGTGTCCGTACCGATGCGTGTTGGCGTCTTGCGATCCAGCGTGTCTCCGGTGCCCAGCTGGCCGTATCCGTTCCGACCCCAGGCCCAGAGGGTGCCGTCGGACTTGAGCGCTACGGTATGGGAGCTCCCCGCCGCCACGGCTCGCCAATCGGTATCCGTGCCGATGCGTGTCGGGCGGCTACGATCGGCGGAATCCCCGGTGCCCAGCTGGCCGAAGTAGTTGTAGCCCCAGGCCCAGAGGGAGCCGTCGGATTTGAGCGCCACGGAGCGGTAGGAGCCGGCGGCGACTGTCTTCCAGTCAGTCGCAGTGCCGATCCGCACTGGCGTAGCATGCCTCGTAGCGTCCCCAGTGCCGAGACTTCCGGCCCAATTGTCCCCCCAGGCCCAGAGGCCGCCGTCTGAATCGAGGGCCAGGGTGTGGTAGAGGCCCGCCGCGGTCCGAGAAACCGCGAAGTCGAGGGGCGAGAGGGCTGCAGCCGGTAGAGCCGCCAGAAGGACCAGAAGGACCGAGAGAAGCAGGATGGGCGAACGCTTGCGCATGACTTCCTCCAGATGCGGGTTCCACCAGACTATTCGAGAATGCCCTTCACGGCCGGATGGATGCTGGGCCCAAGACCTACGATATCCACCTTGCGCACATCTGGCGCGTTGCCGACCAAGACATCGCGGACCCCGGTGGAGAGCACCTCCGGATGGGTGAGAAGCAGGACTCCTCCGTCCCCGACCAGGTACGGGGCCGCCACCAGGGCGTCGGGATAATTCTCGCCGGTGAGCAAGGCCACGTGCGCGAAGGAGAGACCTCTACTCGTGCCGAAGTCGGCGATGCGCAGGTTCATGTCGTAGCGGTCGACACCCGTGCGCGAGACGACGCTCGTCACCTGTGCTGGGAACTTCACCCACGTTCCCACCCGGAGGCCTTGGGTGACGCCGAGCGCGCCGATCCCCTCCGCCGTCACCTTGGGCAGGGGACCCGTCTGCGGAGTGAGAACGATGGCCCAGCCATTCTTGGCCGCCAACGGCGCCACCGAGAGCGCGTCGGGGAACTTGTCCCCCGGCGCGAGGACGACTCTCTCGATCGTGCCGAGCTTCTTTTTCAGTTCTTCGGCCAGAAGGACCGCCGTTTCGTAGCGGTCTTGTCCGCGGATGGTGATGACTTCAGCGACGGGCAAAGCGGCCTGGATGCCGGGCATGACCGAGTCTGCCAGACCGACGAAGAACACCTTGCTCGGGTTGAGACGCTTCAGTTCCTCGGCAAGGGCCGAGGTGAGGCCACTGGACGGAGTGATGATTATGGGCCCGCCGTAGGCCGCGGCCAGAGGTGCGGCTGCCAAGGCGTCGGGGAAGTCGTCTCCCTTCACCACGAACACCGCGGGCGCACCGAAGGGATAGGCCTTCATCGACAGCAGTACGGCGGTCTCGTAGCGGTCTGAGCCGGTGAACTCCCGGTACCCCACAGGAAAGCGCACTCGGGTGGGAGTGGGATGATCAGTGGCGTCGCCGGTGCCGAGCCTACCGCTCCAGCCGGCGCCCCATGCCCAGCAGGAACCATCGGTCTTGAAGGCCACTGTGTGAAGGTATCCAGCGTCGATGCCGCGCCAGTCCCTGGCCGCGCCGATCCGGGTGGGAGTCTTCCGATTGGTGATATCGCCGGTGCCGAGTTGCCCTTGGCCGTTCAGGCCCCAAACCCAGAGGGACCCATCGGCCCTGAAGGCGACCGTGTGACCGTATCCGGCGTCGATGCTGAGCCAATCCTTGGCCCCGCCGATCCGGGTGGGGGTGAGTGGGTTGACGGTATCCCCAGTGCCGAGTTGTCCGGCCTCGTTTCTGCCCCATGTCCACAGGGAGCCGTCCGCTCTCACCGCGACAGTGTGTTCGTATCCAGCGTCGATACTGAGCCAATCGTTGCCCGCGCCGATCCGGGTGGGGGTCATCCGGTCGGTGGTATCGCCAGTGCCGAGTTGTCCAAACTGGTTCCCTCCCCAAGCCCAGAGCGAGCCGTCTGACTTGAGGGCCACAGTATGCGCATAGCCCGTGGCTATACTGCGCCAGTCTGTATCCGTGCCGATCCGGGCGGGGGTCAGTGGCAGGGTCGTGTCCCCGGTACCGAGTTGCCCGAACTCATTTCTGCCCCAGGCCCAGAGGGAGCCATCGGACTTCAGAGCGATCGTGTGATTGAGGCCGGCGACGATGGCCTGCCAATCGGTATCCGTGCCGATGCGCGTAGGAACGGTGCGCTCGACGCCGTCCCCGGTGCCCAGTTGCGCGAACCAGTTCGCCCCCCAGGCCCAGAGCGAGCCGTCGGTCTTCAGGGCCAGGGCGTGGTATCCGCCAGCGACGATGGTCCGCCAGTCGCCATCCGCGCCGATCCGGGTGGGCGTCGTGCGGCTCAACATGTCTCCGGTGCCGAGCGTCCCCTTCCAGTTGTCGCCCCAGGCCCAGAGGGAGCCGTCGGAGTCAACGACGAGGGTGCACGCGTTAGCGGCGGCGGCGGTCCGCGGGGCGGGGAAAGCCGACAATCGCATCGGCGGCGGCCGTGGGCACAGCCATGAACCACGCGATGACACACAGGAGGAGGGGGGACAGACGCATGTGCATGAGTTCCTCCCGAGTAGGGTTCAGCATACGCCGCGAAATCCAAGACTCGGAACGCAACCTATCGTGCTGCTGCCATCGGGGTCAAGCGGGAGTTGGCCCGTGCCGGCGGCGGCGCCTCTCTACTCCACGATCCCCTTCACCACCGGCTGGATAGCCGCGGGCAGGCCCACGAAGTCGAGGGTGCGCACCTCCGCCGCGTTGGCAGCCAGAACGTCCCGGATAGGGGCGGGCACGGCGGTCGGCTGAGTGAGGAGGAGGATGCCTCCATCTGCAACCAGGTACGGGGCCACTACCAGAGCGTCGGGGTAGTTCTCGCCGGTAGCCAGCGCCACGTGCGTGAAGGTGAGTCCCATGGTCTTTGCGTAGGCGGCGATGCGGGCGCTGGTGTCGTAGCGGTCGGTGCCCACTTTGAATACGACGTTCGTGACCGACGCGGGGGGCTGCACCCAGGTACCCACCACCACCGCTTGGGTAGCACCGAGGACTCCGATCTCATCCGCCGTCACGGTGGGGAGCGGTCCGGCTTGTGGGGTGAGGAGGATCGCCCAACCTTTCTTGGCCGCCAGGGGCGCTACCGACAGGGCGTCGGGGAACTTGTCTCCCGGCGCGAGGACTATCTTGGTGATCGTCCCTATCTTCTTGCGGAGCTCTTCCGCGAGGAGGACGGCGGTGTGGTAGCGATCGGTGCCGACGATGTCGACGATCTGGACGCCGGGGAGAGCAGCCTGCACCTGGGGCCGCACAGGGGCGGGCAAGCCGATGAAGAAGACCTTCGCCGGCTTGAGACGCTTCAGCTCCGTTGCCACCGCTGGGGTGAGGCCGTCTGAGGGGGTGATCACGACCGGGCCCCCGTAGGCGCGGGCCAGCGGCGCGGCGGCCAAGGCATCGGGGAAGTTGTCACCCTTCACCAAGAATACGACCGGTGCGGTAGTCGGGTAGGCCTTCTTGGAGATCAGGATGGAGGTCTCGTAGCGGTCGGAGCCGGTGAAGGTCTGGTAGGTGGGGGGGACGCCCGCTCCTTGTAGGACGAACGTGGGGACGACGCGGCTCTGCTTGTTGCCGATGCCCAGCTCTCCGTAACTGTTCCGTCCCCAGGCGTAGAGGGAGCCGTCGGTCTTGAGAGCCAGGTTGTGGTACACGCCTGCGGCGATGCCAGACCAGACCTTCGCCGTGCCGACGCGGGTGGGTGCGATGCGGTCGTCGGTGTCTCCGGTGCCGAGTTGACCGTAATAGTTGTTGCCCCAAGCCCAGAGCGAGCCATCGGTTTTGACGGCAAGTGTGTGGTTGCTGGCGGCGACGATGCTCTGCCAGCCCTTCGCGGTGCCGACGCGGGTGGGCGACATGTGGTCGACGGAATCTCCGGTGCCGAGTTGCCCATCACCGTTGTCCCCCCATGCCCAGAGGGAACCGTCGGTCCTGAGCGCGAGGGTGTGGTTGAGACCAGCAGCTAGGCTCTGCCAGACTTTGGCCGTGCCGACGCGGGTGGGTGCGGAACGATTGGTGACGCCCCCCGTGCCGAGCTGCCCGTAGCCATTGTAGCCCCATGCCCATAGGGAGCCATCGGTCTTCACGGCAACAGTGTGATTGCTGCCTGCGACGACGCTCTGCCAGACCTTCGCCGTGCCGACGCGGGTGGGTGCCGAGCGGGAGATCGTGTCTCCTGTGCCGAGCTGGCCGAGGCCGTTGCTGCCCCAAGCCCAGAGGGAGCCGTCGGTCTTGATGGCCATCGTGTGGAAGGGGCCGGTGGAGACGCTCTGCCAGTCGGTGCCCAGACCGATGCGGGTGGGAGATTTGAGGTCGGTGGTGTTCCCAGTGCCGAGCTGCCCTGCGTTGTTCCAGCCCCACGCCCAGAGGGAGCCATCAGTCTTGATGGCTAGGGTGTGGTTCCCGGTGGCGGAGACGCTCTGCCAGTCGGTGCCCAGACCGATACGGGTGGGAGCGGTGTGGCTGGTGGTGTTCCCGGTGCCGAGCTGCCCAAAGCCGTTGAAACCCCAGGCCCACAAGGACCCATCGGCCTTCACGAGAAGGGTATGAAAAGTACCCGCGGCGATGCTCTGCGGCGCGACGAGCACGCCACTCGAGAGGACGGAGGCCGGAGGTGAGACTACGAGAGCAAGGAGCGCAACGGCTAGAACGTGGACCAAACGACCTCGCATCGAATCCCCCAATTGCTTGAGTGTGTGCTGTTCACCGGGTCCGGTGACAGCAGTCTAAAGCCTAGGGAGCTTTGAAAGCACTGTCAAGTCGAAGGCCGGTTGTACTTCGACCATCACGGGTAGCCATACGCGAGATCGTCGAGAACTGGGTGATCTACAGCGATTCGGGCGACTGGGACCGCTTCGCCGCCCTGTGGCACGAGGACGGGTGGATGTCGGCTACGTGGTTCCAAGCCCCAGCCGCGGAGTTCGTGCGGGCTCGACGCGAGGGGTTCGAGCGAGGTGTCAGCATCATCCACTTCCTCGGTGCCTTCACCTGCGACGTGGCCGGCGATCGGGCGATCGCCCAGACCAAGATGACCATAAGCCAACGCGCTCCGGTAGATGGGGCCCTCGCCGACGTCATGTGCACCGGCCGCTTCTACGACTTCTTCGAGCGACGCACTGGTCACTGGGGCATGGTGCGGCGCCAACCCATCTACGAGAAGGATCGAATCGATTTCGTGGACCCGGGAGCCGCCCCCGCACTCGACCAGGAGCTACTGGCCCGCTTCCCCGAAGGGTATCGCCACCTCGGCTACCTCCAGACCCACGTGGAGTACCCCGTGAAGGAGTCCGGCATGCCCGGTCTGAAGGGCCCCGAGGTGGAACGACTGTACGCTGAGGGCACGGCGTGGCTCGGGGGCTCGGAGAAACCCGGCCGGCCGGGCTGAGCCCCGAGCGCCCTCTACTTCACGATGCTCTTCACCACCGGCTGGATCGTCTGAGGAAGCCCCACGAAGTCGACGATGCGGATATCGGCTGCGTTGGCGACCAGGACGCCCCGGATCGGTGCGGGCACCGCCGTCGGCTGGGTGAGCAGCAGGATCCCCGAGTCGGGCACAAGGTACGGGGCTACCACCAAGGCGTCGGGGTAGTTCTCCCCGGTAGCAAGAGCCACGTGCGTGAACGAGAGACCCATGCTCTTGGCGTACGCGGCGATCTGGGCGCTGGTGTCGTAGCGGTCGCTGCCCACCAGTTTGGTGTACGGCCCCACAGGTGCGGCGGGAAGCACGTGCGTGCCCACCACCAGGGCCTGAGTGGCACCGAGCACCCCCATCTCGTCCGCCGCCACCGTGGGCAGAGGGCCCACTTGTGGGGTGAGAAGGATGGCCCACCCGTTCTTCGCCGCCAGAGGCGCCACGGAGAGCGCATCGGGGAACTTGTCTCCCGAAGCGAGCACGACCATCGTCACCTTCCCGATCTTCTTGCGGAGTTCCTCAGCGAGGAGCACGGCGGTGTTGTAGCGGTCGGCGCCCACGACGGTGACGATCTGGGCGCCGGGGAGCGCGGCTTCAACCTGGGTTCGCACCGAGAGCGGCAATCCGATGAAGAAGACCTTCTTCGGCTTGAGTCGCTGCAACTCCGCCGTCACCGCCGCGGTGAGACCGCCCGAGGGGGTGATGACCACCGGGCCGCCGTAGGCTTTCGCCAGCGGGGCGGCCGCCAGGGCGTCGGGGAAATCATCCCCTTTTACCAGACATATGGCCGGCGCGCCCGTGGGATAGGCTCTCCGGGAGATCATGATAGCCGTCTCGTAGCGGTCGGAGCCGGTGAAGGCGCTGTAGAACGCGGGGACGCGCACTCCGTTGACGTTGAGCGCGAGGGTGGGATTGCTGCGATCGATGGCGTCCCAAAGGCCAAGCTGGCGGTAGGCGTTGCCGCCCCATACCCAGAGAGAGCCGTTCGCCTTCAGAGCCAGACTGTGTGAGAAGCCGGTGGCGATTCCCTGCCGGCCCTTCCCCAGGCCGACGCGGGTGGGCACGACGCGGGTGATGGTGTCTCCGACGCCGAGCTCCCCGTAGCCGTTGCTGCCCCAGGCCCAGAGGGAGCCGTCGGACTTCAGGCCCAGGGTGTGGGCGCCGCCCGATGAGATGCTCCGCCAATCGTTCCCCGAACCGATGCGGGTGGGCGCGGTGCGGTCGTTGGTGTCGCCGGTGCCGAGCTGCCACACCGAATTCCCACCCCAGGCCCAGAGGGAGCCGTCGACCTTGAGAGCCACCGTGTGGAAGGCGCCGGCTGCGATGCTCTGCCAATCCTTCTCCCAGCCGATAGGAGTGGGCACGATCCGGTCATTGGTATCCCACGTGCCAAGGGCCCCGTTGGCGTTGTAGCCCCAGGCCCAGAGGGAGCCGTCGGACTTCAAGGCCAGACTGTGGCTGACCCCTGCGGCGATGCTCTGCCAGTCCTTCGCCGTGCCGATGCGGGTGGGAGCTGAGCGGTTGGCTGTGTCACCGGTGCCGAGGTAGCCGGAGTAGTTCCGACCCCAGGCCCAGAGTGAGCCATCACCACGAAGGGCAAGCGTGTGATAGGCGCCCGCCGAGATGCTCCGCCAACTCATCGAAGCGCCGATGCGGGTGGGAACTAGGCGGTTGGTGGTGTCCCCCGTGCCGAGCTCTCCGTGCCCATTGTAGCCCCAGACCCAGAGTGAGCCATCGGTCTTGAGCGCCACGATGCCGAAGCTCTGGGCGGAGACACACTGCCAATCGTTCCCCAAACCGATGCGGGCGGGAGCCCAGCGGTCGATGGTGTCCCCCGTGCCGAGCTGACCGGAGTCGTTTCGGCCCCATCCCCACAGGGAGCCGTCGGACTTCAACACCACAGTATGGTACACGCCCGCTGCGACGCTCTGCGGTGAGCCAACGCCGTCGCTCGACGAGGCGAGGGCGGGTGCCGTGACCAGCAGTGAGCAGACGACGAGCACGACCAGGGTTGTGGCGACCTGGAGGGGGTGGAGCAGGCGCTTTCGCATGAGTCTCCTTCGTCACGTCGCTCGCGTGTGCGCGCCTCGGCGACGGTGGCGGTCAGGATGTCCCGGGGGAGCCGTTCAAAGCCTAAGGAGCTTCGGAAGCAGTGTCAAGTCAGCGTCGGATGGTTCAGAGCCCGCGAGATGGTGCCGTGGGAGCGAGGTGAGCCGCCGAGGGGAGTACTCCCCGGACCATCGGCAGGGTGTGGAGGGGGATGCCCGAGTCGGGAAGACCTGCACGTTCCAGGGAGAGGCGGGAGAGGCTCACCGGGCGAGCGCCACCGCCGGTCCCTACGCCCCTCCCCGCGACTACCGATCCACCTCGACCCGCTCCGGCCCGAGGCTGATGGTGGTTCCCACCGCGGCGGCTATGCCGCGCAACATGCCGCTGAATACCAAGTTGTGCAGCGGGGACACCGCATACCAGTAGAGTAGGCCGAGTAGGCCGCGGGGCAGGAAGCGGGCCACCTGGCGCAGCTCGGTGCGCCCGTCGTCCAGCGGAGCGAGGGAGAACGAGAGGGTCGCTTCGCCGGGGAGCTTCATCTCGGAGGAGAGGAGCAGGGTGCGGGGCCGCTCAACCGCCAGCACCCGCCAGAAATCGAGGGCGTCGCCGGGGTGGATCTCCGCCGAATCGCGGCGGCCGCGGGAGAGGCCGGGGCCTCCTACCAGCCGGTCGAGAAGACCGCGCAGGCGCCAGAGCCAGTCGGCGTAGTACCACCCGGTGCTCCCGCCTATGGACGTCAGAGTGGGCCACACCCGATCAGGCGTGGTGTCCACGATCACGCGGCGGGAGTCGTCTCGGATAGCGCCGCCGGCCCAGGCGGCGTCGCCGGGGATGCTCCACTCAGCGGGACGGATCGACCCTGAGTCGGTCCACGAGGTCTCCACCTCCTGCTGACGCAGACGGTCGAGCGCGAGCCGGATCGCCCGGCGACAGTCCAGGAGGTCTTGCGGGATGAGCCCACGGATGCGGTCTTCCCGACAGACCACCGGGTTGGCCAGGCCCTCGGCCAGCGGCCGGGCCAGCGCCGCGGACACCGGTGTCACCAAGTGGATCCAGTAGGAGCTCAGCCGTGGAGTCAGCACGGGCACGGGCATGATCAGGCGGCGCGGCAAACCGGCTTCCTCCGCGTAGATGCGCATCAACTCGCGGTAGGTGAGCACCTCCGGCTGGCCGATGTCGAAGGTCTCCCCCACAGTCTCGGGACACTCGAGGCAACCGATCAGGTAGTGCAGCACGTTGACCACACCGATGGGTTGACACGGGGTGTCGACCCAGCGCGGTGTCACCATCACGGGCAGACGGTCGACCAGGTAACGAAGGATCTCGAAGGAGGCGCTCCCCGAGCCGATGATCATGGCCGCCTGCAGGATAGTCACCGGCACGGAACCTCGGCGCAGCCGGCGCCCGACCTCCCTGCGCGACTGCAAGTGGTGGCTCAAATCCGGGCCTTCCTCGCCCAGCCCGCCGAGGTAGATGATCTGCTCCACGCCGGCGTCGGCCGCCGCGTCTGCCATGGTGTCGGCCGCCAACCGGTCGGTCTGGGCGAAGTCGGCCACATCGGGGTTCATGGAGTGCACCAGGTAGTAGGCCGCCGTGCACCCTTCCAGGGCCGCGCGCACGCTCTCGGCGTCGAGCACGTCGCCGCGCACGATATCGAGCCGCGGGTGTTCGGCCCAAGGTCTGGTGCTCAGCTTGCCGGGCGAGCGGGCCAAGGCGCGCACGCGGTAGCCCGCCTCGAGCAGGCGCGGCACCAGGCGTCCACCGATGTAGCCGGTGGCCCCGGCGACAAAGATCGTTCTGCCCTGTGGGATCGCTGCCATGCTCGAACCTCCTGGATCAACCGCGATTGTGTCTGTCCGCGCCGGTACGGAAACATCTTTAGCGACCCGCACGGGGAGAAGGAGCGGTATGAACGCTCAAGCGAGGAAGACGGAGATGCCCGAGAACGGCGCCAGGGCTGACGAGCACGGCGCCGGGACGCACGCGGACGAACGCATCCGCCTCGGAGTCGATCAGCGTCTCGCGCAGGGCAGCGCGGTGGGACACAGTGCGATCGGACGCCACCTGATCGAGCCGATGGGCGATCTCGTCGAGGTCGTGACCGTCCACACGGTTGCGGCGCCCGGAGAGCCGACTCCCTCGGACGTTCGCGAGCGCATACACGCGATGGAGAAGCAGGGTCTCGACGGCTTCGTCTACTCGGCGGACCGCACCGACGAGTTCGTGCATACCTTCAGGGAGCTACTTCCACAGGTACCGACCGAGGAGGACGGCCGCCTCGACGACCCGGCGGTGCGAGAGGTCTTCATCACGAGCGTGTTCAGCCTGCGGCGCTGGCGACGGGTCCTCGCCCAGGGGTGCACCGTGGGTGGCCTGGTCGACTTCCACAGCCGTCACAAGCTGCTGATCCTCGCCCATGACGAGGCCGTCTATCGGAGGATGGGGAGGCTGGTCGCGGGCGGCGAGCGAGCGGCGGGCGATCGCCTCTTCGCCGACTATCAGATCCTACTGCTGAAGGCGCTCGCGACACCCACCACGCCCGGCAGGCACGTCAACGTGCTCCAGCATATCCTCGGCTACTTCAAGCACATCCCGGACGAAGAGAAACACGAGGCGCTGACGCTCATCGACGCCTACAAGCGGGGGCTGGCGCGGCGCGCCGGAGCCGGAGCGACTGCGGTGTGGTGGCGCCGTGGGGAGCGTCGGAGGGGGTGCGCCCGGGAGCAAGGCACCCCTCGGTCGCCTCGCGTTACTCGGACCCTCCGCCATCGCCGAACAGGTCGTCGACCAACTCGTTAGAGCGCGGCATCTCGCCGTGCTCATGCATGTGCCGCGCGAGTAACTCGCTCTCCCGTTGGGTGTAGAGAGGCCCTACTTCGTAGGTGAAGGCGACCGCGTCGCGCGTCGCCGGATCCGATAACGCCTCGGTCAATCCCGCCCGCAGGTCCATCACACCCGAGATCCGTACGGCACGCCCATCCGCACCATACAGAAGGAAGACGCCCTCTCGAGCGGGAACATCCGCCACCGCCTTTGTCGTCAAAGCACGGCGGTCCTGGGGTGGCAGGGCGGGCGGCCGTAGCGCGGTGCGTTCCTTGCGCTTGGCGAGCCATGCGGCACCTCTGGCGCCTTCGGCAGTGAGCGCCCCACTGGGACAGACCATGACGCACGCCCCACAGAACGTGCAGCCCGAGGCACGCAGGTTCTCCGCCTTGGGCACGGCCACGGCGCGGCCCAGGTACGATCGGGGGCTCCAATCAGTGGGGGCGCTCTCGGTGCCCTCACCCGTGATGCGCGCCGCTTCGGTCGCCAGGTATTCGGCTCCCTCCAGGTCACGGCCCACCAACGTAGCCGTCTCGACCAACTGGAGCGCCTCCCCTTCCTCCAGCGTGTCGCACGCAACCACGCACCGGCCGCAGCCGACGCACAGGTCGAGGTCATGGCGGATCTGATGATCGACGGTCGCTCCCAGAGCGCGGAACTGGTAGCCGGGCGGGTCCTCGAGCGCCCCCACGAATGCGGCCACCTTGGCGATCTCGCACCGGTCGAACTCGTCGCAACACCGCACGTGGATCGCATTCCCATACGTGCATTCGTCCCGGCTGCAGCCGTCGCGGTCGGGGCAGGTCAGGCAGACATGAGGATGGTCGCCGAGGATGGCGGCCATGGAGTTGCGCCGATAGGTCAGCGCCTCGGAGTCGGTGGTCGAGACGTTCATGCCGTTCTGGACTTCGACGGAACAGGCGCGCCGCACCTCGCCGCCGTCCGCCGAGCCGCCGTCCGCCGAGCCGCCGCCGACCGAGACTCTGACGAAGCACAAACCGCAGTCGCCCAAGGGCTTGAGTCCCGGGTAGGCACACAAGCGCGGAACGTAGGTGCCGGCCATGTCGCAGGCATCCATGATACTGACTCCCTGCGGAGCGGAGATCGCCGTGCCGTCGATGGTGATGCCGACCGTGATCGTGTCCACCAAGGATCCCTCCTCTCTACCAACCGTTGCTGCGCGTGCGGGCGTACCGTCAAGCTCTTGCGACACGCCTTGAAGCTTATGCCAGATCGGGCTGCGGTGCCGGGCTTTGTTGGGTCCCGCGGCGCAAGAAGTTTGCCCCACCCGCCGCCCCGGGTGTACCCTCGAACGAGCACATACAGCTTTCGGACTACGGGAGGAAGTCATGAGAGCGAGACGACGGAACGGTTCGATGGCGCTCCGTGGGTTCCTGGTGGGGGTCTTCACGGCAGTGTGGCTGGTCGGTCTACTTGCAGGCCCGGCCTTCGGCGAGACGCGCGTGAGCACCTTCGCGGGGGCGGCCGGTGTGATTGGCTGGACCGACGCGAACCGCGGAGCCGCTCGGTTCGACTACCCGTTCGATGCTGAATTCAGCCCCAGTGGCGTGCTCTACGTAGCCGACCGGGACAACCACACCATCCGGGCCATCAGCGCCCTCGGCACGGTCACCACGCTTGCCGGCAAGCCGGGAGTGGCCGGCTCGGCGGACGGCACGGGATCGGCCGCGCGCTTCGACACCCCGTGGGACATCGCCGTCTCCGACTCGGGCGTCATCTTCGTGGCCGACACGAACAACCACACCATCCGCAAGATCACGCCCGCCGGCAAGGTGACCCTGTTCGCCGGGAAGCCGGGAGTGTCCGGGTTCGCCGACGGGACGGGCACGACGGCGCGCTTCTTCCACCCCTGCGCCATAGACGTGGACTCCAACGACAACCTCTACGTCTCTGACTACTACAACCACACCATCCGCAAGATCACGCCTGCGGGGGTGGTCACCACCATCGCAGGAAAGCCCGGCGTCTTCGGCAACACCGACGGCTTGGGTAGTACGGCCCGCTTCCTCTACCCGAAGGGGATCGCCGTTGACGGCAGCGGTATCGTGTACGTGACAGACAGCAACAACAACACGATCCGCCAGCTGACGAATGTCGGATGGACGTGGGTTGTGACCACCATCGCGGGCACGCCGGGTGTCTACGGACATGAAGACGGAGTGGGCGCTGCTGCCGTCTTCCGCATCCCCTGGGGCATCTCGGTGGGCGCCTCCGGCGTGCTCTACGTAAGCGAGTTCACCAACCACACGATCCGCAAGATGGTGAAACGCACCCCGGCCGAAGGCGGGGGCTGGCTCGTCACGACGCTGGCAGGGAAGCCGGCGGTTCCCAGCAGCGCCGACGGTGCCTTCAACCTCGCGCGGTTCCGCGCGCCCCGCGGCATCGCCGTGCGCCCTTCCGGCACGCTGTACGTGGCAGACACCGAGAACAACACGATCCGGCGCATCGCCACCAGGCCCACGTACGCCACGCTCGTGGGCTCAGACCGGTACGACACAGCGATCCTGGTCTCCCAGGAATCGTACCCGACCGGCGCCTCGACCGTGTTCGTGGTCAAGGGAGATGACTTTCCCGACGCCCTGGCCGCGGCGCCTCTGGCGGCGGCGTACGACGGTCCGGTCATCCTGACTCCCTCGTGGGGCCTTCCCTCCGCTGTGCGCGACGAACTCATCCGCTTGGACCCAGGGAAGGTGTTCTTCATCGGGTTGTCCGATGCGTTGAAGCCCGCCCTTCAGGCCGCGATCCCCGGCGCCTCGATCCAGACCGTGCGCGGGGTGGACCGCTATCACACCGCCACCCTCCTAGCCGAGGAACTGCGGGCGAAGCGGGGGAGCATCCCCTGGGTGGTGCTCGCCCCGGGTGACAAGTTCCCCGACGCCCTGTCCGTGGCCCCGTTGGCAGCTAACAAAGGATGGGCCATCCTTCTGACCCCGGCAGCCGGCCCGCTTCCCGCGATGACCGCGGCGAAGATCACATCGCTGGGCGCGACCAAGGCCCTTGTGGTCGGGACGTACGTGGATCCCCCGGCCTCCGTGACCACGGTCGTACGAAAGGTGGGGAGCGACCGCTACTCCACCAGCGCCCTCATCGCCGCCTACTCCAGGAGCAGAGGGCTCTCGTTCGCGCACACCGCCGCCGCGACGGGGGAGAACTTCCCCGACGCCCTGGTCGTCGGCGCGTACTTGGCCGACGATGGCGGCATCCTCGTGCTCACCCAGCCGACGGCGCTGCCGACCCCCATCCGCAACCAGCTCTTCGTCAACCGCGACTACATCGAGAGGATGGACTTTCCCGGGCTCCCGGCCGGGATCATCGCCGTGATCAAGGGCGTCGTGGAAAACTGATACGCGGGCGGATCGACGAGTGGGGCATCGCGGAGAACCGGGGTGCCTCACTTGATCGACCACCGCATCCGAAGACTCCCGCTCGAACCCACGATCGATTGCGCACTCACGCCCGGGAACAGCTAGAATGGGCGCCATGATCGAGTTGACTGTGACGACCACCGCGCGCGAGGTCCTGGTGGACATCACCACGCTCGTGATCCATGCGCTTCGCGAGGCAGGAGCGCAAGGCGACGGCGTACTCTACGTCTTCAGCCCGCACACCACCGCCGGTATCACCGTGAATGAAGGTGCGGACCCCTCGGTAGCCCGCGATCTTGTCGTCGCTCTGAACGGTCTCGTGCCGCGTTCCGGCGACTACCGACACGCCGAAGGCAACTCCGACGCTCACGTGAAGACGAGTCTGGTCGGCACGAGCGTCGCTGTGCCGCTGGCTGACGGAGCACCCCGACTCGGCACCTGGCAGAGCATCTACTTGGCCGAATTCGACGGGCCGCGGCGGCGGATCGTGTGGTTGCAGACCATCACCGACGGAGTCGCTCAGTGAGCAGCAACACTCCTGTATTGAGGGCGGCGGGCGCCATCCTGATCGTGATCGGCGTGGTACTGGCTGGGATCGCGTGGGCGCTGGGGCCGTCATCGGCCACGACGAGCGATCCGGGCGACACCTCTACAACGGTCTCGACCGATGGAACCACCGACACCACCGGCGGCGACACCACGCAGACCACAGCGGAGCCCGGATCGACCGGCGGAACCACGGGCGACACGACCTCCAACACCACAACCGCCCGCTCCGCGCCGACGACGGACGGAGCGGGTGCGACCTCCACGACCTCCGACGAGATCCCCACCACCACCTCCACTCCCGCAAACACCGATCTATCCTCCGAACTCGCCTCGGCCGCCCGCACCACAGGCTTCACCGTGCTCGGCTCGAGTAGCTCCGGGTGGCGGCTTGCGAGTGTGGACTCCGGCACCACCGGTCAGGGGCCCTACGTGGCCACCTCGTATATCCGCGGGACTGACTATTTCAGCACGAGCCAGGAGAAGGGCACCCAGTATCCGCCCATGGCCAACACAGAGTCAGTCACCGTACGGGGGCAGAAGGGCGACCTGCTCGATATGGGCCACGTCGTGGTGATCCGCTGGATCGACAACGGCACGAGCATCATCTTCTCGTCGAACCTGAAGCGCGACGACGCCCTGGTCATGGCGGACTCCCTGGCGCCCGTGCAGTAGCCCTGAGGGGCAGCGGCCCCTCAGGCGGGCGCGGCCCCTCAGGCGGCGCGGCGTCTGCTTGGGCGCGAGCGCACCAGCACGAAGATCACCACGAGGAACCCCAGAACGGTGAACGACTGGCCCACTATGTTGCTCGTCGTGCGACCGTAGGTGAGCGTGACCTCGCGCTGGCGTGGTATCACCATCATGAACGAAGGGGACACGACGTAGGGCCCGTCCGCACCCTCGACCTTCCAGTTCGGGAAGTACGACACCTTCACGATGTGCGGCACGCCGATGGCCGTCGTCTGGAATGTGATGCGGTCGTTCTCGAGCTGCTCCGAGAGCACGTCGCCCGTATGCTCGATGGGCACCGCGGGCGGCGCGGTCACCTCGGATGCGGCGATGAGGTCGAACTGAGCAAGGCCCGGCTCACCTCTATCCCACACCACCGGGATCGGCAGCGCACTCAGCTCCTTGTACCAGGGCACGATCGTGTCACGCCAATCGTCGGTCACCACCCGCACAGGCTGGTTGCGGGCGATCTCGACGTAGCCGGAGGTGCCGGCTATCTGGAAGATGCTCACGGTATCGATGGTGGCGAGCAACTCCGCCCGGCGATCGGCCTTCACCTCCTCCGTCACCACGGGGGAGACGGTCAGGAGGTAGGGGATATTCATGAATTGCAGATGGGTGAGGCCGGCCGCGGTGTTCCGCGGAGGGTACGGCACACCGATGATGGCGTGGCTCGGCCGATCCGAGAGCTCGGCCTGGTTGATGAAGTGGTAGGGAGCCGTGAAGGCCGACTCCATGAGCGTGCCTTCCATCGTCGACTGCCTCGTCCAGAAAGGGATCAGCTCGAACACGCGCGGGGTGCCGAACCTGTCCAGATCGGGCGAGTGCTCCCACATCACCCGACTGCCGGGCGGTTGCTCGTCGATCACCTTCAGGATCTGCTCGAGCGCCGGCCACGGCTCCTTGCTCTCGTAGCCCTCGTAGTTCCATCGGATCCACCCGGCTGCGGTCGTGCTGAGCACGAGGATGACCGCGGCCAGGGTCACCGCGATCACGGGCGGGTAGACGAAACGCGACACCCAGGGTCCGGCGGCGAGCAGGTCGTCGAGCATCACCGCGAAGGGGCGCAACAACCACGAGGCACCGTAGGCGGCCCAGAGGCACGTGGCGAAGTAGAGGAAGGGCAGCAGTCGACCGTTCCAGAGCCTGCCGTCGGGCAGCACGAAGAACAGGGCCCCCATCACCACGACTATCCACAACAGCGGGATGGTCCTGGCCTCCCGCTTGGAGATGGCGAAGGCCATGCCGAGCAGACCGACTGCGGCCACCGGCCGCAACTCGGGCGGCATGAGGTCTTTCATCTCGGTCAGCTGACCCCACGACATGTGGGCCGTCCAGGCGAGTTTGTCGACGAAAGGCAGACCCCAGAAAGCGCTCAGCAGGAAGCCGAGCGCGAACACCCCGGCCAGGTAGAGGAAGGCTCGTTTCGTGCGATACACCAGCAGGAAGCTCGGCACGATCAGAACCAGGGCGATGGTGGCCACGATGTGAGAGATCACCACGGCCATCAGCAGCAGTCCGTTCACGGCGAAGAGCCAGTCGAACCTGCCGCGCTCCATGCCCCGCGCAAGCGTACCCAGGAAGAAGAAGATCAGGGCGAAGGCGAGCGAGTAGCCGAACTCTCCGGCCAAGGTACTGAGGATATTGCCACCATAGATGCTGAAGGTCTCGGTGAAGAGGAACGCCAGCGACATGACAGCCGCCAGAATGGGAAAAGGATCGCGGAAGCGCAGAAGGCGTCCGAACGTGTAGGCCGCCAATGGCAGAAGGAACACACCGAGGGCTGTGGCCAACTTGAAGGCCACCCCGTACGGCAGGAGCACGTTGAAGATCGCGATCATCAGGAACGGCAAGGGCAGGTAGAAGGTGAAGAGCGGCATTCCCGCGTACCATTCCTGGGTCCAGCCGGTCATCTGGAAGTTCGGGAGGAGCTCCTCGATGAGGTATTTCGCGGCGTAGTGATGCGCGCCCATGTCGCCACCGGATGTGGTGGTGTTCGACAGCATGAGGTCGGGTCGATAGTTCCATAGCAGAAGACCGTAGATCACGACGAACACCAGGATGGTGGAGAGGACGATCCACCGCGGCCTCGGCGTTCCGCTGGAATCCGAGAGCACCCCCACTGGGTCGACTCCGAGGGCTCGAGGCTCGGGGGCCGGGGATGAGGCTACGGCCGGCGACTCACTCCACTCGGGAGGTCCTTCGCCGGTCCCCGACCCATCCACTTCGCGTTCACTGCTCTCCAGGTCTGCCACGCGCACGCTCCATTGTCGGCCGTCCCGTTGTCGGCCGTCTGGTCGGGGCCGTCTGGTCGGGGGCGTCTAGTTGTCGAGGCGGCGGCGTATCTGCCGCACTTCGCGGATCAGGCGTACTCCGTGCGCCACGGTGAACGTGCTCGGGCGCAAGGCGTCGTTCACTACCCGTAGCGGGACGCTCTCTACGACGAAACCCTCCCGCTGAGCCAGGGCCAGCATCTCCATGTCCGCCGCGAAACCATCGACGACGCACTGGGAGAAGATAGCGCGAGCCGCCTCTCGACGGAACCCCTTCAACCCAGCCTGAGTATCTTCATGTGTTATCCGGAGCGATCGTCGTACTCCCACGCGCACGACGGCGCGCGCCGCGCGGTACGACAAGCCCCGGTAGGCCCCGATCTTCCGGGCGATCGCAACATCGACCCCGGGGCGCTCGTCGAGGAGGCGGACGAGACGCTCGATGCCGGCGGTGCCGAAGGGAAGATCCGCATCGGTGAACAGCACGATGTCGCCGCCGGCGGCGAGCATGCCCACGCGCACGGCGCGCCCCTTGCCCACATTCGACTTCTGGACCAATACTGCGGCGGCCGGTGCGAACGAGCCGGCCACCTCGACGGTATCGTCGGAACTTCCGTCATCGACAACGATGACCTCGGCCCCTGGGAAGGCGCTCACGATCTGTTCGAGCGTGCCGCCCAAGATGGCCCCCTCGTTGAACGCGGGCACGACGATCGAAAGGCGCGCGGGGGTTCGTGGTCCGCCGACCGCGGACGTGGACCCATCGTCCTCCGACACGGAGCCGCCCGCCTCAGGTGTCGAGCCGCCGGCCTCCGGCGGCGCGCCGGAATCAGCTAGACGGGTGTCAGTCAGTTCCGCCGACATCAGAACCCTTCTCCCGGAACGCCAGGAGTCGATAGCCGAGGAAGTTCCACGTCATCGAGGCGAAGGACGCCCCCAGTTTTTGGGCGTTCACCGCTAGCACCGATGTATCTCCGGTGATGGTGTGGAGGATGTAGATGCCCGCATCGTTGATCAGCAGACCGCCGAAGCTCACCGCGAGAAAGACGATCGCCTGGCGTCGCCAACTCCGCCACCCGCCGGCACTGAAGGTCCAATGCTTGTTCCAGAGGAAGCTGTTCGCGATGCCCGCGGTCACCGAGAGGCTGTTCGCGATGAGAAGGGGCCAGCCGACGTAGTGATAGAGCACGTTCAGCAGACCGAAGTCGACGATGGTGTTCAGGGCCCCGACAATACCGAAGCGCACCACCTGGCCGGCAAGGCGCTCCCGCCTCAGGCGGGCCGGTACGAAACGACGGCGCCACGGCTCCGCGCTTTCCTGGAGGTCTGGT
This sequence comes from Actinomycetes bacterium, assembly GCA_024637035.1. Taxonomy (GTDB): domain Bacteria; phylum Actinomycetota; class Thermoleophilia; order RBG-16-64-13; family RBG-16-64-13; genus JAHJSA01. Next base: position 20,189 of record JAGXFW010000021.1, read on the forward strand.
CCGGCGAGCCTGGGGGGCCGCGCCTCGTGGCTATTGTGCATCGCAGTGGCGTCCCGCGTCGATCACGTGGTCCCGAGGCAGTACCGCCCCCCGGGTGGCTGGATATGGTACCACGGCACATCTCACCACATCGCCCACCACTCCACCGGCGAACAGCGGTCGATGGTCAGTGGCTGGGCCACTCCACGTCGGGGCCGTGGCACGCCCCTCCCTTGCCCTCGTCTTTCGCGCGGTAGAGGCCACTGTCGGCCGCGTGGATCAGGGCGAGCCCCACGTCCTGGAAGAACGACGCCGACACGGCTGCCGATCCTTCCTCAGCGGACCTAACCGCAAGCGTGGCCGACCCGATGCTCACTCTCGGGCGCTCCGAGAGCCCCGCGGAGCCACTGCCCGGATCCCACTCGGCCAACGCCTCGAGGATCCTGCGGGCAGCGGCGGCGGCGCCCTCGGCAGCGGCGCCGGGCAGGATCACCGCGAACTCGTCGCCACCGTAGCGGGCGACCACGTCGCTGTTCCGAGCGGAGCGCCTCAGCACCCGGCCTATCTCAGCGAGCAGCCTGTCGCCGGCCAGATGGCCGAGCCCATCGTTGATCTTCTTCAGGCCGTCCACGTCGAGCATCAGCACCGACAAGGGGAGGCCGGACCGGAAGGATGCGCGGAGCTCCCGCTGCAGCCACTGCTCGAAGAACCTGCGCACATAGACCCCGGTGAGCGGGTCGAGCGTCGCCATCTCGTGGAGTTGGGCGTTCTCGATAGCCACGGCGGCCTGGTTGGCGAACACCTGGAGCAAGCCGGTGTCTTCCTCCGACAGAGGCGCCTTGTCGAGGAACACGACACCGCTGGTCTGCTCGCGCACCCGAAGTGGGACGACGGTGGCCGAATCGCCCACAAGACTCCGCCCGGAGTTCATCGCCTCAGAGATGAGTCGGGTCCTCGGAGAATCAAGCGCCGACTTCAGAGAGCCACGGTCGGAGTAGCGACCGGTGCCGACCTGGATCACCAGTTCGGTGCCGTCGTCGGACGTAGCCAGGAAGCCATCGACCTCGGGGAGCCCCGAACTGGCCGCGGTGCCGGGTGTCACGGCCACGAACGAATTCACTGCGCCCACAAGGCCGGAGACCTGCAGGAGGATACCTTGCAGCAGGTCTGACATAGGCTGGATCGCATGGAGACGCGGAGTGGCCTCGAGGATATAGCGCAGACCTTGCCGACTCTTCGATAGGAGCTGGAGCGAGTAGGCAGCTTTCAGCCCCACGTCGACCCAGAGCAGGAGACGATCAGGGCCGTCGTTCTTGTCGTGGTAGCCCTGGATATCGAGGCGGCGCATCATCTCTCGCGGAGGGTATTCGCTGGCGTGGCCGGTCTGCATGATCACCTGCACCACGGTGTTGAACGAGCGCAGCCTGCCCACCAACTCCTCTCCCGACATGCCCGGCATGCGCGAGTCGACGAGAACGAGGTCGACGGAACGGCTGCCCAAGATCTCGAGGGCTTCAGCGCCGGATGACACACCCGGCACGTCATGGCCCTCCCGCACGAGCAGGCGACAGACGACGTCGAGGTAGGAGGGATCGTCATCGACCACAAGCACGACGCGCCCGCCAGTTCCCGCGTTTTCCGAGCCCATCTGGATGCCTCCCATGGTCAGATCCACTCAAGCTGCGGGGTTCCCCGGGGAGTGCCACGCAGGCCCCGAGTGAAGCCTCATGGTATCATCCAGATACTGCGCAGCATGTAGTCATCTCCCCGATGGGAATCCCCATGCAGACTCCGCACAGCTCCTCTCACGGTTTCCGCAAGAGCCGACTGGTCCGGCTGCTAGCCGTCACCGGTGCGGCAGTGACGATCGCGGGGTTGGCTCTTGCTATCCTCACATCCACCTCCCTTCTGGGGCGCGCGACCAACGCCAACGGCAGCGAGAGCGAGAGTAACCCCCTCACGTCGGCCGCCGCGGGGGCGAGTTCGCAGGATCCAGGCGGGTCGGGCGGCGCGCCCAACGTAGCGTCCGAGTCGCCCCCCACTTCGCGGGCTACCACGACCACCACGGTCGTTCCCACCACCACGACCAGCGCGGCTCCTACCACAACGACCACCCCGACCACGCTCACCGCACTCCAGAAGGCCGCCGGCGGCGCCCTGTCCATCGTCGTGAGGCCAGCCGTAGAGCCCCTCAAGATCTACAAGAGCGCCTCCACCACGGCCGAAGTGACGCACTCGTTCCCTCTCAAGGACAAGAAGTACGGGTTCCCGGCCGTCTTCGCGGCGGTCGGCCAGAAGACCACCCCCGACGGCACCTTGTGGTACGAGGTGTATGTGCCGAAGCGTCCGAACATGACCAAGGGTTGGGTCCTAGCCTCCGACGTCACGACCACGGTGAACCCCTACTACCTTCAGATCTATCTCGGCGCGCACCGCCTCGAACTCTACGAGGAGGGTCAGCTGGTGCGCACCTACCCGATCGCGGTGGGTAAGGGCAGCGCCCCCACTCCCACCGGTGACTTCTTCATCTCCAATGAGATGCAGACGGGCAACCCAGGTGGAGCGTACGGGCCGATAGCGATGGGCATCAGCGCATTCTCAGACGTGCTCACCGACTGGCCCGAGGGGGGTCAGGTGGGCATCCACGGCACAAACAGCCGGTCATCGATCGGCAACAGCGTCAGCCATGGGTGCATCCGGCTCTACAACGAGAGCATCGTCGAACTCGCCGCCACGATCGATCCGGGCACCCCGGTCTTCATCCGCGAGTAGGGGCCTGTGCCGATCACCGTCGCCTTCCGCACACTGGGGTGCAGGCTCAACCAATGCGAGACCGCACAGATGGAGGAGTCCCTCACCGTCCGCGGTCTCACGACGATCCCCTGGGCGCACGCCGCCGACGTGCGGGTGCTGAACACGTGTACGGTCACAGGCAAGACCGATCGCTCCTGCCGCAACGAGATCCGGCGCGTCAAACGAACGGATCCCACGTGCCGCCTCATCGTCACCGGGTGTTACGCGCAGGTGGCACCGGAGCGCATAGCCGAGATCGCGGGAGTAGACCTCGTGCTGGGCAACCTCGACAAAGCGGATCTGCCCGATCACGTGGACCGGCTGCTCTCCTCGACGTCCAACAGCCCCGAGGCCGCGCCGGGGCGCGCCCCACTCCACGTGACCGGCTACGACGACGAGACGGCCTTCCGAAGCGACTTCGTCACTCACTTCTCCGGCTATACGCGGGCCTTCCTCAAGGTGCAGAACGGGTGCGACGCAGAGTGCACCTACTGCGTGATACCTATCGCCCGCGGTCGTTCGCGGAGCATGCCCCTCGCCGACGTGCTGCATCAGGTGCGCGTGCTGGCTGAGAAGGGGTTCCGCGAGGTGGTGCTCACCGGTATCCACCTGGGCTCGTGGGGCACGGACACCGGCGACGGCACCCTGGCCGACCTTCTCCGTACGCTGGCTACGGATACCTCGATGCGGCACTTCCGCCTCAGCTCGACAGAGCCACTCGAAGTGGACGATCGCGTGCTCTCCGTGATGGGCGGATACGGCGACCGTTTCGCGGAGCACTTCCATCTGCCGCTCCAGAGCGGTTCCGACAGCGTACTCCGCCGCATGAACCGGCCGTATGACGCACAACGGTACGCCGAGCGCGTACATGCCGTGCGCGCCGCCTTCCCCGATGCCGCTATCGGTGCCGACGTTATCGTGGGCTTCCCCGGCGAGTCTGAGGCGGAGTTCCAGGACTCGCTGCGCCTTGTTGAGAGCCTCCCGCTCACCTACCTGCACGTGTTCCCCTATAGCGACCGGCCCGGCACGCGTGCCTCCACCGCGACGGACAAGGTCGCCCCGAACGCGATATCGGAAAGGAGCATCCGCTTTCGCGAGGTGGGCGAGGTCAAGGACCAAGCCTTCCAGGCCCGCTTCGCCGGCCGCGAACTACGGGCGCTCCTCTTGAAGCAAAGGTCGGCGGGCGACATGATAGTCGGGATCACGGGCAACTATTTGGAGGTGCAGGTGCCAGGCGATGCGTCCCTCATGAACCGGTTCGCGCGGGTCGTGCCCCTTGAGCGCAGGTCGGACGGGCGGTGGCTTGGATCGCTCGTCGACGTGGACGAAACATGAGGGTCGTGGTTCAGCGGGTGGCCGAAGCCGCGGTGCAGGTAGGCGGCGAGGAAGTCGGTCGCATCGGGAGAGGGCTCCTGCTCTTCGTCGGCGTGGGACACGAGGACGCAGACGAACACGCTGCTCCCCTCGCCGAGAAGGTCGTGAACCTGCGTGTCTTCGAAGACAGCGCCGGCAAGACCAACCTCTCACTGCTCGACGTAGGCGGGGCGGCCTTGGTGGTGAGTCAGTTCACCCTCTTTGCCGACACCCGCAAGGGTCGGCGCCCGTCGTTCACCGCCGCCGCCGAACCCGCGGCGGCCGAGCGACTCGTGGATCTCTTTCGCCAAGAACTCGAAGTGAGGGGCGTGCATACGGCTTCCGGCCGCTTCGGAGCCGAGATGCGGGTGAGCCTGGTGAACGAGGGCCCCTTCACGCTGCATCTGGACACCGATGCGATGCCCGGAGGACGGCCATGACCACAGATGTCACCAACGTGAAGAGGGAAGCTCTGTGGGCGCGGGGTACCGGCCTGCCCGACTACCACACGCACAACTCCCGGTGCGGACACGCCCGCGGCTCGCTGCGCGAGTACGTCGAGGCGGCCCTGGAACGCGGTCTCTCGGGCATCGGCGTGTCCGATCACCTGCCCCTCGTGCACACCCGAGACCCGGAACTCTCCATGGCGCTCTCCGAACTCGAAGCGTACGTCTGCGACGTGCGCGACCTTCAAACCGAGTATCCCGGCTTCATCCTCCTGGGTATCGAAGCCGACTACCGCCCCGACACGTTCGATGACGTGCACGGGGTGCTCGGGTCGTACCCGTTCGACTACGTGATAGGTTCGGTGCACTACCTCGACGAATGGCCTTTCGATGACCCACGCCAACGGCATACGTGGGAAGGTCGGGATGTAGACGACGTGTGGCGCAGGTACTTCGACATGGTGGGCGAAGCCGCCGAGACAGGGGCCTTCACCCTCATCGGCCATCTCGATCTGGTGAAGAAGTGGGGCCACCGGCCGCTTCGGCCGATCGAGGACGCGGCACGCACCCTCGCGGAGAGGATCGGCCGCACAGACGCCGTGGTCGAAGTGAACACCTCAGGACTTCGGAAGCCCGTGGCGGAACTGTATCCCGATCTCGATCTGCTCCGCCTCCTGCGCGAGCACGGGGCCGCGGTGACCTTCGGGTCCGACGCCCACAGCCCCGATGACGTCGGCCGCGACTTCGCCGCCGCGCTGGCAGCGGTGCGCGAGGCCGGATTCGACTCCTACGCCGCACTCGAGTACCCTCCAACGAGCATCGAGTCCCCGGATCACCACCCCGCCGGCTGCGTGGGCCGCACGCCGAGAGCCATACCGGCTCTGCGCCCATTGCCCACCCCCCCACAGACGAAGGCGGGGGCGAAGGGCAGCCGGTGACGGACACCGCACCCCCTACGAGGGTCGGCCTGATATTCAACCCGTCGGCGGGGGGCGGCAGGGCTGCGGACGTAGGCCGAGAAGTACAGCGGCGTCTCGAGTGGAGCGGAGCACTGGTGGTCGTGCGCACCACGAGCGCCCCGACGGAGGCCTCCTTCATCGCTGCCGAATTGGCTGGTCAGGTCGACGTGGTGGTCGTCGTGGGCGGCGACGGCACTGTGAACGAAGTGGTGAATGGCTTGGCCAACGGCGACGTGCCCCTTGGCATCGTCCCCGCCGGCACAGTGAACGTGCTCGCGCTGGAATTGGGGCTGCCCTTCGATGTGGGGCAGGCGTGCGATGTGATCCTTCGGGGCAACACCACCACGCTCGACCTCGGGCGCGCGGACGGCAGACGGTTCACTCTCATGGTGGGAGCCGGCATCGACGCGCTCACCGTGCGCGAACTCGATCCGCGGGCGAAGCGTCGTTTTCGCGAGCTCGCCTTTCTCTGGACCGGCCTGCGAGGCTACCTCCGCTCCCCGCCTGTGAGTTTCGGTGTTGTGGTGGATGGCCGACGGTATCGGGCCAACTACGTCGTGGTAGGCAACTGTCGCTTCTATGGCGGCCGCTTCGGCCTGACCACACAAGCCGATCCCACCGACGGCGAACTCGACGTGCTCATGTACGATGGCACGGGACTCGCTCGCGCTCTGACGTTCGTCGCGGGGATCCCGTTCGGCTTGCACGTGCGGCATCCCGGAGTCACCTACATTCGCGGCTGTCACGTGGTCTTGGAAGCCCCGGACCACGGCGTCGTGTGGTTCCAAACAGATGGAGAGCTGGCCGGTCGGCTTCCGGCGGTCGTCGAGATCGAGAGGCACGCCCTGCGGGTGTTCGCTCCAGACCGAGCCCGGCCGGCATGGAAGATGCCGACTCCGATCTGGGCACGATCGCGCCTGGACAAGGACGTGGCATGAGGGAACGAGGGGAGCTGACTGCCTCATCCCGTCATGGAGTAGTCCGGGCCGTGGCGGCCGCGGTCCCCACGTGTCTGGTCGCCGTGCTGTTGTTACTCGCACTCTCGGCCTCTGCCGCTGGGTGTGCGGGAGGCAATGATCCCAGCGCCGCGACCACACTCGTGGGCCCCCCACCGGAGACGACCTCACCGAGCGGCACGACGCCCACCACGGCCGGCACCGCCTCCAACACCACGTCCGACCCCATACCCGCCGGAACATCCGACCCCGGTGCCACCGACGGCGCCCCCGGCGGCACTTCCAGCACGGAAGGAGACGGCACCGTCTCCGGGGACCTCGAGACACTCAGGCGACTCGCGATCTCGCAGTATCAAGCGCAGGACCTCGCGGCAGCCGCCCGCACCTACCAAGCGATGCTGGCACTCGACGACACCGACCCGCTCATACATAACAACTACGCCAACGTGCTTCGCGACCTCGGCCGTTCCGCCGACGCAGAGAGGGAGTACGAGCGGGCGCTCTCTCTCGACGCCGCGTTGGTCACCACCTATCTCAATCTTGCCGCGCTTCACCTGCGCGAACAGGACAGAGAGAAGGCTCTCTCCGTGCTGGATCGCGGAATCGCCGCGACTACGGGCGCGGACAGGTCGCGCCTCCAGGATATGAAGAACCAGATCGCGGGATAGGCCGAGTGCGGTCGCTCCTAGCCTCGTTCCTGGTCTTGGCGGCCGTACTCGTGGCGGCGAATCTGCTCTGGAACCCTCCCGACCCCGGCCCGAGCGGCGCTCGGGAGCTGGGCCGTATCGACCCGATCACGGGCGATCTGATCGACGGCGCTGGGGCAGCGGACGACGAATTGAGCGGAGACGTGGCGGGCGGGGACGTGGCGGGCGGGGATGCGCCGGGCGGAGCCGGCGGCGCAGGCACTGGGTCGACGATGGACCCTGTTCGGCGAGAGCATCCCAAGCCCGAGGTCTGGGAGGAACTCCTTCCGCGGGTAGAGCAAGACGCCGCGGCGCACCCCGAAGACCCCGCGCGACGCCTTCACCTGGCTCTCGTGCTGTACAACCTCGACCGCTACGAGGAAGCGGAGACCATCTATCGGGAGATGCTCGCCACCAGGGAAGACGCGGTCATCCGAAAACGGCTTGGCAATGTGCTGCGCGACAAGGGGGACTACGCGGGAGCCAGGGCGGCGTACCTCGAGGCCTTGGCCACCGACCCCGCCGCCCCCTCGCTCTACATCAACCTGGCCGACCTCCTCTGGAGGTGGCAACGCACCGACGAGGCGCTGCAAGTACTCGCCGACGGCATGGAGAAGGTGCCGCCAGATCGTCGCCCCGCCCTCGAGGGCGCAGCCGCCGCGATCCGCGCGGCCGGTGAGGTCGGAACGTCGGGCCCGGCTCCCCCGGTCAGCGCGCCGTAGCCAGGAGCGTACCGAGCGGGTAGGTGAACGAGATGCGCCCATCCGCGAGCGCGAGATCAAGCCGTTCCTGGAATCGCGGACTCAGCGAGAGGAACATGCGTCGGCACGCCTGCACCCGGGCGTCCTTCACCCCACCGACTCTCGCTCCGCCTGCGGCCCCGCCGGCGGCCCCGCCCGCAGCTCCCCCCGATCCCGCCCAGTAAGCGAAGTCCTGCGTGAGATCGGACATCTCCTCCGCATCGACCCCGAGCCCGGCCGCATCGGCAAGAGCATGCAGCTCCTCCAGCGAGTAGAACAACAGGTGGCGGGGTGATAGCAGACGCTCGGCCTCCCACACGCGCAGGTCGAGAGCAGGCTCGCCGAACGCCAGGATCTCCTGCAGCACGAGCCGGCCGGTAGGTCTGAGCACCCGCCGCACCTCGGCCAGAGCGGCCAAAGGACGCGGTTCGCGGGCAAGACCTAGGGAGAGCAGCGCCACGTCGAACTGGCCCGCGTCGAAGGGCAGATCGTCGAGGGTCGCCGTACTGAAGAACACGTTGTCGTGACCCATCGCGGTCGCGAGACGCCTTCCTTCCTCGGCGAGTTCCGGCTCGGACTGCACCGTCTCCACCGTACCGGCCGACGCCGCCACCTGCAGGGCCACGTTGCCCGCGCGGCCGCTGAGGTCGAGCACGGTCTCACCAGGTCGTACCGAAGCCATCGATACAACGAGCTCCATTGGGCCCCGCCCGGAGTGTTCGATCCGGTTCACCGTGCCGCTCCTCTCGTCAGGCTTCAACACGGCGCACGGAGACCACCACCGGCACCCCGTTGACCTTGAGCTCTTCTCGATGCCAGCCGGTCTCCGCCTCGCCGGGGGCCGCGGATCCCGCGAGGCCCACCGCCAAAGTCTCCTTCTTGATCAACTCGCCCATCTCCTCGAGCACGGCCGCGATCTCCTCCGGACCTTCCACCGTGAGGTGGATGCGGTCCTCGATGCGTAGGCCCGCGGCTTTGCGGGTGTTCTGGACGTGGTGCACAAGTTCGCGGGCAAGACCCTCCTGGCGCAATGCGGGAGTCAGCTCGGTCGAGAGCGCCACCACCAGATCCGCTTCCCGTTCGATGGCAAACCCCGCCCGCTCCTCGGTTTCCACGAGAAGATCTTCGGCGGTCAGTTCATGAAGCGCACCCAGAGCCTGCACGGGAACCGGCTCGCCGGCCTCGAGCAGGCGGGCGACTTCGGCGGGGTCGAGTTCGGCGACTGCCGCCGCCACCTCAGGCATCGCCTTGCCGAACCGGGGGCCGAGCGTGCGGTAGTTCGGCTTCACCAGGTAGTTCACCAGTTCGCCCGCGGTCGCCACGGTCTGGAGTGTCTTGACGTTGAGCTCCTCGCACACCACATCAGTGAGAGTGAGGAGGGCGGCCGCCTGCTTCTCATCGAGCGCCACTATGGCGGTGGCCAGCGGCTGGCGGGTCTTCAGTTGAGACGCGTTGCGCGCCGCACGACCCATGTTGACCACGCGACGGGCGATGCCCATGCGGAACGAAAGCTCCTCGTCGATGAGGGCCGTGTCGGCCTCAGGCCAGTCGCACAGATGCACCGACTCAGGCACGTCGGCGTACCGCTCCGCCGTGAGGTTGCGGTAGAGCTCCTCGGCCAGGAAGGGCATGAAGGGAGCACAGAGCTTGGAGAGCATCTCCAGGCACTCGTACAGCGTGAGGTAGGCGGCGACCTTGTCGGCGTCTTCCTCACTCTTCCAGAAGCGGCGGCGGGAACGGCGCACGTACCAGTTGGAGAGCTCATCGACGAATTCGCTGATGGCGCGGCCAGTGGTGAAGGCGTCGTAGTTCTCGAGGCCATCGGTGACCTTGGCCACGAGTTGGTGCAACTCGGAGAGGATCCAACGATCGAGCAACGTGCGCTCGGAGGCGGGCACGTCGTGGGCGCGCGAATCGAAGCCGTCGATGTTGGCGTACAGGGTGAAGAACGAGTACGTGTTCCAGAGGGTGAGTGTGAACTTGCGCAGCACCTCGTCGATGTGATCGGGGCTGAAGCGGCGCGCGTACCACGGCGAACTCACCGTGAAGAGATACCAGCGGAGCGCGTCGGCGCCCTGCTCGTTCAGCACCGCCCAGGGGTCCACGACGTTGCCGAGGCGCTTCGACATCTTGCGCCCTTCGCCGTCGAGGATGTGCCCCAGACACACGACGTTCTTGTAGCTCGAATGTCCGTAGAGCAGCGCACTGATGGCGATGAGGCTGTAGAACCAGCCTCTGGTCTGATCGATGGCCTCGCAGATGAAATCGGCTGGGAAGCGGTCGTTCCAGTGCTCTTGGTTCTCGAAGGGATAGTGCCATTGGGCGATGGGCATCGACCCGGAGTCGAACCAGGCGTCGATCACCTCGGGCACCCGGCGCGCCTCGGCGCCGCACTCGCGGCAGGAGAAGGTGATGTCGTCCACGTAGGGCCGGTGCAACTCGAGGGCGGAAAGGTCGCGGCCGGCCAACTCTCCCAGTTCGGCCCGGGAGGCCACGGCGAGGTCGTGCCCGTTCGAACACCGCCAGAGGGGCAGAGGAGTGCCCCAATAGCGCTCGCGGCTGAGCGACCAATCGATGTTGTTCTCGAGCCAGTCGCCGAATCGACCATGCTTGATGTGCTCCGGATACCAGTTCACGCCCTCGTTCGCGGCCAGCAGCGCGTCCTTGCGCTTGGTCGTACGCACGTACCAGGAGGCCTTGGCGTAGTAGATCAGGGCCGTGTCGCAGCGCCAGCAATGAGGGTAGTTGTGATTGTAGGGGCGGCTCGAGAAGAGCAGGCCCACGTCGTCGAGGTCGCGCATGATGGCCTTGTCGGCGTCTTTCACGAACATGCCGGCGTAGGGCGGCACCTCTTCCGTGAACCGCACCTCTTCGTCCACCGGCATGACCACCGGCAGATCGTTGGCGCGCCCCACCAGCATGTCGTCAGCGCCGAAGGCCGGCGCGATATGCACGATGCCGGAGCCCTCGTCGGTGCTCACGAAGTCACCCGTGACCACGCGCCAGGCGGGCTTGTCTGGCGTGACGAACTCGAAGGGCGGGCGGTACCGCCGGCCTACCAGGGCGGATCCGGGGAAGGTCTCTTCCACCACCGCCTCCGGACCGAGCACGGTCTCCACCAGGTCGGCGCCGAGGATCAGGTGCTCGTCACCCAGGCGAGCCCGGGCGTAGACCACCTTCTCGCCCACGGCCGCCGCGACGTTCGAGATCAACGTCCAGGGCGTGGTGGTCCAGACTAGGAGACTCGTGCCGTCCTCTTGGTGACCTTCCGCGTCGAGAAGAGGGAAGCGCACGAAGATGGAGGGATCGGTGACCTCTTTGTAGCCCATGGCCAACTCGTGTGACGAAAGGGCCGTGCCGCACCGCGGGCAGTAGGGCACCACCTTGTGATCTTGCTCGAGCAATCCTTGCTTCCACATCTCGGCGAGGATCCACCAGACCGACTCGATGTAGTCGTCGTTCATGGTCCAGTAGGCCTCATCGAGGTCCATCCAGAAGCCGATGCGCTCGGTCATCTTCTTCCAGTCATCGACGTTCTCGGCGACCGACTCCTTGCACAGCCGGTTGAACTCGGCGATGCCGAACGTCTCGATCTCGTCCTTCTTGGTGATGCCGAGGCGCTTCTCTATCTCAAGTTCCACCGGGAGGCCGTGGCAGTCCCAACCGGCCTTGCGGGGCACGAAGTGCCCGCGCATCGTGCGGAACCGCGGGTAGATGTCCTTGAAGATGCGGGCCAGCACGTGGTGAGCGCCGGGCTTGCCGTTCGCGGTAGGCGGGCCCTCGTAGAACACCCACTCGGGGCCGCCGCGACGCAACTCGACGCTCTTCTCGAAGATGCGGTTCGCCCGCCACCATTCGAGGATGCCCTCTTCGAGGGCCGGGAAGCGCTGGCTGGTGTCCACCGGCCGGAACACATGCGTCTCGTCGTGGCGGCACAGGCCGCCCGCGCACGCGTCACCGTGCGTGTGGGCGCCGGCTTGGGCGCCGGCGAGGGCCGCGACATCGCCGCCGCCCGCGCCACTCCCGCCGGGCGCACTCCCGCCGGGCGCGGATCTCTCTTCGCTCATGCTATACCTCCGCGGGAAAGCCTCTCTCCCGCACCCGGCGCCTGCACTCGCAGCCGCCGTTCGTACGCCGCCCAAGAAGCACGAAACCCCATCCCAGCGGGATTCCGCTGTAGGGACGGGGTCTACTCCCGCGGTACCACCCTACTTGGTCACTCGAAGGCGACCCACTCACCGGATGCCACATCGCCCGCCGTCCGCCCGCTTCAGCACGCGGCTCGAATCGACACCCTCCTTCTGTAACGGGAAGGACCCGGCCAGGTCTACTGAGCCGCTCTGGCGCCTGCTCCACCGCTGCAGTAAGCTACGAAGCGCATGGCCGGCCGGGCGTCGTATTCACCCGATTCGGCGGCTGTTCGGCTGGCGGCTCGGGGATGATGTTCACCGTCCGTTCCGGCCGGGCTCACACCGTCCCCGGCTCGCTGGGCGGATGAGAGACGACTACTCGTTCCCGTCACAGCCTTTGAACGCAGTAGTCTAGTGCGCAGGGGACACGACTTCAAGTAGTGCGCCCATGCCGTGCGACAGTGCGAAGATGACCACCGACAGGAGATGAGACGTGAGGCGCACGTGGATGGTGGCAATCGGCGTCGCAGCCGTCTTGGTGCTGGCGATCGGCGGCTGGTGGCTCATGCGGGACGATACCGACCCGACGAGCACCACCTCCACCGTCTCGAGCAGCCCCGTCGTGACCTCCCCGTACGACCTCGTCGAGGCGGATGCCGCTGTCGACCTCGGCACCCTCACCGATGCCAAGTTCGCCAGCCTGCTCCTCGACGGCGGTGAGGGGCTCACCTCATACATGATCGCAGCCGGCCAACCCTCGTTCCTGGCTTTGGCCGAAGCTGTCGCGTCGGCGGAGAAGGTCGACGGACCGACACCCGCTACCGGTTCGACCCTGACCTTCGTCATGGAAGACCGCGTGACGGTGACCTTCGACCTCGACGTCGGAGCCGGAGTCGTGGGCCGGGAGGGCGCGGTCTGGCGACCGAACGACGACCTGGCCGCGCTGGTGGGCGCCATCACGGCCAGAGCCGACGACTCCTCCCAATAAGGTCTTCAGGATCGAGGCACGTTGATCTACCTGGATAACGCAGCCACGTCGTGCCCCAAGCCGCCCGAGGTCATCGAGGCGGTCGAGCGCACGCTCCGCGAGGTGTGCGCGAATCCGGGTCGCGGTGCCTACGACGAGGCGCTCGAGGCCGGCAGGATACTCCTTCGGACACGCCGCAGCCTCTGTCGACTCTGCAACATCAGTGATGACTCACGTGTGGTGTTCACGCTGAACGCCACCCACGGCCTGAACCTCGCACTCAAGGGGCTGCTCCGCGAGGGAGACCATGTTGTCACCTCTTCGATCGAACACAACGCCGTGGTGCGGCCGCTCGCCACGTTGACCAGGCAGGGGGTCACCGTGACCCGGGCGCCGTGCGGCGCAGACGGGATCACGGACCCCGACGACATCCTGGCCTCGATCACGCCCGCCACCCGTCTTGTGGCCCTCACCACAGCCTCCAACGTGCTGGGCACCCTGCTTCCCGTGGCCGAATTGGGGCCGGCGCTGCGCGAGAGGGGTGTGCTCCTGCTCGTCGATGCCGCGCAGACGGCCGGATCGCGACCTCTCGACGTGGATGCGATGTGCATCGACCTTCTCGCCCTGCCCGGCCACAAGGGCCTCCTCGGTCCACAGGGCGTCGGGGCGCTGTTCATCGGTACGGACATCCGCCTCGAGACCCTGGTAGAAGGGGGCGCGGGCCACGATTCGGCGTCGGAGGACCCGCCGGAGGCTCTTCCCGAGCGCTACGAAGCGGGCACGCCCAACACCCCGGGCATCGCCGGCCTCGGCGCCGGGGTGGATGTGGTGCTCGCGCGGGGGGTCGAGGCCATAGGTATGGAGGAGGCCCGCCTCGCAGACCGACTCAGGACGGCGCTGCGCGACACCGAGGGCGTCACGGTGTACGGCCCGGGTCCAGGGGTGGTGGCGGCTCCCGTGGTGTCCATTGCTTTCGCCGGGCTCCCCTCAGCTGAAGCAGCCTTCGTGCTCGACCGGGCGTTCGGCATCGCCGTGCGGGCAGGCCTGCACTGCGCGCCTGAGGCCCACCGCGCCGCCGGCACGCAGGGCGAAGGACTGGTTCGGTTCAGCGTGGGGCACAAGACAGTGGATGCGGACATCGACTCGGCCATCGATGCCTGCCGCGAGGTGGCGGCCAAAGCGACCGCCCGCTCCTGACGGTCACGTCGCGGCAGCTGAGCGATCGCCCGCTCCTGACTCCAGGACTGCGGGGCGGTCTACCAGGAGGATGAAGTGGAACGTATGACCACGGATGCCGCTCCTCTGAACGAGGCCTCTGCTCGATCCAGTGGTCTTTCTGCGCGCGAAGTCGAGGAGGCCGGGCGGCTCGGCGCCGCCCTCGTTGCCAATGTGGGCACGGTCATACGGGGGAAGCACGATGTTGCCCGCGCTTGTGTCGTGGCGCTGCTCGCCGGCGGACACGTGATCCTCGAGGACTTCCCGGGCGTAGGCAAGACCATGCTGGCCAAGGCCCTAGCGTTGTCGATCGACTGCCGCTTCTCACGTATCCAATTCACCCCGGACCTGCTGCCGAGCGATGTCACCGGCGTCAACATCTTCAATCAGAAGACGGGGGAGTTCGAATTCCGCCCCGGGCCCATCTTCGCCAACGTGGTGTTGGCTGACGAGATCAACCGCGCTTCGCCCAAGACGCAGTCGGCGCTCCTCGAGTGTATGCAGGAGCGTCAGGCGACCATCGACTCCGTTACGCACCCGATCGCCGCCCCGTTCATGGTGATCGCGACGCAGAACCCCATCGAATACGAGGGCACCTTCCCCCTGCCGGAGGCGCAACTCGACCGCTTCATGATCCGCCTCTCGGTGGGGTACCCGTCACCCAGCGAAGAGGCCGCGATGCTCCTCGACCAGACCTCCCGCGACCCCCTCGCCGAGCTACGCCCCGTCATCGACGCCGCCAGCCTCCTCGACCTCGTCGAGGTGACGCGCCGCGTTCACTCCACCCCGGCGATCAGGGCCTACGTGGTGTCTCTCGTCGAAGCCAGTCGCACCGACTCCGACCTCTACCTGGGAGCGAGTCCACGAGCCGGGATAGCCCTTCTGCGTGCGGCACAGGCTTCGGCACTCCTTGACGGTAGAGACTACGTGACGCCTCAGGACGTCAAGAACTTGGCCACGCGGGTGCTCTCGCACCGGATCATCCTTTCGCCCGACGGTCGTGCCCACGGCCGTTCCAGGGCGGATGTGGTCAGGCGGCTCTTGGAGAGCGTCCCGGTTCCGACCGGGTAGGGGGACGAGCGTGACCGGGCGCGGGTACGGTCTGGTTCTCTTCGCCCTTGCGACCTACTTGGCCGGTCGATTGCTCGGGACGGAGGAGTTGTACCTGGTGGCGCTCGCCCTCGTGGCGATGATCGTGATCACCCAGGTGCTCGCCCTCCTGGCGCGGGGTGCGCTCACGGTGGATCGGACGCTTGATCCCACCGTCCCAGTCGCGCATGAACCGCTGCAGATACATCTGCGAGTGGCCAACAGAGGCCTGCTGCCTGTCATGCCGTCGGAACTCACGATGAGCCTGGCCGGGGCGGCCGACATCGAGCTGAGTTCGAGCCTCGGTGCGATCGGACCTCGGCGCACGTCCCGATTCAGTGTCCCCGTCCCGGGGCTGCTGCGAGGCATATACACGCTGCCGGCCCCCAGCGTCGCCACGGAAGACCCTCTGGGGATCGCGCGCCGCACGCGAAGCCCGGGCCGCGAGACCGCGATGACCGTGCTGCCGGCCCACGTCATCCTGGGATCGTGCGTGTTCTTCGGGGGGAAGAACCGCGGCCAGGACCCGCGCACGCGCGCCACCTCCGCTCACAGCACATACGACCTCCGGGGGGTCCGCCCCCACCAACCGGGCGAACCGCTCAGCCGTATCGACTGGAAGAGCACCGCCAAGACCGGGATCCTCATGCTGCGCGAGACCGAGGAGCACACCCGCTCCGCGGTGATCCTATTGCTTGATGGAACGGAAGCCGCGGTCGCCGGCCGTCGAGGGGACGACACGTTCGAACTCGCGGTGTCAGCCCTGGCGAGTGTCGGCATCCACGCGCTGCGCACAGGGCTTTCGCTGAAGCTCATCCTTCACGCAGACCACCCCGGTGAGGTGTTCGCCGATCCCGGCGAGCGTGGCGAGCGCGTGCTGCTCACCGGTCTGGCGAAGGCGGAGCCCGACGCCCGACGCCCACTGTCCATGACCATCGAGACCTTCGCATCCTCCGTGGCCGGCGGGATCTCGCTCGTGGTGGCAACCTCCAACGTCGATCGCGCCCTATTGACGGATCTATCTTCGCTTCGCGAGCGAGGCACGCCGAGCTACGTGGTGCACGTGGATTCTGGGGCGTATCGGAGGGAACACGATGTGATCGCGCAAGAGAGGCGATCGGTCCTGCACGAACTCTCCCTCAGGGGCATTCCGTCCGTGACCCTGCGCTCCGCCGACGACCTCGAACCCGCGCTCTCGCTGTCGCCCGAGATCGAGCGGCGCTGGCAAGGCCTCCGACCATGAGGTCCACGGAAAGGACCCTCCACCTCTTGGCGTTCGCCGGACTCGCTGCGGTCATCGCGCTCACGGTAGATCGGGTGGTCCAGCCGCCCATGACCCGAACGCTCATCGTCGCGCTGGCGCTCGCGTTGGTGGCCGCCCTCCCCGGCTACCTGCACGACTACCTGCTCCCCTTGTCGCTCATATTGATCCCTGGCGCCCTGTACGTGTTGGTGCGAGTCGTACTTCCGCTCCCACCGACGGTCGAGGGGTTCGAGGAGCAGACGGTCTTCTACTTCGCCGAACTCCAGAGCGGGCTGCAGGCCTACAGCGTGGATGTGTTCCCGCTTTCACTGGACGCGGTCCAAGGGCTGTCCCTCCTCGTAGCCCTGTGGGTGTACCTCCTGGCGGTCGCGGCGGGGGTGATAGTCCTCGGGGGTCGGCGACCCCTCCTCGGCGCGGCAGTGCTCTTCATACTGATGGGATTCACTGCTACGGTCGCCGCCGACCCGCTCACCCGGGGCGCGGGGCTCTCGGTGATCCTCTTGTCGCTCCTGCTCGGCACGACCCCCTGGTCGCGACCAGCACGGTCGCTCGGCCGTAGCATCGGCGCGGTGGGCATCGGCGGGGTGTCGGTGCTGCTGGCCTCGGCATTCCTGGCGTTCTTCCCCGGCTTCGCGCGCCCCGGATGGACCGACTGGCGCGGCTTCGACCCCTTCGGCGCGGGTGGCAAGGCGGGTCTCGTGTTCAGCTGGAAGATGGACTACCCCGAACTGCTCGATCCCGGTGCCCGCAAGCCCCTCATGCGCGTCACCTCGCCCCTACCTTCGTACTGGCGGGCCACCACCCTGGAGTTCTTCAGCGGTGACACCTGGCTCAGTGACGGTGCGTTCCGCAACACCCTGCCGCCGGGGCCTGGGCCCCGGGCCGTCGCCGTCACCGAGCCGGAGACGATAGGCACCACCGTCGAGCAGGAGTTCCTCGTCACAGGAGCCGTCACGAACTACCTCTTCACGGGCGGCCGCCCATCGGCGGTCACACTCGGCGACGACGTGGCCCTCTACAGTTCCTCATCGGGAGCCGTGCGCTCCGCGACCATGTTGGCTCCGCCGCTGACGTACACCGCGACGGCGGTGATTCCCCGCGTGCCGCCCGAGATGCTCGTGGGAACGTCGGTGGACTACCCTCCCGGACTGAGCGAGGTCTACCTGCAACTGCCCTTCCCCGACGCCGCCACGGCCGGAGAACTAGCGCAGGCATCCGACGGCGAGTTACTCCAAGCCGGCGGCTCGGCGCGAGCCGCGGAGTTCGCTGATGTGTACGCCCTCAACGAGCGGATCGTGGGCGACGCGACCGACCCGTACGACGTCACCCTGCGCATAGAGCGCTACCTGCGCAACGGCTACTCGTACACGCTCGATGTGCCCGCGTCGGACTACGCATCGCCGATCTCGGCGTTCCTCTTCGACACGCGTGCGGGGTACTGCCAGCACTTCGCGGGCGCGATGGCTCTCCTCCTGCGCCTCAACGGCGTGCCGGCGCGCGTGGCCGTGGGCTTCGTCACCGGCGAGGAGGTCAGCACCTGGACCTACCAGGTGAGCACGAACGAGGCCCACGCCTGGGTGGAGGCGTACTTCACCGACATCGGGTGGCTGCCCTTCGACCCGACCCCGGGGCGCGCACTACCGCTGGCCGGCCCATCGTCCACTACCCCGGGGTTCGTCGACCCCTTCACGCGAGAAGCCGATCCGTCCACGAACCCGCCCTCCACCCTTCCTCCCGACGTGACGGACCGACTCCCCGAAGAGGGGGGCACGCCCTCCGGCCCCGGCGGACAGGGGAGCATCACCACGCGCACCACCACTCTGGGCCCGCTCGCGTTGCTCATCGCGCTGGTGGCGTGGCCGTTCGCCTACCAGCGGGTCCGGGAACGGGGGGTGCGGCGCGGCACCCCCGACGATCGATTCCGCGCATCGATGAAGCTCCTGAGAGGCGACCTCGCGATCGCCGGCGTTCAGGTGCGACCGTCGTCGACACTCGAACAACTCGCACACTCGACGCGAGACAGGCTCGGCATCGACCTCGACCCGGTTGCGCACCGCGCACAGGAAGTGATCTTCGGCGGGAGCCCCGCCACAACGAGCGACGTTCGGCTCGCCGAGCGACTTCGCGCACGAACAAGACGGCTGGCCTGGCGATCCCGCCGGATGCGCTACATCGCGTCATGGTACGGTTTGACCTCCATGCTCGATGCGTGGCGCAGATACACACGAGGAGATGCGGCGCAGGCGCCCGAGCGCCGAGGGACGTCTTGGAGGCTGGACCCGTGACGAACACCATTCAGAACCGCGGAACACACAAAGCCACTCTGACCGCGGAAGTGGCCGCTCCCCGCTGCGCGGCGATGGCCGTGGGATCGGTGCCGCACACCGACCCGGCCGCGGCCGTGGATCTGGTCATGCGCACCACCCCGGATATCCCGGCATGGCCCCAACTCCCCCGACGGACCTTCCGCGAGAACATGTACGTGCAGTTCACCGAGGGGTTCCCCGGGCTGTGCCTCGATGAGGCCCGGGAGAGAGTCTACGTGCTCAACGAGCCGCCCACCGACGAAGTGGTGGCGTTCATAGAAGCCCTGGAGTCAGACGATCCCGCTCGCTTCGCCGTCTCGCCCGGCTACGCCGCGGCGCTGCCGTTGCTGGGGGAAGCGCTCGCTGGCGCTCCCGCGCCACCGTTCGTGAAGGGCCAGGTCACGGGGCCGATCTCCCTCGGTCTCAGCCTCCCGAGGGAGGACCGCCGCGCGCTGCTCTACGACGACACGTTTCGCGATATCGCCGTGAGCCTGCTGGTGATGAAGGCCCGCTGGCAGGCCGACGTCTTGAGCTCCTGGGCGCCCAGCGCCACCGCTCTGATCATGGTGGACGAGCCCAGTCTCACGCAGATGGGCTCAGCCTTCGTGTCGATACCGGAGATGATCGCGTTCCCGGCACTCGAACGGTGCTTGGCGTCGCTCGACTGCCTTACCGGGCTCCACGTGTGCGGGGCCACCGATTGGAGCTCCCTGATCGAACTGCCCGTGGACGTGCTCGATTTCGATGCCGCGGACCACCTGGATGCGTTCCTCGCCCATCGAGATGCCGTCGGAGCCTTTCTCGCGGCGGGAGGCCTTCTGGCCTGGGGCGTAGTGCCCAATGACGAGCGCGCCATGACCCTCGGCGCCGAGGAGACGGGGGCCACTGTGCTGGCGGGAGCGGCGCACCTCGCCGCCGGAGGCCTCGTCGATGTGGACCAGATACTCCAGGCTTCGTTCGTATGCCCCGCCTGCGGCACCGGCACCTTGAGTATGCCGCTGGCCGAACGGTGCTTCGAACTCGCCGCGGAAACCAGCTCCTGGCTGCGCGAGCGCATGTGACCCGTCAGTACCCCGCTTGGCCCACGTGTTCCGCACTATCCTCGGTCGCGATCCGTCCTCTGAAGACGCGATATACCAGAACGGTGTAGGCCACCACGACGGGCACCCCGATGAGCGCCACCACCAGCATCACGGTGAGGCTGAGGGCGGAGGAACTCTCCTTGTACGCATTGAGACCAGGACCGCCGTCCAGGCCCGGGACCAGATAGGGGAAGCTCCCGACCGCCCACAGACCCACGAGCCCGGCGATACCGAGTGCCGAGCCCAGGAATGCGCCCCGATCTCCACCACGGAGCATAGCGACCCGAGCGACCACGATACCGCCCAGCACGATCGCGAGTGCCACCCACCCCAGGGGCTCCGCAAGGTTCGAGCGGATGCGGTCTGGAGCTACGATCCACGTGGCCACGGTCACTGCCGCCAGCAGCGCCACGAACAACCAGTGGGTAGCCGAGCGCACCCGGGCGGCTCTCGCTCGTAGCGCTCCCTCGCTCTTCAGTGTCACCCATGCCGCGCCGTGGGCCACGAACATCACCAGCCCGAACACGCCCACGAGCAGCCCGAAAGGGTTGAGAAGCGTCAAGAAGGTGCCGGCGAACTCGCCATCGTCGGAGAGCGGCAACCCACGCACCAGGTTGCCCGCCGCGACGCCGAGCAACAGCGCCGGCAACGCGCTCCCTCCGGCGAAAGCCGCATCCCAGACCTTGGCCCACGCCGGGTCGTGCGACCGGAACTCCAGCGAGACCGCCCGGAAGATGAGGCCCATCAACACCAGGATCAGGGCGAGATAGAAGCCGCTGAAGACGGTGGCGTAGACGGGGGGGAAGGCCGCGAACAGCGCGCCTGCGGCGGTGAGCAGCCAGACCTCGTTGCCGTCCCACACGGGCCCGATAGAGCGGCGAAGCACACGACGCTCGGCCTCGTCGCGAGGAAGGAAGGGGTAGAGAGCGCCCACCCCAAGGTCGAAGCCATCGAGGACGGCATAGCCGGCGATGAGCACCCCGATCAGTGCATACCAGATCAGCTGCAGGTCCATCAGGCCCCCTCGGCCCGTGCGTCGAGCGTGTCGTGGACGGGGTCCGCGGAACCTCCCGCCGTGGCTGCCACGTGACCCTCGGCGTCGTGCCCCGGTTCCTCCGGACCACGGCGTACGAGCGATATCACGATGCGCAACCACGCCACGAAGAGCAGGGCGTACACCGCGCCGAACAGGGCCAGAGAGGTGGCCACCTGGCTGGCGGGAACCACGGCCGACACCGCATCGACCGTGCGGAGCTCGCCGTAGACTATCCAGGGTTGGCGGCCCACTTCGGCGGCGGCCCACCCCACCTGGATGGCGAGGATGGGTAGCGGTGCGCTCCACACCACGACCTTCTGGAACACACGGTGCCCATCGAGGGTCCCCCTTCTCCAGAGGATCAGCCCCAAGAGCATCAGAGCCACGAAGTAGACCCCCAAAGAGACCATGAGATGGTAGGTCTGGAATGTGAGCTGCACCGGCGGCCGGTCGGCCGGGGCGAAGTCGCGCAACCCCACCACTTCTGCATCGGGGCTGCCGCCGATCAATAGACTCAGAAGCGAAGGCACCACGAGACCACGCACCTCCTCGGCCTCCGTGTCGACCCAACCGACCAGCGCCATACCGGCATTGCCACCCGTGGAGTAGATGCCCTCGAACGCCGCCATCTTGGCCGGCTGAGTCTCGGCCACCTGTACAGCGTGCCAGTGACCCACCACGGGCATGGAGAGCGCGGCACCCAGCCCCACGACCAGTGCGACCCGTAGCCAGCGGCGAGCAAACTCGACGTGACGCCCCTTGAGCAGATACCAGGCACTGAGTCCGGCGACGAAGAAGGCTCCCGCCACCCAGGTGCCCAGCACCGTGTGGAAGTAGCGGGGAAGGACGGAGGGGTTGAGGAAGGCGGCCGCCACATCGGTGATCACGGCCCGGCCGTCGATCACCTCGTAGCCGGCCGGCGTGTGCATCCACGAGCCCGCGATGATAATCCAGAGCGCCGAAAGGTGTGCGCCCAGCGCGACCAACCAGGTCGAGACGTAGTAGAAGCGCCCCGAGACCCGCGACCGCCCAAAGAGCAAGACGCCCAGGAAGGTCGATTCCAGGAAGAACGAGAAGAGTGCTTCAGCGGCAAGAGGCGCCCCGAAGATGTCTCCCACGAAACGCGAGTACGTGGCCCAGTTCGTACCGAACGCGAACTCGAGCGTGAGGCCGGTGGCAACGCCGATAGCGAAGGTAGTGGTGAAGAGGCGGATCCAGAAGTCAGCGGCGGCACGGTCGCCGGGAAGACCGGTGCGACGGTATCTACGTTCGGCGGCGACGATGAACAGCGAGGTGCCGAGACTCAGCGGCACGAAGAGAAAATGATAGCCGACCGTGAAGGCGAACTGGATACGCGAAAGGACTACTGCGTCCATGAATTTGGGCCTCCGAGCGAGGGACGCGCAACGTTCCGAGGCGTACCCCCCGCTCCCGACGCGCGAAACCACCAGTACCGGGAGGGCAGCACGCACGAGTAGTTCACAAAGTGTATCCGGGTGGTACCATACGACTAGACAATCGACCCGAGGGAGGTACACCGTGACGCGTTTCATGGTCCCACGGGTGGCCCACTGTAGCGAGGGCTGCCGACCACCGTCCCAAGTACGACGCTAAACTGCTTGCTTCACACTCGAACGATGTCTGAGGGAACAGGCGCCATTGGCGCCTGTTCTGCGCCACGAGAGATGCGACAGCGGCCGAACACGGGGCCTCCCAGGGCTCGCTCCGTCGCCTCGCAATCGCTCGGCTACACTCCCGGGGCACCATGATCGCCGCCGCCCGCTTCCTTTCAACGGTGTTCCAACCCGCGCTCACGGGCACCTACGTCTTGGTCGCGCTCGGCCTGGGCGCCAGCAAGGGGGCACTCACTGGGCTTCTCTGGGCGCTAGGTCTCGCGGCGCTCTCCGCCGGCGTGCCGGCGCTCGACATCCTCAGGCGCATGCGCGCCCGCACCGTCACCGACTTCCACATCGTGCTCCGCGAACAGCGCTCCGGCCCCTTGCTGGCGGCGCTCGCTGCCACGGTTCTCGCCCTCGCTCTCGCCTGGGGCTTCGGTGCCCCCCACTCCCTCCGACTCGGCCTGCTGACGGCCCTCGTGACCGGTGGCGCTCTTACCGGCGTCACGACCGTGTGGAAGATCAGCTTCCACGCAGCCATCGTGTCGAGTGGGGTCGTCTTGTTGGCCTGGCTGCTAGGGGTCCCAGCACTCGCGCTCGCTCCGCTCGTCCCGGCTGTCGGCTGGTCTCGCGTGGCCCTCGGCCGCCACACTCCCAGCCAAGTGTTGGCGGGGGCGGGAGCGGGGATCGGCCTCACCCTGGCCGTACTCGCGCTCGCCGGCGCGGCGTGAGTCGCGACCGCGAGGCGCACGTTACCCGTCGAAGCGGGTACAATCTGCCATAGAGGTGAAGGAACCCATGCCGGAGAGCACAGAGAAGAGAGCTGACAAGACGACGAAGAGCCTTCCCGTCTTCGATCGTGACCGCTGCAAGCAGTGCGGCATCTGCGCGCATTTCTGCCCGAAGGGCGTCATGGACATCGAAAAGGACGGCTTTCCGCGCATCGTCGACCCGGACGCCTGCAACGAGTGCAGGCTGTGCGAGCACCTGTGTCCCGACTTCGGCATCGAGATAGGCGTGCCTGGGAACAGCGAGCCCCGAGAGGCCACGCCCGAGACGAGGGCCAACGGGAGCCGGTCCGACCTCGACTAGTCCTCCGAGCGGTACACCCTGATCTGGCTCCGACCGTTCTCTTTGGCCACATAGAGTGCCTGGTCGGCGCGGTCGAACAGCTCCTTGGGCACCTGGCATTCGGCCTCCAGGGTGGCGACCCCCACACTCACCGTACGGCCG
This sequence comes from Actinomycetes bacterium, assembly GCA_024637035.1. Classification (GTDB taxonomy): domain Bacteria; phylum Actinomycetota; class Thermoleophilia; order RBG-16-64-13; family RBG-16-64-13; genus JAHJSA01. The sequence goes on from JAGXFW010000021.1 coordinate 44,039, forward strand.
GCCACGACTCCATCGGGCACGTCGATCGTGATCTCGCGCACCGCATCGAAGATCTTCCGCGCCACCACCTCGGCTCCGCCGAGCGCGGTGCCCGGCAGAACGAGCGCAAACTCGTCGCCACCATAGCGAGCAGGAATATCGGATTCGCGCACCGCCGCTCGGATCGCCTCGCCTACCCGACGCAGGAACATGTCGCCAAGTAGGTGGCCATAGGTGTCGTTGAGTTCCTTGAAGTAGTCGAGATCGATCATCACCATCGACATGCGAGCCTTCGTGTTGCGCGCGCGGAGGAACTCCTGCTCAAGTACCTGCTGGAAGAACCTATGGTTGTAGAGGCCGGTGAGCTGATCGGTTATCGCGCGCTTCTCGATCTCCTCGTGCAACAAGACGTTCTGCAGCGATAGCCCCGCCATCCCTGCGACGCTCAGGAAACGCTCGAGCTCCAGCGGACCGTAGGCGATGTCCTCAGACGTCACGATCAATAGGCCGAGCAGATCGTCCTTCCGAAAGAGCACGGCGCCCAGGCCTGGGTTGTCGCCGAACATCTCTCTGAAGACATCCGGCCGCACGAGAGGAGTGAAGTTCCCGTCGGTGGACCGAAGATGCAGGTCGATCCAATCGGGATCCGTCGGCAGCGTCTCGGCGTATATCTCCAGGTTCTGACCTTGTGAGCCATACAAGCCTAGGGTCCGCGGGTCGTCGTCGGCCCTGATGTAGAGGGCGCAGCTCTCCGCGCCCATGATGCCCAGAGTGCCGTCCACGACCATCCCCGCGACGCTTCGCAGGGGCTCGTACACGGTGAGCGCCTTGAAGAACTCGTGGGTGAAGAACGTCTCGGCGAGTCGACGCTCCACGTCGTGGTATGCACGGCGCAGTTCGTCCAGGCGTAGAGCCAGACGCTGCTCCCGCTTCTGCGCCTCACTGAAGAACGAGAACAGCTCGAACAGCGCGTCTGTAGCCGAGTCGGTAGCGATGCGCTGGCTCAGGAAGTAGCCGAGGAGCTGGCAGCCGGCGCTCCCTACCACGAGAACGCCTGACGAAGGAATCGGTGCGTCGAGAACGTCCAGCAGATCGAAGAACACCGAGACCTCGTCGATGGGCTCCAGCACGTCCGGCAGTTCGCCGGTCACCCTGACATCAGTCAGATCGGGACTCGACGTTTCGGCGCCGGCGTCATCCTCCCCGGCATCGCCTTCCATCAGGTCGGTCAGGACATCGACCTTGTCGGGGGCGCCACCAACAACGAGATGGAGGCCACTCACTCGGACGATCCCGATACCACTCAACTTCCCGGCGAACCACTGGGCCGGCCCATCGGGGCCCACCACTGAGCACCGGAGGCCCACGTCAGCCTGCGTCTTCAGATTCTCGATCTGGTCGGCGATATTCATAGCTCGACGACCCCTCCTTTGTAGGATGTCACCTTCACCAGACCGGTGGAGATGTCGTATTCCGCGGTGCGAGCCCACGATCCGCCCACGTCCTTCCCGGCGATGGGCACGTGCAACTCACGCAGCACCTTGAGTGCGAGTTCGATGTTGCGGTCACCCACGTTCTTGCCAGCGGCGACACGGCCGAACATGTTCGCGCCGCCCACCAGCTTTGCCCTGAGTCTCGGCTTCTGTTGCGAGGCGCTCTCGAGCTTCCTGATCAGAGCGGGGATCGCCGCCACGACGAACTTGCCTGAGGGCAGGGGGTTGCCGCTGAGTGGCGCCGGCAGCAAGCAGTGTGCCATGCCCCCTACGCGGAGCCGTTGATCGAACAGCACGATGCCCACGCACGAACCTAGCGCTTGAGCAACCAGGACATCCCCAGCGAACCCCATCTTCACTTGTGCTATGCCTACCTGGAGGATCATTGTCGCGACCCCCACGCTTCTCTCCGAATGACCCGGGGCGAGAGCACAACAACTAGCCGGCCATCTCGTCGATCAAGCGATAGAAGTCCGCGTCGGCAAGGAAGAACAGCCGGCCGAGGACGCTGGTGTGGTCGGTGACGAAGTCCACCTCGACCATCCACAGATACTCCACCTCATACTCCAGCTCACCCATCAAAGACGGCACCAGCGATCCCGCCATGTCGCGCAGGTAGCGAGCGAGTTCCGGCTTTAGATCCGACATGAGGAACATGCCGATCGCCTCGACGAAGGAAGTCAACACGTTCCCGAGCGGCTTCTCAAGGCCGAGCTCGTCGTCCTCGGCCACTCCGAGCGCCGCGCGCAGCGCCCTACCGTCCTCCTCCGGCAACGCGAGCAGCAGCCCCGCCTGGAAGGCTCCCTCCACCAAGACAAGAGCCGCTTCGACCGGCTCGGTGGGTGGGCCGAAGACCGTGGCCGCCTCCTCCAACTCCATCTCCCGCAGCATGGGGACTGTGATGCGGACCGCATGGCCCATCTGCTCGGCCAGAGCACCCGAACTCTGAGACGCACCGATACTCACTATCTCGCGGAGCAGGTCCGCGGCTTCAGGCCTCAGCTTTCACTCCCTTCTGCAGAAGAAGCATGCGCAGGTCCACGAACAGAGACAGCCGCCCGTCGCTGATCACACATGTTCCCACCAGTCCCGGAGCCCTGCCCAGTGACCGCGCGATGGGCTTGATGACGAGCTCTTGGTCACCTACAAGCGAATCCACGACCAGCGCTTCGGTGCGCGACGATAGTTTTACGAGCAGCGCCAACCGGGCGCCATCGACATCGAGAACATCACCTCGCTCGAGGAGGCCCAGGAGGGAGCGGATAGCCACCGGCTGATCGTCCACGATGATCATGGGCGTCCCTCTGACCCACGAGACCTCGCCCGGCTCGATCTTGATGATGCGGTACACCTGGTTCCTCGGCACACCCACTGTCATGTGCCCCGAGCGAAGCACGAGCGACCGTAGGAGCGAGAGAGTGGGCGGGAATTCGAGTATCACCTTCGTGCCGGCACCGAGCGTGGAGATCATGTTGATGTCGCCGCCCACCTCTACTACCTTCTTGCGTACTATGTCGAGCCCGACTCCCCGGCCCGAGACATCGGTGACCGTCTCGGCAGTGGAGAAGCCTGCCTGGAACAGCAGAGCGAACACCTGGGCCCGGGTGAACTCGTCGCCGGAGTCCTTTGAGATGACGCCCTTCTTGCGTGCCGACGCGAGCACCTTGGCCGGATCGATGCCCCGCCCATCGTCCTCGATCTTGAGCGCGACGTTGCCGTGCTCCGCGGCGGCCGTCACGGTCAGACGGCCTCGTCTCGGCTTCCCGGCAGCTTCTCTCTCCTCGGGCGTCTCCAGGCCGTGGTCGAGGCAGTTCCTGATGATGTGCACCAGCGGTTCTTGCACGCGGTCGAGAAGGGCTCGATCGATCTCGGTCTCACCGCCGACGAATTCCGCGTCTACCTCCTTGCCCAACTGCACGGACAACTCCCTCACCAACCGCTGGAAGCGCTGGAAGACGGAGCCGATAGGCACCATGCGCGCAGACAGCACCTCACGCTCGAGATCATGACTGGTGCGCTCGATCAGCTCGAGGATCTCTTGAAGTTCGGGATCGTCGCTGGCACCCACCACGGCTCGTAGCCTTCGCCGCAGCATCAGGATCTCGCCCACCATGTTGGTGATACGGTCGAGCTTCCTACGCTCCACCCGGATGCCCGTCTGCTGAAAACTCTGCACGGTGCCACCCACGGCACCGCTCGCTCTTTCTCGCGCGGGGGACGGAGCGTCCACAGACTGCGGGGCGTCGTCGGAGGGCGCGACCGCGGCGGGTGCCCCGTCGGAAGGAGTCGCTTCGCCCTCCGCACACTCGGCGGCAGGCATGAGCAGGGGCGGCCCGGCCTCGAGGGGGATAACCAGAGAGACCTCTCCCACCGACGCTGCCGTCTGCACGAGCAGCCCCTCCTCGACGACACCGCCCAGGATGAAAGCGACCGCGCCACCCGGCTCGAGAGCCTCCCACTCCTCTGGAGACGGCACGGCACGCACCGAGGGGCCAAGTTTCTCCAGGCGGCTCAGTACCATCTTGAAGCGGAGCCTCGGATACGCGACCTCGTCCTCCAGGGTCACCGCTACACCGGACTCGCCCTCTGTCAGGCCGACCCAACCGCCCTGAGAACCGATCCGCGGGGTCGACCGTGGCGCGCGCGGCGCACGAGGCTCGTCGGCGAACATGACCAGCGCACTTTGGTGCGAAGAGACGTCGTCAGCGTTGGCGGTCATGTCACGGAGCACCGATTCGACCTGGAACATGAACTCGAGGTCCGTGGGGTCGATGGGCTGCTTGTCGTGGCGCCACCGATCGAGGTGGTTCTCAGCCCGATGACAGAACTCGGCGATGGCGCTGAAGCCCATAGCTCCCGCCATCCCTTTGAGCGTATGGGCCACGCGGAAGATCTCATCCACCGGTGTGAGGTCGTCTGGCACGGCCTCTAGTCGGAAGAGGCAGTCGAGGAAGCCGTCAAGGAGCTCCTGCGACTCCTCGAGGAAGAGAGCCCTGTAACGAGCCTCGTCGGAGATGGAGTTCACCTCCGCCGCCTCCGGGCTTCGGAGGTGATCAGTTCGACGAGCCGAGGAGCGATGCGATGGAGGGGCAGCACCTCAGAAGCGACGCCCGCGTCGACGCAGGCCTTCGGCATGCCGTACACCACCGAGGTCTCTCTATCCTGCACTATGGTCGTGGCTTTCTTCTCGGTGAGCTTGGTCATGCCCTCGCGCCCGTCGGCGCCCATGCCGGTGAGCACCACCCCGATGCCCCGCGGCCCGAACACCTCGGCCAAGGAGGAGAGGGTCACGTCGGCGGAAGGCTTGAAGCGGCCGTAGCCCTTCTCGTCGCTGAGTTCGATGGCCCGGCTTGAGCCGTTCTTCCCGAACCTCAGCTGGCTGCCCGGGGGAGCCAGATACGCGTGACCTGCACGGATCACCTGACCATCCACAGCCTCGACCACCTCGAGCTCCGACACACGGTCCAACCGTTGGGCCAACGATCGCGAGAATCCCACAGGTAGATGCTGCACGATGACGAAGGCGGCATCGAGACCTCCCGGCAACCCTGCCAGCAACACGTCGAGAGCCATGGGACCGCCCGTCGACGCCGCCACCGCGACCACGGGCATGAGCGGACGCGTCCCTGGCTGCGGCCTGCCGGGAGGAGCCTGATGCTGCGTCACCGGAGCGACCACCGCGGCCGCCGCTCTTACCTTGTCGCGCAGGTCTTCTCCCAGCTCGTCGATGTTCACCGAGATGGTGCCGGAGGGTTTGAGCACAAAGTCGATCGCGCCGAGTTCGAGGGCCTCGTAGGCCACGTGCGGGTCGGTGACCCCGCTCAGCATTATCACCTGCGGCCTCGGCCGGCCCTGAAGCTCCATCAAGACTTCGAGGCCGTTCATGCGCGGCATCTCGACGTCGAGGGTGATCACGTCCGGATCGAGAGCGGCGATCTTCTTGAGCGCGTCCTCGCCGTCTCGCGCGGTGTCGATCACGTCGATGTCGTCGGCCTTGGAGAGGACGTCGGAGATCAGAGTCCTCATGAGGGCCGAGTCATCGACGACGATGACTCGGGCCGCGCTAGCCACGGCTAACACGCTCCAGGGTGTCCAGCACCTTCTGTGGTTGGAAGGGCTTGACGATGAAATCCTTGGCGCCCAGCGAGAGGGATCGCTCGATGAACTCCTCTTGGCCGAGGGCACTCACCATCACCACGTTGGCCTCAGGATCGAACTCCATGATCCTCGCGAGGGCCTCGATGCCGTCGGCGACAGGCATGGTGATGTCCATCGTCACCATCTCCGGCCGCACTTCCTGGTACACGCGGACTGCCGCCTCTCCGTCGGCGGCCTCCCCCACTATGGAGTAGCCATTCTTCTCCAAGATGTCTCGGAGCATCCTACGGATGAAGCCGGAGTCGTCGACGATCAATACGTTCATCCGACAGGCACCTCCTTGAGCTCCCTCAAGCGCGCCAGCTGCTCTGGAGGCAGCAGCTCATGGGCGTGAACCAGTAGAAGCACATGATCATCTCGCTTCACGATCCCCCGGACGGCGGCCCTGATCTCGCCGTCGACGACGAGGTCCTCGGGGGCTTCCATGATGTCGTCGGATGCGATCTCTTCCACCGAATAGCAGGAATCCACCAGTGCAGCCATGTTCTCATCGGCAACGTCGAGCAGCAGGACGAACTCTTCGCGACCGTCTTGGGTGACGCTGCCGTCAGCATCGCCCAGACCGAAACGCCTACGCAAGTTGACCACAGCATGGATCTCGCCGCGAAGGTTGAAGATGCCCTCGATCGAGGCGGGAGCGCCGGGCATGTCCACGACCTCGGGTCGACGCAGGATGCTCCTCACGTCGGTGATGGGCAGGCCATACCGTCCCCTGCCCAGGCGGAACAGCAGATACTTCTCAGATTCACCTGGCATGGGTCTCCTCTAGCACAGCGGCTCGCCCATTGCCGTTCGCGGAGACAGTGAACCGCGCTACCAAGGCTTCCAGATGGCCGGCCATGTCGGCGAGCTCGTGGCTCGATGACGTGATCTCCTCCATGAACGCGGCTTGCTGCTCGGTTGCGGCGGCAGTCTCCTGCGCGCCCGCGGCGTTCTCTTCGACGACGGCGGCGATGTCGCTGGACGCCTTCTCCACACGCTCGACGGCGCTCAACTGAGCGGCGAGCACGTCGACGATCTCATCGTTCAGCCGAGCCGTCTCTTCTACTCCTCGGAACAGTCGCTGCAGTACCTGGCTCGTCTGCTCGACATCCGCGTGGCCCTCTTCGATCAGCATGCGCTCGCGCTGCATGACACCCACGGCCACGTCGGTGCCTCCCCGCACTTCGGTGATCAGGGCGGCGATCTGTTCGGCGGCGGTGCTCGATTGCTCGGCCAGTTTGCGCACGTGGTCGGCCACGACCGCGAACCCACGCCCGGCTTCGCCGGCGCGACCCGCTTCGATGGCGGCATTCAACGAGAGAAGATGGGTCTGATCGGCAATATCGTTGATCAGATCGTTGATGCGTTCGATCTCGCGAGATTGCTTGGCGAGCTGTTCGACCACCCGTACCGAGCTCTCGATGCCGTCCTGGAGACTGGTGATCTTCTTGATCAGCCGACCGGAGGCTTCGCCTCCATCCTTGGTGAACTGCTGGGCTTCGTGCGACGTGTCTGCCGCCGCCTTGGCTTGGCGCGAAGCTCCCTCCATGGCGCGCGTGATCTGGGAGACGGCCGTGGAGATCTCCTCGATCTTCCGCGCCTGAAGCTCCGCACCTTGGGCGATCTGTTGAACCGACGTAGACACCTCGATCGTGGAGTTCGTGATGTCGTTCGCCGAATCGCTGAGTTGCTCGGCGGCGTTCGACACGCTCTTGGACGAGTCTTTCACACCTCCAACGATCCCCGAGAGGCTCTCGAGGAGGTAGTTGACCTGGCTGGCCAGAACGCCGATCTCGTCGGAGCGCTCGACCTCGCACCGGTGGCTGAGGTCGCCCTGCGCGCTCCGGCTGAGCGAACCACCGACCTCGCGAACCGGGCGCAGCACGTACCGATAGAAGCCGATGATCCAAAGCGGGCTACCGATAAGGAGGGTCGCCAGGGTCAGCTCCAAAGCCAACGGCAGGAGCAGGTCGAGAAAGCTCACGCCCGGCGCCAAGGATCCGCGAAGGTTCACGAAGTAGAAGAACGTGAGCGCCACGATCGTGGTGGGCCCGATGGTGATCAACGTGGCCATGTAGTACACGAATGCAAGGCTCCTGAAGAACCCGACTTCGTGGAACTCCCGTTTCATGACGCCTCCTCAGGCATTCTCTTCCTGTACACACGCTCCGGCAGGCTCACATGGACGAACTGGTCGTAGAGTTCTGTCTTCAGCTTCTCGCTCTTGCCAAGTATCAGGTAACCACCCGGGTTGAGCGCCCCGGCCAGCTGCTTGAGCACCAAGATCTGCTGCTCCTGAGTGAAGTACATCAACACGTTGCGGCACAGGATCATGTCCATCATCCGCTGCCCAAGATGAGAGAACAGGTCGAGCTGCAGGAAGCGCACCATAGATCGGAGCTCTCTCGACATGCGTACACCATCGGGCTCGGGGCGCGTGAAGCGCGCAAGTTGCCCGCGCGACAACCCTGACATCTCACTCTCCGCATAGAGTCCCGCCTTGGCCTTTGCCAAGCAGTCGCGGTCGTAGTCGGTGGCCGTGATGCGTACCGCCGAGGCGCTCCTTGGGTCGCTGCCGGCGAGCTCCGAGAAGAGCATGGCCAGACTGTATGGTTCTTGACCGGAGGAACATCCGGCGCTCCACAGGCGTACGAACGACTGCCCCCGACGCTGCTTCCTTTCGAGAAGCTGCGGACCGATCTCCCGGCGCAAGAACTCCCACATGCCACGGTCGCGGAAGAACTCCGTGACGTTCACCGTGAGCGCAGCGATCAGTCTGGTCCACTCGCCCTCTGTGCTGTCGAGGATCCGGATGTATGACCCCAAGTCGCTCGCGCCGCTCGCCCGAAGTCGGGATGTCACTCGCCGGCGGAAGTACGATTGCCTGAACTGACCGCAATCGAAATCGCGCTCGCGTTCTATCTTCTGCGCAAGAGCACCGAGTTCCTTGTCGGAAAGTATGAAAGAAGACTCCACCAACATCGACCGCCACCTTCGAGTCCATACTGTTCGCCGTCCCGTGTCCTATTCAAGCACTGAGGTCAGGCTCCTTGGAGCGCTGCCCCACGCATCTTAGATTCGACAGTTCGCCGCCTGGGCTTTAGGAATCGGCCACACCGGGGCCCGACTACTGCCGCTTGCCGTGCCGCCACGACGCCACCCACCTTCGGCGGTGGCCCCAGTGGCACCACGAGCACCGTCGCTTTCTAGCTCCGGCGAGAGGCGGCATCGACCCGGGCGCCCGCGACGGGGTCGAACGTACGATCCTGACGGATCTCGTCGGCGATGCGGAACGCTTCGAGAAGGGCGAACTGGAAGTTGATGAAGGCTCGGAACTTGGTCGGATGGATCACATCCAACCGCGCAAAACTGAAGTACGGCGAGGGTAACTCGAGCGACAGACAGATCGTTTCGATGATCTGATCGAACACGCAATCCTCGAGGTCCTTCTGCTGCACCATCTTCTGGTGCACGAGGATACGCCCGATCGGGAGGTGCTTGCCGCGCGACTCGGCGAGTTGCTGAAGCTCGAGGGCTCGGTCGAGCTGGCGTGCCGTCACCCGCCCTTTGTTCAACAGCTTCACGCCGAGCGGCTCCTGCTCCGGAGCCGATGCCGACACCATGTAGCCTCGGTCGAGATAGATGGTGAACGTCAAGCCGAGCTCGTATACACGGAACGCCCCCGTCAACGACGCGTTGCAGAGCAACTGGATCGTGTTGAGCAGCCCGAATGGCTTGAGCTCCCCCTGGATGATCACCCTGGACATCAGGTTCCGTCTGCCGGGCCGCCCGGGCCTCCCGCCACCGTACCCGCGCCGGTCTCGTCGGCCGACACGGTCCTGTTCCGTCCGCGCGCCTTCGCCAGATACATGGCTCGGTCAGCCGCTTCGACGAGTTCCTCGGCAGAGCCGCCATGTTCGGGTCGTGTGGACACGCCTAGAGAGATGGTAAGACGGCCCCCAGGCTGTCCCTCACCTTCGAAGAAGGGCTCCTTCTGCACGACCTCCCGGAGTCTGTCGGCGAACGCCACGGCCTCGCGATGCGTGGTATGCGGCAGTATCGCCGCGAACTCTTCGCCGCCGTAGCGAGCCACGAAGTCCGTGCCGCGCGCGTGCTCGCGCAGTATCTCACCAAGCCGTCGCAAGACCTGATCGCCTCCCCGGTGACCGACACGATCATTGTACTTCTTGAAGTAGTCCACATCGAGCAGCACGAGGCTCAGAGACAAACCGTACCGTGCCGCGCGCACCACCTCGCTGCCAAGGGCTTCATAGAAATGGCGGTGGTCGAACAGTCCGGTCAGACCGTCGGTGATGGCCATCTCGCGCGCCAACTCGTGCAGTCGCGTGTGGGCCACGGCGCGCGCTCCCTGCACCGCCAAGAACTCCAACGCCCTGCGGTCGGGTTGGGTCAGTTCCACATGTCCTTCTGCCACGAGCATGAGGTGACCCACCAACTCTCCTTCGGAGGCCATCGACAAGAGGATTGCGGTCTCGTACCGCTCGGGAAGACCGACCGCTTCAAGACCCACGTCGGCCGACCGGTACAACACTCTTGCCGCACCCACACCGGTCATCAGACTGGAGACCTGGCGCAGAGCCGACTCGACATCACTCGGTCTTGAGTCCGCCCCGTCCTCAGATGAGGCGTCCCCACCGCGCGGGAGCGAGGCGGGGTCCACCGCGAACGAAGTGCCGTCGTCGAGGACAACGGCTCCGGCCACGAACTTCCCGACCCCGATCGCCTCACCGATCATCACGTGCATGATGCTGTCGATGTCGAGCGCCGAACTCAGCGCCTCGGCAACCCGGTGCATCGAAGTCTCCAGGCGATCCTTGACCTCCTCGAGATCGCCGATGCGGCCGGTCAATTCCGAGGTCATGGCATTGAAGCTGATGGCCAAGTCGCCGATCTCGTCTTCCTGCGGGAAGTCGACACGCTGAGTAAGGTCTCCTTGGGCGATCTGTCGCGCGCGCCTCGCGAAGATCTTGAGGGGCCGCACCACGGTGCGCGAGAGCATCACCCACAGCGCCACGACGAGTGCGGCGGTCAGTACCACCGTCTGTAACACGAACCTGTCCCGGTGACCGCGAAGGACATCGTAGTCGTCACGCAAGGAGACGCTCACGCGGATGACCCCCGCGATGGGGTCCGATTGTTCGTGGCACGCGAAGCAGGCGGGGCTGATCTCGATGGGTGTGAACGCGATGTAGGCCGGGTCGTCCGCGTCGGTGGTCACCATGCCCCTTGGCCGTCTATCGCCGAGCGTCTCGGCCCCCAGTTCGCCTATTGGCAGAAGACCCGTGGTGAAGGCCGGCTTGCCCACGGCGTCGAAGATAGTCACTTCGAGCACCTTGCTTGACTTTTCGACGCCCTCGACAACCTGCCCTACCAGGTCGGGGGAGCGCGACCTCATCGCAGCCGTAAGCGCTCCTTCGGTGGTCCGCCCGACGTCGCGGGCGTTCTCGTAGGCAGTAGCTAGCACTTCCGAGCGCTCCGCCCGGTAGAAGAGTGTGCTGAGACCTGCCGTGATGAGCACCACGACGATCAAGACGACCATGAGGATCTTGGAGTTCAGAGAAGCCCGCATATGCGCGACCCCGATCTTGCTTCGTGTTGGACGCAGAACCGGCCCGACCTCAGGATGGGCTCGATCAACACATATATCGCGCTTCTCGGGGTTTCGCTTTAGGGGCGGCTCTAGCCGCGGCCCGCGGTGCACACCGCCGGGTCGGCCTCGGCGGGTACGCTCTCGGCCTCCGGGCGTGCAGTCTCGGCCTCAGCAGGTGCTGTCCTGGCTTCGGTGGGCATCGATCGAGCGAGCTCTGCCATGCGCTGCTCGGCGAGCGGGTTTGGCACGCTCGACTGCTCGCCGAACTCGGCAATACGTCGCATGAGCACGTACTGCTCCGGGTCTTCGCCTCGGGCGACCGCCTCCGCCTTGAGTGCGGCCTCTTCCTTGATCGCGTCGTCCACCGCTTGATAGTGCAGCCATCCACCCTTATGCAGGATGCTGTCACCGAGCTCTGGGTCGGTCTGCATCGAGCCTACACAGGGAAAGCTGTGCCAGTACTTGGATACGACTCTCTCGTTGAGATCGGAGTCTATCTGCTGTCCCGCCAGATTGTAGGCGACGTAGTAGGTGTTCCCGCACGGGGCGCTCTGCACGACGCGTGCCTCACGGATCACGCCATCACGGCTCTGGATCACGATCTTTGGCTTTCCGATCCGGTACCTCTCCTGGAACTCCCTGATGACCGCTTGGTCAGCCCGGGCGTCCAGAGCACATGCCGGCTTCGGAAACGCGCACTCGAGTCCGAGTTCGTCGCAGATGCGCTGGGTCTGACGCCGGACTCCAGCACTCAGCCAGCCGGTGTCGTCTTGCGGCACGATGAGCGCCCGGCTCCCCGAGGCGACCGCCAGGGCGGGCAGGCTCAAAAGAAGGTCTTCGTGGACGTTGATGGCGAGGGTCACATCGTGGGGTTCGAGCTCGTCCGGGAAGTAGTCAGCCGGATCGTCCACATACACCGGGATGCGGGCGGGCAGCTGAAGGAGACCGACCACATCCTCAGCGAATTGGATCGGATATTGATCGCGACAGTGTTCGCAGAAGCTGGCGCAACCGGTGCACAGTTCGGCGTCGTTGGTGAGGTGCATGATCACGCGTTGGGCGAAGGCGTCGTCGAAGGATTTCAGGAACGACGACGGCAGGTCGCACTCCTGGGAATCGTCGCCCGAGAATACGAAAAACAGCCTCACTAACCCCTCCCCGTCCCACTGACCCCGCAGGTTTACACTGCCCAAACAGTATAAACCACGGTACACACTGTGTCAACGGTGTTTAGTTTCCCCGAACTTTCCGCTACTATAGTTCTAATGGATACACGAACCGAAATGTCCCACTCGAACATCCTCTCCCCAGAAGAGACACTCGACATAACAGGCGCCCTCGGGGATCCTACCCGCTATTCCATCTATAGGTTCATTGTGGAAGCGGCCGGAGAGCCGGTCACGGTGGCCGAGGTGGCCTCTCAGTTCTCTCTGCATCCGAACGTGGCCCGCATGCACCTTCAGAAGTTGGTCGAGGCACGGCTGCTGCTGGCCGACACGCGGCGCTCGAAGGCCGGTGGGCGACCGGCTCGCATCTACAAAGTCAGCCCCCAGGTGGCCAACCTGCAGTTCCCCCCGCGCGACTACCAGATGCTCGCGGAGATCGCGCTGAGAGTGGTCGAGGAGTTCGCCGGCGATGACCCCGAAGCGCTCGACCGTGTGGGAACTGAACTTGGGCGAGAAGAGGCTCGGCGCGCGCTGAAGCGCGACGGTCTGGACCCGCGGCACCACGATCTGGACGTCCTCCTCGAGAGCCTATCGGCCACCGCGGCGGGTCTCGGTCTTCACCCGCGGGTCGAGCGGAACGACGACGGCACCGTTGATTTCGAGATCCGCAATTGTATCTTCCGCGAGCTCTCCACTCAGCACCCGGAACTGGTCTGCAGTCTTCACACCGCGATGCTGACGGGATTCGTGCAGGAGTACGTCTCGGCCTCCGGGCTTGAGGGCACTCCGGCAATCTCGTCCGGGGAAGCGGTGTGCCTCTTCAAGGTGCGCCTGCAGCCCCAGACTTCCGCCGACGACGTGGAGACTTCGGCCGACGCGGCCGTAGGACCCCCGCCAACGCGGGCAGACTGAGTCCGACAGGACACCGAGTCCGACCGCACCGAGTACTACAGGTTCCGGGCGAACCGGTCGATCAGGAACCCTCCCACCAAGCCGACCAAGATCGTGACTGCGGCCACCACCACTCCGACCGTCCGGCCGGTGCTTGCAGCCACGTCCACACCTTCGCGGGGTTCGCCGCCGCCCTCCAGCTTCTCCGGGGAAAGCCCCCCGTAGAACCACGAGGACACACCGGCCCGCAGGTGTACGTTCGAGGTGTGGCAGTCCATACAGCGGCCGGCGCTGGTCTCAGCTGTGAAGTCGGGATGGATCGAGTCCACATCGTGGCATCCCATGCAGATGCCCACGTTGGGAGACGGCGTGAAATCGCCCCCGTCGTGCGTCGAGTGGCACACCTCGCACGTCACCCCGTTGCGGCCGTGGTTCTGCGTGCGCCACGTGTCGACGATCTCCTTGCTCACCCCGCTGTGGCAGGTCACGCAGATCGGATCTCCCGGCAACGTCGTGGGAGGGGTGGCTGACGTTACGGCCGCAGCCGACCCCGCGGTGCCCATCAGCAGGAGGGCCGCAGCGCACAGCACCAGGGCAACGAGTTTGAGACGCCCCATCACTCGAACCCCAAGAACCCAAGAAGGGTGAGGGTGAGGGCGGCGATTGCTCCAAGACCCACGACGGTGTTCAGGATGGCGCGACCCCAGCGGTAGCGGGTGATGCGACCCCAGAAGAAGGGCACGGTGATCA
>JAGXFW010000022.1 GCA_024637035.1 Actinomycetes bacterium
AGCGATGGCGCTGATCAACGCGCCGGCGCCGAACCCCATGATCAAACCTAGTGTCCGGTTGGAGAGTCCGCGTTCGGCAAGCAGATACCCGAGCAGCAACGAGCTTGCCGCAAAACCTCCCCAGAGAAACGCAGAGATCATGGAGAGTCGCCTTCCCTGCCGGCCCCATACGCTACGGAGTCGCCGCCGTCGCTCCTCGGGGGAGATGGAGCTTCCTCGTGTCACATCAGTGCTCACACTATCGCATCGCCAGCCACCGAGTGCCTTCATGATCTGGGCGCCCCGACGTGTTCGAGAACCTTCCAGGACGTGCTTTCTGCGGGCCGGACTTGGGAGTGGACCATCTGGCCGTAGCGTCTTCCGACAGCTGCGCGGATCTCGGGGTGCCCACACCCAGCGGTTGGAACTCGGCCGACACGTCCTCGGTGCCCTCGGCCGTGCAGACGAGAGGGCAGCACGAACCCGAATTCGTAGCCGTGCGCCCCACTCTCGAATCCGGATACGTGGCGTGCTTGAGAACTCTCGTCGCATTCCCCGCGGGAGTTCGTGCCACTTCGCCCTTCGCGCCGCTGCTTGAAGGTTTCCCGCCGCGAGGTATCATGGTTTCACCACATGCGGGTTCCGGGACTGGGGCGGACGAACGCGAGGTGGGCTTGATGCGCGACGAACACACGCACGCAGCACCCCCCGTTGACCTCGGGATCGCGGCCCGATCGGTGAACCGAAACCTGCCGTCGGCAGAGCTAACGGCGCGCGCCCTGGCGAGGGGCGAGGGGATCCTGGCAGCGAACGGAGCCCTTGTGGTGCGCACCGGCGCCCGCACCGGGCGTTCGCCGCACGACCGGTTCATAGTGGACGAATCCCCCGCCACCGAAACCGTCGATTGGAACCATGTCAACCGTCCCTGCTCACCCGAACTGTTCGACGCGATGCTGCGGAAGGCCAATCGCTATCTGGAGGACCGGGACCTCTACGTGTTCGACGGGTACGTGGGGGCGGAGTGGACCTACCAGTTGCCGATCCGCGTGATCGCGGACACGGCCTGGCACGCTCTGTTCGCTCAGACCCTCTTCATCCCGCCCGTACCGGCTGATCTGCCACACTTTGTGCCCGAGTTCACCGTCATTGCGTGCGGGGGTCTCCGCGCGGATCCTGCGGTAGACGGCACGGATGGCGAAGCGTTCATCGGCATCAGTCTCGCGCGCAAGACGGTGCTCATCATGGGCTCTTCCTATGCCGGGGAGATGAAGAAGGCCGTATTCTCGGTGATGAACTACCTGCTGCCCGACCGGGGCGTGCTGCCCATGCACTGTGCGGCCAACATGGGCCCGGGGGGTGACGTCGCTCTCTTCTTCGGCCTCTCGGGCACCGGCAAGACCACCCTCTCCGCCGCTCCCGGCCGCCGGCTGATCGGTGACGACGAACACGGCTGGTCGGCGCAGTGCGTCTTCAATCTCGAGGGCGGCTGCTACGCCAAGGTCATCAACCTGGACCCCGACGATGAGCCCCAGATCTATGGCGCCATCCGCTTCGGGTCGATACTCGAGAACGTGGTCGTGGACCCCCAGACCAGGGCCATCGCCTACGGATCGACTGAGATTACGGAGAACACCCGCGCCACGTATCCGGTGGGCCACATCCCGGGAGCAGTCGTACCCGGCGTGGCCGGTCATCCCCACCACGTGTTCTTCCTCACCTGCGACGCCTTCGGGGTTCTTCCTCCCATCGCCCGACTCTCTCCCGTGGAGGCTCAATACCATTTCCTCTCCGGCTTCACGGCCAAGCTCGGGGGGACCGAAGTAGGGGTGACCGAGCCGCTGCCCACCTTCTCGGCCTGTTTCGGGGCTCCCTTCATGCCCCTGCCGCCGGTGCGGTACGCCAACCTCTTGGGAGACCGACTCCGGGCGCATGGGGTGCAGTGCTGGTTGGTGAACACGGGCTGGACCGGGGGCCCCACGGGCACCGGTCGGCGCATGCCCATCGAGGTGACGCGACGGTTGCTGTCCGCGGCGATCGGCGAGCGACTCGAGGACTTCGTCACGGAGGGGGAGACCGGGTTCTCCCTGCGCACCCCCACCGCGTGCCCCGGTGTGGACGCCACGATCCTGCGGCCGCGCCTGACCTGGCCAGACCCCTTGGACTACGACCGGCAGGCGGCCAGATTGCGAGGGATGTTCGCGGCGAATTTCGAGCAGTATCGGGATGGAGTCGAGCCCGCCGTTGCTGCCGCCGGACCGGTCGCCGAGCTACCTTTCCAGGCGCTACCATAGAAAGCCCCGTCACTAGGCGGGGCTTTTCTTTTCGCCTCACGCACCACAACCGCATCATGGTCTTCGACGGGGAGCGAACGCGGATACACCTCCGCCGTTTCTGGCCGTGAACGCGCACAAGAGAACGCAAGCCTTCCCCGTTGGGGTGGAACCGTACCCCCGGCCATCCGTTACGTCAGGCCTTCTTTACCTCTTTGAATCTGATCCACCCTTTCTTTGCGACGTATCTCATGAAGGCGACGATTCTTCTCACTGCCTCGTCGATATCGTCTCCCGTCGCTTCGCTCTGGATACGGGCGATATCCAAGATGCTTCGCGTCCCGTCCATACTG
Organism: Actinomycetes bacterium; assembly: GCA_024637035.1. Lineage (GTDB taxonomy): Bacteria > Actinomycetota > Thermoleophilia > RBG-16-64-13 > RBG-16-64-13 > JAHJSA01. Next base: position 2,603 of record JAGXFW010000022.1, read on the forward strand.
AGCCACGTTGATGAGGAAAGCTCGTCCAGCTCGATATCCGAAACGGGCTCCCTGTTGACGAGCTTGCCCATCAGCCTCTTCACGGGATTGATCTCAAAGTCCAGAATGACTCTCGCTTCATCGGTTATTCTGAATCTCTGGTGGCGTATTTCCGGGACGTACAAGACGAAGTTGTACTTGTCCTTGCCGTGGTCTTGTTCGGTCATTTGGACTGAGCCTTGCGTGTGGAGTATACGTACAGGAACACTGCCAGCAACACGAACATGAAGAATGCCAACAGATTGCTTCCTGCAATCGTCGGGAACCAGTTGAGCCCAAAGGCGATATCCGCTTCAAGAGCAGCGAATATCCCCACGACGATGCCCATGAGCGCCCCTCCGGCTACGAGCCCCGAGGCAAGCAGTATGCCTTTGTCGACAGCCTCTTCATTACTTGTGCCCTTCGCTCGTCTCTCAACAAAATATCTGACGATGCCGCCGGCGAGCACTCCAGCGGTCAGGTTCATGGGAAGGTAGATTCCGAGTGCGACTGCGAGGATCGGGATGTCGACAAGGAGGCAGAAAAAAGCCAGCGCTACGCCCACAAGCACAAGCGTCCACGGAAGCTGAGCCTCCATGATTCCTTGCACGATCATCTTCATGAGGGTTGCCTGAGGAGCGGGAACGGCTACGTCTCCGATCCCGTACGCCGAATTGAGCAGCATCAATGTCCCTGCCGCGGCGACGGATGCCACCGATAGGGCGACGAACATGCCGATCTGAACATTTCTGGGATTGCCACCTATGATGAAGGTCGTCTTGAGGCTTTGCGCCGTACCGCCCGCTACGGCAATGGCCACACAGATGACTCCGCCGACCATGAGCGCGGTTGTCATGCCGTCATCGCCGGTCTTCCCCATGAGTTTGAGAACGGTGGTGACGATGAGGAGCGACGCGATGGTCATACCTGACACCGGGTTGTTGGATGCGCCGATCAAGCCGACCATCCTGCCAGACACAACCGCGAAGAAGAAGCTGAATACCACGGCCATGAGACCGCCGACGGGGCCGCCACCGATGACGGGAACGAACCACGTCAAGAGGAAGCCCAGTACCGCCGCCCCGATAACCCATGTGAGAGGCGCTTCATGGTTCATCCTCGTCACCGTGCCGGTTTCGCCTGTGCCCATCCCCCCAGCGGCCTGCCTGAAGCTGCTGACGATGGTGCGAAAAGACCTCACGATCGAAATGAAACCCCCGGCCGCGACGGCACCGGCCCCGACGTATCGGATGTAGTTTGACCAGACGTCGAATGCATCCATCTCCGAGATCGGAACGGTAGAAGGGAAGACAGGATCTGCCATTCCCGCCCCAAAGAACTTCAGCAACGGGATCAGTCCGAGCCACGCGACGACAGAGCCGCCGAACATCAGTAGGGAGGTCTTGGTGCCCACGATGAACCCGACGCCCATGAGAGAGGCGACGGCATCCACGCCGATGATGGTTCCCTGATAGGGCTTTATCGTGTAGGAAGCATTCTCGCTCCAGAAGGCAAATCCACCGGAGAGCATCTTGAAAGCGCCCCCTACGCCCATGCCGATGAGCACCGTCCTGAACCCCCCTCCCCCTTCGGTCCCCGTGACAAGAACCTCCGCGGCGGCCATCGACTCGGGAAAGATGAGACTGCCGTGCTCCTCGACGATGAGGTATCTCCTCACCGGGGTTATGAAGAACACGCCCATCAGGCCGCCGATGATCGTGACGATGACGACCGTCGTGATACTCAGGCCAAAACCGAGGAGTAGTAGCGCGGGGAGAACGAAGATGATGCCGCCGGCGAGAGACTCGCCCATCGCGGCCAGCGATGCCACCACGTTCGCTTCGAGGATGTTGTTCCTTCTGAACACTCCTCTTAGAAGACCGATGGCGAGGATCGCACCGGGAATCCCCGCGGAGACCGTCATGCCTACCTTGAGGCCGAGGTACGTGTTCGCCGCGGCGAATACGAAGGCGAAGGCGACGCCCATGATGATGGAATACCCGGTGATCTCGGGCATCGCCTCGGTGGTCGGGACATAGGGCACGTAGTCGCTTCCCGCACAACCGCCATACGCGTTCTCAGATAGCCCGGATTCCTTCTGGACTGGAGCTTTCTTGCTCACCTTCGCCTCCCCGCCCTACTTCGACTTCGCGAGCACCGCTGTGAGGAACGCCCACGTGTTGGCCACCGAACTGATGCTGAGATGCTCATCGGGGGTGTGCACGTCGTAGACGTTCGGTCCAAAGCTGATCATGTCCGTTTGCGGTAGCTTTTCCCTGAGCAGTCCGCACTCCAGCCCAGCGTGAATAGCCCGGACGTGAGCGTCGTGGCCGGTCACCTCCTTGTAGACGCTCACGCATAGGTCACGGATCTTCGAATCTGCCTCGTACTGCCACGCGGGATACTCGCCGGTCCTGGCGCTCGTGGCGCCGACCAGCCCCGCCAAAGCCTCCAATGCGCGGGCGATGCCTTCTCTGATCGAGTCGACGGAACTCCTCACCGAGACCGTCAGCTTGATGGATTCACCCGACTGCTCGAGGACGCCGAGGTTGAGGCTGCTTTCCACCAGGTCTTCCAGGTCCATGCTCATCGACTGGACGCCATTGGGGGCGATCAGCAGGAAATCTATGATCTTGTCCGTTGAGGCGCGGTCAAGCTGTCGGGCGACCTTATCGGCGGACGTAGCGGCCACGGCAACATCCGGATCAACGGCGGCGAATTCCGCCTTCAGGTCCTTGGAGAGATTACCGACTAGGGACCTGATCTTCTTGAGCACGGGCGCGGTGGCGGTGACGGTCGCCCTCGCCTCTCGCGCGATGGCATTGGACTTCGAGCCTCCCGATATCGCGGCAATACCGAACGCCCCCGCTTCTCGGGCCGCATCCAGCACCCTCCCTAGAAGCTTGATCGCATTCGCCCTCTGTTGAACGATCTCCAAGCCGGAATGACCGCCCTTCAGGCCCGAGACCTCTATGAGGAGCGCGCCGCCCGTGGCCTTCTTCCACGTGGTGTCGAACTCGCACGCGAGGTTCAGCCCGCCCGCGCAACTCACAAAGAGAACGCCTTCTTCCTCCGCGTCGATATTCAGCAGTGTCTTTCCCGTGAGATGGTCTGCGTCGAGCGCGAAAGCTCCATTCATGCCGGTCTCTTCGCTCGTCGTCACGAGAAGCTCAATGGGTGGGTGTGGGATGTCCGTGGAGTCCAATATGGCCAGACCGTAGGCCACGGCGATGCCGTTGTCCGCACCGAGCGTGGTGTCGTCCGCCCGTAGGACATCTCCGTCGATCACAAGAGACAGTGGGTCCACGGAGAAGTCGTGGCTGCTCGCCTTGGATGCCTCGCAGACCATGTCCATGTGGCCCTGGATGATCACAGCGGGCGATTTCTCGTATCCTGCGGTGCCGGGTTTCCTGATGATGACGTTCAGTGCTTTGTCCTGAACGACTTCGAACTTCTTCTCCTTGGCAAAACCGACCAAGTAGTCGCTCACCTGCTTCTCGTTTCCCGAGCATCGTGGGATCTTGGTCAGTTCTTCGAAGAAGCGGAATACCGGTTTCGGGTCCAGGTCTTCCAACATTCGAACCGTCCCCTCTCAGGCAGGTGGAACCTGCCGGCGCGCCCGTGATTCACCCTCGGTCCTCGAAAACGAAAGACCCGCCTCCCTGCGTTTCTGCAGGCTGCGGGTCTTGTGTTCTATGGCAGGCGATTGCCGATTCAGTTGCAGGCTACGCGCACCACCGAATCGTAGTTCGGCTGAGCATTCGGGGCGGGTTCCCATTTGCAGCCAAACCTCGTTTCGCAAGAAGGCTCGACTCGTTCTGCCTGTGGTGTTGCTGCCTAACAACTCATCCTACCACTCAGAGGCGGTCACCTGCTCGCGATAGAGGCCGCCGCGCTTGACTCGAATGGAGGTGCAACCCATGGACCGAGCTGGGATCTGGCTGCTTCTGACCTCGATCGGCCTTTCCATCGTCGGGGCGGTTCACAACCTTGGCCGATGGTGGAGGTCGACATCCGACCCGGAGTAGCGTCACCTCCCCTTGCTCAAACCCAGTAAGACCCGCCTGCCACCGGCACAGGGTATGGACTAGTGCGGGTATCTATTCTAGGCTTGCAGGTGGCTACTTGGTGAGGGCACCGCGGAGAAGCGGCACGAGGAGGGGATCATGCTTTGCACGAAGTGCGGTCAGCCTGTGACCGAGGACGCGGCATTCTGTGGGAACTGTGGCACTTTGGTTCCGGAGCCCACTTCTCAGGGCTTCGCACAGGCGCCCCCGCCGCCTCCGCCTCAGCCCGCTCCTCAGGGCTTCACGCAGGCGCCCCCGCCCCCGCCGCCGCCCCCCATGATGACGGGGGGACCCGGCACGGGTTGGCAGCCTCCACAGTCGCCTCCTCCACCCCCGCCGGCGCCGCCGCAGCCCCAGCCGCCGGCCAAGCGGGGCCGCGGCCTCATGATCGCCGGGTTGGTGATAGGCGTGGTCATCCTTCTGGCGCTAGTGGGGGTTGGACTCTATTTCGGCCTGCGTGGCGGCGACACCGACAAGCCAGGCGGCGACACGGCTTCCTCATCCACGGTCAGCCCCACCTCGACCGCCTCCGCCACCACTGAACCCGCCGCCGTGCAGCAAGAGGGCGAGATCCTCCTGGAGGCGGCCGGCGAGGCCGGCCCGGAATCGTTCACCGGCGAGACCTTCGTGCCGGAGGGTCCTCCGGTGTCGATGAACCTGCCTACCACCACACTCGCACCGACGACCACGGTGTCTGGCGGAGTCACCACCACCGCCCCGGGGACGGTGCAGGTGGCCGCGGTCTCTGGAGGCAAGCCGGCTCTCTACGGCGGGTCGAAGGACAAAGCACTGGCCGACAAGGAGGGCCAGCTCCAGTTCTTCGAGCAGAATCCCGACAAAGCAGCGGCCTTCTGTGCCGCGCTGAACAGCGATCCCACCTTCAAGTGGAGCGGAGGCACACAGATACAGCCCTCTCAGCTCCGCGACTACTTCGCCGAACTCACCCCCCTCATGCTTACCCGCGATACCAGGGTCACCAACAACGGGTACCGCGACGGCAGGCCTACCCCGCGCCAATCGGTGCTGCAGAAGGGGCAGATGGTACTGGTGGACCAATACGGAGTGCCCCGGGTGCGCTGTGAGTGCGGCAACCCGTTGACGCCGCCTCAACCCGTCAAGAAGTCTCCCAAGTACACCGGCCGCCAATGGCCCGACTTCGATCCGACCACGATCGTCGTGATCCAGCCGACCACGGTGATCATCAACATCTTCGTCGTGGTTGACGTCTACACGGGCGACTCCTTCGACCGCCCGGCCGGCACCACCGGAGCCCAGGACGTCGCGCAGGAGCCGCAAGAGCTCTTCGATAACGGCAACATCATGGCGGTGTTCCCCGGCGCCACCGCCCCCACGTTCATACTGGACGTCACGACAAAGATCACATCGCTTCAGAACTACCACTACATCATCGGGGGATTGCCGGGAGCGGGTACCATCGGCCTGCAGGGGGACGACGGCACGATGTACGGACCGTTTCAGGCCACCGGCAGTGATGGTCAGGGCGGCGTTGCCAACGCGTACTGGACCGTCGAGCCCGATGATCTGGTTCTCCCCGCGGGGAGCTACACCGTCATCGACTCCGACCCGGGCACCTTCTCGCAGAACGCGGACAGCGGCGGGGTGGGCATGGCGTCTGTGTGGGGGATACCTCTAGAGTAGCGCGTGCATAGAGCGGCGAAGCATGGCCTACGACTCGGCTCCTGCCGGTGGCCATGAATTCGATTGCCGAGTGGGCCAAGTCCTTCGTCGAAAACTACGGTCTGTTGGCCGTCTTCGTCACCATGGTGCTGGAGGGTGCTCTTGTTCCCATCCCCAGTGAGGTTGTCGTCCCACTGGGGGGTGTGCTTGCCGCCCAACACCACGTTGCACTGTGGGAGGTTGTCGCCGTGGCGTCCTTCGCCAACCTGGTGGGTTCCGTGATCATCTACCTGGTCGGGCGCTACGGGGGTCGCGAGCTCATCCTACGCTACGGGCGCCACGTTCGGCTTTCTGTGCACCATCTGGAATCCACCGAGCGTTGGTTCCGGCGCCGGGGTCAGTGGACCGTCTTCTTCACACGCATGCTGCCGGGTGTACGCTCGTTCGTTTCGCTTCCCGCCGGCATCGCACGCATGCCGCTGCTCCGTTTCGCCCTTCTTACGACCCTCGGTTCGATTCCCTGGAATCTGGCCTTGGCCTACCTCGGCTACCTCTTCGGCTCGAACTGGGAGCAACTCCAGGGCTACTTCCGTCAGTACGACCTGCTCCTCCTGGTGCTGGGTGCCTGTGCTGTGGTGGCCGCGATCGCGTGGGGGCGGTGGCATCGGCGCCGCACGAACCCAGCCGAGTAGTGAAGCTCGTGGGCAGCCGGACGTCTCTAGAGCCTATTTGTCGGGCATAGTTGCCCGAAGGTAGGGAGACGACGCCGGTCTGTACTTGAACCGGCGTGGGACCGTCCTCACGAGCCGCCGTGCAGGCGCCCGGCGCAGATCACGCCGATCCCCGCACGGACCAGAGCCTCGGCCGTAAGGTTCACGGAGTCGTGTTTGTCCAGGTAGTTGCGCTCCAGTGCGGGCATCATGCCCCGCTCCAGGATGGTCGCTTTGGGCAGGAAGTACTCGAGGATGTCGCTCGGGTGGGCGCAGGTTGACTCCACGTCTGGATCTCCGCCTTCGTGCTTGGCCGAGATATTGGGGACTTCGCGGGCGATCTCCACCAGCTCATCCCGTCGCAGGTAGGGCTGGACGACGATGTTCCGGCAGGATTCGGTCACGTGATGCTCGAAACGCACGGCCTGCTCCAGACCGAGGGCGCGGCGTAGATAGGCTGCCTGGCGGATGGTCTCGTTGTCTACCGAGTTCGCGAGGTTGAAGCCCACGAGGGACGTGGAGCCGTCATCCCGTGAGAAGAGCCGTGCCGTGAGGAGCGTCCACAGCACCGACCAGGGGTTGTCGTTGCCCATGAACACCGAGATCTTGAACTCGACGTCCACCCCGAGCTTGTGGAGCAGGTACGCGGCCAGGACGGTGCCGGGGTTCACATTCAGTACCTGGCGGACCCCATACGTGGTGAAGTAGTGCAGGAACTCATCCACCCACGCGATCGCGTGCTCGTTCGGTTGGCCGATGCCGCCGAAGTATCCGGCAATGGTGTCCGGGCCCCCTAGGTGGACGTTCGAGCCGTCGGTGCCTTTGGTGTCCAGGGTCTCGACGTAGGAAGCGCCCACGATCTGCATGGCGGCGGCTGTAGCGAGGATGTCGCCCTGGTCGGCGACTTGCTCGGTCATGGTGCGCACGCGGATGAAACGGCCCGGCATTAGTTCCTGCCGCTCGATGGCCTGGCGGGCCTCGGTGATCAACCAGGGGAAGTACTGCAGCGCGCTGATCTCCAGGGTCACCGCGTTCGTGTTGTCGACGTTGTCGAGGCCTGCTTGATTCCCCAGGACCCGGGCCCGGTAGTCGGGAAGAGAGACGAAATCCCCGTGGTCCCTCCGCTCGGTCAACCACTCCAAGTCGGCTCGGTAGGGTGAATGCTCGGCTTCCAACCGGGCGAGGAGATTCTCTAGACGGCCGGCCTCGGTAGCCGTGCGGTTGATCTCTTCGGGGCCACCGTGTCTTTCGACGACTTCGAGGAGTGCGTTGATCGTGGGGTTCGAGGGGTCGGTGAGAAGGGCGTTGACCTCATCCAGTCGGCCCGGTGCGATCCTCAGTGCTTCGCGGTCGATTTGCATGATCGTTTCTCCAAATCGCGGTTGTCGTCTCCCCGGGTGGCCGTCGCGCCCCACGGGTGGGCGTCGTGCCCCCCCGGGTTGCGGAGTGGGCTCCTACTTGAACTCGGCGTCGAACCTTTCCTTCTCACCGTCGAGCATGCGGTAGCAGTTCTCCGCCGCGGGGAAGCGGCTCGCCCTGACGTCGGATACGTACTCCTTCATGGCATCGGTGACTATGCCCGCCACGTCGCAGTACTTCTTCACGAACTTGGGGGTGAAGGCTTGGAACTGCCCGATCATGTCCGACACGATGAGCAACTGACCGTCGCAGTCGACACCGGCCCCGATGGAAAGCGCGGGTATGGTCAACGTACGGGCGATGTATTCTCCCAACTCGGGCGGCACCGCCTCGAGCAGGATCATCTGGGCCCCGGCCTCCTGCACCGCGAGTGCATCGGCCACCACCCCGCGTGCCGATTCGAGCGTTCTCCCTTGCGCCTTGTGGCCTCCGAGCTGCCCGGAACTCTGAGGAGTGAGCCCGATATGGCCCATGACCACGATACCCGCGTCGACGATGGCCCTGATCTGGGGTGCCACGCGCACGCCGCCTTCCAGCTTCACCGCGTCGACGCCGGCTTCCTTGAGGAAGCGGCCCGCGTTCTCGACCGCCTTCTCGAGTGAGCTCTGGTAGCTCATGAACGGCATGTCGCCGATCACGAACGTGTTCGGCGCCCCTCGGCGGACGGCCTCGGAATGGACGATACACTGGTCCATCGTGACCGGGATCGTTCCCGAGTAGCCATACACGCACATGCCCAGGCTGTCGCCGACCAGGAGCATGTCGAGGCCGGCAGCCTCGGCGAATTGGGCAGTGGGGTAGTCGTATGAAGTGAGGAAGGTGATCTTCTCGCCCGTCGTCTTCATGGCGACGAATTCGTGGACGGTCTTCTTGGGCATCAGATGTCTCCTTCGTAGGTGTGGCGTGATCAGGCGTTGTCGTTCGGGAAGGTGCGTATCAGGCCCCGCGGCCGTGGCACATCCCCGTTCAGGAGGACACAGGCAGCGCCGTGGTCGACTTCACCACGCTAAGGGCCATGCTGGTGTGGATCCGCGCGACACCCGGTATGGGCGTGAGTCGATTCACGATCAGCCTTTGCAGGTCTTGGCGTCCGAGGACGACCACTCGGAGGAGGTAGTCGAACTCCCCGGTCACGTGGTAGCAGTCGAGCACTTCCGGTATAGATAGTATGGTCGAGCGGAACTCCTCCAACTGCGAATGCTGGTGCACTTGCAGGCTGACACTGATGAAGCAAGTCATGTCGAAGCCGAGCTTCTCTTGGTCGACCAGGGCGACGTAGCGCATGATGAATCCGTCTTCCTCGAGGCGCTTGACACGGGAGTGGGTGGCCGCGGGGGAGAGGTTCACTCGTCGGGCCAGCTCGAGATTCGTCATGCGGCCGTCCTGTTGCAGAAGCGTCAGGATGGAAGCGTCGATCGGGTCCATGGTCACTCCCGCGTGCGTGGCGTCGTTCGGAACTCCTTGTCGTGTGTAGGATTTCATAGAATGAATCCAAAGACAAGAATAGTTTACCAATTGTCCAGATATGCGACGATTGATTCGTAATCAATACGCAAATGACGATGGATGTTCGGACGGGGAGCTTCCGCAAAGAGACAACCCGAACGAATGACGGTCCACGAGGATCGTCGCTCTGCCTCATGCTGCGTGCGATGGTAGCCTTGGGGCCCCATCCCGAGGAGCTCTTGTGGTCATCTTGGACCGACCCTACGTCTCGACCATGCTCGAGGAAACGCTCGTCCGTCTACAAACCCCGGTGCTGCTGAATCGATCCGATCTCTCGCTGCGTAGTCCTGGAGACCTCTGCCTCATGGAAGCTGAGGAGTTCTGGGCCCGGTTCACCTCCGCGGACCGACCTCGTCTCTACACGAACTCAGAGGACACGCTCGGTGCCGTGCTCACGGCCCTCGATCTCACAGCCCTCGGCCGGCAGATCCGGGTAGCCAAGGACAAGGCGCTCATGCGCGAGCGTCTGCAACCGCTGTTCCCAGACCTGTTCTTCGCCCGCGTGAGCATCGACGACTTGGCAGACATGCCCGCCGCCGGACTTCCCTTCCCGCTCATTATCAAGCCTGCGGTGGGCTTCTTCTCTCTGGCCGTGGTGCCCGCCCGTGGCCCGGAGGAATGGGATGCCGCCCGCGCCCGCCTCAAGGCTGAGATCGAAGCTGCCCGAGGGATCTTTCCCACCTCTGTCCTGGACCCGCACCAGATGCTCATCGAGCAGCGGGTCGAAGGGCGCGAGTTCGCCATCGACGTATATTTCGATGCAGAGGGAGCGCCGGTGCTGCTCAACGTCATGGAGCACATCTTCCGAGACGCGGAGGACACGGACGACCGCGTCTACCTCACCTCGGCCGCCCTCATCCGCGAGTATGGTGCACGGTTTCTGGACACTCTGGCGTCGATGGCTCGCCTCTTGGATTTCTCCGATCTGGCCGCCCACGTGGAGTTCCGGGTGGAGGCATCGGGACGAGCCGTGCCCATCGAGATCAACCCGCTACGCCTAGCGGGGTTCTGTTCCACCGAACTCGCCTGGCATGCCTACGGACTGAACACGCACGAAGCTTGCCTGCTCCACCAGAAGCCCGACTGGGACCGGCTGCTCGTCGGGCGCGACAGCGTGTACAGCCTGGTGCTCTGCAAGCCGCCCATGGACATGGACCGCACCCGTATCCGTGGCGTGGATCTGGAAGCGCTCGCAGCTGTCTTCTCCCGGCCCCTGGAGGTGCGCCCGATGGACTACCGGACGTACCCGCTCATGGCGCTGGCGTTCATCGAGAGCCCGAACCTGGATGAGCCTCGCCGCCTTCTGTCTGCCGACTTCGCTCCGTTCCTCCTTCTGGACTGACCTCAGACGGAACGCCGGTATCGCGAGGCTCCCTGCGTCGGCCGGAGCTCGGGCTCGATCGTCTACGTCAACGGAGCGCCCTTGTCATGGTATACCCCACGGGGTATACTCCCGTCGAGGGTAAGCCCTCCGTCTCAGCCAGGGGTCCTTTGCCGGCGCTGGTGGTTCTTTTTGGGGCGCGTTACGTGCACATGTGTGATTCTCATCACAAGGTGGCCGAAGAGGTCGCCGCTCTACGGAGGAGTCCAGGTACATGAAGCAGTTGCTGGTTCTTGGGGCCGGTACGGCAGGCACGATGGTGGTCAATCGCATGCGACGCCTGCTCGACGCCGAGGAGTGGATGATCACGATCGTCGATCCGCATGAGATCCACTACTACCAACCGGGTTTCTTGTTCATCCCGTTCGGCATGTACAGCAGGAATGACGTGGTCAAGCCCAAAAGGGATTTCATCCCGATCGGCGTCGAGATGATCAAGGCCGAGGCCGATGTCATCGAGCCCGAGCAGAACCGGGTGAAACTCACTAACGGTCGTACCCTGAGCTACGACTTCCTGGTGATCGCCACGGGCACGCAGACGCGCCCGGAAGAGACCCCGGGCCTCATGGAGTCCGAGTGGCAGCGCAGCATCTTCGACTTCTACACGGTCGATGGTGCGGTCGCTTTGGCCAAGCATCTGCGCACGTGGCAGGGTGGGCGCCTGGTATTGAATGTTGTCGAGAACCCGATCAAGTGTCCGGTCGCACCTCTTGAGTTCATCATGCTGGCCGACTGGTTCTTCCACGAGCGGGGCATCCGCGACGAGGTGGAGTTGATCTACGCCACGCCCCTGCCTGGCGCCTTCACCAAGCCTGTCGCCTCGAGGTACCTGGGCGAGATCCTCGAGCGCAAGAACATCAAGGTGATCCCGGAGTTCCTGATCGAGCGCGCGGAGCCGGACGACAAGAAGATCGTGCACTACGATGAGAGCGAGGTCGAGTACGACCTGCTGGTCACCGTGCCGCTCAACATGGGCGACGATCTGATCGCACGCTCTGGTCTCGGCGACGAGCTCAACTACGTTCCCGCCGACAAGCACACGCTTCTGTCGAAAGCGCACGACAACATCTTCGTACTGGGCGACGCCGCTGCGATCCCCACCTCGAAAGCCGGTTCCGTGGCCCACTACGCGGTGGACTGCTGGTCGGAGAACTTCTTGCGCTACATCGACGGCTTGGAGCTGCTGCCCACGTTCGACGGTCACGCCAACTGCTTCATCGAGTCGGGCTTCGACAAGGGTCTGTTGATCGACTTCAACTACGACGTCGAGCCATTGCCCGGCCACTTCCCTCTACCCGGAGTGGGCCCGTTCTCGTTGCTGCAGGAATCCGAGATGAACCACTGGGGCAAGATGATGTTCCGGTGGATCTACTGGAACACCCTGCTCAAAGGCAAAGAACTCCCGCTGCCCGCTCGCATGAGCATGTCGGGCAAGCGTAGCGGTTAGGGGGGCGAGGATGGAACAGACGGTACTCACCCTGGAAGAGAAGATCGACCGGCTTGCCGAGCAGGTGCAGTACCTGACCGACCAGACGGAGTGCGCCGCCCGCCGGCAGGCGGCCCGAACCGAACTGTTCGACGACGCCATGCCCATCATGAACGAGGCCTTCCGTCTCTCCGTCGAGCAGCTCGAGGAGGTGCAGGAGTACGCCGACCTGTCCGACATTCTCCGCTTGATGAAGCGCCTCATGCGCAACACTCGCAACCTCGATTCGATGCTCGACCAGCTCGAAAGCGTGGCCGAACTCGGGCGGACGGTGGTCCCTCTGGTGGGTGGAGCCTTCGAGAAGACGACGGACGTGCTCGAGCGGGCTGAGCAGAACGGCTACTTCACGTTCGCGCGCGGCGGAGCCAAGGTCGTGAACAACGTAGTGACCTCGTTCGGCGAAGAGGACGTAGCGCAACTAGGCGACAACATCGTGCTGATTCTCAGCGTGATCAAGGACATGACCCGACCCGAGATCTTGAGCCTTGTCCGTGCGGTCATCTCGGAGGCCGAAGCGGGGGTCACGCAGCCGGTGAACACGTCGCTCCCGGCGCTGTTCAAGCAGTTGCGCGACCCGGACGTCCGCCGCGGGTTCGGCCTCACGATGCATGTGCTGGGCATCGTCGGGGCGCAGGCGGCCAAGAGGTAGACACACCGCGCCGCCTTCGGCGCGACACGGTACTCATCTGAGCTCGGCCAGCACGAAGGCCACGCCCGGAAGCTGGAACGACCGATACCAACAACGAAGACACGAGAGATACGAGGAGGACACAAGTGGCAACGCGCACGATCGCAGGCAAGGAAGTGCAGGTAAACGACGAAGGGTTCATGACCGATCCGGCAGAGTGGAACAAGGAGATCGCAGTAGAGATCGCCGCGGAGGAAGGCCTAGCCGAACTCACCGAATCACAGTGGAAGGTCATCGACTTCTGCCGCGCGGCCTCCGCCGACCTGAACGGCAAATCCCCGACGCTGCGTCAGATCACGACGGGCACGGGGGTCACGACCAAGGAACTGTTCTCCCTGTTCCCGAAGGGCCCGGCCAAGAAGGTGGCCCGCATCGCCGGCCTCGGCAAGCCCGAGGGATGCGTGTAGTAGAAATCAGAGAAGCGGAATCAGAAGCGGAACCCCGCATCCGAAGGAGGAATCCAATATGGCCGAAGAGAACCGCCACATCGTGTTCGTTTGTTCCAAAGGGACCCTGGACATGGCCTACCCCGCACTGATCATGGGTTGGGCCGCTCTGGGCAACGGCATCGATGTGACCATCTTCTTCACGTTCTGGGGCATGGACCTCATCACCGAGAAGCGCATCGATCACCTCGAGATCGCCCCAGTCGCCAACACCAGCATGAAGATGGGCATGATGGGCGTGCCCGGCAACCTGGGTATCCCCAACCTCATGGGCGCCCTGCCCGGCATGACCGCGTTCGCCACCGGCATGATGAAGAAGAAGATCGCCGAGGTCGAGGCTCCGCCTGTGCGCGAATATCTGCAGATGCTCGTGGACGGCGGCGCGAACCTCTATGCCTGCAAGATGTCAGTGGACATGATGGGGCTGAAGAAGGAAGACTTCGTCGAGGGCGTACAGGACGTCATCACGGCCGCCGACTTCATGGACAAGACCGAGGGCGCGCAGATCATCTTCATCTAGGACGCACCATCGCGCCGCCCAGTGCGCTCTGGTGAAGCAGCGAGTGAAGAGGGCGCCCCATCGGGCGCCCTCTTCCTGTACTCGAGGGTGGGGCGACAGCCTGGTGATGGGTCTACGACATCGATCGTGCGTAACTCGCCGACTCCTCGCAGAACCGAACCCACAGGTCTTGCCGTGAAGCCGGGATGAGCACTCGATCGGCCATGAACTTGCCTGTCCCTGGGTCGAACGGCGATCCCTCGTCCGCGTCGATGACTACTGCCACACGCTTGGGCGGGAGCTTCACGAGCAGGTCGCCCTTGTAGAACATCGCGAACATCTTGCCGTTCAGCTTCATCCCCTGAGCGCTTCGACCCGAGTTCACCGTTACGTCGGCCACGACCTCGAAATGCTCCTTGACCGCGCCATAGATGTCACTCATCATTCGCTACTCCCTCCGACTCTGAATCACATCGACTCATACGATCCCTTCTCCCCGGGGCGAACGGTCTACGGACTCGGGGGCGGGGGGGTCCGTATCACGGCTGACACACGCGACCCCTCTTGGCCTGTCATACTGCCCCCTATGACCCAGGCGGCTCCCCAACCCACGACCGGACTCCTCAGCACGCTCGCGCTTCAGCCGGCGCGTGAGTCGGTCGCGGTGCTCGAGACCTACGGGCTGACCCGCGAGTACGGGCCGGTGGTGGCGCTGGCCCCTCTCGATCTGCGGGTGGACGCGGGCGAGTGCCTCGCCCTCATGGGCCCGAACGGGAGCGGCAAGACGACGGCCGCCGCGTTGATCTGTGGACTGCTCGAACCCAGCGACGGGGTGGCCGAGGTCTGCGGCTTCTCCATCCACCAGGAACCCGCCGCGGTGAGCGCCCGCTCGCATCTGGCGTACGTGCCCGACGCCCCAGCACTCTACGACGACATGACGGTGAGCGACCACCTGCACCTGGTGGCGGCGGCGCACGGCGTGGCGGGGGACGACCTCGAAGAGCGCTGCGACCAGCTTCTCGTGGCCCTCGGACTTGAGGAGCGCGCATTGTTCCTGCCCACCCAGCTCTCTCGGGGCATGCGGCAGAAGACGGCCATCGCCTGTGCGCTCATCCGGCCCTTCTCCCTGCTGGTGCTAGACGAGCCTGTGGTCGGCCTGGACCGGCGTTCCGTGGACGTGCTGAAGGGCATCGTTCGCGAGGCTCTCGGGACCGGAAGGGCCGTCCTGCTCATGACACATTCCGACGCGTTCGCCGACGAGGTGGCCACTCGGACCCTCCACATCGAAGAAGGGCACGTGGTTGAGCGTTGAAGCCCGCGACGTGCTGGCCGCCCGCCGGGAGCTGGCGCCGGGGAAGTCTGTTCTCGAGCACGCGGAGGCCATCTACATAGCTGTCTTGACCGTGGGTATCCTGGGGAGCATCCTCCTCGGAGTATGGCACGGACTGGGCCCCTTCCTTCTCGATCTCATCCGGCCGTACCGTGTGATCGTCGGGGTGCCCGCTGTCTTCCTGATCGGCCTCGCAGTCCTGCGGTTCAGCACGTGGCAAGGGTTCGTATCGTTCTCTGAGGCGGACTGCGCCCACCTCCTCACCGCGCCCGTGCCCCGCGCCGGCCTGGTGTGGCCGCGCCTGCGGAATGCGGCCCTGCTCTTGGGCTTCGTAGGTGCCGCCACGGGTGCGGTGGCCAGCCTGGCCGCGGGCATCCACATGGCCCACCTTGGGGGCGTCGTGCAGGGGGCGGCCGCCGGACTGGCTCTAGGCCTACTGCTGGTCGCGGCGGGCTGGCAGGTGCAGCGTCTGCCTCGGGTCGCCGTGTGGGTGCTGCGACTCACGATGCCCGCACTGGTGTTGGCGGGCGTTCTGGTGCTCGGGTCGCGGACGGAAGGAGTGGGGCGTCAGGCCGTGCTGTGGTCGGGCCCGTGGGGGTGGGCCCTGCTCCCCTTCAATGCTGGGAACCGGGTCTCCGGGCTGGCCGGTCTCGGTCTCCTGGGCACCCTTGCCGTCGGCGGGTGGGTGAGCCTGAGCCGGACGGCCGGATCATGTTCGCTCGAGACGTTCCGGGCTCGGGCACGCACGCGAGCCCGCATGGTGGCGGGTCTCTACTCGCTTGACTCTCGTGCGGTGGTGAAGGCCCGCCGGGAGTCCCGCTCGGCTCGGTGGCAGGTGCGCCTGCGCCTGCGGGTGCCGCGGCACACCGGCCTGGTCGTACCGTGGCGGGGAGCGCTCAACCTGCTTCGCTCGCCCGTGCGACTGATCTGGAGCGCGGCCCTCGGAGGCGGGGCGATCCTCATCCTCGCCGCGGCGCCTGGGCGTCCGGGGTCGCTGCTTGGAGGGTCCGTCGCCCTCTACCTGGCAGCCGGCTCACTTCTGGAACCGCTGCGCCTCGAGGCCGACGCCCCCGCTGTTTCACGCGTCCTGCTTCCCTGGAGCTACGGGAAGGTGCTCTGGCTTCATTGTCTCCTGCCGGCGGTGATCCTCATCGTCGTGGGCTCAGCCGCGCTCGCCGGGGGCTGGGCTGCGGGCCTCGTGGAGGGATCCGTCGTTGCCGGCGCGTTCGTGCTGCTGATCCCTGTGGTGGCCGTCATGGTGTTGGCGGCCGGGTTGTCGGCGCGGCGCGGCGGGGGGATACCGACCAGCATCCTGACGCTCAGTGGTGGCGATCCGGTCGGAGGAGGTGTCGTGATCATCCTGCTGTGGGCCGTGGGGTGGGCACTGCTGGCGATCGCCGCGGTGGCCGTGGGGGTGTACGCCCTTGGCTCGTCTGCGACCGCGTCGAGTGGGGCGGTCAGCGCGGCTGTGGGACTCTCCACGCTGGCCCTCGTGCTGCGCAGAGTGCTGGTGGCGTCGAGCCGGTAGCCTGACTCAGCCTGCTCGATCGATCTCCCGCTGGATCTCTTCTTCGGTTATCGGCCGCTCGCCTCGGTAGGCCTGCCACCCGTGCATCACCACACCGAAGCCCCAGCCTGCCATCACCCATCCCGGCCAGAAGTAGCCGCGCCCGGTCAAAGCCCAGATCACCACCAGGAATAGGTTGACGAGTACATAGACCACCACATGGTTCTTGAAGTCGCGCTTGTCTTTGATGCGCTTGATCGCGGCTTCTCGGCGCTCTTGGTCATCCATCGAACACCTCCGTGGCTTCGATATCTGGACAAGGACGTGGTCTCACTGTCTCACCACACCCCCAAGCTGCACAATATGAACCTTGGCGACAGCGCCCTTCGTTCCGTCCGCCGCACGGTGCACGAACGGCCGAGCGGCGCTTCCGCTGTTGCGCGCCGCGGTCCTGCCTCGCTCGCCAGATGGAGACTCGGGGCTGTCGGACAGACGCAGCTCAGGTCGGCGCTTTTGTCGTCAGTCCGAGTTCGCGTATCGTGAGTGAATCGATGCCCTCCTCATCCGCACGGGCGACAGTGGCGCCGAGAACTCGCTCCCTATCGAGCAGGGCTCGGGGCTCAGGGTTCGGTCTCATTCCCGATGAGTCAAAGGGCTGTGGTAATCTATCGCGATAGATGGCGATATATCGATTTAACACTGGAAGGAAGTGAAGTGTCATGCACGGACATCATCATGGCCGGTCGTGCGATAGCGGCGCCCGTACCCGCCACGGCGGATTCGGCTCTCACGGCTTCAAGCACTCGTTCGATATCGCCGGGCACCTACGCGGTCTCGCAGGCGGCGGCCGCGCGCGCCGCGGCGACGTGCGCGCGGCCATCCTCCGGCTGCTCGCCGAAGAGCCCATGCACGGGTACCAGATCATCCAGGAGCTCTCGTCGCGCAGCGGCGGCGCGTGGAGCCCGAGCGCGGGTTCGATCTATCCTGCCCTTCAGTTGCTCGCGGATGAGGGCCTGGTCAGCGCAGAGGAGACCGCCGGCAAGCGGGTCTTCACCCTTACCGAAGATGGCAAAGCCGTGATCGCCGAGACCGCGGACCAAGCGGCGCCGTGGGAAGAGGCGGCGCAAAGCGACTCGGGCGTGGGTGGTCTGCGCGAGGCGGTCGGTCGACTCATGCCTGCGATCTTCCAGATCGGCAAGGCCGGCTCGGCGGACCAGGTGACCGCCGCGATCGACATACTGAACGACGCCCGCAAGAAGCTCTACGCCATGTTGGTCGAGGACTGAGCCCTCTACCGTCGCCCAGGCAGCCGTCGAACAAGGTCCCCGGAGGACGTAT
This sequence comes from Actinomycetes bacterium, assembly GCA_024637035.1. Classification (GTDB taxonomy): domain Bacteria; phylum Actinomycetota; class Thermoleophilia; order RBG-16-64-13; family RBG-16-64-13; genus JAHJSA01. Next base: position 20,636 of record JAGXFW010000022.1, read on the forward strand.
GAAGGCGTCGCAGCTACGCGCCCGCTATTGGCGCATCGTGTTCTTCTTCGGCCGAGTGACCCTCGGTTTCATCTTCTGGGAGATCCTCGTGCGCCGGATCGGCCTGGGCGGCTGGGCGGCGCGCACCCGTTCGGACCGGAACCGGCGCACCGCCGTCCGCTTTCGTGCGCTCGCGATCGACATGGGCGGACTGATGATCAAGGTGGGCCAGTTCCTCTCGGCGCGCCTCGATGTGCTACCGCCCGAGATCACCGACGAGCTGGTCGGTCTACAGGACGAGGTGCCGGCGGAGGACTTCGGGGCGATCCGCGTCCTCGCGGAGGCAGAGCTCGCCCAGCCGCTCTCCGAGCGGTACTCGTGGTTCGACGAGACGCCACTTGCCGCCGCATCGCTCGGGCAGGTGCACCGGGCGCGGTTGCACGCCGCCGACGCAGCCGATCAGGGGTTCGCCGAGGTGGTGGTCAAGGTGCAGCGCCCCTGTATCGAGCGGGTGGTCGAGGTCGATCTCGCGGCACTGCGCAGGGTCGGCGGATGGCTGCAGCGCTACAAGCCGGTCCGCGACCGGGCCGACGTCGATGCCCTGATCGACGAGTTCGCCGCGACCACGCGCGAGGAGATCGACTACCTTGCCGAGGGGGGCAACGTCGAGACCTTCAGCGAGCACTTCATCACCGACCCTCGGGTGCACGTGCCGCACGTGGTCTGGGAGCTCACGACGCGTCGCGTGCTGACTCTAGAAGACGTCTCCGCGATCAAACTGGGAGACTACGAGGCGATCTCCGCGGCCGGGATCGACCGGGCGGAGGTCGCGCGGGTGTTGCTGGACACCTACATGCAGCAGATCTTCGAAGACGGCTTCTTCCACGCCGACCCGCACCCGGGCAACCTGTTCGTCACTCCTCTCGAGGGGAGTGACTCCCCCGGCGCCCGCTCGTGGAAGCTGGCGTTCGTGGACTTCGGCATGATGGGGCGCGTGCCCGAGAGTCTGCGCGTCGGTCTTCGCGAGGCGGTCATCGCCATCGGGACGCGGGACGGCGCGCGCCTGGTCAAGAGCTTCAAGACCCTGGACGTACTGCTCCCCACCGCCGACCTCAAGCTGATCGAGATCGCGAGCATGCAGGTATTCGACCGTTTCGGCGGCATGAGCATGAGCGAACTGCGCGAGATCGACCACGCCGACATGATGAGCTTCGGCCTGCAGTTCGGCGAGTTGCTGCGGAACCTGCCCTTCCAGCTCCCCGAGAACCTGTTGCTGCTGGGGCGCTCGCTCGCGATCCTGTCGGGGATGTGCAGCGGCCTCGACCCGGAGTTCAACTTGTGGACGTCGATCGCGCCATACACGGTGAAGCTCGTGTCTGATGAAGAGACCTCGACGTTCCAGACAGTGCTCGAAGAGGCGACGAAGATCTTCCAGGTGACCGTCGGCCTTCCGGGCCGCGTCGACCGTGTGTTGACTCTCATGGAACGAGGCGATCTCAACGTCCAGACCCCGCTCCTCAATTTGCAGGTACGTCGCGTCGAACGCTCGGTCAACCGGATCGTGACCGGGCTCGTCTTCGCGGCGTTGTTGATCGCGGGGGCGATCGTCCATGGCTCGGATCCAGCTCTCGGTAGGCTGCTGATGGGCGCTTCGGTGCTGCCGCTGCTCTGGCTGATGCTCTCGGGACGGGGGCGCCACCCGGGGCGGCGGTGATCGAGTACGCGGCAAGGTAGTCGCGGGTGGGGCAGAAGCACGGGGGAGCTGCGCAACATCGTCCCCAAGTAGGACTTCCTGAAGGGGGGTCCCACTCGGGACCCCCCTTCCGCCACCGCGAAGATGCGGCTCGAATCAAGCCGCTGCGTGTCGCCCGACGCGCAGCGGCGCATCGTGAAGGGAGCGAGTCGGTGGCAGCCACTAACGACCTGAGCTCGCAGCGGCTCTACCACGGTACACGGGCCGACCTGAAACCTGGAGACCTGATCGAGGCCGGCCATCCCGCCAACTTCGGCGATCGGGAGAGGATAACGACCTACGTCTACCTGACCGCCACCCTGGATGCCGCCATCTGGGGGGCCGAGTTGGCCCAGGGCGAAGTTCCCGGCAGGATCTACGTAGTGGAGCCGACCGGCCCGATCGAGGACGACCCCAATCTGACGGACAAGAAGTTCCCGGGCAATCCGACGAAGTCATACCGCTCCCGGGAGCCGCTGCGGGTCGCGGGCGAGGTCACCGAGTGGCAGGGGCACCCCCCCGAAGTGCTCAGGGCGATGAAGGACAACCTCGAGCGACTCGAGCGGCTCGGTGTTGAGCCGATCGACGAGTAGGGGCCGGAGCGTTCTGCCCCGCGCGGGGGCGACAGGGCTACCCAAGCCCACGGAATCCGGTGAGCCGCGGGCTGTATCATGTCGACGTCAGAGGACCCGAAAGCAGTGGAACAGCCTGAGAGTACGAGAGGGAAGTCGGGGAAGACGGCCTAGGGGGAACCCATGGGGATCATGGACGGGAAAGTGTGCGTAGTCACCGGCGGCGGGGGCAGCATCGGCCTGGCGGCCGCGCGGGCACTACTGGACGAGGGGGCGCGCGTGCTGCTCGTCGGGCGGACGCCGGAGAAGCTGGCCCGGGCGGTCGCGTCGATCGGCGCCGATGCGGACGCGCTCGACAGCATCACAGCCGATGTCGCCGACGCAGCGGATACCCGGATGTATCTCGACCGCGCCGTCGCGAACTGGGGGAACCTCGACGTCATCTTCAGCCACGCCGGCATCTCGGGAGTCATCGCGCCGATCACCGAGTACCCCGAAGACGTGTTCGACGCCGTGATGGCCACGAACGTGCGAGGCTCGTTCCTCGCCTGCAAATACGGTCTGCCCCTGATGAACGACGGGGGCAGCATCATCATCACATCGAGCATCATGGGCACCCGGGCCGACCCCGGAGTCTGCGCGTACGCCACCTCCAAGCACGCGCTGATCGGCCTGGCTCGCGTCGTCGCCAAGGAAGCGGCGCCGCGCAACATCAGAGTGAACGTGTTCGCTCCCGGCCCTATCGAGAACGAGTTCCAGACAAAGATCGAAGAGCGGCTCACCGAGATCGTCGGCCAGGACGGGACGGAGTTCCTCAACGGCGTCATCCCGCTGAGTCGACACGGCGGCGCCGACGAGGTGGCTCAGATGGTGCTGTTCCTCGCCTCCGACCGGAGCAGCTTCTCCACGGGGAGCGTCTTCATGGCTGACGGTGGCATGAACATCTGATCGCGACCGCGGTCATGCGACAGGCCGCCGATGCACCGCCCGGGGCGGCGTCTCTGCAGCAACAGTCTCGGCGACGAATCTAGCTGGCAGCTCGATCCAGCATCCTCTGGAGTCCAGCAAGAATGAGGTTGAGCCCGAATTCCAGGTCGGCGCTCTCGTCGTAGTCGGAGTTCATCGCATAGTCGACGACCATCTCCCTCAGGTAGGGGTACTCATCGGCGGGTATCGCACGCAGGAATAGCTCCGCCATCTCCTCGGGCCTCACGTCGCCTCCGGCCGACATATTGAGCCGCTGTCGTCCGAAGCCGTAGATGTAGCTGTCGAGTACCGAAAGTGCACGAGCGGCCATTTCGAGTGTGAACCCGGCCCGACGAAGTGTTCCTATCATCCAGTCGAAGTAGCGTAGCCTCGTCGGTCCGCTGCTCTCTCGCGAATCGATCAGGCCGCTCGCCCACGGGTGACGAGAGAAGATAGCCTGGGCCGAGATCGCCCTGCGACGCATGGCATCTTGCCAATCGACCGTGTCAGAAGGAAGATCGATCTCGCCGACCACAAGATCGACCATGCCGTCGAGGATGTCGTCCTTGTTGGCCACGTGGTTGTACAGAGACATCGCTTCGACCCCGAGTCTCAGCCCGAGCTCGCGCATCGTGAGTGAATCGATGCCCTCTTCATCCGCCAAGGCAACAGCGGCGCCGAGCACTCGCTCCCTATTGAGCGGGGTTCGGGGCTCAGGGTTCGGTTTGGGTCGTCTTGCCATCGGCATCCTCCACCTTTGAATCCTCGGTAACTAGGGAGTCTTTGGCAATCGCCTCGACCCCTTGACAAACTTACGCTGTAAGGAGGAACCTTACGAGGTAAGTTTACAACGTATGTGTCAAGGGTGCAAGCGCGCATGCCTTGACGAGAGAGGAGAACAGAGTGAATTCGTCCGTTGGCAAGAGAACGTGGCAGCAGAGGGTGGGGGGCCTGGCGGCACTCTACCTGGCTGTGACCTACGTGGCGGCCATGCCCTACTTCCTCCTGTTCGTGAAGTACCCGGATGTCGTGGATCCCGTTGAGAAGGTGGCCCTTCTCGCCAGCCACCAGGGCAGCATGCAGGTCATGTATCTGATCACCTACGTAGTCTTCGGCATCGTCCTGTCCGTCTTGGCGCTGGCGCTCCACTCCCGCCTGAAAGATGCAGCTCCGACCTTGATCCAGACGGCGACAACGGTGGGGCTCATATGGGCCTTCGTGCTCGTCGCCAGCGGGATGATCTTCAACGCCGGCATGGCGGCGGTCGTGGGACTCAACGGTGCGAACCCGGTTCAGGCCGTGTCGACCTGGCAGGTGATCGAGCCGGTGGCTCAAGGCCTCGGTGGGTCCGGCGGCGAACTGCTCGGCGGTCTGTGGGTCCTGCTGGTGAGCGTGGCCGCGCTCCGCACCGGGAGGCTTCCCAAGGCGCTGAACTGGCTCGGGCTGGTGATCGGCACTGCGGGTGTCCTCTCGGTGGTGCCGGCCCTAAGGGACCTCGGGTACGGCTTCGGGCTGTTGCAGATCGTCTGGTTCGTGTGGCTCGGCATCGTCATGCTGCGCACACCTTCCAGGCCGGCTGCTCCGGCGACAGAGAACTGACGCCCACACGCGGCGAAGAAGGGAGCGCAAGATGTCCAAAGAGCACACGGCCCTGCTGCTCGGCGCCACTGGGTGCACCGGTGAGCGCGTCTTGGAGCAACTGCTGAGCCGGGGCGTCAACGTCCGGGCCGTCGTCCGAGCGGCGGGCAGACTGCCGGCGGGCGTGGCGGCGAACCCAGCGCTGACGGTGATCGAGGCCGAACTACTGTCGCTGAGTGACGACGAGCTCCGACGACACGTCGCCGGGTGCGACGCGGTGATCTCCTGCCTCGGTCATGTCATCAACCTCAAGGGCGTATTCGGGCCGCCGCGCGACCTGGTGACTCGGGCCGTGTCGAGAATCTGCGGTGCAGTCGAGGCGCTGCGGCCTGCCGAGCCGGTCGGGCTCGTCCTGATGAGCAGCGTCTCGGTCAACCAACCTGGGCGTCTCGCCACGCGCCGCGGTGGTCTGGAAAGGGCGGCACTGTGGGCGCTCCGTGGAGCCGTGCCTCCCGCCCGCGACAACCAGAGCGCCGCCGACTTCCTCCACGGCGTCATCGGGACGGACGACCCGTTTGTTCGGTGGGTGACGGTCCGCCCGGACACGCTGCTGAAGGGCGACGTGTCGGAATACGTGCTTCACGAGGGACTCGTGAGCAGTCTCGTTCGTCCGGACAGCACGAACATGGCGAACGTGGCGCACTTCATGTGTGAGTTGGTCGAGGACCCGGCGTTGTTCGACAACTGGGCGGGCAAGATGCCCGTGATCGTCAACGCAGTAGTCGCCGTTCAGTAAGGCGCCGCAGCGACGCTGACGGGCGAACGGTCGAGCCGGGCCTTCGTTCCATCCGCCCCGCAGTGTACGATCGACTGGGAGGCGCCGCCATCGTCGCTCGGCGCACGTTCTGCTTGGCTCGACCGATGGAGGCCCATGACCGCCGCCGAATCCGACGGACCGCACGCCCGCCTCGCCGGCGCGATCGACATACCCGAGAGCTACGACGAGGCGGAGAGGCTGATCATTGCCGGATCCCCCGTGGTCTTCGTCAGCGGGAGCGCCGGCACCGGTAAGACCACCTTGATCCGACATCTCGTCAACGTGCTGCCCCACCGCACTGTCGTAGTCGCACCTACTGGCGTGGCGGCGTTGAACGCGGGGGGCGTCACCGTCCACTCGTTCTTCCAGTTCCCGCCGAGGATCCAGGATCCAAGCGAGATCCGCCGGCTCGGCGACCGGAAACTGATCCGGAAGTTGGAACTGCTGGTGGTCGATGAGGTTTCCATGCTCCGGTGCGACGTCCTCGACTGCATCGACGCTTTCCTGCGCAAGAACCGGGACATACAGGAGCCCTTCGGCGGGGTCCAGATGCTGTTCGTGGGCGACCTCTTCCAGCTTCCGCCTGTCGTACCGAGGCACGAGTGGGAGGTGCTCCGATCGAGAGACTACGCGAGTCCCTACTTCTTCAGCGCCCATAGCCTGCAAGGGGTGCCCATGGCGCATGTGGATCTCGACCGCGTGTATCGCCAACGGGACCCGGCCTTCGTATCCTTGCTCAACACGATCCGGGCGGGTGAAGAGATCGGCGAGGCGGTGGGGGAGATCAACGACAGTTGCTGCGCCGCGGGCAGCGCCGACCACGACATCACCCTCACCTGCACCAACAAGCGGGCAGATGAGATAAACAGTAACTCGATGGCCGCCATCGATTCGGACGAGCACGTGTTCGAAGGTGAGATCGAGGGTGACTTCCGCCTGGATCGGCTCAAACTCCCTTCGCCGATCGATCTACGCCTCAAGGTCGGCGCGCGGGTGATGTTCACGAGGAACGACGAAGAGCGGCGCTGGGTCAACGGGACCACGGGGATCGTGCGCGACGTGGACGCGAGAAGTATCAGGGTCGAGGTCGGCGGCGGACGGTCCAACAAGGCCTACGACGTGGTGCTCGTCTCGTGGGAGTCGTACGAGTACGTGTTCGATGAAGACGAGCAGCAGATCGTGGCGCGGAAGATCGGTGAGTACCGGCAATACCCTCTGATGCTCGCGTGGGCGGTCACGATCCACAAGAGCCAGGGCAAGACGTTGGACAGCGTCTTGGTGGACTTCGGCTCCGGTGCCTTCGCCAGCGGTCAGGCGTATGTCGCCCTCAGCCGGGTACGATCGCTCGATGGCATACGACTGGCGCGTCCGCTGCGTGTCGCCGACGTGAAGTGCGACCCGATGATCCGGCGCTTCTACCAGACGCTATATGAGACGGCCTAGTGACGGGCAGGATAGCCCGAGGAAGGACACCATGAAGGCGATAGCCGTCAACGGTAGCCCTCGCAAGGAGTGGAACACCGCCACCCTGCTGCAGAACACGCTGAGCGGCTGCAGCGCCGTCGGCGCGGACACCGAGATCGTGCACCTCTACGACCTCGACTACAGGGGATGCATCAGCTGCTTCGCCTGCAAGCGGGTCGGCGGGAAGAGCTACGGCCGGTGTGAGGTGCGCGACGACCTCACCCCTCTCTTGGAGCGGGCGTCGGCGGCCGACGTCTTGATCCTCGGCTCCCCCTTCTACTTCCACACGGAGACCGGAGAGATGCGCTCGTTCATGGAGCGGCTCCTCTTCCCGTATCTGGCCTACACGCCTGAGCGCACCTCGCTCTTCCCTCGGAAGATCCAGACGGCTCTCATCTACACGATGAACGCGCCCGAGGAGGAGATGCCGGTGGTGCACCAGGACTCGAGCGTGGCCGCTTCGCGCGGCATCATGGCGCACATCTTCGGGAGTTGCGAGGCGCTGCTCTCCACCGAGACCTACCAGTTCGACGACTACTCCAAGTACGTGACCACTCGTTGGGACCCAGAGGTGAAGGTGAAGCGGCGGGCGGAGGTCTTTCCGGAGGACTGCCGACGCGCCTACGAGTTGGGAATCCGCCTCACCGAAGCGGCCGGATAGGCTGCAGGGTGGCTGAGGCCGCTCAGCGGAGCCGCCGTCTCGCCGCGCTGGCGCTCGTAGCGCTTGCCCCCATCTGGGGCTACAACTGGGTGGTCATGAAGGTGGGCCTGGAGTACTCCCAGCCGTTCACCTTCGCAGCCCTGCGCACGGTGCTGGGGGCCGCCGGCCTCTTCGTGGTCCTGGCGATCCTTCGCCGTCCTCTCCGTCCACGGGCGCCGGCTCTCACGGCGCTGCTCGGCCTGCTGCAGACCACGGGCTTCGTGGGGTTGACCATGTGGGCGCTCGAGAGCGGGGGCGCGGGCAAGACCTCGGTGCTCACGTACACCATGCCCTTCTGGCTCTTGCTGATGGCTTGGCTCGTTCTGGGGGAGCGGCTCGGACGGAGCCAATGGGCTGCCGTCGCTATGGCCTTCTCCGGGCTGATGCTGGTGCTCGGCCCCTGGCGCCTGGACGGCGGGTTCAGCGATTTCCTGGCGGTGGGGGCGGCTCTGTCCTGGGCCGCGAGCGCCGTGGTGGCCAAAGTGTTGCGGAAGCGCCATAGGGTCGACCTGCTGTCGCTGACTGCGTGGCAGATGCTCCTCGGCTCCGTCCCGCTGGTTCTGGTGGCGCTGCTTACCTGGTCGGGCCCTCCGGTCTGGTCGGGGGCCTTCGTCGGCGCGCTCGCGTACAATGTCGTGCTGGCCAACGCGTTGGCGTGGCTGCTGTGGTTGTTCGTGCTACACACCTTCCGTGCCGGCACAGCCGGGTTGGCGAGTCTGGCCATCCCGGTGATAGGCGTGACGAGCGCGTGGATCCAATTGGGCGAACGCCCGGATGCCGTCGAGGCGTTCGGCATGGCCGCGATCGTGGGGGCGCTCATCCTCATGACGTGGGTGGAGATCCGGCGCGGGGACCGGGGATCGCTGCGGTAGTGATGGCCGCGAGGGCGGGTTCCGCGAGGGGTTGACCACCGTTGCGGTTCGTGTTCTCCCCGTGTACACTCAGTGTATACGGAGAAGGAGGATCCATGCAGGTCAAGGTTCGCAGGGTCGGCAACAGCGTCAGTGTCACGATCCCCAAAGCGGTGGCCGCAGAACTCGCGCTGGATGAGAACACGCAGATGAACGTCATCGTCCGCGATGGGGCGGTGGTCATGGAGCCGGCGGTCTCGCGCTGGGATCGACTGGTGGATAACGTGCGCATGCGCGCCGTCGAGCGGGGCCTCACCGAGCGAGATGTGACTGAAGCCGTCTCCGAGATTCGTGGCCGGCGCAGCCAGTAGGGTAGTGCTCGACACGAACGTCCTGGTCTCCGCCGTCCTGTTCGGGGGAGAACCGGGGCGCGTTGTCGACGCGGTGCGCGAGGGCGTGTTCGTGGGGGTGACGTCTCTCTACATCCTGGATGAGTTCCGCAGCGTGCTGGTGCGACCCAAGTTCGGCGTCCCTCCAGATCTCGCAGAGGCGTTGGCTCTCGAGATCGCCGGGTTCACGGAGGTCGTCGCCGTGGAGCGAGCTACGACGAGCTGGGTGGACGACCCTGGCGACGACCCGGTGGTCGAGACGGCGATGCGTTCGGGGGCGACACACATCGTGACGGGCGACCAGGTGCTCCTTCGGACGAGCATCCCGGGTGTCCGCGTGCCGGCGGTCGAGACGTTGCTCCGGATCCTGGACGAGCCAGGCATGGCAGCCGACCTTGGCGGGGACGAGAAGCGCTGAGTGGGTCGACGGGGACGAGGACGAGGACGGCAGTTCCCGTCGTCCTCGTCCTCGTATCCGGCGACGGCCAAGCGAAGTCAGATCCTGCGTGGTCCGTCCTGCCGGTCGCCTCACCACTTTCGTTCGGACGGTGGCGGTGGCTCGTAGGCGAAGCTCTCAAGGTCCCAGTTCGCGGCGCTGCCCGCGAACGCGTAGACATGGTCGAGGAAGTCTGTGAGGAGTGCGGCGGGATCATCAGCGGCGCGCTCCGTCTCGTACGGTAGGACCCACAGCCCCCTATCGGGAGACCAGGCGACTCCGGCGGGCATCTCAGCCGACTCACACCCGGGCGGTTCCGGCGAGATGTAGGCCGAGAACATCGGATTGGGGAATCCCGCGTTGCCGGGCCAGAAGCCCGCCCCGATGTACTCGCCGTTCTGGTCCCAGCGCTTGATGTATCCGGCATCGAGTCTCGGGGCGACTCGCTTCCCGTTGAAGCGGGTTGCGGCGAGGTCGAACCCGCCCCACCAGAGTCGGATGTCCGTGCGGCCGTAGAATCCCGAAGACCACTCCTCGAGCACGTTGCGTGCCGCGGTCGTGACGGCGAACCACGTGCGGATCGCATCGGGCTCGTACTCGCAGTTGATGTCGTCGGTGTCGAGCGGGGTGACGTCCGCGACCTCCTGGGGCTTGGCCCACAGGTCGAGTTCGATCCCGAAGTCATCGAAAGCCGCGTGCACCTGTTTCCACACGCTCGCCACACATTGCGCGGGAACGAGCGGGATACGGTGTACTCGCCCGGCGCTCGTCGACATGACCATCTCGTGGGCCACGAGATCGAGATCGATCTGCACGGCCTGAGTCCCTCGCGGGATGGGGCCGGTGGTGATGCCGCGGGCGGCCAGCTGCAGACCCGCGTGCTGCCACTCCGGCCGTGGGGGCGAGAGCTGCAGCCGGACCTTCCCGGTGATCTGGGCGTAGCGTTGCAGCGTCTGCATCGTCCCAGAGATGTGCGCGACGTCGAGAGGGGGCCACTCTGTGGCGGCGTGCTGATCCATCATCGGCCTCCTAGAAGAAGATACTCGTGATGTTCTTCTAGCCCACGTCGCGTCGTCGGAAACCAGCGAGCCCGGCCACCATCAGCCCAGCGGCGATGGCGGTGAGCGCGACCAGCGGCACGAGTGAGAACTCGCCGCCGGGGAGCCTGGGTGTGTGGGCGAACGGGGAGATGTCCATCACGGTCTGGTTCAGGCTGAAGAGCGCGCCGAACTCGCCGAGCAGCACGAAGCCCACCAGCGCGATCCAGCCGATCACGATCTGTTTCGGGGCCAGGCCGAATGCTGCCACGGCGATGCCCGTGACCACCCACACCGCGGGGAGCTGCACGAGCGCGCCGACCACGACGCGACCGAGTTGCCCTCTGTCGCCTATCTGTGCAGCGCTGGTGGCTCCGGCGCTCAGTCCCATCAGGAGGGACAACACGGCCAACGGGGTGCCGAGACTGTTGGATGCACACGGCGGGGGCGAAGACGAGGAGTGATCGTTCGCCGCTCATGCTGCCGGACCGGTGTGCCGATGGGACGGCAGGGACTTCAGGCTAGCTTGGTTCCGTCCCGCAAGGCGCCGCCCGACCGGATCGGCGCTGTGTCGCACCCAAGGCGTGAGGGGGTTTCGACCGTGAGTTGGTATATGCCAGGGGATTGCGCGTTCTCTTCCCCGGACTTGGACTTCGGGCCAGAGCGAATCATGGTGGTGGACGACGAAGCCGGCATTCTCCGCCTCGTGACGCGGAGTTTGCAGGCGCAGGACTACTCAGTGAGCGCGCACGCCGATGCAGAGGAAGCACTGGCCGATGCCATGGGTGGCAACTTCGCGGTTGCTCTCGTCGATGTCCATATGCCGGGGCGTGATGGAAGGTGGCTCCTCGAGCGTCTCACGGCGGAAGTCAAGGACATCGTCGTAATCATGTTGACGGGTGAGACCGATCTCGAGATAGCCCTCGAATGCCTGCACGGCGGTGCCGCCCAGTATCTCACCAAACCCGTGGTGCCGGGCGATCTCACCCACTCGGTGAGGCAGGCCTTGGAGAACCGTAGGATCCGCGTGGAGAACCAAGCACACAGGGAGAGACTGGAGGAACTCGTCCGTGAGCGGACGGCCGGTTTCATGGAAGCCACCCGGGCACTTGAGGAATCGCAGCAGGAGGCTATCTACCGACTCTCGGCTGCCGCTGAGTACCGTGACGTGGAGACCGGCCTCCACATCGTGCGCATGGCGCGGTATGCGGCGGTCATCGCGGAAGAGATGAAGCTCGCCCAGAAGTTCATCCGGCTGCTGCTCCTGGCGGCTCCCATGCACGATGTCGGCAAGATCGGCATCTCCGATGCCATCCTGCTGAAGCCCGGGAAGCTGACCCCGGAAGAGTTCGAGGCGATGAAGGCGCACAGCTTGATCGGGGGACGGATCCTAGCTGGCTCGTCATCCCCGGCAATGCGGATGGCTGAGACCATCGCCCTCACGCACCACGAGAGGTTCGACGGGACGGGCTACCCACACGGCTTGCAGGGCACGGAGATCCCGATCGAGGGTCGCATCGCCGCCGTGGCCGACGTGTTCGATGCCCTCACCAGTAGGCGCGTGTACAGGCCGGCGCTTGCGATAGACGCCGCGCTGGCTATCATCGACTGCGAGGAGGAGGGACACTTCGATCCGGACGTGGTCAAGGCCCTCTTCAACCGCCTGGATGAGATCCTGCGGATCATGTCTCACTACGGCTCGGACGACTCGGCGGAAGAACGTGATGCGCGCGGGACGCTCGAAAGGCCCGGGACGCTCTTCTCGCAGTTCTCGCGGGTGACGTCTCCCGCTCGCTGAGGCCTCCCGGCGCGTATCCTCCCTACCCCACGTCCCTCCGCCGGAACCCACCCAGCCCGGCCGCCATCAGCCCGGCGGCGATGGCGGTGAGCGCGACCAGCGGCACGAGTGAGAACTCGCCGCCGGGGAGCCTGGGTGTGTGGGCGAAGGGCGAGATGTCCATCACCGTCTGGTTCAGGCTGAAGAGAGCGCCGAACTCGCCCAGCAGCACGAAACCCACCAGCGCGATCCAGCCGATCACGATCTGTTTCGGGGCCAGGCCGAAGGCCGCGACGGCGATACCCGTGACCACCCACACCGCGGGGAGCTGCACGAGCGCGCCGACCACGACGCGACCGAGTTGCCCACTGTCGCCTATCTGTGCAGCGCTGGTCGCTCCGGCGCTCAGTCCCATCAGGAGGGCCAACACGGCTGTTCCCACCACGGCGATAGTCACGTGGCTCAAGGCCCAGGTGATCCGGCTCACCGCGGTCGCGAGCATGGGCTCCGCGCGCATGGCCGACTCCTCCGAGCGCAGACGCAACACCGCCTGCATGCCGAATATCGAGAGGAACACGCCCATGAACCCGAGTTCCACGGCGAGGAAGGCGTCGCTGATGCTCTGCACACCGCCGAGCTTCTCGATGAACTCAAGCGCCTGCGGACTGGTCAGGAAGTCGTCGACACTCGACGTGAGGCCACCCACGACCAAACCGGCCAGGACGAATATCACGGCCCATGCGGCGAAGGTCCCGCGTTGTAGGCGCCAGGCCAGAGCCAATGGAGTCCCGAGACTCTTGGATGCGAAGGCGGGGCCTCGCCGCTCCGGCAGGAGGCCGGCCGCGAAGTCGCGTCGTGCGGCGAGCATGTAGGCCACCACGCACACGGCGAGGGCGAAGACGAGGAGCAGCGCGAGCATCCACCACCTGTCGCTGGCGAACGGCCTGGTCTTCTGCCACCACCCAACGGGCGAGAGCCACGACACCCAGGCGAGACCGTTCCCGGCCGAAGCGTCCCCGATCGCCCGGAGGAGGTAGGAGAATCCGAGAACCCCTCCCGCCATACCCGATGCGGTACGGGCGCTCTTCGTCAGCTGCGCGGTCAAGGCGGCCACGGCGGCGAAGGCGATGCCCAAGCAGGCGAATCCCAGGCCGATGACGACCGAGCCGCCCGCCGGCAGCCCCACCGCGATCATCGATATCCCAGTGACGAGGCCGGTCACGATGCTGGTGCCGCCCGCGACCAACAGCGCGGCGGTCAATGGGGCTTGGCGCCCGACGACGGTGGCGCCGAGCATCTCCAGGCGACCGGTCTCCTCCTCGGCGCGCGTGTGCCTCACTACCAGGATGAGGGAGAGCACCGCCAGGGCGATCGCGCCCATGATGCCGATCTTGAAGGTGGCGAGTGCCCCGAGTGACGTCTCGTCGTGGATGGGGCCGAACATGGCGAGGGTTGACGTGGCGGTGTTGATGACCGCGACAGCAGTCGCCCGAGATTCGGCCGTCGGGTAGAGCTCAGCCGTGGCGTAAGCGGAGGCCGCCACCATGGCAGCCACGATGACGATGAAGACGGGCAGGAGGATGCGGTCCCGGCGCAGGGCGAGACGCACCAAGGCCCCGGTGCCGACCAGGGAGCTCACCGTGTCACCGCCTCTTCGACCCGGGTAGTCGCCCCATCCTCGCCATAGTGACGCATGAACAACTCCTCGAGGGAGGGAGGTTGGCTCTTCAGGCTGGTGACGCCGACCGACGACAACGTCATGAGTACCTTGTCAAGGCTGTCGGGATCGGCGATGAACTCAACGTGGGTGCCGTCCACCTTGAGGTTGTGCACTCCCGGCATGGTGGTCAGTCCATCAGGGGCCCCGACGAGGTCCGCCGATATCGAGACGCGGGCCAGGTGGCGCATGTCGGCGAGGCTGCCCACATCTACAGTGCGGCCGTCGCGGATGATGCTCACGCGGTCCGCCAGAGCCTCAACCTCGGAGAGGATGTGGCTCGCGAGCAGCGTCGTGCGGCCTTGGTCGCGCAGTTCGGTGATCACCTCTCGGAACACGGCGTCCATCAGGGGGTCGAGGCCCGCGGTCGGCTCGTCGAGGAGCAATAGCTCGACGTCGGATGAGAGCGCGGCGATCAAGGCCACCTTCTGGCGGTTGCCCTTGGAGTAGGCGCGGGCCTTCTTGGTCGGATCCAGATCGAAGCGCTTCAGCAGGTCGGCGCGGCGCTTCTCGTTGAGGCCGCCGCGGAGTCGTCCGAGCAGGTCGATCACCTCGCCCCCGGTGAGAGTCGGCCACAAGGTCACGTCCCCGGGCACGTAGGCCAGCCGGCGATGCAGCTGCTCCACGTCGCGCCACGGATCGCCGCCCAGGAGGCGTGCCGTTCCCGCGTCGGCCCGCAACAGGCCGAGTAGCACACGAAGGCACGTGGATTTGCCGGCCCCGTTCGGACCCAGCAGGCCGTGTATCTCGCCGACGCGCACCTCGAGGTCGAGCTCGTCCAGCGCTTTCGTGCTCCCGAACGATTTGCTCAGCTTCTCGATCGTGATAGCTGCTTCCACGGTCCACCGTCCCGGGTCAGTGAGGGTGAGTCCACCGTACGATCTACACGTACAATCTATATTAAATTCAGAGATTTGTGAATATCGTGAAGGTCCAGTACACTAACTTCTCGGGGATTCGGACGAGGGGTGCTCATGGCCGAGACGCAGGCACCGCAGCGCGATCACGTACCGCAGCGCGATCCCGCGCAGCGTGATCCAGCGGCCGTGCAACAAGTGACCCAACGCCTCGCCGCGGTGCTGGCCGAGTCCGGCTGGCCGCGGATGCCTGCGTTGGTGTTCGCGGCGCTCCTGTCGTCCGATACCGGCCTTACGTCGCTCGACCTCACCGAAGCGCTGGGCATCAGCCCGGCGGCCGTGTCGGGCGCCGTGCGCTTCTTGGTCGATCTGGGCCTCGTAAGCCGGGAACGGCGGGCCGGGACCCGACGCGAGTGCTACCGCGTGCAGGGGGGGATGTGGCACGACGTCATGGAACGCGGTCTTCGAAGCGTGTCGCGTACCGAGGATGCGCTGCGCGGCTCCCTGCGCGTGCTCGGCGAGGGCACCCCAGCGGGCCGACGCGTGGCCGACGCGCTCGCGTTCTACGAGTTCTACGGGGAACAGATGTCCGGCGTACTCGAGAAATGGGACGAGCACAACCGCTCTCTCGAGGCGTAGCGGGGGTGACTCCGACCCGCTCCCACGGGGGGGCGGCTCGAACCTCCTCACACCACGCTCACGGCCTAGACTCCTCCCACGGCTCTCAGGACCCAGACTCCTCCCACTCCGCGAAGATCTTGTTCGCACCGCTCTCGCGGACGTGTAGGGCGTCGAAGAAGTCCTCCGCCGCTACCCCGGCGCGTTCCGGGTCGTACGACCCGAGCACTTGGATGTTCCGGGCGGCGGCCATGGATCGTAGGTAGTCCTCCACTTCTCCGCCAATGCGAAGATCCCGCTCGCGCAGGAAGTAGGAATACGTAGTCGGGTGGTAGGGGCCGAGGTAGATGACCACCGTGGTCTCCGAAGCCCTCAATTGATCCACGAGATCCTCGAACTCAGCCTGCCGGTCGGGCTCTAATCGACCGACTTCATCGATCTTGTCGCGCCATTTCACCCCGTACTCGAGCGCCATGCGATCCGTCTCTTCGGGCGACCGCAGGCGCATGGCCTGGTCGTACACAAGACTGCCGTCGGCGAGCTTCACCGGCACGTCCGATTCGGTCTCGTCGGTGGCGTAGTAGACGGAACGGGCCGGGGCAATGCCGGTCAGAGAACGGATCAATCGTCGCGACGACTCCTGGAAGTACGAAGGGGAAAGTGCCTGCGCGTATCGGCGCCACCTCTCCCAGCGATCCGTTCCACTACTGCTCGTATCTCGACCCGCGCGGGCCAGCATGAGGTCGCGTTCCGCCGAGAGCGTCTTCCACGCGGTGAGCGCGTCTGTCCTCTTCAGGTCCCACAAGTCCACACCCAAGACCACTACCTCGGGCGGCGGATCTGATTCCAGATACAGTTCGGCGATCGCTTCCAGATCTTCCAGCGCGGCCTCGCTCACGCTGGCGTTGAAGAAGCGCCTGTCGCCGGCCACGTCGCTCCGGATCTGCATCGCCCGACTTGACCCCAACACGAGCACCTGTGGGCTTTGTTCGAGTTCGGCGGTCAGGTAGCGTTGCACCAGCCGGTCATCGTGGTTCCCGATTGCGGCGACGTTCGCGCCCTCTGCTAGGAGCGTGGCGATGCCGCGCTCGTAAGTGGGCCCTCGGAACAGATTGGCGGGGTCCACTCCCACGGTGACGATGGAGACGGCCAACACGACGGGTAGCGCCCGCACGAGCACCCATCCGAGGAAACCGAATGGCCCGTCGACTCCTTCGCTCGTATCCCGCTTCGGCTTTCGGTACAGAGGCATATGCCAACCCTCAGAACTGGAAGTAGAGGAAGGAGTTCTGTCCGAACGCTCCGACGAGAAGAATGGAGCCGACGAGTGCGTACATCGCGGCGGCCCGCTGCCAACCCGGGCGCGCGGACCAGAAGGACCCCCACTGTCCGCGCTCCTGCATGATCTCGGCGATCAGCACCCCGGTGAGCGACACCCCCAGCACCAGTCCGCTCTTCGCGGTCAGGCCCATGGTGGACAGCGTCCCGGCAAGCGCATCCAGACTGCTCAACTGGCCGGCGATCCCTGTCGCAACATGACCGAGGAGAAAGAACGCGTCGTCCAAGGTCGGAGCGCGGAAGAACACCCACGCCACCGAGGTAAGGGTGAACACCAGAACGGACCAGACGGGTCGCGGCAGTGATGGCAGAGTTCGCCGTCGCGCCCTCACACGATCCGTGGCTCGAGACAGGTACATCTCCCCGATCAGGAAGCCGCCGTGCATGGCTCCCCAGAACGCGAAGGTCCAGGCGGCCCCGTGCCAGAGGCCCGAGATCACGAACGTCGCGAGCACGTTGATAGCGTGGCGGGAGGGCCCGACCCGGTTGCCGCCCAGCGGGAAGTAGAGGTAGTCGCGGAACCAGGTGGACAGTGAGATATGCCACCTGTGCCAGAATTCCCGGAAGCTTCGGGCGAAGTAGGGGCGGCGGAAGTTCTCCATGCCATCGAAGCCGAAGAGGCGGGCTGTCCCGTTCGCGATATCGGAGTATCCGGCGAAATCGAAGTAGATCTGGAGTGAGAAGCCGAACAGCGCCAGAAGAAGGGGGAGCCCCGTATGGGCGTTCAGGTCCCCGTACACCTGGTTCACGAGGGGGGCGAGTCGGTCGGCGATCACCAGCTTCTTGAACAGGCCCACCGCCAGTTGATTCAGGCCTTCAGAGGCGCGGACTCGGTCGAACTGCCGCCCTTGTTCGATTTGCGCGAGAAGCGCATGGGGGCGTTCGATCGGTCCGGCGAAGATCTGGGGGAAGAAGGAGATGCTGAGTGCGTATCGACCGAGATGCCGCTCCACTCGGGCAGGGTCGCGGGCGACCTCGATGAGGTAGCTCAGAGCTTTGAACGTGTAGAAGGATATCCCGAGCGGCAGCAGGAGCGTGTGCGACCGTTCGCCCAACGAAGCGAGCCCAGCCGCCGCGCTGGGCGCCACGCCCAACCAGTGCGCGGCGGAAGCCAGCGATCCGGTGACGAACCCTGTGTACTTGAAGAGCGCCAATGGCGCGAGTCCGACCGTGAGGGCGAGGGCGAGCGGCCATCGCATGGCCGCCGGGGCCTCGGGTAGCCCAGACGCGTCGGCGGTTCGCGCCCTCCCATGAGCCGCCAGAATCCTCCCCGAAGCGTAGGTCGTCAGCGTAACGAATACGAGCACCGGGAAGTAGGCGGGGCCGGTGGAGAGGTAGAGGAGGTATCCGGCCCCCAACAGCACCGGCCAGCGCCATCGCATGGGCAGCGCCCAGTAGAGCGCGAAGCTCGCAAAGAGAAAGAGGAGGAACGATGGAGACGTGAAGGTCACGATACGAACGGTGACGGAACACGAAGCGGGGGCAGGCACAGCCGTGGCGCGCGCGGCACCCGTCGGGCACAGATGGAGAGAACCCAGATCACCACAAGATCCCTCCACGCATGGGCGGCGACCGATGAGCGTCGCGGCGATGGTAGTACGGGAAGACCATGAATGGAAGTGGGCGTGGCTCGAGAGGAGCGCTGAGCGAGCGCGTCGCTACCGCCGCGACGCACCAATGCGTCGGAAGGAACTCTCCGGCATCTTCTAGTCCAGGAAGACGAAGCTCACCCGCACGAAACCGCCGTTGGCGCTCTTGCGCGCGACGCCGAGCCTATCAAGGGTCTCGAGGGTGTCGATGCCCGCCATCGCCGATTCGGGACGCAGGTCGGGCTTGTGTCTGCATTCCTCGTGGGGGTATCCGCACGCCTCGCACGTGTAGCATGGTGTGACGGCGACCGCGAGCGCGTAGTAGTGGCCGCGCGCGAACGCGGCGCGCTCGAATGCCAACGCCGCCGGGAAGAGCTCGCGGCCGTCCACTCCCGAGAGCACCGCGACCCGCTTGTACATGCCGAGCAGGGGGATGAGTTCCTCCGGACCCCAGGCCTCGTCTCTGCAGGTCCAGCGACGGCCCCAGGCCGGGCATGAGTAGCGGCACTTGAGGATCGTACGAGGGTCGAAGACGATGGCCTCGATGGGGGTAAGTCGCCCCTCCACGCCGGTATCGGCCAGTCGGCCCTCCGCGTGGGTCAGAAGGTCGTCGAGGAACGGTTCCATGGCACTGGGCTCCGCGGTGACGTCCTGGCCCGTCATCGGGTGATCATCAGCATGCGGCCTCCCTTTCCTGTGCCCGGGTCACGCCCGGGCACCTAGAATCCTCATATGCAGTCGAACGGGATCAGATCGACAGTCATCGCCGCGGGGTCGGGAGTCCATGGGGGTGACGCTGCCCCGAGGCGCTCCAGCACGGGGCGCACCAGTTCGCAGTAGGGGAACGGTGCGAGGTAGCCGGCGCGCTGGTCGGCCGCGGAAGCGGCGTAGTGCGCCTGCACCCAACACTCGCCGCCGCACGCGTCCACCACGGGGCAGCTTCGGCACGTCTCTCGATCGCGGGCGTGGCCCGCTCGGAGCAGGTTCAGTGAGGGCGAGGTGCGCCAGATGTCTTCGAGGCTCTGTTCGCGCAGGTCGCCTGCGACGAAGCCCGCGTCGCCGCACGTGATCGGACACGCGTGCACCAAGCCCTCGGGATCGACTGCCAGCAGCGAGCAGCCGGCGTTGCACAGGTCTCGTGGCGCACCCAGTCTGCCTTTCCAAGCCGAGAGGTTGTCCACGGTGAGCCCGACCCGCTCCGCCGTCTCTTCCAGAGCCACGAACGCGGCGAGGAGCTCGTTGCCCGAGGGCACCATGTCGCCTCCCCGGGCGAGGCCCCCGCGCTGGTGGGGGAGGATCAGGTGGAGCGTCCTCACCCCGTCGTCTGCGATCGTCTGCGCCAGCTCGTTGAGACCGTCCAAGACCGGCCTCAGCAGCACCGTGTTCACGATCGGCCGAAGGCCCGCCCCGAGGAGGGCGCGGATCGAGGCACGGGCGTCGGCGAAGTTGCCGCGGCCGCGAAGGCCGTCGTTCGTCTCTTCGTTCCCGTCGATGCTGAGAAGCGGCACGAGCGACCCATTGCCTGCCGACGCCAGACGCGACGCCAGATCGTCATCGATAGGCCTGTTGAAGAACAGGCGGGCCTTGGCGCCGTGTGTGCCCGTGATGTGCTCGATGAGCGTGAGCAGATCGGAGCGCAAGAAGGGGTCACCTCCGATGATGACGAACCCGGTGGCTCCGAGCGCCGCCGCTTGGTCGATCACGTCGATCCAGCCCGCGGTATCGAGCTCGCCTGCCCCCGCGACCGGACCCGACGAACGGACGTCGCGCAGGTAGCACTGGGGGCAACCGGTATCGCACTCGTGGGTCACGTGCAGGTAGACTTCTTTCAGCCGGTCGAGGGCCCCACCGCGCGCAGCGGGTGCCGCGGTCGCGGCGTCCTCGGTCTCGCTTGGCGGCCCGCCATGCCCTTGGGGAACGGTGCCGGCGGCAAACCCGGCTAGCAGGCGCAGATCCTCCTCGGTGTCCACGTCGAACCAGAGGGGGAGTTCGTGAAGCCGGAGTCCGAGTCTCGCCAGCTCGTCGCGCGTGTAGCGGGCGGCGCCGGGCGTCCCCAGGGGCGAGTCCTCAAGAAGAGCGGTGAGATCGGCGCGAGCCTGTCGCCAGGTGTCCGCGTTCGTGGCGATGAGGTAATACCCGCCGTCGAGGGTCGGGCCCAGTGCCACGTCCGGCCGGGACGCCGAGATGTCCGGAGAGCCGAGCAGGTCGAGCGCCTTCCGTAGGTAGGTCGCTGGAAGCTGCGGACTGTCCGATCCCACCAGTGCCACGACCCCGTGCCCCGCGGCGAAGAGGTCGGAGAACACGGCGGAGAGCCGGGTCCCCAGGCCTTCCCCGCGCTGCGCGATGATGCGCCACCTATCGCCGAGGGGCGGCAGGTCCGCGGGGGTGAGGTCGTCTTGTTCCGACTCGAGGGCGAGGTAGAGGGCCACCTCGTCTCCCACGGATCCCGCCTGCAGGATCGTATCGCGCAGGAGAGCCGAGTAGGTCTCGGTGGCCGCGTGGGCACCGAGACTCTCGGCTAGGCGGCTCTTCACGCGACCCACCGTGGGTACACGTGCCATGACGGCCAGAGCCAGGTGCTCGCTGGTGTGGGGGCGGTGTTCCACGACTCGACAAGATTACAGGGCATGCGTTGATGGGCACAGGGTGTGTAGGCGCCGCGGCCGGGAGATCGAGCAGGTGATCGGGGAACGGGGCGGCTGGATATCGAGAGATCAAGACGGTTGGCGGGTGCTCGTGAGGCAGTTCGCGATATTCCTATACGTTCTAAGCGCCACGGGCCTTGCGGTCTACGGACTGAACGGCCTGTATCTGGCGATGCGCCTGCTGCGCCCGCGCGCGCGGCGGCCCGCCGGCACCTCCACGTGCGACCAGATCGTCGAACGAGCACACACGGACGCCCCCCGTTTCACCGGGCACGACGCCGATCTCCCCACGATCACGGTACAGCTCCCCCTTTACAACGAGATGAACGTGGTGGAGCGCCTGCTCGGGAGCGTGCTCGCCCTCGACTACCCCGGTTCGCGACTCGTGGTGCAGGTGCTCGATGATTCCAGCGACGCCACCACGGGCCTGGTCGAGCAGGTCCTGGGTCTCGTGGGGCCTCCACGCACGGAGAATCGTGCCGGGGCCCTCGTGAAGGAGTGGCATCGGGACGACGGGCTCGTGGCGCAGCACGTGCGCCGCACCGACCGTCGCGGCTACAAGGCGGGGGCCCTCGCGTTCGGAATGGACATGAGCCGCAGCGAGGTCTACGCGATATTCGACGCCGACTTCGTGCCGGCGCCCGGTTTCCTGCGCGACATGGTGAGGCACCTTGACGATCCGACCGTCGGCTTCGTGCAGGCGCGCTGGGGGCACTTGAACCGGGAAGACTCCCTGCTCACCCGAGTGCAGGCCCTGGCGATGGACGCCCACTTCGCCGTCGAGCAGCAGGCTCGGTTCGCCTCGGGGTTCTTCTTCAACTTCAACGGGACCGCGGGCATCTGGCGTCGCTCGGCTATCGAGGGCGCGGGTGGGTGGCAGGCTCGCACGCTCACCGAAGACCTCGATCTCAGCTACCGGGCACAACTGGCCGGATGGCGAGGCGTGTACGACAGAGATGTCGTTGTGCCGGGCGAGGTCCCCCGCGACCTGAACGCCCTGAAGAACCAGCAGTTCCGGTGGGCGAAGGGCTCGCTGCAGACCGCCCGCCTGCTGCTGGGCCAGGTGGTTCGAGCGCCACTCCCGTTCCTCGTACGCCTTCAGTCTGTGATCCACCTGCTCGCCTATCTGGTCCACCCCATGCTGCTCGGGCTCCTGGTGGCGACGGCCATTCTCATCAGCGACTTCCCCATGTTGTTGGTGGTGTTCGGCGTGACGGCCCTGGTCGGGCTGAGCCCACCGTTCGTCGTGGCGCTGGGCCAGTGGTCGCTGCATCGCGATTGGCGTCGCCGTGTCGTGTTGATCCCCTTCCTCGTGGCGCTCGGTATGGGGGTGGCGGTCGTGAGTTCGCGGGCGGCGGTGGAGGCCTTCCTCGGTGTCGATTCGGGATTCGTGCGCACGCCGAAGGAGGGGAGTGGCCGCCGTCTTGCCGACTACCGTGCTCTGGTGGGAGTGGCGCCGGTGTTCGAGGTCGTCGCGTTGGTGACCGCGGTCTGGACCCTGAACGCAGCCGCAGCCGCGGGCCGGTACACGGCCATGCCGTTCCTGGTGCTCTACGTGGCGGCCTTCGGCTACGTGGCCTTGGCGTCGGTGGCGATGGCCTTGAGGTCGGCGCTCGGAGCGACGAGCACCGAGTAGGAGAGCAGGCGGGCCCATAGGCGTTGGCGGAGCGGCCCCCCGGCATACGTGGCGTAGGAGGCCGGTGCCGCCAACCCGAGGAAGATGGGTAGGCGCACTCCCGCGAGCGACCCCAGGGCCACCGCCGTGACCCAATACCAGGGGTGTACGACGGGGAGGAGCAACACGAACAGCGTGGCCGTGACGGCGAAGGCGTGCATCGTACCGGCCCGGCCGCTTCGCCGCCGCGCCAGGATCACGGCGAGGATCACGAACGCCGCGACCACCACGATCCGTGCGGTCGAATAGGGGAGGACGAAGCGAAGCAGGTAGAACACCGACGAGTGGAACTCGGGGGTGGTGCCGGTCTCGGTGATCGATCCGAGCGCCGCGCCGGTCAACAGATAGGGCACGTAGGGCAGGCCGAAGCCGACCGCGAACCCGCCGAGGAGGGGGAGAGGCCGCGCTCGATTCCCAACCAAGGCCGGTATCAGCAGGAAGCCCGGGTAGAACTTGAAGGCCGCCCCCAGCCCGAGGGCCAGTCCGGCCCGCAGGTCGGAACCCCGCACGATCAGCAGTGCGGCCGCCACCACCAGCAGGGTCGGCGCCGCGTCGAGGTGGGCCGAACTCCAGGTCTCCTGAGCCACCATGGGGTGAAGCAGGTAGAGGGCGAGCGCTTCCTTTCTCCGTCGACCGGCTGCCGTCCAGATGAGCAGGGCTACGCCGAGGTCGAAGAGTCCGAACACCACCTTCAGACCCGCGGCCGAAGCCACGCCCGCTCGCGCCATCCCGTAGAACAGGAGTTCGGAGAGCGGCGGATAGATGGTGCGGTACTCGGGATGGTTGATGAGCCCGCGCTCCGGGTAGTCGACCGCATCGAGTGCCGCCGACGAAGGCGCGTGCAGATAGGGATTGATACCCTCTGTCTGAACGGCGCCGTCCCAGATGTAGCGGTGGTAGTCGTCGGAGAGGCTCGGTTCCCCGGGGAAGAGCAGGAGGCGGAGCAGCAGCCCCGCGGCGACGATGGCAGTCGTGGGGAGAGCGGTCAGGCCGCTCAGAGCCAGCAGGTACCCCGCGGCGGCGCCGGCGTAGAGGAGAAGGTACGCGTACGTGTGCGCCCGCAGGTCGCCGGTGAAGAGCATGCCGGCGCAGGTCGCCACGAGGAGGACGATACCGAGGTAGGCGCGTGAGCGAGCAGAGAGCACGGTCTGACGATAGCAGGACCGACCCGCGCATGGCAGCCCCGGGAGCGGCGGGTTCGGGCGCGGCCGACACCCGCATGGAGGCCGACGCCATGGCCGATCCGCACGCGGCCGCCGGACGCGCGGGCACCGATCGGAGATCCCGCGGCGCCCGGCGCACCGGCGGAGACTGGCGCATCGTGCTTCCAGTACTGAACGAGGCGGCGGCGCTGCCCGCCCTGCTGCGCGAGCTGGCTGCGACCCCCGATCTGCTTCGGCGGGCCGTGTTCGTGGACAACGGTTCTTCCGACGGCAGCGCCGCTCTGATCACCGCCGCGGGCGGCACCGTGGTCTTCGAGGCCAAGCGTGGCTATGGTCTTGCCTGCCTCGCTGGTGTGGCCGCCGCCGCGGCACAGATGGAAGCGGAGGCGGATCGCGGAGGCGAGACCGAGGAGGGCCTTGGCGGCGTGCGCGCGATCGTGTTCATGGAGGCCGACGGCAGTGACGATCCCTGGGATCTGCCCCGTTTGGTCGGCCCCGTGCTTTCCGGGGACGTCGACCTGCTCGTGGGCTCTCGGCGGCGTGCGGTTGCGGGAGCCGCTCGCATGGCGGCGCATCAGCGCCTAGGCAATGTAGCGGCTGTCGCCGGCATGCGCCTGCTGTTCGGGATCGATCTTCCGGACAACGGTCCCTTTCGGGCGGTGCGCGCCGACCTGCTTGAAGAGTTGCAGATGGAGCCGCGCGGCTACGCGTGGACTACCGAGATGGTGGTGAAGGCGAGCCTGCGAGGCGCCCGCATCTCCTGGATCGACACGTCGTTCCGCCCCCGGGCGGGCGACTCGAAGATCTCGGGCACCGTCCGCGGCACCGTCGGCGCGTTCAATGGCATCTTCGGCACCCTTCTGCGGCTGAGGCTCCGCCCGCCGCCGAACTCCGCGAACTGAGGCGGGTCAGCTCCCCGGGTGTGATGCGCCTCGGCTCCCCGGGTCTGAGGCGGTCTTGCTGGCTCGGGGAGCGCCGTGGGTCTGGGCGGACCCGCGCCGAGCTCAGTACAGAGGCAGCTTCGGATGCGGCGAGCGCCGGGCCAGGATCGCGTCGGCCCCGAGGGTGCGCCCTGCCCGCGTGACGCCCACGGCGGCGAGAACGGCCATCATGATCAGGTACGTGCCGGGCCATTCGCCCGTGCCGTAGGAGGCGAGCAGGAGGTTCACCGTGAAGCCTCCCGCCACCAGGGCGGAGACCGGGGTGAGGAACCCCACGATCAGGAACACTCCCATGATCAGAAATTCTGTCACCACCTGGAAGTAGCGGAAGAGGTCGGCGTTGGGGATGACGACCGACTTCAGGAAGTCGCCATAGAAGGTGATCGAGGTGCCATCGGCCCACTCCTGGATGAAGGGTACGAAGCCGTCCGAGTAGAGTCCCTTGGATAGGTTGCTCACCCACGTGGTCAAGAAGATGAGGCCCATGAAGGCGCGCAGGAACGCCATGGCCGTATCGGATCCGCGTTCTGTCGGCGTTCCGTTCATCGTCAGCTCCCCTTGTCGGATGCTCTCACCGCAGTGGCATCGGTCGGTGGATGTCTCGTGAAAGGGGGATACCCGCGCCGGATCGACTCGACACTCACTCACGGGTCCGGGGCGAAATCACCCCAGACGCTGGTAGCGGGTGCCCTGCCCTCGTATGATGTGCGTGTTCAAGGCGTCAACGGTGCGCGTTCAAGGCGTCAGGGCCGAGTGCGGCCGGGGAGCGTGTGGCGGTGAGAGAGATGCGCCCAGCAGGGCCGGCGCCAGTCGGGTGGCGGGGTCTGCAAGCCTGGTCGGTGGCACTGATCGTTCTCGTGGTGGTTGCTTCCCTCCTCCTTTCGATGACGGGCCCGGGTTCGATGCCTCCGGCTCGGGCCGCTTCCGGCACGGCGCTCCAGGCGGTGCTGGTGCAGGTGCGCGTCTCGCCTGACGGTTCTCGGCTTTCGGGCGCGCTCGAGGTGAAGAACCCCGGTGACGCTTTTTCGGGCTGGATCGAGGTCGACGGCCTTCAGCGCACGGTGCTCGTTCCGGTAGAGGTAGTCGCGGGCTCGTCGCGCATCTCATTCACGACCTATCCCACCGACTCCCGTCCGACGCTTCGCGTGCGGCTGCTGGACTCGGCTGAGAGGCCGGTGTCCTCGTTCAGTCAGCGCACGTTCGACAGCGTATTCACGCTCGTCGTTGGTGAAGACGGGCCCGCGTTCCGCGATTCGATCGTGCAGGCTGAGCACTCCGGGGTGGAGCAGAACCTTGCGTTCCCCGATGATCTCTCAGAGCTCGACCTCTACTCGCGCGTGGTGGTGGCCGCGCCGAGCGAGCGCGAGATGGAGCGAGCGCGGGAGGCGCTCCTCGACTGGGTGAGGCGAGGCGGCACCCTGGTGATCGCAGGCCCATCGCCGATGCCGGTGTCTCAACGGGGCGACGGGTTGCGGGGCTCGTTCAGTCCTCTGGAGGCGGTCGCACCCGGTCAAGGAGCCCTCACGGTGCAAGACGGGCGGAACGCTCCCTACGACGTAGGGGTCGTGTTGCCCGACGGGAGTGTTGTCGCCCCGGTGGACCTCCCGGGTGCCGACATGGTGGTCAGCGACCAGGAAGGTTCCGTGGTGGTCGCGCAGCGCCGGTGGGGCGAGGGCACCGTCGTGCTCGCCGGGATCTCTCCTGCAAGGATCGGCGGCGGGAGCGTTCCTGTCAAAGACGCAAACCTCGAAGTGATGTGGTGGTTTTGGAGCTTCGTGGGGTCTTCCGCGTACCCCGGCGGGTTCTTCAGCCCCGAATGGACCGCCCCGGCCCATCTGTTCTTGACCAGCCGCGTGCCGGGTGTGCTCCTGACTGTGGCATTCGCTGTGGTGTACGTCGCGGTCCTCGGCGTGGGAGTGTTCGCGCTGCTGCGCCGCGCCCGCCGGCTCGACACAGCTTGGTGGGTGATCCCTATCTTGGTGCTGGTGACCACCGCGGCCATCTTGGGCTCCGTACTCGTATCGCGCGGCACCGAGCAGCAGGTGTTGGCCCGCAGGGCCGTATCCACCGACTACGAGACCGGCGCGACCCGCGAGGAGATGAGCGTGGGTCTCTACTCACCTTTCGGGACTAAGTTCTCGCTCGAGGTGGACCAGTGGGGAGTGCCTGGGCAGCCTCGCACCGACGGAATAGTGCTCGCGCGCCCCTACGTGCTGAGGATGCCGCATTCCTCCGGCGACGGGTTGCGCTTTGAAGATGTCGCTGTCTCGCCCGGCTCGGGGCGCTCAGTGTCCGTGAGGTGGCCCGAGGTAGATCCCAGCGCCACCGCGCCGGCGCCCCCGTCGCAGCCGCTTGAGGCCACCAGGACCGAGCAGGGGGACACGATCCATTGGACGGTCAGCAACCGCGGGTCCGAGACGCTCCGCCATGTCCTGGTGGTGGGTGAAGGGGTATATACGTTGCCCGATCTTCCTCCCGGGGGCTCGGTGTCGTTCGTGGTGGGCGACGGTCGCGTCACCGCCGAAGGAGTAGAGGTCGTGAACGAGCAACCTGAGCGATCGCGATCGCGAGACCAGCTCGAGTGGGAGGCCGAGAATCGGCTGCGAACTGAGTGGGATTTCGGGGGCACCTGGTCGGCGGTCGACGAGCGGGGAGCCGCTACTGAGTTGGCAGTTCCCGCGGGCCCGGGATCTGAATCGGGGGCTTCGATGCAGGGGGTCCCCGTGCAAGCGCGTCTCCTGGCTTGGGCCCAGGACCTCGACGTACGTGGTCGGGTCGCCGGTCTGCCCGAGGGTATCGCTGTTTCTGGGGTGGTCGCCTACGAGTTGATGCTGCGATGAGCGAGATTCCGGACCGCACCCCGATGCCTTCCGCCGACCTGGCTGGTCCGGGGCCCCCGACGTCTCCCGCCGACCCGGCCGGCACGGTCGCCCCCAACGTTCCACCGTCCTCAGCCGCCTCCGCACCGGTGCTCCAGGTGAGGGGGCTCGTGAAGCGCTACGGACGCGTCACGGCCCTTCAGGGCGCCGATCTCGACGTGGAGGCGGGCGCCATCCACGGCCTCGTCGGTACGAACGGCGCGGGGAAGACCACCCTGTTGCGCATCGTCGGCACGGTGCTCCGGGCGGACGCCGGCGCGGTCTCGGTGATGGGCGTAGACGCCTTGGCCAAGCCGAGCGCGGCGCGTCTGCTCCTCGGGTTCATGCCCGACTTCTTCGGTGTCTACGAGGACCTCACCGTCTACGAGTACCTCGACTTCTTCGGCGCGGCCTATGGCCTCGAAGGGCCGGCGCGGGCCACCCGCATACCGGAACTCCTCGCCCATACGCACCTGGAGGGCAAGGCGGCATCGGATGTCCAACGGCTCTCTCGGGGCATGCAGCAGCGGTTGTGCCTGGCGCGGGCCCTGATCCACCGCCCGCGGCTGCTGCTGCTCGACGAGCCGGCCAGCGGGCTCGACCCCAGGGGCCGGGCCGAACTCCGCGATATCCTCAAGGCGCTGGCCGCCGACGGGGTGGCCATACTCATCTCTTCGCACATCCTTTCCGAGTTGGCCGACATGTGCACCGCCGTGACTATCATCGAGCAAGGGAGCGTGGTGGCCTCAGGGCCGGTCGACACGATCGCGCCCGCGGCCCGCGTGCGCAGCCTCAGCGCCCGCCTCGCGGGGGACCCGACGCCCTGGCTCGAGTTCGTGGCCACGCGACCTGGAGTCGACGGTGTGGCCGTCTCGGCGACGGGCACTGTGGAGATCAGGTTCGCGGGCGACCTTGCGGCCCAAGCGCGCTTTGTGGCCGAGTTGGTGGAAGCCGGGGTTCCGCTGGCCGCGCTGGAGGCGCCCCGAGCCTTGGAAGAGGCCTACTTCGAATCGACGCAAGGACTGGTGACCTGATGAGCGATCCGGTGGGGCGGCGGGAAGTGGGTCGAGAGATGTCGAACCCCTTCCGCGGGTTCGCACCGCTCTTTCTCAGAGAACTGAAGGGTCAGATGCGGGGGCGTCGCGCCCCGGTGACCTTCACCGTCTACCTGGCGCTCATGGTAGTCGTGCTGGCCGGCGTGCTGCTGGTGGCCGATTCCTCCGGGGCGAAAGGTGACCCGACGGTGGGTCAGGTGCTGTTCATCGCGATGGCGTTCACCCAGACCGCCCTGATCCTGCTTCTCGGCCCCGTGTTCGCCGCCGGTGCCATCGCAGGCGAACGCGAGCGGCAGACGTTCGAGACATTGGTGTCCACGCGCATGACCTCGGGGGGGATCGTCTTTGGGAAGGTCGCCGGTGCGGTCGGGTTCCTGGTTGTGCTGACCGCTTCGTCTCTTCCGCTGATGGCCTTGGCGTACGTGTTCGGAGGGGTGGGTCCGAGCACCATATTCGCCGTCTACGGCTGGGATCTTCTGCTCATGATCTGGGTGGTGTCGCTGGCCGTGGCCGCGTCGTCTCTCGTGGGACGCACCTTGTGGGCGGCGGTGATCACCTACGTGCTCGTGTTCCTGGCCGTGTTCATGACGGGGTTCCTCGAGGTTGTGCAGATGTCACTGCGCAGTGCTGCGTTGGACGGTGCAGCCCAGAACAGCGCGCCCTCGGTCTTCTTCCTCTACGCGAACCCCTTCTCCGGCTTGTGGGAACTCGCCCTTCCGGGGGCGCGCGAAGAGCTCGGTCTCGAGACTGCGCTCAGGTCGTTCACGGCATACGGAGGGGCGTGGCACGCCGCGGTCAGCGCCGGGGCGTTGGGGCTCGCCGTGTGGGCGGTCTCACCGCTCCGGCGGCGTTGGGCCCGGCCGAGGCTCGCCTGAAGCTTGGCCGAGGCGCGCCTGAACGCCGCGGGTCAGCGCCCCAGGTCGAGTAGCTCGTAGCCGGCGTCCTCCCAGGCGACGAAGCCTCCCTCGAGGTTGTAGATGTTGGTGTAGCCGGCCTTCACCCATTCCGCCGCCGCTATGTTGCTCATGCGGTCGCTTTGGCAGTAGACGACGATCTTCGCGTTCTTGTCGGCGGGTAGCTCGGTCACGAGTTCCGCGGCCTTCTCGAAGTCGATGAACAGGTCGGTCTGCTCAATCTCGCCTTCGTAGGGAACGTGCGTGTTCACGAACACGAAGTCCTTGTTCTCAAGCATCTCGGCGAGCTGATCGGGTGTGATGTCGGTGTAGCCCCTGGCGGAGTCAGCGGAGGGGGCGGCGGTCGTGGTGGTGGCCTCTGACGAGCAGCCAGCAAGGGCGATCGTGGCCAGAAGCGCGATGGCGATGGCGAGGGCGGCGCTCGCGCGGAGTGCCTTAGAGTGGCGTGGCATCGGGTTCCTCCATCCAATGTGGTTCCCAGAATCATGCCCAGAGGAGATGGGCGGTAATCACCGCCCCGGTCGAACTCTGGGATTGAAGCCCGACTCCTAGCTGGGAATGAGGCGCATGGCCCAGCAAAGACGGGAAGGTCTTGGCCGATACATATCAGGAAGCCTTCGATGGGTTGATGGGTCGGGCGCCCAGCCTGGTCGGTCAGCGGAATCGGACACGATGCCCGGTCGGCGGTAGCCTGTGGTGGTCGGCGGTGGCCTGTGGTGGCCAAGCAGAGGAGCCTCGATGAAGTACTGGGACAAGAACCTGAAAGAGATCGACGCGGTCAAGGCGGACTCCGAGCGCACGTACTTCGGGCTTGACGCTACTCCGGGTGGATTCAGCACCTACATCCGGTACGCGGGCGAGTTGGTGTTCCTGGACACCACGCGAGACTACGGAGCGGCCGTCGATCGCATCATGACATACCACAACTTCCTGGCCGAGGAGGAGTGCCGCCCGGGGTAGGGCAGCATCTCCGCGCAGGTCGCGCGGACCGAACGTGATGCCGCGCCTGTGTCTCCCATTCGACGGAGCCCACGACTCTCCCGACCAGGGTCGTGGGCTCCGACCCTTCTCGGTGCGGGTTGTAACCTCGAAGTACGCACGCTACGCTCCGTCGCAGTGGCCGCTTAGGAAGGTAGCCGCGTAGGCGAGATGGGAGGGTGTGGCATGTCAGGTGGGAGCGGTCAAGCACCGCGCGTGGACCCCGATTCGTACGAATCGGTGATCCGGTTGCGCATGAGCAGTCACGATGCGCACTACGGAGGTGAGTTGGTCGACGGTGCCCGCATGCTCGGCCTGTTCGGCGACGTAGCCACCGAGTTGCTGGTGGCGTTCGACGGCGACGAAGGCCTCTTCGTCGCCTACGATTCCGTCGAGTTCACCGCGCCTGTCTACGCCGGCGACTACATCGAGGCGAGAGGGCGCATCACGCGCGTCGGCACCACTTCACGGGCGATGGAGTTCGAGGCGCGCAAGGTGATCGTGCCCCGCCCCGAGCTTGCCCCCTCCGCAGCCGACCTCCTCGCCGAGCCGATCGTGGTTTGCAGGGCGCGCGGGACCTGCGTGGTGCCGGCGGCCCTGCAGAGATTCTGAAGGGAGCGGCGGCGGCCTACGACCCCCGGCGCCGGTTGCCCGGTGCAATGCGCGGCTTCCGCGGCGCCGGCCGTTCTCAGCGATTGCGGCGAAGCACCAGCGTCACGACGAAGATCAGGACCACGACCATGACCATGGTCGGTCCGCTCGCCGTGTCGAGGTAGTAGCTGGCCGCCAGTCCGGCCAACGCCCCCACCGCGCCGAAGATGATCGCCAGCCCCATGAGGCGACGAAAGTCCGGCGCGATATTGCGGGCGGCGGCTGCCGGCACGATGATGAGCGCGCTCACCAACACGATGCCCACGATCTTCACGCTCACGGCCACCGTGAGCGCCAATAGGATCATGAAGACGTAGTCCCACACCACCACACGTGCGCCTTCGACCGATGCCAGATCACGGTTGAACGCGATCTTCAGCAACAGCGTAGACCGCGCGAAGACGACCACGAGCACGACGGCCGCGAGGCCAAGGCTCAGAGCCACGTCGAGAGTGCTGACCGCGAGGATGTCCCCGAAGAGATACGAGAGCAGGTCGGTGCGGTAGCCCTTCTGCAACCCGATCAGCAACACGCCGAGAGCCATAGAGCCAGAGAAGAAGACTCCTATCACCGTGTCGGAGGTGAGTTCGGTGCGCACGGTGATGAACGTGATGCCGGCCGCCACGGCCACACTGAAGAAGATCGCGGCCAACACAGGATCGAGACCGAGCAGCACGCCCAATGCGATACCCGCCAACGCCGAGTGCGAGATCGCGTCGGAGAAGAACGACATGGAGCGCATGGTCACGAACACTCCGATCACAGCGCAGAGGATCCCCGTGGCGAGCCCGGCGACGAGGGCGCGCTGCATGAAGGGATACTGGAGGAACGGAAGGAGATCTGTGACGAAGGTGGTCATCGCGGGGCCTTCAGCCGTTGGGGCCGTGGTCGTGGTTGGGGCCGTGGCTATGGCCGTGGCCGTGGTCGTGGCGGTAGGAGGTCGCGAGCGGACCGTACGTGCGCTCGAGCATCTCGGGCGCGAGTACGGAGCTCGGGACGCCTCGGCAGATCAATTCCTTGTTCAAGCACAGCACCTGGTCTGCGTACTTGAAGACCACGTCAAGGTCGTGAGACACCATCAGCACCGTCAGGTTCCGCAGGTGCTGGAGGTCGTGAATGAGTTCGTAGAACGTCTCTTCCCCCGAGACGTCGACACCCGCGGCGGGTTCGTCGAGGAACAGCAGCTCGGGGTCCGTGAGGAGTGCGTATGCCAGGAGCACGCGTTGGAGTTCGCCGCCGGAGAGGCGGCCGATGCGACGATCGATGAGTGACTCAGCCTTCACCAGCTTGAGGGCGTCGTCGATCGTGACGCGGCGGCCTTTCCGTCCGAACCAGAATCCGCTCCGCTTCAGTCGAAGCAGGAGGATCTCGTGAACGGTGATCGGGAAGGTGCGGTCGAAATCGAGGTGCTGCGGCATATAACCCACCCGGTCGCTCACCTGTCCCAGGTCGTGATAGTCCCGGCCGAAGATGGTCACGTCTCCGGATCGAGCGGGCACCAATCCGAGGATGGTGCGCATCAGCATCGTCTTGCCCGCCCCGTTCGGTCCGATGATCATCGCGATCTCGCCCGCGTCCACGGCGAACGAGACCTGCTCGAAGATCGGGACACCGCCAAGAGCCAGGGTCAGGTCTTCCACCACGAGGACCGCATCGGGATGGAGGTCGGCGCTACCCACCGGTCGCGCCCCCGAGCGCTTCCACGAACGTCTGGGTGTTGTCGCGCATGAGTTCCTCGTACATGGCGGGGGAGAGCGAACTCCCCTCGGGATCCACCTGGAACACTTCGACACCCGCCTCCCGGGCTAGCGCTTCTGCCGCGCGAGGGGAGAATTGCGGCTCGGAGAACACGGCCCGCACACCCAGCTCGCGCACGGTCTTGACGAGGCTCGCAAGATACTGCGGTGGGGGCTCCTTGCCGGGGGACTCGGCGATCACCGCCGCCTGTTCCAAGCCGTATGCCCGGGCGTAGTAGAGAAAGGCGCTGTGAAAGCTCACGAATCGCTTGTTCGGAAGGTCGCTGAGGGCGGTTCCGATCTCCCGATCGAGCTCGGCGAGCCGAGAGTCGTAGGAAGCGGCTCGCGTACGGTAGTCCGCCGCGTTCCCCGGATCGACCTGTGCGAGTTCGTCGGCGATCACGCCGACCATCAGCCGCGCGTTGGACACGTCGAGCCACACGTGGGGGTCCACGCCTTCGGGGGCGCTCGCGGCGGTGTCTGCCTGAACTTCGTCGCTTCCCGAGGCCGCCGAGGGCAGCCGCATCGCCTCATCTGGGGTCAGGAAGTCGACGCCTCGAGTCGTTTCGACCACGTGAGCTTCGGTGTTGCCCGACGCGGCGACCAGGTCGTCCACCCACGGCTCGAGTCCCGCTCCATTGATCAGGATGAGATCCGCGTCCGCCACCAAACGGGCCTGAGCGGGGGTGAAGCTCACCTGGTGCGGGGAGGAACCCGGCGGGAGGAGGTTCTCGAGTCGCACTGAATCGCCCGCCACGTTCGCGGCAAGCGAGTAGATGATCGGCACGGAGGTGACCACCAGGGGCCGGGTGTCTGTCGCGTCCGCTCCGCCCGCCCCGCTCCCACAGCCCACCAAGAGCGGCAAGAGCACCGACACCGATATCGCGACGCCAAGGACGAGCCGTGCCGTTGCGACGCCGCCCCTGGCGACCTCGGCGGCGGGGCGGAAGGTGCCTTCTGTAGGCCGGGCGACGCCTCTCGCAAGCCGGGCGACTCGTGGGTCACGCGCCTCAGGCCGCACCTCGGTCCTCCGATCGGGTGGCGGCGCAGCGGGAACAGATGCCCTTGAGCACGACCACATGGTCTTGCACCACGCACCCGGCCGCCGCCGCGTGGTCGTCGATGCTCTCGGTCAGGCCGCAACCTTCGATACGTGTCACGCCCGAGCATCGCACGCACACATGGTGATGGTGGTGCCCGCCGAACTCGTCGGCGAGTTCGTAGCGCCGCGCGCCGTCGGCAAGGTAGAGGTGGGTGAGGACCCCCGCCTCCTCCATTGATGCCAAGGAGCGATAGAGCGGCGAAAGGTCGGGCCCCACGCCGGTGCGGGCACCGAGCTCCTCCACGGTCAGCGCGCAGTCACCCCCGGCGAATTGTTCGAGGATCGTCTTCTTGAGAGAGGTGAGCCGCCGACCTTGAGCCCGTAACTTCCGGATGGCGGAGTCGAAGCGGATGCGCGATGGGTCGACGTGTGGCATGTGATTCCATTCCCGACGCTATGGTCAATCCATGACCATAATACCCCGAGGTAAGCGCGCCCTCAAGGAGGTCCGCCGACAGTCGGAGCGGGACCGGCTCGAGCGGTGGGCGAAGGGGGCTGTGATAACATTTGCGGTTCGCTGACGGATGAGGAGGCTTCATGCGGGAGAACTTCGCCGGGTTCCTTCTGCAGCGCCCTGCGGGGACGATCGCAGGTCCGGTGCACATCGACGATACCACGCTGCGCGACGGGGAACAGACCGCGGGAGTGGTGTTCGCAAACGAGGAAAAGCTGCGAATCGCCAAGCTGCTCGACGAAGTGGGAGTCCATCAGATCGAGGCGGGCATCCCGACCATGGGTGGCGCCGAGAAGGAGGCGGTCACCCAGATCGCCGCAATGGACCTGAATTGCAGCATCCTGGCCTGGAATCGCGCCGTCATCGCCGACATCAAGGCATCCTTGGACTGCGGCGTGGATGCGGTGGCCATATCGATGTCGGCTTCCGACATCCACATAGAGCACAAGCTCCGGCAGAGCCGGGAATGGGTGCTCGACAGCGTGAAACGGGCCGTGGTCTTCGCGAAGGACCACAACGTCTACGTCTCGGTGAACGCGGAAGACGCCTCCCGGGCCGACATGGAGTTCCTTCTTGCGTTCGCCCGCACCGCACGCGAGGCGGGCGCAGACCGGGTGCGCTTCTGCGACACCCTGGGCATCCTCGACCCGTTCAGCACATTCATGAAGATCAAGACGCTGATCGACGTGGTGGGCATCGACGTGGAGATGCACACGCACAACGATTTCGGCATGGCCACCGCCAATGCGATCGCCGGTATTAAAGCCGGCGCATCGTACGTGAACACCACCGTGAACGGGTTGGGGGAGAGGGCGGGCAACGCGGCGCTCGAAGAGCTGGCTATGGCGCTCAAGTACATCGAGGGCATGAAGTTGGGCCTGCGCACCGGCAAGTTCCGCGAACTCTCGGAGTATGTGGCGGCGGCGAGCAACCGCCCCATCCCCACGTGGAAGCCGATCGTGGGAGCCAACCTGTTCGTGTACGAGTGCGAGAACCGCGCGAACGCCACTATGGTCGACCCTTCCACCTACGAGGTGTTCTCGCCTGAGTCGGTCGGGCTCACGCGACGCTACGTCTATGGCAAGTACTCCGGCGCCCACTCGTTGAAAGCCAAGTTCAAGGAGCACGACATAGAGCTCACGGACGACGAGGCGGCGATCCTCACCTGTCGCGTGCGATCGAAGAGCGTTGCGTTGAAGCGCTCTCTCTTCGACGATGAACTCATCGACACCTACCGCTCTGAGATCGGGAGCGTGCGTGAGGAGCTAGAGGGTGGCGACCGATCCGGCGACGACGGCGACGTCCCGACCGTGACAGCCATGCGCGACGCGGTGGCCGCGATGGAGGCGGTCACCGCAACGAACGCCGTAGCGGCGCAAGGCGAGGTGAACGATGAGTCGTGACAGCGACGCGGTGATCAAGGGCGCGTCCAAGACCAACGTGGGCCAGCAGGTGCGGCTGGTAGACACCACGCTTCGCGACGGGGAACAGACGGCCGGAGTGGTGTTCGCGAACCAGGAGAAGGTACGTATCGCGCGTCTGCTCGACGATATCGGCGTGCACGAGCTCGAAGTGGGCAGCCCTTGGTTGTGCGAAGAAGAGCGTGACGCCATGCGCGAGATCGTCTCCCTCGAACTCGACGCGCCGACGTTCGCCTTCTGTAGGGCCGACGTGCGTGACATCGAGTATGCGGCGAGTACGGGCGTCGACGGCGTGGTCATCTCGGCGAGCACGTCGGACAAGCACATCGCGGCGAAGTACGGGAAAGACCGCGCGTGGGTCTTGGCGCTGGTGCGAGAGACCGTGGACGCAGCCAAGGACGCGGGGCTCACTTTCGTCGTCTCGGCGGAAGACGCCTCGCGCACGGGCATGGACTTCCTCCTGACCTTCGCCGTTGCCGCGCAGGAGATGGGGGCGGCGCGCTTCAGGTTCTGCGACTCTCTGTCGGTGTTGGATCCTTTCGTCTCGTACCAACGGATCCAGACGATCGTGGGCACCTTGGACATACCGGTAGAAGTGCACTGCCACAACGACTTCGGCATGGCCACAGCCAACAGCCTGGCCGGCTTGCGGGCCGGAGCCACCCACGTGACCGTGAGCATCAACGGACTCGGGGAACGCACCGGCAACGCCGCCCTCGAAGAGGTGGTCATGGCGCTCAGACACCTCGACGGGGTCGAGATAGGGGTTTCCACGGCTCACTTCCGCGAGATCTCGGAGTACGTGGCCCGTGCTTCCAGTCGGGCCATCCCCATCTGGAAGGCGATCGTGGGCACGAACGTATTCGCTCACGAGTCGGGCATACACGCCGACGGCATCATCAAGAACCCGCTCACCTACGAGGTGTTCAGCCCCGATGAGGTGGGTCTGGCTCGCCAACTCGTGGTGGGCAAGCACTCGGGAAGTCGCACGATCCAACACAAGTTCAAAGAATTCGGTATCGATCTGTCCGATCACGAAGCCAACGAGATCCTTGCGCTGGCCAGGCAGACCTCGATCGAACTGAAGCGCGCGCTCTTTGAGAAGGAGCTGATGTATATCTACCGGGACTTCACGCGGGATAACGAGTTGCGCATGGAGCAGGATCGCGTGGGAGTGATGGATGAGACTGAAGACGAAGACTAGGCCGCCTGCAAGGTGGGTCGTAAGAGAGGGCGGGATCGCATGAGACCGATGGTGGTGCATTTCAGTGGTGGAACCGAGGTGACCGTCGAGACCGACGCGGAGCCGTCGGTGGTGTTCGAGGCGCTTTCGGGCGAGGGTGAGTGGCTGGTCGTGGAAGGTAGCAACGGCGAACGCCATTACCTGGCCATCCGCACCATCGCGTACCTCACCTTCGGGAACAGGAAGGGCGTGGGTTTCGCGTGATCTGCCTGCGGGGCATCGGACTTCTCGTGCGGCTCGGGGCATAGGCTCGACCCGAATGCTGGAATTCGAGCAGAACGAGCAGCTCGACCCCGCCGCTCTCGCGGACTTCTTTGTGCGACAGGGGTGGAAGGAGCCTGACGGCGCATCCCGCATCGAATGGGTGATCGAAGCGTCTGATGGCTGGGTTGTCTGCTGGCTCGAAGGCGAGATGGTCGGCTTCGGACGTACCTTCCGCTTGGATCCGCGGCGCAAGATCATGTTCGACGTACTTGTGGACGAGCGCTTCAGGGCTCTCGGCCTCGTCGAGGAGATCATGCGGCGGCTGACCCAAGGCGTGTCCGACCTCACCGAGTTCCAGGTGTTTCGGCGCGAACAACAAGCCCCATGGACATTCCTGGGAGCAGCGGGGCTGCACTACGACGCGCCTGAGGCATCTCCCGACACGTACACAGGCGGCTAGAGCGCTCCCGCCCCTGTGCCGCCCCGGCGCCGGCGCAGCCGCGCCGCCTGGGGAACGATGATCCACGATCACTGATGAAGTCAAGCTACGCATCGAATGAGGAGGATTTCCGTGGGGCACACGGTCACGTGCATACCGGGGGACGGCATCGGTCCCGAGATCATGGCAGCCACGAAGGTGGCTGTCGCCGCTACGGGCGTCGACATCACCTGGGTGGATGTCGAGGCGGGCAGCGACGTGATGGAGAAGTACGGCACGCCCCTTCCGGAGCACGTGCTAGAGTCGCTGCGCGCCACCAAGGTGGGCATCAAAGGCCCCATCACGACTCCTATAGGCTCCGGGTTCCGCAGCGTCAACGTGGCCCTGCGCAAGGAACTAGACCTCTTCGCCAACCTCCGGCCGGCCGTCACCATCCCCGGTGTGGTCTCCCGTTTCGAGGGCATCGACCTCGTGGTCGTGCGTGAGAACACCGAAGACCTCTACGCCGGCATCGAGCACATGGTGGGCAAGGACGCCGCCGAGTCGATCAAGATCATCACCCGGGCGGGGTCTGAGCGCATAGCTCGGTTCGCCTTCGAATACGCCACTCGCGAGGGACGCAAGAAGGTCACGGCTGTCCACAAAGCGAACATCATGAAGCTCAGCGACGGCCTCTTCCTGGAGACCGCTACCCAGGTGGCCGCCGACTACCCCGACATCGAGTTCGAAGACCGCATCGTCGACAACATGTGCATGCAACTGGTGCAGAAGCCGGAACTGTACGACGTGCTCCTGTGCCCCAATCTTTACGGCGATATCGTGAGTGATCTGTGCGCGGGTCTGGTGGGCGGTCTGGGCGTTGCCCCCGGCGCCAACTTCGGCGTCGAGATCGCGCTCTTCGAGCCCGTGCACGGCTCCGCTCCCAAGTATGCGGGGCAGAACAAGGTGAATCCCACGGCATTGATCCTCACCGCGGTCCTGATGCTGCGGCATCTGGGGGAGCGCGTCGCGGCCGACGCCCTGTTCGCCGCGGTCAGGCAAGTCGTTGGCGCGGGCACGGACGTCACCTACGACCTGGGCGGCTCAGCCGGCACGTCAGATATGGGCGAAGCCGTGGCCCGGGCGGTGCGCGACATCTTGGCCTAGGAGGCGTCGCTGCGAGCGTCCCGCGCGTCCTTCTCCGGTGTCCTTCTTTCGCGCTCGCCCATCGCACCCCGACGGCGCGGCGTCGGATCTCAGCAACCTGGCCGGCTCCGCGGATCGCGGCGGCGGGCGGAGGGCCGTCTGTGCCGCGTGACAGCACGTGATTCCACTCTTGTGCGATTCTCCACTGCTGTGTGGCCCCGGTCGCGTTTAGGATGGGACCGAACCGGAGGTCTCCTCGCTGAGTGCGGGGGTTCCTCCGACGTTCCTACACAGGGGGATCCATGAGGATCGGTGTGCCGAGAGAAACGGCTCCGGGGGAGACGCGTGTGTCGCTGCTCCCGGCGGAAGTCTCCGCGCTCGCCGATGCTGGCCACACACTGCTCGTGGAGCACCGCGCCGGGGCGTCTCTCGGTCTGCCCGACGAAGCCTATTCCAGTGCGGGAGCCTCCATGGTGGGCCGCGACGCCGTCTTTGGCGACGCCGAACTGCTGGTGAAGGTGGAGCCTCCCATGATCGAGGAACTCCGACTCTTCTCGGGCGGCCAGGTGCTCATGGCCTTCCTCGATCTACCCGCCCGCCCTGGGCTTCGCTCGTCTCTGGCCGAGGCTGGAGTGACCCCCGTGCCCCTCGAATCGCTCGCCGATGCGGACGGCGGGCTGCCTGTGTTGGCGTCGCAGACCGGTTTGGCCGGTCGGCTTGCTTTTCTCTACGGCATGTACCATCTGCTCGGTCCTTCGGGCGGCCCTGGGTTCTACGCGGGCGGACTGGCTGGCGTCCGGTCGGCCAAGGTCGCCGTGCTCGGTGGCGGAACGGCGGGTGCGGGGGCAGCACGGGCGGCCGTGGGTGCCCGCGCTCGTGTGGTGGTGGTGGAAGAGGACGCGGCGGTCGCCGCTCGCCTCGACGAGTCCCTGGGCGGATCAGCCGAGGTGCTGCTGTCTTCTGAGGCGTCTGTGCGGGCGGCGCTTGCCGGGGCCGATATCGTGCTGGGCTGCGCATGGGTGAAGGGTAGCGTCTCGCCGCGGCTGGTCGACCGGTCTATGATGGGCATGCTGGCCGACGGTGGTGTGATCGTCGATCTCGCCATACGTACGGGTGGCTGTTTCGAGACAAGCAGACCCACCTCCTTCGATGACCCCGTGTTCTTGGACGAGGGCGTGAGGCACTTCTGTGTGCCGAACCTCCCGGCGGCGGCGGCCCATCCCGCCACCACCCTCCTTTCGAGGAGCTTGGTGCCGTGGGTTTTGCGAGCGGCGCAGTCGGGCATCGATCGGATGGGTCCCCCGGGCGGCCCCGACGTGGGTGAGGAGAAGGCAGCGTCGGGCGGTGTGCGCCACGCTCTTCGAGCATCGAGCGATAGATATTCGAGCGATAGATATTCGACCGGAGGGAGTCTGGATCTGTGAACGACGGGACGCCTAGCACGATCGAGCAGTGTGAGGATTGTGCCATCCGCCTCGAGGGCGTCACCAAGAGGTTCGGTGACTTCACCGCGGTGGAGAAGATGGATCTTGGCATCAGGCGCGGGGAGTTCTTCTCGCTCCTCGGTCCAAGTGGCTGCGGCAAGACTACCACCCTCCGGATGATCGCCGGCTTCGAGGAGCCTAGTGAAGGCGCGATCCTCCTGGACGGCGTCGACGTGGCAAGACTTCCCCCCTATCGCCGGAACGTCAACACGGTGTTCCAGAACTACGCGCTCTTCCCGCACCTGAACGTCGAGAAGAACGTTGCGTTCGGGCTGAAGAGGAAGAAGCTGCCCAAGGACGAGATCGCCACTCGCGTCGCCGACGCTCTCCGCATGGTGGAGTTGGGGGACCGCGCCACGTACAAGCCGGACCAACTCTCGGGAGGCATGCAGCAACGCGTGGCCCTTGCGCGGGCACTGGTGAACCTGCCGTCGGTGCTACTGCTGGACGAGCCACTGGGCGCTCTGGATCTGAAGCTTCGCCGACAGATGCAGTTAGAACTCAAGCACATCCACAAGAACGTGGGTATCACCTTCATCTACGTCACGCATGACCAAGAGGAAGCACTCACCATGTCCGATCGTATCGCCGTGATGAACATGGGGACGGTCGAGCAGGTGGGCAGCCCCGAGGAGCTGTACGAATCACCGGGGAGCCGGTTCGTGGCCAGCTTCATCGGCACGTCGAACTTCATCGACGGCGTGGTGCAGTGGACCGCCACCGAAGGCTCCATAGTGCTCGGGGACGGTGAGAGGGTGATCATCGAGCTTCCGGAGGACGGGAGCAGGCCGGTAACGGTGGAGCTGTCGGTGCGCCCCGAGAAGATTCGGCTGAGGGAGAGCGGCGAGGAGGTGCAACCCGGCCAATGCATGCTTCGAGGGACGGTACGCGATGTGGTCTACCTGGGCATGACCACGCAGTACTCGCTGCACATCCCCTCGCTCGACCGTGTGTTCAGCGTGCTCGAGCAGAATGTGGAGATCGCGTCGGATCAGACCCTTTGGGTCAGCGGGGAAGAGGCCATTCTTACATGGCATCCTTCCCACAATCGTATGCTTCCGTCTTCGGGGGCGTGAGAAGCGAGAGGATAGGAGGACTGGGATGAAGAAGTTGGACAAGGAACTACGGGTCATGTTGGTGGACGGCCTCGGCGGGCCGATGTCGCGCCGTGGCTTCATCAAGCGCGCCGGAGCGGCGGGGCTTCTGTTGGGCGCCTCGGGGTTCATAGCGGCGTGTGGCGACAAGACCACGACGACCGCCGCCGGCGGGGGCACGCAGGAAATGTCGAAGGAACTGTTCTTCTACAATTGGTCTGACTACATCGATGAGGATACGCTGCCCAACTTCGAGACTGAGTTCGGCACCAAGGTCGTCTACGACAACTACTCGAGCAACGACACGCTCTTGGCCAAGTTGCAGAGTGGCGCCACCGGCTACGACATCATCGTGCCCACCGACTACATGATCACCACGATGCTGGGTCTGGATCTCATCCAGGAGATCGACCTGGACAACATCCCCAACGTAGCCAACCTGTACCCGCGATTCCGCGAGGCGCCGTTCGATCCGGGCAACAAGTACTCGATCCCCTGGCAGTGGGGCACCACCGGAATCGGCTACAACTCGGCGAAGGTGCCGGATTTCAAGCCCAGTTGGGAGATGCTCTGGGACGAGAACTACTCCGGCAAGATCACGATGATGAACGAGATCCGCGACGTATTCGCCGTGGCTCTCTTCCGG
Source organism: Actinomycetes bacterium (assembly GCA_024637035.1). Taxonomy (GTDB): domain Bacteria; phylum Actinomycetota; class Thermoleophilia; order RBG-16-64-13; family RBG-16-64-13; genus JAHJSA01. The sequence goes on from JAGXFW010000022.1 coordinate 62,881, forward strand.
CTGGGCTACAGCCCGAACACCCGCGACACCGCTCAGATCGAGGAAGCCAAGCAGATGCTCATCGAGCAGAAGCCGCTCCTCAAGCACTACACGTCGGACACGTATATCGACGAGCTCGCTTCGGAGGACTCCTGGCTCTCTCACGGCTGGTCGGGAGACGTGTTCCAGGCCCAACTCGAGAACGAAGCTGTCATGTACGCCGTGCCCGAGGAAGGGTCGCTCACCTGGGTGGACAGCATGTGCATCCCCAAGGACGCCCCGAACAAGTACACTGCCGAGGTGTTCATGAACTACATCTGCGACCCCGAAGTGGCGGCCGCCATCTCGAACTACGTGTACTACGCGAGCCCGAATGAGAAGGCCGAGGAGTTCATCCTTCCCGAGATCCTGGACGATCCCCAGATCTACCCGCCTCAGGAAGTCATGGACAAGCTCATGTTCCTCGAGGAGCTCGGTGCGGACACGGAACTGTACAACACGGCCTACCAGGAGCTGAGGGCGAGTTGACCAAGCCGGCCGATACCGGGATGACCGAGGCCTCGGCCCCGGTCATCCTCGGGCAGAACTCCGGCCCTCTGAGCCGTGCTATCAGCCGGCTCAGAGGTCACTCGTTCGCCGTCGCGAACCTCCTCATGGCCCCCACCATGCTGTGGTTGCTGCTGTTCCTCGCCCTGCCCCTCGGGGTGATCCTCGTGTACAGCTTCGGGAGTCGCGGTACCTACGGCGACGTGATCTACGGCTTCGCCTTCGACAACTACCTGCGGGCCTTCAGCCCGATCTGGCTACCGGTGATCTTGCGTTCCTTCCTCTTCGCGGGCATTGCGACCGCCCTCACCCTGGCCATGGGATACCCGTTGGCGTACTTCATCGCCATCTACGGCGGTCGCAGAAAGAGCATCTACCTGATCTTGGTGATGGTGCCCTTCTGGACCAGCTACCTCATCAGAACGTATTCGTGGATCGTGATCCTGCGCTCCCAAGGGGTGGTCAACACGATCCTGCAGTGGGCGAACATCATCGACAATCCGCTTGACCTGCTGAACACGCCCTTCTCGGTGATCCTTGGCCTGACCTACGGATTCCTGCCCTTCATGACGCTACCTCTGTACGCGAGTCTCGAGAAGCTGGACAAGAGCCTCATCGAGGCCGCCTGGGATCTGGGTGCGTCGCGGATATGGGCACTGCTCACGGTGACGATCCCCCTCTCGATACCGGGCATCATCGCCGGCACGCTCCTCGTGTTCATCCCGGCCGTGGGCGATTTCGTCACCCCCGACCTGCTCGGTGGGCCCGACACGCTGATGATCGGCAACGTGATCCAGCAGCAGTTCTTGTCGGCCCGTGACTGGGCCTACGGTTCCGCTCTCTCCTTCAGTCTCATGGCGATCCTATTGATCGGCATCTTCCTCTATGTGAGGAAAGTCGGCACGGAGAACCTGGCATGAGTGTCTTCGGCCGAAAGCCACGCGACCAGCGGGTGAAGGCGAAGGGTCTCCGCGCGTACGTCGCACTCGTCTACGTGTTCCTCTTCGCTCCGATCTTCGTGTTGGTGTTGTTCTCGTTCAACGACTCGAAGCGGAATGCCACCTGGCAGGGGTTCACTCTCAAGTGGTACGGAGAGCTCTTCCACGACCAACCGGTGCTCGACGCTCTGTGGCTCACCATGAAGGTGGCTCTCACCTCCACCCTCATCGCCGCGGTGTTCGGTTCGCTGGCCGCCTACGCGCTCACCCGCTACAAGTTCAGAGGCTCGAGCGTGTACAACGGCTCGATCTACGTGCCGCTGGTGATCCCTGAGATCGTGTTCGCCGTGGCGTTGCTGAGCGGCTTCAATGTCGCTGGGATAGGCCTCAGCATGAAGACGGTCATCATCTCGCACGTGGCCTTCATGTTGTCGTTCGTGATCGTGGTGGTGAAGGCGCGCATGGCGGGGTTCGACACACGGCTTGAGGAAGCGGCCATGGATCTGGGTGCGAACGAGCTGCAGACGTTCTACTACGTCACGTTGCCGTTCATGTTCCCAGGCATACTTGCCGGCGCGCTTCTTGCCTTCATACTCTCGTTCGACGACTTCGTGATCACGTTCTTCAACTCCGGCGTGGGCAACACCACCCTGCCGCTCAAGGTGTACTCGATGGTCAAGTTCGGAGTCACCCCGGAGATCAATGCCATCTCGGTGTTCATGTTGTTGATCTCGCTGGTCTTGCTTCTGGCTTCCTACAAGCTCCAGGGCGGCGCCCCCAGTGTGGTTACCGTCAAGGAGCCGGCCAAGGAGTAGCACTCGGTCTCTGTGCCGTGCCCGCGCCGCGCCCGTGGCGCGGGCACGCGCTCCTCTGTGTGCGCAGGTCATGACGCGCGGTGTTGTGTCGCGCCGTGCCGGTCGGTTAGAATCACAGTGATCCGGGCTGGTCGAGCCGACCTGCGCCCCCCTGCGACTATGACCCGGGCCTGACTGTCCCCACGAGGAGCGCGCATCCGTGGCTTTTGACGGGAGGATGACTGTGGCCGACCTCCTTCGGGAGGAGAGCCTTCGATTGCGCCTCGTTGGAGGAGCTAGGGGAACCCGCGCGCGCATCTCGGGCGTACACATCTCCGAGATACTCGACCCGACGCCCTGGCTCGATCGCGGCGATCTTCTGCTCACCACAGCCCTGGGCTTCTACCGAGACGAGGAACAGCAGGTCGCCTTGGTTCGACGCCTCAAGGAGCGGGGCATGTCGGGTCTTGGCGTGGGCGTAGACATCTTCGTGCACGAGACCTCAGCGGCGATGCGCGCCGAGGCGGACGCCCAGCAACTGCCGCTGTTCGAGGTGCCGTTCGAGGTGCCGTTCAAGGCGATCACCGGTCTGGTCCTCCATAGCCTGTACAGCTCCGACTTCTACCAGCTGAGGCGGAGTCTCTCCGTTCAGGACCGGCTGTTGTCGCTACTCGTCGAGGACAAGGGTGTCGACCACCTGATCTCTTCCGTGGCGATGCTCCTCTCCACTTCGGTGGTGGTGTTCGACGCCGTCGGCCAGGTTGTCGCCCAGGCACACGCGCGCACGAAGGTGACCCCGCATCTGCGCGAAGAGGTGTGGCGGGCGTACCTCGAGAACGGCTGCGGCTGCGAGAACGGCATCCACGGCGCCGAGGTCGGCGATCACGAGGTGTTCCTCGAAGAGGTGCGACTCGGGGGAAGGGTCGAGCGCGTCCTGTGTTTCCTCTATCCGAAAGGGGAGGGTGTCACCGAGATGGGTCGGGTGGTGGCGGCCTACATGAGCAAGCTGCTCACCCTTGAACTTCACATGACCCGCGATGAAGTGCTGTTGAAGGAGCGCATGAGGGCCGGCTTGCTCGACGACATCCTATCCGGCGTCGGCCGCAGTGAAGACCTCCTTGAGCGGCTCCAGCGGTTCGGGTTCGGCGTCGAACGGCCGCTCACCATGCTGGTGTGCGACATAGACGATTTCGCCGCGACGGTGGGCGATGCCAAAGGGCTGAAGGGCGAGGAGTTCATCCAGCGCTTCAAGACGGAGTTCAAGGAAGCGGTCGATTCCTTCCTCTCCGACGTGAGAGAACCGTTCATATCGCTGGCAAAGAGCGATTCCGTCGTCGTGCTGATGCAGCACGCCGCGACCGACCCGGAGGCGCTCAGGGACCTGGGCGGCAGGCTCCACGCCCATCTGGTCGCGCGACTGCCGGACATCTCCGTCACGATCGGATTCGGAGAGAGCTACAGCGAACTCGGCCAACTGCCTCGCGCTTTCGCTCAAGCGCGCGAAGCCAAATCGGCTCGTCTGGGAGGTGCCCGCGAGGGCGGGGTCCGGCTCTTCTCCGACCTGGGCCCGCGCGTGCGCTCCCTGGAGAACCAGACCCCCGAGCGTCTGGACTACTTCGTCCAGTCGACGCTGGGCGTCCTGATCGCCTACGACCACGAGCGCGGGGAACGTCTCCTTGAGACGCTACAGGTATTCCTCGAGGCCGACCGCAACGTCACCCAGTCCGCCGAACTGCTCTTCGTGCACCCGAACACGCTCAGGAACAGACTGCGCAAGGTGGAGGAGCTGTTGGGCGTGTCGCTGGATTCCACCGACACGCTGGTCGATGTGTCTCTGGCCCTCCAGGCGATGCGAATCCTGGCGATCAGCAGCGATAGGCCGGGCTCCGCGCGACTCGGCTAGGAGGTTGCGTCCCGCGTCAGGGGTGGCGTCCCGCGTCAGGATGCTTGGTCGGGGGCAGCCCGCTCGTCCGCAGGATCTCGCCGTACGTGTCGGGCCGCCGGTCTCGATAGAACTGCAGTAGATTCCGGGCGAAGTCGATTCCGTCCAGGTCGAGGGTCGCGCTCACGATGCCTTCCTCCCCGGCGGCCTCAGCGAGGATCTCGCCAAGCGGTCCACCGATGAAGCTACCGCCGTAGAAGGTCATATGGTCTTCGACGCCAACCCGGTTGAGCGCGGCGACAAACAGCCCGTTCGCGATGCCGTGGCTGCGGATGACCGTCTTCCACGCCTCGTGGGTAGAGAGTTCAGGATGGTCGGGCTCCGACCCGATGGCCGAGGGGTAGAAGATGATCTCCGCTCCCTTCAGTCCAAGGATCCGGGAGGCTTCTGGGAACCACTCGTCCCAGCAGATCGCGATGCCGATGACGCCGAAGCGGGTGTGGAAGACGGGCCAGCCTAGGTCGCCTGGGGCGAAGTAGTACTTCTCGAGGTACTGCGGCGCGTCTGGTATGTGGTTCTTGCGGAAGGTACCCAAGTCGGTGCCGTCGGCGTCGAACACCACGGCCGAGTTGAAGAGGACCCCGGCCATGGCCCGCTCGTACACAGGCACGACGAGCACGATCCCCAGTTCGCGAGCCAGGGCCTGCATCCGCAGAGTGGTAGGGCTCGGTAGATACTCGGCGAGATCATACCCGGCGGCGTCGACCTTCTGCGGGAAGTATCGAGCCGCGAACAACTCCTGCAGGCAGACGATCTGGGAGCCATTCGCAGCGGCGGCTCGAACGTGCACCTCGGTCCGCCTGACGTTCTCGTCACGGTCGGAGCCACAGGCGGATTGCACCAGCGACACGCGGACCGCTCGTGTGCTCGCGGGTTCCCGGGGGCCGCTCTCTCTTTCACCGGGCGTCACATGCTCCATGGGCGGTTCTCCCTTCGTATCGGTCGCCCGGGTCGTGCGGAAGGCCGGAATCCCCCCTCACTCACGACCGGCACACCGTTGACTATCACGTGATGTACTCCCAGTGGGGGCGCGTCAGGCACGCCCGAGCCGGGATATCCGGCTCGATCCTCGATGCGCGCGGGATCGAAGATCACCAGGTCCGCGTCGGCCCCGACCCGGAGGGCTCCCTTGTCACGCAGACCCAGGACCCGCGCCGGCATGATCGTGCAGCGGCGGATGCCCTCGATCAGCGGGAGCCGGCCTTGCTCTCGCACTACCGTGCGGAAGAAGCGTGGGAAGGTGCCCGCATCCTGGGGATGTCCGGTGCCGGGGGTGGGTGCGCCAACGGCGCCGTCGGTGCTCACCATCATGTAGGGTCGATCGAACGCCTCGAACACTTCCGCTTCCTTGCCCACGGCCGCTACGCACACGGCTTCGGGGTCATCGTGCCGAAGACGGTTGAAGAGCGCCTCGTCGAGGCTGTGGCCGGCGAGTTCTCCCGTGGCGATGGAGAGACTGTCGTAGCCTACACCCCATTTCTCAATACAGCCGTCATCGAACACGGCGGAACCGAGGAAGGTGGCGAACGCGTGGTACAGGCCGCTGTCGGCGTGTATGTCTACGCCGCGCGCGATGGCGTCATCGAGCACCGACAGGGATTCCGTCATCATGCCCATGCCGGTCATGTAGGTGAGGTGCGAGACGAGCACCCGGGCACCGGTGGTTTCCGCAAGGCGCACGAGTTCCTGGATGGCTCCCACTCCGCGCCACCCGTCGTGGCGGGCGTGGACAGGCACCAGCTTGTCGTAACGGGCGGCTACTTCAGCCAAGGCGGTGAGTTCTTCCCACGAAGTGCCCGGAGCGTACTCGAGCCCGAAGCTGATGCCCAGCGCGCCCTGTTCGAGCCCGCGCTCAGCCAGCCGGACCATCTCGCGCACCTGTTCGGTGGTGGCCGGTGCGTAGTTGTCTGTGACTCCCACCAGGCGTCGGAGGGTGAAGGAGTGCCCCACGAACATGCCGTGGTTCAGCGGGAAGCCGCTCGTGTCGATCCGACCGAAGAACTCGTCGAGGTCGTGGTCCATGAGCCCACAGTTGCCGCCGATGGTGGTGGTGATGCCCTGCAGGGCCATGGTCTGGGCCGAATACTCGTAGCCGTCGACGTGGGCGTGAATGTCGATGAAGCCGGGACAGACCACGGATCCCATCGCCTCGATCGTGGTGGTCGCTTCGAGGGGCTCGCGCGTGATCGCAGAGATGCGTCCATCACGGACGCCAACATTGCCCACTGTGCGGAGCGAGCGCTCTGGGTCGATGAGGACGCCGCCGGCGATGCAGAGGTCGAGAGGGCCGTCCGTGCTCTCGGCTGCGCGCAGTGCGTGGTCCATGGGGCTCCCGTTGTCTTCGTGTGTCATTGGATCGTGGGGTGGAGCCGGGCGCTCGCGCCCGGCTCCACGTGTCGCATGACTACACGTGCCGCTACTCAGCCAGGCTGGGCGCCGGGTTGGCGAGCGCACGGTCGCGCAAGGTACCGGCGTCTTCGTACGTCTCCACCTCTTCGAACAGCGCATCCACGTGGGGCTGCTTGCCGAAAGCGTAGGAGAGGATCACGAACACGATGAGGTTGGCGGCGAAGCCGTACATGCCGGCGGGCCATCCGCCCAGGTAGCCGGGCAGCCCGGCGATGAAGTCGGGGGTGTAGCTCATCCAGATAGATACGGTGAAGCCCACCACGATTCCGGCCCACACCGAGATGCGGTTCGCCCGCTTCCAGAACGCCCCGATGATGATGGCCGGGAAGAGACTGGTGAGCAGCTCGTAGGTCTTGATGGCGATGGTGATCAGCAAGGGCAGGTCCCCCATGGCGAGGAACATGGCGATCAGCGACCACACGATGATCGACCACCGGCTGATGCTCAGCAGCGACTTCGCCGAGTACGCGCGGTTGCGCACCTTCTCGACTATGTTCCTGCCGATCACGACTCCGAGCGCGGTGAGCTGGGAGTCCACCGACGACATCTCGGCCGCCACGATCACGATGGCCGCGAAGGCCAGGAGCAACGGTCCGCCTGCGTCGCTGAAAAACACAAGGAAGGCCGACTCGGCGCCCGCGGTCTCGGTGATGCCACCTTTGTAGTAGATGCCGCCCATGGCGAGGGCGAAGAGCAGGAAGCTCACCACCGTGGCGATGATGGGGGCGCCTCGGGCAACCAGTTTGAGTTCGCGCACGCTCTCGGCGATGAAGATGCGGTTGAAGATCTCCAGCCAGCAATATGCGCCGATGGCGCTGGCCAGGATGATGCCCGCCCAGTAGGTCGAGCCGTCGACCACGAGGAGCTCCGGCGCGACCTTCTCCACCTCGCGGAAGATCTCGCCGAACCCACCGAAGAGCTTCTGCGCCACGAAGATCACGCCCACCAGCACGATGACGACAGAGATGACGCCCTGCACGAAGTCGGTGATCACCACGGATTTCATGCCGCCGCTCACCACGTACCAGAGCACGAAGGCCCCGATGAGCAGGATGCCGATACTGATGGTGAAGGGGCCCACGGTCCAGACGGGCAGGGAGTTGTACGTGACCTCGTTGAAGGCGTATCCGAAGGTCTTGAAGGCGATCACCTGCCACGGGGCTCCGATCAGCAGTGCCGCGAGTGCGAACACCACACCCAACCACTTATCGCCATAGCGGAGTTCGATGTAGTCGGGCATGTTGAAGAGGTTGTGCACCTTCCCCCAGATCCAGATGCGGGGCGCGATGTAGTAGTAGATCACGAGGCCGGCCAGCGTGTAGATGGTGGCGTACTGGGCCAGCGTGCCGTAGAGGACCCCGTAGCTGAAGAAGGCCGTGTAGATGGCGCCCACGAACCAGGTGGCCAGTACGGTGAACATGATCATGTACCACTTGAATTGCCGGCCGGCGACGGCGAAGTCTTCCATGCTGTCGCTCTTCAGCGCGGCCCATTTCCGTACGACCACGAAGACGATGGCGAAGTAGATAAGGGTGATGATGAGAGGCCACCAGGATGTCATTGCAGTTCCCCCCTCATCCGCTCGATCTCGAACAGGAGAACGAGGCCCAGGCACACCAGGAACGAGATGGCGGCGATCATGAACACCACGAAGGGCATGCCGATCACCCACGGTTCGGCGCGATTGATGACTTCGAACAGGGGCGGCACCACCAGCCACGCGAACATGAAGACGAAGTACGCAAGGAACGCTCGTCGGATCGTGGTCTTCTTCAGACTCTTCAACCAGGGTTTCACGGCATGTCTCCTCCTCCTTGAGGCCACGGGGGCGGCGAGCCGATGGTCCATGGAGTCCCCACCCCCTTGTGCTGAATCACATTATCTATCTGGATAGACAACGCGTCCTCTGCTAACCTATCAAGCGGAAGGCATGATGCGCAATCCTGTTGAATACTCCCATCGAAGGAGGTTGCGTGAGCGGGAGTTCCGACGATCATATCGATATGCCCGCGGCCCCTCCGCCGCCCTTGCCGCTACCAGCCGACGTACCGCTCACTGCCATGCCGTCCGTGGCTCGCGCCCTCGTGGAAGCGGCGCGCAGGCTGCTTGTGGCCGGTGGTTTCAGGGCCCTCACTCTGGAGGCGATCGCTCTGGAGGCGGGGGAGAACAAGGCCATGGTGCGCTACTATTTCGGTGATAAGGACGGGCTTCTCGCCGCCCTGGTGGATTCGTTGATCAGGGATAACCAGGTGGCCGCGAACGCCGAGATGCGCGCTCTCCAACCGGGCCCGAAACGTATCCACGCGTGGGCCGACGGCCTGCGGCGCGTTGCCGCCGACACCGAGTCGTTCTACGCGTTGTTCAGCCTCGTGCCGCATATCATTGGATCGAAGAGGCTCCGACCTCGCATCGCCGATCTCTACGAATGGTACCGGGGGCTCAACATCGAGGCGTGCCTTCCGGGTGCAGAAGCCCAAGACCGGCACGCCGCGGGCCTGGGAGCCCTTCTTACCGCCGTGGTCGACGGCATCGCGCTTCAGTCGCTGCTCGACCCCGATCGTTTCGACCCGGACGCCGCGTTCCTCGCGCTTGGCGATATGGTCGAGGCGTACGTCGAGAAACGACGAGAGGCCTCGAGCTAGGGAGCCCGGGGCCTCTCGGTTTCATCACATGTGGCGTCGTTGGATCGGCTGGCCGAGATCAGGCCGCCGGAGGTACTCCTTCCGGCCATCCCCGCCGCACGAAGTAGGCGTCGAGGAGGTCGTGGAACTCCTTCTCACCGATCGGCGGCTTGTCGTCCATGCCTTCCGTGAGGAACCGCTTGGGGATCGAGTCGTCCGCGGCGGTGAGTCCCATGGCGAAGTTCAGGCGCCGGACACGCGTGAGCAGGTCGCCGGCCAACAGCTGGATCGCCGGCACGTCGACGGGCTCGCCGTTCAGTTCCGATGCCAATACGGCTAGGTCATCCCACGTCATGAAGTCGCGGTAGAAGCGGCACATGATCAGGCAGTCGTAGAGGAACATGCGGTCTTCGAAATCTACGAACACCTCTACGGTGCCCGCGGCGTCTTTGTCTTTGACCATGCCTGCGAGGATCGGCTTGTAGAACGTGGACCGCATGTGGCAGGCACCGCGGGGGCTGGTGGCGTACGCGAGCGCCATGCCGCGCAGCGACCGCGGGTCGTAGCCGGCGGGCTCCATGCCCTTGACGTGGATGGCCTCGTCTTCCAGGCCGAAGGCAGCCGCCGCTCCCCGGATGCCGCGGGAGAGGATGTCGCCGAGCTCGGTGTCTTGGGCGGCGATGTGCCCGAGCAGTTCTGAGATCGCCGCCGCGTCACCGGGCGCGGGCGCGTCGTCACGTATGCCCTTCGAGGTGGCCCGCATAGCAAGCGAGACCAGGTTCCCGGCGCTCATGGTGTCCATGCCCAGCCGGTTGCACTCCTCGTGCAGGTAGAGCACGTCCTCGGCGCTCTCGACCATGCAGAGTCCGCCGAACGAGTAGAGCGTCTCGTACTCGGGGCCGTGCACCACGCGCCCCTCGTGGGGTCCACGAAGCACGGTGAGCTTGCGGCGGCAGCGGATGGGGCAGGGCGGGCACGTGCCGTTCTCCACCTTGGCCCAGGTGGGGAAGTTCTCGGCCTCGAGGCTCGCTCGGTGCGCCGCGTGCCCAGACTCCCAATAGCCGGTGGGGAATGCGCCGGCCTCGTTCAACACCGCCACCATCATCGGCGTGCCGAACGAGCGATACGCGTGGGCGGCGGGGGAGTCGGTGGCGAGCTTGGAGACGGCCTTCTTCACCTCTTGGAAGGCGTCGCCGGGCTCGGCGCGACGAGGTCCTAGCGAGGTGACGGTGATCGCCTTCAGGTTCTTGCTGCCGAAGACCGCCCCGAGACCGCCGCGACCCAACGCGTGATCTCGATCCAGATGCACGGAAGCCAGCACCGAGAGCGTCTCGCCCGTCTGTCCGATCACCATGGTCGACGTGCGCTTGTCCGCCGACTGGCGGAGGGTGTCTTCCGCTTCGAACACGTCGAGGCCCCAGAGGTCATCAGCGGGGAAGATAGTTGCTCCGCTGTCGTCCACGTGCACGCGCACTGGGTTTGTGGAGGCACCGCGCACCACGACCGCATCCCAGCCGGTCTCCTGCAGAGTGCGCGCCATGGTGCCGCCGGAATAGGTCTCGAGGAAGGCACCGGTCATCGGGCTCTTGGTGAAGGCCCCGAAGCGGTTCGAGCCCGAGAAGCCGTAGGCTGCGACCTTGCTGGGCGTGAACACGATGACGTTGCCGGGGGCCAGCGGGTCGACGGTCGGGTCGAGGTATCGCTCCAGCAAGTCGACGCCCAGCGCCTTGCCTCCGAAACCGGCGAGTCCCTGCACGTCGAGGTCCTCCGGCGTGGCCACCCCGGAGGAGAGGTCGACGGTCAGTGTTCGAGTCATGCGTAGTCTCCGAGTCTGAGTTCCGCGATCAGTTCAGCGGTGGGCCTGCCCGCTGCATCCCATCCGCGACGCTCGTAGTAGTCTTTCTTCATGGCCTCGAAGACTTCGGGGGCCAAGGCCTTGCCGGAGTCCTCCAGAGGATTCTGAAGGGCGGCAGGCATGTAGTCGTCGTCGGCGGTCCAGCCCTGCTTGAGGTTGAAAAGCCTCACGAGGTTCCAGACCCTCCGGCCGAGTGCGCTGTAGTCCTCCTGAGACATGTCGATGCCGACCGCCTTCAGCATGGTCGAAGCGTCCTCTGCTCCGTAGCCGATGAAGTCGCAGCCCACGAGGCTCCATTCGGCGCAGTTCTCGTCCTGCTCACCGATGATGAACTCTGCCTTGCCTTCCGGCCCGAAGGGATCGGCATTCTCGTCATCCGACAAGGCATCGTTGGCGATCGGCCACGAGCGCATGTGGCACGCTCCCCGGTCGGAGGTGGCGTACGCCAGAGCCATGCCTACCGAGCCGCGCGGATCGTATGCGGGGAACTCCAAACCCTTGATCTCGAAGACCGGCACCTTCGAGTCGTCGACGCCCCAGGCCTTCGCTGCCGCCCGGATGCCGTCGGCGAGCACCGCTCCGATGCCGCGGCGGTAGGCGATATCCTCGGTGAGCTTCGCCTGGCCCTGTGAATCGCCGAAGCGGATGGGATCGTCGATGTAGCCGTTCGCCGCGGCGTCCATGGCGAAGGCCACAGCTGCACCCACGGAGATGGTGTCGAGGCCGAGGTGGTCGCACAACTCCGCGAACTTCACGATGTTGGAGAAATCGCCGTTGCCCGTGTTCGAGGCGCCGAGCCCGATGGTCTCGTACTCGAGCTTGTCGGCTTCGGCCCCCGGGAACGCGCCCTCGCTCGCCTTCACGTGCGGGCCGCAGTTCACGGGGCAGTTGAAGCAGCCGTCGCGGGAGACCAGGTTCTCCACCACCGGTTCGTGCCCGATCAAGGCCGTCGCGTCCTCGAAGGAACCCGAGTGCCAGTTGCGGGTGGGGAGCACGTTGACGCCGTTCGTCCAGTCGACGATCGCGGTGGTGCCTGCGTCGGCGAGCCAGGAGGAAGCGGAGTCGGGTGCCATGATCTTTGCTGACATCGTCTTGCGGATTGCCTTACCACTATCGTCGAGCCGCGGGCCTTTGCCGCCGGCGACGGCGATGGCCTTGAGGTTCTTCGAACCCATGACGGCACCCGCCCCGCCCCTGCCGTTGAAGCCGGAACGGCCGCTCTTGGTGCTGCCGACGTTGTTGCCGATGGCCGCCGAGAAGACGGTGTTCTCGCCGGCCGGTCCGATGGCGGCGACGCGGTAGTCCGCGAATGTGGGATCGTCGTCGACCTCGGCGATGCCCTTGCCGGCCAGATGTGTGGCGTCTTTGATGGCGGCACCGTCGGGGGTGATCTCAAGATACGAGAGCCTATCGGCCTTGCCTGTGATGATGACGCCGAGCAGGTCGGCCTTGCGGAGTTCCCACGCGAGGAAGCCCCCGGCGTACGTGTCGAGGAATCCGCCGGTGGCGGGGCTCTTGGTCACCACGGCGTGCCTGCATGTGCCGGGGAAGAGGCCGGAAACCGGGCCCGTGATGAAGATGAGCATGTTCTCCGGGCCGAGTGGGTCGGTATCGGCGGGAAGTTCGGTCGCCAGGTAGTGGGCTCCGAGGCCCTTGCCGCCAAGGAACTGCTGGATGAGCGCGGTCGGTACGTCTTCTCGAACCGCCGTGCCGGCCGTAAGGTCTACTCGTAGGATCTGATACTGCTCCATGCTGCTTCCTCCTTGTTCTTCTGTTCGACTTCGAGACGAGGCTCTGACCTAGGCCAATCCGGCCTCAGCAGCCACCTCGCGCAGCGACGTGGCAATGATATCGAGACCGCGGTCCAGTGTGGCATCGTCGATGACCAGCGGCATGAGAGGCCTGATGACGTTCCCGTAGGTGCCCGCCGATATCATCACGAGCCCCTTCTCGATGACCCGGCCTACCAGGGCCTTGGTCAAGTCGGTGGCCGGCGTCTTCGTCGCGCGGTCGGTGACGAGTTCCATGGCGACCATCGCTCCGAGGCCGCGGACGTCACCCACCACTTCGAGATCGTCGCTCAACGCGTGGAAGGCTGCCGTGACGCGCTCGCCGATGACTCGGGCGCGCGCGATCAGACCTTCATCCTCCATGATGTCGAAGACGGCGAGCGAAGCGCGACAGGCGCCGGGGTTGCCGCCGTACGTGCCTCCCAGACCGCCGGCGTGCGGCGCATCCATGATCTCGGCGCGCCCGGTCACTGCCGAGAGGGGATAGCCGGCCGCCATCGACTTGGCAGCGGTCAACAGGTCGGGAGCGACGCCCCAGTTCTCGATAGCGAAGAACTTGCCGGTTCGGCCGAAGCCTGACTGCACCTCGTCGGCGATGAAGAGGATGCCGTTCTCTTCGCAGATGGACTTGATCTTGGGGAAGTACTCGGGCGGCGGGACCACGAAGCCGCCTTCACCCAAGACGGGCTCGGCGATGACCGCGGCGACTTCTTCGCCGCCCACGTAGTTCTTGAAGGCGTCGGAGAGAAGGTCGGCGCAGGCGACGCCGCAGCCCGGGTATTCGAGGGCGAGAGGGCAACGGTAGCAGTATGCGAAGGGCAGGCGGTACACCTCAGGGGCGAACGGTCCGAAGCCCTTCTTGTAGGGCATGGTCTTCGAGGTGAGCGACATGCCCATGAGGGTCCGCCCGTGGAAGGCGTCCTCGAAGGCGATCACCGCATCGCGGCCGGTGGCGTAACGGGCGATCTTCACGGCGTTCTCGACCGCCTCGGCGCCGGAGTTCAGGAGTAGGGTCTTCTTCGCGAAATCACCGGGCGCCGCCGCATTCATCTTCCGTGCGACTTCGATGTACGACTCGTACATCACGATATGGAAGCAGGTGTGGGAGAAGAGCGCGGCTTGATCCTGAACCGCCGCCACCACGCTCGGGTGACAGTGGCCTACTCCCATCACGCCGATGCCGGCGGCGAAGTCGATGTAGTCGTTGCCCTCTACGTCCGTGATCGTCGAGCCCTTCGCGCTCGCCGCGAACAACTCGGTCACGTTGAAGGGGCCGCGAGGCACGTTGGCGTCGCGGGCCTGCTTGAGCTCCTTGTTGGTCATCGTGCTCTCTCCTGTCTTCCGAGTGGCCTCTCGTGTTCTGGGTATCTCTTGTCTTCCGGGTGTCTCTTGTCGTGCCCGTTCGTCGGGTTCATCGCCCTCTCGTCCCCTGGCTCCACGCGGCGTCCATCGTGTCGAGGAGCAGTCGTGCAGCGAGGGTCGAAGTGAGTTGTGCGTGGTCGTACTGCGGGCTCACCTCCACGAGGTCTATGCCCTGCACGCGGCCGTGCGCGGCCACTGCGCGGATCAGTTCGCGCCCCTCGACGTAGCTCAGGCCCCCGGGTTCCGGAGTGCCCGTGCCGGGCGCCGCCGAGGGGTCGAAGACGTCGATATCGATCGAGAGATAGAGGGGAGCGCCGGCCGGGATGGTCTCCAGCACGGCGGCGATACCCTCGTCTCGGAATCGCGAGCATGTGATCACGTTCACGCCGAGTGAGCGCGCCTCCTCCCAGTCGGCCAAGCCGCTGTTCAGCCCGCGGATCCCAACCTGGGTCACGCCCGTCACCAACTCCCCCTCCACTGCGAGGCGGATCGGAGTGCCGTGGGCGTGACGGGGCAGGTAGGAGTCGAAGTCCATGTGGGTGTCGAGATGCACCAGATATGGTTTCGGCACGGGTCCACCGGCGAATGCCTGCAGTATCGAGGCCGTGACCGAATGATCGCCCCCCAAGCACACCGGCGTCGCGCCGGCCTCCAAGATCGCACGCACTGCGCCGGTCATCGCCGCGCGCGCCGAGTCGCTGTCGCTCGGATCGATCGGCACGTCACCGAAATCGGCTACCCGCGCGCCCACGAGGATCGCACGGCCGAGTTCGACGTCGAAGAGTTCGACCCCGCCCTCATACGAGTAGAGCGTGGAGGCGTCGCGGATCGCCCGCGGCCCGAAACGAGCGCCCGGACGGTTCGAGGTGCCTTCGTCGTAGGGGATGCCGAGGATCGCGAAGTCGAGTTCTGACAGCGAAGCCAGTGTGGTCACCGGGAGTTTGAGGAAGGTGGCGATGCCCACATAGGGCATCGAGCCCGGATGGCCGGGAAGTACGGTGGGTCCCCCGTTTGCTGGCGGTTCGCTCATGTCGGTATCTTCCCCCTAGGAGGCTGTTGAAGATCGAAGCCTTGGCCGCCAGAACGCACTGGACGGCGCGATGCGGCGTCCTCGGTCGCGCACGTAGCGCTGCTACGTGCGCTCCCCGCTCCCTCTCGTCCTTGCCTCACGCGTGCCCATCGCGCCCTGGCGGCGAAGCGTCCATTCTTCAACAGCCTGCTCGAGTGGCATACGTCTCCAGCTGTGCACGGAGGTCTCCAGCTGTGCACGGAGACATGACCACGGTAT
The DNA here is from genome assembly GCA_024637035.1 of Actinomycetes bacterium. Taxonomy (GTDB): domain Bacteria; phylum Actinomycetota; class Thermoleophilia; order RBG-16-64-13; family RBG-16-64-13; genus JAHJSA01. The sequence continues at coordinate 78,405 of JAGXFW010000022.1, forward strand.
CAAGAAGAGACCGGCTGTTCGGTTGTTGGAATGCACTCGTTTGCGGGCGGGCGCTATGCTTCGCCACATCGGTTGTGCCGGAGTCGGGGCGGTCTACCCCGGTGTGCCCGTGGAGGGCCCGAGAATCCGTTTGATCTCGTTCAGCAGCATGTCCCGGTCGAAAGGCTTCTGGAGGAACCCGGCGGCGCCCGCCTCCATGATGATGGTGGCCTGTCGGTCCACCCGGTATCCGGAACAGAGGACCACCCGCACCGTTGGATCGATCTCGCGAAGCAGCTCGAAGGTGTGAAACCCGCTCACGTCCGGCATGATCATGTCGAGGAGGACAAGATCGAAGCCGAGAGTGTCGGAGGTGAACGCATCGACGGCTTCCTTGCCGCCTTCGGCTTCTACCGTGGCGAAACCCATGGCAGCCAACCAGCGGACATAGAGTCGCCGTATCGGCGCCTCGTCGTCGACCACGAGCACGCGGCCTTTCAGGACCCCTGCGTCGACTTCGGCGCTCATGGGCGGCACCCAGCATTCAGGGGGGTCTGTGTCAGACCTCGTCCACGCACGTTCGTTTGAGACTGTGGTTTCATTCACACAGAGTATATCGCTCTTCGGGGCCGGTGTTCCGCGTGGGGACGAAAGGCAATGCGGACTTCCGACCTTGTTGGCTTCGGTGAGTTTCTAGTAAACTCCAGGCCCGTCTTCGGGTGGTTTCCGCACGGGCCGGGATTCCCGGAATGGCACGGTCGTCGAGAGTTCGGAGAGAATGATGCCCAATCGCAGCGATCAAGTGACACAGGGTCCGGCGCGGGCGCCGCACCGATCGCTGTTCCGCGCCCTGGGCCTCGATCCAACTGACACAGCCCGCCCTATCATCGGCGTGGCGAACTCGTATAACGAACTCATCCCCGGTCATATGCACCTTCGTTCCATCGCCGAGCAGGTGAAGTTCGGCGTCTGGCAGGGGGGAGGCATCCCTCTCGAATTCAACGTCATCGGCGTCTGCGACGGCATCGCCATGAACCATATCGGCATGAACTATTCGCTGGTCTCTCGCGAGACCATCGCCGACTCCATCGAAATCATGGCTCAAGGACACGGTCTCGACGGACTGGTGCTCATCCCTAATTGTGACAAGGTCGTGCCGGGCATGATCATGGGCGCCGCCCGCATCGACGTGCCTGTCGTCGTGGTCTCGGGTGGGCCGATGCTCGCCGGCGACTTCCGCGGCAAGAAGGTCGATCTGAAGGACGTCTTCGAAGCCGTGGGCCAGTTCTTCAACGGCACCATCGACGCGGACGACCTGGCCGAGCTCGAGGAGTCGGCGTGCCCGACCTGTGGTTCATGCGCCGGCCTGTTCACGGCCAACTCGATGAGCTGCCTCACCGAGATCCTCGGCCTGGCCTTGCCCGGTGATGCTACGATCCCGGCCCCCTTCTCGGCCCGCCTCGGGCTCGCCCGCCGATCGGGAGCTCGGGCCGTCGAAGTGGTGCGACAAGGCTGGGGCGCTCGCCGCTTCCTCACCCCGGCATCGCTTCGCAACGCGCTGGCCATCGACGCGGCTCTCGGCTGCTCTACGAACACGGTTCTCCATCTGCTTGCGATCGCCGACGAGGCGGGTGTCGACTTGCCCATGAGTGCCTTCAACGAGGTCACGGGCGTCACGCCGCACATCGTCAAGCTGTCGCCCTCGGGCCCCGATCACATGGAAGATCTGCACAGGGCCGGCGGCATCATGGCGGTGGCCAAGCGTCTCGCGGAGGGCGGGCTCATCGACGGCTCGGTGCCCACGGTCTCCGCGGACTCTCTAGCCGATCAGTACTCTGTCGCGACCATCCGCGACGATGCGGTGATCCGGCCGCTCTCCTCCCCCCACTGCGCCACGGGAGGGCTGGCGGTGCTCTACGGCAATCTCGCTCCCCGCGGGGCCGTGGTGAAGGAGGCTGCCGTGCTCCCGAGCATGCTCGAGCATGTTGGGCCGGCGCGCGTGTTCGACGATGAGCGCAGCGTGGTGGCGGCCATCGAAGCGGGTTCGATCAAGCCGGGTTCGGTCGTGGTTATCCGCTACGTCGGGCCGAAGGGTGGGCCTGGCATGCCTGAGATGCTCACTCCCACGTCGGCGCTGGCCGGCGCCGGTCTAGACGACAGCGTGGCTTTGATCACGGATGGGCGGTTCAGCGGAGCGAGTCGGGGCGCCAGCATCGGCCACGTGGCCCCTGAAGCCGTCGATGGGGGCGTCATCGCTCTTGTGGAAGACGGTGACACGATCCGCATAGACATCCCAGCGCGCACGGTGACCCTGGACGTCTCAGACTCCGACCTGGAACAGAGGAGAACGGCCTGGATACGCCCCGAGCGGAAGCTCACGGGCGTTCTGGCCCGATATGTAACCCAGGTCTCCGGAGCCGACCGCGGGGCCGTGCTCACGCACGGTGGTCCCGACGCGGTCGAGCGCTAGGCGGGTCGACCCTTCGAGGGTCAGGTCGTGCAGATCTCCCGTCTTTGATCCCGGTCCGAACGGGCCCTCTGTCGTCACCTAGAAACCGAGACACGAGGCATACCACACGATGAACGGAGCCAGAGCCATACTCGAATCACTCCGACGCGAAGGCGTCGACGTGGTGTTCGGCTATCCAGGCGGCAGCGTCATACCGCTGTACGACGCTCTCTACGATTTCGAGATCGACCACATACTCACCCGACACGAGCAGGGCGCGGTGCACGCTGCCGACGGCTACGCCCGGGCGTCCGGCAAGGTGGGGGTGTGTATCGCCACGTCGGGACCGGGGGCCACGAACCTCACCACCGGCATCGCGAACGCGTATCTCGACAGCGTGCCTCTTGTGGCCATCACCGGCCAGGTGCGCACGAACCTCATCGGCACGGACGCGTTCCAGGAAGCCGACATCCACGGCATCACCCTGCCGATCGTGAAGCACAGCTACCTGGTCAAGAACGCCGCCGATCTGCCTTCCGTGCTCCATGAGGCGTTCTACATCGCCAGGACCGGTCGTCCCGGGCCGGTCGTCGTGGACGTTCCCGTCGATCTGACTATCGCCGACGTGGAGTACGACCCCGATGCCGCGCAGACGATCGATCTGCCCGGGTACCGACCCACGGTCAAAGGTCACCCCAAGCAGATCAAGGCAGCGGCACAGGCTATCGCCGAGGCCGAGCGCCCCGTGATCTTCGCGGGCGGAGGCGTGATCTCTGCGGGCGGAGCCGAGCAGCTGCGCGAGCTGGCTTTCTACGCACATATCCCTGTCACCACCAGTCTCACCGGCATCGGCTCGTTCCCCGAGGACAACGAGGAGTTGTCGTTGGGCATGCTCGGCATGCACGGTACGCGCTACGCTAACTACGCGGTCACCAATTGCGACCTGATCCTGGGTGTGGGCGTTCGTTTCGACGACCGCGTCACGGGACGGATCTCGGCGTTCGCGCCGAGTGCCAAGGTCGTGCATATCGACGTCGACCCGGCTGAGATCTCCAAGAACGTGGCGGTGGACATACCCATCGTGGGCGACGCGAAGCGGGTGCTCGGTGACCTTCTGGCGCAGCTCAAGAAGCACGAACTCTCGCCCGAGCGGCATCTGCCGTGGATGCGGCAGGTGGCAGATTGGAAGAAGTCGCACCCCATGACCGTCCGCCCGGAAGAGGACGGGGAGATCATGCCGGAGTTCGTGGTCAAGACCATCTCCGAGATCACCAAGGGTGAAGCGATCATCTGCACCGAAGTGGGGCAGAACCAGATGTGGGCGGCCCAGTACTCGCAGATCACGCGGCCGCGGCACTTCATCTCCTCGGGCGGCCTGGGCACCATGGGCTTCGGATTCCCGGCGTCCATCGGCGCGAAGATCGCCCGTCCCGATGCCACGGTGATCGACATCGCCGGCGACGGCTCGTTCCAGATGAACATCCAAGAACTGGGCACGGCCATGAACTACCACATCCCGGTGAAGGTGGTCATCTTGAACAACCAGTACCTGGGCATGGTGCGCCAGTGGCAAGACCTGTTCTGGAACAAGCGCTACAGCTCCACGTGCATCGCGTGCCAACCGGACTTCGTCAAGGTGGCTGAGGCATATGGAGCGCAAGGGTTCCGGGCAACGCGTGCAGACGAGGTGGAGGAAGTGCTGCGCACGGCGTTCGCCTCAGACGAGCCCGCCGTCATCGACGTGCGGGTGAAGCGCGAAGCGAACGTGTGGCCCATGGTGCCCGCGGGCGGGGCGATCGACCAGATGTTGGGGGAGGGGGACCGATGAAACACACGCTCTCCGTGTTGGTCGAGAACAAACCGGGCGTGCTCAACCGGATCTCCGGGCTGTTCGCTCGGCGCGGATTCAACATCGACAGTCTTGCGGTGGGCGAGACCGAAGATCCGAAGTACTCGCGCATGACCATCACGGTCGACGGGCAGGATCAGCCGCTCGAGCAGGTCACGAAACAATTGCACAAGTTGATCAACGTGATCAAGATCACCGACCTCGACCCCGCGACGAGTGTCGATAGGGAGCTGGCCCTGGTGAAGGTCAAGGCCAGCGCGGACAACCGTTCCGAGATCATGCAGATAGTCGAGATATTCCGGGCGAAGATCATCGATGTGTCGAAGACGATGCTGGTGATCGAGGTGACGGGCACGCGGGAGAAGGTGGTAGCGATCATGAAGCTCCTGCGCCCCTTCGGCATCGTGGAACTGGTGAGAACGGGCCGAGTTGCCATGAGTAGGGGGACGGAACTCACGTAGCACGCAAAGGTGTGGCGGGGGGCCGCGTCGTCGTCGCGCGGGGCCCGGTAGAAAGACCAGGCGAAAGCAGTATCACTCACACGATTCGGCAGGGAGGACCATATGTATTACGACAAGGACGCCAGCCTCGAGCTTCTGCAAGGGAAGACCGTGGCCGTGATCGGTTTCGGCAGCCAAGGCCACGCTCACGCCCAGAATCTCAACGATAGCGGAGTCTCGGTAGTGGTGGCCGAGAAGGAAGGTTCGCCAGGATGGAAGCGAGCGCAGGACGCCGGTCTTGAGGTTCTGCCTACCGCCGAGGCGGCCGCCAAGGGCAGCATCGTGATCATGTTGGTGCCCGACCAGGATCAGAAGATCATCTACGAGCGCTTCGTGCGCGACAATCTGTCTGAAGGCGACATGCTCATGTTCGCCCACGGCTTCAACATCCACTTCGGCCAGATAGTGCCTCCTGCCGGCGTGGACGTGGCCATGGTGGCGCCCAAAGGCCCCGGCCACCTCGTGCGCCGCATGTACGTCGAAGGCGGCGGTGTTCCAGGCCTGGTGGCCATCCATCAGGATGCGACAGGCAAGGCCAAGGATCTCGCACTGGCGTATGCCAGGGGCATCGGCTGCACCCGGGCCGGCGTGATCGAGACCACCTTCGAGGAGGAGACCGAGACCGATCTCTTCGGCGAGCAGGCCGTCTTGTGTGGCGGCTGTTCCGAACTGGTGCGCGCGGGCTTCGAGACTCTCGTGGAGGCGGGGTATCAACCCGAGATCGCATACTTCGAGTGCCTGCACGAACTCAAGCTGATCGTGGACCTCATGTACGAGCACGGCATCAGCGGCATGCGCTATTCCGTTTCGGATACGGCCGAGTACGGTGACGTGACCCGTGGGCCGCGCATCATCAACGAGGACACGCGCGACGAGATGCGGCGCATCCTGGGCGAGATCCAGTCGGGCGAGTTCGCGCGCGAGTGGATACTCGAGAACCAGGCCGGCCGCCCGGTGCTCAATGCCCTCACGCGGCAGTCCGCGGGCAGCGAGATCGAAGTGGTGGGCAAGAAGCTGCGCGGCATGATGAGCTGGATCTCCGGGGGCGGCGCGTTGGAGTAGCGGCCCCTTTCGAGGCGGGAAGGCCAGCTGCCGGAACGCCACCGCTCGTCGCCTGACCCGCGTACAACGATGGGACTGTACAGCCGTACAGTCCCATCGTATGCTTGTCGTCCAGGGGTGCCTGAAAACCGGCCGTTCTCGTTCCGATCGCCCGATCGGCGAGGGTCATGGGAGGGAGTCAAAAGATGGCTGCAGCGAGTGGCAAAGCCCGCGTACTTGTGAAGGAGAAGATCTCGGCCACGGGCATCGAGCTGCTGCGTGAGCAGTTCGATGTGGATGTGAACACCGACATGACCGACGCGGAGCTGAAGGAGCGCATCAACGACTACGACGCGTTGATCGTCCGGTCGGCCACCAAGGTCACGGCCGACATCCTCGAGAGCTCCACGAGATTGCGCATCATCGGCCGGGCGGGTTCCGGCGTGGACAACATCGACGTGAAGGCCGCCACGAAGAAGGGCATCGTCGTGGCGAATGCGCCGGAGTCGAACGCCATGGCCGCGGCTGAGCACGCTGTGGCTCTCATGATGGCGCAGGCTCGTCAGATCCCGCAGGCGCACGCCTCCTTGAAGGCGGGGAAGTGGGAGCGCTCGAAGTTCGGTGGAGTGGAACTCACCGGCAAGACGCTCGGGCTGATCGGCCTCGGCCGTATCGGCATGATCGTGGCACAGCGCGCCAAAGGCCTGCGCATGGACGTGATCGCCTACGACCCCTACGTGGCGAGCGACCGCTTCCGTGAGAATGGGCTCGAGCAAGCCGTCGATCTGGATGCCGTGTACGCCAAGGCAGATTTCATCACCGTGCACCTTCCGAAGACGCCCGAGACCCTGGGCATCGTCAACGACGAGGCGTTCGCCAAGATGAAGGACGGCGTGCGGATCGTCAACGCGGCGCGCGGTGGCATCGTCGATGAAGACTCATTGGTCCGGGCTCTGCAGTCGGGCAAGGTGGCCTCGGCCGGCCTCGACGTCTTCACCCAGGAACCGCCGCCTGCCGACTTCCCGCTCCTTGCGTTCGACAACGTTGTCGCTACACCACACCTGGGCGCTTCGACGGAGGAGGCTCAGGACAAGGCCGGCACCATGATCGCCGAGCAGGTGGCTGCTGGGCTCTTGGGCCAGTTCGTGTCGAACGCGGTGAACATCCCCTCGGTCTCGGCCGAGGACATGGAGGCCGTTGGGCCGTTCCTCCATCTTGCGGAGACGGTCGGCAAGCTGATCATGGCCCTTGCCGATGGCCCCGTGGAGGAGTTCACGGTGCAGTACGAGGGTCAGATCGCCGAGCAGGACACCCGCTTGCTCACGATCGCCCTGACCAAAGCGCTGCTCGAGGGCCGCGTTGAGGATGTGGTGAACTACGTCAACGCACCGTCTATCGCAGAAGAGCGCGGTCTCAAGATCCTAGAGGTGAAGGATCGTCGCTCCCGTGATTTCACGAACCTCATCACCCTGAAGGCCAAAGGTCCGAAGGGCGAGTTCTCGGCGGGCGGCACCACTTTCGGGCCGAAGCACAGGCCGCGACTGGTGCAGGTGTACGGCCACGACATCGACATCGAGCCGTCGAAGCACATGGCGTTCTTCCGCTACGAAGACGTGCCGGGCATGATCGGACGCGTGGGCACCGTTCTCGGATCGCGTGGCATCAACATCGCGTTCATGAACGTCGGCCGCAAGAAGACTGAAGGCGCCGCCATCATGGGCGTCGCCTTGGACGATCGGATCCCGCAGGCCGTGCTCGACGAGATCCGCGCGCTGGAAGGCTTCTCTGAAGCTCGGGCGGTCGAACTGTAGTAGAACGGGAGATCGGTCCGGCGTCGACCTGAGTCGCGCCTCGGACCGCAGCTGACATCAGAAGAGAAGGGGCCCCGATTGCGGGCCCCTTCTTCATCGTCATCGCGCCGCAGGGTGCCGGCGCCGCCCCTTCCGGGCCAGGCTCTTCGTTCAGCAGCAGGTCTTCCCCGAAACGGCCGAGTCTTCGTCGTCTTCCTCACGATCCTCCGGCGGTCGAGTGCTATCCGGGTTGCCCATCGACTCCCACACGCCCTCCCACGGGCCGTCGGGGCGCCGTCGGAGTCCGGTGACTCGGCTCCGCGGACCTCTGAGCTGAAGGATCCCACTCTGCATGGAGGAACCGCCGGGCGGTACGGCGCCGGCTCCTGCCGGCGCGTCGGCAACACGCCCCGGCGCTTCGGAAAGGGAGTGGTCACTCGGAGAGCGCCGCAGGTCGTCGGCGGCCCAGGTGCGCCTGAAGACATCGAGGCGGCGTGTGGCGGGCTCGAAGCGGAACTTCACCTGACTCGCTCCATCGAGGTTCCGCTCGACGCCGAACACCGCGTCTCCTGCTTCCTTGGCACGTTGCTGGTGGGACACCACCAGGAGCTGGCGGGTCTCGGCCACAGAGTCGAGCACGGCCTGGAGACGTCGGATGTTGGTGTCGTCGAGCGCCGGCTCCACTTCGTCGAGCACGAAAAGGGGCGCGGAGCGTTCTTGGAAGATGGCCAATGCCAGCGAGAGGGCGGCCAGGGAACGCTCGCCGCCGGAGAGGGAGTCGACGCGGTCCAGCACCTTGCCCGGCGGGCGCACCATCACTTCGACGCCGCCGCCGCTGTCGTCGGCCCATGCCCCGGCGCCATCTTCGGCACTCTCGAGGCCGGAGGCTTCGGCGCTTACGTCGTGCCGCTCGAACGGGAGGGAAGCCTCACCCCCCGGAGCCAGCAACTCGTAGTAGTAGCGGAAACGGCCTTCGATGCGCGCGTGGACCTCGGCGAACGTAGATGCCATCTGCCCCTTCAGAGCGGTCGCCTCAGTCGCGAGTGACTCGAGTGCTTCCTCTGCGGCGCGCGCTTCCTCGTCGAGCGTGCTGACGCGCGCTCTCGCCACTTCCAGCTCCTCGGGGGCTCCGGTGTTGGTGGAGCGCACCGCGTGCAGTGAGCTGACGAGTTGATCGAGTTCGGTGCGCACCTCTGCCCAGTCGTGGTGGGCGGACGCAGCCGCGGGTTCGGGAAGGCCGAGTGCTTCGAGCAGCGATGCCGCGTCCGGCGCGAGCGGGTCGGTGGCGCGCTCGGTTTGGAGTGCCAACAACACGGCGGTGGCGCGAAGGTGCCCGATGCGCTCTTCGAGCGAGCGGGCGTGCTCAAGGGTGAGAACTGCCTGGCTCAGCTGAGCGACGCGCTCAGCGGCCTCCTCGCGCTCGCCCAGCAGGTGTTCGAGTCGCAACCGCAGGGCGGCAGTCTCTTGGACGACTCTCTTCCGTCTCGCTCCCAGGTCGGGCACGCCGGCGGCCTCTTCGATCAGCCTGCGGCGGGTGCTCGGGTCGATCAGAAGGAAGCGTTCGAGCTCACCTTGTCGGATCACGGCGACCGGGGGAGAGGCTGTGCCGGCGGCGGCGAGAGCGGCGCGGACCTGAGCCTTGGTGGCCTCGACGCCGTTCAGAAAGAAACCACCCTCGCCGTCCGCGCGCATGGTACGGGTGATGGTGAGCATGCCCTCGGGCAGTTCGCGCGAGTGCTTGGCCGCGTGACCGTGCTTGCACGCTTCCATGGATAGTCCGTCGGGCGCGTGCGCCCGCGCGGGTCTGGGGTCGAGGACCGCGCTCACCACTCCGGCGCTCATAGGGAGCAACTCGTCGGTGCCCGCAAAGACGACGTCGGTCGTGCCGCGGAGGCGGAGAGAAGAGAGATCGTCCTCCCCGAGTACCCAGGCGACCGCGTCGGTGAGGTTGCTCTTGCCGCTGCCGTTGGGGCCCACGATCACGCATACGCCCGGAACCATCTCAAGTGCTGAATACTCCGGGAAGCTCTTGAACCCCTCGACGTACAGGTGTTTCAGATACATGCCTTCTCCCAACTCCGGCGTCGCGCCCAAGGTCGCGATGTTCCGCGCCGGTCGATCCCTTCCCTAGTGCCTTGAGCGGGGTAGGAGTGGATTCTACTATCTCATGAGCGCCCGGGTGGCGGGGCTCTGGTTCGAGAGGGCAGAGGTGCGTATGTGCACCATCAGGGAGCGAGTGGCGACGGACGCGTAGCGGTCCCGATTCCGGATGAGGTTGAGATCTCGCGTGAGCGGCTCAGAGAACGGCACGAGCACGAGGGTTTCGTCGTCGGAGGGGCGGAAGGCCATCTTCGGCAGCACCGAGATACCGAGTTCATGCCGTACGAAACTCTTCACCGAGTCGAGGCTGCCGGTCTCGTACGCTACCTTCGGCTCGAAGCCCGCACGGCGACATGCTTCCGTCACATGGGGTCCGAGTGTGAACGCCCCTCCCAGCATGACGAAGGGCTCGTCGGCCAGTTCGGCAAGAGACACCGACTCTCGCGCGGCGAGAACGTGGTGGGCGGGAACGACCAAGAGCAGACTCTCGGTGAGCAACGGGGTGACGTCGAGGTGTTCGGGTGAGATGGGATCGGCGACAATGGCCAGATCGGCCGAACCGTCGTGCACGGCCCGCTCCAGCGCGGCTGCGCCGCTTTCGAGGAGCGAGACCGCTACTCCCGGGAAGTTCCGGCTGAAGGACGCGAGGACCGAAGGCACGATATAGGCGGCGGCGCTCGGGATGCACCCGAGGCGCACGGTGCCGGTCATCACTCCCAGCCGGTCCTCCATGACGCTGGATGCTTCCTCGACCTTGAGCAGCACCGTCTGAGCCAGGGGAAGGAAGGTATGGCCATCGACGGTGAGTGAGACCTTGCGGCTGGTGCGGTCAAAGAGGCGGGCGCCAAGTTCGTTCTCGAGCCGCTTGATCTGGTAGCTGAGCGCCGGCTGCGAGACGTGTAGCCGCGCGGCTGCTTCCGTGAAGTTCTTGGTGTCGGCGACCGCCGTGAAGTATCTGAGTTGCGTGAGTTCCATGCTCGGCTCCCAGGCGAACGTGTATCCAGATCATCCGTGAAAAGAGTGCCCCGCGGATGATCCATCAATCGAAATGGATTATAGCAAGCATAGGAACAATATATTGGACGAATCGTGGGGCCGCGAGTACACTACGTAACAGCTGAGCACTGAATCACCGCGGCCCCCGGGATCCCCCCTCCCGCCCGCGCCAGGGCTCGGCAGTTTTCCCCGCAGTGTAGCCGGTCCTACCCCCTGGGACCGGCTATACTTCTTTTTGTGGTTCCTCGTTGCGGTTCCTCTCTGCGGTTCCCCTATGCGGTTCCTCTTCTCTCGCTCGCACTCTCGCACCAGGTTCTTTGACAGTCCGCCTGCGGGTAGGTAGCATCGCGGCAGCCTTCAACGAACGAGTGAGCATCCACGAGCGGAGCACGGGTGCGAGTCGCGGTTGCGAGTCGCAGGCGTTTCCGTCCTAGCTTCCCGAGGGGGATCGGTCCATGGCCATGTATGTGGAGTTGTTCGAGAGAGACCGCTACTACGGAGGGATGCTCCGCGAGAGCCGCGAGGACGAGTTCGTGTCCAACGTGTTCGGCCCGCTTCGTAACTTCGAGACCACCACGTGGCTCGTAGAGCTTCTCGGCAAGGCGTTCCGCGGCGACGGCCACGAAGCGGCCATCGAGGGCGGCTACACGCTCGACTTCTGGAGACGGTTCGCGCCGCCGGTGGGTCGGGAGATCCCCGAGAACGAGACCGAGGTCTCGTGCGTGATCCAGGCCGGTTCTGTCACCTTCCTCGTGATAGCCCGCTACTGGCACGAACTCAGCCGTCAGACCGCTCACGACGTGGAGCGCGACCAGGTGATCCGCACGTTCGACGCGGGCTACGCGGCGCTCGGTGATTCCTGCAGGGTGCTGGTGCTCACCAGCGACACGGAACCGCCCGACATCGTGTCGCGCTACTGGAACGATCCGGAGCTCCTCGTCGCCAAGATGACAGATCCCCCGGAAGGTATTGCTCCGGAGGTCTTGGCTCGGAGTATCGGCTGGACCAATTGGAGCGCGCTTCGTGAAGCGCTGGCGAGCCGGATCGGCGATACCCCTATCAACCTCACTCAGTGGAACTTCGCAAAAGACTTGGTGGCATACCTCGACCTTGTCTCCACGCGTGGACGGGGCTTGCTGGTGCGCGCCGGACAGGGTCACGCCGAAAGTGACGCCTGACTCAGTCGGCAGCGGGAAGTCGCCGGGACATCGAGGTCGGCCCGACCCCGACGAGCCGTACACCGTCTACCGCGGAGGTCGCGGCGTTCCGCCGGACCGGCGCAGGGTGGTTCGGCTCGCAACCATCGGTGCAGCTATCCTGCTGACCGTGGCGGCCCTGGCGGCCGCCGTCACCTTCTTCGCGTTCCGCGGGGCGCGCGGAGATGACTCCAAGGCCGCCGGCACCTCTCTCAGCACCACCACGAGTCTGGCCGCGGCGGTTCCGGGCGAGGGAGGCAGCGGACCACCCTCCACGGCGCAGCCCGAACCCGTGGAAGAGCCGCCACCGGGCGATCCGGCCCAGTTCTCTCCGATCAACACCTCGTTCGCCGGGCTGACCATGTTCCGGGGGAACTCGCACCGCTCGTACTACGGGGAAGGACCGGTGCCACAAGCGCCGCGCGTTCTGTGGCGCTTTCCCGAAGGCGGCGCGATGAGCTCGAGTTCTTCGGAGGGCGGCGAGTCCCGCATCTGGGCGGGCACCGGGTGGACGGGTCAGCCTGTGGTGTGGGAGCAGGACGGTTCCACTCGAGTGATGTTCGGGGCCTACGATCGCGCTGTTCACTTCCTTGATGCCGCGGACGGCTCACGGTTCCTCCCCGATCTTCCCACCGGTGACCTCATCAAGGGGTCGGTGGTGCTCGATCCCGACGGATATCCGCTGCTGTACTTCGGCTCTCGCGACAACTACTACCGCGTGGTCGCTCTCGACCGCGCCGAGCCCGAGGTGCTGTGGAAGCTGGACGCCGCGTCGGTGCCGCACCCGGTGTGGAACAACGACTGGGACTCGAGCGCGGTGATCGTGGGCGACTACTTGTTCGAGGGCGGTGAGAACAGCTACTTCTTCATCGTTCGCCTGAACCGTGGGTACGATGCATCAGGGAAGGTGACTGCGGCGCCCGAGGTGGTGCTGGCCTATCCCGCCTACGACCAGGAGCTCTTCTCGGCCATCGGGGACCGCACGGTGAGCATCGAGAACTCGCCGGCCGTGCACCTCGACCCCGAGCGCGGCGACAGGGTGTATTTCGCCAACGGCGGCGGCAGGGTGCTCGGCCTAGACATCAGTGCCTTGGGGCTCTCAGACGCGGGCTATGGTCCGGCCGGGCAGGCTCCCGGCACCTGGGAGCGTGGAGTAGTCGTTCCCGGTGCCCCGGGCGTCGAAAGGGCGGGCGACCCAGCCGGTTCGGGCGCTACCGCAGCGTCCCCATCCTCCCTGCCCCAGCCTGCCCCCGGCGCGGAGTTCCCCGTAGCCTTCAAGTTCTGGGGCGGGGACGATATCGACGCCTCGATCGTGATCGACGAGGAGGGCATGCTCTATGTCGCCGCGGAGCTCGAGCGGATGCTCCCGCGTGCGAAAGAGGTGGGCCAACTCTTCAAACTCGACCCGTATCGTGAGGGCGATCCTCTGGTATGGTCTGTGGCCGATCCGGCGCGGGGCGACAAGGGCGGCATCTGGGCCACGCCGGCCCTGCATGGGGAGATGCTGTACGTGTCCACGCACACTGGGCGTCTGCTGGGCGTGGCTCGCAGAGATGGCGAGATCGTCTGGGAGAAGCCGTTCACGTACCACGCCTGGGGTTCGGCGGCGGTGGTGGACGACACGTTGATCGTGGGCGACACCGACGGGTGGATCCACGCCTACGACATCGCGGATCCTACGCTCGATCCGCCTGAGATCTGGAAGGTGAGCGTGCCCGGAGGCGGGGCTGTGGAGTCCACACCGGCTGTCTGGCGCGGGCGCATCTACGTGGGTTCGCGCAATGGGTACTTCTACTGCTTTGGAGACGGATGATGGAACCGGTAGTCATTACCGCGGCGATAGTGGGAGCCGAAGTCACGCTCGAGCAGTTGCCGCATCTGCCCGTGACGACGGAACAGATCGCGCGCGCAGCCGCGGAAGCGGCCGCCGCCGGAGCCACCGTGATCCATTTGCACGTTCGCGACGTAGCCGGGGCGCCCACGCAAGACGCGGGCCGGTTCCGAGAGGCCATCCTCGCCATACGTGAGAGCTGCGAGGTGATCGTACAGGTGTCCACGGGCGGCGCCATGGGCATGACTCCCGAGGAACGCCTGCAGCCGGTCACCCACCTTGACGGCGCTGCCCGCCCAGACATGGCTTCGCTCACCACCGGAAGCTGCAATTTTGGCGATGAGGTCTTCCTGAACCCTGGGCATGATGTCGAGATGTTCGCCCGGGCGATGCGCGACCGCGGCATCCGGCCGGAGGTGGAGGTGTTCGAAGCGGGCATGATCGCGGCCGCCCAGCGCTTGGCGTCGGCCGACATCCTGGAGGAGCCTCTGCACTTCAACCTGGTGATGGGCGTGCCCGGAGCGATCCCGGCGACGATCCCGCATGCGGTCCACCTCGTGGAGTCGCTGCCGACGGGCGCCACGTGGACGGTGTCGGGCATCGGGCGGGGGCAGACGGCCATGGCGGCATTCGGGCTGTTGGCCGGCGGCCACGTGCGCACGGGCCTCGAGGACAATATCTACTACCGACGGGGGCAGCTGGCCGAGAGCAACGCCCAACTGGTGGAGCGGGTCGCGCGACTCGCCGCAGAGTTCGACCGGCCGGTCGCGACGATCGCCGAGGCGCGACGCATCTTCAGAGTCGGAGTCGCTTGAGCCGACTTCGCGTCGCCTCCGGCGGGCCCGTGCCGAGGTCGGACAGGTATCGCCCCTAAGTGGACGGCCCGGCGCTGCGATATTCTCCTGAGACGCTGGCAAAGCGCCACGTGCCGATGCCATCCCTTATGTAGACCACGGTCGAACGGCCTCTGTAGAGTCTGCCGTCGCCTATGTCTTTGAGTTCCATGACGACTACGAACTCGGCGCGGTCGTCGGTCAGGCTCTGGTCGTCGATATAGAAATCAAGGAACTCGTCCGGGTGTTCGAAGACCCATTCGCCCAGATGTGGGTCGACTATCGACTCCCCGATCAGGTCTTGCATTATTCGGGCAGCGTCGGGGAGGGTGTCATCCGAGCCACATGATGCCACTACCGCCATTACGCTGAACGCGAGGACGAAGGCTATTCCACATGTCAGTGCTCGCCGGTTCACTCTGCCCCCCCGATCGGTTCACGTTCCTGAATGCGCATCCATGTCAATGCTGCCGGGCGAGAATCCCCCGTCGCCGGCCCGGTGACCTCTACCGCCTGAGCACGAGCATCCCGCCCACCACCAGCAGGAAGATCCCCAGCGCGCGGTACCACGATACTCCCATCTGAGCCACGCCGAACCACCCGAAACGATCGATCAGCACCCCGCCCGTGAGTTGTCCGGCGATGATGCCGGCGAGCAGGGCTGTGGCACCCACCCTTGGCAGGAGGACAATGGTGGACCAAACGAACAGCGCACCGACAAACCCGCCGGTGAGTTGCCACCAGGGGGCACTGCGCACGGCCGTGAAGCCACCCCCGCCCGCGAGCAACGCCACTGCGAGAAGTGCCACGGTGCCCACGGCGAAACTGATGGTGGCGGCTTCGAACGACCCTGTCCGCCTGGCCAGAGCCGCATTTATGGGGGGCTGCATCGCGCCGGTCACTCCCACGGCGAACATGGCCGCACCCAGCAGGTATCGAGTCAACATGAGATGGTCCCTTTCCTTGGACGGGAGTCGATCAACCTATCGTGCGCGCTGCGAAGGTCCGGGTCAAGGCTGCCTTCCCGCACGATTCAACGGGGTCGGCTCGCTGCCATTCCTTCTGGTGTTCTCTATAATGCCCGGACCGGGCGCCTTCGGGTGGCGTCGGGATGGGGGGAACGACGTATCGGAGGTCCGCGATCATGCGCAAGGACACTGCAGCCGTGCACGTGGGGGTAGCGCAAGACACTGCCTTCAACTCGGTGACAACGCCCATCTACCCGTCGTCTACCTTCGCGTTCGATCGCGTGGGCGAGACCCGGGGCTACGACTACACGCGAAGTGGGAATCCCACGCGCACGGCGCTCGAACAGAATCTGGCCGCGCTCGAGGGCGGCACGTTCGCGCGCGCCACCTGCACCGGCATGGCCGCCGTCTCCACCGCGCTCTTCCTGCTGTCGGCGGGCGACCACGTGATAGCGGGCAACGACATCTATGGCGGCAGCTATCGCCTGTTCGAGTCGGTGATGCCCCGATTCGGGCTGACCTTCTCGTTCGTGGACATGCGCGACGAGACGGAGGTCCGCGCGGCCATCCGTTCCGAGACGCGCATGCTCTGGATCGAGACACCCTCCAACCCGCTGCTGAATGTCGTGGACATCGCGGCCATGGTCGCCATCGCGCGCGAGCACGGTCTGATCACGGTCGCCGACAACACGTTCCTCAGCCCCTACTTCCAGCGGCCGCTCGACCTGGGGGTGGATCTCGTGCTTCACTCCACCACCAAGTACCTGAACGGCCACAGCGACGTGGTCGGCGGGGTGCTGATCACGAGCCGCGACGACATCGGGCAGGAGATCAGTCACCTGGTGAACTCGATGGGCCTGGCCAACTCGCCCTTCGATGCGTGGTTGGTGCTTCGCGGTGTCAAGACGCTCGGGCCGCGCATGCGGGCGCACGAGCGCAACGCCGCCGCGGTCGCCCGCTTCCTCAAGGGGCACCCCAAGTCGCTGCGCACGTACTATCCAGGCCTCGCGGACCATCCCGACCACGAGTTGGCCAAGCGACAGCAGACGGGGTTCGGAGGCATGGTGAGCTTCGACCTCGATGTCGACGCGATTAACCCCGACGAGTTCTTCTCGCGGCTCCGCGTTTTCATTCTTGCCGAGTCGCTGGGGGGAGTGGAGTCGCTCGTGGAGCAGCCGTGGACCATGAGTCACGCCGGTATGAGCGAGGAGGCCCGTAGGGCCGCCGGCATCTCGCCGGGCACCATGCGCCTCTCGGTGGGTATAGAGGACCCGGAGGACCTCCTGCACGACCTGGCCGGCGCGCTGGGGTGAGGGCCCAGCCCCGCGCTGCCGATCGGCCCCGGTCTGCCGATGGCGTTCGCGGGTGGGCACTGCCCAGGGTAGGCCGTCGGAGTGCGACACGCGGCCCGGGGTCGGCGCCGCATCCTCACACGAACTTCATGAGTATCAGGCACAATCGACAGGGCAGCATGATCGGCGAGAACAACACGGTGCCGGAGTCCCGTGGGGCCTCCCGGCTCCCGGCGACCTAGGAAGGACTCGATACACATGAACTACGGTGTCTTCGAACTCGGGGCGGGGATGATCGGCCTCTTCTTGATGGCCGCGTTCTGGATCGCGATCATCGTGGGTGTCGTTCTGCTGGTCAAAGCTCTGATCCGGCGCGACGAGCGCAGTGATGCGCGGGATCGACAGGCGGCTTCGACTGCAAGCCCGCCGGCGCCAGGGTATCCGCTGCCGGCGGCCGCACCTGCGCGACCGAGTGCCGATGCCCTGCGTATCCTCGAGGAACGGTACGCACGCGGCGACATCGACCGCGAGGACTTCCTGGCACGAAAGGCCGACCTCACCGCCTGACGCGAAAGGCCGACCTCACCGCCTGACGCGGCGGGCCTCAGCCGGCTTTCCAAGACCGTCTCTCGCCGCCGCGCGCGTGACTCACCGTGCCCGGTTTTGCTTTGCGGGCGCCCCTTCTGATACCATATAACCGTGTAAACGGTTGTACGAGTAGAAGGGACCGCGAATGCGAGATGTGGCCGGCCTGTTCAAGGCTCTCGCCGACGAGACGCGACTGGAGATGTTGGCGCTCCTGGTGCAACGTGAAGAGCTCTGCGTCTGCCGGTTCGAGGAAGCGCTCGACATCACGCAGTCGAAAGCCTCGCGTCACCTGCGCTATCTCCTGAACGCCGGCCTGGTGTCCGATCGCCGCGACGGCGTGTGGGTGCACTATCGCATCGCCTCCGACCTCCCGACCGAGCAGGCAGAGTTGCTCAGAGCCCTGCCGCTGATCCTGGGCGAGGGTCGGATGGAGCAAGCCGTCCAGCGCCTGGCTCCGGGCGACGAATCCAGAGAAAAGCAGGCGGCGGAGACGTGCGCCCCGTGATCGATAGTCCGAAGACCCCTAACAAGCACTCGAGAGAGGCGGTAAACGTGGAGATCAAGGTGCTGGGTACGGGATGCGCTAAGTGCGAACAGCTCTACGAGACGACCCGTTCGGCCCTCGAACAGGCGGGCATGGACCCGGGCCAAGTGGTCAAGGTGGTGGACATCGACGAGATCCTCGCTCACGGGGTGATGATGACCCCTGCCCTGGTCATCGACGGCGAAGTCAAATCCACGGGCAAGGTGCCGAACGCCGCTCAGATCGCCGCATGGGTTGGTCAGGCCGCCGGCTGATGTCGGATCTAGCTGCTGCGACACCGAGAGAGAGGCCCCCCGGGCGGGCGGCTGCACCCCGCGGCGCCGTCGGCGGGCCGATCAGGGAGTCGGGCGCGACCGTCGCTTGGTACGTCGGGACTCTGATCGCCGGCCTCGCCGGATGGGTGTTCGTATATCGTCTGCTCGATCCGGCGTCGCGCTGGCTCTCGTTCACGCTCCTCGGTCTCGATCCGGAGAGCGCTTTGGGGTCCGCCGTGCAATTCTTCCTCTATGACGCGCCCAAGGTGCTGATGCTGCTGCTGGTCGTGGTGTTCGCCGTGGGTATCGTGCGCACGTTCTTCACTCCCGAACGCACCCGGGCCTTGCTCGCCGGTCGGCGGGAAGCTGTGGGGAATGTGCTCGCGGGTAGTCTGGGCATCGTCACGCCCTTTTGCTCCTGCTCGGCGGTGCCGTTGTTCATAGGGTTCGTCACGGCCGGCGTGCCCCTTGGGGTGACCTTCTCGTTCCTGATCTCGGCACCGCTGGTGAACGAGGTGGCGCTGGTGTTGCTGTGGGGGTTGTTCGGATGGCGTGTCGCGCTGCTCTACTTGGCGACCGGTCTCGCCATCGCGATCGGTGCCGGCTGGGTGTTGGGTCGACTGAGACTGGAACGTCACGTCGAGCCGTGGGTGTACGAGGTGAAGGTGGGCGAGGCCCAGGTGCAGGCGCCGACGTGGCGGGAACGCATAGGCGAAGGTCGGACGGCGGTCAAGGATATCGTCGGCAAGGTATGGCCCTACCTTCTGGGCGGGATCGCGGTGGGCGCTTTGATCCACGGTTACGTGCCTGAAGGATTCCTGGCCTCGTTCATGGGTCGGGGAGCGTGGTGGTCGGTGCCGCTGGCGGTGATTCTGGGCGTGCCCATGTACGCCAACGCCGCAGGCATGATCCCGGTCGTGGAGGCGCTCCTCGGGAAGGGGGCGGCTCTCGGGACGGCTCTGGCCTTCATGATGGCCGTGATCGCCCTCTCGTTCCCGGAGTTCGTGATCCTACGCAAGGTCTTGCGGCCTCGTCTGCTGGCTCTCTTCGCCGGTGTGGTTGCTTCCGGCATCTTGATCGTTGGCTACCTGTTCAACGTCCTGGACATCGGTCGGTTGGTGGTGTCGTGACGACGAAGGGAGCATGGTGCATCGTCTGAAGTTCCTCGACAGGTATCTCACGCTGTGGATCTTCCTGGCAATGGCCATAGGGGTGGCTGTCGGCTGGGTGTGGCCGTCCATCTCCGACGTGATCACACGGGCTAGTTGGGGCACGACGTCGGTGCCCATCGCGGTGGGGCTGATCGTCATGATGTATCCACCTCTGGCGAAGGTGCGCTACGAGGAGCTCGGCGAGGTGTTCCGGAACAAGCGGATCTTGGGGCTGTCGCTTGTGCAGAACTGGGTGGTGGGGCCTGTCTTGATGTTCGTGCTGGCTGTCGTCTTCCTCTCCGACAAGCCGGAGTACATGCAGGGGCTCATTCTCATCGGTCTAGCGCGTTGCATCGCCATGGTGATCGTGTGGAACGACCTCGCCAAGGGCGACTGCGAGTACTGCGCCGGTCTGGTGGCGTTCAACTCGGTGTTCCAGGTGCTCTTCTTCTCTGTGTATGCCTGGGTCTTCATCACCGTGCTGCCGGGGTGGCTGGGTCTGGCGGGCGCGGTGGTCGATGTGACCATCGGTCAGATCGCCAAGAGCGTATTCGTCTACCTTGGGATACCGTTCTTGGCAGGCGTCGTCACGAGGTTCGTCCTGATCCGCGCAAAGGACAAGACGTGGTATCACGAGTCGTTCATCCCCCGTATCAGTCCGCTGACCCTTATCGCGCTCCTCTTCACCATCCTCGTGATGTTCTCTCTGAAGGGCGAGGTCATCGTGCAGTTGCCGCTCGACGTGGTGCGAATCGCCATACCGCTCCTGCTCTACTTCGTGATCATGTTCTTCGTCAGCTTCTGGATGAGCAAGCGCATGGGGGCGGACTACGAGAAGAGCGCGACTCTTTCGTTCACGGCCGCTTCGAACAACTTCGAGCTGGCCATAGCTGTGGCCATCGCCGTGTTCGGGCTGGCGTCCGCGCAGGCTTTCACCGCCGTGATCGGACCACTTGTCGAGGTGCCGGTGTTGATCGGTCTGGTGAGCGTGGCTCTCTGGTTGCGGCGCCGGTGGTGGGGCGGCCCAGCGGTCGTCGAGGCGGGGCGGTCGGCATGAGCGGGCGAGTCGAGTCGCGATTGGAGTGGGCGTGAGCGCAGAGTCGCACGAAACGAGCGCGCCGGCACCGAGTTGCCCTGGGTGTGGCGCCCCGGCCCGTGCGGTGGGCCTGAAGACGGTCAAGCACCTGCTCGACTTTCCGCAGTCGCGGGCCGTTTCCGGCGAGGGGTGGCTGTTCTGCCCGAAGGCCGACTGCGACGCGTACTACTTCCGGGCTGCCGACCTGGTCGCGAGCGATGCGGCGGCTTCCCCGGACGTGTCGGCGCCCGCGCCCAAAGTCTATCGCGCCGCCGACATCAAGCAGCGCGCCCGTCCGCACGCCCAAGGATCTGACCGCCTCGTCTGCTACTGCTTCGGCTACACCGTGGGCGACATAGCCACCGACGCCCGCGGCGGCCGGAATGAGATACCGTCGGCGATCGCCGCGGAAGTCAGGGCGGGCATGTGTGCCTGCGAGGTGCTCAACCCCGGCGGGGGCTGATGCACCGCCCAGGTCCGCGGGGTCGCCGCGGAGGCACTGCAGGGTGGTCAGACCGGCTCGCCGCCGGAGCGCCCGTGACCGGCTCGCCGCCCGAGAGCCTATGAGCGCCGCCGGAGCGCCCGTGACCGGTCGCCGCCCATGACGGAACTCGCCTTCTTCTCCGACGTGCACGGCAATGTCTCGGCCCTCCGGGCCGTGCTGTCCGATCTGACCTCCCGCGGGATCGATCGGGTCTTCTGCCTCGGAGATCTCGTGGGCTACGGCCCCGATCCAAACGGTGCGATCGACCTGATCCGTGAGGCCGGCGTAGCGACCATCCTCGGTAACTACGACGACGGCGTGGCCTTCGATCGCGGCGATTGCGGGTGCTACTACGCCGACGCGGCGGCTCGCCGCATCGGCGACGCCTCGTATGAGTTCACCGCCGCTACCGTCACTCTGGAGCACAAGGCCTGGTTGCGCGGGCTTCCACGGGAGCTGCGCGTGGAGGCGGCGGGGCTTCGTCTTCATCTGTTCCACGGGAGTCCACGCCGCATCAACGAGTACCTTCAGGAAGACCGTGACGAGCGTACCTTCCGAAGACTGGCCGCCCAAACCGACGCGGACGTCCTGCTGTTCGGTCACACGCACAAGCCCTGGCACCGGGAGTATGGCGGCGTGCTGTTCGTGAACGTGGGTTCCGCAGGCCGGCCCAAGGATGGCGACGTGCGTGCCGCCTACACGGTGATCCATCTGGCGGAGGGGCGGCCACCGGTGGTGGAAGTGCAGCGGGTGGCGTACGACGTGGAGGAGACGGCCCGCGGCGTTCTCGCCGCCGGTCTGCCCGTCGAACTGGCGGAGGCCTTTCGACGTGGAGGGTAGTGGATGGCGGCGAGCGGAGGCGGAGCGATGCGCTCAGTACGAGCGGTTCCGCGCGATCGACTCAGCCTTCCGAGCGGGAGACCTTGCGGCGCTGCGGGCGGCGGTCGACGATCCGCAGGTAGTACCCAACGGGCCGATGCCGCTCGAGATAGGACCCTGTCTCGAGTACGCGATCTACATCAGCCCTCTGCCGTTCATCCGCGCCCTGCTGCAGATCGGCGCGGACCCCGACCCGCAGGATCACATCGGGTTGCCGCCGCTGATCGCGGCTCTGTCATGCGGCCGCGCTCAGCCCGGAGCCCCGGCTCGGGCGGATGTCCTCGAGATCATCAAGCTCTTGCTCAGTTTCGGGGCGGATCCGGATCAGCGCGGCGTCAATGACTATACGGCTCTGCACATGGCCGCCGGTGAGGAGAACCTGGACGCGGTCCGGATCTTGTTGGAAGCGGGCGCGAATCCGTTGCTTCGAACGCGCATCGACGATTGCGAGACGCCTCGCGAACTCGCCGAGGCGGCCGGCCTGCACGATATCGCGCGCCTGCTCGCGGAGTGGGAGACGGTCTAGCGCCCTTCCCCTTCGGCGCCGCCGCCACGTGTCTCCGAGCGGGCGCCACGTCTCCGAACGGGCGCCACGTCTCCGAGCGGGCGCCACGTCTCCCGCGGTGGCCCCGCGTGTCCGGGAGGGGCGGCGCCGCGGGTTCCGGAGCGCGGTCATCCCTAGTCGCGCTTCAAGATGACACCCGCGTCGCCCACGACCCACCAGTTGTCGGGCCCGCGCAGGCCACGCCGTTCAGCGAGGTTCCGTGCCCGTTTCCTGCGAATTCCAGGTGGCTCCCTCGTCTCTGACCTCGGCGATGTAGCTGTGGTTGCCCACTGCCCACGCCCCGACGCGATGTCCCGACCGTTCCTTGGACCGCTGATGTGGGTACAGCGCCTTGACATTCGCGTGAATCGCGATGCCAGAGCTGAGGGTCGGAAGGGAAGGGGGAAGCGTGACGGATCGAGGCACCGAAGCACACGAGGCACACGACCACGGCGGCTGGGATTTCTCGGGGTTGCGGGCGCTCTTCTTGAACTGCACGCTGAAGCGTTCTCCCGAACTGTCGCACACGCAGGGTCTCATCGATATCTCGAGGCCCATCATGGAGAGGCACGGCGTAACGGTCGAAGTGCTACGGCCGGTGGATCATGACATAGCCTACGGCGTGTATCCGGATATGACCGAACGCGGCTGGGACCGTGATGAGTGGCCGGAGATGCTCGAGAAGGTGATGGCCTCCCACATCCTGGTGATCACCTCGCCCATCTGGCTGGGGGAGAAGTCCTCGGTCTGCACCAAGGTGATCGAACGCTTGTACTCTTCGTCGGGCGATCTCAACGACGCTGGTCAATATGCGTACTACGGGAAGGTCGGTGGCTGCCTGATCACCGGCAACGAGGATGGAGCCAAGCACTGCGCCATGAACATACTGTACTCACTGCAGCATCTCGGGTACGTCATCCCTCCTCAGGCCGACGCGGCGTGGGTTGGCGAGGCCGGCCCCGGCCCGTCGTACCTCGAGACCGGTTCCGGCGGACCGGAGAACGACTTCACCAACCGCAACACCACCTTCATGACCTGGAACCTGATGCATATGGCGCATATGTTGCGGACCGCGGGCGGCATTCCGGCTCACGGCAACCAGCGGGCGAAGTGGGTGGCCGGGTGCCGTTCCGATCATCCCAATCCCGAGTACCGGTAGACCGGGCCGCAGTTCGCGGGGAGTGGGGCAACAGAACACCATGAGTGAGAGGCGGGTGGCAGGGTGAGAGAAGTGCGCAGAACGGACCGCGTCATCCCGGACGCGGAGGTTCGGGATCTCCTGCGGCGGGCGGAGTGGGGCGTGCTGTCCACCGTGTCCGAGGACGGGACTCCGTACGGGGTGCCGCTGAACTACTGGGTCACGGACGATTCCCTCTACTTCCATTGTGCCGTCGAAGGCCGGAAGACCGAGAACCTCGGTCATTCGCCGTCGGTCTCCTTCTGCGTGGTCGGGACCACTGAAGTGATGCCGGAGAAGTTCGGCACGAAGTACGAGAGCGTCATCGTCGCCGGGCGGGCCGAGGAGGTCTTCGCCGCGGGCAAGGAAGCCGCCTTGGAGGGCCTGCTCCGGAAGTACTCCGCCGATTTCTTCGACGAAGGAATCGACTACATCCGGACGATCGGCGAGAAGACGAGGGTCTTCAGGATCGAGATCGACCACGTGAGTGGCAAGGCTCGGAGGGCCTGATGGCACGGTGGCCGCGGACGGAAGGTGGCGCCGTCGTGCGCGTGGGCGCACGGTGACCGCTCTTTGGTCGATCGCGCTGTTCGTCTTGGCCGGCCTCGCTGAGATCGGCGGCGGCTATCTGGTTTGGCTGTGGATCCGGGAAGGTTGGGCCTTCCCGATCGGCGCCCTGGGCGCATTGATCCTGATCGCCTATGGGGTGATCCCCACATTCCAGCCGGAAGGGAGTTTTGGCCGCATCTACGCGGCGTACGGCGGGGTGTTCGTGATCATGTCCACCTTCTGGGGCTGGTGGGTCGACGGCAAAGTGCCCGACCTCTGGGACTGGGTGGGCGCCGCCGTCTGCGTCGCGGGGGTGAGCATCATCATGTGGGCGCCGCGGTAGGGCCACGGGTTTCCCGTCCTCACCACCGGGCACAATCCGGGCACGGCTCCCGCGCGGCCGCTCCGCGCTCCCCGAAGGAGGCAGACCATGAGCTCAAACCCAGCAGACGATCCCAGCCTCGATCCCTCGGACCACAAGACTTTGCTCGACCGGATGGCGGAACGCGTGGGGTCCAATGCGCGTGCGGAAACGGTGTATGGCGCTCCGGTGGAGCGTGACGGGGTGACCGTGATACCTGTCGCCAAGGTGCGCTGGGGCTTCGGAGGTGGCGACGGCAGCAGTACCGGGGACGGTGCGACCCACGGCGTCGGCAGCGGGAGCGGCGGGGGCGGCGGCGTCACTGTGTCGCCGCTCGGCTACATCGAGTTGGTCGATGGGAGTTCCCGATTTCGACGCATCCACGACCCGGTCGGACTTCTTCCCGTCGTGTTTGGAGCGGGGCTGGTTGCGCTGCTCTTGCTCCGGAGCCTGAGGAAGATCGTACACTGAGCGGGCTTCGGGACCCGCTCAGCTCCAGCTGACATCAGTGGTTCAGAGGCGGAAGCCCGTCGCCTACTTCGTGAAGCCCTCTACCACGTAGGTGCCCCCGGCCTTGCGGTCGCGCCGGATCTTGAGGAACCCGCGCTTCTCCGCGTCTTCGAGCATGTCGCTGAAGCTGCGGTAGCCATAGGTGGACTCGGTGAAGGCGGGGCGCTTCCGGCGCATGGTGTCTTTCACCATCGAGGCGAAGATGGGGTCCTTGTTCTCGCGGATGAGGGCCGCCACCGACTCGAAGAGCAGGTCGAAGACCTCCTGCTTGGCCGTCGGGATGTCCCCGGCCGCCTTGGGCAGCGGCAGCGCTTTCGGCGCCTTCTCAAGGTCTTCGTAGTAGATGAACTCGTCGCAGTTGCCGGCGAGGAGGTCCGAGGTGGACTCCTTGATGCCGATTCCGATGATGTGCTTGCCGTTCTCTTTGAGCTTCGACACCAGCGGCGAGAAGTCGGAGTCACCTGACACGATCACGAAGGTGTCGATGTGCTCTTTCGACCAGGCCAGGTCCATAGCATCGACCACCAAGCGGATGTCGGCCGAGTTCTTGCCGGTCATGCTCCGCCGGGGGATCTCGATGAGTTCGATCGCCGCCTCGTGCAACTGCCTGGTGAATTGCTTGTACTCGCTCCAGTCGGCGTAGGCCTTCTTGACGATCACTTTGCCCTTCTCGACCAAACGCTCAAGGATGGGTTCCATGCTGAACTCGCCACGCCGGTGTTTGAAGCCGATGGCCAGGTTCTCGAAATCGATGAATACCGCTAGGGTGCGGGCTGATTCTTCTGTCATGGGGTCGTTCCCCGCCTTCCGTTCGTATGTGACGCCCACGAGGGCGCTCCACCTCATAGCATAGCCGAAATGGGCCGAGCGGCCCATCGGCCGCGAACCGCCCTGCGGCGCAGGAGCACCGATCACCTTCACGGTCTGGGCAGGAACAGGGTCTACAGCATCTCCAGGAAGCTTTCCAGTCTCCCCGCGGTGTTGCTGGAGCCCCCTCCACGCTGGTCGAGAGCGTCGCCGTCTATGGTGAGGAACGGGATGCCCTCACGCGTAAGGACACTTCGCAACACGGGGAGCGTGCCGAGTCCCTGGCGACAGCCCCAGTGATTGAAGTGGATCACCCCATCGGCCCGCGCGCTGCGCGCCAACTCGACCACCAGGCGCGCGCGTCGGGTGGCGCTTCCCCAGACGGGGTGTTCGATCAGTCGTCGGGCCAGGTCGGGGAAGGGGTCGGCGGGATCGATCTCGTCCAGATGGGTGCGCCCCATCTCCTCGAACACCACGGCTCCCCCGTGAGCGCGGATGAGGTCGAAGGCGGAGTCGTCGTGGTGCGGCACCGTGTGCAGCCAGACCAGGCGAGGCCGGGGGCCGCGGGCCCCCCCGAGCCGTACGTGGGCACGACGAGGTCGGCGCACCCGCGCTCCGTGAGCAGCTTCTCAAAGCCTCGTGCGCCTGGGACCGTGCCCCAGAGCATCTGGCCGAGGAAGGCGAATGCGAACATGTGCCTGCCGTCGAGCACCAGGTCACCCGACATGCGGCCCGTGTCGATGTAACGCCATGCCCGCGCGGCCCGGCTCGAGTTGCGTATCGCTTCCGCCAGCGCCGGCCTCCGCCCCGTCATCTCGCCGAGCTGTTCGTGTAGTGCGCCCAACTGTTCCGCTACGTCGGCCACCTGATCGGGGTGTGCGGGACCCTCGTCCGGCGGCAGCGGCACGTGGATGCTGATGAAGGGCACGTCGTGTTCGCGGGCCAGCTCGTCGAGCAGGCACTCCTTGGCCGCGCAGAGCGGCGTGGTGCCCAGACAGAGGGATGGTGCGGGAAGCAGGCGGGCGTCGAGCGCCGCCCGGGCGGCCCGGTGGTAGCTACAGAGATCCCGAGGGAGGGCCGACCGGTTCATGGCCACTTCGACCTCCCCGCGGAAGTCCATGCCCATCAGGGTGGTGGCCGCCACCTCGGGGATCAGCGGGGTGAGCCCGTACGAAGCCAACAACTCGGAGGGGAAGAGATACGAGACCCATGGGACGAAAGCGCCCTCCTCGTGGAGCGCGAGCGCAGCCGCTAGGGCATGGTGTTCAAGGTACTTCCGCGCGGTGCCCGACTTCAGGGCTCTCACCTGCGTACGCACCGAGACCGCTCTTCTAGCCATGGTGCTCGCGAGCCCGCTCTGGAGAGCCGTGCTCTTCAAGATCGCCCGCCTCTCACTGCGTCGGGCCGGTCGGCCTTCGGTGCCGACGGGCGGCCGATGGGGTCTTCAGAAGGAGCGTCGTCGAACGCGAAGAGCTCGCCGAGCAGTTCATCCTCTAGCGTGAGCGTCTCGAGGAACGCTTCCAGGCGCACTCGCACGGGCCCGGTGACTTCCGAGGGGAATCCCACCTCGATGTCGAGGAACGGTAGGTCGAGTTCATTGGCGAGACTCCTTGCGGTGACCCCGTCGTAGGCTCCGGGATCACAGAAGGGGAGACGGGCGTGGATCAGGGCCGAAGGGGTCGCGCTTGCGATGCGTGAGGCGAGGTGTTCTCGCCTGAGGCTCACGGTCGACCGCGGGCAGACAGCGGCGGTCAGCATCGCCCTGGCTTCGGCGTCGAACGAAAACCCGCCGTCCACTGCGGCAAGAGCGGCCGCGCGATGTGTGCCGGTGCACGAGTCTAACCCGGACACGGCGACTCCGGCGTTCTCGATCGCCACGAGCAGATCGGCTCCGCTGAGCGGCCCCGCTATGACGAAGACGCCGCCGGGTCTCGGTTCGATGGGCGGAGCGACGAACGCGTCCGGGGTCGCAGTGGGCTCGGGGCCAGCTGGGCCGACGCCGATCCCGACAGGCAGGTCGGTGACACCAGCGGGGTCGGTGTGGTCACTCGCGTGCCGCCCGAGCCAGTCGTCGAGCGCATCGAGTTCCTTCGCGAGTCGTCGTGTCGCTGCCTCATCCGTCGTTCGTGGCACCCAAGGCCGGTATATGCGGTCGCCGAGACGTACCGCGAGCATGTCACCCATGCGGCGCATGGCGTCACAACCCGCCGGGGCCACGAGTAGATCGGTGCAGCCAGGTGCGGCTAGAGCGGACTCGGCAGCGGCCAGGAGCTGCACCACCCAGGGGCAGGTATTGGGATGTGTCTCGAAGCCGTCGGGATCGCACTTGCCGTCAGCGGCCAGCGCGAGGGCGGCGAGCGGCCGAGCAACGAAACCCCTGCGCGCGAGGAATGCCGGCCGTACCAAGGCACAACTGTAGAAGCAGGTGGCAGTCATGACCCCACGTGGCGCCCGTGGTCCCACGTGCCAGGACGCCGTATCGGCGACGCTGTGACCAAGCGCCACCACCCTACTTGAGCGGACGCTGCGAGGCAAGACTTGTCAGTACCGTCGCACAACGAATCCTGCAATACTTTAGCAATGCAATACAGCGTGCAATGGCGGTGTGGCAAGCGAACGCCCCTCAACCACCACCGCTTGAAGGGGGGCGTACCTTCCGCTATCGTCTGGGCGCTGGGAGACGACTCCTTGCGCACAGGCTTCCGACCAGCCGACTGGGAGGAGCCAAGGGGGACACATATGAGGATCGCGATCATGGGTGCCGGCGCCCTGGGCGGCGCTTTCGGCTTTCTTCTCGCCGAGGCCGGCTTCGACGTGACATTGGTGGACGTCGATAGAGCCAAGGTCGACGCAATCAACTCTGAAGGACTCACACTGCTGATGCCCGACGGTTCTTCGCGGCACCGGCTGATCCGGGCCACCGCCGACCCTGCCGAGGTGGGGCACGTGGATCTGGTGCAGGTGGCGGTGAAGGGCTACCACACGCTCTCCGCAGCGACGCTCGCCGTGCCGCTCGTAGGCCCCGCCACGTACGTGCTCTCTCTGCAGAACGGGCTTGGCAACCTCGATCGGATCGCGTCGGTCGTGGGCCCGGAGCGAGTAGTGGGTGGGATCACGGCGCACAGCGCTATGCCGATCGGTCCGACCGAGATCCGATTCAATGCCGCCGGTATGGGCGGCGTCCACATCGGACGTTTCGATGGGACTCGCGATGACGGGCTTGCGCCTGTAGCCGATGTCTTCATCGCGGCCGGCCTTGAAGGGCACGTGGTCGAGGGCGACGTGCACGAGCCGATCTGGCGAAAGCTGCTCGCGAACTCGTCGGTGAACCCCGTTGCGGCGCTCATGGGACTCACCGGTCGTGAGATACAGGAGATGGAGGAGGCGTCCGGTCTGGTGCGTGCTCTCGCATGTGAGACCGGTGCTGTGGCGCGTGCGCAGGGCTTCACGTTCGCGGAACTCGACGACCCAGGCGAGTTCGTTATCGGGACGCTCGATTGGGTGGGCGACAACAAGGTCTCGATGCTACAGGACGTGGAGGCGGGACGCCGCACGGAGATCGACACCCTCAATCTCGCCGTGGTCGAGGTGGGGGAGAAGTATGGTGTGGATACCCCGCTGAATTGGACGATCGGGTCCCTCGTGCGCACGATGGAGCGCAAGATGTTGCGCGACCGGCGCAATGGCGGCGGCGCGGCCTAGGCCCCCCGCGCCGGCATCCTACCGGCGATTCGTGGGTAGAACATGAACAGTCCAAGTATTCGACGCGGCTTCGCGAGTCGCTGCACGACGGCCGCACAAAGGTCCTGGAGGTCAGATGCTCGTAGATATCATCGGTGGATTCCTCGGCTCGGGGAAGACCACCGCGATCCTTCACCAATTCACGGAGAAGTCGTTCGATCCCGGGCGCACGGTCATCCTGGTGAACGAGTTCGGCGAGGTGGGAGTGGACGGGGTGCTTCTCGACACCGGAGAGAGTTCCGTGCGTGAGTTGCCCAGCGGGTGCATCTGCTGCAGTCTGAAGGCCGACTTCGTGGAGCAGGTGGAAGACATCGTCAATACGTTCGCACCGGAACGGCTCGTCGTGGAGCCATCTGGGGTGGCTGCGATGCGCGATATCCTGCAGGCTCTGTCACACGAGCGCATCGCGCACTTGATCGACACCGTGCGCACCGTCCTGATCCTCGATCCGGACGACCACGACTGGTTCGTCGAGATGAGTGACACGTTCGTCGATTCGCAGGTGGGCCTCGCGCAACTGATCCTTCTGAACAAGGCCGATCTGGCGACGCCCGAGTTGCTGGCCAGCGTGACGGCAGACCTCGAGAAGCGCAACCCGCACGCCGTGGTGCTTCCCACGAGTCACGGCAGGTTCTCGTGGGAGCAGGTGGAGGGGATCTTGCCGCCCATTCCCTCGGCTGCTGGTGAGTCGGCGCGCCTCGATGGGTTCGAGTCTTTCTCGGCGGAGTTGCCCGATGCGTACGACCTCGACTCGCTGCGCGGGTTCTACGCCGGCTTGGCCGACGGCACCTACGGGAATGTAGCCCGGGCGAAGGGGGTGTTCCGCACCGACAGCGAGGGCGGCTTTCATCGTCTTGACCTAGCCGGGAGGCGAGTCCACGAGACCCCTTGGCCGAGCACCGTTCCGGGCCGCATCAACGTGATCGGGCGGGGGATCGACGCGGATGCCATCCGAGAGGCATTGATCACGGCAGAGGTATCGAGCCCGATTGCTTAGTGGTTCAGGGCATCGGAAAGAGAGCGCAGCTGTGAGATCACCGGAGAGGAGGGCCGATCATGGTCGCCATGAGAGATGAGGAGAGGGCCGCCGCACCCCCGACGGCCTCCCCGACGGACCCCCCGACGCTCGACACCAAGAACATCGGCCTCCGTGGCGTGACCGTCGCGGACACCATGGTCAGCGACGTCGACGGCCAAGGCGGCCGGCTCATCTACCGCGGCTACGACATCCGTGATCTGGCCGCGCATTCATCGTACGAGGAGGTCGTCTATCTCCTCATCTACGGCGTCTTGCCCACCGAGCAGGAGCTCAAGGCATTCGGCGCGTTTCTGGCCGAACGCCGGGCGCTGAGTCCTAGAATGGTGACAGTGATCCGGGCGCTTCATCCCGAGACGCCCACCATGGCCGCGCTGCAATCGATGGTCGCCGCGCAGGCGGCGTTCGATCCGTTCCCGGGGGGCACGGGTGTCGAGGCCGAGCGCGAACGGGCCGTCGACCTGGTGGCTAAGACGGCCAGCCTGGTGGCGGCGTGGCACCGTATCCACCGCGGCCTTGACCCCGTGGACCCGTCACCTCATCTGAGCCACGCCGCCGATTTCCTGCGCATGGTGCACGACGCCGAGCCCGACGTGGACTTGGCCCGCGAGCTCGACATCGCACTGATCCTTCATGCGGACCACTCCATGAACGCCTCCACCTTCACCGCCCGAGCCGTGGCGAGCACCCACACTTCCTTGTACGCAGCGGTCTCAGCCGCACTTGGTGCGCTCTCGGGCGATCTTCACGGGGGCGCCAACGCTCGAGTCATGGAGATGCTCTGGGAGGTGGGGTCGCCCGAGGCCGCCGAGCAGTTCGTGCGCGAAGCGTTCGCGGGCGGCGGTCGCATCATGGGCATGGGGCACGCCGTCTACCGCACCGACGACCCACGTGCCGTGATCCTGCGCGAGATGTCGAAGCGGGCCGGCGAGGTGCGCGGAGACCCGGTCTGGTATCGCACCACTCAGCGCATCGAGGAGGTCACGCGGCAGGTGTTCCGCGAAGCCAAGCAAGCCGAGATCTATCCGAACGTCGACATGTACTCGGCTTCGCTCTACCACGTCATGGGTCTACCCACCGACCTCTTCACGCCGGTGTTCGCGATCTCACGGGTGGCCGGGTGGTCGGCGCACGTGATCGAGGAGCGGTTCGCCGAGGCGGCGGACAAGCCCCAGCTCTACCGACCCGCTTCGGCATACGTGGGACGCTACTGCGGCCCGGAGTCATGCGCCTACGAGCCACCCGAGGCCCGAAGCTAGCCGTATCATCCGTTACCGCCTGCGATATCCTGGCGCCATGAGCAGCGAGCCGACCCGCAGGGTAGCGTGACCACCGACCAGGCAGTGATCCTGGTCGTCTTGGCCGGGACGATCCTCATGTTCCTATGGGGCCGTTGGCGCCACGACATGGTGGCCGTCGCTTCGCTGCTCGTGTGTGTTCTGGCGGGCCTCGTCCCCGCCTCCGACGCATTCTCCGGCTTCGGACATCCCGCCGTGATCACCGTAGCGTGTGTGCTGGTGCTGAGTTGGGGTCTGCAGACGACCGGAGCGGTCGACGCGCTCATCAAACGGGCCGTCCCGTCCAACCTCGGGCCGACCTTGACCATCGTCGCGCTGACCGCCCTCGGTGCCGCCCTCTCTGCGTTCATGAACAATGTGGGGGCGATGGCGCTCCTCATGCCTGTGGCGATCCAGATCGCCGGCAAGCACGACCTGACCCCGGGCAAGGTGCTGATGCCCCTATCGTTCGGCACGATACTGGGCGGCATGACCACGCTGATCGGCACACCGCCGAACCTCATCGTCTCCGCCTTCCGCGAAGACACCGGCTTGGGCAGTTTCGGTATGTTCGACTTCACGCCGGTCGGCGTGGCCGTCGCCGGCGCTGGCGTGCTGTTCGTGGCGGCGCTCGGGTGGCGTCTCGTACCGACTCGAGAGCAGAAGGGTGCGGCTGGTTTTGAAACCGGCAAGTACCTGACCGAGGCGCGAGTAACCGAGAACGGCAAGGCTGCCGGCAAGACCGTGCGCGAGGCAGAGCAGATGCTCGAGGAGTTCGACGCGCAGATCGTGGGACTCGCCCGCAACGAGTTCCGCCTGTCGGCCCCGTCACCGTGGAGACGATTGGTGCCCGGGGACATCGTGGTGATCGAGACCGAGCCGGAAACCCTCGCTGCCGCGCTCTCGACCCTCGGTCTACGGTTGGAGGAGGCCGTGCCGCCTTCACCGGAGCGGGAGGCGGAGGGTGGACTGGACTCGGGTGAGAACGATGGCGCCACCTCAGACGCCGCCCGCGAGCCCACCGAAGACGCCGAGGCTCCCACATCGGACGACACGGGCGGATCCAAGGAGCGCGGGCGCGAAGAGGTGGTGCTGCAGGAGCTCGTGATCATGCCGACCTCCGGCTTGATAGGGAGGTCGGCGTCCAGCGTGCGCATACGTTCGCGGTATGGTCTGAACCTGCTGGCCATCTCGCGCCAGGGGCGGCGCACGATAAGGCGGCTTCGCTCGACGTCCGTTCGGCCTGGAGACGTGCTGCTCATGCAGGGCGGAGTCGAGGCCATCGCCGGGTTCGCGGTCGAGTTCGGGTGCGTGCCGCTTGCGGTGCGCGGCATCCATATCCCCGATACACGCAAGGCCGTCGTCGCCACGCTGGTCATGGCTGGGGCCATCGCCGGCGCGGCGTTCGGACTGCTCCCGGCCGCGGTCTCATTCGCCGCGGGCGTCCTGTTGTTCATGGCGCTCCGGGTAGTGCCCTTGAGGAAGGTCTACGAGGCAGTCGACTGGCCGGTGATCGTGCTCTTGGCCGCCCTCATCCCCGTGGCCACGGCGACCGCCACCACCGGCGCCGCCGATCTGCTTGCCCGGACGCTACTCGACACCATCGCTCAGGGCCGCCCGGTCATCGCGCTCGTACTCATCCTGGTGGTCACGATGACGCTCTCCGACTTCATGAACAACGCCGCGACCGCAGCCGTCATGTGCCCAATAGCCATCGGTGCCGCCACGCAGCTCGGCGCGGCGGCTGACCCCTTCCTCATGGCCGTGGCAATCGGTGCGTCGTGCGCCTTCCTCACGCCGATCGGTCATCAGAACAACACGCTGATCCTCGGGCCCGGCGGCTTCCGATTCGGCGACTATTGGCGTTTGGGCCTGCCGATGGAGATCATCGCGGTGGCCGTGAGCGTGCCGATGTTGCTACTTGTGTGGCCTCTGTGATGCGCGGCGCCTTGAACCTTGCATGCATCTTGGGAGTAGGCCGGCCCGCCGAGTGTAGGGGGAGTCGCGGCGGGGGACACTGGCGCGATAGGATTGGAGCAGGCTCAAGGGACCTCCCGTCCGAGAGCGTAGTGACCACGAAAACGAAGCGAGGGAGTTCAGGCATGAGACGGAAGAGCGTAGCCATCTTGATCGGGCTGTTGGTCCTGGTCGCTTTGACGGCGTCGGCCTGTGAGGTCAGCGTCAGTACGGCGAATATCGCCGACGCATGGATGTCGAGTGACGAAGCGGGCGACGAGCGCACTGCGGTGTTCGCTCAAGATCAGGACTTCTACGCCCAAGTCGAGCTTGCCAACGCGCCGGATGACTCCACCGTCAAGGCTTCGTGGACCGCTGTCGACGTCGAGGACACCGACCCCGACCTGCTCATCGACGAGGTCGAACTCACAGCGGGCGACGGTCAGCATCAGTTCTCGCTCACGAACGACAGCCTCTGGCCGATCGGCTCGTACAAGGTCGACCTCTACCTGAACGGGGAACTCGCCAAGACCGTCGAGTTCGAGGTGCAGTAGTCTCCGAACCGAGCTCGGGGCCGTCCATGCGCAGGGCTCTCGTTGAAGAGCTCCATGCTTTCGTAGGCGCGTGGCCGCCCGGACGCCGGGCTTCGACCCGGTGGGGACGGCCCCTGGTGGGGGTCGCCTCCGCCGGGGATCCGCTCTTCCCCGAACTGAAGCGGGTCGCTTCGCCGTCGCACCTGCTCCCGGACGATCTGCTGGCGGGAGCAGGTGCGGTGGTCACCTTTTTCCTGCCCTTCGAACGGTCCGTGGGTCTGAGCAACATCTCGGGGGACATGGCCTCGGCCGAGTGGGCGACCGCCTACATCGAGACCAACGAGCTCATTCGGGCGGTGTGCGCGTACATGAAGGGTTGGCTTGAGGCGGCGGGGTACAGAGCGGCGGTAACCCCGCCCACGCACGATTTCGACGATGGCGCGCTCATGAGTGCGTGGTCGCATCGTCACGTGGCGTTTGTGGCCGGTCTCGGTCGCTTCGGACTCAACAACATGCTCATAACCGAGGCGGGATGCTGTGGCCGGTTGGGCAGTTTCGTCACCTCGCTCGAGCTCGAGCCGGACATCCGCGCCACGGCCGAAGCTTGTCTCTACCGGCACGATGGCTCGTGCCACCGGTGCGTCACCCGATGTGTGGGCGACGCGCTCTTCACCGATCGCTTCGACCGTCGGGCCTGCTACGACGTATGCTTGCGGAACGAGCGCCTCCACGCCTCTCTGGGCGCGGCGGATGTGTGCGGCAAGTGTCTTGTTGCGGTGCCCTGCGCGTTCGTCGACCCGGTGGCGCGGCGGATAGCCAAGAACGAGCCTTCCCGAGCGTGACAGGTGCCGAGGAATGCCATGAAGAAAATGACAAGGACGGAGCCTGAATGCAGGTGAAGACGGACGTTCTCGTCGGATCCGATGAGTTCTTCAGCCGCCTCGCTGAGGACGTGCGCGGCGCGCGCGACAACGTCTACGTGCAGGCGATGAGCTTCGAGGCAGACGACGCTGGGCTTGGCATGTGCCGCGAATTGCGGGGTTCGCCGGCGACGGACATACGGGTGCTCGTGGATGAGTACGTGCGCGTGATCGTCAGCGACAGCTTCGTCTTCGCCCCGACCGGCCTCTTCGACCGCGCTCATCGCCGCGAGGTGCGGGAGACCCAGGAGTTGTTCGAGGAGTTGAATGCGGAGGGGATCAAGGTGAAGACCACCAACCCCCTCGGTTTCATGTTCACCCGACTTCTCGCGCGGAATCACAAGAAGCTCGTCGTCGTGGACGACCGCGTTGCCTACGTGGGCGGCATCAACTTCAGCGATCACAATTTCGAGTGGCACGACATGATGTTGCGCATCGAGGACCCGGCCATCGCCGGCTATCTGCGCGATGACTTCCTCTCCACGTGGTCGGGGGTCGACCAGAACAACCTTCGATCGTTTCCCGGGTTCGATTTCCACCAGTTGGACGGTCGCAGCAACGAGAAGTCGTACGAGTCGATCTTCAGGCTTCTCGACGAGGCGCGTGACACCATCGTGATCGAGTCGCCCTATCTCTCCTTCCCCTTCTACCGGAAGCTGCGCGAAGCGGTACGCCGCGGCGTCGAGGTGAGGCTGATCCTCCCCGAGAAGAGTAACAAAGGCGTCATGCAGCGCTACAACCTGTGGGAGGCCCGGCGTTCGGGCATCAACCTGAGGCTGTTGAAAGGGCGCATGACCCACCTCAAGGCAGTGTTGATCGACGACGAGAAGCTGATCGTGGGCTCCTCGAATTTCGACTTCGTCAGCTACCGCTGCCTTCAGGAGGTGGTGGTGGTCGTGCACGACGCCGAGACGATCGCGAGGTTCGACGAGCGCGTCTTTCGACCCGACTGGCAGACTTCGCTGCCCGTCGAGGGCACCCCGGCTTCCATTACCGGCCCCCTCTGCTACCTCTATCTCAAGGTGGTCGACCTCTTGCTCGTGGGCGTCTCCAAGGTTCCCGGGTGGCGCGCTCGGCGCCGAGCGGCCACGCCCGGCGGTGCCGCCTAGACTTCGGACGCCCGCTCGTTGCGCCCCCGACTCATGCGTGGGGGCGTCTACATGAGGGAACAAGTAAGGGGTAAGCAGGGAACGGGAGGTACCTCATGGCGGAACTGAAGACACGCCCCACCGACGCAGACGTCGAGCAGTATCTCAACAGTGTGACCGACGAGCAGAAGCGTCGGGACAGCTTCACGATCCTCGAGCTCATGAAGGACGTCACGAAAGCCGAGCCGAAGATGTGGGGCGACAGTATCGTGGGCTTCGGGAGCTACCACTACACGTACGCCTCGGGTCGGGAAGGCGACTGGCTCATCACCGGGTTCGCGCCCCGCAAGCGGGAGCTCACCCTGTACATCATGGACGGGTTCGAGGGCTACGATGACCTCTTGGCGTCGCTCGGGAAGTTCAAGACGGGCAAATCGTGCTTGTATGTGAAGCGGCTCGAAGACATAGACCTCCCGACGCTCCGCACCTTGATCGAGCGGTCGGTAGCCCATATGTCGGGCTTAACCGACTAGGCCGGGCGGGCTCACGGCGTTGGGTGAGGCTGGCGCCGAGCCGAGCCTCGCGTCGGGTGCGGCTGGCGCCGAGCCGAGCCTCGCGTCGGGTGCGGCTCTACAGCCACACCACGTCGATCTCGTGGGCCAGGACACGGAACTCGGGGTCGCCCGTGACGGCAGGCAGGCCTGTGAGTTTAGAGAGGGCGGCGCAGAAGGCATCGGCGTAGGAGATGGGGTACCGGTTCTTGAGGCGTGCCGCCACAAGAGTGAGGGCGCGCCCGGCGTCGACTGTGTCGAGGGGTAGTTGGTCGAGTGCGGCAAGCACCAGATCGGCGCTGTCGGCGCCCCGGCGGCGGCGCACGACGTAGAGCACCTCACCTAGGTTCACCCAGCTGATTAGCACGGGCCGCGTCGCGGTGCTCTTCTCCAGCATAGTTTCCACGGCCGGAGCCCCAGGCCCGTCCTCCAGATACTCGAGGACGGCATAGCTGTCGAGGATGGCGCCCTGCCACGTGTCGTCCGTCGTGGTCACTCGCGCCTGCGCTCCGCCTTCCGTTCCCGAAGGAGCTCCTCAGTGAGGGAATCATCGCGCTTCAGCAATCCCCGGAAGTGTGAGATCGGTCGTTCCGCAGCCGGTACGATCACGATGTGGTCATCGGCATCGATCACCTGCACGGTCATCCCAGGGAGGATCCCGTGGCGGCGTCGGATCTCAGCGGGGAGTACCACCTGACCCTTCACAGACACCTTCGCGGCGGGCATGGCGTCACCCCTGTCTTGTAGTACGAATCGACATAGCAGCATAACACCGTACCCATTTCGTATATACGTTCACCCCTTGGCGTCCGCCACCCCCCCGCCGTTCCCCAGCTCTTGGCGGCCCTGCGCACGTAGCGGCTCGGCGCGCTGCGGTGGGTTTCGGGCCTTGCGGGCCCGGTGCCTTGCGGACCCCGTGCGTACTCCGGCCTCACCTTGTACTCTTGGGAAGTCCATCGAGCGTACGACGGGAGGAGTCCCATGTGGGGCGGATGGTGGTCGAGAAGTCGACGGATCTTGGCCCTGGCGGTTGTCGTGGGGGTGACGTGGGTCGTGGCCGGCTGCGCGAGTCAACCCTCGCCCGAGTCAGGAGGTGCACCCGGCTTCCTGTGGGGACTCGTGCACGGGTTCCTGATCCTCGTAGATTTCATCATCGGGCTGTTCACGGACGCACGGATCTACGAATACCCGAACTCCGGCGGTTGGTATGACTTCGGGTTCCTCATCGGGGCGAGTATGTTCCTCGCCGGCGGCGGAGCGGGTTCACGGCGGAGCTGAGGCTCGGCCAACACGGTTGAGGCTTCGCGAGCATGGCCGACGGCCCGAGCGTTCGCCGGGTGTCGCACGAAGGAAGGGAGCGGGATTGAACGCGTCCATAGGCGAGTTCACGGTGCGGAACGCGCGCATCGAGGACGCGGCTTCCGTCGCACGGCACGCCGACAAACCACGGGTGGCTGCCAACCTGCGAGATGTCATTCCCCATCCGTACGTGTTGGCGGACGCAGAGGGCTTCCTCGGGCGAATGTCTTCAAGAGCGGGCGGGTGTTCGACCAGTTGCTGTACGCACTCGTTCGAGCCACTGCGACAGATGCACTGCGCAATCCGCGAGAGAATCGACGGGGCCTCCGCGAGGCTTCAGGAGTAGTGGAGGTCAGCGGCCATCGGGACGGCGTCGGCGAGGAGTCGGGGTGGAGAGGCCAGAGAGGAATACCAGCGCCAGGTCCGCCGCCGACTGCACGCGCACGGGGTGCTGAGATCGCTCTGGATCAGACCGGAACGACCTACCTCGCCGCCGAACGCAGCGCCTTCATGGCCTCGATCTGCTCGCCCAGGCGCCGCTCGAAGATCTCATACTTCGGTCGCGCCGCGATCTCCGCGGAGCCCAAGTCTTCGCCGGTTCCCAGCCGCATCAGCCTCTGGTCCTCCGGAGAGAAGCGCGGCCATTCCGGATGGGGCGCGAGATTGGGGTCGCCCGCTCGAGCGAAACGAGTCCAGTAGTCACCCATTACTCGAGTGAGTTCGGCATCCGCCGAGGTGGCTTCGAATAGGGGGACGGTTCGTCCGTGCACGAAAGCCAGCTCCGCGGCGTGGAACGCGCCCGCCGTCTGCCGCGGCGACGGCGGCCTGCGCGTGAACAGGTAGAGGTAGACCGGCTGACCTACCGCCGCGGCCCGGCTCGCGTAGAAGTGAACGGGCGCGCCGAACAGGCTGTCGCCGAGAAGCGCCGCCTGCGCCGATCCCGATCCTTCGAGCAGGCCCGGATAGGAGTCGAACAGGGGCGGGGCGTCGGCACCGAACTTCTCGCGGATGAGGTCGGGTATCTGCGAGGGCCGATGGTCCTCGCCGATGCACTCGCGGAGCGGTGCGCGACACAGGGGATACATCAGCGTGCCCTCGTCCGCGTTGCTTCCCAGGAGTAGAGGCACGCGGGCCTGCCCGCCATCTGCAAAGCTCTCGAAGGGACTCTTGGGCAAGACGTACCCGTCGATGCACGGGTAGAAGTGACGGAACCTGCGCTCGTGCTGGAGCCGCTCGTAGAGGAGGTCGGGCGGGACCAGGCGGAGAGCCGTCAGCTGACCCCGGTTCTTGCCGACGCAGTTGTCGGCGAACGCCGCGCCGTTCTCCTCGCCCGCCGGGTTGTTCAGGAACGGCCGGCGCAGGAAGGTCATCTGGCCCATGTTGGCCGGGCTCTGCATGATCGCCCGGTGGAAGAGTCCGTGCGCCAACGGCGACGTCATCATGTGGGCTACCGATTCTCCGCCGGCCGATTCTCCGAAGATCGTGACGTTGTCCGGGTCGCCCCCGAAGGCCCTGATGTTGTCTCGCACCCACCTGAGGGCGGCGATCTGGTCGAGGGTGCCGTAGTTGCCAGAGACGCTTTGCTCGGACTCCCGGCTGAGTTCCGGGTGCATG
Organism: Actinomycetes bacterium; assembly: GCA_024637035.1. Lineage (GTDB taxonomy): Bacteria > Actinomycetota > Thermoleophilia > RBG-16-64-13 > RBG-16-64-13 > JAHJSA01. The sequence continues at coordinate 118,167 of JAGXFW010000022.1, forward strand.
AAGTACCCCATGAGTCCCAAGCGGTAGTTGATCGACACGACGACCACGCCGCGTCGCGCCAGGGCGTCGCTGTCATAGAGGACGTCGCTGCCGCTGCCGTGCCAATGGTCGCCGCCGTGTATCCACACCATCACCGGGAGCGCGGCATCGCGGCCGGGGAGTGGCGTGCGCACGTTGAGGTAGAGGCAATCCTCACTCTGCTTGGGGGCGGAGGCAAGCCCCAGGAACAGCTTGACGGCCGCCGTGCGGGGGGTATTCCATCCCTGCCCGGCCACGAGCGCATCGGTGAAGACAGCGTACTCTTCGTCGTTCTGGATCGCCCGCGGGCCATGTTTGCCCGCCTCGAAGGTGCCCTGCCAGGAGTACGCGGATTGTGGCGGTCGCCAGCGCAGCGGGCCAAGTGGAGGCTGTGCGTAGGGGATGCCCTTGAACACCGCCACGGTGCCCTCGCGGTTCCAACGTCCACGCGCCGCGCCGCAGGCGGTCTTCGCCAACGGTGCCGTTCCGTTCCGGGTCATGTCCGCTTCCCCTTTCCGCGTTGTCTCGGGCTCTCCACCGCCCGACTTGGTAGGTCTTCGCGCCCACGACTTCCGGCGCCATCGCCGCGCCCCGTGAGAGACGGCGTTTGAGCTACACCTACATCTCAATCACGTGTGCGCAGTGCTCGCCGCCCGACGGCATGGCGGTGGTGATCTCGTGGGTGACGTCAAGACCATAATACTCGGCCGGCCCGCGATTCCAGGCGAGGTTTCCGGCGAGGCACGTTGCGGTCTCGCGTCCGTGGGACACGAGCCATTCCGCAATCTGCGCGCCCTCCTCCGTGTGGGCTCACGCGGGTCGGCACATGGCACCGGCCGTAGCGCGCCCGTCCGCTTGCGCCGCACACGGTCCTCCTCTACACTACAAGCCATGCGTGCTGTCAAGGACACTAGGCACTCCGTTTCACGGCCTCTCACCGGCCGTTCGCTCCTTCTCGCCCTCCTGCTTCTGCTCCCCCGCTAGGGGGAGAAGCTATGCGAAGCCGGCGCTTTCCGGCACGTCACCGCCAGTGAACCCGAGATCACCGTAAGGGGAGACCCATGTCCATATCCGAATCGAACACCTCCGCCGACACAGCTGCAGCCGCCGCCGACACCTCCGCAGCCGCCGCCGACCAGGCCGCCCCGGGAGCCGCCGCCGGCATTCCGGCAGCGGGAACTGCCTCCGTGGGACCGCCGCGGCGCAACGCCGGCGTCCCCGTCGTCTTCTTCGATACCACTCTGCGCGACGGCGAACAGTCTCCCGGCATCAGCCTCAACATGAGCGAGAAGCTCGAGATCGCGCATCAACTGGTGCGCCTTGGCGTCGACGTGATCGAAGCGGGTTTTCCCGCCACCAGCCCGGGTGATTTCGAAGCGGTGCAGGCAATCGCGCGCGAGGTCAAGGGCGCCGTGGTCTGCGGCCTGGCCCGCTGCGTGGAGAGCGACATCCGCACCTGCTGGGATGCGATCAAAGACGCCGAACGACCTCGCATCCACACCTTCGTCTCGACCTCCGACATCCACCTCGAGCACCAGATCAGGATGACCCGTCCCCAGGTGCTCGAACTCACGCGTGAGATGGTGACGTTGGCGGCGTCCCTCTGCCCGGCCGACGTGGAGTTCTCGGCGATGGACGCCACCCGCTCCGACGTCGACTATCTCGCGGAGGTGCTACAGGCGGCCATCGAGTGCGGCGCCACCACCATCAACGTGCCCGACACGGTGGGCTACACGCTCCCGAGCGAGTTCGCCGACCTTATCGACACCCTGTATGAGAAAGCTCCCGGTCTGGCGGATGTGATCGTCTCCGTGCACTGTCACAACGACCTGGGCTTGGCCGTAGCCAACTCGCTGGCCGCGGTCGAACGAGGCGCGACCCAGGTGGAGGTGGCCGTGAACGGCTTGGGCGAGCGTGCCGGGAACGCCGCCATCGAGGAGGTCGCCATGGCCCTGGTCACCCGCCTTGATCAGCTCGACCGCCCAGTGAACATCGTCACCACCGAGATCGCCCGCACGAGCCGCATGGTCTCGAACCTCACCGGCTACCAGGTCCAACCCAACAAGGCCATCGTCGGGAAGAACGCCTTCGCTCACGAGTCGGGCATCCACCAAGATGGCGTTCTCAAGGAGCGCACCACCTTCGAGATCATGCACGCGAAAGACATCGGCCTTGGGGACTCCGACATCGTCCTCGGCAAGCACTCGGGCCGACACGCCCTGAAGTCGCGCCTGGCGGAACTCGGTATCCACCTCACGGGCGAGGAGCTCGACGAGGCCTTCCGTCGCTTCAAGGTCGTCGCCGACAAGAAGAAGCAGGTGACTGCTCTCGACCTCGAGGCACTGGCGACTGAGGAGATCCGCGAGCGGCAGGACGAGTACAGCCTGACCCGCTTCTATGTCTCAGCGGGCTCCGAGATCATCCCCACGAGTCAGGTGCAGGTTGCGCACGAGGGCAGCCAGCGCGAAGGGAAGGCGTTCTCCGGCGGATCTGTAGAGTCGGTGTTCCGGGCTATCGACGACGCCGTGGGCATCACCGGGAAGCTCCTCGACTACCGGGTGCGCTCGATCTCCTCGGGTAAGGACTCGCTTGCTGAGGTGCGGGTGGTCGTCGAGGTGGAGGCGAAGACGTACGCGGGTCAGGCCGTGTCCATCGACGTGCTAGAAGCCTCCGCGAAGGCGTACATGCGGGCCCTGAACAACGTGGCGCAGCGGCGCGAGGCGAGCGGGGCGAATCCGGAGCGGGTGTTCTAGCGGTCGAGGCATCGCACGATCCAGAATCCGATGGAGTTGGGCTCAGAACTCCATCGCGGTTCGGCTGCTCCGCAGGCGGGTCTTGCAGTGTTTCACGGCCGCCTGTCGGTGCTCGTGTCGCTGCTACAACGCCCGCGCCGCCTCGATCGCATTGGACGCCATTCTCCGCGTCAGCTCGAGAGTAGCGCGACGCTCGTCGTCAGTGAGACCGTTCAGCAGGCTTTCCAGTGCTTCGTGAACGATCCCCTCGAGCTCCGGCTTAATGTTCCAGCCCAGGTCGGTCAGGAAGATGCGGTAGTAGCGCTTGTCGCTGGCGTCGGTTCTTCGGTTGACGTAGCCCATGGCCTCGAGCTTGTTGACGGCTCCCACCGTGGCCGACTTGTCCACGAGGAGACGATCGCTCAAGCTCTGCTGGGATTGTCCGTCGTCCTCGTAGAGGGCGAGCAAATAGGGGTATTGCCCAGACCCGATGCCGAGGTATTCGAGTCTACGCGCCGAGTACATGATCAGGTGGCGCCATGCCACCGAGAGGTGCCGAACGATGTTGTCTTCGAGTTCGTTCATCTGTGGATCGAGCACCTCCGATGGCTGGCTTGACGCCCCAATAATAGAACAACCCGCCGGGGTGCAACCAGCCGGCGCAACGTTGAACTGCCCGCCGGGTACAGCCGACAAGGCCGAACCCGGCGGGCAGTCGAGGATCTAGAAGGGGAAGTGTCTCTGCCCCTTCTGGAAGGTCACCCATTTCACCTCGGTGAGCGCGTCCATGGAGGCCTTGCCGCCTTCTCGTCCGTAGCCGCTGCCTTTGACGCCTCCGAAGGGGGCGTTGCACTCGTCGTGGACGCAGGCGTCGTTGATGTGCACCATGCCGCTCTCCAGGCGTTCTGCGACGTAGAGCGCGCGCTGCATGTCGTTCGTGATCACCCCGCTTGAGAGACCGTAGACGCTGTCGTTGGCTACCTCCACCGCCTCATGCACGTCCTTCACGGCGATGATCGGTGCGACGGGCCCGAAGGTCTCTTCCTGGAAGATGCGCATGTCTCGCGTGACTCCGGACAGCACGGTGGCGGGGTAGTAGGGGTCGTTGCGCTCGCCCCCGCACAGAACCGTGGCCCCTCCGAGGACGGCATCTTTGACCTGTCCGTCGATGAGATCGAGCTGACCCGAGTGGATGATAGGGCCGATCACCTCTCCCATCTTGAGGGTGGCGGCTTTTGCAGCCAGCTTCCGGGAGAATTCCTCCGCGATCGGCTCCTCCACGATGATCCGCTCCGCGGACATGCAGATCTGTCCTTGGTGCATGAAGGCGCCGAAGCACACCGCGTCAACGGCGTAGTCGAGGTCGGCGTCGGCGAGGACGATCACGGGGTCCTTGCCGCCCAACTCCAAGATGACCCGCTTGAGATTGCGCCCGCACCTTTCTGCGATGTGGCGCCCCACCTCGGTGGAACCCGTGAAGGTCACGAGTTTGATGGCGGGATGATCGAGCAGAGCCTCACCCGCGACGGAGCCCTTGCCGGGTACCACGTTGAGAACGCCTGCCGGTAGGCCGCTGTCGTGGAATATCTCCGCGATCTTGAGGCCCGAGACGGGTGTGTCGCTGGCCGGCTTCAGCACCACGGTATTCCCGGCGATCAGCGCGTGAGCCACCTTCTTGGTCGCGAGAAGCAGCGGGAAGTTCCACGGTGCGATCGCCGCCACCACACCGAGTGGCTGGCGCAGGGTCATGCTGAGCTTGTCCGGTTCGGAGGAGCCGAAGGTCTCGCCCGTTACCAGCTTGTAGTCCTCCGCCGCGGAACGCAGAAGGTTGACGGTGAACCCGGTCTCGAACATGGCCTTGCCGAACCAGCCACCGCCCTCTTCCACGAGGACACCGGCGACCTCTTCCATCCGGGTCTCCAACGTCGCCGCGGCCCGGTAGAGATAGGCGGCGCGGGCGGGCCCGGTAAGTGCGGCCCACTCCGGCTGAGCGGCCTGGGCAGCTGCCACCGCGGCCGCGACGTCCTCCACACCACCTTCCGCCACCCGAGCGTAGGTGGATCCATCCAGCGGCCGCACGTCTTCGGAGTAGCCCCCGTTGGCGGCAGGGCTCCATTGTCCGTCAATGTAGAGCTCGTACTGCTTGGCAGTCACGTCAATCGCTTTCATGCCCTGTTCTCCTTTCGAGTGGTCGAGACAACGGCGCTTGCCGGCGTCCTACGCCCATGGGGGCGGCCCGTCGCCCCACGGGGGCGGTCCGTCACCCCAGGGAGGAGGTCCGTCACCCCAGGGGGGCTTGCCACCGGCTCCGAACGGCGGCGGTTCGTCACCCCACGGCGGCTTACCGCCTGCCCCTTGTCCTGGAGTCGGCGGTTCATCCGCGCCTTCAAACGCAGCAGCCGGTGCGGCCGGGCGTTCCCCGCGCTCGTAGTTGGAGCGGCCCACGTAGAATTCGTCGTCGGGTTGCCTCGTCGCGATGCCGATCATCATGTAGGCCATCTTGGTCTGCTCGATCTCGTGCTGGTGTAGCTTGAGAGACGGTTGCCGGGTGAGTCCGCCGTTGCCTCCGACGCACCACTGATAGAACTTCTGCTGGGTCCAGTGGTAGGTGCCGATCATCTGGGTGGCGGCGAACTGCTGTTCGAAGATCACGCGAGCCGGGGTGAGCTTCCAGTAGATCTCCATCCCCTCATCCCACTTGCCCTCGCGCAGGAGGCGGAAGTAGTCGACCAGGTAGGGCTTGTCCGGTGACTGAAACACCTCGTAACATCCCGCTCCCATCCACTGCTGGCCGAATCCCGCGACCATCATGGGCAGCATGCGTTCCACCGGGTTGTTGATGAGCACCTTGTCGCCGAAGCGACGGTGGCAGTCTGTCGCCATGCCCGGCTCGCCGATCTTGGCGGCCACCACGTTCGGTAGGTCCGCAAGACGCTCAAGCACATCGAGCGGGAACCCGCTGTTGTGGAGACGCTGGAAGTTGTAGTGGGGGCTCGGGTAGAGCGTGACGGCCAGGTCGGTCGATTCGATGAGTTCCGTGCTGTAGGCGAGGATCTCATCCCCGGACTTCGCGTAGAAGTTGGCCGGATAGCCCAGGAGGACCGCGTCGACGCCCACCGCCGCGGCGTGGGCGAGCATGGCCCGATTCTGGGCGGCCGAGTCGAAGAGCAGCGTTGTCGAGACGAGGATCTCGTCCTTGGCCTCGTCGGCCACGATCGCGACGAAGCGCTTGGCTTCGTCGAACGTGAGCCCGGTCTCGGTTGCGACCAGCGTGGAGAAGAACCCATGTTCTTTGCTCTTCTGCACGTCCCAACGGATGCCGGTCTCGTCGAGTTCTGCGAGATCAGGAGTGAACGAGGGGAAGATGCAGTTCTCCACCCCCACGAGGTTCTCCTTGGCCCATTGCTTCAGTTCCGCTTTGCTCACCTTCATTGCGTCCGCTCCTTTTTCGCTCCATCGTCGGCAGGCATGCAGTGCACCCGGCTGTGCTTCAGTGATGCGTCGTTCGTGTGTCGTTCGCGCCTACTGGTCCAGGAACCGGCCCGTCCTGGCCTTCTCCACGATCTCGTCCAATCGTCCCTCGGTATGTACCCCCAGTTGCTGCGCCCTGAGTTTGGCCGCCAATCCGATGTTGCGGGAGTCCCGGTAGAACTCCGGATCTCTGGCCCTCGAGGGGTCGAAGTCCGTCAATCGAGACCTTTCGCTCCGGTGCGTGGCGAAGCTCGAGAACCTGCGGGTCACGTCAGTTGCGCCGCAGGCCGGGCAGCGCGCGCCCACACCGTCAACCGGGTGGCGTGCGAAGTGGTCGAACGCGCGGCTGCAGGTGGTGCATCGATACTCATAGATCGGCACTGATCCGCCCCCTTTCGGTCACGTCGTCGGGCACGATCACCCCAGATCGGCAGGGTCGTCCGATCCGGTGGGCAGTGGGGGAGGGGAGGCCGGCGTTTCCGTGGGCATCGTCCCTGGAGGCATCCCTGGAGGCATCCCTTCAAACCCTGGCGGCATGCCGGGGGGCATCATGCCCGGGGGCATCATGCCGGGAGGCATCATGCCGGGAGGCATGCCTGGAGGCATCGCGCCGGGAGGCATCCCCGGAGGCATCATGCCGGGAGGCATCATGCCGGGAGGCATGCCTGGAGGCATCGCGCCGGGAGGCATCCCCTCCATGCCCGGCATCCCGGGCATCCCAGGAGGGCCCGACTGTGGCTGCAGGAAGTTCATCATGTGCAGCCGCAACATCTGGCCGGTTCCGTCGCACGGGTATCCGATCCACGCGTCGCAGAGAAGCTTTCCGGCCTGGTATTCCCGAGTGATTCCATACGATCCCAGGGTCTTCACTGAGCGCTCGGCGTTGCGGATGGCGGTGTCTACGGCGAACGTCTTGGCCGCCGGCGATTTGACCATAGCGGAGAAGTCGCCTGAATCCGCTGCGCAGGCGGCGTCCCACGTGATGAGGCGGGCGGCCTGAAGGTCCACCCACATGTCGGCGAGCATGCCGGCGATCGCCTGGTGCTTGATGATGGGCACGCCCCAGCTGATCCGCTGCTGAGCGTATTCGAGGGCATGCTCGTAGGCGGCGCGGGCGAGGCCCACGTGGCACGCGGCGAAGCCCACGCCGATGAACGGAAGCGCCTTGAACAGGAACAGCCCGAGACCGGCGCCGCCTCCACCCAGCTCGGCAGAAGCGGGAACGCGCACGTCGTCCAGGTAGACCTCGGCGTTCTGTGCGCTCCGCCACCCGATGAGCTCCGTGAGCTTACCAACAGTCAGTCCTGGCGTGTCGGCCGGCACGTAGAACACGCTCGTGCTCATCATGGGGGGAGCGTCTAAATCGGTGCGGGCCATGACGAAGTAGTGACTCGCCGCGCCGGCGTTGGTGATGAACGCCGACTTGGAGCCGTTGATCACGTATTCATCTCCGTCGCGGCGCGCCAGCGTGCGCATGCCCAGCTTGGGATCGGGATAGGGGCAGAGCGAGTCCGACCCGGCCTGGTCGGCTTCGCTTCCCGCACTGGCGAGCATGGCGGTGTCATTGGTGCACAACTCCCCCAACCAGGCTCGCTTCTGCTCCTCCGTTCCGCCCATCGAGATCATTACCGCGCCCGTGATCGTGACGTTGAAGTATGAGACGGCGATCCCCATGTCAACGGCCGCCAGCTCTTCCTGGAGCAGGACATTGTCCATGCAGGTGCCGCCCTGACCTCCGTACTCCTCCGGGATCAGCAAGGAGGTGAAGCCAAGCCCGGCTGCTTTCCGGTAGACCGGACGCACCTTGTCCCACGGCATCTCCTTGGTGCGGTCCATGCGTTCGATCTCCTCTGCGACCGGCCGGATCTCCTTGGCCGCGAAGTTCCGCGCTGTCTTGCGCAGAAGCTCCTGCTCCTCACTCAAACTCAGGTCGATCATTCCGCATTCCCCCCTTTGTCGCCCTCGGGCGCTTGTGGAAACCCGGTCTCACCCGCCGCCGGAGGACCCGCCTCGAAGTTGACGCGCCCCACGAAGAACTCCGGGTCGGGCTCCCGTGGCTCGATGCCCACCATCCGATAGGCCATCTTCGCCCCCATCATCTGGTGCATGAAGAGACGGCCGGCGCTGCGCGGCAATCCTCCGTTCCCACCGACGCACCATTGGTAGTACTTGAACATCGCCCAGGGATAGAAGCCCTGCATGATGCCCATGATGTGCTGCCCAAACAGCCCGTACAGCGGCTGGATGCGCCAGTAGATGTCGACAGCCGCCTGGTAGTCCCCAGCCAGGAGCAGGTTGAACATGTCGACGACGTACGGCCGTTCCGGCGACTGCAGCATCTCGTAGCACGAAGCTCCGATCCACTGCTGGTCCATCCTGAGGACGGTGATCGGAGCCCAGTCCGACATGGTCACGTTCACCAGGGCGTGCTCGGCGCAACGGGCGAAGCACTCGGCGATGAACACGGGATCACCGCTCCCGATCTTGACTCCCACCACGTTCGGGATCTTGGCTATCCGTTCCATTAGAAGCGGCGGGAAGCCGCTCGGGTGGAACCGCTGGAAGGCGAGGTTGCTTGTCGCGTAGAGCACGATGCCGATATCGGCGAGCCCGCACATGTCGCGCGTGACATCGTAGACCTCTTCCTCGCTCCGGGGCATGAATCCGGTCGGATAACCGAGCAGCGCAGTGTGGGCGCCCGCCTTGGCGGCGTGAGTGAGTAGTTCGTAGTTCTCGGCCAGAGAGTCGCGGAAGAGGGTGGTGGAAACGAGCAGGTCGTCCCCAGCCTCGTCCACCGCGATCTCCACGAATCGCTTCGCCTCCGCCATGGATAGATGCTGCTCCGCCGCGCACAACGTGGACGCGAACCCGTGTGCTTTCGCCTGCCGCACGTCCCAACGGATGCCGGCCTCGTCGAGCGCCGACATGTCATTCGTGAAGGACGGCAGGGTCAGGTTCTCCACCCCCCGCAGATGCTGCCGCGCCCAACCCTTGAGATCGCTCGACACACCCATCACCCCCCTCTGGGTCCTCAGGCAATCAAGTTGATAACTCAACCATGGATTGCTCAACGATAGGCGGTCAACGGGCCGCCGTCAAGCCCTTCTTGACCTTGACAACCGCATACGCATGGTGCTATTAGTTGAGAACACAACGGTTGATGCTTCAACCGGTAGAAGATGTGTCGGGGCCGGCGAACGTCGGGGGACGAGGCTCCGAGACAGGGGGGATCGATGTCTGCGAATCTGTGGTTCCAATCGTTGCTGGACGGCCTGACATCGGGAGCCGTGTACGGTCTGATCGGCCTGGGCTTCGTGACCATCTTCCGCACGTCGACCGTGGTGAACATGGCGCAAGGGGCCTTCGTGATGCTCGGCGCCCTGCTCTGCTACACGTTCCTCGTGGACTGGCATCTCCCGTACTGGGGGGCCGGTGTGCTGGCCGTGGCCGCGGTAGTGATCGTAAGCCTGGTTCTGTACAAACTGTTGATCGCGCCTCTCATCACGATCTCACCGGTCACCGTGGTGCTGGCCACGATCGGAGCGAGTCTGCTGCTCGAGAACATCGGTCTTCTCTTGTGGGGCGGCTACGCCAAAGCGCTCCCGCCGTTCTCGGGTGATTCGCCGCTTCGTCTCGGGGGGACCGTCTTCATACAGCCCCAGTACCTGTGGGTACTTGGCTTGACCGCGGTGATGGTCGTCGTTCTGCACCTTCTCGGGAATCGATCCCGCATCGGCAAGCAGATGACGGCCTGCGCCGACGATCCCGTGGCCGCCGGCCTAAGCGGGATCCACCCGGGCCGCATGACTCTGCTGGCGTTTGCGATCAGCGCTGTTGTCGGCGCCCTCGGCGGAATCAGCATCGCCTCGGTCTCGCCCATCTCCTACGTGTCGGGTGGGATGCTCGGTCTCAATGGGTTCGTCGCCGCGATCCTTGGGGGATGGGGCTCCAGCGCCGGAGCGATCGTCGGCGGTCTGACTCTCGGGATCGTAGAGGCGATGGCCTTCATGCTGCTGCCAGGAGGGTACAAGAGCGCCGTCGCCTTCGTGGTGCTTCTGCTGATTCTGTACTTCCGGCCTTCGGGCATCCTTGCCTCGCCTTTGACGGACGCGTGACCGTGTCGAGCACGGCAGCCACCGAGAAGCGGCTGGAGGTCTTCGATCGCGTCCGGTGGGCGCTCGTCGCGCGGCCGGTGGCACTCAAGTTCGCCCTCGTCGCCGTGCTCGTCCTGTGGCCTCTCGCCTATTCTTCCCTGTATGGGCTCAGCGTGATGACGACGGCTGGGCTCTACGTGCTCGTGGTGGTCAGTGTGCACGTGATCCTTGGGGAAGCCGGCCAGCTCTCCTTCGGCCACGCGACCTTCTACGGTATCGGGGCCTACTCGGTGGGAGTGCTGGCGGTGAAGTACGGCGTGCCTACGTTGCTCTGCCTGGTCGCGGGAGCACTCATTGCTTCCTTGGCTGCGCTTGTCGTGGGCCGGCCCGTGCTTCGTCTGAAGTACTTCTACCTAGCTCTCGCTACCATCGGCCTAGGCCAGATCTTCGCCGTGGTTGTGAGCCAGACCCCTTCACTCACGGGCGGAGCGATGGGCCTGGCGCCTATCCCCGACCTACGTATCTTGGGATACGCCTTCGAGGGCTACGAGAGTCGTTACTACCTCGTATGGGTCTTTGCCCTGCTGGTGCTGCTCTTCACGGAGAAGGTACTGAAGTCGCGCGTGGGGCGTTCCTTCAGGGCTGTCGCGACCAGTGAGACCGCCGCGGCCACTTTGGGCGTTCGGACCGCGAATTGGAAGCTACTGGCGTTCGTGCTGAGCGCCGCGTATGCGGGGCTTGCCGGCGGGCTGTTCGCCTTCGTCACCGGGGCGATCAGCCCGGCCTCCTTTTCGTTCAACGCAGCCCTGCTGCCGGTGATCATGATGTTGGTGGGAGGTCGCAGTCTGTGGGGGGGAGTACTGGGAGCGATCTTGATGACGTGGCTGCTGAACGGGCTGTCGGGAGCCCAACAGTATTCGGGTCTGGTATACACGATCGTCCTTCTCTTGCTTCTCCTCTTCTTGCCTGCGGGCGTATCGGGAGGGTTGCGGCACGAACACCGCTCCTGGTTGCGCGCGCGGCTCGGGCTCTCTCGCGCGGCGGTCTCCGGTGTGCCTTCGCCAGGTGGCCCGGCCTCCGAGGCGGGTTCGCCCGCAGCCGGCAGTGCGCTTGTACCCGCGACCGGGGCCGTTGTGGGTCCCATGCGCCCCCCCTTGAGTGCGATTCCACAGGCGGCAACCGCAGTTGCGAGGAAGCGGAACGGATCGTCTGTTTCTCCTCTGCTCGAGATCCGAGGCGTCTCTGTGGACTTCGGTGGCCTCCGGGCCGTCAACGATGTCTCCTTGGTCGTCGTCGAGGGCAGCATCACTGCCATCATCGGCCCCAACGGAGCGGGAAAGACAACGCTCTTCAACGTCATTACCCGCCTTCAACGCCCGACGACGGGGGACATCGTATTCGGCGGACAGTCCATCACCGGCGAGTCGGCGGCCGCGGCGGCCCGCCTTGGGATGGCGCGCACCTTCCAGAACCTGCGGATCTTCCCGAACATGACGGTCCTCGAAAACGTGTTGGTCGGCTGTCACCGTCACGAGAGATCAGGGATCTTCGCCGCGGGGCTGGGACTCCCGAGCCAGCGAAGAGAGGAGCGACGTTCGCAGGAGCGGGCGCAGGAAGCGTTGGCCCTCATGGGCCTGGAAGAGCATGCCCATCTCCCTGCCGCCGCTCTGCCCTATGGTCGGCAGCGTCTTGTCGAGATCGCACGGGCGCTCGCCTCTCAACCCCGTCTGCTCCTTCTGGACGAACCGGCCGCTGGGATGAACGGGGCCGAACGGTCCGCGCTCGTCGAGCGCATAGCCGCCATCCGCGAGGAAGGGGTCACCGTTCTCCTGGTGGAGCACGATATTGAGTTAGTGATGGGCCTCTCCGATGCTGTGGTTGTGCTCGATCACGGGAGTCTGATCGGACAAGGGGCGCCTGAGCAGGTGCGCGCGGATCCAGCGGTCATCGAGGCCTACCTGGGCGTGCGTCGCGCTGAGGGGCACGACCGGACCCCACCGAGGGCGGTCCGTCCGGATGCGCACAGGCCCGACGGCTCCTCCGCTCCGTCGCCGCTCCTCGTCGTGGGGGACGTCCGCACGGCCTACGGTCCCATCGAGGCGTTGCACGGCGTATCTCTGGAAGTGCCGGAGGGTCAGATCGTTGCCGTTCTCGGGGCGAACGGCGCCGGAAAGAGCACGCTCCTCTACACCATATCGGGAGCGCTGAAGCCGACCGCGGGCAGGATCGAGTTCGCCGGACAGGACGTGACGGGCCTTTCGGCACCCTCTGTCGCGAGCCTGGGGATCCGCCAGGTGCCGGAGGGGAGGAGGATCTTCACCTCTTTGAACGTGGAAGACAACCTGCTGATGGGTGCATCCGGTCGACCCGACCGGGCGGGATACGAGGACGATCTGGCGTTCATCTACGACCTCTTCCCGATCCTGGCCGAGCGCCGATCTCAGCCGGCCCGCACGCTGTCCGGCGGTCAGCAACAGATGCTTGCGATCGGCCGGGCCCTGGCCGGTGGGCCGCGCCTGCTGCTTCTGGACGAGCCCTCGCTGGGCCTTGCCCCACGCTTGGTGGAGCATATCTTCGAATCGCTCGTGAAGCTGAACGACCGGGGACTCACCATGCTCATGGTGGAGCAGAACGCGGAACTGGCGCTCTCGGTGGCCCACCACGCCGTCGTGTTGCAGACCGGCACTGTGGCACTGGCCGGGCCGGCGGCAGCGCTCCGAAGGGACGATCGCGTGCGCGAGTGCTACCTGGGTCAGGTGGCGGAGCGCCCGCTGTCAGTCAGTAGATGATCATACACACCACAAGGGGGACATCATGAGAGCAGGCAGGAGAAGACAAGGCCGGTGGGTCGTGCTGATCGCGGGCGTGCTCGCGGTGGCGCTGGGGGTCGCCGTACTCCTGGCGGGATGCGGCGGCACTGAAACGACGACCACCACCACACCGCCGGCCACGGGGTCGGAGACCACCACCACTCCGACCACGAGCACGGAGCCGACGGCAGACGCACCTACGATCAAGATCGGGCACCTCGACTCCATCAGCGGACCCGGAGCTGCAGCCGCGAGTTCGATCGTCGACGGCCTGGATCTGGCGGTGGAGAAGATCAACGCCGCCGGTGGCATCAACGGGAGCATGCTCGAGATCGTGACCGTCGACGACGGCAGCGACATGGGCAAAGCCGCCGCCGGGGCCACCAAGCTGGTGGAGCAGGACAAGGTCACCGCCATTCTGGGTCCGTTCGTGCCGCCCTTCGGCATGGCGGTGCGGCAGATCACGGAGAAGGCCGAGGTGCCGAATCTCATGTTCATTTCGGCGATGCCCGACGATCTTGCCCAGCCTGGTGCGTGGACCTTCCACACCATCCAGACCTTCGATGCGAACGCAGCGGCGCTGCTCGGCATCGTAAGGGCTCACGGCTTCAAGAAGGTGGCGGCCGTGAGTGACCAGGTGCCCGTGCACGTGTTATCTCTCCAAATGCTGAAGGAAGAGGCTGCCAAAGAAGGCATCGAAGTGACGATCCTTCCCGACACGTGGGAAGCCTCCGATCCGAACATGAACATGGGGCCTATCTCCAACAAGATAGCGGCCTCCACGAAGAGCGCCGATCCGGAAGCCCTGCTGCTTCAGGCGACCGCGCTGCAGGTCGGACAGGTGATGAAGAACCTGCAGACGCAGGGGATCACCGTCCCGATCATCGGTAGCCCGGCGGCGGCCCATCCGGTCCTCTTCGCCATGGGCCCCGAACAGGTGGAGGGTCTCATCGTGCCGGGCCCGGGGATGCTCGACGCGCACGCGCTGCCGGATGACTATCCCGGCAAGGACGTTCTCGTCGACTACTTCGACAGTTTCACGGCCAAGTTCGGACATCCCCCCGATTTCATGAGTGGGTACGGCTATGACGGCTTGTATCTGATCGCCGAGGGTCTGAAGACATCGGGCGACGACCGCGCCAAACTGCGAGACGCCATCGAGGGGATCAAGGGATTCAACGGTGTGCTCGGTCCTTTCAGCTTCTCGGCCACAGACCACGTGGGCGTCCACGGCGGGTTCGTCGAGTGGAAGGTCGAAGGCGGGCGGTTCGTCTTCGTGAGGACGCTTGACTAGTCCGAAGAGTCGCGTGGGCCAGAGCGACATACGAGGGAGATGCATGGGAACCACACACGCAGGGATCGTGGAAGAGAAGCTCTCGAGGCGGGTGCGTTCGCGCACCCGCCTGGGCATCCTCTGGCTGCTCGCCTCGGGCGTCCTGTCCGTCGTGGGGCTCCAACTCCGGGGTCCCATCGTCGACCAGAAGGTCGATCCCGAAGGGTTCGTCGACGGCGCGCTCTCATCGAGGCAACCGTGGGCGTGGGCGTTGTTGCTCACCAGCCTGGTGGTGCAGCCCTTCGGCTGGTTCGCCCTGTGGGGCTTCGTCCGGGAAACGCGGGAGGAACGAGCTGGGTTCTGGGGAACGATCCTGAGCACGGCCGGCAACGGCTTCTTCTTGCCCACCGCCGGCGTGATCGCCTTCACTTCGCCGGCGGTGGGCCGTCTCTACCGCTCGGGGATCCCGTCGGCTCTCAACATCGCCGACGACGGCATCACCGGCCGCTTGAGCCGGCCGTTTCTCATGGGATCGGCGGCGTTGCTCATGGTGGGATCATGCCTTCACGGCGTGGTCCTCTGGCGTTCGCCCAAGCTTCCTCGTTGGACCGCCGTTCCCTACGTCTGGCACGCGTTGGCTCTGACGTTCGTGGCTCCGCGCTCGTACAGAGCTGAGCGCTCGGGCGGTCTCGCTCTACTGGTCACCAGTTTCGCGATCACACGTAGCGTGTGGAGGAGACCCGCTGTCTGAGATGGCGTCGCGGCCCGCCTCGGGGTCGGCGACGAGGCGGGCGAGGCCACGATCGCCGGTGTATGCTCTCGCGCGCGGCGGAACACGTTGTTTTTCGGTCGCGGACGGGTAGCATGTGAAGCAGTCGGTGATCGGCGGAACGCTCAGTCGAGAATCGAGAGAAATGACCACCACGCTGCAACCCTCAAACATGCCCGACTCGTCCCGCGGTGGTGCGCCGACCGGCGGCTCGCGAACGGTTCTCAAGTGGGTGCTGGTGGCGCTGGCGGTGGTGGTCATTGCGGCGATCGTGTTCGGCGCAGCGGGCGTAGCCTTCTTCGTCGTCAGTCGGGGTGAGGATTCTTCGTCTGGGCCCATTACCGTCGAATCCGCCGAGAGCACCACCGAAACGACCACGCTGGATTCGTCGGCGACCGGCGGCGGATCGGTCGCCTTGGTTGCCGCCCACCTGGTTGCGTTCGGCGATGCCTGGGAAGCAGGCGATTGGGCGCGATTGGAAACCCTGGCGAGCGCCGATGCCGTTACGGTAGCCCGTGAGTGGTACACCGAGGGCGACCAGGTGAACGTCGACTCAGCCAACGTCGACTCGATTCTGGACGCCGGTTCGTGGAGTGACGGCCACGCGAGTTGTGATCTGCTGTACTACCCAGCGCAAGGGGGGAATGCGCTGATCTTCCAAGTGACGATCGCCTACACCGATGCCGAAGCCCGGGTCACCGACCTGACTTTCGCCGGCGACGCCGGCTGATTCTGATCACCGGGCGCTCGTGGCCGGCCTCCGAGAGAACGCCGGCCGTCCCTCGTCGAGACGACCGGCTATCTGGAGGACGCGCGTCGGGCTCCCTAGCCCTTCAAGGGTGCGAACAGCTGCGTTTGCCAGCGGGCGGGATCCTTCTCGCTCTCGGGGTCGGTGAGGTAGGTCTCCCAACAGACCAGTTCGCCCGGCTCGTGCCCGTGCTCTTGGACCCAGCCCATGATCGCGGCCCAGGCCGTCTCGAGACCGTCGTAGGGGCCCACATGAATCGTCGTGGCCACAGTGCCGCCTGGTAGTTCGGCGTTGTGCACCGAAGGCGGGGCCGGGTCTCCCGGCCATGGCTCGTCATCGATGGGCGCCACAAGGGGCACGCCGATCTCAAGGTCCACGGAGTCCTCGTCGAAGCTGTGGTAGACGGCCAGCGGGGGTCCGGCCGGGATGCCGCCCACCTGGCCCACGTGCGAGAACACCCGTCCGAAAGCCTCGCCCATGACAGAGCTGATGTCGGTAGGTGGGGGATCTTGTAGCGTACCGCGGCGATCGGTTGGGGGGCCATCTCCTGGAGCTTCACCTCGTACGGCATGACGTCCTCCTCTCCTCGGATGTACCGTTCCGGAAGGGCCAGGGAGCGCTCGTATCCGGCGATCCTGTCGCGTAGTCGGGCGCTGTGCGTCTCGAGCCTGACGCCCGCCTGAGTCCGATCCCGCTCGGCCAACAGAGCGGCGATCTCGTCGAGAGGCATGTCGAGGGTGCGCATCGTGCGCACGGCCACCGCATCACGGGGCTGCGACAGGTGGTAGTAGCGGTAGGCCGAGTCGGGGTCGACCCAGGCCGGCTTCAGCAGCCCGAGCTCGTCGTAGTGACGAAGCGCCTTGACGCTCAATCGGCAGACCCTACCGAATCGCCCGATGGGTACCAGATTCTCCACGCCGATGTGCTCCTGACCTCCGCGGCTCCTTCTGTCTCCCCAAGCGTAGACTCTCCCCTGGGGGGAGAGTCAAGCGCAGTCGAGGATTCGGTAGCCGGGCGCCACACGGGCGCCCGGCCCGGGGGGGTCTATTGGGCCTGGGTCATGTTGGAGACGGTGAGCACCGTACCGTCGACGGTCCCCGCGAGTTGGCTGGATTTCTCGCTCCAGGAGATGCCGCCTGTCTGTTGAAGCCCCGTGAGTTGCACGGGATCGATGCCCCGCACTTCGAGCGACCGGGCGAGGTCGATGGACGGCGGATAGGATTCAGCCAGCGCCTCGGTGAAGTAGACGGTCCCGTCGGCGGCAACGTACAAGAACCCGTTGATCAGAAGCGGCCCCTCGAGGGTCGACGCAAGGGCGTCCGGCACCGAGATGCCCGGACCGCTGCCCGTGACGACTGCGTTCCCGTTGTCCGAGGCTGGAGGGGCGGGGTCTCGTGGCCACGCGGCCCACGCCGCCCCGGCGATGAGCCCCGCCGCGAGCACGGCCGCCAGTAGCGCGAATGTGGTCTTCCTCGTAGGCATTCGATGCGCGGTGTCTGGTAGTGCTTCATGTGCGTGCGATGTCATGGTGAGTCCTCCTGGTGTCCATGTTCTTCTGGCAATTCTGACGCCCCGGTCACCGTGTCGGTTCCGGGGCGGCATGGTCAGCCACTCAGGTTGGGTCTGCTACCATGTTGGTTCACGGAACGACGCCGCCGCGCAGGCCGCCCCTAGCGGCGACATGCGGCGCGTGCGAAGCAGTACGGGAGGGACTCAGCATGAGCCGGGATCGATCGCGTGTCGAGGCCGATGTAGTCTTGGGTGGGCGAGAGAGCCGCGTTGTCCACATGGGCGTGGCGACATCCGCCGACGAACTGACCCGCCTTCCCTACAGCATTCGCGTGCTGCTCGAGAACGTACTGCGCCATGCGGGGAATGGCGTTACCACTCAGGAGCACGTTGACGCTGTGGCGACGTGGGAACCCACGGCCTCCGAGAGGGCCGAGATCCCCTTCATGCCCTCGCGGGTGCTCCTACAGGATTTCACCGGCGTGCCGTGCGCCGTCGACTTGGCCGCGATGCGCTCGGAAGTGGCGAGGCGAGGCGGGGACCCTGGAATGATCAACCCGCAGGTGCCGGTGGATCTGGTCATCGACCATTCGGTCCAGGTGGACTACTTCGGCTCGGCGTCCGCCTACGGGAAGAACGTCGCCCTCGAGATCGAACGGAACCGCGAGCGCTACTCGCTGCTTGCGTGGGCTCAGCGCGAGTTCCACGATTTCGGGGTGGTACCCACGGGAACGGGCATCGTCCACCAGATCAACCTCGAGTATCTTGCCACGGTGGTTCACGAGCGGAAGGTGGGCGGCGCGTCGTGGGCGTTCCCAGACACGGTCGTGGGCACCGACTCACATACCACCATGATCAATGGCCTTGGGGTGCTCGGGTGGGGCGTGGGCGGCATCGAAGCCGAGGCCGTGATGCTCGGTCAGCCCTACTTCATGGTGCTGCCCGACGTGGTCGGAGTGCGGCTGGTGGGGGAGTTGCCCGTGGGCACCACCGCCACGGACTTGGTGCTTACCATCACGCGCCTGCTTCGCCGGGTGGGAGTGGTGGGTCGTTTCGTCGAATTCCATGGCCCGGGACTCGAGAACCTCACCGTGGCCGACCGCGCCACCATTGCCAACATGAGCCCCGAGTACGGGGCCACGTGCGGGTTCTTCCCGGTCGACGAGCAAACCTTGCGCTATCTGCAGATGAGCGGGCGAAGCCCGGAGCAGGTGGCTCTTGTTGGAGATTACTGTCGTCTGCAGGGGCTCTTCCGCGAGCCGGGATCGCCGGACCCGCAGTACACCACCGTCGTGGAGTTCGATCTCGGTGATGTGGTACCGAGCCTCGCCGGCCCCCGGCGTCCGCAGGATCTCATCCCGCTCACCGACGTCGCCCGGAGCTTCGACGAGGCCCTGCCGGCGCTGGCCGCGGCTGCCGGTCGTCCCGACACCGCCCTCTGCTCGGCTGAGGTGTGCCTGCTTGGCGCGGCACAGGAGACGGTGAGTCGCTTCGAGGACGAAGGGGGGAGTGCGGGCACCGACGGCGTCGCGGCTCCCACCGAGGACGAGATCGCCGCGGCCACCCACATCCTGAGCGACGGCACCGTGGTCATCGCGGCGATCACCAGTTGCACGAACACGTCGAATCCCGCCGTGATGATCGCCGCGGCGCTCCTTGCTCGCAACGCGGTGGCGCGAGGTCTGCGCGTGGCTCCGTGGGTGAAGACCAGCACTGCGCCCGGCTCGCGGGTGGTTACCAGTTACCTCGAGAAGTCCGGTCTCTTGACCCATCTCGAGGCTCTCGGCTTCCACATCGTGGGGTACGGCTGCACCACCTGTATCGGCAACAGCGGTCCGTTGGCGGCGCCGCTGGCCGAGGTCATCGAGCGCGAGAGTCTCTGCACCGCTTCGGTGCTCAGCGGCAACCGCAACTTCGAGGCCCGGGTGCATCCCCTCGTGCGCTCGAACTACTTGGCTTCGCCGCCGCTGGTGGTGGCCTACGCCCTGGCCGGCACGATGACCATCGACCTCACGGAGCAGCCTCTGGGCCATGACCCCGCGGGTATCCCGGTGTATCTCGTGGACATCTGGCCCTCAGAGGAAGAGGTGGAACGGGTTGTCGCCTCGTGCGTGCTTCCCGAGCAGTTCCGCGAGCGCTACGCCGCTGTCTCCGAGGGCGACGAGAACTGGAAGGCCCTCGATCCGCCGCTGGGCTCCCTCTATGCGTGGGATGGTGCCTCCACCTACGTGCAGGAGCCGCCGTTCGTGTCGGGACTTTCCGAAGGGCCGGCAGAGGCTGCCGATATCCGCGGAGCACGGGTGCTCGGTGTCTTTGGCGACTCGGTCACCACGGACCACATCTCGCCGGCAGGAAGCATCGCGCCGGACTCGCCCGCCGGGCGTTACCTCCTCGAACAGGGCGTCGCGCAGGCAGATTTCAACACCTACGGTGCCCGACGCGGTAACCATCAGGTGATGATGCGCGGCACCTTCGCGAATGTGCGCATCCGCAATCTCATGCTCGAAGATACCGAGGGCCCCTGGACAGAGCACCGGCCGTCAGGCGAGAAGATGACCATGTTCGAAGCCGCCGAGCGCTACCGGGGGGAAGGGACCCCTCTCGTCGTGCTCGCCGGCAAGGAGTACGGCACGGGGAGTTCCCGGGACTGGGCCGCCAAGGGCCCTTCGCTCTTGGGCGTCAAGGCTGTTATCGCGGGCGGCTTCGAGCGCATCCACCGTAGCAACCTCGTGGGTATGGGCATCCTGCCGCTACAGTTCGAACAGGGGGAGAGTGCGGCTACCCTCGGCCTCACCGGCAGGGAGACGATCGACATCACCGGCCTCGAGGGTGAGACGCTGCTCCCCGGAGGGCGCGTGCAGGTGCGCGCCGTGTCAGACGATGACGGGCGCGAGGTGGCGTTCACGGTCGTATCCCGCCTCGACTCAGCCGTCGACGTGGAGTATTACCTCCATGGCGGGATCCTGCCGCAGGTGTTGCGTCATCTGGTGGGAGTCTCCGCGGAGGGCGCCGGTCGCTGATCCAGCGCCCTCGATAAGTCTCTCGGGAGTGGCTTCAGGCTGTGACGGCCGCTCGAGCCTCGGCTTCGCGCGCGGCTAGGATGGCGTCCAGCGTCTCGGCGACGCCGTCTCCGAGAGGCGCGGGCTCGTGGGTCGAGAGAATCCGTCTGGCCTCGACGTAGGCCCTGTCAGCGGCGCTCTTCGAGCCGTCGCGCTCCCAGACCTCTCGAGCCTTACGGTCGAAGATGCTCGACGAGCTCAGTTCTCGCATGTGCGCGAAGGTGTGGTCGTGGGTGATGTACTCGCCTCCAGGGCCGACCTCTTCGATGAGGGCGACGGCTTCGTCGAGTCCGCTCAGGTCGATGCCCTGTGCGATGCGCTTGATGCGACCCGCCTGTTCGGCTCCCATGATCATCGCAGCGTAGTCGAAGGTGATCACCGACTCGAGCGCCCCGATGCCGTAGATCACATTTGCCCCGACGAGCGCCGCCGGCATGGCCGTGAGCGTGAAGTCGTAGCCCTGCTGGGCGTCGGGGATCTTGCTGTCTGAGGCGCAGGCCCCGGCCCAGGAGGGGAGGTCGTAGTACTGCATCAGCTGGATACCCGCGACGCCGTGCAGGGCGAGTTCGGGCACGCCGATGGGGGCCACGCTGCGTCGGAGGTCCATCATCGTGCTGTTGAATGCAGGGATGCACGGGACACCTTTGCGCACCGCTTGGGCGAGCACTAACGCGCTCAGCACCTCAGCGTTGTGCTGCACGACGACGCCCACCGGGGTAGCCGGTGAGGAGGCTCCGGAGAGACTCATAGCGTGGAAGACTACCCCCAGACCACCCTCGATGGCCGCGATCATCGACGAGGTGCACTCGGTCACCAGCGAGAGCGGGCTCGTGGGGGAGACGAGGCACGTGACGATGGGCCGCTCGCGCAGCTTCTCGGACCCACCCGCCACCGCCGCCGCCATGGCCACGATCGCTTTGGCGTTGTCGCCACCGCCCGCGCTCAGGAACACGTGCTTGCTGGTGTTCCGAACCATGGCGTCGTAGTTGTGCACGGCCTGCACGGCCGGGTACTGGTCGCCGGAGCAGGCGGCCCGCTCCGCGAAACTCACGTGCTCCAGGTTGTCCTGGATGCGGGTTATGTCGGCTAGGTCTTGCTTGACGGTGGGCCGCACCTCGCCAGTGTGGATGTCTATCACCATCACGTGCTCGCCGTAGCCGGCGGTGAAGCCCGTGGCTCCGGGCCGTACGAGGAAGTCGTGCTTCGGTTCGCGGCCATGGAGCGTGAAGGTGCCCGGCGCCGAGCGGATCGACTCTTCCACCAGAGACGCGGGCAGGCGGACGAGAGCGTGGGTGCCGCGTTGTTCGATCGTGGCACCGGCCGCCTCGAAGATATCCACCGCGGGTGGATCCTCCACTTTGATCCCAGCGTGCCAGAGCACGTGCAAGGTGGCCTGGTGGAGCGCTTCGAGCTCGGTGCGATCGAGTGCTTTGATGCCCCACCGGGGACCCGACGGCTTGGTCGTCTCATGCGACTCGGAACTGGACATTCTGTTTCCCCTTCAGACGGGCGGTTGCTGTTTGACACTGCTCGTGCTTCTCATATGGCAGGCGGCTTGGTGTGTTTCGGTGAGCGCACATCCGTGACCAGGGCCCCGCGCGGGGACTCGGCCACCGGCGACGCTCGGGACACCCTGAGCGATAGCCTGGTAGGCACCCCGGACGAGAGTGCGCACCGACTCGACGTGAGCGACGCTCGGCGCGCAACGCGCCACGTGGATGCCGGTGGCCCAGGCGATCGGGCCCGTGCAGTCGTGGAATGTGACGGGTAGGCCGCTGTCGGCAGCCGCGGCCGCCGCCTCCAGTGCGCCACTCACGCCCCCCGACCAGCTGACATCGCAATGCAATAGCCCGACGCCGCCGCCACGGGCGAGTCGCCGGAACGCCGCACCCCCCGCCAACGATTCCCCGGAACAGAGCGGAGTGGACAACGTCCGGGCCAGATCCGCCAAGTCCCGATCGGTCGCGGGGGTGAAAGGGTCCTCGATCCAAGCGAGGTCCAGATCGTCCAGGGCAGTCGCCACGCGCATGCCCTCATCCCGGTCGAACTGGTCGTATAGATCCACCGCGACCGACATGCCGGGAACGGACGCAGCCTCGCGAACGAGCTCGATGCCCCCTTCCAGGTTCCTACCCGGCTCGAGATGGAACACCTTCATGAGCGTGAACCCGTCGGCGAGGAGTTCTTCAGCGAGACCACGAGGATCTTCGATGAAGGCCGTGAAGTCCCGATGCGGGCCATCGCCGCGCACAACCCAATCGTGATCGGGGTCGCAACAAGTGTTGTAAGTGGCCACATCCCCGCGGATGTGCTCGCCGCCGATGAATCCAGCCAACGGCAGGCCCCCGCGACGGGCCGCCAGGTCCCACGCGGCGATGTCCAGGGCCGATGCCGCCGCGGTCTCCACCGAAGCCGGCCCGGCCGCTCGCCGACTGCCGTAGATGTTCTTCGAGCACTCCTCGCGGATGCGAGCCGGAGAGCCTGTACTCAGGCCGAGTATGTGCGGTGCGAGTATCTCGTGCACGTAGGATTCTACGGCTCCCGCGGCCCAGAACGTCTCGCCCAGCCCGGTTGCCCCGTCCTCTGCTCGCAGCACCACATGCAGGAGGTGCCGGTGGGAGGGGTGGCGCAGCGTCTGCACCTCGACTATCCGCTCGCCGGTCACGCTGCGGGTCCTTGGGCGCGCCGCGCGCGCAGGCGTTGGGTCAGGGCTCCCGCCTCGCCCGCGTTCGGCGCGTAGCCGTCTGCGCCCACATGCTCCGCGAACTCCGGGGTCACCGGGGCACCTCCCACTATGACATCCACCTGCCCGCGCAGGCCGCGTTGTCCCAGGAGCCCGATGACCGCCTGCATCTGGGGCATGGTGGTGGTCAGGAGGGCCGAGAGGGCCACCACGCCGGGACGGCGCCGCTCCACCTCGTCGGCGAAGGTCTGAGCGGCCACGTTGATGCCGAGGTCGACCACGTCGCAACCCACGCCCCGCAGCATGAGGGCTACGAGGTTCTTGCCGATGTCGTGCAGGTCGCCGAACACGGTGCCGAGGAGGACCGTCGTCCCCATATCCAGACTCGCCCCGCCGTTAAGCAGGCCGGCCTTCAACACCTCGACCCCCGCCTCCATGGCCCGCGCGGCACGTAGCATCTCGGGTATGTAGAGTTCGCCCCGGCCGAACGCCTCGCCCACGTAGTCCATGGTGGCGATCATCCCGTCCTCGAGGATCTGCTGCGCGGGCACGCCCGCCGCCAACAGCTCCGCGACGTGCATTTGGACGCCCGCCTGGTCGCCGCGAAGCAGTTCCCTGCGCACCGCATCGAGGCCCGCGAATATCGGCCCCCGCGATGACTCTTCTGATGGATCCTCCGATGGATCTTCCGCAGTGCGCTCGACTTCGGATACGGCTTCGTCGGCGTTGCCGCCGCCCTTCTCGGCACCTCTTTCGGCGCCTTCGTCAGCCGACCCGGTGACTCCAGTCCGGGCGCCTCGTTCGGGGGGGAAGATGTCGGGCATCGGGCCGACCGGGAGTGGGAGCGCGCCGTTCCCCTCCAGGAAGTCGGCCACTCGTCGCAATCTATCGAAGTCCGTGAGGGGGCTCACGGCGTCGGTGACGCCGGGGATGAAGGCGGTGCCGGGGGCGACCGCCCTGAGCATGTAGGTGAGGTAGTCGTCGAGTTCCTTCTCCGACCTCATCTCGGCGATCAGATACTCGGCAGGGATCCCGCCGATGATGGCCATCCGGTCGGCCCACTGTTCCACGTACTCGTGCAGTTTGAGACGAGTCATGGGGAATGGGCACACCGACTCCGCCCCGTCCACTCCCGAGGAGGCGATCAACTCCATGAGACCGTCGTTCTCGCCGTCGCAGTGGGTGATCAGCAGCTTGCCTTCCTGGTGCAGCCTGTCGGCCGCCTTCCGCAGCCAGGGGAGGATGTCCCTCTCGAAGTAGGGGGGGAAGGTGATGGTGCGATCGTAGTTGCTGCCCCATTCCGCCACCTCCACCGGACTCGCTGCGTAGATGTCGAGCACCTGGTCGAAGTAGTGGGCCACGCTCTCGGCCAGTTCGTCCAGATCCCGCCTGCGTTCCCGGTAGTAGAGGAAGAACTCGGTGGGATCCAGGATGTACTTCTGTATCTGGTGGATGGGTGAGGCGGCGTCGACGGCCTGGCTCACCGTCACGCCGAGGTCGGCGATCTCGGCCTCCGACCGTTGGAACCCTTCGTGGCGGGGAGAGACGACCAGGTTCTCGAAGAGGGACGCCGCGATCCGCATGTCTTCGGACGTCACGACAGGCCTCTTCGTCACCATGGGGTAGGTGATGCCGTCCCGATGCATCGATTCGGTGAGTTCGAGCGTTGCCGTAAGCGTACCGAGTCCAGTGCGGAACTCCACGTGGAACTCGTCTTCGAGCTCCCGGGTCACCGTTTCGACCGCCGATGAGAAGCCCAAGGAATACACGGTCTCGGGGGGGTTGAACAGGCCCAAAGCGACGAACGGCCAGTCGGTCCTCTCTCGAGACATGTAGCGGTAGTCGCCCGTGAGGCGGAAGATCCCCCACCCCTCGCGTCGGCAGATCTCGTCGCTGGAGAGGCCCGCGTACTCCCGGGGGAGCGTTCCCGATGCACTTCTGGCCGTGTGCCAGAGATCGAGTCGCGGGGCGAACGTGAGGCGATCCGACGGTTCTCGTCGGATCGCCGCGAGCATGCGTTGCCTCGTGTTCATGAGGTGCCGCCCCCCAGTGCCGCCCCGCGGGGCGCCCCCAGTGCCCACGCTCACCATCGCCGTCCCCCCGGATCGAACCGCACCCTTACCCTGCAGCCAGCTCGAGAGCCTTCGCCACAGCCTCCTGGGCGTTCTCCGCATAGGCGTCGGCACCGATCTTGTCCGCCCAGTACTGGGTGACCACGGCGCCGCCCACCATGGTCTTCACCTGGTCGCGGAGGCCGGCGTCTTTCAGCATCTTCTCCAG
>JAGXFW010000023.1 GCA_024637035.1 Actinomycetes bacterium
CGCGGCCCATGATCGCCTTGAACACGATCACCATCAGCACGGTCACAAGCAGGGCGATGAACGTGAGGTGCGTGGGGGACCGGCGTACACTCGACAGCATGTTCTCGGTGAGGTGGGCCGCCTCGTCCGCGAAGACCAGATACGCCACCACGATGGAGTTGATGGCGGCCACGAGCACCGCTCCAGCCGCGACATCCTTGGCTATCTTCGCCTTCGGATCGAACGAGCTCGTCACCATGTCTATGGTGGCCTCTATGGCGGTGTTCAGCATCTCGGCGATCAGCACGAATGCGATCGCCACCAGCACCGCGATCAGTTCGATCCGGGTGATGTCGAAGAACAGGCTGCCAAGGAGCACGAGGACGGCGACGGACACGTGAATGCGCATGTTCCGCTGGTGCCGGAAGACGTGCACCAGCCCTTCGAACGCATGGTTGAAGCTTCGGAGGAGTGTACCTCCCTGCCGACCCGACGGATCCAAGGGATTCACTGGGTAGCTACGAGGGGTGCCGCGTCCCAAGTGGGATCGCCCAACAGCTCGGTCTCACGAGCCCGCTGTTCGCCCTGATCCACTTCGTGGTCGTAGTCGAGCAGGTGGAGCGTGCCGTGCACCACGAGCCTCCGCAACTCCTCGGCCAAGGGGACGCCGTCTTCCGCCGCATTGCGCTGGGCGACTGTCGGACAGATCACGATGTCGCCGAGATGGGGCGCGAGCCCTTCTTCCGGCTCGGGCCAGTCGAAATCGTCATCCGGCCCACCGGGGAAGGAGAGCACGTCGGTGGCCTCATCGAGCGACCGATAGGTGCTGTTCAGTTCGGCCATGGCGGCCTCCTCGACGAAGGCGAGTGCCACCTCTCCAGAGGACACGTCCTCGCGCTCGAGTACGAACATCACGGCGCGCGCGGCAGCCTCCTCGTCGATCGGCACGGCGGTCTCGTTGACTACCTCGACGCCCACCCTCAGACCGCCTTCGGCTGGGTCGGTCATGAGTCGTCCGGCGTGCGCTCTTCGCCGTCCTGCGAAGAGGGGACCGGAGCGAGGGGGAACTTCCGCACCCGGGCGGGCCGACCGCCGCTCCCCTCAACCGTGCCCCCGCCTCCCGATGCGGCGCGCGGAAGCCGGTTCTCGTGACCCGCACCTTCCTTCGGGTACTCGATGCGATGCCCGGCCAATCCTCGAAGACCGTTCTCGAAGACCTCCTGTATCTTGTGAAGGTCACCGAAGGTGAGCTGTGAGCGATCGAGTTGACCGTCGTCCACCTTCTGCTTGAAGATCTCGCGGATGAGCCCTTGCATCTTCTTCACCGTGGGGTCCCTGAGCGCCTTGGCGGCGGCTTCGACGCTGTCGGCCAGCATGATGATGGCCGCCTCGGGCGAGGTGGGCTTCTCCTGTTCGTAGCGGTAGGACTCCTCGGTCACGGCGCTTCCCGCGGACTCCCTGGCCTTGTGGTAGAAGTAGGAGAGCACCGACGTGCCGTGGTGCTGGCGGATGATGTCGAGAACCGGAGCCGGGAGGCCGTACTTCCTTGCCAGATCCTCGCCGTCTTTCACGTGGGCCGTGATGGCCAGCTTCGAGAGGTTCGGGTTCATCTTGTCGTGGGGGTTGCTCACGTGGAGCTGGTTCTCGATGAAGTACTCGGGGCGCAAGGTCTTGCCGATGTCGTGATAGTAGGCGCCCACACGAGCCAGAAGGGGGTCGGCGCCGATGGCCTCCGCGGCCGCCTCGGCCAGGTTGCCCATGAGGATGCTGTGATTGTACGTGCCGGGGGCGACCTGCATGAGCCGTCGAAGCAGCGGCTGCGACGGATTCGCGAGCTCAAGCAGGCGCAGGGGCGTGCTCAGGTTGAACAGCGGCTCGTAGATCATGAGCACGACGACCGTGATCACCATGCTGAGCGCCCCGTTCCCCAGGCCCCAGAGGCTGGCCTGCAGGGCGTCGAGCACCGGCGCCTCCCGCAACATCTCCGCGGCGAACACCGCCGCTCCCGCCACAACCGCGACCAGCGCGCCCGCGGAAAGGAGCTCACTGCGCTGAGCGAGGTGCGACACGGGGTACAGGGAGAAGACGGCGGTTATGAGGGCCACGAGCACGTAGCCGAAGTCCACACCCGTCATGAGGCCGATATTCAGCGCCTGCAGCGACACAAGCAGCAGGGCGGTACGCGGCTTGGTGATGATAGACGTGATCATCGCCATCGCGGCCAACGGCACCAGGTAGGGCGAGAGCGGGGGTATCACGACGATGCGGGCCATGAGGGCGAACAGCACGACCAACGTGGTCAGCGCCAACATGAGCGTGTTGTTCTCGAGGACGGGGCGGTTGGTGCGCGTGAGCAACCCCGCGAGCACCAACAGCTGCAGGATCACGACGATGAACGAGCCCAGCCATATCTCCCATCCGAGGCTCTTGCCTTGGAGCCCGAGAGCCTGGAGCGCGAGCATCTTCTGGGCGGTGATCGTGTCGCCGGGCTGGATGATCCGCTCGCCCTTCAGCACCGAGATCGTCACCGGCGCCACTTCCTGCATGGATTGATCGCGCTGTGCCCGCGTGGCCTCGTCGTCGTACACCTGGTTCGGTCGCAGGTAGGCCGCCGCCACCTCGACGACGGCATCCTGGTACTCCGCACCCCCCGGCAACGACCCGACCTCTCCCTGCAGCTTCTCGCGGACGCTGTCAAGGTCGACCTGGGTCACGCTGCCCGCGTAGAGCAGCCTTAGTACGTTCGAGACATCCGCCTGGAGACGTTGCACGCTCTCCGGCGCCGCCTCCAACACGAAGACGAGAGTCTCGTCCGAGACGGTAGCCGGCACCTCTTCCCGCAGGCGGGCGCGAGCCAGGCCGATATTGACCAAGGGCTCAACCGACTCGGTCCCACCGGTCTGATCCCCCACGTCGAGAGACCCAGTCGTGCTTGACCCGGGAGGGATCGTGGTTGTGGGGGCAAGCGCCGTCTTGGCCACCACGGCGGCCTCGAAGAGCCCGTTCACGTCTGCCACAACGGAGGAGAGCGCCGTGGGGTTCACGCTGAACACGGGTTGCACGAGGGTAGAGACCTGCAGGCGCAGTTCCTCGGTGGCTTCCCGGTCTTCGAAGATCACGGAACGAGGAGCCACCACCTCCTCTTCGGAGATCTCTCCCACTTCGAAGTGATGACGGCTCGGTAGGTAGTTCGACGAGATCACGAGGGTGAGCACGACGGCCAAGACGGCCATCAAGGTCAGCCCGAAACGACGCGAATCCCGGGCGTCGATACGCTCGCGCGTCTCGGCCAGTCGTTCGTTGATGGTGTAGCGAAGACTCATGGCGCCCGATCGCTCGACCTAGTTGGCTGTTGAAGAACGGACGCTTCGCCGCCAGGGCGCGATGGGCACGCGTGAGGCAAGGACGAGAGGGAGCGCTCGTAGCAGCGCTACGTGCGCGACCGAGGACGATGCATCGCGCCGTCCAGTGCGTTTGGCGGCCAAGGCTTCGATCTTCAACAGCCTCCTAGTTGGCACGGCGACGGGTGTTGGCGTCGTGCTTGACGCGAGCTTTGCCGCCGCGGCGCTTCTCTACATACGTTGTGTATGCGTTGACGATGTCCTGCACGAGCTTGTGCCGCACTACGTCATGTCCGTCGAAGGTGATGAAGCCGATATCGCGTATTCCCCCGAGGATCTCGCCCACTGTCGCGAGGCCGGAGTACTGGTCTTTGGGGAGGTCTATCTGCGTCACATCACCCGTCACCACCATCCGAGAGCCGAAGCCGAGACGGGTGAGGAACATCTGCATCTGTTGTGGAGTCGTGTTCTGCGCCTCGTCGAGGATGATGAAGGCATCGTTCAGTGTACGCCCGCGCATGTACGCCAGGGGGGCCACTTCGATCGACCCCTTGTCGAGGTGCTCGGCCAGCGTGTCGGCGTCCATCATGTCGTACAGAGCGTCGAAGAGGGGACGCAGATACGGATCCACCTTGTCCATCAAGCCGCCGGGCAGGAAGCCAAGTTTCTCGCCCGCCTCTACCGCCGGTCGCGTGAGGATGATACGGGCTACGCGGTTGGTCAACAGCGCCGAGACCGCGGCGGCCATGGCCAGATAGGTCTTGCCCGTACCGGCCGGACCGATGCCGAACGTGACGGTGTTCGACCGTATCGCGTCGATGTACGCCTTCTGGTTCACGGTCTTCGGAGCGATGCGCCGCCCGCGATGCTCGAGGATCACGTCACCCACGATGTCGGTGAGTCGCCCCTTCCCACCGTTCTCCCGCACTCCGAGTGACGCGGCGAGTTCGATCGTCGCCTTGTCCAGAGGACTCCCGGATTCCAGCAGCGCGATCAGCTCGACGATCAGGTCGGACACCCGCTCCACTTCCTGCTCCGTGCCCTTGATGGTGAGCTGGTTGCCGCGCAGGGCAAGGTCGCAGTCAAGAAGGCTCTCCAGCATGCGCAGGTTCGCGTCGTTCTCGCCCACCAGTAGGGCGGCGTGATCGTTATCGAGGTCGAGTACTATCTTGGTCACGTAGTGAGTATCTCCGTCATGGGATGAGGCTCCCGCTCGAACCGCTGCTTGCTCAGGGCGGTGGAACCGGCGCCCCGGGTCAGGGCGCACGGGGGTGGCCCGACCGACGATGGCGCGCC
The DNA here is from genome assembly GCA_024637035.1 of Actinomycetes bacterium. Classification (GTDB taxonomy): domain Bacteria; phylum Actinomycetota; class Thermoleophilia; order RBG-16-64-13; family RBG-16-64-13; genus JAHJSA01. The sequence continues at coordinate 4,617 of JAGXFW010000023.1, forward strand.
GCCGGTCAGCCCGACAACCGTTCCTTGACGATCCGCGAGGCGGACTTGCCGTCGACGAGGCCGCCTGCCTCCCGCATGACTGCGTTCATGACCGCGCCCATGTCCCGCGGGGTCGATACCCCCGTCTCCGCGATGATGCGGTCCACGAGAGCCGCCAGTTCGTCCGGATCGAGCTGTTTCGGGAGCAGTTCTTCGATCAAGCCGGCCGTGTATTCCTCCGCGGCGACGAGGTCCTCCCGACCCCCTGCGCGGAAGGCCTCTATCGATTCGAGTCGCCGTTTGCGCTCCTTGCGCAGCACGGCCCACTCCTGCTCGGTGTCGAGTTCGTGGCCGGAGTCCTTTGCGGCGAGTTGGATCTCGCTCACGAGCACGCGCAGGGCGCGCACCTCCTGCTTGCGACCGCCCTTGAGGGCGTGCTTCACCCTTTCTTGGAGCAGGGAGAGGGTGCTCAAACCAGCTCGCCGAGCCTCTCGCCGCCCAGGACGTGGAGATGCAGGTGATCTACGACTTGGCCTCCGTCGCTACCCACATTCGTGATCACTCGGTAGCCGGAATCCTTGATGCCGAGCTCACCCGCCACCCGCACGGTGAAGGCCAAGAGGCGTTGACCCTGACCGTCAGACCAAGCCGGTACGTCGTTCAACGAGCCCAGGTGCTCGCGCGGCATCACGAGCGCATGCTGGGCCGCCAAAGGATAGATGTCGCGTATCGCCATGAACTCCTCGTCCTCAAGGACGGGTGAACTTGGGATCTCGCCACGGATGATCTTGCAGAACACGCAGTCGTCCATAACCCGGTAAGTATACTACCAATCCGAAAGGAATCCGCGGGTGAGGGCGCCGGCCACGGGACCGGCCGTCTCCGTGCGCAACACCCGCCTCCCCAGATGCGCGGGTCGCGCTCCCGCCTGTGCGAGTGCGTTCACCTCGTCCTCTGTCCAGCCGCCCTCCGGCCCCACCCAGAGCGCCAGTCGCGCGGGTGGCTCAGTCGGTTCGCAGCCCCAAGGTGGGACCACGACGCCCTCCTCGAGCACGGCGCTCAGGTGCTTCGAAGCCCGAGTATCGAGCACGATGGACCCCCACCCTTCCGCTTCGAGCAGGCGCAGTGCAGACGCCAGATCCCCCGCAACGCGCACCGGCGGCGATGCGAGCTGCTTACTCTGCTTGGCGGCTTCGCGCGCGATCGAGCGCCAACGCTCCAGACGGGCCTCGATCCGCCCCACCGGGACATCCGGCGAACCAGTCGCCGGGAACGTCAAGAACGAATCCACCCCCACTTCCGTGCCCTTCTCGATGATCTCGTCGATCTTCCGGGGCTGACAGAGGCCCTGCACCAGCAGGATCTCGAGGCGGGCGGGCATCGAACCCACCTCGACCCTCGTCACCCGTGCCGTCACTTCAGGATCGACGGCCTCGACGACCCCCTCGGTGACCACCCTCGACGCCGGGAACACGAGTTCGACGATGTCTCCCGTGCGCGCACGCAACACAGTGCGCGCGTGATGAGCGTCAACCGCGGACAACACCACCACGAGACCGGGAGATGGCTGCGGATCAGTGCCGAGCGGTGTTCCGAAGGGCTCGTCGATGAAGAACCGTGGTCGCACCGCCATCCTCCTGCGCACGCCGGCGGTGCCGGCGGGTCGCCCTAGCGCTGAGCGGCCAGGGATAGCGCTTTCTGCAGGGTCTCGTCCACGTCTTCCGTGACCGGATCATCCGGAGCTACCACGTCGGGCGTGATACCCAGGTGGTTGATGTCCGTACCCGCGGGTGTGAAGTACACCGCGGTGGTCACCTTGAGCGCCCCGCCGTCGCTGAGCGACAGGATGGTCTGAACGAGCCCCTTCCCAAACGTGGTCTCGCCCACCAGCGTGCCCCTACCGGTGTCCTTGAGGGCTCCGGCAACGATCTCCGATGCGCTCGCCGAGAAGCCGTCCACCAGGACGAAGAGAGGCACATCGGTGCTGATCGCGCCCCCGCGTGCCTCGTAGTCCTGCCGTGGAGAATGCAGTCCCTCGGTGGTGACGATCACCCCCTCAGGCACGAAGATGCTGGCTACGTCGACCGCTTCGTTGAGCAGTCCACCACCGTTGTGCCGAAGGTCGAGGATGATCGCGTTCACCCCGTCCACCTCGACCGCCTTCGTCACGACGTCACGCAGACGCTGAGCGGAGTCCTCGGAGAAAGTGAGGAACCGGATGTGCGCCACCTTCTTGCCGGCGAAAGCGAGGGTCTCAGATTCCAAGACGGGCACCACGATGCTACGTCGCACCAAGACCAGCTCTTCGGTCGTGCCTCCCTCCGGCAGGTGAGGCTCGACGTCCGCCTCCTCGGGCGACGAACGAGATCCGGGGGGCACGTGGTACAACTTCAGGGTGACCTCTGTGCCCTCCTTGCCCTTGATGCGCGACACGACCTCGTCGAGGTCCTGGCCCTCGGTGTCGACGCCGTCCACGGCCAAGATGATGTCGCCCGACCCTAGGCCAGCCTCTGCCGCCGGTGTCGCCTTGAAGGTGGAGACGACCGTCACGTACCCGTTCAGCATCTCCACGGTCATTCCCACACCCGAGTAGGAGCCACTTGTGCGCTCTTTGAAGCCCGAGTACTGCTCGGGATCGAAGTAGTTCGTGTAGTCGTCCTCGAGTCCCGACAGCATGCCCCTGATGGAGTCGTCGAGCAGCTGTCCGGGCTCGACGGGCTTGTAGAACGACGACCGAAGCTCATCCAAGACCTCTTCCTGAAGGGGGAAGGGGTTTTCAGGGCCCAGTAGGACCTCGGCGACAGAATCAGGCAGTGCCGCGCGCAGGACGTTCCGCGACGCCGCGTGAGCTCCCAGCACCACGCCACCCGAAACCAGGAGCGCGAGCAGAGCCCACACCGCTACCACCACTATCGAGCTCTTTAGAAGACGGGTCACCTGGTCGCAAGCCCTACAGGTACGACATCGGGTCGACCGGGGTGCCGTTCACACGCACCTCGAAATGCAGGTGCGGGCCGGTGGAGTAGCCGGTGCTGCCCACCTTGCCGATCACGTCGCCCTGTTGCACCGTCTCACCCACGCGCACGAGAAGTACCGACTGGTGAGCGTAGAGAGTGGTGATGCCGCCACCGTGAGAGATGACCACGGCCTGTCCGTACCCCCCTCGCCAGCCGGCTTGGATCACGACCCCGCTGTCGGCGGCCTTGATCGGCGTGCCGGAGGAGGCGCCGATATCGATGCCCGTGTGCATCTTCTTCACCTTGAAGATGGGGTGGATGCGATAGCCGAACGGCGAGCTGTACCGCCCGTTCACCGGCCAGATGAACTGGCCGGTACCGACGACACTCTGACTCACACCCGTCGAGAGCTTCTGGATCTCGTCCCGAAGGGCGTTGGACTCTTTCTCGAGTGCGGCTTCCTGCTTCTCCCAGGACGCCAGGTCGCGTTCGGCCTCGGCCACTACCTCGCGCTTGGTCGAACGGGCTGAGGCCACCTCTGCCACCTTGGCCTCTTGATCCTCCACGAGCTTCTCGAGCCGAGCGGTCTGAGCCTTCTGATCTCGCTCGACCCCGGAGACCTGCGCTTCCTCAGATTCGAGGGCCTTCCGTTCGGCGTCGACCTCGGCGCGCAGGTCGCGAACCTGGCGCACGATCAACCCGTCCTGCTCGACTATGAACCCAAGGAAGTCGAGCCGCGTGACGAGATCGGTGAGTCTGGAAGAGGTGAACAGCACCTCGAGGTAATCGAGGCCGCCGTTCTTGTAGATGCTGACTGTGCGACGGTCGAGACTCTGCTGAGCTACGACAAGGTCGGCCTCGGCCTTGCTCAGTCGGGCGCGGGTCTCGACCAGGGCTGCGCCGAGACGGGTGAGTTCGGCCCGCGTCTCCTCCAGGCGAGCCGCCGCGGCGTCATGCGCGGCGGCGATCGAGTCAAGTTCTTTCTCGAGCCCGTCGATGCGCTGGTCGAGCGAAGCGATGTCGTCGAGGGCGTCACCACGTGTCTCCGCGGCCTTCTCGATCTCTTGGCGCGCACGTTCGAGTTCGCTCTGCGTGTCGCCGAGTTCTTGGTTCAGCTCGGCTTTGGTCTTCGCCGCGGCGACGGTGAGGCTCCCCCACGAGCCGCCGCCGGACGAAGAGACGGGAGCAGCGGCCGCCGCGAACACCACGAGCAACGACGCGGCCAGCACTACCAGCACACGCAGTCCCGGCGACATCACTGCCGCCCGCTTGACGGGGTGCTTAGACGTTGAGGAACCTCCTCAAGCCGAGCCCCGAGCCGGCGGCGCCGATGAGCGCCCCCACTCCAAGAAGAACCAGCCCTGTCTGCAACGAGGAGACCGCGTCGTAGGGAACGGTGAGGAACACCAGGTTCTCACGAATACGATCCATGACGAAGTCGGTGCCCAGCAAGACGAACACCACTGCGAGTATCGCCCCAAGGAGCCCCACGGTCAGGCCCTCGATGATGAACGGCCAACGGATGAACCAGTTGGTCGCACCCACGAGCTTCATGATCTCCACCTCGCGCCGGCGCGCGTAGATGGAAAGCCGTATGGTGTTCGAGATGAGCAGGATCGAGACCGCCCCGAGCAACACGACGAATATCGCCGATATATTGCGGATGACGGAGGTCACGCTGAAGATGCGCTCGGCGATCTCCTTGCCGTACCTCACTTCATCGACGATCGGGCGCCCCTCGAAACGCTGCGCCACCAGCGCGACCTCTTCCGGGTTCTTCAGCGAGATCTCGAAGGAGGCCGGCAGCGGGTTGGCGGGGAGGTCCTTGATGAGTTCCTCGTGCTCCTTCAGGTCTTCCTTGAGGCGCTTGAGGGCTTCGTCCTTGCTGATGAACTGCGAGTCCTTCACCTCCACCATCTCGACGATCTCATTCTGCATCGTCTCGATGTCGTCGGCCGACGCCGTATCCTTCAGATAGACACTGATCTCGACCTTCTGCTCGACGTCCTTCAACACGGCGTTGATGTTGTAGACGAACACCATCACAACGCCGAGCAGGAACATGCTGAGGAAGACCGTGACCACCGCCGCGATGGTCATGAAGTAGTTGCGCCACAGCGAGCGGAACGCCTCTCCGAAGAAGAAACTAACTCTCCCCATAACCGCCCCTCAGCTGGTCGCGCACTACCTGACCCTGTTCGAGTGCGATCACCCGGCGTCGCATCTTGTCTACCATCTCCCGGTCGTGCGTGGCCATGACCACGGTCGTGCCCGTCTTGTTGATGCGGTAGAGCAGCTGCATGATGCCCGCGGATGTCTCGGGGTCGAGGTTCCCGGTCGGCTCGTCTGCGATCAGCAACGGCGGGTGGTTGGCGAACGCGCGAGCGATCGAGACCCGCTGTTGCTCTCCACCGGATAGCTCATGCGGATAGTTGTTCGTCTTGTGCCCGAGGCCCACCAGGTTGAGGATCTCGTCCACCTTGCGGCGGGCCGACGCGGAAGCGTTCCCCGTCACCTGCAACGCGTAGAAAACGTTGTCCGCGACTGTCTTGCTCGGCAGGAGTTTGAAATCCTGGAACACACAACCGATGTTGCGGCGCAGGTACGGCACTTTCCAGCGCCTGAGGGTGCTGAGATCGCGGCCGCCGACGATGATGCGCCCGCGGTCGGGTTCGAGCTCCTTTATGAGGAGGCGGATGAAGGTCGACTTGCCCGACCCCGACGCTCCTACCAGGAACACGAACTCCCCCTTTTCGATGTGCAGGCTCACAGACTCGAGCCCGATCGTATCCGGGGGATAGATCTTGGTCACTTCTTCGAGCTTTATCACGTGTGCGTTGTTACCTCCTGACGCGGGCCCGATCTACCGAACCGTCGGTACACCAGACACGCCAGACAATATTCTCGACCGACCCCCCAGAATCCTTGAATCTGGGGAACATGCGAGGGAAAGACCCGGAGGCGGCCGGTCGCAACACCTGAGTCCCGCCTGTCCACTAGGCGGAGTCCCCCGCTGCCGCGCGCCCGGTAGAGCTCTGAACCAGATACTCGTGTATGAAATCGTCGATGTCGCCGTTCAAGACTCCCTCGACGTTGCCCTTCTCAAGGTTGGTACGATGGTCCTTCGCAAGAGTGTACGGCGCCAGCACGTACGAGCGGATCTGGCTGCCCCAACCTATCTCCTTCTGCTCACCCTTCTCACGGGCCATCTCCTGCTCCCGCTTCTCGTGCTCGAGGAGAAGAAGGCGTCCGCGCAACATGCGCATCGCCGTTTCGCGGTTCTGGATCTGCGACCGCTCGTTCTGACATTGCACGACGGTCTTGGAGGGTACGTGCGTTATGCGCACGGCCGAGTCCGTCTTGTTGACGTGCTGACCTCCCGCCCCCGACGCACGGTACGTCTCCACCCGCAGGTCTTTCTCATCGATCTCTACCTGCACCGCTTCATCGACCACCGGCGTCACATCCAAGGATGCGAATGACGTGTGTCGGCGGCTCGCGGCGTCGAACGGAGATATGCGCACCAGTCGGTGCACGCCGCGCTCCGCGGCGAGAAGTCCGTAGGCGTTCTCGCCGCTCACGGTGACCGTCGCGCTCTTGATGCCGGCTTCATCGCCCTCGGTGACCTCGTTTATCTCAACCTCGAAGCCGCGCGTCTGCGCCCAACGCAAGTACATGCGCAGGAGCATGTCCGCCCAGTCCTGGCTCTCGGTACCGCCGGCGCCGGGGTGGATGTTCATAATCGCGTCACCGGAGTCGAACTCGCCGTTGAACAGGCGCCGCTCTTCGAAAGCGTCGAGAATGCGACGTATCTGGGAGGAGACTCTTTCCAGTTCGGCGGAGTTATGAGGAGACAACTCACCGTCCCCATCTTCTTCGAGAGCCAACTCCACGAGCACCTCGAGGTCGTCGATGAGCGTCGCAAGCCCCTCATACTGTTCGAGGCGCCCTTTTGTGCGACTGTACTCGGTCGAAGCCTTCTGAGCCTGGGTCGGGTCGTCCCAGAACCCCGGGGCCCTCATGCCGTCCTCGAGGGAGGCTATGCGCTCCTTGAGTGCGACCGGGTCAAAGGTAATCCCTTACCCACGCGAGCTTGTCCCTGAATTCGGGGATCCGCTCCTGATACGCGGCGGCGGTGACCGCCTGGATATGTGTCTTCTCGGTCATGCGAAGGGGAAGTATAGCCCAGAGGTGTGAGGAAGGTGTAAGGACGGCAAGAGCGCAGCCGAGCGCCGTGAGGACGTCGGCGGGATCGAGGGACTTACCTCAGGCCGCCCCGTGACACTTCTTGTACTTCTTGCCGCTCCCGCACGGACACGGGTCGTTCCGGCCCACCTTATCCACATGCCGCGGTGCGGTCACTCCCGCCCCCGCCCGTTGGGCATGCTGGAATGCGCGTGCCGACTGATCCACGACCTGTCCGCCGCCCGGCGCGACACCCGAGAATCCGCCGCCTGTCAGCCCCTCATCCGCGGCGGAGTATGAGAGATCCGCCTGCCGAGGAGCGTCGGACGCTTCCCGCTTCACCTCGATGCGGAACAGAAGCCTCACGAAGTCGTCTTGGATAGCGGCCATCATGGACTGGAACATCGAGAAGCCTTCGGACTTGTACTCGACCAGCGGATCCTTCTGCGCCAGCGCCCGGAGGCCGATGCCCTCGCGCAGGTAGTCCATCTCGTAGAGGTGGTCGCGCCAGCGCGAATCGACGGTGCGCAACAACACCCAGCGCTCGAGTTCCCTCATGTCCTCGGCGCCGACAGTCTGTTCCTTGGCGCGGTAGGACTCCAGCGCGTCATCGACGAACCGGTCGGCGAGTTCCTCCGCCTCGAGGTCTTCGGTATCGCCGAGGTCTTCCGGTCCGAAGGACACGGGGAACAGGGCCTTCATGAAGGTGAAGAGCTCCGGTATGTCCCATTGCTCGGCGTATCGACCCTCGGCGGTGAACTGCTCCGCCTGCGCGCGTACGACCCTCTCCACGATCTCCTCGACGTCACCGCGGAGGTCTTCCCCCTCGAGGATGCGGTTGCGTTGAGCGTAGATCACCTCTCGCTGCTTGTTCATGACATCGTCGTACTCGAGCACGCGCTTCCTGATCTGGAAGTTCTGCTCCTCCACACGCTTCTGGGCGTTCTCGACGGTGCGGCTGATCATGCCCGCCTCGATCGGCACGTCGTCCTCCAGGCCGAGCCGGTCCATCAGGTTGTGCACGCGATCGCCGCCGAAGAGGCGCATAAGTTCGTCTTCGAGGCAGATGTAGAAGCGGCTGGCACCCGGGTCACCCTGGCGGCCCGAACGCCCGCGCAGCTGGTTGTCGATGCGCCGCGACTCGTGCCGCTCGGTACCGAGGATATAGAGGCCTCCGACTTCGACCACGCCTTCGCCCAGCTTTATGTCGGTGCCGCGCCCGGCCATGTTGGTAGCGATGGTGATGCTGCCCTTCTGACCGGCCTGCGCGACTATGGCGGCCTCCCGCGCGTGGTGCTTGGCGTTCAGCACTTCGTGCGGCACACCGTGCCGGGTGAGCGCGGCGGAGAGGCGCTCGGACGCTTCTACCGAGATGCTGCCCACCAGCACCGGCTGCCCGACCTCGTAGCACTCGGCTACATCCTCTACGACCGCCTTCACCTTCGCGGCGTAGGTCTTGTAGATCAGGTCGTTGCGATCGTCTCGGACCATGGGCATGTTGGTGGGAGTCACCAACACCTCCATGCCGTAGATCTCGCGGAACTCGTCGGCCTCGGTGGCGGCCGTGCCCGTCATGCCCGAGATCTTCTCGTACATTCGGAAGTAGTTCTGGAGGGTGATGGTCGCGAGGGTCTGGTTCTCTTCCCTCGTCTTCACCCCCTCCTTGGCCTCGATGGCCTGGTGCAGGCCTTCCGAGTAGCGGCGCCCCTCGAGGATGCGGCCGGTGTACTCGTCGATGATCTTCACTTCGCCGTCTTGCACGAGGTAGTCCACGTCGCGCTTGTAGAGAGACTGGGCCCGTAGGGCCTGCATGAGGTGGTTCACCATCTGACCGGAGTGGTCCTCGTAGAGGTTGTCGATGCTGAGCAACTGCTCGACCCGAGAGACGCCCTCCTCCGTGGGTGCCACGGTGCGCTTCTTCTCATCGACCTCGTAGTCGAGACCTTCTCCAGCCTTGAGCTGTCGGGCTATGCGGGCGAAGTCCCCGTAGGTCTTGCTCGCGTGCTCGCCCGGCCCCGAGATGATCAGGGGCGTGCGGGCCTCATCGACAAGGATGGAGTCGACTTCGTCGATGATGCAGAAGGAGTGTCCCCGCTGGACCCGCTGCTCGAGCGACAGGGCCATGTTGTCCCGCAGGTAGTCGAAGCCGAACTCGGTGTTGGTGCCGTAGACCACATCGCAGTGGTATGCCGCGGCTCGATCGGCCGAACTCATGGAGTTCTGAAGGGTGCCGACGGTCAAGCCGAGAGCCTCGTAGACCGGACCCATCCAGGCCGCGTCGCGGCCGGCAAGGTAGTCGTTCACCGTGACGATGTGCACGGGTGACCCTGCCAGCGAATTGAGATAGGCGGGCATCGTCGCGACGAGGGTCTTGCCTTCGCCCGTCTTCATCTCGGCGATCGCCCCACTGTGCAAGACGGAAGCGCCGAGCACCTGCACATCAAAGGGGCGCATGCCGACCGAGCGCCGCGCCGCTTCGCGGGCCACGGCGAATGCCTCGGGGGTGACGTCGCTGAGCGCCTCGCCCCCCGAGAGCCTCTCACGGAACTCCTCGGTCTTCGCGCGGATGCCCGCGTCGTCGAGAGCCTCGACTTCAGGCTCGAACGCCGACACTTGTGTGACGATGGCCTCATGGGCCTTCATCTTCTTGCCCTCGCCGTAGCGAAGGACCTTATCGAAGAGCCCCATGGAGTCTAGCCCGCTACCGGCCGAGACCGATCAGCGCTGAGGTTCGATGAGGCCGTAGTCGCCGTCGCGGCGCCGGTACACGACCGCGGTCTCCTGGGTCTCGCTGCTGGTGAACACGAAGAAGTCGTGGCCCACGAGGTCGAGCTGCATGGCGGCTTCCTCGGCAGTCATCGGCTTGACCATGAACTGCTTGGTCTTGACGATGATCGGAAGTGGGCCGTGGTCGTCGTGCTCTTCCGCTTCGATCAGAGCGAGGCCCTCATCGAGGAAGACCTGCTTGTGGCCTCCCTGCGTGCGGGCTATCAACTTGCCGCGGTACTTCTTCACCTGACGCTCGAGTTTGTCCGCCACCAAGTCTATGGAGGCATACATGTCACCCGACGCCTCACGACCCCTGATGACGGGCCCTTTGGTGTGGATCGTGGCTTCCGCCACCTGATTGTCGGCGATACTGGGATTCTTCTCCGCGGAGAGCTCCACATCGCACCGCGCCTCGGCGGAGAGGTACTTCTGCAGACGACCGATCTTCTCCTCGGCATACGCGGAGAGAGAATCGGTCAGCGCTATATTCCGTCCTTTGACCGTCAGGTTCACGCTGTCCTACTCCTTGGCCTGCACGTTGGCTTTTCTGGCCGGCTCGGGGGTCGCGAAACCTCTGAGCACGGACTTCGAACGGTGTAAGATACCACACCCTTCCCTACTGGTCAGTGTGCCCAGCTGCGCCGGCACCCAACCCCGGAGCGCCCAAGATGCTCCGGGCAAGACCGGCACAGTTCTGTTGATCAACACGCTGCGCGCCGTCGATCCACACGCTGTGAAAGGTCGATCCGCACGCTGTGGGAAGTCAATCCGCACGCTGTGGAAAATCGGCTTGAGTGCGACTGAAGGTGAACACATCGACGGGGAGCCCGGTCGAACCGGTGATCACCCGGGTCACCTCGGCAACCGTCGCTCCCGTCGTGAAGACGTCGTCCACGAGAACCACCCCGTCCGCCCGAGCGAGCGCGTCGCGCACGCGCGGCGCGCCTTCCACGTCGCGGGACGGGACGAAGGCCCCAGTCAGATTCCGCGATCTGCCGGCGCGATCGAGGCCACGTTGGTGACCGGTGCGGCGCGTCTTCGAAACAAGCCGGACGGGCGCCGGCGCGCCCACCGACTGTGCCAAGCATCCAGCCAGTACCTCGGCTTGGTTGTACCCCCGAGACCGACTCGTGGAAGCGTGCGACGGCACCCATGTGATCACGAACCTGTCGTGGTGACCCACCAGCACGCTGAACTCGTCAGCCCCAAGCTCGGCGAGGGTCCGCCCGAGCACCCGCATCCCGTCGTACTTGAAACACGTGACCAGCCGGCGCGCTGTGCCCTCGTGAAGGAACACGCTGCGGACCGAGCGGTAGGTGGGCTCCTCCCCCACGCAGGCCGCACACCAGTTCGGGCCGCCCGGCCCCACCCCGGGGTGGCCGCAGCGCCGGCATACCTCGGCACCCACCGGGACGAGGGCCCGGCGGCACTCGTCGCAGAGGTAGGTCTCGAACCGGCCGCAGCCCACGCATCGCGGAGGGAACACCGTGGCCAGCACGGGATCCAGCACACTCGCGCGACACCACCCGAGAGCTCCCTGAACGGACGGCACGACTCAACCCAGCGCGGTACCGGGCTCGGCGGTGACGTCGGCGATGGCGGCGCCGGGCCGCACCCGGCAGCCCTCACCAAGTACGGAGCGCAGGACTCCGGCGCCACGATCGAGGCACACCCCGCGGGCGAGCAGGCAGTCTTCGACCACGCTCTCGGGCCCGACGACGCACTCCTCCCACAAGACCGACCGCGTCACACGACAGCCTGCGCTGAGCTTGACTCCGTCTCCCAGCACCACGGGACCCACGACTTCCGTTCCGCCTTCGATGACGCAGCCGGTTCCGATGACCACCGGCCCGACTACACGAGCATCCGGCGAGATCACCGAGGTCTCGTCCGCCCAGACGCCTTCGCCGACGCGACTCCCCGGCATGTCGACCCGGACGTGCCCGGCCAGTGCGTCGAAGTTCCCTTCTCGGTATTCCACAAGACTTCCGACGTCGTTCCAGTACCGGTCGGTCGTGTACGCGTGGAAGGGCACGCCCCCCTCAAGGAGATCGGGGAACACCTGGCGGCCGAAATCGTAGAACGTATCCGCGGGGATCGAATCGAATATCTCGGGCTCGAACACGTAGATGCCGCAATTGCACAAGTCGGAACGGGCGTCTTCGCGCGCGGGCTTCTCCTGGAAACCGAGGACCCGGCGCGCCCCGTCCGTCACCACCACTCCGTACTCAGACGGATCGTCGACACGCTTGGTCACGACGGTGGACACGCCGCCCGATTCGCGATGAGCTGCGAGCACTGCGTCAAGATCGATGTCGGTGAGCGAATCGCCGCTCATGATGAGGAACGTGCCGCCCCCGAGGAAGCTCTGGTTGTTCTTGACCCCGCCGGCGGTGCCCATCAACTCCTCCTCGAAGGAGTAGTGGATCGACATGCCCAGCGACGAACCGTCACCGAAGAAGCCGCGGATGGTCTCGGGGAGATGATGCAAGTTGATGACCACTTCGACTATGTCGTGCCGCCGCAGGTGGCGCAGGATGTGCCCGATCGCCGGGTAGCCTGCGATAGGCACCATCGGTTTGGGGATCGCGCCGGTGAGCGGCATGAGACGTGTGCCCAGCCCGGCGGCCATGATCATCGCACGCATGGGTCTCCTTCTTTCGACAGGGGTTCCGCGGCGAGCCCGCGCAGACCTGCTCCGAACGGAGGTAGGACGACACCGCGGTCGGTGATGATCGCGGTGATGTTCCGCGCCGGCGTCACATCGAACGCAGGGTTGCGCACTCGGACTCCCTCAGGAGCCACGCGACTGCCGGCGATGTGGGTCACCTCGGCCTCGTCGCGCTCCTCGATGGGTATGTGACTACCGTCGGGGATCGCGAAGTCCACCGTGGACAGCGGTGCGGCCACATAGAAGGGCACGTCGTGCTCCTTCGCGAGTACGGACACCGTATATGTGCCTATCTTGTTCGCGGCGTCGCCGTTGGCGGCGATCCTGTCTGCTCCTACGACCACGTGAGTGACCATCCCCTTGCTGATGAAGTAACCAGCCATGCTGTCGGTGATCAGGTCCGCGGGTATGCCCTCGTGCAGCATCTCCCACGCGGTGAGTCGGGCCCCTTGGAGGAACGGCCGTGTCTCATCTACGAACACACGCAGACGAGGCCGCCGGGCGAACACGGCCCGCACCACGCCCAAGGCGGTGCCGTACCCAGCGGTGGCCAGCGCGCCCGCGTTGCAGTGCGTGAGTATGACCGGCTCTTCCACGGTTATCAGTTCGGCGCCGTACGCGCCGATCGACCGACAGGAGGCCACATCGTCCTCGTAGATCTGCAGCGCCAGGCGCTCCATGGCTTCGGCCGCCGCCTTCGGCGCGAGTGCTTGATCTCTCCAGACCTGCTCCATCTCCGCCAATGCCCAACCGAGATTAACGGCCGTGGGACGCGTAGAGAATAGGCCCTTGGTCGCATCTTGGAGCGCCCTCGTGAAGCCGTCTCGAGGAAGCTCACGGGCCGCGCGGGCCGCGAGCGCCATACCCATGGCCGCGGCCACGCCGATAGCCGGTGCACCCCGTATCACCATGGTGCGGATCGCCTCAGCCACGTCCTCCCACGTGCTGCAGGTGACGTACTCTTCGACCAGCGGGAGCTTCCGCTGGTCGATCATCAGCACCGAGCCATCGCGCCACTCGATCGTCCTGACTGCAGACGGGTGGTCGGAGGGATCGCTCACGTACCCATGTCCCAGCTCGCCAGGTAACGCTCCTGCTCTGGGGTGAGCACGTCGATCTCAGCGCCCAGGGCCTCCAGTTTCAGGCGGGCGATCTCCGCGTCGATATCGGCGGGCACTTCGTACACCTTGGCTTCGAGAGATGCGGCATTCTTGACCATGTACTCGGCTGCGAGCGCTTGGTTGGCGAAACTCATGTCCATCACGCTGGCCGGGTGTCCTTCAGCTGCGGAGAGGTTCACGAGACGACCCTCAGCCAGCAGGTTGATGCGTCTTCCGTCGGCCATGACGTACTCCTGCACGAACTCGCGCATCTCGCGCGTCGACACAGCCATGGCGGCGAGACCGGGTATGTCGATCTCGACATCGAAATGGCCGGTGTTGGCTACGATGGCTCCATCCTTCATCACGGCGAAATGCTCGGGCCGCAACACGTGGATGTCGCCGGTGGCGGTGACGAAGATGTCACCGATCTGAGCGGCTTCAGCGACCGGCATGACCCGGAACCCGTCCATGACCGCCTCGAGCGCACGCAGGGGGTCCACCTCGAGCACGACGACGTTCGCTCCGTGGCCTTTGGCCCGCATCGCCACTCCGCGCCCGCACCAGCCATACCCGGCCACCACGACCACCCGGCCGGCGAGCAGCACGTTGGTGGCGCGGATGACTCCGTCGAGCGTGGACTGCCCGGTGCCGTAGCGGTTGTCGAACAGGTGCTTGGTGAGCGCCTCGTTCACCGCGATGATGGGGTACGCGAGCCTGCCTGCAGCCTCGAGCGAACGCAGGCGGATCACTCCTGTCGTGGTCTCCTCCGTGCCCCCGATGACCCCGGCCAACGCGTCCCGACGCTCCGAGTGCAGGAGGCCCACCACGTCGGCGCCGTCGTCCATGGTGACCTGAGGCCCGGCGTCGATCACGGCCTTCATGTGGGCGTAGTACGTGTCGCGATCTTCTCCCTTGATCGAGAACGTGGGAACACCGTATTCGGCGACCAGTGCGGCCGCGACATCGTCTTGGGTCGATAGAGGGTTGCTGGCGCACAGCCAGACATCGGCACCACCCTCTTTGAGCGTTCGCATGAGGTTGGCGGTCTCGGTGGTAACGTGAAGACACGCCCCCACCCGTACGCCCTCGAGAGGCCGCTCGGCGGCGAAACGCTCCCGGATGCTGCGCAACACAGGCATCTCACGTTCCGCCCACTCGATACGGAGCACGCCCTTGGCCGCGAGACCAAGGTTCTTCACGTCGTGCGCGATCACTGCCATCAGGTTCAACCTCCCGTAGTGGCGTCGCCCCGTGGGCGACCGCCTTCTTCGATCGTGTCATCGAGCAGCAGCACGGCGGCGGCAAGGCGGAAGCCGAGATGCGCCGCGATCAAGGCTACCGGCACGAGTTCCGAACTCACCGCCGGAAAGCCACTCTGCATGCATATCCTCATCTCAAAGCCCGTGAGTGCCCGCACGTCGCGTACCCCGGCCACCTCGCCCTGCATGGCCTCCGTGCGGTTCGAAACCAACTCCGGCTCGTACATGCCCGCGGTCACCGTGAATCGCGGCCCCAGGGACCCATCATTCGGACCGCGGAGCGGCGACTCCCACGTGAGATTCGCGTGGTCGGTGACTGCCAGCACCGGAGGGGGCGCCGCTGGGCCATGAGGCATGCCGACTCGCGCAGCAGCGTCTTCGCGCACCCGCCGGCCAACACACACGTAGCCCACCACCAGGTCGTCGGGGGAGCGGGGACCGACTTCCCTGCCCGGCCCGAGGCCGAGCAGGGCCTTGCGCAGACCGTGGACCTCAGCCGCGCTCAATCGACGATCCAAGTGGCGCACACCCCGGGCCGGAAGCTCGATCGGCGACGCCGAACCGTCTCCCGAGAGCCGCCGGGCAAGCCCGGCGAGACCGGGGGCTCCGATCGCCCCGGGACTTACCACCACCCTCATGATCCTGCACTCACGCCGGCGAACCGGCCTCCGGCATCGGTCGCCGCGCTCATCGCATCGGGATCATCGACATGGCGACGCCGAACATGTCCTCAGAACTCACGTGATAGCTCAGCGTGTTCGACACCCAATAGAGCACCCCATCGACCTTCCACCAGACCCGGTCCACCTTCCCGTCGATGCTCACCCCCGTGTACACGATCCCATTCTGGGATCTCTCTTCCCCCTGAGCGGCGGCGGGTGCGTCGAGGAAGGTGGTCTGCATCAGCCCCATATATTGGTCTTCACGACCGTACCGGTAGTAGACCTTCAGAGCGGGGTACACCGTGCCGTTGGTGTCCAGATCGTACAGTCGGTGGTCCTTGAACGTGAACTCCTCGGGGACCGTCGACGGAGCCGTGACTGTGAACGAAGCAGACCGCGAGATCTCCTTCCAACGATCCGCGTCGGGCACGTCGTCAGGAGTGGGAGCGATGCGATACTCGTCGGGCAACACGAAATCGGCCCCGAGGACCAGGGCGATCTCTCCGCCCGGCCGATCTTCGCTCAAACGGTCTACTCCCACACCGGCCGCGACGAGGCGCGCTGCGCCCTCCCGTTCGGGCGGGTAGAGCACGACAGAATGCTCGTTCTCGCTGCTTGCCGCGTCCCCGATGCGGCCGATGACCGCCCCCATCGACTTCAGCCAATCTCCCGCCGCGGTGGCTTCACCGGAACGTCCGTTGCCGTTGAACACATTCACGGTGACGCCGGCAAGATCCACCGGCTCGGGGGCCGTCGAGGAAGTATCGCCAGCGGTAGTGCCCGACGTGGCGCCGGTGCTCCCGGTGCTGCTCGCGGTCGGCGTGTCATCGGGCAACTCGAGGGGCGGGACGGTCACCAACTCTCGCGCCGCTGCCCTGATGGCGTCCTCAGTCGCGACCACGTACGACGCTCCACCGATATCCCGCGTGTCGGCCACCAGGTTCACCTGATTGATGCGCGACCGGTCGAGCCGCAGACCCCACAGCGCAAGGCGTAGGGCCTCTGTGGTGGTCACATCCGTGGAGACGTTCCGAGCCACTAACTGAACCAGTTCAGGCATCTTGAGCGCGGTGTCCCAGGTTGCGATCTGGTCGCGGGCTGATTGCAGGAAACGGTGCTGACGCTCGATGCGCCCGAAATCGACGTTCCCGTCGTGCCGGAACCGCACGAAATCGAGGGCCTGCTCACCGGCCAACCGCTGGTAGCCAGCGGGTATGTTGATGTTCTCGTAGGCGATACCACCGTAGTAGTACTTACGGTCCACATCTACGTAGATGCCACCCAGTGCCGTGGTGACCGAGCGGAATGCCTCGAAGTCCACGTTCACGTAGTGATCGATATCCAGCCGGGTCACTTGCTGCACCGTCTGGATAGCGAGGGCGGGCCCTCCGAACGCGAATGCCGCATTGATCTTCTGGATGCCGTACCCTGGTATCTCCACCCGGAGGTCCCGGGGGATGGACAGCACGCTCGCATAGTCCTCGGCCGGATCGATGTGAAGGATCATGAGTGTGTCGGAGCGCCCGAACTCCTCTCCCTCGCCCTCCCGAGTGTCGGAGCCGAGGATCAGGATGTCTTGGGCATCGGGCTTGTCGAGGATCGGGTCGACGATCGAGGTGTCAGGCGCCGCATCGATGACGCTCTTGATAGTGGACGCCTGCGGCCCCTCGTTCGCGTTCCCGACGAGCCCGTCCAGCCATAGGTAGGCACCCCCGGCCGCGACTGCGGCGACGAAGACCAGGACAGCGGCCGTGGTCAGGATGGCCTTTGCCACGCGCACTAGTCTGTGACTGCGGGAGGCGTAAAGGTTGTACGGTCGTGGTCTCAGGCGGGGACTCCGGGCATCGGGAGAGGGCATACTCTCAGTAGACCTTTGATTCTACAGGGTCGGGCGCTCCGCACCAACGGAACGGACGGCGGTCACCCGCTCGATGGAGGCCCCGAGTGACGAGAGCTTGTGCTCGAACTGCTCGTATCCGCGGTCGATGTGGAACACGTCGCGCACCTCGGTGCTCCCTTCCGCTATCAGACCGGCCAGGACAAGCGCTGCCCCCGCCCGTAGGTCGGGGCAGCGCACGATCGCTCCGGTGAGCGCCCGACCCCCGTTGACCACCGCGTGGTGTCCGGCCACCTTGATGTTCGCCCCGAGCCGGATGAGCTCGTCGACGAAGCCGAAGCGGTTCTCGAACACGTTCTCGGTGACGATCGAGGCGCCTTGGGCCAGAGAGAGCAGCACCATCATCTGCGCCTGCAGATCGGTAGGGAACCCCGGATGAGGAAGCGTCGCGATATCCACGGCTGTAAACTCGGCCGGCTCGCCCCATACCTTGATGGTGCGGTGGTTCTCCTGCACATGCACGCCGACGCCCCGCAGTTTGCTCAAGAAGATGTCCAGATGGTGCGCGCTGATACCCTCCACCTCGATCTCGCCGCCGGTGAGAGCCCCTGCGATCAGGAACGTGCCGGCCTCGATGCGATCCCCGATCACCGTGTGCTCCGCGGGGTGGAGACCGTTCACGCCGGTCACGACCAGGCGCGAGGTACCCGACCCCTCGATCTCGGCCCCCATGCTCACCAGGAACTTGGCAAGATCAACGATCTCGGGCTCGCGCGCCGCATTGTCGATCACCGTCTCGCCATCCGCCAGGACCGCCGCCATGAGAAGGTTCTCCGTCGCTCCCACGCTGGGGAACTCCAGGATCACGGTCGACCCCACAAGTCTCTCCGCAGAGACTTCGACGAACCCGTGGTCCACACTCACGGTGGCACCAAGCGAAGCGAGCCCTTTCAAGTGGAAATCGATCTTGCGAGGCCCGAGGTTGCAGCCCCCGGGCATCGCCACGCGGCCCCTTCCGAACCGAGCGAGCAACGGCCCCATGATCTGGAACGAGGCTCGCATCTTCTGCACGAGTTCGTAGGGTGCGGCGTGGGGTTCGACACCGGTTGTGTCGATGCGCAGGACATCGCCGTCGAAATCGACAACGGCGCCCATGTATTCCAGAAGTTCCTTCATGGTGCGCACGTCTTCGATGTCGGGCACGTTGCGCAGCAGCGACGTGCCTTCAGTGAGAAGACTGGCCGCCATGAGTTTCAGCGCGGAGTTCTTGGCCCCCGAGACGCGTACGCGCCCCGCCAGCCGCCCTCCCCCACGAACGATGAAACGGGATTCTTCTCGATCGCCATGCATGATACGACGATATATCCTTTCAAGCAGCGAGGGCAACCCAAGGGCTGCCCTCGCGTGGATTACGCAGTGCCGGCTCTAGGATCAGCCTTTGTGTACCACCTTCAGACGGTTCTTAGCCCGTTTGATCGCCATGGATTCGCGGAACGCATCCACGTCATCCTCGTCGGGCACCGTGCCGGCCTTCAGCATGTCGAGACGCCCGCGGGCTGCGGATAGCGCTTCCTCGGCGCGGGCGGCGTCGATCTTGCCAGCCGGTTCGGAGGCGTCGGCCAACACGATGACCTTGTCGAATTGCACCTTGACGAAACCCTCGGCCACCGCGAACGACATCCACGTGTCGTCGAGCGTCTTGACGCGCATCTCACCCACCGACAGTTGCGCCACAGTCGGCGCGTGCCGCGGAAGGATACCCATCTCACCGCGCAAAGCAGGCACCACGACCATGGCCACGTCGCCTTCGAACACGGGTCCGTCCGGCGATACGACTTCCAGGCGCAGGAAGTGTCCGTCTTCGGCCACGGACTAGCCCTCCTCGCTCTCACCGCGGATGCGGCGTGCCTTGGCGATGGCTTCGTCGATCGTGCCCACCATGTAGAACGCCTGCTCGGGAAGATCGTCGTGCCTACCTTCCACGATCTCCTTGAAGCCGCGGATGGTCTCCGCGACAGGCACATACCTGCCGGGCGTGCCGGTGAAGGCCTCGGCCACGTTGAACGGCTGCGAGAGGAAGCGCTCGAGCTTCCGTGCACGCTGCACGGTGACCTTGTCCTCGTCGGAGAGTTCGTCCATACCGAGGATGGCGATGATGTCCTGTAGGTCTTTGTAGCGCTGCAGGACTTCCTGCACCCCTGACGCCGTGTCGTAGTGCTCGTCGGTCACGGTGCCGCGGGCAAGGGCGCGGCTCGTCGAGTCGAGCGGGTCCACGGCCGGGTAGATGCCCTTCTCCGAGATCGACCTGCTGAGCACCGTCGTGGCGTCCAGGTGGGCGAAGGAGTTGGCCGGCGCCGGGTCGGTGAGGTCGTCGGCAGGCACGTAGATGGCCTGGATCGAGGTGACAGAACCGTTGGCGGTGGAGGTGATGCGCTCTTGGAGCTGCCCCATCTCCGAGGCCAGGGTGGGCTGGTATCCCACTGCCGACGGCATGCGGCCGAGCAGGGCCGACACCTCGGAATCCGCCTGCACGAAGCGGAAGATGTTGTCGATGAACAGAAGCACGTCCTGGTTCTGCACGTCGCGGAAGTACTCGGCCATGGTGAGACCGGAGAGACCCACGCGCAGACGGGCTCCCGGAGGCTCGTTCATCTGCCCGAACATGAGGGCCGTCTTGGCGAGCACGCCGGACTCCTTCATCTCCAGATAGAGGTCGTTGCCTTCACGGGTCCGCTCGCCCACGCCGCAGAACACGGAGATACCGCCGTGTTCGGTGGCCAGGTTGTGGATCATCTCCTGGATCAACACGGTCTTGCCCACGCCCGCGCCGCCGAACAGACCGACCTTGCCGCCCTTCACGTACGGAGCGAGAAGGTCGATGACCTTGATGCCGGTCTCGAAGATCTCGACCGCCGGGTTGAGCGACTCGAAGCTCGGGGCGGGACGATGGATGGGCCAACGCTCGACGTCGGCCGGAAGAGGCTCGCCCTCATCGATAGGTTGGCCGATCAGATTGAACAGGCGGCCTAGGGTCGATTCACCCACGGGCACGGTGATGGGCTGACCCAGGTCGACCACTTCCATGCCTCGAGCGAGGCCGTCTGTGGAGTCCATCGCCACGGCACGAACCTTGTGGTCACCCAGGTGCTGCTGTACTTCGGCGATGAGATAGATGCGGTTGCCGTCAGCCTCGACATCTATCTCGAGTGCGTTGTAGATGCCCGGCACCTGCTCGGTGAACTCCGCGACGATCACAGCTCCGATGATCTCTACGATCCTGCCCTTGTTCATATTGTGGGGTTTCCTCCCTCTTACGGGGGCACGAGCCTCGCCCGACCCCGGTCTCTCGTCTCGTGCCTCAGGAAAGGGCGTCGGCTCCTGCCACCACCTCGAGGATCTCCTGGGTGATGGAAGCCTGGCGCGCCCGGTTCATGGCCAGCGTCAGCTTGTCGATCATCTCGCCCGCGCTCTCTGACGCGTTGCGCATAGCCGTCATGCGGGCGCCGTGCTCGCTGGCCGTGCTCTCGAGGAGAGCCCGGTACAGGGTCATCTCGACGTAGCTCGGCAGCAGGTCGTTCAAGATCGCCTCGGCGCTCGGCTCGAACAGGAAGTCCATGTGGAGCGCGGCATCGTCAGGCGTGTAGGCCTCGACGACTTCTTCCTGAAGGGGAAGGATCACCTGTTCGGTGAGCCGCTGTTCCATGGCGCTCTTGAAATGGTTGAAGACCACAAGCACCCTGTCCACTGCGCCCGAGGTGTACAGCTCACTCACCCGGTTCGCGATACCCTGCGCGTCCAGGAACGTGGGCTGATCGGTGATGCCTTGGTACGTGGCGGCGATATCGAAGTGCTGGAACCGGAAGGTGCCCGCTCCCCTCTTGCCCACCACGATGAGGTCGCATTCGATCCCCTGGGCTTCGTAGTCGCGGAGGCTTTGCTGAGCGGCCCGGACGACGTTGGAGTTGAACGCTCCGCACAATCCACGATCGGCGGTGAGCGCCACCACGGCCACCCGCTTGACCTCACCGTGCCGCTGAAGCAAAGGGAAGCGGGCGGGATCGACCTCGACGTAACGGGCGAGCCCGGCGATGAACTCCATCATCTCCACGGCGTACGGACGGGTGGCTTCGATGCGCTGCTGCGCCCGCCGCAGACGCGCGGCCGCCACCATCTCCATGGCCTTGGTGATCTTCTTGGTGTTCTGGACGGAGGTGATCCTCCGCTTGATGTCTCTCCGTGTAGACATAGGCTCCGGCTAGCCTCAGGCTCCGGCGGGCGCGGCCGCGATCGGCTCGCCGCCACCCTTGGCCAGGATCGGCTCGCCGCCACCGATGAAGTCGGCTTTGAACGCCAGGAACGCTTCCTTCAGGGCGACAACCGTATCGTCGGAGAGTTCCTTGCTGGTACGGATCGCCTCTCCGATCTCCGGCTTCTGCGTGCGCAAGAAGTCGCGCAGTCCGTCGTTGAACTCGGTGATCTTCTCGACCTCGACGTCGTCGAGGAACCCCTGGGTGGCGGCGTAGATGATGGCCACCTGCTCCTCGATGGGCCACGGCGCGTACTGCGGCTGGTTCAAGGTCTCGACCAGGCGCTCGCCTCGGGAGAGTGTCTTCTGGGTCTCGGCATCGAGTTCCGAGCCGAACTTGGCGAACGCCTCGAGCTCACGGAACTGCGAGAGGTCGAGTCGCAGAGAACCGGCCACCTTCTTCATGGCCTTGATCTGCGCGTTGCCGCCCACCCGCGACACCGAGATGCCCACGTTGATAGCGGGCCGCACGCCCGAGTAGAACAGGTTCGCCTCGAGGAAGATCTGCCCGTCGGTGATCGAGATCACGTTGGTGGGGATGTACGCGGACACGTCGCCCGCCTGTGTCTCGATGATCGGCAGTGCGGTGAGCGAGCCTCCGCCTTCCGAATCCGACAGCTTGCAGGCACGCTCGAGCAGACGGCTATGCAGGTAGAAGACGTCGCCCGGGAAGGCCTCGCGGCCCGGCGGGCGGCGAAGAAGCAGCGACATCTGCCGGTAGGCATCCGCCTGCTTCGAGAGGTCGTCGTAGATGCAGAGCGCGTGCTTGCCCTGATAGGTGAAGAACTCGGCCATGGCGCAGCCGGTGTAGGGCGCGATGTAGCGCAACGGAGCCGCCTCGGAGGCCCCAGCCACGACCACTATGGTGTAGTCCATGGCGCCGTGACGTTCGAGACGCGCTACCACCTGGCGCACGGTCGAAGCCTTCTGACCGATGGCCACGTACACGCAGATGACGTCTTGGCCCTTCTGGTTGATGATCGTGTCCACGGCGATGGCGGTCTTGCCGGTGCCGCGGTCGCCGATGATCAGCTCGCGCTGACCTCGACCGATCGGGATCATCGAGTCGATGGCCTTCAGGCCGGTCTGGAGAGGTTCCTTCACCGGCTGACGACGGATGACGCCCGGGGCCTTGAACTCCACAGGCCTGGTGAGCGTGGTCTCGATCGGGCCCTTCTCGTCGAGCGGGATACCGAGGGGGTTCACCACCCGGCCCACCAGGGCGTCACCCACCGGCACGTCCATGACGCGGCCGGTGCGGCGCACGAGGTCGCCCTCTTTGATGAGGGTGTCTTCCCCCATGAGCACGGCCCCGATGCTGTCCTCCTCGAGGTTCAGCACCAACCCCATGACACCATGGGGAAGCTCGAGCATCTCGGAGGCCACGGCGTTCTCGAGCCCGTGGATACGGGCGATCCCGTCGCCTACCTGAACGACGGTGCCCACCTCCTGCATGTCTACTACGGCTTCATAGTCCTTGATCTGGGACTTGAGGACCGCTGTGATCTCCTCAGGACGCAGCTTCAACTGTTCCCTCCAACCGTACCGTGGGGCTTACAAGACGAGCGCGCAGCTGGTCAAGGCGATGCCTGACGCTGGCGTCCGCTATCCGGTCACCTACGCGGAGTCGAACTCCGCCGATCAGACCCTCGTCCACGACGAGCGCAAGCTCGACCTTTCTGGCAAGGGATGTTTCCAAAGTCTTGAAGATCTCGTCTCTGAGGGAGTCGGGCACCGGCACTGCGGTGACCATCTCCACCTTGACGAGACCCTTGGCGGCCTCCATTCGCTCGACGAACAGGTGGTGCATCTCGCTGAAGATCGACTCTCGACCCTTGTCGACAAGGATCCTCAGGAAGTTGCGCACCAGCTCTTCCCCCCCGTCCGTGAGCTCCATGAGCAGCCGCTTCTTCTCTTCGACAGCGAGCTTCTCGTCCAGGAACACGGCCTGCAGCTCCGGAACGCTTTCTAGGGCGTCCGCGAACTCGGTCAGATCACGTAGCACCGGCTCGAACCGGTCGGTCTCCGTGGCGGCTTCGTACAGCGCGCCGGCGTACACTCTGGCGATCTTGGTCTCGCTCACCCGCTGTATACCTCAGTTCTCGCTGATCTTGCTCAGGTCGATCTCGTCGAGGGAGTCCTTGATCATCTTGAGGTGATCCTCAGATGACAGACTCTTCCTCGCCACCTTCTCGGTAGCCAACACGGTGAGGTCGGCGACCTCCTGCCTGATGGCCACGAGGGCCTGACGCGTCTCACGCTCGATCTGCTCGCGTGCCTTGTCAAGGTTGCGGTCGGCTTGGGCCTTCGCTTCTTCGATGATCTCGGATTTGGTGGCGTCGCCCACCTTGCGGGCGCGCTCCATGATCTCCTCGGCGTCATGACGAGCGGCGGCCAGCTGCTTCTTGTAGTCCTCGAGCAGCGTGAAGGCCTCTTCGCGAAGCCGCTCGGACTCGGCGATCGAAGCGTGGATCTCATCCTGCCGTTGCTTCTGAAGAGCCATGAGCGGGCCGAACGCGAACTTGTAGAGAAGACCGACCAGGAGGATGAAGATCAGGACCGACCAGAGCGTTAGTCCTGGGTCTATTTCGAACATCTACTTCTCCTCGTTCCGAGACCGCCGGGGGTCATCTCCGCCCCCCGGCGGCCACTGGATTCGTCTTAGGCGACAGCCAACAGGATGGCGATCACGAAGGCGTACAGAGCGAGCGCCTCGGCAAGAGCCACGCCGATGATCATGGTGGTACGGATCTCGCCGACAGCTTCAGGCTGACGAGCGATGGCGTCGGTGGTGCGGCCGGTCATGTAGCCGATACCGATGCCTGGGCCGAGAGTGGCGATACCCATGCCGATACCCGCGGCCAGTTTGGCTGCGGCGTCTGCGTCGAATGCCATGAATCTGCTCCTTTTCTCTTTGGGCTTAGTGGCCCGCGTAGATCGCGGACTCTATGTAGATCACCGATAGGAGAGCGAAGATGTAGGCCTGCAAGAAGGCCACAAACACTTCGAACCCGTTCATCGCCAGCACGAAGGCGAGGGAGGGGATTGCCACCCAGCCGCTCTGGAACTCCAGCACGAGGCCGATCATCACGAGGATGACCAGGTGACCCGCGATAGTGTTCCCGAAGAGCCGGATAGCCAGCGAGAGGGGCTTGAAGAGCTCGCCCATCAGGTGAACCACGAAGAAGATGACGTTCAGCGGTATGGCCATGGCCTTCGGCACGCCGGGCGGGCTGAGCCAGGAGCCGACATACCCACGGAAACCGTGGCGACGGAAGCCCTGATACTGAACGACGATGAAGACCACGAACGCCATTCCGAAGGTGACGTTGATGTTCGCGGTGGGGGTATACGGAAGCCACGCGATAGGCTTGGGGATCAAGCCCAGTATGTTCATCGTGAAGATGTAGGCGAAGATGGTGAGCACGAAGTAGTAGTACTTCTTGCCCTTCTCGCCCATCTGACCGGTAAGGTGCCCGGTCGAGAAGTTGATCAGTATCTCCCCGATCGTCTGCAGGGTATCGGGCTCCCGTTTCAGTCGCCTGGCGATCACGAAGAAGAAGATGAACACCAGAGCCGCCGATATCCACATGTAGACAACGGCGTTGGTGATGGACATGTCGAACGGGCCCACGGAGGGTAGCTCGATGATCGGCTGCACGGTCAGCTCGTGCAGCACCTCAGACATCTTGTTGGCTTCAGCGGCTCCCGCGGACACGCCACACTCCTATCTAGGGCAACAGTACATGGGACGAGGGGTCTACTCCCCGCCCTGTCTTGGCCAAGCGGTACAGCGAGTAGCCGTTGAGGACCGTGAACAGCGTCACGAAAGCCACCCCTACGGCCAGCATGTTGAGCGTCGTGAGCAGGCTGACGGCGACGAGGGCGGCGCCCGCGAGGGTGATGCGGGCAAGGAAGGCACCGACCGAGACGAGCGCCAGCGTCGAAGTGAAGCGCGTGGAGAGCCATTGCTGGGAACGCATGGACGAAAAATGGTACACGACCGCCATGAACAGCCCGACGGCCACAGATGCGAGTATCAGTACCAGTGTCTTCCCTCCGCCCATTCTCCACCGACGCAGCCGATCAGGCGGCGCCCGTGTCGTCCTCGTCCTCTTCTCCGGCGTCGCGGTCCGCACGACCCGCCGCCGTGAGCGCGCGGATCATGAAGAAAAAACCCAGGGCCGCCCCGACGAATACGCCTGCGACCATCAGCCATGGGTCCGTGTGCAGCAAGCGGTCGAGAAGGTATCCCCCACCTGTGAACACAAGCACGTACGAGACGAGAGTGAACCCGATGCCGCTGATCTGCGAAAGGTCGCGCAGAGGGTCTTTGCTCATCTCGAAAGCCGCCTCATTATAGGGGGGCGAGGCGAGATTGACAAGATAATCACTATGTCCCCTCGGAGGATGCGTGCCGCTCGTCCCCGTCTTCGGACCGTTCAGGGCCTTCCAGGTCTCGGCTGGCCCCAACGTCCACCATTGCGCCGCCGGCTGCCGGCCCTGTCTTCTTCCACCGGAGTATCTCGAGCTTGTACCCGATCGCCAACGAAACCACCACGGCGAGCACCCCCAGCGAGGCCACCAGCCAGAAGGGCGCGAAACGCATGGCCAGGGCGAGGAGGCTCATGAGGGCGGACCACGCGTAGATGATCATGACCGTCTGGCGCTGCGAGTAGCCGAGGTTCGAGAAGCGATGATGGATGTGACCGCGATCCGCTATGTGGATAGGCCGGCGGTTCTTCACCCGGCGGAGGATGGCGAAACCCGTATCGAAGATCGGGATGCCGAGGACCATGAGCGGGATCACAAGCGCGACCGTCGCCACCCCCTTTAGGAACCCCTGCAAGGTGATGGCCGCGAGGAGGAACCCGAGCAGCAATGAGCCGGAGTCACCCATGAAGATGCTGGCAGGGTAGAAGTTGTACCAGAGGAAGCCCAGCGTGCTTCCGGCCACCACGGCAGCCAGGATGCCCATGTCGAGACGGCCGAGCGACACGGCGATGATCGCGAACGTCACCGAACTTATCGCGCACACACCGGCGGCCAACCCGTCCATGCCGTCGATGAAGTTCACGATGTTCATGAGCGCGACCACCCACAACACCGTGAACGGGTACCCCGCCCACCCAAGCACCAGGATACCCACTCCGGGGATGGACACTGTGTCCACCCGGATGCCGTACAGCACCAGGATGACCGCGACGCCCACCTGGAGAGCCAGTTTGACAACGGGCCGCGTGCCGCGCACGTCGTCCAACACGCCCACCAACGTTATCAGCGAGGCCCCCACGAGGATGCCGCGCACGGGGCCGTCTCCCGAGAGCAAGAGCAGGCTGGGGATGATCACCCCGAAGAATATGGCGACCCCACCCATGCGCGGAGTGGGCACCGAGTGGATCTTCCGCTCCTGCGGCTGATCGATGGCACCCACCCGGCGGGCCAACTCGCCCGCCACAGGTGTCATGACCAGGGCGATGCCGGCCGCGAGGGCGAATCCGAGCAGGACGCCGTAGGTGTCGGCGATGAAGCTCAACAGAGCGCTCACGGGTCTGAAGCCTCGATCAGTCTGATGCCGGCCTCGTGGAACACTTCCATCGCGAGGTCGTCCGGGTAGGCGCCGGCGAAGTGCACCGCCTCCACGCCGGCGTTCACCAACATCTTGGCGCACAGCCTGCAGGGCTGATGGGTGCAGTACACTTCAGCGCCTTTGATCTCGACGCCCTGGAATGCCGCCTGGATGATGGCGTTCTGTTCGGCATGAAGCCCGCGACAGAGTTCGTGCCGCTCGCCTGAGGGCACATTCAGGTCGGCGCGCAGACACCCGCGCTCGGCGCAGTGCTCAAGCCCGCGAGGCGCCCCGTTGTAGCCGGTGGTGAGGATCTGGCGGTTCCGCACCAAGACAGCTCCCACCTGACGACGGGTGCACGTGGAACGGCCCGCAACCGCGCGGGCGATGTCCATGAAGTAGCTATCCCAGCTGGGGCGCATAGGCCGTTCCTCGTTCTCAGTCCCCGGAGCGTCCCCGGGGTCGCATCTCAGCGGGTGCCGAAGAGCCGGTCTCCGGCGTCGCCGAGCCCGGGGAGGATGTAGCCGATGTCGTTCAGCCCCCGGTCGATGGCAGCCACCACGATGGTCACGTCGGGATGCTTCGCGTGCACCGCCGCGATGCCCTCCGGTGCAGCCACCAGACAGAGGAGCTTGATGTCCGTGGCGCCCTCGCTCTTCAGCAAGGTGATGGCATGAGTCGCGCTGCCCCCCGTGGCGAGCATAGGGTCGAGGACGAGCACCAATCGCTCGTTCATCTTCCCGGGCACCTTCGAGTAGTACTGCACGGGCTGGAGGGAATCATGGTCGCGGTAGATGCCCACGAACCCTACCCGCGCGGCGGGGAGCAGGTTGGTGATGCCCTCGACCATGCCCAGGCCGGCGCGCAAGATGGGGATGACGGCGACCTTCTTCCCCTTGATGACCTTGGCCGTGGTCTCTTCGAGAGGCGTGTTGATGACGACCTCCTCGAGCACAAGATCCTTGGTCGCCTCGTAACAGAGGAGCGTAGCGAGCTCCGCCGTGAGCTCCCGGAACCGCTTGGTCTCGGTGCCTTCATCACGCAGGTGGCTCAACTTGTGTGCGACGAGCGGGTGGTCGACCAGAATCACGTTCTCCATCGAAGATCTCCTCTGCCGAAGTGCCGGTTCACAAGGATGCGTAGAGCGGGTGGGCCTCATTGAGCGCTCGGCAGCGGGCCAGCAACGATGCCGTCCTCTCCTCGGTGGGCTCACGGGTGAGCGCTTCCGCGATGATACGGCCCACCTCTCGCGCCTCCTCCGGACCGAAGCCTCGAGTGGTGATGGCCGGGGTGCCAAGCCGCAGCCCCGAGGTCACGGTCGGCGGCCTCTTGTCCCCGGGCACGCTGTTCTTGTTGGCGGTGATGCCCACGCGGGCAAGCAGGTTTTCGGCCTGCATGCCGGTCATCTCGCTGCCGTTGAAATCGATCAGCATGAGATGGTTGTCGGTGCCGCCCGAAACCAGTTTCAAACCGCCTTCAGTGAGCTCCTCGGCCAACGCTCGAGCGTTCTCCACGGTACGACGTTGGCGCTCACGGAACTCCTCGGTGGCCGCAAGTCGGAAGCAGACCGCCTTGCCCGCGATGACGTGCTCGAGTGGTCCGCCTTGCAGACCGGGGAACACGGACTTGTCGAGGCGGGCGGCATCGACCTCGCGGCAGAAGGTCGTTCCTCCGCGGGGGCCGGCCAGCGTCTTGTGCGTGGTGGTAGTGACCCACTCCGCCTTCCCGAACGGCGAGGGGTGCACGCCGGCCGCCACGAGGCCCGCGATATGGGCCATGTCGACCATCAGCTGGGCGCCGACCTCGTCGGCGATCTCGCGGAAGGCCGCGAAGTCGATCACGCGGGGGTAGGCGCTCGCTCCGGCTACGATGAGCTTGGGTCGATGCTTCAGGGCTAGCTCGCGCACCTGGTCGTAGTCGATGCGGCCCACCGCCTCGTCGAGGCAATAGTGGTGGAACACGTACTCGCGACCGCTGAAGTTGATGGACATGCCGTGGGTCAGATGGCCGCCGTGTTCCAGGCGCATGGCCAGGACCGTGTCTCCATGGTCCAGAGCACTGATATAGGCCGCGTGGTTGGCCTGCGACCCCGAATGGGGCTGCACGTTGGCGTGTTCCGCGCCGAAAAGCGCCTTCGCGCGCTCGATTGCGAGCGTCTCCACCTCATCGACGACCTCGCAACCGCCGTAGTACCGTTTGCCCGGGAGACCCTCAGCGTACTTGTTGGTCAAGACGCTCCCAACGGCTTCAAGGACAGCCAGCGGCGTGAAGTTCTCCGATGCGATGAGCTCGATGTTCTCCTGCTGACGCTTGAGTTCGCGCCGCACGAGGGCGGCTACCGCGGGGTCGGCCTCTTCGAGGGTCTGGTCCGTGCTGTGCGCACCGCCTCCTACTCCACCATGGATGTGATCCACCGTGCCACTCCTCCTATGATGGCCCGAAGGCCTCCCTCATCTTGGTTCTCGATCATCGATCGGGGCTCTGTTCGGGCCGCATCATCATGTCCACCCGCGCCTGATGCCTGCCACCCTCGAACTCCTGGCCGAGCCAGGCGTCGAGTATCTCCAGCGCAAGGCCCGGGCCGACGACGCGGGCGCCCATGCAGAGCACGTTGGCATCGTTGTGAGCACGTGCCATGCGCGCCGAGAACGGCTCGCTCACCGTCACCGCCCGCACCCCCTCGAACCTGTTCGCCGTCAGAGCCATGCCCAGCCCCGTGCCGCAGATCAACAGGCCGCGATCCGCCCGTCCATCACGCACGGCCGCGGCTGCGGCCGCGGCGAAGCTCGGGTAGTCCACGCTGTCCGCGGAATCGGTGCCTATGTTGTGGACCTCGTGCCCGCGCATCTCGAGTTCGGCGATCAACGGGGCTTTGAGAGGCAGGCCGGCATGGTCGCAGCCGACTACGTATCGCATGGCTTCATCCTTGCTCAGATACCGCCGCCAAGCATAGCAGAAAGGGGTGTGCGCTCCGACCGGATGGAGCCCCACCGCCGGTCATCGTTCGGCCGTTTCCCGTACCCCGTGGACGAAGCGCTGCTTGCCCGAGAGATCGAGTTCCGTGGCCACGTTCCTGAATCCAGCGGCGCTCATGAGCGCCGCCACGGCCGGCGCCTGATCCTCGCCCACCTCCAGGAAGACCGCGCCGCCGGGACGCACTACTGTCGCCGCCTGAGGCAGCAGGCGACGGATCACATCGAGCCCGTCGTCGCCGGCGAGCAGCGCTCCGCCGGGCTCGTGGTCCTTCACATCCGGCGCCAGCGACGCGTACTCCAGCTCGGACACATATGGCAGGTTGGCCACGACGGCCAGGAGGCTCCCCCGAGGTATCCCTTCGAGCAGATCGCCCCGCCGAAGTTCTACGAGTCCGCTCAGCTCGAGCTGGTCGCGGTTGCCCACGGCCACAGCCAAGGCATCCTCGCAGACCTCGATGCCCAGCACGGCGACCCCCACCTCCCGAGCCAAGCTGAGCGCGATCGCTCCACTCCCGGTGCCCACGTCTACGACCTCCGCCTCGGCCCGCTCGGAGGGCGCCGCCGGCCGCGTCTGCTCTGCGGCAGGAGTCGGATGCTTCGCGGGATCGGCGGCGGGCGTGGAAGGTTGCCTGGCGTCGGTGGAGTTCGCCGGTAGGTGTCCTTCGGCGCGGAGCCAACGCACGACCAGGTCGACGAGTTCTTCGGTCTCCGGCCTGGGAATGAGTACGGCCGGCGTGACCTTCAGCGTGAGATACCGGAACGAGGCCCGGCCGAGTATGTAGGCCACCGGCTCGTGCCGCGCGCGGCGAGCGATGAGCTCCCGGTACGGATCCACCTCTTCCGTGGCAAGCGGGCGGTCGTGCTGAGTGTACAGGTGCACGCGATCCACGGCGAGCACCTCCGCGAGGAGAAGCTCAGCGTCCAGCCGGGGCGAAGACGAACCGCGCTCCGCGAGGTAACGGGCCGAGACCTCCAACAACTCCGCGATGTGCCAGGTTCGCATCGAGGCGGAGGCCACCCTCAGAAGGTGGTGTCCGCCAGCTGCTCGGCACGATCCCAGGCCACGAGGGACTCGGTGAACTCCTCCAGCTCCCCCTGCATGATGCCTTCCATGCGGTGCGACGTCAGGCCCACCCGGTGGTCGGTCACCCTGCCTTGCGGGTAGTTGTACGTGCGGATCTTCTGCGCGCGATCGCCCGTTCCCACCTGGCTCCGCCGGGTCGCGGCTTCGGCCGCGTCCTTCTTCGCGTCGGCGGCGGCCTGGAGTCGGGCGCCCAGGATACGCATCGCCCGCTCCTTGTTCTGCAGCTGGGACTTCTCATCCTGGCACGACACCACGAGGCCCGTGGGAACGTGGGTGATACGAACGGCAGAGTCAGTGGTGTTCACGGACTGCCCCCCGGGGCCGCTCGACCGGTACACGTCGACCCGCAGGTCGTTCGGGTCGATGATCACCTCGACATCTTCCACCTCAGGCAGCACGGCGACCGTGGCAGTGGACGTGTGGATGCGGCCCGTGGACTCCGTGACCGGCACCCGCTGCACACGGTGCACCCCCGACTCCCACTTCAGCACCCCGTAGGCGCCCTTGCCTTTCACCTCGAAGATGATCTCCTTCAGGCCGCCGATCGGCGATTCACTGGTGCTCAGCACCTCGTGCTTGAACCGCAGCCGCTCCGCGTACTTGGTGATCATGCGATATATCTCGGCGGCGAAGAGAGCTGCTTCGTCGCCGCCCGCCGCCGACCGCACCTCGACGATGGCGCCCTTCGCGTCGCGGGGGTCTTGCTCGAGCGAGGCGAGCCTGATTGCTTCGTCCAAACGCGCGACGTTCTCGCGGGCCTTCTCCAACTCCTCGTGGAGGAAGTCGCGCATCTCGGGATCGAGGCCTTCCTCGGTGAGCATGCCCTCGGCTTCCGCCCCGGCCTGCACCGCGGCCTGGTACTCCACCGCCAAGCGATTGGCTTCGGCCAGCTCGGAGTGCGCCTTCGATACCTCGGCGTAGCGAGCCTGGTCCTCGAAGATGCTCGGGTCGGACAGTTCTGCCGTGATGGCTTCCTGTCTCTCGATGATCTCGCGCACGAGTCTCTCGATCATCGTGTCATCGACCTTCCGAAGGTGCGGCCCTGCCCGCATGCAACCGTCATCCGGCCGCGGCCACCATGGATCGGGAATCGGGTTCGCCGCCCTCGTCCACCCGGAGCACCTCGACGAGAGCGGCGATCGCCACCTCGACCTGCTCCACCGTCGGCTCACGCGTGGTGAGCCTCTGCAGCATGAGACCGGGCCACAGGAGCACGCGGGCGACCCACCCGTCCTTGTGCTTCCCGGCGAACCTGATCACCTCATAGGAAAGGCCGGCTACGAATGGGATGCCCACCAGACGCGACACCACCAACCACACGAGGCTCGGTTTGCCCACGATGGAGAACACGAGGATCGCGATGACCATTACCATGAACAGGAAGGCAGTGCCGCAGCGCGGATGGAGCGTGGTGAAGCGACCGGCGTTTGCGGGATCGAGCTCCTCGCCCGCCTCATAGGCATGGATCACCTTGTGCTCCGCGCCGTGATACTCGAACACGCGACGAAGGTCGGGGATGAGCGAGATCGCACTGACGTACGCGAGGAAGATCGCGATGCGGATGACCCCCTCGACGAAGTTGAACACGAACGGGTTCGAGAAGATGTGCTCGAAATACTTCACGATGGCCAACGGGATGACCACGAACAGCACGACCGCCAGTGAGATGGCGATCACGAATGTGATCGCCATCTCCTTCCAGCCCAGCGATTCCGGCGATTTCTCGGCCACAGCCGTACCCGAGGATGGGGCAGAGGCGTCGTCAGAGCCGCCAGCACCCACCTCACCCGAAGCACCCTCCGGCGCATCGCCGGCGGCGGTCGGTCCACCTTCGAGACTCAGGTTGGCCGAGAGCCCGAGGGCCCTCATGCCGAGTACGAGTGACTCGCCAAGAGTCACGATCCCGCGTAACAGCGGCCACTTCAGAATGGGGTAGCGCTCACCCAGAGGGTCCAGGGCATAGGAGTGCCTGGCGATGGTGCCGTCCTGGCGGCGTACCGCGAGGCTCCACGAGTGGCGGCCACGCATCATGACACCTTCGATCACAGCTTGCCCGCCCACCGACTTCTCGGGGTCGCGCGCGGCGCAGCAGGCGTCGCTCGAGCCTTCGATCCCGCCGCTGCTCTGGGGGTCGACGGAGTGCGCCGCGTGGGGGCCGGGGGGGTGGGAGTCGGTGGCGGCGAGCGCCGCGGTCGTCGAGAACGACCCGCCGAACGCCCTCAAGAGGCCAGCCAGGTTCGCAGAGATCAACGCTGTCATCCTTCCCACATACTCAGGTTGTCCACCCGACGCACCTCATGGCAGCGCCGGCAGCGGGCTTCGTACGATTCCTTGCCGCCCACCCGAACGAGGGGGTCATGCTCCCCTGCGGGCCGCCCCTCGATCAACCGTTGCGTGCGCGAGGCGGACGCACCGCAGACGGCGCAGACGGCCTGGAGCTTGTCCACGAACTCCGCCATGGCTAACACCGCCGGCACCGAACCGAATGGTTCGCCGCGAAAATCCTGGTCGAGCGCCGCGACTATCACTCGTTTGCCCCGGTCGGCCAGGAAACGCACCACGGCGGGCAGTTCTTCGTCGAGGAACTGGGCCTCGTCGATGGCCACCACGTCGGCTTCTTCGACCCCGGGCACCAGGAGGATCTCGTCGGCGCGCTGCACGCACTGCGCCTCCCAATCGCGCCCGTCATGGGAGCAGATCTTCGTCGCGTCGTAGCGCACATCGAGGGCCGGCTTGACCACGACGATGCGCTGACCGGCGATGGCCGCGCGCCACAGCCGCCGCATCAGCTCCTCGCTCTTGCCGCTGAACATGCTGCCGCAGATGACCTCTGCCCAGCCGTCCCGCTGGGGGAACCTACGCATCGCTCTCTCCCGAGCCGCCTAGGGTGATGGTATGGCCGGGCGGACGACCACGGAAGAGAACTGCATACCCAAGATCTCTTCCTCGGAGTATTCGGTGCCACACGTCATCTTGCCCTCGGGACACGCATCCGTGACACAGCCAGGCCCAGTCTTCTCAAAGAGTGCGGGGGCGACTTCGGCTGCGAGGAACCGCATGGCCCACGCAAGCCTGTTTATCTCCCACTGCGCCCTTCGACAGCACCGCACTCTGAAGAAGTGACGAAGTTCGCGGGCGTTCATCGTGACCACGATCTTGGTCTCGGCCGCGTTCGGAAGGACGAACCTGGCATCCTCCTGCACGGTCTCGTTGGCGTAGCCCTGTTCGAGCCCTATCGCGACCAGCCGCTCGTACGCGCTCCGGGCTTGCTCCATCGCCTCGACGAACACGGCCCTCGCTTCGGGCACCGCGTCGATATTGGGCGGAACGACAAAATCGTCGCCGCCGCCGAAACGCACGTACCGCTGCGATTGCTGGTTGTACGAAGCTAGACGATGCCGCACCAGTTGGTGTGAGCACGCACGCGAGATGCCGTCGATCGCAAAGGTGAACGAGGCGTGTTCTAGCGCACTGTGATGCCCGCTCCCCACGAGGATGCGCACCATGCGACCGACGTCGTCGGCGCTCATCTCTTCGTGCAGATCGGCCGCACTGATGGGCGCATAGCAGAGGCGGCCGGCGGCCGCGACCGCACGGTCGGGGCCGGGAGTGTGTTGCAGAAGGGAGACTCGCAGAGAAGCCGGCACAGCCGCTACCGGACTATTCTTTGGTGGCGCGGCCGAACTTCTTGTTGAAGCGCTCCACGCGGCCACCAACGTCGACCAGTCGCTGCTTCCCAGTGTAGAACGGGTGGCACACCGAGCAGACCTCCACCTTGATCTGGGGCAGAGTGGAACGCGTGGTGAACGTCTCACCGCACGAGCACGTGACCGTGCTCTCGACGTACTCGGGATGGATATCTGTCTTCATCGGTCCTCCTGGTCTTCACGGCCTAAGCCGGCAGAACTGCATGTTCAAAGTGAGCGGGTAATGATAGCACGGGCAGTCGCCTGCGATCACGCTGCCGTGTGCTCGGAGACGATAGCCGAGGCGCCCGGATCGAACGGATCCGTGCTGCCCCGTGTGAGGGCCCGCCGTGACTAGCTGTCCGCCGTCTCCTCCCGGCGGACCCACTCGAGAAAGGCCACCATCGCGACACGAAGGCGGGTGCGCGTGGCCTCGTCGATGAGACGACCGGTCTCGTCGAACTTGGCAGGCGCATGAGGCACCATCACCTCGGGCATCTTCATGTCGTGTGCTCCGATGTGGGAGAGGGTCTGGCGAAGTTGAGCCTGGGCCCTCACCGTGCCCCAGCTGCCTCGGGTGGCGCCCATGATCGCCACCGGTTTCCGCGCCAAGACGGAGGCTCCGGGCGGACGCGACGCCCAATCGACCAGGTTCTTGGTCACCCCGGCCGGCCCGGCATTGTATTCGGGCGTGACGATGACCACGCCATCGGCCGCGCTGATCGCCGCTAGGAAGCTCCCCACCGACTCGGGCGCCCGGGCTTCGATGTCAGCGTTGAAGAGGGGGACACCAGAGATGTCGAGTATCTCCAGCACCATGCCCTCGGGAGCCTCCTCCGCGGCGGCCCGCAGCAGTGCCCGATTGAACGAGCCCGCCCTCAGGCTCCCAGCGAAGCCCACCACGCGAACCTTCTTGTCGGTCTGGGGTTTCAATCGCCACCTTCCGTCGTGTCCCGACGGAGGCCGTCGAGGTGATCCGCCGCATGTCTCAAGATCGTGCCTCTGTCCGAAGCCTCACCGGATTCCCACGCCAGGCGCACCTCGCGCATCACCTCTCCCAGCAGGGGACCCGGCGCCAGCGCCAACTCCTTCATGACGACCTCCCCATCGACAGGAGGCGAAGGGACCCCGCGTTCCAACCGCTCGCGCCAGGCGTCCATCACGCTACGCGCGACGGCCAGGTGTCCCTCGACGTGGGAGTCAGCCGCCGACGGGCCCCTCGTCGCCAATCGATCGGCGGCAGACACCATGATCACTTCCGGTTCCCACGGCATGGAGCGCCACAGGAACTTCACGATCTCGCGCTTCGACAGCGGTTCTCGGTGCTGAAGGAACCCGATATCGAGATGCCGCTCGGCCACGGTCCGAGCGAGGGCGCAGGTCGCCGCGGAGCAGCGCAGACGTCTCCCCACGGTCTCCGCGATCCGCCCGCCCAGCTCGGTATGACCCCAGAAGATGATCCGCCCGGAATCGTCGACCGTCCGCGTATCGGGTTTTGCCACGTCATGCAGCAACGTGGCGAGCCTCAGGGCGACCGGGCGCGACATCGAGCCGTCCACCGGCTGGGAGAGGCGCCACTCGAGCGCCTCCCACGACAGGCCGAACAAGCGGCCCGGTTCGGCGATCAGCCGATCGAGGTGCTCCAGGGCCTCCAGCGTGTGCCCGAGTACGTCGTGATGATGGTACGGACTCTGACCCACGTCACGTAATGCGGCCACCTCGGGGAGGGCCACCTCCAACAGACCAAGATCATCCCAGGCACGGGCGGCGGCGGCGGAACGCCCCGCTTCGAGCGTCAAGACCATCTCACTCAGGATGCGCTCCGCCGCCGCCGCCGGCAGACGCCCGGCCTCCGCGCGCACCAGCGCGCGGAGCTCCGGCCCCGGCACGAGACCCAGCACGTGCTCGAACCGAGCGGCCCGCATGAGCCGAAGGGGATCGTCGGCGAAGATGGTGGAGCTCACAGGCAGGAGCCGACGCTCGGCAAGATGGCCGCGGCCATCGAAGGGGTCGATCAACGCCCCGCCCGCGAGCGGCATGGCCATCGCATTCACCGTGAAGTCACGGGCGGCGAGATCGGCCTCGAGGCTCCCGCCCCGCAGGGCAGCGATGTCGAGGTGGCTGCCAGCCACGCCCGACCACGCCGGGCCGCCGATCGAGGCGCCGACCGAGCCGGATGCGTCCGTTGGCTCCGTCGCGGGACCGACGACACGATACGCGCCGAACTCCTCCGAAAGGGGGAACGAAGAAGTACCGAGTCGGCGCGCCACCCCCCGTGCCAACTGCTCAGGATCGCCGGAGGTCACCGCATCGATGTCGGGGGAGAACCGGCCCAGTTCGCGATCCCGCACCGACCCCCCCACGAGCCACACGGGGTGTTCCCAGGCGGCCGCCTCCTCCATCAAGGCTGCGAGAAGCGGCGACGACCCGTCACGCCGCCCATCACGAGCCGTACGGTCGGCTGCGCCTTCCATGGACTACTTCGAGCCGCCGGCCTGCTTGCGCTTGCGACGGTTGAAGAGGAACGTCTCCCAGTAGTAGATGAAGACCGAGTAGAACACCCAGAACACGGCTGTCCACATGACGTCCATCCAGAGGGGCCGAGACGCGTCCTTCATGAAGATCTGCACGATCACCAGGTAGATGGCCGACAGGATCGCCCCCTGGATCACGGCGCGCCGCACCGTGGGCTGTTTCGACCCCTTCGTCTTGGCTTTCGCCAGTTCCGCTTGGCGGGCGGCTCGGCGGGCCTCTTTCTTAGGCATGGTCCTCCGTCCGGCCGGACAGCCTCGGCATGACCGGCCACTCGTCGCTTTTCGACTCCTCGTGGAACTCGTGGGGCTCGGGGATCACGCCCACGTACTCCCGCTTCACGCGTGCAGTAAGACTACACGTGACCTCGTAGTTGATCGTGCCCACCAGCGCAGCCAAGTGCTCGGCTGTGATGGTCTCATCTCCCTGCGCGCCCATGAGCACTACGGGCTGGCCGAACCTCACCGGACTCTCTCGGCCCACCTCGACCAGGAACTGGTCCATGCACACGTTCCCCACACGTGGGTAGCGCATCCCGCCGATGAGCACATCACCCCGGTTCGAAAGTTGGCGGAAGAAGCCGTCACCGTAGCCCATGGGAACGAGTGCCACCCTCGTGGCCCGCGGAGCACGCCACGTGAGCGAGTAGCTCACGCCCTCACCCGCCTCGATGTCGCGCACGGTGGCCACGTAGCTCGACAGGGTCAGCGCCGGGGACAGCTCATGCTCGGCGGGGTCGCGCTGGAACGGACTCATGCCATACAACGCGAGCCCCGTGCGTACAGCATCGTACTGAGCCCGTTCGCCGCGGAATGCGGCGGCCGAGTTCGCGGCATGAAGGAACACTCCCGGTGCTCGTCCCCGGATCGTCTCCGCGGCCCGGTCGAACACCTTGAGCTGGTGCTCCATGAAATCCGGGTCGTCGTCGGCCGTGGCCAGATGCGTCATGAGCGCTCGCAGTTCGAGCCACGGATGGGCGATGATCTCGTCCGCAAGGGATGGCGCCAAGCCCGGTTCGACCCCCAGGCGGTGCATCCCGGTATCGACCTTCAGGTGGAGGCGCACACTCCTTCGAGCGCGCGCCGCGACACGGCCGACGGACCTCACGAACTCTGGCGACCACGCCACGAAATCGGCGCCGGTAGCCACAGCCTCCTCGAGGTGGTCGTCAAGAACGGGCCCCATGATCATCACGCCCACGCCGAGGCCCGCGTCGCTCAGAGCGCAGGCTTCCTCCGTCGTGGCCACCGCCAGACCGCCGACGCCCGCTTCAAGCGCGGCCCGAGCCACTTGGACGGCTCCATGCCCATAACCGTCGGCCTTCACGACGGCGATGCAGGCTGCTCCACGCCGCAGGCGCCGCCGGACCGCCGACACGTTGCGGCGGACGGCGGCTAGATCGATCGTGGCTCGGGCCCGATACACGAGGTCAGCCGGCGCGCCCGGCTATCGCCCGCACCACGTCGCCGCGGGTGATGATCCCCACGAGCCTGCCCTCTTCCAGCACGGGCACTCGATTCACCCCGTTGTCGGCCATCAGCGTGGTCACCTCATGGATCGAGGCGTCCGGCGAGACGGTGAGCACCTCTGTGCTCATGACGTCGGCGACCCGATTGCCGAACGTCTTCCGGAACCGCTCCTCGAACTTGCGCACGCTCTCCAAGTAGATGACGCTGTCGAGGAACTGGATGTAGTGAGGGAAGTGCAGGTCGGCATCTTGGAGGATGACGTCACCCTCCGTGACCACACCCACCAGACCGCCCGATTCGTCCACCACCGGCACACCGCTGATCTCGTGCGCAGCCAGGAGTTCGGCTAACTCGCGCACCGTCGCGGTCTGCCCGATCGTCACCACCTCGGTCTTCATGATGTCCCGCGCCGTCATCGTGTCCATCCTGGCCTCCTGTCGAACACTCGTTCCGCCAGAACCACCGGCAGAATCTCGATCAAGTCCTGGGCGAGCAGGCCCGCCTTGTACACCAGCGCACCGCGCCTCCCTGCCTCTGCATGCAACCACGCAGCCGCGCACGAAGCTTCGAGGGGCCTCATACCCACCGCCAGCAGGGCGCCGATGCACCCACTCAGCACGTCCCCCGTGCCGGCCGACGCCAACTGCGGAGGGCCTTGGGTCACTACCCACGACGTTCCGTCTGTGCCCACAACCACGGTAGACGACCCCTTGAGCACGACCACCTGCCCGGTGAGGGTGGCCGCTCGACGAGCCGCCGACAGTGCGGACCTCGTCACCCTGTCGACCGGTTCCCCGAGCAACGCGGCCAACTCGCCCGCGTGAGGAGTGAGGACGAGGTCGCGACCGACCGCAAGGGACTCGGCATCGCCGGCGAAGGCCAGGATGCCGTCTGCGTCCAGCACCATCGGGCACCCATCCTCGGTCACCACGCGCCGGACGACTTCCATGGTACCAGGGTGGCGGCCCAGCCCGGGCCCTACCACCAGTGAACCCGTACGTTCGTCGGCCAGGGCCTCCAGCACCGCCTTCGGGTCGTCGACGTGGTCTCCGGCGCCGACCCCCCTCACCACCACCTCCACCAGACGTTCGCGCACGACGTCGGCGGCGGCGCGTGCGGTGAGGAGGCGCACGTAGCCTGCGC
Source organism: Actinomycetes bacterium (assembly GCA_024637035.1). GTDB lineage: Bacteria > Actinomycetota > Thermoleophilia > RBG-16-64-13 > RBG-16-64-13 > JAHJSA01. The sequence goes on from JAGXFW010000023.1 coordinate 44,803, forward strand.
CGCACCGGGCGGCCGCGCTCGCGGCCAGCAGGGCCGCGCCTGGGTAGTCGCGCGATCCCGCGAGCACCACGACGAGCCCGGCTCGGTACTTGTGATCGTCGGGGCGCCGGCCGGGCACCTCGACGTCGGCCGCGGTCACGACCCGCACGTCCGGCGCCGGTTCCCGGAAGCGCGGAAGCCCGATGTCCCATACCAGCACCTCGCCCGCGGCCTCGGAACCCGGTGGGGTCACGATGCCGGACTTGGCGGCGTGGAAGGTGACCGTGCAGTCGGCCGCGACGGCCCCCGCCGCCACCTTACCCGTGGAAGCATCGACCCCCGTAGGCACGTCCACGGCGACGACAGGCGTTCCTCGGTGCGCCGCAGCGTTGATCTTCGCGGCCCAACCTGCCACCGGCTCGCGCAGTTCGGCGCGGGCCCCCGTCCCGAGAAGACAGTCGACAACGAGCTCGGTCTCCTCCCACAGGTAGTCGGGCACGCCGCCGACGCGCACGTTCACGCCGGCCTTCCGCGCGGACTCGAGCTGGAGGGCGCAGTCGGCACCCAGCTCGGCCTCAGGGCCAACCACCACGCAGGCCACCGGATGTCCGGCGAGATGCATCTGACGAGCGGCCGCCAGCCCGTCGCCGCCGTTGTTCCCTCGACCACACACCACGAGCGTATGCAGGCGAGGATAGCGCCGAAGAACCAGCTCGGAGACGCCAAGAGCCGCCCGCTCCATCAGCGCGGCTCCCGGTACGCCCATCTCCTCGATGGCGACACGATCGAGCTCTCGGATCTGGTCGGAGGTGAACCCGAGAGGTCGCGCCTCGAGTGGGGCGTGCTTCAGAAGTACTGGGGCGACTGCGCCGTCCACGTGCGGGATGCTCTCGGCCCCGGCGTCTTCGGGGTCCGCGTCGTCGACCCCGGTGCGGGCCAACGCCACGGCGCTCGCAGCGGCCAAGGACCCAGTGTGTGTGAGCGAGAGGGCGATCTGAGCCACACCCAGCGAGGCGGCGAGCGCCGCGGTCCGACCGCTCAGCCGCACGCCACGCTCAGGTGTCACCTCGATCTCGAGCCAGGTGAGCACTCCGCTCCCGAGCAACTTACCCACGGCTTCCTTGGCGGCGAAACGGGCTGCCAGCGAGACAACGGGATCCGCCTTGCTCTCGCAGTAGGCCGACTCGGCAGGCGTGAAGACGCGCTCCCTGAGCCCCGGATGTCTCTCAAGGGCCGAGCGAAGGCGCTCCACCTCCACAACGTCCAAGCCCGAGCGCACGCCGGTGTTCATCTCAGCTACCCCGTCACTCGACCGTCACCGTTTTTGCCAGGTTCCGAGGTTGATCGACAGACTCGCCGTTCGCCTTGGCAGAGTAGTACGCGAAGAGCTGGAGCGGCACGACGCCGAGCAACGGGGAGAGCATCTCGTCCACCGCGGGTACGTAGAACACCTCGTCGGCCATGACGCTCGCACCCACGTTGCCCTCGCTGGCCACTGCGATGACGTGAGCCCCCCGAGCTTTGACTTCTTGCACGTTGGAAACCAGCTTGTCGTACACGTGGCTGTCGGTGGCCACGACCACCACGGGCGAGCCGTCCTCCAAGAGCGCGATGGGTCCGTGCTTCATCTCGCCCGCCGCATAGGATTCGGTGGGGATATACGAGATCTCCTTGAGCTTGAGGGCGCCCTCGAGCGCCACCGGAAGACCGATATTGCGACCCAGGTAGAGGAAGAAGCGATTCTTCGCGTACGCGGCGGCGACCCGTTCGATATCCGCGGTCGCTCCGCTATCCAGATAGCTGTTCAGAAGGGTTGGGATGTGGCGTAGTTCGTCGGTGAGCGCGCGCACTTTGTCGAGCGCTACCGTCTCCCGCACCTGACCCATGTAGAGCGAGAGCAGTTGGACGGCGAGCACCTGAGTGAGGAACGTCTTGGTGGCGGCGACCCCGATCTCAAGACCCGCCCTGGTGAACAGCACCCCGTGAGCCTCCCGGGTGACCTGGGAGCCCACGATGTTGGTGATCGCCAGTATCCGGGCGCCGGCCGTGCGGGCGGCGCGCATGGCCGCGAGCGTGTCGGCGGTCTCTCCCGACTGACTGATGGCGATGCACAGCGTGTTCGGCCCCATGACCGGGTCGCGGTACCGGAACTCAGAGGCGACATCTATCTCGACGGGGAGCCGAGCCCACCGTTCGAGAGCGTACTTGCCCACCAGACCCGCGTGGTACGAGGTGCCGCAGGCCACGATCACCACCTGCTGCAGGGCGCGTATCTCGTCGTCGCTGATGCCCAGGCCATCGAGACACACCAGGCCCTCGCGCGTCATGCGCTGACTGAGCGTATCGGCGAGCGCCACAGGTTGCTCGTGGATCTCTTTCAGCATGAAGGTCTCGTAGCCGCCCTTCTCCGCGGCGTCTTCGTCCCAGTCGACCACCTCGGGCGCATGCTCCACCTTCAAGCCGTCCATCGTGGTCACCTCCACGCCATCACGGGTGACCACCACGAGTTCCGCGTCGTCGGGAAAGATCACCGTGCGGGTCTCGGCAAGGAACGCCGACACCGCCGAAGCCACGAAGTACTCGCCCTCACCCAGTCCCACAACCAGAGGCGTCTCTTTACGCACCGCCACGATGGTCTCGGGTTCTTCGACAGAGACGGCGACGAAGGTGAAATGACCCTCCATCTGCTGGAAAGCGACAGCCACGGCCTCTCGGAGCGAACCACCGTAGGCTCGTTCCAAGAGATGCGCCACCACCTCGGCGTCGGTCTCGGAAGTGAACGAGTGCCCCTCTGCCTCCAACTCCGCGCGGATCGCGAGGTAGTTCTCCACGATCCCGTTGAGGACGATGGCGAACCTGCCGGAGCAATCGGTGTGCGGATGCGCGTTCTCGTTGGAGGGTCGGCCGTGTGTGGCCCAACGGGTGTGGGCGATGCCGACGGTGGAACCGTTCTCCATCTGGTGCAGGACCGACTCGAGTCGATCGAGGTTGCCCACCGAGTGGAGCAGATCGAAACGGCCCTTGTGGATCAGCGAGATGCCCGCGGAATCGTATCCCCGGTACTCAAGCTTCCGGAGCCCGCGGAACAGGATGTCCCTGCAGGGGCGCCCGCCGACGTAACCGACTATGCCGCACATGACTCGTCCTTCCCTCTAGGCCAGAGCCCGTTCGACGGTGGCGATCAACCTATCTGCGACGAGCCGGCAACGCTCCTCGTCGGGAGCCTCGACCATTACGCGCACAAGCGATTCGGTGCCGGAAGGTCGGAGCACGACGCGCCCCTCGCCGCCGAGGGCCTCCTCCTCCTCCCGCACAGCGTCCCACACCTGCTGAGCATCACCCAGACGCCCTTTGTCGCCCACCCGGACGTTCACGAGTAGCTGAGGGTACCGACGCATCGTCTTTGCGAGGTCGGAGAACGTGCGCCCTGAGTCGAGCACCGCTCGGCACAGCATCAGACCCGTCTGAAGGCCGTCGCCGGTGCTGCCGAACTCCAGCGCGATCACGTGCCCCGACTGCTCTCCGCCCAAGACCGCCGGAACCTGCTCCATGCGCTCGAGCACATACCGGTCGCCCACATCGGTCACTTCCACCCGGACACCCGCCTCACTCATTGCCCGGTGGAAACCGAGATTGCTCATGCTGGTGACGACCACCGTGTCGTTCACGAGTCGCCCCCGCCGCTTCATCCACGGAGCGAGAAGCGCGAGAATCTGATCGCCGTCGATGACGGCGCCGGTGTGATCGACCGCGAGCACCCGGTCGGCGTCGCCGTCGAACGCGAGCCCCAGGTCGAAATCACCCTGCACCATGTGTCCGGCTATCGCGCCGAGGTGGGTGGACCCGCATCCCGCGTTGATGTTCACGCCGTCGGGCGACGCGTGGATGGTCTCGACCGTGGCGCCGGCCTGGACGAAGGCATGGGGAGCCACCTGATATGCGGCGCCGTTCGCACAATCGAGCAGCACCCGAAGACCCGCGAGGTCCACATCGAGTGCGCCCAGTAGGTCCTCCACATAGAGGGCGCCGGCGCCCGGCATCTGCTCGACCTCCCCCACCACGTCCGCGGGGGTGCTCTGCTCCATCGCGGCCTCCACACGCGCCTCGATCTCGTCGGAGAGCTTCTTACCCTGCGGACCGAAGAGCTTGATGCCGTTGTCCTGGAAGGGGTTGTGCGATGCCGAGATCACCACTCCGCCATCGAACCCTCCAGCCGCCACCAGCCTCGACACAGCGGGGGTGGGCACGATCCCGGCCAGGACCGCCCGGCCTCCGGCAGAGGCCACGCCGGCGGCGAAGGCTGCTTCCAACATGTGCCCGGAGAGCCTGGTGTCGCGCCCTACAAGTAGGCGTCCCCCGTGCTCACCGCGGAGCACGGTCACCGCCGCCCGACCCACGCGCAGAGCCAGCTCCGCGGTGAGGTCTACGTTGGCGACACCCCGTATGCCATCGGTGCCGAACCACTTCCTAGCCAACCAACACCTCCACGAACGGCGACGTACACGCCGCCGCCATCGCCACGTAATCAGGGAGCATCTGAACCATGTCGCCGACTTCCGGTGAGACGGTGCCGGCTTCGACGCCCACCACAACATAATCCGAGGAACGCCCGAGCTCGCGGAGCCCGGGCTCGCAGAACACCACGGTGCCCGCACCAAGGTCTTGGTGTCCGATCGCCAAGACGAGCCGCTCGCCCGCGCGGCCGGCGACCCTCTTAGTATATCGTTCTACGACTTCGGCCCGAAGCAGTACGGCGTCCTGCCGACAGCCGGGCACTGGGCGGTAGTGCAGGGCTTCCCGTCCAAGGAGCAAGGCTTCCCCGCAGCGCACCTCGGTGATCTCCGTGGGGAGGGACCGCCCGCCCGCCACGAGACCCAAGAGGCTGGAGTTACCGCCCGAGACCCTCGGAACATGGAGACCTGCCGCGCGCACGTCCGCAACTACCTCAGCGAGCACTTGGAGCGACGCGTCGATACCGGGCGGATCGCCGGAGAAGCAGGCGTAGTTCGTCGAAAGGCCTTCCAAGCGCAAGCGAGGCTCGGCGTCCACATGGGCCGCGAGCCTCACGACCTCCTCGACGGGCGCCCCCTCGCGCAGATCGCCGGTCTCGATCTGCACCATCACGGCTCGGGATATCTCCGACGAGCCCAGGCTCGCGACACGGGCGGCAGAGGCGATCGAGGTGATGTGTGACACGTCACCGGGCTCGAACGGACCGTGCGCCGGGGGCAAGAGGATACGGTGTAATTCGACCCCGGGAAGAGCGGCGCGAAGACGGCGCAAGTGGGAGTCGTGCGTATCGGCCAGCGCCACCGCGCCGCCCTCGACCATGGCCCGACCCACGCGGGGCTCCCCGGCCACCCCCTTGGTCACGCCGACGAGGCGCAGCCCACGAGGCGAGAGGAGTCGCACCACCGCGGCGGTGTTCCCGCGGATCCCATCCAGATCGATGCGAATCTCAGCCACACCGCCACCCACCCTGCAAAGACACGGGGCGGGGGAGTCGCCTCCCCCGCCCCGGAGCACATCGAATACCGCGTACGGCACGTTGCTGAAGAATGACGCCGCGCCGCCCAGTGCGCTCTGGCGGCCGAGGTCGTTCTTCGGCAGCCTCCTAGCGCTTGGAGAACTGCGGGCGCTTACGGGCCTTCTTGAGACCTGCCTTCTTCCGCTCGACCATGCGTGCGTCTCGGGACAGGTGGCCTGCCTTCTTGATCTCGGGCCGCAGACTGGGATCGGCCTCGACGAGCGCGCGGGCGATGCCGTGCTTGAGGGCGCCGGCCTGACCGGACTTACCGCCCCCTTCCAGCTTCGCGATCACGTCGTACCGCCCCTCCGTGCCACTCTCGAGGAGAGGGGCGCGGGCCTCGATAACGAGGGCGGCGCGGTTGAAGTATTCCTGAAGGGTCTTACCGTTCACCGTGATCACGCCGGTGCCCGGCGCGATACGAACCCGCGCGACCGAGGTCTTCCGCTTACCGGTGCCTCTGTACATCGCTACTTCGCCCATCTGAACTCCTCCGGCTGCTGCGCCTTGTGGGGATGCTCCGAGCTCGCGTAGACCTTGAGCTTGGTGAGCTGGTGCGCCGCAAGCCTGTTCTTGGGCAACATGCCCTTGACGGCGTGCCGAACCACCTCGGTGGGACGCTTCTCGAGCATCTCACCAAGAGTGCGCGACTTCAGGCCACCCGGTCGTCCCGAGTGACGGTAGTAGCGCTTGTTCAGCAACTTGTTACCGGTGACGGCAACCTTCCCGGCGTTCACCACGATCACGAAATCGCCGGTGTCTACGTGCGGGGTATACTGGGGTTTGTCTTTGCCGCGAAGGACGATGGCGATACGCGATGACAGACGACCGAGGTTCTTGCCCTCAGCGTCTACGATCCACCATTTGCGCTCGATCTCGCCCGGTTTGGCCGAATACGTCTTCACACTACCTCCTTAAAACGCAAGGGGGGATGATAGAGGAGCCCCGGGAGGGTGTCAAGGCGACTGCTCACCATAATCGACTCTCCACAGGAACAAGCCGTGCGAGGGAGCGGTGAGGCCGGCTGCACATCGCGGGGCGCCGTTGAGCAGCCGTGATATGTCGTCGGCCGACCGGATGCCCCGTCCGACATCGATCAGAGTACCAGCTATGGTGCGCACCATGTGCCTCATGAAGGTGTGCGACCTCACCTCGAGCCACAACACCGGCCCTCGGGCACGCCAACGGCAACGCGTCAGGGTCCTTCGCATCACGACGTGCTGAGTCTCCGTGGGGGTGAAGGCGGTGAAGTCGTGGCTCCCTTCCATCGACTGGGCGGCGGCCGCCATCGCGGCAAGATCCAACGGACCGGGAACGTGCCACGAGTATGCCCGCCGAAACGGACTCGGCACCTCCTCGCGCCAGATGAAGTAGCGATAGCTGCGGGCGCAGGCATCTCGGCGCGCGTCGAAATCCGGCGAGGGTCTCACCCCTGTCACCGCCAGGCCCGGCGGGGTCAGTTGGTTGAGCGAGAGCAGCAACCGCCGGTGGGCCTCACCGTCGGTCAGGCCCCGCTTCACAAGCACCTGGTCCGGCACGGAGAAACCGGCCACCTGCCGTCGGGCGTGCACGCCGGCATCCGTTCGACCGGCGACGGTCAACTGGACATCGGTGCCGAGCACCGTGCGAAGCGCGCCCTGGAGGCTCTCCTCGACACTGGGTAGACCGGGCTGCCGCGCCCACCCGCTGAAGCAACCGCCATCGTATTGCAGATCCATACGGTACGTGACGGTCGCCATGGCCGTCTCACGCCCCCCACAGGCGGCCGACGGAAAGGGCCGCAACGAACCAGACGACGAGTGCCACGGACGCCAGCATGTCGCCTGCGCCAGCCTTGAGTTCACGGTATCGGGTCCTACCCACCGCCCCCCGGTAGCAGCGACTCGTCATGGCAACCGCTAGATCGTCGGCACGGCGGAAGCTGAGCACGAAGAGGGGCACCACCAGAGGGAGCACCGCGTCGGCCAACCGGCGCGGATCTCGCAGAGAGAGGTCGGCACCCCGCGCCTTCTGAGCCTTGATGAGATCGTCGAGTTCTCGCAAGAGGGTGGGGATGAAGCGCAGGGCGATGGTCATCATGAGCGCGATCTCGTGGCTCGGCACGCCCACGCGACGCAGCGGGCCCAGAAGCCACTCGATCCCATCGGTGAGGGCGACCGGGGCGGTCGTAAGAGTGAGCGCGGCGCTCGAGACCAGCAGCATCCCCAAGCGCATGGTGAGGAACCCGCCCCGGCTCAGACCCTCCCTCGTGATCGAGAACGGGCCCAAGCCCACCACCGGTTCTCCTGGGAAGCTGAACGCCTGTATGACGAACGTGAGGACCAGTAGGATCAGCAGAGGGCGCAGCGAGCGCCACAGATAAACGGCGGGAACACCGGCCAACGCCAGGACGACCGCCAACCCTGCTGCGAGTATGCCCACGCCCGACCACCCCTCGATCGCGAAGAGGGCCACCGCGAAAGCGAGCGTCGCGACCAGTTTTGTCCTGGGGTCGAGCCCATGCACGGGCGACTCACCCGGGATGAACTGGCCGATGGGGATGGTGAGGCCCGGTCCGCTCACGAGGGATCCCTGTTCCCAAGCCACTGGGACAAGCCTTTGCCCTCGACGACCGCGTCAACGCTTCGGGCACCGAGTCGACGGGCTACCTGGGCAGCGAGCGGTGGCCGCAGCCCCGCCCGCTCGAGGGTGTCGAAGTCTGAGAGTACGCGGGCGGCCGGGCCCGTGGCCTCGATGCGTCCGTGCCGCAAGATGACGACTCGGTCGGCGACCTCCGCGGCTTCATCCATGTCGTGAGTACTCAGCAGCAGGGTACGGGGGCCGGAGGCGCCATCGGCGCGGCCCCGTGAGGTGCCGTCGCCTCGTACTCCCGCTTTCGAACGTGCGCCCGCCGCTTCGCCGGCTGCCCACGCCGCGAGCAACTCAATCAGGTGACGTCTGGCCAGCGGATCCAACCCGGCGCCGGGCTCGTCGAGTACCAGCAAGGCTGGATCGAGGGACATGATCCCTGCGAGCGCCACCCTCCGGCGCTCGCCCATCGAGAGGCCGTGCGGAGCGCGAGGCCCGAACTCCTGTACGTCGAGTCCGACAGCGCTCATCGCCCACTTCACTCGAGCCTCGAGTGCCGCGCCCTCAACTCCGCGGAGCCGCGGAGCGACGGCGACATCCTCCCAGACCGTGCCCTTGAAGAGCTGTGCCTCGGGGCGCTGGAAGACCATGCCCACCTCGCCGGCCAGGGGGCGCGCACGCCCCGACCATTCTCGAACGCCGGCTGTAGGCTTGAGCAACCCGGCGAGAGTCTGCAGGAGCGTGCTCTTGCCCGAAGCGGTCGCTCCAAGGACCGCGGTGACAGACCCTTCCTCGATCGTGAGGTCCACCGCCTCGAGGCCCCGCCGCTCGAGTGAGGTGCCCCGGTTGTACACTACGGAGACGGCACTGAGCGTCACCACCGGCCTGTCCGCCTGCGGTCCCGCCGCCCGTCCCCCGCCCGGGGACACACCCTGAGGCAAGCCTTGAGTCACATCCGGGGGCACGCCCTGAGACACACCCGGAGACACGGCCGGTGTCCCGGTGCTCCCGATATCGGGCCCCCCCGGCGACTGCGGCCGGCCTGGCGGCGCACCTTCGCCCGAGCGCGCCCCGCCCAAGACCCCGACAAGCTCGTCCTCGGTCACGGGTAGGTCGGCGAGCGGGACTTCGCCAAGGACTTCTCTAGCAAGAGCCATCGCCGGTGGCGTGCCCAGCGGCAACTCCTTGAAGGCGCCCAGCGAGAAGAAACTGCGAGCGTCTCCCAGATACGCGCGTCGCCCCCCATCGAGCGCAAGAAGCCGGTCGGCCTCGAGAGCCTCCCCCATGTGCTGCGTGATCATGACCACGCCCACGCCTCGTCGTGTCAGGGCGCGAACGAAGTCCAGCACCTCCTCCCGACCAGCGGCGTCCAGCATCGAGGTGGGCTCGTCGAGCACGAGCAAGGTGGGCTCGAGCACCAGGACTCCGGCCAACGCGAGTCGCTGCTTCTGGCCTCCCGAGAGCAGGTGGGGCTCGGTCGCCTCTTCACCCGCGAGCCCGACAACTTCGAGCACATCTGCCACTCTCCGGAGCATCTCATCCCGAGGCACCCCGAGGTTCTCGAGGCCGAAGGCCACGTCGTCTTCGACGCTCGCGCCCACTATCTGGTCTTCCGGATCCTGGAAGAGCAGGCCGACGTTGGAGCGGATAGGCCAAAGGGAGTCGGGGTCGGCCGTGTTCCGACCATCGACGAGTACCTCACCCGAGGCGGGTTCGAGTAGCCCGTTGCACAGACGGGCGAGCGTGCTCTTTCCCGAGCCGTTGCCGCCCACGACCGCGAGCAACTCACCGCGCCCGACTTCGAAGTCGAGTCCGTCAAGGGCGAGAGGGCGGTCCTCCCGGTAACGGAAGGACACCCCTCTAAAGCACAGCGCCGGGACCACGAGGGTCCCGGCGCCGGCAGTCTCCTGGGCTATAGTCACCCGAGCCCTCTTAGACGAGCTCCAGATAGACCATCTCCGCGGCATCGCCAGCCCGCGGGCCGAGCTTCAGGATGCGGGTGTAGCCGCCCTGACGCTCCGCATAGCGCGGCGCGATGTCGTTGAACAACGCGTATGAGATCTTCTTGTTCCTCAACATGCTGATGGCCGTCCGCCTGGAGTGCAGATCGCCGGCCTTGCCCATGGTGATCGCCTTCTCGACAAGGGGCTTGACCTCCTTGGCTTTCGCCTCGGTGGTCTTCACACGTCCATGCTCGAGCACCGAGCAGGCGAGGTTGGCCAGCATCTGCCGGCGGTGGCTCGGCTGGATGCCGAACCTCCTCCCTTTCCTCTGATGCCTCACGCTACTCTCCTCTGAGCTTCAGGTCCCGCTCGGCAAGACGTTCGCGCACCTCTTCGATGCTCTTCTTGCCGAAATTGGGGATGTTCAACAGTTCGGCCTCGGTGCGCGCGACCAGATCAGCGACGGTCTCGACACCCTCACGCTTGAGGCAGTTGTACGAGCGGACTCCGAGTTCGAGTTCCTCGATGAGTACGTCGTCCAAGCCACCGGATGTGGGCTCCAAGACACCAAGATACAGCGGCTCTTGGTCGCGCATCACGATGCGGTCCTCGTCGGCGAAGATGGCAAGCTGATCCATCAACATGGTAGCGGCCTGCTCAAGGCACATCCTCGGGTCGACTGCGCCGTTGGTCTCGACCTCGAGTGTCAGCTTGTCGAAGTTCTGCCACTGTCCGACCCGGGCGGGTTCGACCTTGTACGAGACCCGGGTCACGGGGGAGAAGATCGAATCCACGGGGATCACGCCGAGGATGGTCTCATCGGTCTTGTTGTCGTCGGACGAGACGTAGCCCCGTCCGCGGCGCACCCAGATCAGCATCTCGAGCCGCGCACCCTCCTCGAGGGTGACGATCGGAGCTGCCGGGTTGATGATCTCCAGATTCGCCGTCGCGGCGATATCGCCCGCGGTGACTACCCCGGGACCGTCCTTGACCAGCTCCACGTCGATCTCATCGTCCTCTCCGTGCAAGACGAAGATGACCTTCTTGAGATTGAGGATGAGGTCGGTGACGTCCTCTTTGACGCCTTTGATGGTGGAGAACTCGTGGGCGACGCCCTCGATCTTCACGGCCGAAGCCGCAGCACCCTCGAGTGAGGAGAGCAGCACCCGGCGCAGGGAGTTCCCAAAGGTGTATCCGAATCCGCGGTCAAGCGGTTCCACGACGAAAACGCCGTGGTTATCAGTCACCTGTTCCATAGTGATCTTGGGAGAATGGAAGTCTAGCAATCAGTCCTCCTGGTCCACGTTCGGCGGTTCGTCCGCGTTACGTGGTCATCAATTCCTAGCCGGCCTCTTTACTTCGAGTACAACTCGATAATGAGCTGTTCCTGCACCGGTGCGTCAATATCGGCCCGTTCAGGAAGGCGCAGCACCTTGCCCGTCAGGTTGTCATGGTCGGCCTGCAGCCAGGCGGGTACCGCCGCGGTGAGGTCGGTGGCCTCCTCGATCACAGCCTTGAGTCCTTCCTTGGTCGCGACAGCGCTGATGATCTGATCAGGCTGCACGCGGTACGAAGGGATATTCACCCGACGCCCGTCGACGAGGAAATGGCCGTGAAGGATGAGCTGCCTCGCCTGCCGGCGCGACGCGCCGAACCCGAGCCGGTACACCACGTTATCGAGGCGCAGCTCGAGCAGTCGGAGCAGGTTCTCGCCGGTGATGCCTGGCTGGCGATGAGCCGTGTGGTAGTAGTTGCGGAACTGCTTCTCGAGCAGCCCGTAGTAACGCCGCGTCTTCTGCTTCTCACGCAGCTGGAGAAGGTACTCTGAACTCTTGCGCCGACGTCCGCGGCCATGTTCTCCCGGCGGGTAGGCGCGCCTATCGACCGCACACTTATCGGTGTGGCAGCGCTCGCCCTTCAGGAACAGTTTGCCGCCTTCGCGGCGACACTGCTTACATTGAGGTGACGTATCTCGTGCCATATCGCCTCCCCTAGACCCGGCGGCGCTTCTTGGCGCGGCAACCGTTGTGGGGGATGGGCGTGACATCCTTGACTCCCGCCACTTCCAAGCCTGCGGCCTGAAGCGAGCGGATAGCGGTCTCGCGACCGCTGCCGGGACCCTTCACGAACACATCGACCTTCTGTAGGCCGTGCTCCATGCCGGCTCGTGCGGCTTTCTCGGCAGTGACCTGCGCGGCGAACGGAGTCGATTTACGCGACCCCTTGAACCCGGCGACACCGGCGCTCGCCCAGGAGATGACGTTGCCCTCCTTGTCGGTGAGCGTCACCACGGTGTTGTTGAAAGATGTCTTGATGTACGCGTTGCCGAGCGCGATGTTCTTGCGCACCTTGCGGCGCCGAACACGCGGCCCTCCACGCTTGACTGGCTTCGCCATATACTTGACTCCCGTTGGTACGATTCCGGATCGACGGTCAGACCGTGATCAACGGACCTTCTTCTTGACACCCACGGTGGGCCGGTGACCCTTCCGCACACGCGCATTGGTCTTCGTGCGCTGCCCGCGGACAGGCATGCCGCGCCGATGGCGGATACCCCGGTAGCACCCGATCTCCATCAGGCGCTTGATGTTCTGACTGCGCTCGCGACGGAGGTCGCCCTCCACGAGCACGTTCTCATCGATATAGGCCCGCAGACGGACCTCTTCATCCTCCGTGAGATCCTTGACGTACGTGTCGGGGTCTATCCCAACGGCCGTCAAGGCTTTGTTGGAGGTGGTCCGCCCGATGCCGTAGACATAGGTGAGACCGATCTCCACACGTTTCTCGCGGGGGATCGTGACTCCAGCGATACGCGCCATACTCTACTCCCCGATCAACCCTGCCGCTGCTTGTGACGCGGGTTCTGGCATATCACCAGTACCGTGCCCTTGCGGCGGATCACTTTGCACTTCTCGCACATCGGCTTAACCGACGCTCTGACCTTCATAGTCGTCTCAACCCTCTCGAACGGGCGGGCACGCGTCGGCGCCGCCTTGATACTCGACTGGGTACTCTCATATGGGTCCATCAACCTCCATCAAGCAGCCGCATCTCGGGACTTCCCGAGCGGAGAACTGACAGACCTTGATCAACAGCCTCGGGCTATCGAGGCCGATTGTTGCCGCCGCGTCGGCGTAACACGAAGGCTACCTTCGGTGTACGCCGGTTGACCACTCACCCAGCGAGCGAGCGATCACTTGTAGCGATACGTGATCCTACCGCGGGTCAGGTCGTAAGGGGACAACTCCACCTTCACCCTGTCTCCCGGGAGGATGCGGATGTAGTGCATGCGCATCTTTCCTGAGATGTGGGCCAACAGTTCGTGGTCGTTGTCCAACTTCACCCGGAACACCGTGTTCGGCAAGGCCTCGAGCACCTCGCCCTCTAGTTCTATCGCATCGTCTTTAGGAGACACTTTGCTTCCCGCACCTCTTCTCTTTGTTGCAGGCACCCACAACCCGCTTCGGGCGCCGACCGCCTATATTAGCACAAGGCCGGCGTTACGACCCTCGTCAAGCCCACTCATGCAGTGAGGATCCGGGGACCGTCGCTCGTCACCGCGACGGTGTGCTCGAAATGGGCTGAGAGAGCACCGTCCTCGGTGTAGATGGACCACGTATCGGCCCCTACCTCCACCTCGAAACCGCCGGCGTTCACCATCGGTTCGATGGCGAAAACCATACCCTCGGCGATGCGAGCCCCGTGTCCCGCTGTGCCGAAGTTCGGTATCTGCGGGTCTTCGTGCATCTGCCGACCCACCCCGTGGCCCACAAGGCTGCGCACCACCGAGAAGCCACGGGCCTCTACGTGGGCCTGCACCGCGTGCCCGATGTCGCCGATGCGCTTGCCCGGCACACACTGCTGCACACCGAGCATGAGCGACTCCCGGGTCGCAGTCATCAGCGAGCGGGCCTCCTCCGAGACTTCGCCCACCGCCGCGGTGACAGCCGCATCAGCAATGAAGCCTTCGAAGGTCACACCCACGTCGATGCCCAGGATGTCGCCCTCTTTGAGTCGGGTGAACCCGGGGATGCCATGCACCACCATGTCGTTGGGAGACGCGCAGATCGACCCGGGAAAGCCGCGGTACCCCTTGAAGGTGGGGATGCCGCCGCGGGCGCGGATGAACTCCTCGGCCAACTCATCCAGATCACGTGTCTGCACGCCGGGTACCGCCCGAGTCTCAAGCAGATCCAGACACCCGCGCACTATCTCCCCGGCTCGGGCGATCATCTCGATCTCCGCGGGTGTCTTCCGGATGATCAAAGACGCACCCTCACGGCCGACCGATCGCCTCCTTCAGGTGATCGTACACCTGACCAGGAGACTGCTCGCCGTCGATGCGCGCGAGTACACCCTGGCCGTCGTAGTACGCGATCAGGGGCTCGGTTTGCTGAGAATAGACGGTCAGGCGGTTGCGCACGGTGGCCTCGCTGTCGTCGTCCCGCTGGTAGAGTTCGCCACCGCACTTGTCGCACACGCCTTCTTGGGCGGGTGGGCTGAAGACCATGTGGAACGGCACCTGGCAGTCGCGGCAGATACGACGACCGGTGAGCCGGCGCACCAACTCGTCCTCGTCCACCAGGATCGCGAGCGCCTTCGAGACGCCCCGCCCGATGGTGGCCAAGGTGTCGTCGAGTGCCTCCGCTTGTGGGATCGTGCGTGGGAACCCGTCGAGAAGGAAGCCGTCGGCCGTGTCGGGTTCTTGCAGACGATCCTTCACGATGCCGATCACCACGGAATCGGGCACGAGTTCGCCCGCGTCCATGTACCGCTTTGCCTCGAGGCCCATGGCGGTCTGGTTCTTGAGTGCCGCCCGCAGCATGTCGCCTGTGGAGATGTGCGGAATCGAGTAGTCCTCGACTATCCGCGACGCTTGCGTGCCTTTCCCGGCCCCAGGCGGGCCCAACAGAATCAGATCGAACTGCGCCATCCCAACAACCCCCTTCATCCGTCTACCGGGTAGTCCGCCGTCGGCTACTTCAGGAAGCCTTCGTAGTGCCGCATGAGCAATTGTGACTCCATCTGCTTCATGGTGTCGAGCGCCACACCTACCACGATGAGGAGCGACGTGCCCCCGAAGAAGAAGGGGATGTTGAGGCCCCAGATGAGCAGAGTCGGCAGGGCGGCGATCGACGCCAAGAACAGGGCGCCGGGCAGCGTGATGCGTGTGAGAACGCGATCGAGATATTGAGCGGTGGGCTTTCCTGGGCGGATGCCGGGGATGAAGCCACCGTACTTCTTGAGATTGTCGGCCTGGTCGAGCGGGTTGAACTGCACTGCCGTGTAGAAGTAGGTGAACAACACGATCAGCATGAACTCAGCGACCAGATAGACCCCCGTGCCCGGACCCACGGCCGTGGCCGCGGTCTGCGCCCATGACCACGGGGTCATCTGCGCGAGGGTCACCGGGAACACCAGGATCGCCGACGCGAAGATGACAGGGATGACACCGGCCATGTTGATACGCAATGGAAGATACGTACTCTGCCCGCCGTAGACCTTCCGACCTACCACCCGCTTCGCATACTGGATGGGGATTCGGCGCTGCCCCTCCTGCATCAGGACGATGGCCGCGATGACGCCTAAGCCGATGAGGGCCAGAGCCAGCCACATCAGCGGGTTCATGGTGGTGAACATCTTGTACAGTCCGCCGGGCAGACTAGCCACGATGCTGGCGAAGATGATCAACGAGATGCCGTTACCGATGCCGCGCTGGGTGATGAGCTCGCCCAACCACATGACCAGTCCGGTGCCCACGGTGAGCGAGAGAACGATCAGGTAGAAGCGCAGCGGGGTGAGGGGATTGGCCACAGTGAAGGCGCCCTGCGACTGGAAGATGAAGACGTAACCCACCGACTGCACGAGCGCTAGGATGATGGTGAGGTAGCGCGTGTACTGGTTGATCTTCTTCGCGCCCGACTCGCCTTCCTTGGCCAACGCCTCCAGCTGAGGGATCACGATGGTAAGCAGCTGCAGGATGATGGACGCCGTGATGTAGGGCATGATGCCCAGCGCGAAGACGGCGACTCTTTCGAGCGCGCCTCCGGAGAAGAGGTCGAGGAAGGCGAAGACCCCACCACCTGCGACGAGGTCCTTGATTGCCTGCAGGTCGACACCGGGCACTGGGATGAACGACCCGAGCCGGTAGAGGGCGATGATGAACGCCGTGAACAGAAGACGCTTCCGCAGATCGGGAAGCCTCCAGGCGTTCAGCAGGGATTGGAACATCGAGCTTCTCCCGTCCTTAGGGTCTCTCAACCGGCAGCGGCCGCGGCCGGGTCCTTCTAGAGGACCTCGGCCGTACCGCCAGCAGCTTCGATCATGGTCTTCGCCGAGGCGCTGAAGCCGTGCGCCTTGATCACGAGCGGCCGATCGAGCCCACCGCCCGCGAGGATCTTCACTCTCTCGCCGGCCTTCTTGATTATGCCGCTGTCCATAAGCTCTTGCGGGGTGACCACCGCGCCCGACTTGAACATCGACAACCGCGACAGATTGACCGGAGTCATATACGTGCGGAAGGGCCCGATGGGCATGGACGTCTTGGCATTGGGGCCGCGAAGTTTCGGCAGCCGCATATGCAGCGGCATCTGACCGCCCTCGTAGCGCGCCGGCACTCCGCCGCCGCTCCTCGCGTTCGCGCCCTTGTGGCCCTTGCCCGAGGTCTTGCCGAGCCCAGAGCCCTCGCCGCGACCGACCCGCTTCTTCTTGGAGCGCGAGCCTTCCGCCGGGCGCAGATCATGTAGGAAGATTTCCGCCATGCCTACTCCTCGTCCTTCGCATCGACCACGGTGACCTCGAGCATGTACTCGAGCTTCTTGACCATACCGTTGATCGACGGGGACTCTTCGTGGTACACAGTCTGGCCCAAGCGGGAGATACCAAGAGCCCGCAGGGTGTCCTTGTGGTCCTGCTTACGCCCGATAAGGCTGCGGACCTGCTTGATAGCTATCACATCGATCACTCTCCTGCCGGGGTCGCAGGTGCGGCATCGGCGACAGGGGCTTCCTTGGGCTCCATGCCGAGCACCTGGCGCACAGTCATGCCCCGGAGCGCCGCGATCTCCTCCGGGCGGCGAAGGGAACGCAGTCCCTGCTCGGCCGCGCGGACCATGTTGATGGGGTTCGTGGTGCCCAGACACTTGGTGAGCACGTCATGCACACCGCCAAGCTCCAGGATCGCCCGCACACCGCCGCCGGCGATCACGCCGGTACCCGGCGAAGCCGGCCGCAGAAGTACGCGGCCCGCGCCGTAGCGTCCCGTCACGCCGTGCGTGATGGTGGAGCCGTGCTTCGGAACCACGAACAAATTCTTCTTGGCATCGTCGATGGCCTTCTGGATGGCGAGCGGGACTTCCTTCGCCTTGCCATAGCCGACACCCACGATGCTCACGCCGTCGCCTACCGCCACGAGTGCGGTGAACGAGAACCGGCGGCCGCCCTTGACTACTTTGGCCACGCGGTTGATCTCGATCACGTTCTCTTGCAGGTTCAGCGCCTCAGCTCTGATCTGTGCCACTGCCGTACCTCTCCCTTTCTAGAACTCCAGGCCGCCCTGACGGGCGCCGTCGGCAAGGGCCTTGACCCGGCCATGGTACAGATACGACCCACGGTCGAACACGACGCACTCCACACCGATCGCTTTCGCGCGCTCGGCGATGAGTCCGCCCACTTTGGCCGCCATCTCCTTCTTTGGCAAAGCGGTCTCTTCGACGTGCCGACTGCAGGCGCTGGCCAAGGTCCGACCACTCTGGTCGTCCACGATCTGGGCCCAGATGCCGCGGTTGGAACGGAACACGGTAAGGCGCGGCCGTTCAGGCGTGCCCCGGACCGCGCCCCGCACACGCTTCGCGCGGCGCTGCTTGGCCTTCTCGATCTTAGCGATACTGGTCATCTCTCTCGATTCATCCTTCCCTAGGCCCGCTTGCCGACCTTGCGACGGACGACTTCGCCCTTGTAGCGGATGCCCTTGCCCTTGTACGGCTCCGGCTTCCGAATCGAGCGGATGTCGGCGGCGACCTGACCGACCTGCTGCTTGTCTATGCCTTTCACCACGATCTGCGTGGGAGCCGGCACCTCGAACTCGACGTGCTCCGGCGGCGTGACTACCACGGGATGCGAGTAGCCCACCTGGATCTCCAGGTCGCTACCCTTCAGCGCGGCGCGGTAGCCCACACCGACGATGTCGAGTCGCTTCTCGAAACCTGCCGTGATGCCCGTGACCATGTTGGCGATGAGTGCCCTCGTGAGTCCGTGGAGCGCACGATGGGTGGCGGCGTCGCTCGGCCGCGTGACCAAGATGACACCGTCGGTGATCGTGACCGTTATCGCGGGGCTCACGTCGCGTGAGACCTCGCCCTTCGGGCCCTTGACAGTCACTCGCAGGCCATCGACCTTGACATCGACGCCAGCCGGTACCGCTATGGGTTCTCTTCCGATCCTAGACATGTGCGATCACCACACGAAACAGATGACTTCGCCGCCGATTCCCTGCCTCTGGGCCTGGCGGGCGGTCATCATGCCGCGGGAAGTCGAGACGATCGCCATCCCGAGGCCGCCGAGGACCTTGGGTAGCTTGTCATTCTTGGCATAGATACGACGGCCGGGCTTACTCACACGCTTGAGTTGCGTGATCACCCGACGGCGGTCTTCAGTGTACTTCAGGTCGACGACGAGCGTGTCGAAACTCTCGCCTTTGACCACGTTGTAGCCTGCGATGTAGCCCTCATCCTTGAGGATGCGCGCCACTTCCACCTTGATCACCGAGGTGGGCATGGCAGCCTCTGAATGCAGGGCTTTGTTGGCGTTCCGGATGCGGGTGAGCATGTCGGCTATGGGATCTGTATGCGACATAGTCCCCCCTTACCAGCTCGACTTGGTCATGCCGGGGATGACTCCCTGGTGGGCCAGTTCGCGTAGACAGATGCGACAGACCCCGAACCGGCGGTAGTAGGCGCGCGGCCGACCGCAGCGAAAACACCGGCTGTATGCCCGGGTCGCGTACTTGGCTGGACGCCTCGCCTTCACGATGAGCGATTTCTTTGCCATGCGTCAGGTACTCCTTATCCTAATTCTCGCGGAAAGGCATGCCGAGCTTCTTCAGCAGGGCACGGCCCTCATCGTCAGTTTCCGCCGTGGTGGTTATTGCTAGTTCCAGCCCGCGGACCCGATCGATCTTGTCGTAGTCGATCTCAGGGAAGATGATCTGCTCCTTGAGACCGAGGTTGTAGTTGCCGCTGCCGTCGAATGCGGTAGCGGAGATACCCCGGAAGTCGCGGATGCGCGGCATCCCGATGCTCACGAGTCGGTCGAGCATCTCCCACATGCGGTCGCCCCGCAGGGTGACCCGCAGACCGACCGGCATGCCCTCGCGGATCTTGAAGTTGGCGATGGACTTGCGAGCCCGCCGGACCTGGGGCTTCTGGCCGGTGATCTGACCGAGCTGCTTCGCCGCCTCTTCAAGGATCTTCGCATCCTGCGAGGCCTCACCGATGCCCATGTTGACGGTGATCTTCGCGACCCGCGGGACCTTCATGACGTTGGGGTAGCCGAACTCCGAGAGGAGCTCGGGCACAACGGTCTTCATGTATCGCTCTTTGAGCCTCGGCGTCGCCATGGCTAACCCTTGTCTACCTGGACGTTGCACTTCTTGCAGTAGCGCACTTTCTCACCCTTCTCAATACGCCTGCCCACTCGGACGGCCGCATCGCAGCTGGGGCACACCAACTTCACGTTCGAGATGTGCATGCCGGCCTCACGCTCGATGACGCCGCCTTGCGGATTCTTCTGAGACGGCTTGACGTGCCGCTTGATGAAGTTCAACCGCTCGACCACGACGCGATCGTCTTCCGCGAGCACGCGCAGCACTTTGCCCCGTTTGCCGCTCTCCTTGCCTTGGATCACCTCGACCATGTCGCCCTTGCGGATCTTCTTCGCCCCTCTGATACTGCTCATGGTCAAAGCACCTCCGGGGCGAGCGACACGATCTTCGTGAAGCTCTTCTCGCGCAACTCGCGGGCCACAGGACCAAAGATCCTCGTGCCTCGCGGGTTGTTCTGGCGGTCGATCAACACGGCCGCGTTCTCGTCGAAGCCGATGTACGTGCCGTCGCCGCGCCCGAAGGACTTCTTCACGCGCACGACCACGGCTTGCACGACCTCGCCCTTCTTTACGGACCCGCCCGGCGTCGCTTCCTTCACCGTGCCCACGATGATGTCACCGACGCTCGCGTAGCGGCGTCGGGACCCACCCTTGATACGGATGCAGAGAAGCTCGCGGGCACCCGTGTTGTCGGCGACCTTGAGTCTTGTCTCTACTTGGATCATCGCTGGTTACCTGTCTCTCTCGGTGGCGGGGCTACTCGGCCCGCTCCAGTATTCCCACGAGGCGCCAGCTCTTCGATTTCGAGAGCGGCCGGCACTCCCGCACCAGCACTTTGTCGCCGATCCGAGCCTCGTTGTTCTCATCGTGCGCCTTCAGCCGGCTCGAGCGGCGCACGACCTTCTGGTATAGCGGGTGCGGCTTCGCGGCCGTGACCTCCACGACGATGGTCTTGTCCATCTTGTCGGAGACCACCGTGCCGCGGCGCTCCCGTTGCGCGCTTACACGCTCCGCAGCCATCTACGACTCCTTCGACTTGCGTGAGTTCTGCACCGTCATGAGGCGGGCGATATCGCGCCGTACCTCGTTCAGCCGGCTGGTGTTCTCCAGCTGCCCTGTCGCCTGCTGAAAGCGGAGGTTGAACAGCTCCTCCCGCGACTGCTTGAGGCGCTGCTCCAACTCCTGCTCGGCGAGCTCGACCATGTCCTTAGCCTTCAAGGCCGCCGCCCTCCCTCATCACGAACCTGCATTTGACCGGGAGCTTGTGCGCCGCGAGCCGGATCGCCTCTTTCGCCAGATCTTCAGGCACCCCGGCGAGCTCGAACATGACGCGGCCCGGTTTGACCACGGCCACCCACTGATCGGGCGAGCCCTTACCGGAGCCCATACGCGTCTCGGCCGGCTTCTTGGTGATCGGCTTGTGGGGGAAGATGTTGATCCACACCTTCCCGCCCCGCTTGATGCGACGGGTCATCGCGATACGGGCAGATTCGATCTGCCTGCTCGTGACCCAGCCGCATTCGGTGGCTTGAAGACCGAATTCACCGAATTGCACCGAGGTTTGGCCCTTGGACTGCCCGGCCATACGCCCGCGGTGCTGCTTCCTATGCTTGACTCTCTTTGGTAGTAGCATCGTTCCCTTGTCTCCCTACGACTGGTGCACGCTGGTCCGCTGCGGTGCGGATGGGCCGGCGCCTTGAAGACACCTTCCACCCCTCCGGCGGATTCGGCTCACCTGCCGGAATCCGAGCCTCCACGGCCTCCGCGACTTCCGCGACTCCCGCGGCTCCCGCGACGCTCGTCGGGGACGCCCAGTACGGGCTCCTTCTTCACGTCGTTGTCGAAGCCCTCGGGCATGACCTCGCCCTTGTTGATCCAGACCTTCACGCCGATCTTGCCGAACGTGGTATTCGATTCCCAGAAGCCGTAATCGATGTCCGCGCGCAGCGTGTGGAGCGGTACCCGCCCCTCGCTGTAGCCTTCGGTGCGAGCCATCTCGGCGCCGCCCAACCTGCCGCCCGACCTGACCTTGATGCCTTCCGCACCCGACCGCATGGCGGAGGTGATGGCGCGCTTCATGGCCCGGCGGAAGTTGACCCGGTTGGCCAACTGCTCGGCGATCGACTGGGCGACGAGACAGGCGTCGAGTTCCGGCCGCTTGATCTCGGCGATGTTCACGTGTACTGCCTTGCCCGTGAAGTCGTGTATCTGACGCCGAAGGGCGTCGACTTCCGAACCGGACTTGCCGATGACGATACCCGGCCGCGCCGTGTGGATGTCGATGACCAACTTGTTCCGATCCTTGCGGATCACGATCTCCGACAGACCGGCATGACCCATACGCTGGCGAATGTACTTGCGTACCGCGATGTCCTCTTCGAGGAAACCGGCGAAATCTTTCTCGGTGAACCAGTGCGCTCGCCAATCATGGATGATGCCCAAACGCATTCCACCTGGGTGGACCTTATGACCCACGGATCACGACTCCCTTCTCTCGTCGACGGCCACCGTAATGTGACTGGTCCGCTTACGGATCCTGGTGGCCCGACCCATGGCCCGCGGCTTGAACCGCTTGAGCGTGGGGCCCTCGTTCACGTACGCGGCGGACACGACGAGGTCGTCGGCCACCATGTCGTTGTTGTTCTCGGCGTTCGCGATGGCCGAAGCCAAGACCTTATGCACGATGGGGGCCGCGCCCCGAGGCGTGAGCATGAGGATCGCCCTGGCATCTTGCACGGACTTGCCGCGGATTAGATCCACGACCTGCCGGGCCTTGCGTGGCGAGAGCCTCACGTACTTTGCTGTCGCGCTGACCACGCCCCTACCTCCTCGACCGCTTCTCTTTGCCGCCACCGTGCCCGCGGTACGTGCGGGTGAGTGCGAACTCGCCCAACTTGTGACCGACCATACTCTCGGTCACGTAGACAGGTACGTGCTTGCGGCCATCGTGCACCGCGATGGTGTGACCCACCATCTCGGGAAAGATGGTCGATGCCCTTGACCACGTCTTCAACATGCGCTTGTCGCCGGTCTGGTTCATGCGCTCTACTCGCAACATGAGCTTCGCCTCGACGAAAGGCGCTTTCTTTGCTGATCTCGTCACAGCGCCTTCTACCTCCCTTTACGGCGTCGTCTGACGATGTACTTGTCCGACGGCTTGGTGCCCCGGGTCTTATGACCAAGGGTAGGCACGCCCCAAGGCGTGACTGGATGACGGCCTGGTGTCGTAGAGCCCTCGCCACCGCCGTGCGGGTGATCGACCGGGTTCATGGTCGTACCACGCACAGTGGGACGGATGCCCATCCAACGTGTTCGGCCGGCCTTGCCGGTCGACAGGTTCTCGTGCTCGGCGTTGCCGATCTCGCCCACCGTCGCCCTGCACGCGAGGTGGATCATGCGCATCTCGCCCGAAGGGAGCCGCAGTGTCGCATACGTGCCTTCCTTCGCCATGACCTGCGCACTCGTGCCGGCGGCGCGGGCGATCTGGCCACCCTTGCCGATGTGCATCTCGATGTTGTGCACCGTGCTACCCACCGGGATGTTCTTCAGGGGCAACGCGTTGCCGACCTTGATATCGGCGCCCACGCCGGACTCCACCTGATCGCCGACCTTCAACTTGTTGGGGGCCAATATGTAGCGCTTCTCACCGTCGGCATACACGATCAGCGCGATCCGGCAGCTGCGGTTCGGATCGTACTCGACCGAAGCGACGCGCCCGGGAACGCCGTCCTTGTCGCGCTTGAAGTCGATGATGCGGTACATGCGCTTGTGTCCGCCACCTTGGTGGCGCGTCGTGATACGGCCGTTGTTGTTCCGGCCGCCCTTGCGCTTCACCGGCACGACGAGCGACTTCTCGGGCTTCGATTTGGTGATCTCCTCGAAGGCCGGGGTAGTCGTGAAGCGTCGACCCGGAGACGTAGGTTTATAACTCTTTATCGCCATGAGCTCTCTTCCGCTCTCCTAGCCTTCTAGTTGCCGCTGAAGAACTCGATCCGATCACCAGGAGCGAGTTCCACCACGGCCTTCTTCCACTTACGGGTATGACCCCGATGCAGGCCGCGTCGCTTCGGCTTCGGCTTCACGTTCAGCGTGTTGACACCGATCACCGTGACTTTGAAGATCTCTTCCACAGCGTCACGGACGTGCTGCTTGGTAGCTTTCGGGTGCACCTCGAAGGAGTAGCGGCCCTGTTCCACCGCTTCGTAGCTCTTCTCCGAGATCACGGGCCGGATCACTATCTGTCGCGCGTCCATCAGGCCTCGCCGCCTTCCAGGAACGCAACGGCCGCTTCAGTGAGCACAGCCGTACGGGCCCATATGTAGTCTTGTACTTCGACCTCGTTCACGGGGAGCACCCGGGTGCGAGGCAGGTTCCGGAAACTGAGCAGCGTGTTCACCTCGTGCGGAGCGCCCACGACCAGTGTGGGTCCCGCGAGCCCAGAGGACTCGAGGATCGCCGAGGCGCGGCGGGTGGAAGGCACGTCGAAGTCTCCGCCGGCCAGGACCCTCACGGCTTCGTTCTCGATCAGGTTGCCGAGCGCCATGCGGTACGCCTTGGCCCGCACCTTCTTGTTCACCTTGAACGAGTGGTCACGGGAAATGGGGGGGAAGGCCATGCCGCCCCCCGTCCAGTGCGCCACGCGGCTGCTGCCGGCCCGAGCGCGCCCGGTGCCCTTCTGGCGCCACGGCTTGGCTCCGCCGCCGGATACCTGCCCACGCGTCTTCGCGGCGTGCGTACCCTGCCTGCGAGCCGCCATTTCGCCGCGCACGACCTCATGCAGCAGGCCGATATTCGCTTCGGCCTCGATCAGGCTGCCGGGGAGTTCATGCTCCCCGACGACTGTGCCCTTCTCGTCGATCTTTTGTATGGATGGCATATCCCTATCCTCTGACGAACACCAAGGAGCCTTTGCTCCCCGGGACGGAACCCTTGACCAGCAGGAGGTTGCGCTCCCGGTCGATGTCAACCACGGTCAAGCCGGACTGGGTGACGCGCGCGTTGCCCATCTGTCCTGGCAGCTTCGTGCCCGGGAAGACCCGAGCCGGATCGGCGCTGGCGCCGATGGAGCCGGGAGCCCGGTGGAAACGAGAGCCGTGCCCGCCGGGACCACCGCGGAACCCGTGGCGCTTCATGACGCCCTGGAAGCCCTTACCCTTGCTGACCCCGGTCACCTTCACCTCGTCACCCGCTTCGAAAGCCTCGACGGTGATCTCGTCACCCACGGCGAGATCGTGCTCCGCGCGGACCTCCACAAGATGCTTCTTCGGGTCGGCGCCGGCTTTCTTCAGGTGACCAAGCTCAGGACGGGTGAGCCTCTTCGGTTTCACATCGCCGTAGGCGATCTGAGTGGCCGCATAGCCCTCGTTGGCCACGGTCTTCTTCTGGGTGACCACACACGGCCCGGCCTGGATCACAGTCACCGACGTCACGGTGCCGTCCTCACCGAACAGCTGGGTCATCCCGACTTTTTTGCCAAGCAGTGCTTTCATCACAGTTTGATCTCGATGTCCACGCCCGCGGGCAGGTCCATGCGCATGAGCGAATCCACCGTCTTCGGAGTCGGCTGGTGGATATCGATCAGGCGCTTGTGCGTACGGATCTCGAAGTGTTCCCGCGAGTCCTTGTCCTTGAAGGGGCCACGGATCACGCAGTACACGTTCTTCTCGGTGGGCAGCGGTACGGGGCCGGAGATGGTAGCTCCGGTGCGCTCCGCCGTCTCAACGATACTGCGTGCACTCTTGTCCACGAGTTCGTGATCGTAGGCCTTCAGTCGTATACGTATCTTTTGTTGAGCCAAGGTCAGCCTCGTCTCTCGCTCTCCTGCCACCGGGTCCCGGCTGGGACCCGGTGGCTCAGAAAGTCCTGTCTATGGTCTAGGCGATGATCTTCGTGACCAGGCCAGCGCCGACGGTACGGCCGCCTTCGCGGATAGCGAAGCGCAGGCCCTCCTCCATGGCGATGGGAGTGATCAGCTTCACGGTCAGGTTGGTCCGGTCACCAGGCATGATCATCTCCACGCCCTCGTCCAGGGTCGTGTCGCCGGTGACGTCGGTCGTACGGAAGTAGAACTGCGGGCGGTAGCCCTGGAAGAACGGGGTGTGACGACCACCCTCCTCGCGGCTCAGCACGTAGACCTCGGCGCGGAACTCGGTGTGCGGCGTGATGCTGCCCGGCTTGGCAAGAACCATGCCGCGCTGCACGTCGTCGCGCTTGACGCCGCGGAGCAGGACGCCGATGTTGTCGCCGGCGCGGCCTTCATCAAGCAGCTTGCGGAACATCTCGACGCCTGTGCAGACCGTCTTGATGATCTCTTCCTGCATCCCGATGATGGAGACTTCCTCGCCCACCTTCACGATGCCACGCTCGACCCGCCCGGTCACGACGGTGCCGCGGCCTTGGATGGTGAACACGTCCTCGATCGGCATGAGGAATGGCTTGTCGGTGTCGCGCTCGGGCTGCGGGAGGTAGTCATCGACGGCTGCCATGAGCTCAAGGATGGGCTTGCAGGCTTCGCACTCGTCCTTGCCACACCCGCACTCCAGCGCCTTCAGGCCCGATCCGATGATCACGGGGATGTCGTCGCCCGGGAACTCGTAGTCGGAGAGGAGCTCGCGCACTTCCATCTCGACCAGCTCGAGCAGCTCGGGGTCGTCGACCATGTCGGCCTTGTTCAGGAACACGATGATGTAGGGAACGCCCACCTGACGGGCAAGCAGGATGTGCTCACGCGTCTGCGGCATGGGGCCGTCAGCGGCGGATACCACGAGGATGGCGCCGTCCATCTGGGCCGCACCGGTGATCATGTTCTTGATGTAGTCGGCGTGGCCCGGGCAGTCCACGTGGGCGTAGTGCCGATTATCCGTCTCGTACTCCACGTGAGCGGTGGCGATCGTGATGCCGCGCTCGCGCTCCTCAGGAGCGTTGTCGATGGAGTCGAACGACCGGATCGTGATATTGGGGTTCCGCGCCGCCAGACAACAGGTGATGGCAGCCGTCAGCGTGGTCTTGCCGTGATCGACGTGACCGATGGTCCCCACGTTGACG
Source organism: Actinomycetes bacterium (assembly GCA_024637035.1). Taxonomy (GTDB): domain Bacteria; phylum Actinomycetota; class Thermoleophilia; order RBG-16-64-13; family RBG-16-64-13; genus JAHJSA01. The sequence continues at coordinate 71,463 of JAGXFW010000023.1, forward strand.
TGCGGCTTGGTCCGCTCGAACTTCTTCTTGGCCATCTTTCCTCCCTTTCCTTACCGTGATGCGCTCGGGCCGGACGACCGGCCGTGGTGCCTGTTCTTTACGTAGTCTTTATCGCTCGCCGCGGAATCTCGCGACGATCTCGAGTGCTATCGACGCGGGTACTTCTGCGTAGTGGCTGAACTGCATGGTATAGGTGGCCCGGCCTTGGGTCGAAGACCGTAGGTCGGTCGCGTATCCGAACATCTCAGAGAGCGGGACCCGCGCACGGATAACCTGGGCCCCAGCCCTCGGTTCCATGCCCAAGATGTGACCTCTCCTCGAGTTCAGGTCTCCGATGACATCACCCATGTATTCCTCAGGTACGACCACCTCCACGTCTTCGATGGGTTCAAGCAGCACCGGCTTACTCTTCTCGGCGCCGGCCTTGAACGCCATGGATCCGGCGATCTTGAAGGCCATCTCAGACGAGTCGACCTCGTGGTACGACCCGTCGTACAGCTCTACTTTGATGTCGACCATCGGGAACCCGGCAAGGACACCGGTGCCCATGGCCTCGACGATACCCGCTTGGACTGCGGGTACGTACTCACGGGGCACGACGCCGCCCACGATCTTGTTGGTGAACGAGAAGCCTTCACCCGGCTCAGTGGGGATGAGGCGTAGGACCACATGGCCGTACTGGCCGCGGCCACCCGTCTGGCGCACGAAACGCATCTCCGCCTTCTCGGCGATGTTGCGGATTGTCTCGCGATACGCCACCTGCGGACGTCCCACGTTGGCGTCCACTTTGAACTCACGCAGCAGGCGATCGACGATGATCTCCAGGTGGAGCTCGCCCATACCAGCGATGATGGTCTGGCCCGTCTCCTCGTCGTTGTTCACGCGGAACGTGGGATCTTCTTCAGCCAGCTTCATGAGGCTTTCGCCAAGTCGGTCCTGATCGAGCTTGGTCTTCGGCTCGATGGCCACGGAGATGACCGGCTCGGGGAACTCGATGGACTCCAGGATCAGCGGATGCCCCGGGTCGGTGAGCGTGTCACCGGTCGTAGTGAACTTGAGTCCGACCGCAGCAGCGATGTCGCCGGCGAAGATCTCGGTGCGATCCTCACGATGGTTGGCGTGCATCTGGAGGATGCGACCCACGCGCTCCTTCTTGCCCTTCGAAGCGTTGTACACGTACGAGCCGGCCTTGAGCACTCCCGAGTACACCCGGAAGAAGGTCAGCTTGCCCACGTACGGGTCGGTCATGATCTTGAAGGCAAGCGCGGAGAAAGGCTCTTCGTCGGCGGCGTGCCGCAGGACTTCCTCATCCGTGCGCGGGTCGATGCCTGCGATCGGCGGGATATCCGTCGGAGCCGGCAGGTAGTCGATGACCGCGTCCAGAAGCATCTGTACGCCCTTGTTCTTGAAGGCGCTGCCGCAGAGCACGGGGGTGATCGAGATATCGAGCGTGCCGCGCCGGATGGCTTCCTTGATGGTGGCCTCATCGACCTCTTCGCCCTCGAGGAACGCATGCATGATGTTCTCGTCGTGGTCGGCTAGGATCTCCAGAAGCTGCTGACGCCCCTCGGCGGCCTGTTCCTCGAGTTCGGCTGGGATAGCGGTCTCTTCCCACTCGACGCCCATGTCGTCTTGGAACAGATACGCCTTCATGCCCACGAGGTCCACCATGCCACGGAACTGGTCCTCGGCACCCACCGGCACGTGCAGGATGAGCGGCCGGGCACGGAGCCGGTCGACCATGGTCTGTACCGATTTTGCGAAATCGGCGCCCGTGCGGTCCATCTTGTTGATGAACGCGATACGCGGCACGGAGTACTTGTCCGCCTGACGCCACACCGTCTCAGACTGGGGTTCGACGCCGGCCACGGCATCGAACACCGCCACCGCACCGTCGAGTACACGAAGGGAGCGCTCGACCTCCATAGTGAAGTCCACGTGCCCGGGTGTGTCTATGATGTTGATCCGATTACGCTTCCACTCGCACGTGGTAGCGGCTGCGGTGATAGTGATGCCGCGCTCCTGCTCCTGCTGCATCCAATCCATCACTGCGGCGCCGTCGTGCACCTCACCGATCTTGTAGGTGCGACCTGTGTAATACAGGATGCGTTCGGTGGTCGTGGTCTTCCCGGCGTCGATGTGCGCCATGATGCCGATATTGCGCACGCGCTCCAGCGGGAACTGGCGCTTGTCGGTATCGACTTTCGATGTAGCTGCTTGTGCCAACTGTCTCTTCTATCCCTTCCATGCTCGGCGCGGACCTTCCGCCCCGAAACGACAGAGAACCGGGCCGAGCGACCGCGTGCGGCCCTCGAACCCGGACCCTGCTTGATGTCGACGTGTGCTACTTACCCCAACTAGACCGTTCTACTCGATGGGACTTACCAGCGGTAGTGCGCGAAGGCCTTGTTCGCCTCAGCCATCCGCAGGAGGTCTTCCTTCTTCTTCATCGTGACGCCGGTGCGGTTGTACCCATCGAGCAACTCGCCCGCCAGGCGTTCCGCCATGCTCTTCTCGCGCCGGTCGCGGCTGTGCGTGATCAACCAGCGCACCGCCAACGTGTAGGAGCGACGAGTGCTCACTTCCACTGGTACTTGGTAGTTCGCGCCCCCGACCCTGCGGGACTTGACCTCGAGCGCGGGCCTGACGTTCTCGACCGCTTCCTTCAGCACCGCGATGGGCTCCTGCCCGGTGCGCTCGCGCATGATGTCGAGGGAGCGGTAGACGATCGTTTCCGCCGTCGACTTCTTGCCGTCGCGCATGAGCCGGTTGGTCAACTGCGTGACCAGACGATTCCGGTACACCGGGTCGGGCATGATCTCCCGCTTCTGTGACTTGATCCTACGAGCCATCTACAGCCGCCTTCCTGGCCTACTTAGGCGCCTTGACGCCGTACTTGGAGCGGCTCTGCTTACGACTAGCCACGCCAGCGGTGTCGAGGGCCGCACGGATTACCTTGTAACGTACACCCGGAAGGTCTTTCACTCGGCCACCCCGGATGAGCACCACGGAGTGCTCCTGAAGGTTGTGTCCGATACCGGGGATGTAGGCTGTGACCTCCATCCCATTGGTGAGGCGGACGCGGGCCACCTTCCTCAGGGCCGAGTTCGGCTTCTTCGGAGTGGTGGTGTACACGCGGGTGCAAACGCCCCGCTTCTGCGGAGCACCCTTGAGGGCGGGGGTCTTGGTCTTCTTGACCAACTCGACCCGGCCCTTCCTTATCAGCTGATTAATCGTCGGCACGAACGCTCCTCGATCACATACTTGTTATTTCCCGCCGGAATACCGCCCAGACCGGAGGGCACAAGACGTGCCGGAACCAGCCGCGGCGGCGAAGTATAGCAAAGGCCCTGGTGACCTACAAGCGACTTCATCAGTCCTCTTGAGCCTGTTCTGACCCACCGGCCTCTGCCGTCTCGTCAATACCCTGCACTGCGTCAAGGCCGATCGCAACCACATCGTCGTCCTTGAGTGTGAGACCGCGGTCAAGCAGCCGGTTGCGCACCTCCTCGAGGCTCTTCTGTCCGAAGCCTGAGATGGCAAGGAGCGACTCGGGCGTGCTTTCAACCAGATCGCTGAGTGACTCCAAGCCCTGCCCGGTAAGGATGGAGTGAACGTAGGTGGGCAGATCGAGTTCATCCACCGAACCGTGTGCCCACTCCTCGTCCCTGCCGCTACCCTTGCCGGCGAGCATCGCAAGTGCCTGCTCAGGCGTAAGGGTGCCTTGGGGGTATCCGTCGCTATCCTCGTCGAGGTCACCGAAGAAGCCGGCCATGTCGGCGCCGAAGCTCCGAACGGGGCTGACATCGATGTTGCGGTACTGGCGAAGACCGGTGGCCGCGGGAATCAGCTTGCCGATGATCACGTTCTCCTTCAAACCGCGAAGGTAGTCGATCTTGCCTTCGAGCGCCGCGTCGGTGAGGACCTTGGTGGTCTCCTGGAACGAGGCAGCCGAGAGGAAGCTCTCCGTGGCCAGCGAGGCTTTGGTGATACCCATGATCATCACTTCGTGCGTGGCCGGCTCGCCGCCTACCTCGACCTCGACGTTGTGCCGCTCGAACGTCATCTTGTCGACGGTCTGACCGGGCAGAAGAGTGGTGTCACCAGGCGACTCCACACGCACCCGCTTGGTCATCTGACGCACGATGAGCTCGATGTGTTTGTCGCTGATCTCCACACCCTGGCTCTTGTAGACCTTCTGCACTTCGCCCACGAGATACTGGGCTGTGCCGAGGATGCCGCGGTGCTTCAGCAGATCCCCCGGGTTGAGCGGTCCTTGATGCAGCTGGTCACCCGCCCGCACCCGATCGCCCTGCTTCACGGTGAGCTGCATGCGCCGGCTCACGCCGTATGAGGCCACCTCCACCTCGAGATCGTCGAGGATGCGGAGCTTGCGGGGATTGGCCGGATCATCGAGGTCGACGAAGTACTCGCGCTCTGGGTCGAGCTCGGCATCGACGATGCGCGCCTGGCCTTTCGGCTTGCGGGCTTCGAAGAGCTCGACCACCCTCGGGAGACCGTGCGTGATGTCGGCGCCGGCCACGCCACCGGTGTGGAACGTGCGCATGGTGAGCTGTGTGCCCGGCTCCCCGATGGACTGGGCCGCCACGTGACCGACGGCTTCCCCGATCGCGGCGAGTTCGTTGCTGGCCATCGAGCGGCCGTAGCAATGCTGGCAGACGCCGAACGCGCTCTCACACACGAGCACCGAACGCACCTTGAGCTTCAACGAGTCGGCGCCCTCGGCCACGAACGCCCCGCTCAGCTTCCGCAGAGCGTTCTTGCTGATCGCGTCGTTGCGCTCGAACAGCACTTCCCCGGTCTCGGGATGAACGATGGTTTCTCCGAAGAGACGGCCAAGCAGATGGTCGCTCTTCCCGTCGCGGCGATACGGAGTCTCGATCGACTCAGTCGTGCCGCAATCGACTTCGCGGATGACCACGTCTTGAGCCACATCGACGAGACGTCTCGTGAGATAGCCGGAGTCAGCGGTACGCAGAGCGGTGTCGGCCAGACCCTTGCGAGCCCCGTGCGTCGAGATGAAGTACTCGAGCACCGAGAGCCCTTCCATGAAGTTGGACTTGATAGGCCGCTCGATGATCTCACCCTTCGGATTGGCCATCAGGCCACGCATACCGGCTAGCTGACGGATCTGCTTGAAGGAGCCTCGGGCACCCGAGTTGGCCATCATGTAGACCGGGTTCAGGCGACGGAAGTTCTTCTGCATGGCGTCGGCAACCGTGTCGGTGGCCTCGGTCCACAGGTCGGTGACCTTCTCGCGTCGCTCCGACTCCGTAAGGTTACCGCGCATGTATTCACGCTGGATGACGGAGACCCGCTCCTCGTACTCCTGGAGGATCTCCTCTTTCTCCGGAGGCACGACGATGTCGTTCTTGGAGATGGTGACCCCTGCGATGGTGGCGTATTGGAACCCAAGGTCCTTGAGCACATCGAGCAGGCGGGCTACGACGGTGGCGCCGAAGCTCTCGACGAGGTCGGCCACGAAGTCGGTCATGACTTTCTTGGTGACCACGTGGTTGCGGAACTCGTATTCAAGTCGCCGCGCAGGCTCGCCGTCGGGACCCTCCTCGTGCCATCTGTCACCGAAGTACTCGGACAGGGAGGCCGCTACCGCCGCGTTGAACATGGCGCGACCCACGGTGGTCAGCACTCTTCCCTCGTCCCAACGGAAGAGGATCGGCTCCTGCAATCCCACCACCTTGGTGGCGAACGCGTGCTCGAGTTCGGATACGTCGGAGAACGCCCGCGGCCGCGGAGTGAAGGCCTTCAGCGCCTCAAGATCCGAGATATCCACCTCGTCGAGATCGAGGCCGCCTTCGGCGGGCTCGAAGTACGTCATGTAGTAGCAGCCGAGGATCATGTCCTGGCTGGGCACGGCGATCGGCTTGCCACTCGCCGGCGAGAGGATGTTATTCGACGACAACATGAGGATACGGGCCTCGGCCTGCGCCTCCACGGAGAGCGGCAGGTGCACCGCCATCTGGTCTCCGTCGAAGTCGGCGTTGAAGGCCGTGCAGACCAGGGGATGCAGCTGGATGGCCTTACCCTCGATGAGCACAGGCTCGAAAGCCTGGATGCCGAGACGGTGAAGCGTGGGAGCACGGTTCAACAGGACCGGATGCTCGGAGATAACTTCTTCGAGAATGTCCCAGACTTCCGGGCTCTCGCTCTCGACGATCTTCTTGGCCGCCTTGATGTTCTGCACCTGACGGTGCTCGACGAGGCGGCTCATCACGAACGGCTTGAAGAGCTCGAGGGCCATGGTCTTCGGGATGCCGGCCTGGTGCAGCTTGAGTTCCGGCCCGGCCACGATCACGGAGCGGCCCGAGTAGTCCACGCGCTTGCCGAGCAGGTTCTGGCGGAAGCGGCCTTGCTTGCCCTTCAGCATGTCCGAGAGTGACTTCAGCGGCCGGTTGCCCGGGCCGGTGACAGGGCGGCCGCGGCGGCCGTTGTCGAACAGCGCGTCAACGGCTTCCTGCAGCATGCGCTTCTCGTTGTTCACGATGATCTCGGGCGCACCAAGGTCGAGCAGACGCTTCAGCCGGTTGTTCCGGTTGATCACGCGCCGATAGAGGTCGTTCAGGTCGCTGGTGGCGAAACGGCCGCCGTCGAGCTGCACCATGGGGCGGAGCTCCGGTGGTATCACGGGGACGGAGTCCAGGATCATCCACTCCGGGCGGTTCTCGGACCGCAGGAAGCCTTCGGCGACCTTGAGGCGCTTCACCGCACGACTCTGGCGCTGTCCCTTGCTGGTCTTGATGACCTCGCGGAGGGATGTTGCTTCCTCTCGAAGGTCGACGGCACGGAGCAGCTCGCGGATCGCCTCAGCGCCCATGCCTCCCCGGAAGTAGACGCCGTAACCGAAGGGACTGCCGAACTTCTCTTTCAAATCGCGGAAGAAGGTCTCATCGGTGATGATCTCCCCCTTCTCCAGGTTGCGGAAGGCAGTCCACATCTCGCGCAGGCGATCGGCGGACTCCTCGGTGTAGCGATCGTTCTCGCGCAACGCCGACTCGGCGAACTCGCGCAATTCGGTGGTGCGCTTCGTGACCTCTTTCGCGCTCCAGTCCTCGAGAGGCACCTCGTCGAGACCAAGCGCGGCCTCGTCCTCTTCGTCGGGCGTGGAGTTGCCCATGAGCACGCTCACGCGCTTGTCGCGCTCGGCCATGTACTTGACCTTGCGCTCGTCGCGAAGGGTGAACAGGTTATCGATGTCGGCCTGCACCAACTCCTCGAGCTTCTCTTTGTCCGCCTCACGCTTTTCGTCGTCCACGAACGTGACGATCGAAGCTGAGAAGTAGAGCACGCGCTCGAGGCGCTTGGGCGAGATGTCGAGAAGGTAACCCATGCGGCTCGGCACACCCTTGAAGTACCAGATGTGCGACACCGGCGTCGCCAGATCGATGTGACCCATGCGCTCCCGACGTACCTTAGCGCGGGTGACCTCTACGCCGCAGCGCTCACAGATGATGCCCTTGTAGCGCACGCGCTTGTACTTGCCGCAGTAGCACTCCCAGTCCTTCGTAGGACCGAAGATGCGCTCGCAGAACAGGCCGTCTTTCTCGGGCTTGAGCGTACGATAGTTGATTGTCTCCGGCTTGAGCACCTCACCCGACGACCATGCCCGGATCTGCTCGGGTGATGCTAGGCCGATCTTGATGGCATCGAATTCGTTGATGTCGATCACCAGGGCCTCCTATTCCTCGTCGTCGGCCATGGAGGTGCCGAGACCGTCATCTTCGAGCGGTTCGCCGTCATCCACATCCACCTTGAGAGCGGCGACGATCTCGTTCTCATCGATCTCGAAATCGTCGTCGTCATCGTCATCGTCATCGTCGTCGTACGCGGAATCCGTACGGTTGCTCACGAGCGCTGCCTGGGCTTCGGCGGCGCGCTCTTCTGCGCGGCGACGAGCTCCCAGATCGATGCCGAGTTCCTCTGCCGCCCTCAACAGGTCGTCTTCCTCATCGGCGACCTCGAGGTGGCCGCCCTCTTCGCTGATCACGTTGACATCGAGCGCGAGGGACTGCATCTCCTTCAGAAGCACCTTGAACGACTCGGGGATACCCGGGCGCGCGATGTTCTCGCCCTTCACGATGGCCTCGTAGGCCTTCACCCGGCCGATGGTGTCGTCGGACTTGATAGTGAGCATCTCTTGCAGCGTGTACGCGGCGCCGTAGGCCTCGAGCGCCCACACTTCCATCTCGCCGAAGCGCTGACCCCCGAACTGGGCCTTGCCGCCCAGCGGCTGCTGGGTGACCAGGCTGTAGGGGCCGGTGGAGCGCGCGTGGATCTTGTCGTCGACCAAGTGGTGGAGTTTCAGTATGTACATGTAGCCCACCGTGACCGTCTGGTCATAGGGCTCGCCGGTGCGGCCGCTGAAGAGCCTCACCTTGCCGCTCACGTGAGTGCCCGCGGCGCGAGACAGGTCGATGCGCATCTCGATGCCGCAATCCTCCTGAGCAAGCGCCCACCCGAGCAGAGCGAGGTCCACGTGCACCTGCGAAGCGCCGTCGAAGGCGGGTGATGCGACGGGCATCGGCCCAACCGCAGACCCTTTGTCGACGATCTTGTAGTACTTGCGAACCAGGTCGAGCTGCTCGGTATGCGTGAGGTCGCTCGCACCGGTATCGGTCTCGTCCATCGGAGTCGCGTTGCGCTCCAGGGTGTAGAAGCCGCGCTTGGCGGCCCAACCCAAGTGAGTCTCGAGTACCTGACCCACGTTCATCCGCGAGGGGACTCCAAGAGGGTTCAGGATGATGTCGACCGGGGAGCCGTCTTCCATGAAGGGCATGTCTTCTTCAGGCACGATCTTCGAGATGACGCCCTTGTTGCCGTGACGGCCGGCGAGCTTGTCGCCCTCGGCGATCTTGCGCTTCTTGGCCACGTACACCCTGACCAGACGATTGACGCCCGGCGAGAGATCGTCGCCGTTCTCGCGCGAGAACTGCTTGACGTCGATGACCACGCCGCGCTCGCCGTGCGGTACCTTGAGCGAAGTGTCGCGCACCTCGCGGGCCTTCTCCTTGAAGATGGCGCGGATGAGCTTCTCTTCGGCCGTCAGTTCGGTCTCGCCTTTGGGCGTGATCTTGCCCACGAGGAGGTCGCCCGAGATCACCTCGGCTCCGATGCGCACGATGCCGTCTTCATCCAGATCGGCCAGTGACTCCTCGGAGCGGTTGGGGATGTCGCGGGTGATCTCTTCGTCGCCCAGCTTGGTGGAGCGGGCTTCGACCTCGTACTCTTCGATATGCAGCGAGGTGAGCACGTCGTCCTTGACGAGACGCTCGCTGATGACGATCGAGTCTTCGAAGTTGTAGCCCTCCCAACTCATGAAGGCTACGAGTAGGTTGCGCCCCAGAGCAAGTTCGCCTTGGCTGGTAGAGGCACCGTCGGCCAGAGGATCGCCCTCAGCCACGTCCATGCCCAGATCCACAAGAGGCTTCTGGTGGATCAAAGTGCCTTGATTAGAGCGCGTGAACTTGAGCAGACGGTATTTGTCGAGTTCTCCCGTCTCCGTCTCGACCAGGATGCGGTCGGCCGAGACGCCCTTCACCCGCCCGGCGCGCCGGGCGACCACGACGTCACCAGTGTCGACGGCGGCTCGGTACTCCATGCCGGTGCCCACGAGGGGAGCCTCCGACACCATGACCGGCACCGCCTGACGCTGCATGTTGGACCCCATCAGGGCCCGGTTGGCATCGTTGTGCTCGAGGAAGGGGATGAGGGCCGTCGCCACAGAGACGATCTGCTGCGGCGAGACGTCCATATAGTGCACGTCGGCGACGACGGTGCTGACGTATTCCCCACCGGGGGACCGCGCCATGACCGTGTCGTTGACGAACTTCTTGGTCTTCGGATCGTACGGCGCGCTGGCCTGGGCGATGGTGAGTTGACGCTCCTCGTAGGCGGTGAGCCAATCGATGTCGTCGGTGACCTTGCCGTTCACGACCTGACGGTATGGGGTCTGGATGAACCCGAACTCGTTGATCTTCGCGTACGCCGCGAGGGAACCGATGAGGCCGATGTTCGGACCTTCAGGAGTCTCGATAGGGCACATGCGCCCGTAGTGGGTGGGGTGCACGTCGCGCACCTCGATGGGCGCCCGCTCCCGGGTGAGGCCGCCCGCGCCGAGGGCTGAGAGCCTCCGACGGTGCGTGAGGCCGGCCAGGGAGTTGGTCTGGTCCATGAACTGCGAGAGCTGCGAACTCCCGAAGAATTCCTTGAGGGCCGCCACGACCGGCCGGATGTTGATGATGGTCTGCGGCGTGATCGTGTCGGGGTCTTCGGTCGTCATGCGCTCCCGCACGACCCGCTCCATGCGGGAGAGGCCGATGCGGAACGCCTCCTGCACGAGTTCGCCCACGGTGCGCAGGCGACGGTTCCCGAAGTCCTCGTATTCGTCGAGGCGATGGGATACTTCATCCCACTCCAGGTTGGTCGCGGCTTCAGCCAAGTCGCGGGATTCGCTCCAGAACTCCTCCGCGCCTTCGGGCGCTTTCTTGGCGGCCTCGAGCGGCACCGTCACGAGTTCCTTCACGAGGGCGACGATGTCGGTCTTCGTGAGCGTGCGGATGTCGCCCACCTCGAGTGCGAGGCGAGAGTTGACCTTGTGGCGCCCCACCTTGGAAAGGTCGTAGCGCTTCGAGTCGAAGCACGTGTTCCGCAGGAGGGTCCGACTCGCCTCGAGCGTGGGGGGCTCCCCCGGACGCTGCTTCTTGAACAGCTCGACGAGCGCCTCTTCGACCGACCGGACCGTGTCCTTCTCCAACGTGTTCCTCATGAACATGTTGTCGTCGAACAGGGCCAGGATCTCCTCATCACTGCCGGTTGCCAAGTAGCCCTCTGGATCGCCCGACTCCGAGTTCTGGATGCCCGCGAGGGCGCGCAGGAACACGGTGGCCAGCAGCTTCCGCTTCCGGTCGATACGAACGTTGACCGCGCCACGCTTGTCGATCTCGAACTCGAGCCACGAGCCGCGCGACGGCATGAGGTTGGCGACCAACACCTGAGTCTGCTTGTTGCTGTCTTTCGGCTGCTGGACGTACGCACCGGGCGAACGGACGAGTTGCGTCACGATGACGCGCTCGGTGCCGTTGATGATGAACGTGCCCTGCTCGGTCATCATGGGGAAGTCGCCCATGAACACCTGCTGTTCACGGATCTCTCCGGTCTCACGATTCACGAAGGCCACCGTGATGAACAGCGGTGCGGAGTACGTCTGATCCTTATCGCGGCACTCGTCCAGAGAGACAGACGGCTCCCGGAACTCGTATTCGCCGAACTCCACCGCGAACTTACCTGTGTAGTCCTCGATGGGGTTGATGTCCTCGATGGTCTCGCGAAGCCCCTGTTCCGTGAACCACTGGAAAGAGTCCAGCTGAATCGCGATGAGTTCTGGTACATCGAGGATCGTGGGCAGTTTTGAGAAAGACTTACGCGGCTTGGGAGTCGTGCTGAGGCTCAAGCTTGCTCACTCCTCACAACAAATAGGCAGGACGAAATGGCTGAAGACGCAAACTCGAATGCTATCACGCCATCGCAGGCAAGGACAACCCAGGGGGAGCATCCTTCGACGCTCCCCCTGGGTCCAAGACAGTTCCGCCTGCGCGGAAGAATGGCTACTTGATCTCGACCACGGCGCCGGCTTCTTCAAGCTGACTCTTGAGCGCTTCGGCCTCGTCCTTGGTGATACCTTCTTTGACCGCGTTCGGTGCGCCGTCGACCAGGTCCTTCGCTTCCTTCAAGCCAAGGCCCGTGACAGCACGTACTACTTTAATCACCTGGATCTTCTTGTCGCCGGTCGCGGAAAGGATGACGTCGAACTCGGTCTGCTCTTCCACTTCCTCGGCTGCGGCCATCGGCGCGGCTGCTGCGGCCATCGGCGCGGCGGCGGTGACGCCGAACTCCTCCTCGAGCGCTTTGACCACTTCGGCCAGCTCGAGAACGGTCATCTTCTTGATCTCTTCGATCAGCTCCTGCGGGGTCATCTCTCTCTTACCTCCATACGTTCAGGTACCCGGCGGGCCCAGGCCCGCACTGCTTCCTAGGGACGAGCCGGGCTACGCCGCGGCCTTCTGCTCTCTCACTTGATCGAGCGCGATCACCAAGCCACGCATCGGCCCGGTGAGAACGTTCGCCAAACCATACAGCGGCGCGGCTATTCCTCCGACCACTTTCGCTATGAGCTCTTCGCGGCTCGGCAGGGCTGCCAACCTCTCGACGTCCGCGCGATCGAGCAGCTGACTCTGCAGGTAGCCACCCTTGACCGTGAGCTTCTTCTTCTCCTTCATGAAGCCGAGCAGAGCTTTCGCCGGACCCACGGCATCCTCGCCACAGTAGGCGATGGCGGTGGGACCTTCGAGCAACGCGTCGAGACCCTCGACGCCCGCGTCGGCGGCCGCGATCTTGGCAAGCGTGTTCTTCACGACCGCGAGTTCGGCTCCGTTGGCTCTGAGCCGGCTGCGCAACTCGGTAGCTTCGCCCACGGAGAGCCCGCGGAAGTCGACCAGATAATAGGCATCGGTGGAGCTAAGCTTCGCGGCGATCTCTTGTACCGCGGCGACCTTCTCCGGTCTGGCCATACGTCATCCCTCCTTTCCCAAAATAGAAAACGTCCACCCCCGGAACTGAGGTGGACGCCTAAGATACTTCGCACGTGTTGTGACGTACGCTATACCACGGTGTGTCCCGCCTCGGCTGGCCGTCCCACTTTTCGGTCCGATTACCCCGCTCTGACAAGCGGGACCAGCTGTCTCCGGCATACGACGCGGAAGTATATCCCCAGGGGTCCCGCGCCGACAACCCCCGGGCGGCTCTCGACTTGCCAGAAGTCGCAGCCGACCGTCCTCGACGTGATCCTACTCGACGACCTCCGCCGTCTCGTCTGCCGCCGACACCTCGTCGACCACTTCATCAGCAACAATGATCTTCGTCTTCGTGGTATCCACCGGAACGCCCGGGCCCATAGTGCTCGCAAAGGTGATGCTGCGCAGGTACTTGCCTTTGGCGGCGGCGGGCTTGGCGCGCACGAGTTCGTCAAGGAACTCGGCGTAGTTCTCCACGAGTTGCCCCTGCTCGAACGACTTCTTGCCGATAATCACGTGCACGACGCCCAACTTGTCGGTGCGGTACTCGATCTTGCCGGCCTTCATGTCGGACACCGCCCTGCCCACATCGAACGTGACCGTTCCGGCCTTCGGGTTCGGCATAAGACCTCGGGGGCCGAGAACTCGACCGAGCTTGCCGACCACGCCCATCATGTCGGGAGTGGCGATAGCGACATCGAACTCGAGGAAGCCCTTCTCCACACGGGTGGCGAGGTCTTCGGCGCCCACGACATCGGCGCCGGCGGCTTCGGCTTCGGTGGCCTTGTCGCCCTTGGCGAACACCGCGACGCGGACGCTCTTGCCCGTGCCGTGCGGGAGCATGATGGTGCCGCGCACCTGCTGATCCGCATGACGGGGATTGACGCCGAGTTTCACGTGCACTTCGACCGTCTCGTCAAACGTGGCTGCCTGCATGCTCTGGATGAGTCGCACTGCCTCACCCACCGTATACACGCGCCCCACTTCGACGGCACGCTTTGCTTCCTTGTAGCGCTTGGACTGCTTACCCACTTCGCGTTCCTCCTGTGGTGCATGCGGGTCCGTTCGGGACCCTCCCACTCTCGTGACCCCCGTCCTGCGCTGGGGCCGATATCTGATCCGCTCGACCGGGCCCCTCGAGGCTTTCCGGCGCGACCGTCACTACCGCTGGACGACGACCCCCATGCTACGCGCGGTGCCGGCCAAGATGTTCATGGCGGCTTCCACGTCGTTCGCGTTGAGGTCGGGCAGCTTGACTTCGGCGATCTGCCGCAGTTGATCCTGCGTGATGGTGCCCACCTTCTCGCGATTCGGCGAGCCGGAGCCCTTGGGGACGCCGGCGGCTTGGCGGATGAGCACCGCAGCCGGGGGGGTCTTCAGCAAGAACGTGAACGACCTATCCTCGTAGACGGTGATCTCCACGGGGATGATGGTGCCCACCTTGTCCTGCGTCTGAGCGTTGTAGGCCTTGCAGAACTCCATGATGTTGACGCCGTGCTGACCCAGGGCAGGGCCCACAGGAGGCGCCGGGTTCGCCTGACCCGCGGCGATCTGGAGCTTGATATTCGCTCGAACCTTCTTTGCCACTGTCTCTCTCCGTGTCCTTCTTACGGATCCGCGCGGTGCGTCAGATCCTCTTGACCTGTTCGAAGCCCAACTCGGTCGGCGTATCGCGGCCGAAGATGGACACCATGACCTTGAGTTTGCTCTGCTCCACGTTCACTTCGGCGACTTCACCCGTGAAATCAGCCAGAGGCCCGCTGGAGACCTTGACCTGGTCGCCCACCGCGAACTCGGCCTTGGCTTTTGGTTTCTCCACGGTCGAGGTGTGCAGGATACGATCGACCTCGGCGGCACTCAGTGCGGTGGGTTTGTTCTCCGACCCGACGAAACCGGTGACGCCGGGAGTGTTCTTCACCAGGGACCACGAGTCATCGGTGAGGACCATCTTCACGAGCACATAGCCCGGGAAGATGCGACGCTCGATTTGGATCTTCTCGCCGCCCTTGGTCTCGACCACCTGCTCGGTGGGGACCACGATACTCTCGAAGTAGGGCACGAGATCCATGGATTGGATCCGATGCTCCAGGTTCGCGCGAGCTTTGTTCTCGTGCCCTGAATATGTGTTGATGACGTACCACTTAGCCAGCATCGCGGGAATCCAGATCCTTTCGTGGGCGAGGAGCGAGGCGCTCGGTCACCCGAGACGTGCCAGTTTCACTAGGGTAGACCACACCAGATCAAGAAGCCCGATGTAGGAAGCGGCGATCGCGATCGCCACGAGCACGACCATGGTGGCCTGTATGAGCTCCTGGCGCGGCGGCCATGTGACCTTCGTCATCTCGTTGCGCACTTCGCGCAAGAAGCGCCCGGCACTGCGCCCGCCGCCCGCACGCGTCGCGACCTGAGCCGAGGACTTGCTGCCCTTGGCGGGAACAGCCCGCGCAGAAGCCTTGGCCGGTGTTTTGGCCGACGCCTTGACCGGCGTCTTCGCCGAGGACTTCGGTATTGGTGACCATGCCATCGTGCTTCGTGTGCCTTTCTTTTGGAGCGGGCTGGCAGGGCAGGAGGGATTCGAACCCCCAACATCCGGTTTTGGAGACCGGCGCTCTACCGTTGGAGCTACTGCCCTACGCTGTTCCTCGGATAGGAGCCTTCACCAGCCCAGCGAAGGACGCCCCTGCCCCTACTTCGTTTCCTTGTGAGTGGTGTGCGACCCGCACCACTTGCAGTACTTCTGGAACTCGATCCGCTCGGGATCGTTCCGCTTGTTCTTCATCGTCGTGTAATTGCGGCGCTTGCATTCCTGGCAAGCCAGCGTGACCCGTACGCGCATCGCTTCATACCATCCTAGCTAGAGAGCAATCGTGGATGCTACCACAGCGCATGTTTCAACCCAAGGGCGCGGCCCCACGGTAGGGACACGCCCTTGGGCGAAGAATTGGTAGCGGCGCAGGGACTCGAACCCCGGACTCGCGGATTATGATTCCGCTGCTCTGACCAACTGAGCTACGCCGCCGTACTCCACATGCTGATGGAGCCTCCAATCGGATTCGAACCGATGACCCCTTCCTTACCATGGAAGTGCTCTGCCAGCTGAGCTATGGAGGCCCTAGGACCGCGAGCGCCAAGCGCTCCTCTCGCCTCAGGACATGGTGGGTGGTGGGGGGAGGAGGATTTGAACCTCCGTAGGCTGCGCCGACAGATTTACAGTCTGCTCCCTTTGGCCACTCGGGCATCCCCCCACGGCCTATCGGCCCTGAAGCGAACCCGGATGATACCCGAGGGGTCAGGCCATTTCAAGCAAACGGGAGCCACCCGGGGAGGCGCGCAGGACCGCCCCGGGCCGGGCACGAAAAAGGGCCCCGCTGTCGGACGCGGGGCCCCTTGGGGAGAGAGACCTGCTCGGGCGTCGGCGAGGTCGTCGGCAACCCTTCGCGGCTCAGGCTACTTCGCGCGCTCCATGCCCATGCAGGCTTCATGCGACATGGTGCAGGTGAAGGGTACGTTGTCGTGACCATTGGTGCCCATGGTCTCCATGTGGGCGTTGTGCAGCCCGGAATCGGCTGCGGCGGGCGGCGAGGGGGCCGCGAAGGCAGGAGCAGCCATCAGCAGCAGCGCCAACACCATCAGTCCCACTATCAGGATCATCGACCTACGTTTCATCCGGACTTCTCCTTGGTTTCGCCGGGATCACCGGCGTGCTTGCGGCCGGTGGGGCCGCGCCTTCGCGCAGCCGCACTGTCCGACCACTCTACTACATCGTGTAGTACAAGCTAGAGCTACCGCCTGGTCTTTACGGAGTCTTTACGGAGGGGCGGCCGACAAGGAGCTAACCGCGGGGGCCGGAACGACTACTCAGTCCCCGTCCAGGACGGCACGTACTCTGGCTGCGAGCGCGTCCGGAGAGAAGGGCTTCTGGAGGAACCGCACCCCCTCGCCGAGAACGCCCCGCGAAGCGATCACGTCGGCGGTGTACCCGGACATGAAGAGCGCCTTGATACCCGGCCTTTGTGCTCGTATCCGGCCCTCGAGTTCTCGTCCGTTCATGCCGGGCATCACGACATCGGTGAGCAGAAGGTGGATCTCGTGGTCGCCTCGGCTCAACTCGAGGGCAGCCTCCGATCCCTCGGCTTCGAGCACGGTGTACCCGGACCGCTCCAGAACGGTGCGCACCAGACGTCGCACCTGTCCTTCGTCCTCGACGAGCAGCACCGTCTCGTCGCCGCCGGGGGAAGTCGGGGTCAGGTCGGTCTTGGGGGGCTGGGCGAGTACCCCTGCATTCTAACAGTGGGCGCAGCGGGGACCTTGCGGGCCGACGCGAAAAGCCGGAGACTGTTCCCGTATCTCTCCGCACCACAACCGAAGGTATCGGCCGGTGTCGGCGTCTAATCAAGAGACGAGCCAGGACCGCCGGCCGGCCGATCGACCGGCCCCAGCAGGCCGACGGGGCTCCAACGGACGGATCGACCCGATCACAGGTGGAAGAGGGGAGAGACGATGGAATTATCCACCATGCGAGCGCCCACGCGGCAGGCGGTGACGCGCGACCTCATGAATGGCACGAGAGCCCAGCCAACCGACCAGGCAGCGCGGAGGCGCGACGAGTTCACCGGGCTCGTGCACGCCCACGACCGCTCGATACGGATGCTGGCCTACCGGCTCCTCGGCGACGGAGACCTGGTCGACGACGCTCTGCAGGAAGCATACCTCCGTGCCTACCGCGCGCTGCCGTCGTTCCGCGACGAGGCGGCGGCTTCGACCTGGCTCTACCGCATCACCTATAACGTGTGCCTCGACCGCCTGCGCGCCGGCAAGCGAGCGGCGCAGGGCCTCGGAGTGGTGCGATCGCTCGAGCACTTGGCCGAAGAAGGGGCCGAGCCGGCGACGGACCTCGATCTCGCCGATGTCGTCGCCAAGCACGGCGACCTGGAGGCGGCTCTGGCCACCCTGCCCGTGGACCAGCGGGCGGCGGTGATGCTGGTGGACGCCATCGGATACGACTACTGGACCGCCGCGAACATCCTGGGAGTGAAGGAGGGGACGGTCGCTTCGCGACTGAGCACCGCCCGGGCGCAGCTCCGCGGCGCCCTCTCCCCCCAGAGAAGAGGAGACCTGCGATGACCCGCCGCGACCAACAACTCGGAGATGCACTCAGCCGGCTCGACGTGCCCGAACACCAGGAGGACTTCTTCCTTCGACTCGACCACAAGCTGGACGCCGTCGACGACGAAGTGGAGCGAGAGTCCGCATACGGCACGGCGCGCGCCGAAGAAACGTCCGAAGGTCAGGCCGACCGTCCCCAGGCGCGCCGCTCGGGGCCCGAGTCACGATCGGCATGGTTCCGGCGGCCCCTCGCTTGGAGTTTCGCCGCCGCGGCCGTGGCGGCGGTCGTGCTGCTGGGGATGATGCTGGCCCCCCGGGAACTGCTGCCCGACCAGGTGGTCGATAGACTCGGGCCGCAGCCAGCCACCGCGGCCGAGATCAAGGCGAAGGTGCAGGCCACCATGGAGAAGCTCAAGAGCCTGCGCGGCGTGTTGGTGGTCGTGAGCGCGGACCCCGCCGACCAGGTCCCTAGTGAGATGAGGTGGGAGTTCTTGACCACGTCTCAGGGAGACTTCCGCTACTGGGGCACGAACACGCTGGCCGACGGCTCCAGCCGGGTGGACGACCTCGCGTTCGACTCGAAGACAGGCGTCGAGCGCAGCCTCTCCACTGAGGCCGGCGAGACCTGGGCGGGCGAGCGGGTGGGCGTAGCCCCCTCCGCGCCCGACCAGGGGCCGAGCGAATGGATCCTGCAACGACGACTCGGCTCGGTGGTGCGAGCCCTTCTGGCCGCGGAAGCCCCCGGGATCACCGAGGTGGTGCACGAGGGGCGCGAAGCCTGGGTACTCGACATCGCCGTGGACCCGAATCGAATCGCATCGTACTCGGGTGACCACCTCGAAGTCACCGTGGACCAAGCGACCGGCTTCCCCGTGCGGGTTGTGGAGTCCGTCGATGGGAAGCTGATCCAAGAGATCCGTCTGGAGCAGCTTGAGATCGACCCGGTCCTGCCGCCCGATGCCTTCACCCTCGAGTTCCCACCCGACGCCGACGTGTATCCCGCGGACGACGGGTTCCGGCGGGTCGACCTCGAGACCGCCGCCCAGACGGTGGGCTACCAGCCGCCCGTGCCGGGTTGGGTGCCCGAAGGGTTCTCCCTATCCGTCATCTCGGCGGCGGAAGAAGCCATGTCCACGGGCAAGGAGGGCACGAACCCTGCCGCCGGTGATGTGGTCTCGATCGTCTACCGTCGCGGGTTCGACCAGATCACCGTGACCACCCGGCCGATAGGAGAGGACCCGACTCTATGGAGCGACCCGCTCGCCGGCGGCGAGGGCTTCGTCGACGAACCCCAAGCCGTCGACCTGAGGGAGGGAGCTCTGACCGGTGCCTCCGCCTGGCTTCAGATAGACCCGCGCACGACACCTCACCTGTGGGCGCTGAGCGACCTGCTTGTGGTCACAGTGGCCGGAGACCTGACGAGAGATGAACTCGTAGCGGTGGCCGAGTCACTCGGGGTCGGCGACTGAACATGCACGCGAAGCCCGACTGAGCACGCACGTGAGCATTCACACGTGGCCCGACTGAGCACGCGTAGTCCGACTGAACACGCACGCCGGGCGACGTAGCGCTCGGCCCGCCCGACCGCCTCTTCGACGGTCGGGCGGGCACGTTGCTCCAAAGTTCACCTTGTACTGAACACGGTGAATGCTATACTCCCGCGGGCCCCGGAGCATGCCGCGACAGGGCGCCTCCCATCGGAAGGAGTCACCTCTGAACGCGGAAGGACCATCAGCGCAGCAACTCAACGTGATCGAAGAGTTCGGTCATATCTTCGAGGCCCACGGCATACCACGCATGGCCGGCCGCATCCTGGGCCGTCTGATGATGTGCGACCCACCTCACCAGTCCCTCGCCCAACTCGGCGAGCATCTACAGGCCAGCAAGGGCTCCGTCAGCACCATGACGCGGCTGCTGATCCAGAGGAGCATGGCCGAGCGCATCACGTTCCCCGGCGACCGCCAGGACTACGTGCGGGTGCGCTCGGGGTCCGCAGGTGAGCTCTTCCGCGACCTCGCGCGCCACGCCGAGCTGCAGTCCCGGCTCCTCGAACGCGCGCTCGAGGTGGTCGACAGCACTTCGGAGGGGGGCGACGCGCGAGTCCGCGAAGCCCTCGACTTCTTCTGCTTCATGCGTGAGGAAGTGCCCACCCTGCTCGAACGCTGGGAGGCCCGCGACTCGACCCGCCACTCGGCAACCGCGCACCCGTCGGAAGCCACCGCTTCCCATCATCCCTTGCCCACCGGAGCGAACACAGACGCCCCCGCTCCCCCCATATCGACCGAACCGAAAGAGGATCGATGAGCCTGCTGACCCGCATCTCGCTTAGGAACCGCTCCGTGGTGGCTTTGGCCGTGGCGGCCATAGTGCTGATAGGAGCCTACGCCGTCACCTCGTTGCGGCAGGAACTCATCCCTAGTATCGAGTTCCCGGCGGTCACCGTCTTCACGGTGCAGCCGGGAGCATCCCCAGCCGACGTCGAACGCAGCGTGACCACCCCGATCGAAACTGCCCTGAAGAGCCTTCCCGGCATCGAAGAGATGACCTCGTACTCCAACGAGGGCATGAGCGTCGTCGTGGTAATGTTCGATTTCGGCGCCGACATGGAGGCCAACCAAGCCGCCGCCACCCAGGCCGTCGAACGTGTGCGCCCCTTCCTGCCGACCGGACTGCAACCGCAGGTGGGCGCCATCAACCTCGGCGGACTCCCGGTGGTACAGCTGGCCGTCAGCTCACCTCTGCCCCCCGAGGAGCTCACCGCGCTCATCAGGCAGAAGGTCTTGCCCAGGCTGCAGCAGGTGGAAGGCGTGACCGACGTGTCGTTGTCTGGCGCCGCCGAATACCAACTCCAGCTCGAACTCAAGCCGATGGCGTTGGCAAGCCTCGGCGTGTCGCCTCAAGCCATCATGGGCGCGTTGCAGACCGCCAACGTCTCGATGCCGGCGGGCACCCTGGCTGTCGATGGCGCGACCATCCCGGTGCGGGTCACCAGCCGATCGGTCACACTCGATGCTCTGAGGGCGCTTCCGCTGAACGGCGCCGGTGGCGCCGCGAGCGCTGCCGGAGGCTCCTCCGGCATGGCGGGGCAGGCTCCCACAGGGGCGGGCGATGCGACCGGTTCATCCCCGATCGCGCCACCCGCTGCCGCGCCCGTGACCCTGGGACAGGTGGCCGATCTCACGATCATTCCGGCGCCCGCGTCGTCGATCACCCGCACGAACGGCCAACCGACGATAGGCATCTCGGTGACCAAGGCGGCTGACGGCAACGTCGTGGACATCTCCGCGGACGTCGCCGAACTCATCCCGGAGTTCGAGGCGAGCCTGGGTGAAGGCGCCGCGATCACGACGGTGGTCGACCAGGCACCGTACATCACGCAGAGTATCCGCTCGATGTGGGAAGAAGGTATCCTGGGCGCGTTCTTCGCCATCTTGGTCATCCTGCTCTTCCTGCGCAACTGGCGTTCGACCATCGTTGCGGGCATCTCCATCCCGCTCAGCGTGATCATCGCGCTGGTGGTCCTCTGGGGTCGGGACAGCTCGCTCAACATGCTCACGCTGTCGGGACTCACTATCGCCATCGGCCGGGTCATCGACGATTCGATCGTGGTGCTCGAGAACGCCTACCGACACCTCCAAGAGGGCGACGATCCTCAGACAGCCGCCTACAAAGGCACCAAAGAGGTGTCCGCGGCGATCACCGCAAGCACGCTCACCACAGTAGCGGTCTTCCTGCCCCTCGGCTTCGTGAGCGGCATCTCTTCAGAGTTCTTCCGGCCCTTCGCGCTCACGGTGACCTTCGCGTTGCTCGCCAGCCTGCTCGTGGCCCTCACCGTGGTGCCGGTCGCCGTGACCTGGATGCTCTCCAAGAAACAGGTTGGACACCGCGATCCGGATGAACTCACCTGGATGCAGCGGGTCTACCTGCCCACGATCAGATTCGCCTCGAAGCACAAGCTGCTGACGGTGCTCGTCGCGTCCGGCCTCTTGGTCGGTTCGCTCGCGCTGACTCCGCTGCTCAAGACCAACCTGATGGACCAGTCGGCAGAGACCACCTTCAGCATCACGCAGCAGATGCCCGCGGGCACCCAGAGCGACGTGACCCTGGAAGCGGCCGCCATGATCGAGACCCTCTTGGCCGAAACTGAAGGCATCGACATCTACCAGGTCACCGTGGGCAGCACCGGAGGCCTCTTCGGCGTCGGAGGCGGCGTGAACGCCTCCGCATCGCGGGCGCAGTTCCTGGTGACCGCGGACGCCGACCACGACAAGACCGTGCTCATGGACGACTTGCGAGCCCGCATGACGGCCGCGAACGTGCCCGGCGAGTTGAGCTTGAGCGTCGCCGATGCGTCCGGCGGGGACATGTCGGCGATCGAGGTGCGTATCTCCGCCGATGACCCGGCCGTGCTCGAGGAGGCCAATGCGGCGGTCGTCGACCGGCTGAAGGAACTGGGAGGCATCGCCACCGTCACATCGAACCTCTCCGAGCGCATGCCGCAGATCCAGGTGAACGTCGACCCGACGAAGGCCGCAGCCGCCGGTCTCGACGCCACCACCGTCGGTGGATACGTGGGGCTCATGCTGAACGGCATGCCCGTGGGCACCGTCATGACCGAGCAAGGACCGTTGCCGGCCTACATCCGCCTGCCCGCCATGAACGGCGCATCTCCCGACACCTTCGGGGATATCTTGCTGGCTGGTTCGAGTGGGATCATGCCGCTCTCTTCGGTGGCGACGGTGACTCAGGTGGAGGAGCCCGTACAGATCACCCACACGGGCGGAGATCGCACCATCACCGTCAACGCGACCAGTGAGGGCAACAACGTCGGAGCCACGGCCACCGAGATAGAGACGGCGCTCGCTGATTTGGAGATGCCCGAGGGTTCCAACTGGCGCATGGCAGGCGTGACCGAGATGATGAACGACATGTTCACGACACTCGGCATCGCGATGCTCATAGCCATCCTGCTTGTGTACTTGATCATGGTGGGCACGTTCAGGAGTCTGTTGAACCCGCTGATCCTGCTGGTGAGCATCCCGTTCGCGGCAGTGGGAGCCATCGTGCTCCTGCTGGTGACCGGCACGACCCTGGGCATGCCCAGTCTGATCGGATTGCTGATGCTGATCGGGATCGTGGTGACCAACGCGATCGTGTTCCTCGACCTGGTAGAGCAGTTCCGCGAGCAGGGCATGGATGCACGCACGGCGGTGATCGAGGGCGGGAGGAGGCGACTGCGACCGATCCTCATGACGGCCGTGGCGACCATCTTGGCCCTCACCCCCATGGCGCTCGGACTGGGAGAAGGATCGTTCCTGTCGCGGCCGCTGGCCGTGGTCGTGATCGGCGGACTGCTCACGTCGACGGTGTTGACCCTGGTGCTGGTGCCGGTGCTCTACCTGACGTTCGACCGGTTCAGGCGGAGGCGGGCGGACCCGGCCGCAGAGTTGTCGGCAGAATAGGGGCGACCGCCTCCCGGCGGAGATCCCTCGGCGCCACCGGATCGCCCGCCCCATAGGGCGAGGGATCACGGGGTGAAGGCGGCGGCGGGCGCGATGCGCCCGCCGCCGCCAACGCAGACTATTGCACCAACGACTGCAGCCAGGGCAGCACGAAGGTGATGGCGAACGCCACGCTCACCACGTACATGAACGGGTGCACGTCCTTGGCCTTCCCGTGGAACAACTTGATCAGCGTGTAGCTGATGAAGCCGAAGCCGATGCCGTAGCTGATGTTGTACGTGAGGGGGATGCCCACGAGCGTCAAGAAGGCGGGGAACGACTCCTCGAAGTCGGTCCACGGGATCTCCCGCACGGTGCGCATCATCAGGAAACCTACGACGATCAGGGCTCCCGCGGTGATCGGATAGACGAAGAACGCGCCCTCCGGCACCGAGAATCCGGAACCGGACATCAGGGTGTACTGCAGGTCGTTCCCGATGATATAACCGCCGCCGATCATGGCCACGATGGGAGCGAAGAACACGCCCACCGCGAACAGCAGACCCGTCACCACGCTGGTGAAACCGGTGCGGCCGCCTTCGGCGACGCCCGCCGCACTCTCGATGTAGGTGGTGATCGAACTGGCGCCGAAGAGGCCGCCGGTGATCGCCGCCAATGAGTCGACCGCCAGGATGTTCCGGATGCCCGGAACCTTGCCGTCTTTGTCCACGAACCCAGCCTGCTCACCAACCGCCACTACCGTCCCCATGGTGTCGAAGAAGTCGGTGAGCATGATGGCGAACACCGCCATCAAGAGCACCGGGGTGAAGATCTGGAACAGGGCGAGTCCACCGTCCACTGTGTGGAATGGGGCGAAGAAACCGCTGAAATCGGGAGCCGCCGTGACGGCCGTCGGCAACTTGGTGATCCCCAAGATCAGAGCGGCCGCCGTGGCCACCAAGATGCCCCACAGGATGTCGCCCTTCACCTTCAATGCCATGAACATCAGGATGGCGAGCAGCCCGATGATGGACACCCAGACATAGGGCTGCGTGAAGTCGCCGAGGGCGACGAGGGTGATGGGCGCCGGGCGGATGAAGCCGCCTTCGTTCAAGCCGATCGTGGTGATGAAGAGCCCGATGCCGACGCCGATAGCCCGTTTGAGGTTCAAGGGGATGGCGTTCATAACGGCTTCGCGGAGCCCGGTAAGGACAAGGACGAGGATGATGATGCCCTCGACGAAGACCACCGACATGCCCACCTGCCAGGGTACGTTCGCCTGCTGGAATCCGATCACCGAGAAGGTGACCACCGCATTCAGGCCCATGCCCGAGGCCAATGCCAGGGGACGGTTGGCCACGAGACCCATGCAGATAGACATCAGGGCGGCTCCGAGAGCCGTGGCCGTGGCCGCCGCGGGGAACGGCACGCCGGCGGCAGAGAGGATGCCCGGGTTCACGAAGATGATGTACGCCATGGTCATGAAAGTCGTGAACCCTGCGATCACTTCCGTGCGCAGGTTGGTGCCCCGTTCCGTGAACTGGAAGTACTTGTCGAGCGTGTGCAAGTGGCGCCTCCTATTTCGGGATCTCTTTCTCACCGCGGATTCTAAGTCACCGGCACCGCACGCGATAGTGCCAACGCGAAAAACCCTGTCTGAGACTCTGGACCTCGCGGGATGGATGTCGGATGCCCGAACACGACCCTCGCAGGCTTGACCTCCGATGGGATATTCTGCGAAGGTCGTCCTCCGAGGGTCGTCCTTTGAGGTGTATCAAGCAAGGAGACCTGTGTGACCGCACCCCTTGAGTCGAGATCTAGCGGGTCTCTGCCTCTGCTCGCGATCGCCGGAGCTGTAGTGCTCTGGGGCACCAGCTTCGCCTCGACGAAAGTCGCCCTCGGCGCGTTCGAACCCATGGTCGTCGTGTGGATGCGCATGGTCATGGGTTCGGTCATCGTAGCCCTCATCTGGCCGCGGATACCGAAGCCGGAGTACCGGCGCGGCGACTGGCGCTGGCTCGCCGCCCTCAGCCTCTTCCAACCGTGCTTGTACTTCCTGTTCGAGGGCTACGGACTCACGTACACGACAGCGATGCAGGCCGGCGCGCTCTCGGCGATCGTGCCGCTCTTGGTGGCGGTGGGGGCTCGGATCTTCCTCGCCGAGAGACTCTCCCGCGCCACGCTGATCGCGGTAGTGCTGTCGATGGTGGGCGTGGCCTTGCTTTCCCTCGGCAGCGAGGCCGGCCCTCATGCGACCAACCCCGTCCTGGGCAATATCCTCCAATTGGGTGCGTTCACGTGCGCCGCAGGATACATGCTGCTCGTTAGGCACCTGAGCCCTCGATACAACCCCCTCCTGCTCGCGTGTATCCAGATCCTCGCCGGAGCGGTCTTCTTCTCCCCCGCGGCGTTGACCGCGGACTGGGGATCGGTGTTGCACGCGCCGCTGGGTCCCTGGGCGGCCACCGTGTACCTGGGGGTCCTGGTGACGCTCGGCGCCAATGCTCTGTACAACTTCGGCATCAGCAAGTTGCCCGCGGCGCGAGCCGCTCTGGCGATCAACATGATCCCGCTCGTGTCGGTTCTGAGCGGTTGGCTCGCGCTGGGGGAGTCGCTCACAGCCGTGCAGGGCGTGGCCGGTGCGATCATCGGCTACGCGATGCTCCTCGGGATACGAGGTTCCCGGCGAGGACCGCGCGAAACGCCCCCATTACCCGAAGCCGCCTAACAGGAAGGGACATCCGTGCACTCGACTCCCGCGCGGTGGAAGGTGGTCCTGGCCTTCGGCGCCGTATACATCATCTGGGGCACCACCTACCTGGCGATCCGTTTCGCGATCGAGACCATCCCGCCCTTCCTGATGGGCGGTGTGCGCTTCGCGGTCGCCGGGGCGCTCCTCTACGTCTGGACCACTCTGCGCGGCGTCCCTCATCCCGCCCTGCGGCAGTGGAAGCCCGCGCTGATCTCGGGGGTTTTTCTGATCACGGCGGCCCAGGGAGCGGTGGTGTGGGCCGAGCAGTACATCAATTCGGGTCTCGCCGCCGTGCTCGCGGCCACCATGCCCATCTGGATGCTCATCTTCAACTGGGCTCGCCCCGGCGGCGAACGCCCCAACCGAGTGATGATGACCGGCGTCCTTGTGGGCTTTGCCGGGGTCATGGTATTGCTCGCACCCTGGCAGACCGGCGACCGCGACATCTACCTGTTCGGTGCGATCGCGGTGCTCTTGGGCGTGATGTCGTGGACGGGGGCCTCCCTCTACACCCGCACCGTCCGGATATCGAGCTCGCACTTCCAGACCACCGCGATGCAGATGCTGTGCGGCGGCGGAGCGCTCACGCTGGTGGGAAGCCTCACGGGCGAGTGGGGGCGCGTGTCCCTGGGAGATGTGTCGGCGGTCTCGGCACTGGCTTTCTTCTACCTGGTGATCATCGGCTCGGTGGTGGCACTCACCGCCTACACGTGGCTGCTTGGGGTCGCGCAGCCGTCGCGCCTCTCGACCTACGCCTACGTGAACCCGGTGGTAGCCGTCTTCCTGGGTTGGTTGTTGGCCGGCGAGACACTGACGCCCCGCATGGCCTTCGGGGTGGCGGTCATCGTGGGAGCCGTGGTGTTGGTGACCATGGGGAAGACGTCGGCGCGCTCGGCACCCGCGGGCGTGGCATCGGCCGTCCCGGTCGGTTCGCCTGAGCACGTGCCCGCCCAGGCGTTCGTCGCCGACGGGATCGCGAACGACGTCGTGGTCTTCGAATCGCTCACCGATCCGCAGCCGGTGGAGGACATCTGACCGCCGATCCGCGCACGAAGAACTCGGGTAGACGCGTACGGCGTCGACGTGTTCTATGGAGGGCGACCGACCTCGCCACGGTGGAGTGTGCCGGGCAGTACATGCGTTTCCGCATACAGCGGAACCGGATGGACCGCTACGCTCGAGACCAGATAGGTCGCGGAGCCCGGTCAGCGCCGCCGGTGCCCCGAAGTCCCGTCTGACCCCGACGGCCGGACCCTTCGGCAGGCACCCATATGTCTCATGTTAGACTCAAGGAGCTGGCAAAGAGGGGCGGATTGGAGCACAGCCTCGCGAGAACCCGCTCGCCGGCTGACGGATAAGGCCACGAGACACGCAGGAGGCGCCTGGACCAGGCAGCACGCCGGGCACAGACCGGGAGGTTCGGACATGGCCGTCATCTACTGCGGGCACTGCGGCTCCGACATGCCGGAAGACACCGCATTCTGCATGGCATGCGGGGCATCGACGAGCACACAGTCGGAGGGGTCGCAGCCCAGCGCTCAGCCCCCGCAGACCACTCAGCCGCAGCATCCCCCGCCACAGCCACAATACGGGCAACCTCCGCAGTATCCGCAGTACCCCCAGCAGTATCCGCAGCAGCCGCAGTATCCGCAGTACCCCCAGCAGTATCCGCAGCAGACCTACTACCAACAGCCCCAGTACCCCCCGCCGCAACCCACTCGTAGCGGCTCCGGGGCGGGCAGGGTGCTCGCGTACATCGCGCTCGCATGTGTGGGGATCGCCGCCGTCGGCGCCCTCGTCGTCATGGGGTTCACTCTGTTTAAGCCTGAGAGCCCTAACGGAGGCGGCGGGATCGTCCAGTCAGAACCCGACGGCCCCAGAGGCGGCGGTGTCGTCCAACCGCAACCCAATAGCCCCAGCACCGACGGAGGCCTCGTCCAGTGGCAGGCGACCTACGACCAGAACCGTGTGCTCGACGAGTTCGGACCGCCGCAGGCCTTCGTCATCGGATACGGCGAGGACCATCTCGATCAGGCCACCGGCGACGACCCCCTCGCGGTGCATCGCGTCGAGGCCTGGGACTACTGGGAGATGCAGACCCGGTTCGAGTTCAAGGACGGGATCGCCATCGGCACCCGAGAGCTCCCCCCCCTGGACGGCCCGGTCTACACCCCCGAGTACTCCCCGCTCGACTTCTCGCTCGGCATGAGCGCGGAGCAGGTCGCCGGGTTGATGCAGGTGGGGCCGAGTGCAACAGCCACCCTCGACCAGGAGCTCTTCCCCGGCATGTCGATCGACTCCTTCTTCGACGAACTTTGCGTAAGCTATCAGGAAGGCGGCCTTGTTGGTGTCGAGTCCTCGCTTCTGTCGCTGGAAGGGGGGTCGTGATGATGAAGGCGACCACCTTCCTCTCGCGCCTTGTCCGCCGGGTGCGCGCCCGGGCACGCTGCGAGCAGGGTTTCATCTTCACCACGATCATCATGACCCTCGGATATGGCGCCGTCGCCATCGGCTTGGTCGGAACCGGCGTCGCGGTTGCCAACAAGGTGACCATCAGCGACTCCACGTCTGAGATGCGCCAGCAGGCGCAGGACATCCAGCAGCGCCTCCAGGGCAACGACTCCAAAAAGGCCCAGGTGCTCAAGCAGAACGCGCAGATCATGCAGCAGGTCGCGGACCGCATGGACTCCGACGCCAACTGGGAACTGGGCACGTCCGTGACCGCCAACGTACTCGACGCGGCCACCGCGGGTATCACCTCGAAGTCGAAGGCAGGCTACCAGGCGGTCAAGATCGTCTTGGACGGCTACACTGGCTGGCAACTCGGTCAATCCGCCTTCGACGCGGTCGATCCGCCCAAGCCGGAGACGGACGCGGCCATCAAGATGCTGCAGGACGCGCCTCGCTATCAGCCCGGCGACACCACCGGCGCCACCCCGGACTTCGGATCCGGCTCCAACGTCGACGGCTACATCTTCCAGACGCAGGCGAACGTCATGAACGGCGAGGTCTCGGCACTCTACCCAGAGGCCGATCCGGCCCTCGTAGCGGACCTCGCGCAGCAACTGGTGATCGACTACACACTCGACCAGATGAGCGCCCCGGCCAGCGCGGCCACGCCCGCCGGCGGCAACCCGTTCTTGGCCGACGGCGTCCCCTCGATCACGTCCAAAGTCGATCCCAACCAAACGGTGGATGTGGCGATGGGACAGATCGCGCTCTCCCCCGAAGACCAGGCGGCGCTCGGCAGCGGCGACAAGGACAGCGTCGTGGGGGTCTACTTCGGACAGAACGGGCTCGAGCCGGTCGTGGTGACGAACGATCCTGACTCAGGCCTGCAGACAGAGTTCACCCTGTTGCCCGAGCAACCCGTGGTCGATACCGGCGACGACTACAAGCCGGTCGTCGAAGACATGCCCACCTGGTGGGACGGCACCGTCGACTCGTGTCCATACCTGTACGTCTGGGATGGCGAACGTTTCTCGCCGGTCAACGACATCATCTCTGTGAGCAGAGATCCCGAGCGCGAGTACGACGACTTCATGATGTTCGCGGCAACGCCGAGCGCGGATGGCGCGTACGACGTCCGCATCGTGGAGGTGCGCAACGAGGAGTCCTGGCTCGACCTCGTGGGGTTCTCAGCCGTCGATGTGCCCGACGGGATGGGAGCGGCAGTCTCACCCGGCGGCGACGCGTACTCCATCGGGGCCGTCCGGACCCCGGACCCCATCTCCGCCATCTCGCCCATGGCCCTGGATCGGGCCGACCGAGCAATCGGCCTGATCGACGGACGGGGCCTGCGCCTGTACGACGGGCCCGGACCGGAGGCCGTCTTCTCCGGCGTCGGCGGGGATGCCGTTCTGCTCATCACGATGGACGGCTTCGAGAACAACGGTGCGCCCGGCGCGCCGTTGTTCAAGCGACCCGCGGTCCACGTCGAGGCGTGGAACGGTTCGGCATGGATCGCCGCGGGCACCGTCCATCCACGCGAGCGGACCGACACCACGGCGCTCGATGTGTCCCGGTTCGTGGTCGACCAACAGGTGCGCGTAAGGCTGTCCAGCGACTCGTGCAACGTCGGGACGTTCCAGCTACTCGACCGGCTCGCCCTGTCGACCGCCGACCGTTCTCTCGTGCGTGTGACTCCACTCGCCATAGACAGCGCCTTGCTCGGGACAACCGACGTGAGGAGCACGTTGGCCGCCGCCGATGGCGTGCGGATACACACCGTGCCGGGGGACTCGATCGACATCCTGTTCGCCGCAGGCGACCCGGACTGCTTCATCGTCGAGAGCCGAGGGTGGTACCGGCCGCTGGAGTAGGGGTGCGCGGGGCGGCCCCCATCGGGCGCGAAGAGCGTCGGCCTACGCCTTCCGCGCCCACTTGAGTGCCTCGAACTGGCCGGAGACCTTCTCCATCAGCTCGGGGAGGCCGCCCTCGTACTCGAGTGACTTGAGTTTGGCGTCTGCGCCTGCGGGGTCGAGCTTCCCTGCATGCACATCCCTGATGACGCTCAAGTCCGCAGCCACCTTCGGCGGCAGGTCGCTCACTTCGTAGCCCTGCATATCGTAGCCCTTCCGCACGTCGTCGAGCGAGTGGGCCGCCTTGCCCGCCTGGGCGTAGGCGTCGAGGGTGTTGCCCTGGTTGTGGGAGGCGAGGACCTTGGTCTCGTAGGACGTGCCGTAGCCCTTGGGATCGAGCAAGGTCGATCTGCCGGCCTTGACCATGTCGGCGTTGGGCGTGATCTGCGTCTTCTCCCATCGACCGGTCTTCTCGTTGTATATCTTCGCCTGATCGACCATGTCGACGGGCGCCTCGGCGTGGTGAGCATCGGTGGCGAGCTGCTGGCGGTCGCTGGCCCACTTCTTGGCACCTTCCAGTTGGCGGCTCTTCGCGCCGGACCTATGGCGGCTACGACGCCGGCCACGACGGCGAGGCCGAAGCACGCGGCCATCTGCAGCGCGGGGAAGACGAAAGTACCGAGGCCTTGGTCGGCAAGAGAGACGATCACCGCGTAGCCAAGAGCGGTACCCAGGCCGATGCCGAGCACGGTGCCGAAGAGGGAGGTCATGATCGCTTCCCAGCGGACCATCCGCCGCACCTGCCGACGACCCATGCCGACCGCCCGCAGCAGACCGATCTCGCGCGTGCGCTCGAGGGTGGTGAGGGCCAGGGTATTGGCGATACCGACCACCGCTATCACCACGGCCAGTCCGAGAAGTCCCGAGAACAAGGCCAGCATCTGATCGACCTGCCGGATCGCCACCTGGGCCAGTTCGGAGGCTGTGTTGACCGCGATGCTGGGGAAGTCGGCCAAGGCCGCTTCCGCCGCCGCCTTGCCTTCCTCCAGAGTCACCCCGGGAGCCAGTGTCACGAGTGCCACCGCGGTCTCCGTACTCGTGAAGTGCTCGTCGTAGGCGGCAACGCTGATGATGTAGGTGCCGATGCTGTTGTCGTCGATGGTACCGACGACGGTCAGCGACCCCGTGCCCTCAGGGAAGTACACCGCGTCGATGGTGCCGGGGTCCACAGCCGACAGTCCCACGACCTCTCCGCCCACTTGGGCCTCGCCCCCGTAGATGGGCGAGATGCGCTCGACCTGGGGAAGGGCGGCGATATCGTCGAGCGCCGCGGCCGGCACGCCTGAGTACATGTTGCTGGAGCGGAGGCTCAGGTCGATCGCCGTGACGCCATCGACAGCATCGACCAGCGAGGCCTTGACAGAGGCCCCGAAGATCGACACGAAGGCCACCAACGCCACGCCTATCATCAACGCCGACGCGGTCGCGGCGGTGCGCCGGCACCGCGGGAGCGGCCGCAGTCGGCTCGCCTTACGCCTTCCTCGCCCACTTGAGACCGGCGAACTGACCGGACACCTTCTCCATGAAGTCCGGCAGGCCGCCGTCGTACTTCAGGTCCTTGAGGCGCGCGTCGGCCTCGGCCGGGGTGAGTTTGCCGGTCTGCACGTCCTTGATCACCTGCATACCGGCGTTGATCTTGGGCGGCAGCTTTTTGATCTCGTATTGCTGGTCGCCGTACCCGCGACGCACTTTCTCCAGATAGGTCACCGCCTTGTCCGCCTGTTTGAACGCGTCGAGGTGGTTGCCCTCGTGATAGGCCGCGGCGATCTTTGTCTCCAATGTCTTCCCGTAGCCGTCGGGATCGAGCAGTGTGGACCTACCCAGCATGACCAGGTCGGCGTTGGGCGTGATCTGGGTCTTCTCCCACGTGCGAGTCTTCTTGTTGTAGATCATCGCCTGGTCGGCCATGTCCACGCTCGCCTCGCCGTGATGCATGTCCGTGGCGATCTGTTGACGGTCGACCGCCCATTTCTTCGCACCTGCCGGGTCGGTGGGCCCTCCGGTCTCGCCTGCGAAGATCTCGGCGCTCTTGCCCGCCCACTTCTCCTTCTTGAACTCGATGAAGCGCTCGCAGTTGGTCTCCGGGTCGACGGTGACGTAGCCGGCGCGGTAGTCGCGATCGATACCGTCGGGCGTGCCGAAGGTGCGCACGTCGATCTTCTTGCCCTCGGCTTCGGGCACGTTCTTCTTGATCCACTCCTTGAGCTTCTGGTCGTGGCTCTCGTAGATCTTCGCGCGCGTCTCGTGGAGCTTGGCCCAGGCTTCGGGGTGGTCCGCCTTGAGCTTACGCATGGCGTCAGGGTCGCCCATGATCCGCTCGGTGGTCGCTATGTCGACAGGCTTGCCGCCCTCGGTCGCGGCTGCGATCTCGGCGGCCATCGCGTCGGCACGCGACTTCGGCGTGCCCTTGCGCGTGTGGGGCGTGGGCTTCTCAGGCGTGTCGGGCTGCTTCTCCGGTGCATCCGGCGCCTTCTCAGGCGCGTCGGGCTGCTTCTTGGTGTCGGCATCCGGCTGCTTGGGCGCATCCGGAGCGTCGGCTGCTGCCGGCTTCTTCGCCGGGCCGTCGGATGCCCCTGGCTTCTTGGGAGTCGTGCCCGGATCGGGAGCACCGGGCTTGGCGGCGGGCTTGTTCGGCCCTGGGGCGCCACCCGTTCCACGCACGGCTTTCAGGTGCGCGATGTGGCTCAGGAACATGATGAGCCCCTCGTCGCGAAGCTGCTTGCCTACGTTCTTTATCGCGTTCGTCACCGACATTTTCGGGTCGTTGTAGAGCTCCTTGGCGAAGTAGTAGGCGATGAAGAGCGCCCAGCCGATCGCCTTCTTCTCGCCGGAGAGCTTGGAAAGCACGTCCGGGTCGGTCAGGAGTCCCTCGGCGGTCCCGCTGAACATACTGGTCTGCGAGACGAGCCAGTCCTCGAGCGATCCGCCGGCGAGCCACGTCTCCATGGCCGAGACAAGCATCGGCTTGAGCATGCTGATCGCGATCGAACCCACGACTCCCAGGTACGTGCCACTGGCCACTCCGAAGGCGATGTCCCCGCACCACGAGACCCAGTCCAGCGTGTCCTCGATCTGCTGGATCCACCAGCCCGTGTCCATGTACTCGTGCGCCTTCTGGAGGAGCTGGGTCTCCGCGAAGTCCCCGATTTGCCTGCGCATCTTGTAGAGACCCTCGGCGCCCATCGTCAGCGAGCGTTCGTTCACGAGCGTGTACAGGCGCTCCTGGTACTCGAACGGTACGTACTGGTAGATGGTGTCGCGGCAGCGGTCGAGCTCGATCTGCCACATGTCCGAGAACGGCTCGGTGTTCACACCAAGGAGCCGCAGCGGCACGAGTGCCGAGAACGCGGGCTCGTCGCGACCGGGCACGCTCGCGAGCAGGGTGGCAGGGAGCACTTCGCCGCCGGTCGGGAGCTTGCGCTCGATCGCCACGGCGAACGTGGCGCTCGGGACGTTGAGTACCCGCACTCCGGCGGGCGTGATCACGAGGCCGCCCGACTTGAGTCCCGCATACCCCGGCGTTCCCTCCTCGCCGCCGATCTCGAGGAGCGCTTGCTGTGCGAGTCCGATGTCGGGTGCGATCTCCCCGGTCGCGGGGTCGCGCACGAACACCCGCAGGTCGATGTCGGCAGGTGTCGCGCTGCCGTCCGCTTTCAGGTTGAACGCGCCGGTCGACGGGTCGACGTTCGTCCGGTCGACGAAGAGTCCCTCCTGGGTGACGATCACCGTCACCTGCCGACGAAGCGGCTCGAAGCCGTCAGCGGTGGCCACGACGACGAGTGTCGAAGAGGTCTCGGGGCGTGTCGGGTCCAGGGTGTCTCTCGCGTTTTCGGTGATGGTGAGCGTGGCGGTAGCCGGGCCGGTCGACACGATGTCGGGCACGGCGATCAGGCGCGACCCTTCGCGCCACTCGGTCTCGAACTGCCAGGTGGCGCCGGCCGAGTTGGTGATCCACACGCTGACCTCGGTGCTGATGCCCGAATCGGCGGCAAGCGTCACGTGGTCCGGCTGTGCGTCAATCTCGGGCATGCGCGCCAGCTCGACGGTGACGACCTCGGTGATGACGCGCTCGCCGACCTGCGCGCTCACGCGTATAGTCGCGCTCTCGGGAGGCTGCACGATGCTCGTCGGGTCGGGCTGCGAGGCGACGACCGTCACTGCGCGGCCGCCCTCGTAGTCGGCGGGTGCGGAGATATCGAGCCACTCGGAGTCCTCGGCGAACGTGATCGTGGCCTGTGCAGCGGCGGGGTCGACCACCTCGGCATCCCCGCCAAGGAGTTCGACCGTCGCGACGAGCGTCAGCGAGTGCTCGCCATGTGTGCGCAGCGGCACGCCGGCCGGCTGGAGGCGCGTCACGATACGGCTCTCACCGGCGGTCACCACCGGCACCGAAGCCGACGTGCCGCCGAGGGCGGCGGTGGCCTCGATGGTGATGGCCGCACCGAGCGCGATCGCGTCTGTCTGCCACACGGAGGTCGTGAGTGTGCCGTACGCGGTCGGGGGCTGGGCGGCGACGCCGGCGGGGACGTGCAGGACGATCGCCGCCTCGGAGGCGGGCTCGTAGCTGCGGTTCGGCAGCACGCGGAACGCAGTCACCGTCAGCGTTGCCGGATTCGTCTCGCTCACGGTGAGCCTGGCCGAGGAGAGCTGGAGCACGTAGCCTACCGGCTGGTCCGGCGGCGGCTCCTCTTCGCCCTTTTTCGCACGAGCACTAGCCGCGGCTCCGGCCATCGCGATTGCCGCCGCAGCCACGGCGGCGACGCCGCCGAGGACGGTGCGCCACGGCGAGCTTTCGCCGCCGGTGTCGCCGGGAACGTCCGTGCCAGCGCTCGTCCCATCGAGCGGGTAGAACTTGAGCGATGCGAGGATCGACTCGACATCGGCGGTGATCGGGTCGAGCTGGTAGCCGTAGTGCTCACCCGACGTTGTGCCCGGATCCTCCGACCAGCTCACGGCGGAGAGCGCGGTGACGAGGATCCCGCTGTCGCTTCCTGCAGGGATCCAGTAGATCCAGGTGTTGCCGTACTCCGCTTCCGTGTGCCTATCCACGTACTCGAGTCGGACGGTCGAACGGTTCACGTACGCTTCGAGGCCCCCGAGCGTTGTCTTCTGCGCTCCCTCCCAGACGCGCAAGGAGGGGTCGTCCACGGTTCGGAACAGGTAGTCCTCACCCGTGTCCACCTCCGATGAGCGTGCGGCGAAGTCCTCGAACGAGGTGAACGGTGTGCAGTACTTGTCGTCCGAGTACCCGCGTCCAACGACCCTAGCTCTGACCTCGCCCGGCCCGCGCCAATCGAGGCCGTTGTGGCCGTCGGCGCCAAACAGCTGAACTGCGCTGAAGTAGGGATCGTTGAGGAGGTTCTCGTCGATGACGTACCAGCCGTCGGACTGGCTGTCACTCCCGTCCGCCTCTTTCGGCACCTTGTAATCGGAGACGAGCAGGCTCCCCCAGGCGAATGCGACCGCCGGAAGCAGCAGCAGCGACACAAGGGTGATGAGCATTCCCCCCGCTGCGATACGGCGGGCAAGGGTACGTCGGGAACTGCGCATCTAGGACCGCCTCCTCAGGGCCACTGAGGCCGTCTTGAGTGCCATGATGAGCGCCGAGCCTGTCGCGATCGCCATTGGCAGCAGCGAGAGGAGCGGTGCCCCGTCAGCGAGACCGCCAACGAGTATCCCGCCGAGCGAGACCACCTGCACGAGCGCGGTAATGAGCGAGACGGCGCCGGTGATACCGCGCAGGGCGCCGCTCTTGGTGCCAGTGATCAATGCGTCGAATCCGCCGATCGTGGTCTGCCGGGCCCCCACCCAGGACTCTCCCGAAGGGCTGCTCTGTTCCTGGGTGTTGTACCAGACCACAGCCGAACGCGCGGCGAAGTCGTCGTACGAAGTG
The DNA here is from genome assembly GCA_024637035.1 of Actinomycetes bacterium. GTDB lineage: Bacteria > Actinomycetota > Thermoleophilia > RBG-16-64-13 > RBG-16-64-13 > JAHJSA01. The sequence continues at coordinate 107,624 of JAGXFW010000023.1, forward strand.
AAGAGGAGATCCCCGGTAGGGAACAGATGCACGTTGGGGAGCTCTCCAGGCCGCACGGCCATGATGTAGACCTCGCCGTACGCCGTCCAGCCGAAGACGTTCTCGTCACTCGCCGAATACTGGATCCAGACTGGATCAGGCCCATCTTCTATGACCCTCCAACCGTCGGGAGCGTCATACGAGATCGACTCGATGTCGGCAGCGAACGCGGCTCCCGGCGGGGCGAGGAGCGCCGTGAGGCAGACGAGAATCAACGCAGCGGCCAAGAGGCGGGCGAGAGCAGGGCGGTCGTCCCGGCCGCGATTCGCCAGAGGGCTGGACGCGAGCCGACGGCCCCGCATCACGACCCCTTCCTCAAGGCCACCGAGGCGGTCTTCACGGCCATGACCAGCGCGGAAATCGCCGCGATCGCCATCGGTGCGAGAGCCAGAAGCGACGTGCCGTCAAGTAGCCCCCCGATGAGGGCCACTACGAGCGAAACCACCTGCACGAGCGCGGTGAGAAGCGAGACCACACCGGTGACACTCCGCAACGCGCCGCTCTTCGAGCCCGTGATCAGCGACAGGAGCGAAGTCAGCCCGCCCATCAGAAGCCGTGGGATCGCCGCCCCGAGCGCCCCCGACCCTCCGGAGACGGCCGCCACAAAGAGATCGAGCACGGCGGTGGCCGCCAACGAGAGGCCAGGCTTGCGAAGCGAGGCGCGCTGCACGGCCCGTCGGGCGGTGGGAAGAGCGGAAGTCGATAGGAACGAGCGGACGTCGAGCTGCTCTGCTCCGACGATCGTCTTCCAGGGCAGCGCGGTCGCTACGCCGGCCACGCCCGCCGCCGCCTGGTAGCCTGCCGTAGCTTTGGAGATCGCCGCTCCGGCATCCGCGACAAACGTGGACGCGGTCGTGGGAGCCCCCACCACCGCACGAGGCCGTCCGCAGTCCTCGCAGAAGGCCTCATCCACCCCCAGGGGCGCGCCGCATCCGATGCAGTACGAAGCCGTTCCGGCCATGCGTCTCCCGCTGCTCCAACAAGGTTGCAGGTGCGCATAGGGCCTGACGGTCCCGCACTCGAAGTCCCACACGGGTGGCTCTGCGCGTCGCCACTCTAGAATGCCGCATCGTCTCGCGTCAAGCCCGTGTCGCGCGGGCAGTCTACTCCTCGCCCAGATACGCTTTGCGGACCCGCTCGTTGGTCAGGAGTTCCCTGCCCGATCCCTCGAGTACCACCTTGCCCACCTCGAGCACGTAGCCGCGATTGGCCACTGTCAGCGCCTTGGCGGCGTTCTGCTCGATCAGCAGGATAGTCATGCCCTCCGAATTGAGCCTCTCGATAGTCTCGAAGATCAGGTCGACTACGACCGGGGCCAAGCCCATCGACGGCTCGTCCAGCATGAGAAGTCTTGGCTTCGCCATCAGGGCGCGGCCCATCGCCAACATCTGCTGCTCGCCCCCGGAAAGCGTGCCGCCCTTCTGCGAACGCCGTTCCGCAAGTCGAGGAAAGAGTTCGAACACACGCTTGATGTCCCCGGCGAACTCCGCCTTGTCCTTGCGAAGATAGGCTCCCATCTCGAGGTTCTCGAGCACGGTCATGCGCGAGAATATCCGCCGTCCCTCCGGCACCTGGACGACGCCCTTGGAGGCGACGATGTTCACGCGCAGGCCTGAGATCGTCTCGCCGAACAGCTTCACGGAGCCCATCTTGGGAGTCACCAGGCCTGAGATAGTGTTGATCGTCGTGGACTTGCCCGCCCCGTTAGCGCCGATGAGGGTGACGATCTCTCCTTCATCTACGTGCAGGCTTATACCCTTCAAGGCCTCGATCCGGCCGTAGAAGGAGTGGATGCCCTCGACTGACAGTACTGGCTGAGGAGTCGTCACGTCGCCCTCGAAGCGGCCAGCAGCTCTTCGGCACCCTTGCCTAGATACGCCTCGATGACCTTGGGGTCTCGCTGGATCTGCGCCGGAAGGCCCTGAGCGATCAGCACACCGAAGTCGAGTACGTAGATGCGGTCGGCTATGTCCATGACCACCTTCATGTCGTGCTCGATGAGGAAGACAGTGATGCCACGTTCGCGGATGCGCCCGACCAACTTGGTGAGCTCGTGGCTCTCCTGCGGATTCATGCCGGCCGCCGGCTCGTCGAGCAGGAGCAGCTTCGGCTCCGTGGCCAACGCTCGAGCGATCTCGAGGCGACGCTGGTCGCCGTAGGGCAGGTTCTTCGCAAGGTCGTTCGCCTTGCCGGCGAGGCCGATGAAGCGCAGCCACTTGAGTGCCTCATCGACGGTGTGTTGCTCCTCGCGCTTGAAGCGGGGAGTGCGTAGCACCGCCTGCAACGGCCCCGCATTGGTGCGGCCATGACGGCCCACCATCACGTTCTCCAGCGCGGTCATGTTGCTGAACAAGCGGATGTTCTGGAACGTTCGGGCAACGCCGTACTCACACGCCTTGTGCTGCTTCAGCCCGCCGAGTTCGTGACCGTCGAAGACGATCGCCCCGGACGTCGGCTTGTACACGCCCGTCATCATGTTGAAGAACGTCGTCTTGCCCGCGCCGTTGGGACCGATCAAGGCCACGATCTCGCCCGCGTCGACGTACAACGATAGATCCTCGACGGCCCTGATGCCGCCGAAATGCATCGTAGCGTTCTTGGCTTCAAAAAGTGCCATAGTGCTCGGTACCCTTCGCTCGCTACGAACCGTGGTCGGACGTTCGCCCTGCGTCGTCGACTTCTTCGAGAGCCTGGCTCCCATCGACGAGCAAGACGTCGTCATCGGGATGGAGTTCCCGCGCCCGCCGCTTGCTCGGGATCATGCCCTCCGGTCTGAAGGCCATCATGATCACCATCAACAGGCCGAATACGAGGAACCGGTAGTTCGTGATGCTGGACAACGTCGTGCCGGACAGCTTCACTACCCCGGCCACCGCGAGTCCCTGGATGAGATCGGGTATGCCGCGTATCACCAGCGCACCCACGATCACCCCCGGGATGGACCCCATGCCCCCGAGAACGACGATACATACGACGAAGACCGACTCCATGAAGATGAACGATTCGGGGCTGACGAACTGCTGCACATTCGCGAAGGTCACACCCGCCACGCCGCCGGACAGGGCGCCGATCGAGAAGGCCCAGAGCTTCTGCGTGCGGATATTCACGCCGCAAGCGGCAGCCGCGACCTCGTTCTCGCGCATGGCCGCCCAGGCCCGCCCCAGACGCGAATCGTCGAGCCGGTTGATGACCACGACCGAGATCACGATCAGTGCGAGCACGACGAAGTACCAGTAGAGGTTGGGGCTGAAGACGAAATCACCGAGAGGGGTGTCGAAGCGGACGTTCGCCTGCAACCACCTCATACCGAACGGAGCGGCCATCACTTCGACGCCACGCGGTAGACCGGCCGCGCCGTTCGTCAGGCCGAGGATGTTGTTGCTCAGGGAGATCCGGACGATCTCGCCGAACCCGAGCGTCACGATCGCCAAGTAGTCCCCCCGCAATCGCAGCACGGGGAAACCGAGCACGAGGCCGGTGACCGCCCCGGCTACCGCGCCGGGTATCAACATCACGTAGTAGGTGGCGCCGCCGAGGACGTCGGCCGTCGCCTGCCCCAGAAGGACCCCCGCGTAGGCACCCATCGCGTAGAACGCCACGTACCCAAGATCGAGAAGACCGGCGTACCCAACCACGATGTTCAGGCCGAGCGCCAAGAGGATCCAGATGCCTACGATGACCAGGATGCGAACAAGGAACCCCAGACCGGTCGCGGCTTGGAAGATCAACGGGATCAGGATGATCAGTACGGCCAATCCCGCGTGAAGGACTCTCTTGTTCGCGAAGATCCCGCCGACCCCTTGCGTCGCGCGTCTGCTTATCGTCGCCCACTCCATCGGCTACACCTTCTCCGTCACGGATTCGCCGAGAAGCCCCCCCGGGCGGACGATGAGTACGACTATCAGCACGATGAATGCGATGACGTCACGGTATGCATGGCTGATGAACCCACTAGCCAGCGACTCGATTATGCCGAGCAGGAACCCTCCGAGCATCGCGCCGCGGAGGTTGCCGATGCCACCGATGACCGCTGCGGTGAACGACTTGACGCCTGGGATGAAGCCCATGTTGTACTTGATCGAGCCGTAGTACATCCCGTTGAAGATCCCGGCCACCGCACCAAGCGCGGGGCCGATGAAGAAGGCAAGCATTATGACGCGGTTGACGTCGACGCCCATGAGGCCGGCGGCGTCTCGGTCCTGCGCGGTGGCCCTCATAGCGCGACCGACCCGGGTGCGCGCGATGAAGGTGTCCAGAGCCAGAAGCAGTGTGATCGAGGTGACGATGATGAGCACCTGCATCGTCGAAACCTGCACGCCAAAGAGCGTGAACGCAGTCTTCACCGGCACGAACGACGAACCGTCCGCCCGCGAGTAGGGGAGCTGCTTGCTGCTGACCCACAGAAGGACGGCGTTCTGCAGGAATATGGAGATGCCGATCGCGGAGATCAGCGGGGCCAAGCGGGGCGCGTTTCGCAGAGGCCGGTAGGCGAACCGCTCTGTGATCATGCCGACCACGCCCACAAGCGCCCCCGACACGAGGAAGGTCACCACCAGCATGAGGATGAAGCCGATCGTCCCGGAGTTGAAGAAGGCCTGCACCGGCTCAAGAAAGCCGAAGCCGAGATCATCGGCCAGGCCCGGATCGGAAAGCACTTTGAGCGCGAGCAGACCGATGTACCCGCCCAGCATGAACATCTCGCTGTGGGCGAAGTTGATGAGCAGCAGGATCCCGTAGACCAGCGTGTACCCGAGGGCGACGAGCGCGTAGAGACCACCGAGCGTGATGCCGTTGATCGTCTGCTCGATGAGGTAACTCAAACCCTGCCCCCGATCCCCCGAAGGTCTCTAACTAGTCGTGATAGACGCAGCCCTGGTAGTGAGACGCCGGGCGGGTACCCAAGGTACCCGCCCGGCGCCGGCAACACGGCTCGGAGACCGAGCCCGTGCGGCGGAGAACGTTACATCTGTTCCGGCACCCAGACGCCGCCTACGACCTTGTACACGGTGATGGCTTTGTTGTTGGTGTCCCCGTTCTCATCGAAGGAGACCGTACCGGTGACGCTCTCGAAGCTGATGCCCTGAGTAGCGGCGATGATGGCCTTCTTGCCCTCAGGAGTGACCACCTTGTCGGCACCCATGTCTGTGGCGACCTGGACGATCGCGTTGATGATGACCTTCGCGGCGTCGTACGAGTATGCGTCGTAGGCGGCCATGGGCTCACCAGCGTACATAGCTTCGTAGGAGGCGATGAATTCCTGGCCCTTGGGCATCTGGTCGGTGGGCAGACCGACGGAGGTGCACAGGTCACCTTCAGCGTTCGCGGCACCCGCAAGCTTGATGTACTCGGGGTCGAAGACGCCGTCACCGGCCATCATCGGCACGGAGACTCCGCCTTCCTTGAGTTGCTTGGAAAGCAGGGCGCCCGCGTTGTAGATGCCGCCGTAGTAGACCATCTCGGGGTTCTGCGCCTTGATGGTCGTGACGAGGGCCTTGAAGTCGGTGTCCTTGTCGGCGGTCTTCTCACGACCGAGGACAGTGCCGCCGTTCGCCTCGAACTGTGCAGCCCAGGCATCGGCCAGGCCCTCTCCGTACGGGGTCGAGTCATCGACGACGTAGGCGGTCTTGAGGCCTGCGTTGAACGCGTAATCCGCAGCGGCCGGACCTTGAACGCCGTCATTGGCGCACACGCGGAAGTAGTTCGCGTTGCTGCGCGGGATGGTAAGGTCCACGGCGGTATTGGCCGGGGAGACCTGGAGGATGTCGTTCTGAGCGTACACCTTGACCGCGACACGAGTGACACCAGAGTTCAGGTGGCCCATGACCGCGACGAGGTTCTGGTTCGAGGCGAACTGCTCGGCTACGTTGCCGCCGGTGGTCGGGTCGCCTTTGTCATCGCCCTCGACGGTGCTGAGGGTGATCCCGAGGTCCTTCAGCTCTTGCGACTCGTTCGCCTCTTTGACGGCGAGGTTGGAGCCACGGACCATGCCTTGGCCCAGAGCTACGGCGCCGTCGGTCAGCGGTGCGCCGATGCCGATCACGACCTCGACCGACCCCGTCGTACCGGCAGCCGTGGTGGTGGTACTTCCATCGTCCGACCCGCATCCGATCGCCAACAGTGCCAAGGCCAAGGCCAAAGCGACAGCCAGCACGAGTCTCGTGCTTCTTGCCATCAACACCCCTTTCCCCTTTTTCAGTATTCCCTTCCCGGCGGCGCCGGGTCGGCCGTGATTCATTCACTACCGCGCGAATGTACCCAAGAATGTCGGCCAGCGCAATACTAACGATGAATCAAGGATCAACCAGCGTACGGGGAGTGACCGCAACGCGTCTCTCCGGCGCTCCCCGACCCGAAAGGTCGGTCATTATCGCACAGGCGGGCGCTTCCTTATCGTGGTCCACTGGAGCTACCGCCCCGCTCTCCAACTCCACGACGCGGGTGTGGGTCGGCCAAAGGAATCGCGCGGAGCCCCAGGGGGTCGCGCGGGAGCCCGGAGGGACGCGGGGACGCACCGTACGTACGGCGTGGACGCACGTCGGCGCCGGCGTGCGAACCTACGCGGGAGCCCAGCGGCGACCTATGTCGAAGACCGCACGCTCGGCATCCGGCACAGCCGAGCGCCATACGGCGACGAACGAAGGAGGACGGGCTGAACCGGTCCTTCTGTCCGACCCCCTTGGTACACTTACATCACATCAAGAGCGACCCCGAAACGGGGTCCGGCAACCGGGCAGGAGACGCCAACGGTGCCTTGAGGGCGAAGGAAGCCTTCGATGTGCGGGACACGGAAGAACGTCCTGAACTACGAGTCTCCACCGCGACGCGGCTTCCTCTGCGTGGCCCGCCCCTCGCCCGACCCCTCCCCAGGGTCGCACGTACCCCAAGGAGGCGGACATGGCCGCACCACGACGCAAGCACCCCGGCTGGAACACCATCGAGGAGAGCCCCCAGGGCAGGCAGTTCATCGCCCTCTGCCAGTCGGTCCTCGGGGAAGGGCCCATCCGCTACCGTCCGCTCGAACGCCTGAAGGACTCGAGCCACGTCTTCAAGCTCTCCGGCCCTCGGGCCACAGGCATGCTCGTGGAGGCGAGGGGCCGCGAAGTCGGCAGTGAGTGGCGGACCCAGTGGGGCTTCCTCCTAGAGGTGCACGGGAGCCCGACCACCTTCCAGGTCGACCTGGTGACCTTCCGCTGGGACCCTTGGCTCCACGCCGAGCGGACCGGGGATGCGACCGTGAGAGACAGCACCCCGGCCAAACGCCGCCGGGTGTCGGACGCCCTTCGGGCCACGGGCGGCTCTCGCAAGGACCGGATGGTCGTGCGCATCCTCCCCTGGGACCGGCCTCCGCGCACCGTCGCCGGTGTCGCCCGGGCGACCATCGATGAGATCCGTCTCAAGCACGGGTTCGCCGTAATCGAGTCGTTCGTAGGGGAGGGGTCCTGAGTGGCGGGGACGCCGGGAACAAAGCGCAGGCCGGTCGCTCGTGAATGAACAAGAAAGAAAGCCGACGTGGGGAGTCGAACCCCAGACCTGCTCATTACGAGTGAGTGTCTAACTCCTGCAAACCAGAACTATTGCATCACCACGTAAGCGCAGCGTAAGCGGCGTGCACGGTTTCGACACGTTTGGAGGCCGCCCGGTGCTCGCCGGAGCGCTCTCGATTGGCCACGCCCAAGGCACCTGAGCAGGTTGGGGACCAGTGAGCAACTCCGCCCTTCGGTGGGGTCGATACCGTCGGTGGGGTCTGCCGCGCTCATGATGTGTAGGACCAAGAGCCACGGCTCTCCTGCCGGTATGCGGTTCCGGACGGGGAAGAGCCGTCCCGAGCACCGAGCTACGGGCGGGAAAGGGGGTACCCCGTTGCCGCAGACGTGCTTCCGGTGCCTGCCGCGACGGTCCGTACAAAGGGAAGAGGAACCGAACTAGTGGCCGTGACGCGGCCTGTTGAATGCTGCCCTCTCCGGGGCCGCGACGGCCGCTCATCGATGCTCTCCATCCAAGACTCGAAGGTCACTTGTACGCTACGGTCTGGGCGGTGGTGCGGCCGGATACGGGCGAAGGCGCGCATAAGGGACTACTGGAGGTCTACGAGAAGCTTCTTGTAGTCAGCTTCGTAGCGGCGAATCTCGTCCGGCTTGAACCGGCCACCCTCGTATCGAGCCTCCACACTCATTCCATGGAGCTTCTTGAGCAAGGATGCGGCATACGGCTTTCCCTGCTTGCGCACGGCGTTTATGCGCGGCATGTGTCCGACAATGTCGAGATCTTGCCGGGCAAGGAACGCTTCGGCCCAGTGGCTAGCAGCATAGTACAGGGTGGTGACGGCCCACTCACTGTATGTGGTTCTGGGACCATCAAGCACGTCGCGATAGACCTTCTCGTTGCGTGCCGCCTGAGCAGCGTGCTTCAACTCATCCATCAAACGAGCCGCACTAGGCCACTCAGATCATGCGCGCAGCGGTCTTGGAACCAGACGTCGACATCGATGGACACGTCTGCGGCGTCGGCCATTGCGGTCCACATGAGTTCGTATGCCTTGTCTTCCATGTCGAGATCAACCGCCTGCGCCACGACGAGGACACGCACGGTCTCGGGTTCTCGGGGCGCGCTCACGTAGATCTCGGCCTCAGGCCAGACAGAGTGAAGCTGCCGGGCGTAATCGTCCGCGACGTTCCGGGGGGAGTAGCGCATTTGTGTTTCGAGTGTGGTCATTTCAGCCCAGCCAGTGTTCGGGAAGTTGTAGACTCGGCCCCCATCTGCTTCATCGGCCCGGAAGACGGTCTCCTGAACTACAGTATCATTCGCCACGCTCATCGGGATTCCGGCTTCGAGTGTCTCAGGCATTCCACTGCTCCCGGTCTCGGGTCTCCTTCATGCGCCCGAGCAGATCGTAGACGCTGTCCAGAAGGCTCTCCGGCATGGTCACGGCAGCGACGAACTTGGGAGTGATGCCTTCCTCGGCCATCCTCTTTGCCACCGCCTCGGACCCTGGCTCCTTGCGGATTGGGAGTCGGACTTGAGCGAATATCAGGGTGAACTCTCCGCCAACGCGGTTCGCGAGCACGTGGTTGGAATACAGGGAGGCCGGGATGTCGGCCTCGTCCATGTTCAAGATCTTCACCTCGTACCTCTCGGGAACCGCATTGGCCTTCGCCGCAGCCACGGGCTTCTTGCGGCCTTTCGTCTCTGCACTCATGCTGTCCCTCCGTTGATATGGCGGTGGTGGGTGGCTACTCGAAGGCAGTCATCATCGCGTTGGCCTCAAGTATAGCGGCAGTCGACTCCGTTTCTGAATCGGCGGGCCTCCGAACTATCGTCGGTGGGGTCTACCGCTTCGGTGGGGTCCGACTCTCTCTACTCCTCCGACAGTGGCAATTCTAGAGCCTGCCCTCGGTCCTGCTTGGCTCGCGGCGACGCCTTGAACGTCACGTTGCCGAACCGTGAAGGGTAGTCGATAGCCGCGCCCCCCAGTAGGTCCGCCACCGTGAGAATCTGCAGGCGCGGGTGCTTGCTGTGCCAGCCCGGCGACTCGTTCTCCGGGGCCTTTCATCTATCAAGGTGGGCCGTGGTTGAGGCGCTTCGAGCGTCGAGCTAGCGTTCTTTGGCTTCACTCGCAGCGAAGCGCTGCCAGGTGGAAGCCACGGTTGCTACCTCGCGCCGTCGATCCCAGTTCCCGGCGCTGTTTGCGTTCCCGAAGCGCTCCAGGCGCACCCCAGCGCGCCACAAGGCTACAGACCGCTCTTGTCTCGGTTGCAAGGGATACAGAGCATCTGGCAGTTCTCGGCGATGGTCTTGCCGCCTTTGGACCACGGGTTGATGTGGTCGCCCTCCATGTCCTCAAGCTCGAAGATACGTTGGCCGTCGTCATTGCCGGGGGTACGGCAGCGGGTGCCGTTGGCGCACTTGTGATGCTGGCGCTCGTATGCCGCACGCTTTTCGCGATCGTCAAACTGGCGGATGTTGAGGCGGCGCTCTTCGCCAGTGAGCAGGAAAGTGTAGATGCCGCTGCGCCTGGTCACGTCCGGGTCCTGCATCAGTTCAGCCGTGCGCCGCTCCAACTCGTTGGTGTCTAGTGTCTCGTCCTTGAACCGGTCGTACAGCGGCCCCCACTCGACACCCTTCATCTCCTTGCGGTAGGTCGTGAACGTCTGCTGCACCCACCAGATGACGTTCTGGAAGTGGGTCCACAGCTCGTTCGCATTCTGGTCGTGCTGGTGGTCCGACATGTACTGGTCGATCTTCCCGCCCGACCGCCACTTCAGCGCTTTCTCGAGCAGCTCTTGACGGATCGGGGAGCCAGTGACGTACTTGCTGGCCAGACCATACGCTGGGCCGTGGGTCTTGCTGAAGATTGACTTGGCATGCGTTAGCCACGGTCCGGTGTAGACGGCGTTGCGAAGCTCCTGGTCCGTCAGCTCTACCCCTGCGATGTTGACCGTACGAAACCAGTCGAGCTTGTCCCGGTCGTTGCCCTCGCAGACGTAGACCATCAGCTCATAGTCGAGAAACTGGTCCTTCTGAGGCTGCGTGAGGTTGTGGAAGGCCATCGGGTGGCCGTCGATGTTGATCGAGAAGTCACCGGCGACGTATTGGCAGAAGCTGATTGTGCGCTGCTGGCCGTCGAGAACCTCGAAGGTGCCGTCCTCGTTGACCGCCCAGTACATGACATTCAGCGGGAAGTCCTTGCGGATTGTGCCCAGCACAGCGGCCCTCTTCTCCGCATCGTACACGAACTCACGCTGATACTTCGGGCGGATGTTCAGCTTGCCGCCGTAGCCGACGACGCCGTCCTCGTCGTTGTCGCGGTAGTCCTCCGCCACATCGCGGACCGTGACCTTCTTCAGATCGATCTTCACGATGCGGCCCCGATCCTCTTGATAACGACACGTTGGTAGACACCCATGTGCTTGCCATTCCCCACAGGAACGAAGAACTTGCCCGTTCCGCCGACCACCTTGCCGCCGGAGCTCATGTAGTCCTCCTTGGCGGCGTACCGAGACATCGGCTCAGCAAGCTCGAGGCTTTGCCCGATGATCTGGAACTGGTCAGGATTGTACTTGTCCAGGAACGTGATCGGCACACCCATCTCCCCGTCGTAGTCCATGGGGATTTCGGCAACTCTGCTGACTTCGATCGCCGGGTAGTTGGTGTACGTAGGGTACTCCTCCGGCGTGTACCGCTTGAAGAGGGTCATGGGCTCATGACGCTTCGTGGTGTCCAGGTTGGTGAACCAGTAGGCGCGGCCCATCGAGAAGAACTTGACGCCGTCTACGACCTTCTTGCGTGACTCGGTCTTGATCTCATAGTCGCCGGGAACCCGGAACCACTTCGTACCACCGTTCTCGTAGCCAAACCAGAGATTGTCAGCCATGATCTGCTCGAAGATTTCTCGGTAGGTGATGAAGTTCTGGTCACCAATGACCAGGAAGTGTTTCTTATGCGTCGCGAGCAACGGAATGAACTCGCGTATGAGGCTCCACGGGGGGTTGGTCACGACGATGTCGGCTTCGTCGAGCAGCTCCACGCACTCCACGCTGCGGAAATCGCCACCGCCCTTCAGCGGCGTCATCGCGTTGGCGTCGTTGCGAAGCAGGTACTCAACGTCAGCCAAATCGATTGCGCCATCCTCGTTCAGGTCGGGCACCTCGCTAATGACGACCTTGTAGGGCTCACGCGGCGGCGGGGTGTCCCGGAGCCCGGCGGTCTCGAATAACGGCAGCTGCTCGCCACTGATCGGCGAGCCTGCGTAGCAGGTTGTGATGAGCCGCCTCAGGCCAAGGTGGTTGAAGTTCATCGCGAAGTACTTGAAGAAGTTGGACTCATACGGATCGTCGCAGTTGCAGAACACGACCTTGCCATTGAACTGGTCGCGGTAGTGGCGCAGCTCGGCCTCGATGTCCGTTAGCTGTGTGTACCACTCGTCGAGGGCCGCACGATTCCGCGCGCTCAGCGTCTCATTACCCGCCATCTGTGTACCGACCTTCCTCGTAATCCAGTTGAAGCAAGTGTATCAAGGGGTTCTGACAACTCGAGGCCATCACTCGTAGCGAAGACCCACGTTACCGCCCAGCCCGGCCGTGCATCGAACCGAAGTCGGCCGGGGGGCCCTCCGATGTGGTGCGTGACGGCACCGACAGTTCTTCTGCAGTCTGTCGAACTCCAGACTGCAGCCACGTTTACCCTCGACAACTACCGGGGCCCTCAGCCGGTTAAGCAGGCCGGAGGTAGACGACTTTCCCTCCGTACTTCGCGATCACCTCGGCCAGATGCTGGTCAGATGTGAGAAGAGTGAACCCATTCTGGAGTGCGACCTCGGCCGTCAGCACATCCTGCGTGTTGTTGGGCTTCGACTTGTTGCGAGTGTTGAGCTCTTTGCGGAGTGTGTGAAATGATGCACCGTCGCCTAGCCTGCCTTGACCCAGTCGTGAAACGCCCAACACAAACGATTCGGTCGGGACAAGCCGTGGTCTGACTTCCGCGAACTTGAGGAGTAGCCGGGCTCGGCGTTCGGCGTCCTTGGTTGCGTTTATCTCGTCGATCTGGACGTGAGTAGCCAGATACTCCCCATCCGAGGGCAGGTCGCCGAGGTCGATAGCGCCATCCACCAGCTTGTTGAAGATGCAGGTATCCAAGACATACGCCATTGAGAGCGCCTTCCGTCCGCAGCCCTGGTCGCTACTGCCCGAACCCCTGGCTCTCAAGCAACGTGAAGAGTTCCTCAAGCTCCCGGTCCACTTCTTCAGTCGATTGTCTGCGTTCGCTGGCCGCCGGGACCACGATGTTAGAACCATATAGGCCGACGCGGCAGAGCAAGTCCGTATTCCCGTTGCGCCACGCATTGACGTTTCGTCGCTTCTCAGGCTTCCACCGGCAATTCCCTACCGCTTGAAGGTCGCGCTCATATCCGGCAGACCCGTGGAGGTCACCACGACTCGGTCGTCACCCACTTCGATGATAACCATGTCGCGGTCCGATGCGCTAATCATGTCGGCGGTTATCGTGAGGGTGAACCGTATCTCCGTAGAGTTCCGACCACCAGGGTACACGTACACGTCGACAGCGGAGTTGCGCTTGTAAGGGCCGATAGTTGTGTTATCACCACCGAATTCGAGGTCCGGATACCACGACCCCAGGCCCTTTGTCCAAACCTCCAGCAGGTCGTTCCGGGATTTCACTGTGTCATCGTAGACGGCCAGCCTAAGTGCCACCGATCCGGCGGTAGTGGTCGTCGGCGCTACCGTGGTCGTCGTGGTCGGCGCCACCGTGGTCGTTGTGGGCGCGGCTGTAGTGGTCGTCGTAGTCGGCGCTACCGTGGTCGTCGTCGCGGCTATGGTTGCTGGTACAGAGACGGTGGCGACGGTAGTCGGTGCTGCCTCACCGCCGCATCCGACTGCTCCGAACAGGACGAGCGCAAACAGGATGCCCAGCAGCAGAAGCCATCTACTCCCCCAAGCGGCCCCCCTGTGGCCCGCCTCGGTCTTGCCAAGACGGTCGGTCAGTCCCTCAACCATGACCCTTCCTCCAATCCAGAGCCCCGACGCGCGGCTCACTACGGCCTCCCAGCCAAGCACGCCCCCAAAGGTAATAGGTTGTGCACAGCTACGGAAGTCAACCTTGTCATCCTACAACTTTGGGTGGACGGAACGAAACACGGTCGGAGACGCGTGGAGGTTCCTTCAAACACTCCCAGTAAACCCGAACGGACTCTTCATCATCTCCTGCCAGCTCCAGGCCGCCGCGACCCCCTCGGCTGTCGTATCGCCCTCTGGCTGCAGATTCGAACCGTAGAGACCTACGCCCTTGAGCACATGCACCGCAGCGGCCAGCCGGTCCCGAGGCTCATCGCTCGCGAGTTCCTCCTCCAGCACCGCTACAGCCAATGGTACGAGGGTGCGGAGCTTCTCGCTGCCGACGCCCCACACCTCAGCACGCTTGGCGTTCAGCGCTGCCACGAACGCGGCGTTCTGGTTGCGCCAGGACCAGACCGTCTGGCGTGACACACCCACCGCGTCTCCGACCTCTTGGTCGGTCTTACCGGTCACCAGGATGTCGACCGCGTTCTGCTGCGCCACGCTCAGCTGTCGGGATTTGTCGGCATTTGCCATCAGCTCCACCCCCCATTGCGTTCACTCGTGAGGTTGTCGGCAGGGGCGCAGCATGTGCTGGTCTCGTCTTCCTTCATGGTTCACTTCCTCTCTTGGAACACCATCTGGCTTCCGGCTTCTACTCCCTCGTATCAACATGTGACGAAGCCGCTGCCGAGCATCGAGGCACGGCGTACTCTCTAACGTGTTTCCCTTACCCCGTAGGGCGTACTTCCCGTATTAGTGAACCGGGCCATTTGCAGGTGAATCCATGCCCGTTTGTCACACCGTCGTCACACCTTTGGAGCCCTTCGTCACACTTCTGCACGTCCTTGTCACACCCCCCCTTGACCCGCCGGTTCCGAGCGCTGTGGGTAGGTGACAACCTGCCAGCGACAATCTCGACCAATGGGGATACGGCGCAGCAGGCCGTCCCGGAGTGCGTAGTCTGCCCACCTCTTCACCTGCTGACGGTGGACCCCGAACTCACGGGCCAGCTCGGAGACTGACACGATGATTTCACCACGGTTCAAGCGGTATGACCGGCCCCGATAGTCGACGAAGCTCGACTTCCGGTAACGTGCTCTCAGGTACAGGGTGACGAGGAACACCATCAGCCCGTCTTCAACTTGGGTGGCTTCCTTCGGCATGGGGACGTAGCCGGAGCGAGGCTTTGCCATGCGGACGGCGCTCGGCATCCATCCACGGTCGCCGTCATCCTTCCACGGACTCAAGAAGTCGGACAACGGCGGCCCGTGCGTTTCGGTACAACAGCCTTCGCCGTACGGTCCAAAGGACATGCCCAGGTGGAGGGATTCGAGGAGGTCGCGGCTGGCGAACAACCGAAGGTCGCTCGTGAGCTGGTCCGGCGATGTCGCAAGGGTCTTCGCGAGTTCGTCGAGGTCGAAAAGGTAGGTGCGCGATGCAATCCACTCGAACGACCAACCACGGTAGAAGATGGGGTCATCCCCGCCACCATACCTCCAGGAAGCGCGGCTGCACTGGTCCCGGAGGACGAGGTAGAGACGCAGCAGACGGGACTCCCTGAGGAGCTGGTGGGCCTCACCCCGTCCCACCGGCACCCACACTCCGGACGGCGCGGTGACCACCGGCGTTCACTCATAGCCAGCAGCGGTTCGAGCGTCGTGTGCGAGACGCTCGACCGCTGCCACCGCGAAAAGCAACGCGGGTAGCTCACTGACCAGAACATGCACTGCCGGGCCTTCCGGTTCGCCGTCGACGGCGTACGACTTGACGCCGAGCGAGTCCCCGCACCTGCGCCGATGGTAGGCGAACTCGACGCGGCGACCGTCGGCGCGTTCGACGCGGACTATGGCCCGTCCCGCGCCGCCGGGCACGGTAGGCTCGGTCGCCATCACCATGACGTCGCAAGCTTGACGAGGACCGTCACGATAGGCCCTTGGAAACGGCAGCTACGTGGGCCTTTGCCATCTCGCTGGTCGGTCGACGGCCTTTCCGGTAGGGCCAGAGGGAACAGTCCTCGATGTGGCACCTACCTACCTCGTGGCGGCTACCGGCGCAACACTCTACGCACTTTGTCCGGATAGCCTTGATCGGGGTCGGGACTCCACCCATCGGACTCATGCCGCCACCGGTCCGGGGTCACTGGTGCTCGTGCGGCGGCGGGACTCCCGCCACTCGTCAAGGTCATGCTGCAAGTAGCGAATCCCGCCCAGCCGGTAGTAGGCCGGACCACCACCGAGCCACCGGAGTTTTTCGAGATACTTCGGGCTCAGTGAGAGGTACTCGGCTGCTGCTCGCGTGTCAAAGTAGCTTTGCCACCCTTGCCGTTCCTGGTCGCTCATTTGGGCGAACCTCCGTGCGTTGTGATGGGGCGTGCACGGTGACTTTGGCAGGAGTGGGCGAAGTGAAAAACGAAGTTGGATAGGTGGCGGCCGAACTTTGGATTAGCTGCGGTGGGTGCCCTTCTTGACGCCGTTGGCGGCGTAAGATGCATGGCTCGGTCTGCCAGGTCCGCGTCCTTCACGTAGCGTGAGTCCGAGCAGTTTGGCCGTCTTCTTCACCGCGCCTTCTACTGCCTGTTGCTCCACCGGTTTGCGCCGTCCGTCGGCAAGCTCTCTCGTTGCCGTCGCAGTAATGTCCGACCACTCTTCTTCGAGCGCCTGGTAGCGGACCAACCACGAGAGATGCTCTCGCAACGACGGCTTGATGGGCGTGCGTTCAAGGTCCGGCCTGGCCTTCACGTCCGCTTCCATGTCGGCAAGGTAGTCCCGAAGATAACTCTCGAACGCGTCACGAGCGGCTTCCTTGAAAGCCTTGGGGCTCGTTTCGGTGGGTATCCATCCGGCGTGTTCGAAGACGAGCGGTAGGCCCCTAGGTCCCTCCCACGCGGCGAAAGCAAGACCACGCCACGCCAGCGGCTCCCTGGCCGCGAAGTGTGGGTACCTGTGCCACGTTCCGAGTAGCCGCAAGGCTTGCTCGTATATCCATTCTTCGTCCAAGTGCCAGCAGTCGCCCCACGCTTTGAGCGTGGTTATTAGCTCGTCGGGGAATGCGAGCAACCAGTGCGGGCGGGGCCGGGGTCTCAATTCCGCGGAGTTGGTGGCTTCAAACACCGGAAGGACGTCGTCTCGCAATGACCGCAGTACCTCGGGTGCCAGTTCTGCGACGGTAATGAGGAACTCGTCCCGCGCCAAGGCTCGGGGCACGTTCTCGCCGCTGTACTCCCCGAAGCCGAGGCGGGTCATGCTACCGCTTCCCGCGTTGCGACTTGCCGATCGGCACCACGGTCCCCGGTGGTGCGGCATTCATGGCGGCGGCTATCTGTGTGGCTATCACGTCGGCGGCGGCGCGTTGTGGCGAGTCTCCAAGGTGCGAGTACCTACTCGTGGTGCTCGCCTGCCGGTGTCCGAGCAGGCCCCCTACCACCTGTAAGCCGATGCCAGCGGCGGCTCCGGTACTCGCGAACGAATGCCGCAGGGTGTGCAAGGTCACGTCGGACAGGTCCACGTCCGGCAGGTCCTTCGCCTTCTTGCTCGCGCGGTTGCGGATTAGGTACCAACTCTTCGCCGGGTTGCTTAGGTGCGTCCACTCTCCGGCGGCGTTGCGACGCCTGCCGGTAATCACCCAAGGAGAGCCTTCTTCACGCGGCGCGCGCCGGAGCAGTTCCACGGCCACGCTAGAGAGCACCACGTGCCGTTGTCCCACCTTCGAGTCATCCAAGTACAGCAAACCGTTTTCAAGGTCTACGCGCTCCCACGTGGCGGCGAGCCATTCGCCGGAGCGGCACCCGGTGGTCAGCAGGAGCCACACGAAGAGCGCGTAGAATCGCGTGATCTTCTCTTCGGCTTCAAGCTCCGAGACGGCGCGACCGATCCGCGAGACTTCCACAGCGGACAGGTAGCGCTCCCGCTTGCGCTCCGGGTACTTCTTGACGTGCCGCGCCGGGTTTGTGCCTTCGGCCCGCCACCCGTACACTTCCGCTTCGGTCAGCAGCTTCGAGACGACAGCTAGAAGCTTGTTCGCCTGTGCCGGGTGCGCGGACTGATCGCCGTGGAGCTTCGCCAGGTCAGCGCGTGACACGTCGGCTACCTTCTTCGTACCGAGCTTCTTCACCACGAAGTCGTCAAGCACCCGCAGGTACTCGCGGCGCGTGGCAGGCTTCAGGCGGCGCTCTATGTGCTCACGCTTGAAGCGCTCTACCAGGTCTTTGACGGTCGGCGCTTCGCGCTGTGCGGCCTTTTCGGTTGCCGGGTCCGCACCCTTTACAACGGCCGCGAGCGTCTCGCGTGCGAAGTGCCGTGCTTCTTCGGTGGTGAGCGTCCCGGCCTTAGCGAGCGTCAGTCTGCGGCTCCGGCCACCCGCATCCCGGTACTGAACAACGTAGGACTTCGCACCGGTCTTCGTTATCCGCAGGCCAAACCCGCTCAGGTCTTCATCCCACAGCAATACGTCCCGCGCCGGGTCTGGCTTCGCTGCATCCACTGTACGTTTCGTCAGTCGCGCCACTTCCGTTCTCCCGACTCACCGGTTTCCCGCTGCTAGAGCGGCTTTGCGGCCTTTTCTGCTTACGTAGTGCTTACGTGGCGTCGAAGACCGGCCGATTCCGGCCACCGGGACGGAGCCACCTTCGGCCACCGTCGCGGCCCATCCCGTGTAAGCACCACGTAAGCAGCGTGACGGTGAAACCCAGTATATACGGGTAAAACAGGGTGGCGCAAGGGGAAGACAGAAGGTTAGGGAAAGGTGCCGATTAGCGGCAGAAAGTGAAAGCCGACGTGGGGAGTCGAACCCCAGACCTGCTCATTACGAGTGAGCTGCTCTACCAACTGAGCTACGTCGGCCCGGTGTGGCCCCGGTAGGACCTTCGCTACGCGCGGGGAGCCCGGGAGGGCACCGCCGCGGGGCCATAGTTTAGTGTCTCGCGGCGGGGTTGGCAAGGCGCCGCCGGGAGCAGCAAGGGGCGGCAGGGGGTCGCCGCCCCACCGCTCACCAGATCGCCACGACCAGCAGGACGCCGATCACAAGGGACAGGTTGCCGTACGCCAAGAGAACGAAGGCACGGACCGGGCGGGGCATGGCCGCCGCCTGGCCGCTGAGAGCCGGAAACGCCTCGAAGACCTCAGGGCCGTGCGGCGCTCCACCCAGCGAGGCCGTGAGGTCCTGGTAGGCATCGTGACGCCGGGCGTGACGTCCGCCCTTCCAGAGACGGCTCTCGCTGAGGTCGTAAACCCGTCCGTCGTACTCCACGGTCACTCGACCGGCGGCACGATGACTCACGTGGTCGACGGCACTGGTATCGGCACGTTCCGCCAAGCGACGCAGACGGGGACTCACCACGAACGTGGCGAGGGACGCCACCGAAACCAATATGAGGAACAAGACGATCTTCGTCAGTAGAAGCCATCCCCATCGACCTTCGGTGAGGGTGGCGAGCGAGGGGATGATGTTCAGGGTGAGCAGCACGCCTGACAGGCCGAGCGTGCCGATGGCGGGCCAAGCGAGGCGCAGGTAGCCGCGCGGTATGCCCTGCCCCGCCACCTGCGGAGTCTGCACGACGTGCACGAAGATGATGGCGCCGAGCCACGTGGTCATGGCCACGAGATGCGCCCAGATGAGAAGATCGTGCAGCCAGTCGGGCAGCTGGATGAACGGGCCGCCCGAACCACCCTCGCCCGAACCACCCTCGCCCGCAGACCCACTCGAACCGCCCGAGGTGCCTCCGTTACCGGCGTCGGTGCTCACCGTGGTGCCGCCGGAGGACGATCCATCGTCGGGGCCCGGAGTCGCGCCGTCGCCCTCCGCAGGCAACACGAATCCGGCCGCTCGGAACGCCGCGCCCTCAGCGGTAAGCTCGCCCCCGATGGTCACGTGGCAGTAGGCGCATGGTCTGCCGGTCTGCGACGCGTAGTCGGTGGTAGCGAACGCGGCCGTCGGTGCGAGCAGCGCGCCGGCGACGAGTGCGATCGCGAACATCAGCGACTTCGGGAGCCCCAGAGCTAGCCCTCCTTGGGACCCGTTCCGCCTGAGGGCTTCCGCGGCCCTCGACTGCGGCGCCTCGAGCGGCCGGAGCCGGACGACTGCTTCCCTGATGCGGCGTCGCCGGAACCCGCGGCGCCTGTTTGGCCCTTGTCCTGGACAGCGGGAGTCGAGCCCCCGCCGGATTCGCTTGACGCGCCCCCCGACTTGCCGGCCGGGGCCGCGCCCGAGCGCGATCCCCGCCGCCGCCCGCGGGACCTGCCGCCCCGGCGCCGAGAACTGTCACCGTCGCCAGACTCGGCGGCGGCCTTATCGCCATCCTGGGTGGCTGCGGGTGACGCGCTCCCGCCAGAGGGTGGGGCCGCGGTGCTGGTGGCGGCGGGCTCCCCGCTGCTCTCGCCCCCGGTGCCAGGTTCCACGGGAGCACGGCCGGGGCCGAGCGGAGAGATCCCCACCTCACCCATGCCCGAATCCGCTGGATAGGCTTGCTGCTGCGTGGGAAGAGCCGTCCCGATCGGGATGTCCTCCTCACCTTCCCGGGGCGCGGCGCAGGGCTGCCCGCCGCAGGCGCAGCGCGAGATGGGCGCGTCGAACGTGCCGCCCTCATCAAGGCGCACGGTAAGGGATTCTCGGGTGACCTGGAAACCCACGACCGTGCCCTCGCCGCAGTCGGTGAGCACTCGCGTGCCCCGGTTGGGAGCTTCCCGGCGGAACGACACGTACTGCTCGTGCTCGTACTTGAGGCAGCACATCAGGCGACCGCACAGGCCCGAGATCTTCATGGGGTTGAGGGGTAGGCCCTGCTCCTTGGCCATGCGGATGGAGACCGGGTCCTGGTCGCCCTGGAAGGTCGCGCAGCAGAGGTGACGGCCGCAGGGGCCAAGGCCCCCGATGATGCGGGCTTCCTCGCGCGCACCGATCTGTCTGAGTTCGATGCGCATCTTGAGCACCTTGGCCAAGTCGGAGACGAGGGCACGGAAGTCCACCCGTTCTTCCGAGTAGAAGCTGAAGGTGACCTTGCCCCCTCCGAACGTGATCTCGGCGTCGACCAACTTCATGTTGAGGTTGTGCTCGGCGATCATCTTGCGACAGGCCCTCATCGCTTCTTCGCGCAGAGTGCGGTTCGCCACGACCGCCTCGAGATCGTCGGGCGACGCCTTCCGTACGACGCGCTTGAGAGGCGCCGGAAGGTCTCCGTCGGGGATCTCGTGAGGTGGATCGACCACCTCGCCGATCTCGGTGCCGCGCATGGTCTGCACCACCACCTGCTCCCCGCGGGCGAGTTCGGTGGAGGCCGGGTCGAAATAGTAGACCTTGCCACCATTCTGAAACACGATACCGACTACGTCGGCCATTATTGGAAGGCCTCCCTGATGGAGAAGAGCATCTCTTCGAGTGCGCAACGCGCATCGACATTATATCTGAATCGCTCGCTGGTCCTTCCCACGGCCGACACGGCATCCAAGTAGCGATCCACCATGCCCGGGAACGACTGACCGCGCAACTCGAACAGGAAGTCGTAGTTCAGCACCGCGTCCTCTGCACCCACTGCGGATGCCACCAGATCGCGGTACCAGTGGGAGAAGGTGCCGAGCACCTCCTCCATGCCCCCGGTGACCGCACGACGCCGCTCCCGTTTCACCCTCTGCTCGTGTTGCTTCTCGAGTCTCGACCTCGTGCGGGCGTCGCCCGCCCACTGAAGCCGGTCGGCCTTCTCCGCCTCCAGAACCGCGGCTCGAGCGTCGGCGCGGCCCTCTACCGAGGCGAGGATCTCCTCGAGCATATTCTGAGCGTCGAGCGGCCCGGTAGTCGCGGCAGTCCGCGCCCAACCCAAGAGGCGCTCACGATGAGCGCGAGTACCGGCGTCGGTGGCCAGTTCTCGCGCGTAGGCCAGCCGACCCTGAGCCACCCGGGCATAGGCCACAGCCTCCACGTCGCTGCACCCATGGACGCTCCGCAGATGGTCGGCCAGCAAGGATGTCGCCACCCGCTGGAACGGTACTTTCTGGCAGCGGCTGACGATGGTGGGCGGCAGCAGCTCAGGCGAAGCAGACACCAGGATGAAGTGGGAGTGACCGGGCGGCTCCTCGAGTGTCTTGAGGAACGCGTTGGCCGCCTCGCGATTCATGTCCTCGGCGTCGAGTAACACGTAGACACGAGCCCGAGCTTCGAAAGGCCGCAGGACCACGTCCTTGTTGATGGCCCTGATCTGCTCGATGGTGATGAAGGCGCCTTCCGCGCTCACGATCTCGACGTCGGGATGCAGGCCGAGCCTGACACGCCGGCAGGTGTCGCACGCCGCGCAGCCACCTTTGGCGCAAATCAGCCCACCGGCGAAGGCGATGGCGGCTTCACTCTTGCCTACTCCATCCGGGCCCGTCAGCAGATACGCGTGCGAGGCGCCCGTCGCGAGCGCCTGCCTGAGCACGGTGAGGGCGAGTTCCTGCCCGAGGATGTCGGCGAAGAGCGGCACGCCTCACAGTGTAGCAGGGGGTGCTGGACCGCCGAGGGCTACTGGACCGGAAGAAGCCCCAGATCCTCTTCGACCACCGCGCGGAGGCGCCCTTGCACATCGTCGATGGAACCCGCCGAGTCGATCAGGCGGATGCGGTGACGGTGGTCCGACGCGAGGCGTCGGTAGCCCTCGGCGGCGCGCTCGAAGAACGAGGTCTCCTCCGACTCCAGCCGGTCGGAAACGCCGGCGACACGACCCGCGCGCTGTTGCTCATCGACCACCAAGACCAGAGTGAGGTCGGGGAAGAGACACTCGGTGGCCCAGATGTTCAGGGTGAGCACGTCTTCCACCTGCAGCCCTCGACCATACGCCTGGTAGGCCAGCGACGAATCGAGGTAACGGTCGCACAAGACGATGCGACCCTCGTCGAGCGCCGGCTTGATCACCGTCTCCACGAGTTGGGCGCGGGCGGCGCTGTAGAGCAGGGCCTCCGCCCGGGATGTCATGCCATGCTGTGCCGGATCGAGCAGGATGGTCCTCACGGCCTCCCCGAGCCCGGTGCCGCCGGGCTCGCGGGTGGTGATCACGTCGTGGCCGCGGTCCCGCAGGGCGTCGGCCAGCAGTTCCATCTGGGTGCTCTTCCCCGAGCCGTCGAGCCCCTCGAACGTGATGAAGACACCACGGGCACCGCTGCCCATGCCTGCGAGGGCGTTCTCATCGAGGGTGGCGTCGTCGGGGGGTGGGGTCCACGACCGGGTTGGCCGGCACCCAGGGTCACCCCCCTGTTGCGGATCAACCAAAGATGGCTTCCCAGACCCGCTGGAACAGCGACTTGATGCTCCCCCAGATACCCGCGGCTTCTTCGTTTGAGATGCCGATGCGGTCCTGGAAGTCCTTGAGTTGACCCTGGATCTTGCCCAGATCGAGATCGAGCTTCTGGATGTCGGCCAGTACCTTCGCGAGTCGATCGATCTGCTGGTCGTTCAGATTGATGTTGAGTTCCAGAGCGATGCGGACGAGCACTTCGCGGATAGCGGTCTCATCGTCGAGGCCGCGACTGACGATCTCTTCCTTCGCCCGCTTCACCAGTTCGGCGATCGCGTCGGGGTCACCGACCTCCTCACCGATGTCGGCCGTGTCGACGAGTTCTTCGGTAGCCGCTTCCTTGGCTGCTTCAGGTATCGGTTCGCCCGTGGCCTCCTCGAAGGCCTTGAATACCCCGGTGAGGGCAGCCGTACCGGAAACGCCGAAAGGCGCCGCGGCGAAGACATCGGCATCGGAGATGCCGGCGGTCACAAGAGCGTTCGCGTACGTCTGCTCGGTGACGTAGGTGATGTTCTTGGTCTGTACGGCGATGCCTGACCCGTCATCCTTCAGCCGCACGTAGACGCTCGAGATGGATCGCGACCCTATCTTGGAGTCGGGCACCAGGCCCTGCAAGTAGCTGCGCTCCTCGTCGATGGTCACCTGGAGCACGGTGATGTCGTCTTCGTTCACGCCGAACAGGTCGAGCATCTCCTGACGCTGAGAGCTGGTCAGGTCGCCACCGAGGGTGACCACCTCGGTCTCCGCCGCGGCCGCAGGCGACGCCAGCATCAACAGAGCCAGCATCGCAAACGCCACTGCGGTGAATAGAGCGGTCCCAGCGGGCCGGTGTGTGTGTTTCATGTCGCAACCTCCTGATCGCACGCCTCGTGGGAGCGCATCTCGCTAGCCCAGGACGCAATGACTAGATCGTTCGACGGTCGGCGCGCCCTAGATGTTCCCCGCACGCACGTGGGTGGGATTACTCGTTCTCGGCCGGCCCCGACGATGCCGCCACGGCGGTCGCTTCGCTCGTTGCCTTCTTCGGAGCAGCTTTCTTCGTTGCCGCCTTCTTGGGCGCCGCCTTCTTGGGCGCCGCCTTCTTTGGAGCGGCCTTCTTCGGAGCTGCCTTCTTTGGAGCCGCCTTCTTCTTCGTGGCGCTGGGAGGTTTCGCGGCGGCCGTCGCCTCTTTCGCAGCCTCTCGGGCCGCCCTCTTCTCTCGATACTCCGCCTTGGTGGGGCACTCAGGATCGAGGCACAACACCCAGGGCCGTTTGCCGCCCAGTATCTTGATACGCGGGGTGCCACACGAAGGACACGTCTCGTCGGTGGCGATGATGTCGCCCCTCTGAGGCAAGGGGTACGTCTGGTCGCATTCGGGATAGCCTTCGCACCCCACGAAACGCTTCCGCGTGGCCTTCGAGCGGATCACGCGCACCTTGTGGGTGCCACACTTGGGACAATCACCCAGGATGCGGTCATCGGTGATGCCTTCGAAGATCTTTGCGGCCACCGCGGCCTTGTTCTTCTCTAGAAGGGCGTAGGCTTCCCGCAGCAGATCGCGCGAGTGAGTGACCACCTCGCTCTTGGTTCGTTCCTCGTCGGCGATCGCGTCCATGTCGAGCTCGAGCTGCGCCGTCATCTCCGGCGAAGCGATGAGCGGAGCGTACTCAAGAAGAGCCTCGGCCATCTTCACGCCGGTCTCGGTGGGTTCCACAGGGTTGCCGTGGATGTAGCCCCGATCGTAGAGGTTCTGGATGATGTTGTGTCTCGTGGCCTTCGTGCCGAGGTTGTTCTTCTCCATGAGTTCGATCAGCGTACCCTGACCATACCGTGACGGCGGCTGGGTCTCTTTGCCCTCCAGGTACTTCTCGAGCAGGTCCACCGACTGACCCTCAGTCAACGCCGGCAGTTCGGTGTCCTTCTGACGCGAGTACGGGTAGAAGGCCAGCCATCCCGGGCTCAGGATACGCGAGCCCCTCACGTAGAAGGGCTCGGCATCGATCTCGAGATCGATGCGGTTCGACTCGGAGACGGCGTCGTCGGCCAGAGTAGCGAAGAAACGTCTCACGACGAGTTCGTAGATCTTCTTCGCTCTGTCATCTAAAGTGCCCTTCTGAGGAGGAGTATCCGTGGGGTATATGGGGGGGTGGTCGGTGGTCTTCTTGTTGCCCCGGCTCGGTGAGAGCTTCTCGCGGGCGAGCAGGGCCCGCGCGTCGGCGCCGAACTCGGTCTTCGTGAACGCCTGAAGTATCTCGCGCAGATCGAGGGTGGCCGGGTATACGGTGTTGTCGGTACGCGGATAGCTGATGTATCCGCCCATATAGAGGCTTTCGGCGACCCGCATTGCCGCCGAGGCGCCCATGCCGAGGCTGGTGGCGGCGCTGATGAACGATGTCGTGCTGAACGGAGCGGGCCGGGGGACCTTCTTCGTGGTGCGCTTCACCTCGGTGACCCGCCCCGGGCCCCGCAGCTTCTCGAAGACCGTCTTCGCACGAGTTTCGTCGAGGAACCGCTCTTCCTTGTGCGTGGCACTGAAGAGTTGCCCGTCGGATCTCAAGTCGGCGGTGATGACCCAGTAGGGCACCGGGACGAACGCCCGGCGTTCCTTCTCGCGGCCCACCACGAGAGCAAGCGTGGGACTCTGTACTCGACCCACGCTGAGGAACTGGTTGCCTAGACGGCTCGTGGCCAGGCTCACGAAGCGCGTGAGTGTGGCGCCCCATATGAGATCGATGTCCTGCCGGGCCTCGCCGGCCCATGCCAGCGGCTCCGACAGGTATTCCAGAGAGTCGAATGCCTGAGTGATCTCGGCAGGGGTGAGTGACGAGAAACGGGCGCGCCTCAGATGACGGATCAACGTGTCGTTCTCGGCCACCGCGATGTCCCGCGCTTCCATGCCGATCAATTCGCCCTCGCGGTCGAAGTCCGTGGCGATGACCAAGCCGTCGGCCTGCGCAGCAAGTTTCTTGACGGCGCGCACGACCGATTTGGCCGTCTCACCCTTCACCAGCGGAGCGTCGATGAGGGCGGACGGGTCCACCTTGCGCCAATCAGCGTACTCCGGCGGGAATTCCACCTGCAGCACGTGCCCTTTCAGGCCGATGGCAGCGTTGTCGCGCCCGGAGGAATCCGTGAAGAAGTAGTACGGCACCTTGAGAAAGCTCTCGGTCTTGATCGCCCCCACGGCGAGGATGCTCGCTATCTTGGAGGCGACGTCGTTCTTCTCGCTGATTATCAATCGCACGTTTCGAAAACTCCAGACTCGACGGTGCTCGAATAGTTCGATGCGGAACGCAGGCGTTTCACTTCCCCAAGGACCTCGGGGCGACGGGTACGATACAGACGGCGCGCCTGGAGTTCAATCAGCCCTATGTCTTAGGCATCGCTTCAGAGGGAAGAAGGAGGCGAACACGGAGAGGTTGGGTTCAGACCCCGAGACAGCGAACAGACCGCTGACAGACGACGATCAACGGGTGAGACCCGGTGCGCCGTCCTCGTTCGAGGAGGTGATCAGGTGGCTCCCAGCGCTCCGTCCACCGACTTGTGGATCAAGAAGAGCGTGTCGAAGCCGGTGATCTTGAACATCTTCTCTATGTAGGGCGAGCCCACGACCAGGTGCACCTCGGCGCCGTCTTCCCGTGCCGTACGCTGCGCACCTACGAGCACACCAAGCGCCGTGGAATCCAGGAAGTCCACTTTCGTCAGGTCCACCACGAGGGTGCGGTGCCGCAGTTCAAGGCCCTCGCTGAGCGCCTCTTTGAGGCGCGGCGCCGTGTAGACGTCGACTTCGCCATCGACTTCGATGACGAACGCGTCCTGCGTCAGGGTGTTGTTGATAAGTACCTTCATCCTAGAAGAATGAGCTTACCATCCCCGGCCCTCCCATGCACGCTGCCCGCACGTTCATGGCCTTCTCGTGGGCGTATCCAGATACGACGCACCCGGATATGACGTGCGGCGGCCTAATAACCGCCCGCACAATGAGAGCCGACTACTGGGCGGTCGTGGTTGTGGAGTCGCCCTGGCCGGCGGGCACCGTGGTATCCGTGGATCCCAAGGTCGTGACCGTGGGAGACATCGCTTCGAGTTCGGCCCGCACGGTCTCGGCGAGGTCGCCCTCGGGATCCAGCGCCAGATATCGGTTCCACGCCAGGATGGCGGCGCTGAGATTGCCGGCACCGCGCTCGGCCACGCCGAGCCGCAGAAACCCTGTGGCGTCGTTCGAATCGAGCAGGGTAGCCGCGTTGAACACCCGCACGGCCGCCGTGTAGTCGAGCGAGTCTGGAAGCAGGTAGATCTCGCCCAGACGCATGAGAAGCTCACGATCGTCGGGCTTCAGCTGTGTAGCCCTCTCGAGGTACGGCGCGGCCTGTAGGGGCTGTCCGAGCGACTCGTATTCAGTGGCGATGCCGAGGAGCGCGTCGAGATCGTTCGGATCCGCGGCAAGCGCCTGCTCGTATTCGGCCACACTGGAATCCGGGTTCTGGGGGGCGGCCGAGGTGGAGCCGAAGGCATCCCACAGGCTGGACCAGTCGACGTTCAGCCCGCTGCCCACCCCCATGAAGACGAAGCTCAGCCCGAAGACGATAGCGAGACCGAGCGACACCCACTTGGCCCAGCGGTTGATTCGCTTCCTGTCAAGCAGCACGGATCCGTTCTCCCGTCAGTAGTGTGACACGCCCCGCCTAGGACTGGAGCCGCCATCGATTATGCCTCAATCAGAGCCGGACTGTCAGCCCCCGTGGGGCCGAGCCTCAGCCCCGCAGCTTCCCGCGCACCAGGTCGGCCTCGTGAGAGATGCGCTCGGAGTCCACGGTGACGAACGTCTTGCGGTCGTAGACCACCTTGCCGTCGATGACCGCGAAGAAGACATCCTCCTGGTTCGCCCCGTAGACGAGCGCGGAGACCGGGTCGTCGATGGGCGCGAAGTGGCTGTGTTCCATATCCACCGCGATGAGGTCGGCCCGCTTGCCCACTTCGATGCTTCCCACCAGGTCGTGACTCCCCAGCACGCGAGCGCCGCCTATCGTGGCCATCTCGAGCACCTGCTGTGCCCCGATGCAGACCGCCGACTGCAGACTGGCCCGCTGCAGGAATATGGTCATGCGCATCTCATCGAACATGTCGAGTATGTTGTTCGAGGCCAGGCTGTCGGTGCCCAACCCAACGCGCACCCCTTCGGCCAACATGGCCCCGACCGGAGCTATGCCGCACCCCAACTTGGCGTTGGATTTCGGGCAGTGCGCCACGGCGACGTCGTAGCGCTTCAGCACCTCGATGTCGGCCTGTGAAGCCTGCACGCAGTGGATAGCGATCACGTCGCCTTCGAATGCGTCCCACTGTTCCAGGTACTTTATGGGGCTCGCGCCGGTGGGATTGACGGTGATGTCGTCCCAGCCGACCATCTCGCGAAAGTCGTGGGCCAACACGCCCGATCCGTTGCGCACGAACGTGACCTCGGCCCGCGATTCGGCCACGTGCGTCGCGATCTTCAGGTGCTCAGCCTTCGCGAACTCCGTGAGCGCCCGGTAGAGCGGCCCCGAGACCGTGTAGGGCGCATGAGGAGACACCCCCACACGCGCCAACGGACCGGCGATCTCGCGCGCACGGGTCACGCGGTCGGCGGTCTGCCCCAGCACTCGAGAGATCTTCGTGTCGTCCATGCCGAACGCCTCGACGAAGGCATGGATCCGCAGACCGAACCGGTTGGCCGCGCGCATGGTGGCCTCGCCGTCGAAGATCGTGTCACCGATGGAGGTTATGCCGGAACTCACGCACTCGCTCGCACCGAGCAGAGCGGAAGCCGCGTAGTCGGTTGATTCGAGCCGCCGCTTCGCCACCATGAAGCGAAGCATCCAATCGCCGAAGTCGCAGTCATCGAACAGTCCGCGGAACACGGAGTAGTCGAGATGCACGTGGGTGTTCACAAAGCCGGGCAGCAGGATCGCGTGGTGGAAACCCGTCACCTCACGCTCGGGGTGGCGCTTGCGCATCTCCGCCGCGGGACCGAAGTCGACGACGGATCCTTGATCCACAACCACCGCGCCCTGCCGTATTGCCGGAGAGGTGATCGGAAGGACCCATTCGGCTTCGTAGATCATGCGATCTCCTCCTCGAGACTGGGCGATTGTCGGCCCGCCCGACCCCACGCGGTGGGATACCTCGGGCCCGCTCCATTCTAGCCCAGCGACAGGGCCGGGCACAGCCCCACGGCCACGTGGTCGTGCTCCTGGTTCCGCAGCCTCCGCCCCGCACCCGCCCCCGCGTGGCGCCATGTTAGAGTGTGCGCGTGGCAGCCACGAACGAAGACAAACACCGAGAGGCCTACGAGGCCGCCCAGGACGCGGTGCGTGCACTCGACCCGGCTGGGACTGCCGCACGCTGCGGAGCCCGGTGGACCCCCGCCGTCGACACAGCGAGTGACGCCGCAGACACAGAGAGCGGCGCCCGCGGCGCCGGACGTGCCGGCGGCACGAGTCTTGGCGGCGGCACGAATCTTGCCGGCGGCGACCCTGGCGACAGCGACCCTGCCGGCGGCGAACACACCGGTACTCTGGAGCTGGAGGCCCTCGGCCACCTGGCACGCATCACGTGGCCCGCGCTCGACTTCGAGGCGGACCACCCACTCCTCCAGACCTTCCCGTGGCGGCTGATCGCCCTGCACTATCTGGCCACGGCCACCAGCCGCCCGATCGCCGAGAACTGGGTGAGCTACCGCGAACTCCCAGACGGTCTCTTCTACGCCGACACCATCACCCGTGAGGTCGAAGAGCCGCTCGCGCGCCTTTTCGCCACCGATACCGCAGGGTTCCTGGCCGCGGGCGCGCAGATGGGCGGCACACCAGGCGGGATCGCCGACGCCTCCCTCACGTTCTTCCCGCTCCCCAAGGTGCCCGTGGTGTTCGCGCTCTGGGCGGAAGACGAGGAGTTCCCTGCCAAGCTGAAGGTGCTGTACGAGCGGGTGGGTGCGGCGAACGTGCCACTGCAGGATCTGCGCATCCTCGCCGACATGCTCGGCGCCGTACTCCGCCGGGGAGGGAGACCCCCGGCCGACCGATGAACCCGGTCACCCGAGGCGTGGTGGCGGGCGGTCACCCCGACACCGTGCGGGCGGGGGCCGAAGTGCTTCGAGCAGGAGGCAACGCGGCCGACGCGGCCGTGGCCGCCGTGGCCGCCTCGTTGTGTGCCGAGGCCAGCCTCACCGGACTCGGCGCAGGCGGCTTCGCCCTCGTGCGCGAACCGGACGGACGCGCCGAACTCCTCGACTTCTTCGTCGCGGCTCCCGGGCTCGGGCGCACGCCAGCCGACCGCGACTCCCGTTCGCATCTCTACCCCTACGAGGTGCCCTTCCGGTCGGCGGTGCAGGTGTTCAATGTGGGGCCCTCCTCGTGCGCTACACCCGGCATGCCCTGGGGTCTGGCTACTCTGCACGAACGTCACGGCCGCCTCCCGTTCGCCGAGGTGCTCGCCCCGGCGATCCGGCTCGCCCGTGAGGGCGCCGTACTGGTGGAGCAGCAGGACTACCTCCACGAGATCCTCAAGGGCATCCTGACCTCAGATGACGGCGCCGGCGCTCTGTTCGCCCCAGGAGGTCGCCTCCTGGGCAGCGGCCGGCGGCTCCGCTTTCCCGATCTTGCCGAAGCGCTCGACGCGCTCGCTCGCGAGGGGGTGGCCACGTTCGCGACGGGTCGCTACTCACGCCACATCGCCGAGTTCTTCGAGGCGCGGGGCGGCCTCATCACACAGGCCGACCTCGCCGAGTACCGAGTGGAGGTGCGCGAGCCGGTGTCCGTGGCATACCACGGCTACGGAGTGCTCACGAACCCGCCCCCGAGTTCGGGCGGCACGCTGATCGCTCACACTCTGAGCCTTCTCGACGCGCGAGACCTCGCCCGCATGGACGCCGATGAACTCGCTGAGGCCATCGTCGGGGCCATGGTGGCCACCGACGAAGTGCGCCACCACCTCACCGCTCCCCCGGGCGCACCTCCTGCTCCCGCCGAGGCAGCCGAGGCTGCTCGAGCGCCGGGGAACCCGGCCCCGCCCAGCCCCGGGGGCCTCTCCTCCGCACCACCACCCCCCGCCTCCCCCGGCAACACCACCCACGTGTGTGCCATCGACGAGGAGGGGCGTGCAGTGTCCGTGACGTCCTCGTGTGGATCGGGGTCGGGGGTGATAGTAGACGGAGCCGGCTTCTACATGAACAACATGATGGGTGAGGAAGACCTCAATCCACTCGGCTTCTTCAAGGTGCCACCCGGGGAACGGCTCACCTCGATGATGTCGCCCACGATCGTGTACTCGCTCGACACCCGCTCAGAGAACCACACACCCAGCCTGCTTGCGATCGGCAGCGCGGGCAGCGAGCGTCTTCGCTCGGCGATCGTGCAGGTTTTGGTCAACATGATCGACCTTCGCATGCCGGCCCAGGCTGCCGTCGATCGGCCTCGGCTGCATCACCACCAGGGCACGATCCACCTCGAGGGCGGTACACCCGAGGCCGTCGCGTGCGCGCTCGAGGCACGTGGTCGGGCGGTACACCGCTGGCCGGTGACCGACCTCTTCTTCGGCGGCACACAGGTAGCCACCTTCGACGCCCGGGGCGGACGCCCGGGCGGGCGCCCTGAGTTCGACGGTGGCGGCGATCCTCGAAGAGGCGGCAGAGCCGTAGTGGTATGAACCTGAAGGGGGCTCGAGCGGCGGCCGCGGAAGCTTCCGACGGGTGACCGGCCCGGGCGGCGGTCGGCGTCGCTTCGGCGACGGGGACCGGGCGACTCACCTGACGGTGGTCACCCCCAGAGTCGGCGGGTACAATGCCCTATGGTCAGGACCCCTCACCAACATCCACCCGCCCGACGGCCGGCGTTCATCGACCGCGTGCCCGTGGGTCGGCGTCTGCTTATGTTGGCGGCCATGCTCGTCTGGATAGGCTTCCTTCTCTATCCCGACCCCCGCGTGCTCCTCAATTCGATACGCCGGCTGATCGATCCGCCGGTGAGCGAGTCCGCGGTGGGCGAGATAGCGCCATCCCTTCCCGACGACGCCTCCGCGGTGGAGGCCTACTCCCAGAGCCAGGTGCGCTACGAATCGGCGTGGAAGCTGTACGGAGTACCTTGGTACTTCCCCACGGTCGAAGAGGTGCTCCGCGACAAGGCGGGCGACTGCCAGGCCGAAGCGGTACTCACCGCGAGTATCCTCCAGGCCAAGGGGCTCCCCTACACCTTCCGCTACTCCTTCGACCATGTCTGGGTGGACTACCCCGGGAAACAGGTGACGTCGCTCCTTGAGGACCCGTCGACGGCCTTCGTCTCGGACGAAGGAAAGGGCTGGTTCGCCAGCCTGCCCGATCGCATACCGGTGCGCGCCATCGTCCGGGAACGACTGAGCTATCACTGGGATCCGATGCCGCCCGCGCGGAAGGCCGGACTTCTCGCCGGGATGGTGCTGATGTTGCTCGTGGGAGAGAGGTTGATCGCCCCCCTGTTCCGTCCTGTCGCCAAGCTCCGAGAGCAGACACAGCAGGGCTGAGCCAGGAGTCCTTCCGCCGCCCATTCTCGCGGCGGCTCTCGCCGGAAATCCTCCTGCGTGGGGCACATGTTTGTTCCGGCGAATTCCGGAATATACTCTGTGTGCAGTTCGACCTCAAACGCCGATGCGGCCGCCTTCTGAGCGGACGCCACTCGGAGCATCCCGCATCATGCGGCGATCCACGGATCCACGCGTACGGGGGGGACGGTAGAGCGTGACCACAGAACGACGGACCGGCCAGGACCCCCCCATGGGGAGCGAAGGGGAAGTGGAGTCTTCCCACCCCATCCTCGCGGCCGAGGGTGAACACGAACCCCTTTTCATAGTCGGTATGGGCGGCTCTGCCGGTTCCCTGGACGCATTCGATCGCTTCTTTCGCAACCTACCGGCCGATTCGGGGCTGGCCTTCGCGATCGTGCCCCACCTCGATCCCGATCACAAGGGCATGATGCCCGAGTTGCTACAGCGCATGACGGAGATGCAGGTGAGCCAGGCCGAAGACGGGATGAAGGTGCTGGCGAACCACGTGTACGTGATCCCCCCGAACCACGACATGTCTATCCTCCACGGCACGCTCCAACTCCTCGAGCCGGGCAGACCCCGCGGCTTGCGCATGCCCATCGATTTCTTCTTCCGCCATCTGGCCGACGACCAGCGGGAACGGGCCATCTGCGTGATCCTCTCCGGCATGGGCACGGACGGCACTCTGGGGTTGAAGGCGGTGAAGGAGCGTCTTGGCATGGCCATGGCGCAGGACATCGACTCAGCTCAGTTCGACAGCATGCCGAGGTCGGCTATCGACACGGGTCTCGTCGACTTCGCGGCCCCTGCGGAACAACTTCCGGCGGACCTGATCGCCTTCACCAGCCACTACTCCAAAGCGATCCGGGAGGAGCCTCCGGTCGATACCACGGCCTCGAACTCTCTGCAGAAGATCTTCGCGCTGCTGCGCGCACAGACCGGGCACGACCTTTCCCTTTACAAACACAACACGGTGCAGCGACGTATCGACCGACGGATGAGCGTCCACCAGATCACCAGCATCACAGCGTACGTGCGCTACCTCCAGGAGAACCCACACGAGACAGAACTGCTGTTCAAAGAACTACTGATCGGAGTCACAAGCTTCTTCCGGGACCCCGAGGCGTTCGACTCACTCAAGGAAGGGCTCCTTCCCGCGCTGCTTGACGGCCGACGGCAGTCTGGGACGCTGCGCGTGTGGGTGCCCGGCTGCTCCACGGGAGAAGAGGCGTACTCGATAGCGATGCTCATCCGGGAGGCACAGGAAACCCTGCCCCGCCCCCCGGTGAAGGTGCAGGTGTATGCCACCGACATCGACAAGGAGGCCGTCGACGCGGCACGCACCGGGCTCTATCCCGCCAACATCACCGCAGACGTGTCCCCCGAGCGCCTCCTCCGTTTCTTCGCCAAGGACGCCGCCGGCTACCGGATCAAGTCGGAGATCAGGGAACTCGTGATCTTCGCCGTGCAGAACCTGATCATGGACCCTCCATTCACCCGGCTTGATATCCTGAGTTGCCGGAACCTGCTCATCTATCTGACCCCGGAGCTGCAGAAGAGGCTGCTCCCGCTGTTCCACTACGCCCTGTCTCCCGGCGGAGTCCTGTTCCTCGGGTCGGCGGAGAGTGTGGGCGGGTTCAAGGACCTCTTCACAACGGCAGACAACAAGTGGAAGATCTTCATTCGCAAGGAGTCCATGACGCCCCTGGAGAACCTCCAAATGATCTCTGCGCCGATGGCGCCGAGGGCATTGGTCGCCGCTGATCACATGATGGACAGGAGGCCGCGCACAGAGATGAACCTCCCCGTGATCGCTCAGCAGCTCGTGGCCGAGACGGTCGCCCCCCCGGCGGTGCTGGTGAACGACAGGGGCGACATCCTCTTCTCCACCCGGCGAACCGGTATGTACTTGGAGCCCGCCGTGGGCAAGGCCAACTTGAACATCCTCGCCATGGCGCGCGAAGGACTTCGCACGGATCTGGGCATGGCTTTGCGCCGGGCCTCGACCGACGACAAAGAAACCACCGTACGCGGGCTCAGCGTCAAGACGAACGGGAAATCCCACGTGGTCCACCTCACGGTGAGGCCGCTTCACGAGCCCGCCGCCTTGAGCGGCCTCTTTCTCGTGGTCTTCGAAGACGCCTCCCCCTCCTACGTGAGAGCGGCCACGAAAGCCAAGACCGCCCGATCCGGGGAGGCCGGCGGCGACCCGCTCGCTGTGGCCGAACTCGAGAGCCAACTCTCCTCTGCCCAACAGCAGCTGCAGACGACCGTCGAAGTCATGGAGGCATCTCAGGAGGAGCTCAAGTCGGCGAACGAGGAGCTTCAGTCGATGAACGAAGAGCTTCAGTCCACGAACGAGGAACTGACGACCTCCAAGGAGGAACTGCAGTCACTCAACGAGGAACTGCTCACGCTGAACGCGGAGCTGCAGGCGAAGAACGACGAGCTCTCGCAGGCCAGCAACGATATGCGCAACCTCCTCAACAGTACGCAGATCGCCACGCTCTTCCTGGATCTCGCGTTCAACGTGAGGAGATTCACCCCCCAGGCCACGTCCATCTTCAACCTGATCCCGACCGATGTCGGGCGCCCCCTTACGGACATAGTCTCGAATCTGCTCTACGACACCGGCGAACTCATCGCCAATGCCGAAAGGTCGCTGGAGACCCTCGAGACACGCGAGTTGCGGCTGGAGACAAAGGCTGGGCGCCGATACAACGCCCGCATCATGCCGTACCGCACGATGGAGAACTTGATCGATGGAACGGTGCTCACCTTCTCGGACGTCACCGGCTTCCGAGCCCCGGGTCTCGAGGATGTCGTGAGCGAGGAGAGCATCCGCCACGCCCTTCGCGATTCGGGGGTAACGGCGTTCGCGCAGGACATCGATCTTCGCTATCTGTGGGCCACTCACCCGTGGTCGGGCTTCTCGACCGAACGTCTGCTCGGCGCCACGGACGCGGAACTCCTCGGCAAGAAGAATGCACTCCCGTTGACCCAGCTCAAACAGACGGTCCTCGAGACCGCGACCTTGGCGGCGGCGACAGTAAGCGTACGCGTCGGCGGGCGTGTGCTCACCTACCGGGCGACGGTCGAACCCCTGCTGGATCGCACGGGCGACGTGCGTGGGATCATCGGCGTCCTAGTGGATGCGGCTGTTGCCGAAGCACCCGAGGCGCAGACCGGAGCGGGAGAGGCGGCCATCGATGACTGAGCAGGGACGCGTCGGTGGAGGCGCTGACTGGCTGTGGGATTCGGAAGAACTCCGACGACGAGCCTCGGAGCTTCTCGGCGACGAAGCACTCGAGGGCTTCGACAAGATGTCGGAAGCCGACTTCCGTGCTCTCACCCACGAACTACGGGTGCACCAGGTCGAACTCGAGATGCAGAACGGTGAGCTGCGACGCGCTCTTCTCGAGCGTGACGCCGCCCTGGACAAGTACACCGACCTATACGATTTCGCTCCAACGGGCCTGCTGGCGATCGACACCCAGGGACGGGTACTCGAAGCGAACCTGACCGCGGCGGCCCTGCTCTCAGTGTACCGCGGCACGCTCGTGGGCAGTTCGCTCCAGACGTTCTTCACCTCCGCCTCGATCAAAGCCTTCCACGAATTCCGGCATGAGATCGTCTCCACCGGAGCGAGGCGAAGCTGCGAGTTGGAACGACGCGCCTCCGACGGGCGCCGGCGCTTCTTCCGCGTAGATGGGCTGGCCTTCGTTCCTGGGGCAGAGAGCGAAGGCAGGATCCGAGCGGCTCTGACCGACGTCACCGATCGTCACCAGATGGAGGAGGCGCTCCGCGAAAGCGAGGAGCACTTCCGCTCGGTCGTGGAGGCGGCCGAGGACGCGATCATCACGGTGGACGACTCCGGTGGCGTCGTATTCTGGAACCAAGCAGCCACGAGGATGTTCGGACGCACGTTCGACGAGATGCGCGGGCGACCGGTCACGACGGTGATACCGGAGGCATTTCACGACATGCACCTGGCCGCCCTTGGCCGCGCCGCACGCCAGGAACCCTCCTTCGCAGCCGAACGACCGGTGGAACGGATCGGGGTGCGCACAGACGGGGTGGAATTCCCCATGGAAATCACCCTGACGCGCTGGCACACCGGTTCCGCGGTGTTCTTCACGGGCATCGCCCGCGACATCTCGGAACGCAAGCGCATTGAACAGGAACGGGAACTCCTGCAAGACCAACTGCGCCAAGCGCTCAAGATGGAAGCGATCGGGCGCCTGGCCGGGGGCGTGGCCCACGACATGAACAACATGCTCACCCCGATCTTGGGTTACGCAGAGATGCTGCTGGCCGACACGCCCGCCGAGGATACCCGGCGCGTCGACGTGATGGAGATCGCCGCCGCGGCCAAGCGAGCGCGGGAGCTCACACGCCAGCTCCTCGCCTTCGCGCGCAAGCAGGCCCTTGATACGCGCACCGTCGATCTGAACGGGGTCATACATGGCTTCGAAGCGATGCTACGTCGCATACTCCGCGAAGACGTTCTGCTGGAGCTTCGTCTTGGTGAGCTGAGCGGTGCGGTGGAGGGCGACGTGGGCCAACTGGAGCAGGTGCTCCTGAACTTGGCGATCAACGCGCAGGACGCGATGCCTCAAGGTGGTGTCATCTCCGTTGAGACCGGTGACACCGAGGTGCTGGGGGAAGGACCGGGCGACTGGCCCGAGGGGATCGGACCCGATGGGCGAAGAGTCGCCCCGGGCCCGTACGTTCTGTTGACCCTGGCCGATAACGGCCACGGCATGTCGCCGGAAGTGCTGGAGCATGTCTTCGAGCCGTTCTACACGAGCAAGCCGGTGGGCCAAGGCACGGGACTCGGCTTGGCCACGGTCTACGGTATCGTGAGACAGCACGGCGGCGATGTCTCCGTGAAAAGCGACCCCGGCCACGGTACCGAGTTCAAGGTCTACCTGCCTCGCGTAGACGTGCCCATTGCGACCGCCCAACCGACGGACGAGATTCGACCACCGCGGGGCACCGAGACGGTGCTCGTCGTGGAAGATCATGAACAGGTTCGCCGGCTCGCGGCCCAGGCCCTCCGCAGGCACGGATACACGGTGCTCGAGGCCTCGGACGGCGAGCAGGCTCTTCAGGTGGCGGCGACGCACGAAGGCCCCCTGCAGCTCCTTCTATCCGACGTGGTGACACCGGGCATGAGCGGTCCGGATCTCGCCTCGCGGCTGCACGACGACAGGCCCGATCTCCCCGTGCTCTACATGTCGGGGTACACCGGCGGCGTCATGGTCGCCGACGTCGTGCTCGATGGCAGCGCTGGGCTTCTGCAGAAACCGTTCTCGGCGACTGAATTGGCAGATCGGGTGCGCCAAGCACTGGACGGTTGAGGACCAGCCGCCAAGAAGAAGGGCCCCGTCACCGGGGCCCTCATCATCGTCTCGCTCCGCACCGCCCAGCGGCGCACCGGTTCACCCGAAGAACAGCCGGCGACGGCTCACCCGAAGAAGTTACCGAATGAAGACTGGGCCGCGTCCAACACCCATGCGGGCAACAGGCCGATCACCACTACACCCACGGCGCTCAGGGCCAGGGAGGCCGCCAGCGGACCGCTGATGGGCTCCTTTGTGGCGTACTCGACCTCAGGTTCGCGGAAGAACATGTACACGATCACGCGCAGGTAGTAGTAGGCGGAGACCGCCGAGAAGAGCACCGCGATGACCGCGAGCCAGGCGAGGTCGGCCTTCACGACGGAAGAGAACAGGTAGAGCTTGCCAACGAAGCCGGCAGTGCCGGGCATGCCGGTGAGCGAGAACATGAAGAGCCCCATGAGCACGGCGGCCCAGGGAGACCTGCGGCCCAGCCCGGCGAAGTCGGCCAACGAGTACTTGAAGGTGGCCGGCTGTTGCGTCTTCAGATACGCGAGGATACCGAAGGCGCCGAGGTTCATGAACGTATAGGCGGCCAGGTAGAAGAGGATGGACTCCCCGGCGACGAGATCGGTGCCCGAGCGTCCGAGCGCTCCGAGACCGGCGAGCAGATAGCCCACGTGAGCGATGGACGAGTAGGCCAACATCCTCTTGACGTTCTTCTGGGTGAGCGCGAAGGCGTTCCCCACGAACATGGTGAGTATGGCCAGCACGATGAAGAGCACGCTCCAGGTGGGGCTCGAGACCTCGAAGACCGTCAGGAACACCATGAGCATCGCAGAGAACCCAGCCGCTTTCGGGCCCACCGAGAAGAAGGCGGCCACGGGAGTGGGGGCGCCCTGGTAGACGTCGGGAGTCCACATGTGGAAGGGGGCCACGGACACCTTGAAGCCCATGCCCACGAGTACGAGCGCGGTGGCAAGGCCCACGGCCAAGCTGTCACCGCTCGCGAGCAGCGACGCTCCCACCTGCTCGTAGTTGGTCGCACCGGTCATGCCGTACACCAGCGAGATGCCGTACAGGGTGATGGCCGACGCGAAGGCGCCTGTGAGGAAGTACTTCATGGCCGCCTCGTTCGAGCGCACCTGATAGCGCAGGAACCCGGCAAGGAGATAGCTGCTCACTGCCATGAGCTCGAGGCCCACGTAGAAGGCGATCAGGTCGCGGGACGCCGCCATCACATCCATGCCCACCACCGCGAACAGGAGGAGGGCGTAGTACTCGCCCATGTGGCGGCCGCTCGCCTCGAGGTACCGCGGCGACATCATGACGGTGAGCGCGCCTGCGGCGGCGAACAGCACTTTGAAGAAGATCGCGTACTCGTTGAGCACGATCATGTTGGTGAAGGCCGCCTGCTCCCGGCCGGCCAGTCCTACGGCCACTACGCCCGATGCCAGCAGAGCGGTTAGGGCGATGGCAACGTTGGCGGTCTTGTCGACCTTGAGGAAGGGTTCCACCACCAGCACGAGGCAAGCCGCAAGCACAAGGATAAGCTCAGGGATGATCGGGATGAGATCCTGCGTTGTCATCTAGAAGCCTCCGAGGAACGTGCTCGCCATCTGCACCAACGAATGTTGCTGTGCCATGAACGGTTCGACTTTGGCGATGATCTCCAAGGAGGGCGCGTGCAGCATCTCCAAGAAGGGGCCCGGCCAGACACCGATGACCACCGACATCGCGGCCAACGGCACCAGCGTGAGCACCTCGCGGGCGCTCAGGTCTTTGAGGCTTAGCCACTTCTCGTTGGTCAGCTCACCGAACATGGTGCGCTGATACATCCAGAGCAGGTAGCCTGCCCCAAGGATGATGCCCAAAGAGGCGATCACGGCGAACACCTTCATGTACTGGAACACGCCGAGCAGGATGAGGAACTCACCCACGAACCCGTTCAGGCCCGGCAGGCCCAAAGAACCCAGCACGAACAGGCTGAAGAACGCAGCCGCGATAGGCAGCGGCCGGGCCATCCCACCGTAGTCCTTGATCTCACGGGTGTGTGTGCGCTCGTAGAAGAAGCCCACCATCTGGAACAAAGCGCCCGTGAGGATGCCGTGGTTCACCATCTGTAGCACCGATCCCTCGATGCCCTGCTGGTTGAAGGTGAAGAGTCCCGCGGTCACGAACCCCATGTGGCTCACCGAAGAGTACGCTACGAGCTTCTTCATGTCGGGCTGCACCAACGAGACGGCGGCCCCGTAGACGATGGCGATCACCGAGAGCACCATGATGTAGGGCACGGCGTTCACCGTGGCCTCCGGGAAGAACCCGATGCAGAAGCGGATCATGCCGTACACGCCCATCTTCAGGAGCACGCCGGCCAGGATCACCGAGCCGGCGGTGGGAGCTTCCACGTGCGCGTCGGGGAGCCAGGTGTGCACCGGGAACATGGGCACCTTGATCGCGAAGGCGACGAAGAAGGCCAAGAAGCCCCAGAACTGGATATTCGAGGGGAAGCCCGCGTTCTGCAGGGTGAGGATGTCGAAGGTGAGGGCGCCCGACTCCTTGCCGTACCACCACACCACGGCCAGCGTGGCGACCAGCATGAGCACCGATCCCGTGAAGGTGTAGAGGAAGAACTTGGTGGCCGCGTAGATGCGGCGGGCTCCACCCCATATACCTATGATGAAGTACATCGGGATCAGCTGGACTTCCCAGAACACGTAGAAAAGGAAGAGGTCCATGGAGGTGAACACGCCGATCATGCCGGTCTCGAGAATGAGCAGGCTGGCGAAGAAGGCCAGTTCCCGGTCTTTCACGTAGTTCCACGAGCCGATGATCGCGATCACCGAGAGGAACGAGGTGAGCAGCAGCATCAGCATCGAGATACCGTCGACGCCCATGTGGTAGTTGATGCCGAAGTTCTCGATCCAGACGAAGTTCTCCTGGAACTGGAACGCGGCCGTGCTCGAGTCGAACGCCGTCAGCATGTAGACGCTGAGCGCGAACGTGGCGAGACTGGCAACAAGCGCGGTTGCCTTGTATGCGCTCGGTCGCCCTCTCATGAACAGCACCATGATCAGAGCACCCAGCGAGGGCAGGAACGTCAGTAGACTGAGCGCCCTGAAACCTATCTGTTCGGCGAAACCGAATTCCACTGTCCCACTCCCTCTCTGCGTCCTCTAAAAGACTATGACCGCGGTCACGATCACGAACAGGCCGACGAACATGACCACGGCGTAGTTCTGCACTCGCCCGGTCTGGAAGGGGCTGACTATGCGGCCGGCGATATCCCAGAGCCGCGCCACCCCGTTGACCGCGCCGTCGATGACGCCCGCGTCAACGACGCGCCACAACCAGCGAGACCCATCGATGGTCAGGCGGATGATGGTGGCGTCGTAGATCTCGTCGATGTACCACTTGTTGAGAACAGCCTTGTACAGGGGCTGCGAAATCGCCCCGGCCTTCTGTGGCAGGTCGTCGGGCCGTCTCACGTAGAACACGTAGGCCAGGGCCACGCCCGAGAGGGCAACGGCCAACGAGACGATCATGAGGATCACGTCGATCGCGGCGAAAGCCTCGTGATGAACGCCCAGGATCTGGTTCGCAGGCTCGAACACCGGTTCGAGGAACTTGGCGAACAGACCGCCTTCCGGCGGGATGCCGAGAAGTGCACCGGCGCCCACCGACAGGACACCCAACACCATCAACGGCACCACCATCGACCAGGGGCTCTCATGCACGTGCTTCTCGACCTCGGGGTCCATGCGTGACTCGCCCCAGAAGGTCATGAAGATAAGGCGGAACGTGTAGAACGCGGTGATGAAGGCGGCGATGAGACCCACAGCCCATATGATGTAGCCGCCGCCCTTGAAATTCATACCGAGTATCTCGTCCTTCGACCAGAAACCGGCGAACGGGAACACCCCGGCCAGGGCGAACGCCCCGGCAATGAGCGTCCAATACGTGAAGGGGATCTTCCTGGCCAACCCCCCCATCTTCCGCATGTCCTGCTCGCCTCCCAGCGAGTGGATCACGGAGCCGGAGCCGAGGAAGAGCAGAGCCTTGAAGAAGGCGTGCGTGACCAGGTGGAAGATCGCCGGTATCCAGGCGCCGATGCCCAGGGCCATGAACATGTAGCCGAGCTGCGAGACGGTGGAATAGGCCATGACCCGCTTGATGTCGTTCTGCACCAAGCCGATGCTGGCCGCGAAGATGGCAGTGAAGGCTCCAACCGCTCCCACCACCAGCATGGCCGTGGGGGCGCTGGCGAAGATCACCGAGCTGCGGGCCACCATGTACACGCCGGCCGTGACCATGGTGGCGGCGTGGATGAGTGCGGAGACGGGCGTGGGGCCTTCCATGGCGTCGGGAAGCCACACGTGCAGCGGGAACTGGGCCGACTTGCCCATGGCTCCCATGAACAGCAGGAGACCGATGGCGAGGAGGATGCCCTCGCTGGTCCCTCCGTGCTCCACCGCCTCGAAGACGTGAAGGTAGTCGAGGGAGCCGAAGGTCACGAAGATGAGCATGACGCCCAGGCCGAAGCCGAAGTCGCCCACCCGGTTGGTCAGGAACGCCTTCTTGCCCGCTGAGGCCGCCGAGGGCTTGTGATAGTAGAAGCCGATCAGATAGTAGGAGCAGAGACCCACCGCCTCCCAACCCAAGTACAGCAGCAGGTAGTTGGCACCCAGCACCAGCATGAGCATGCTGAAGGCGAAGAGGCTGAGGTAGGCGAAGAAGCGGTAGTAGCCGGGGTCACCGTGCATGTACCCCTTGCTGTAGATGAAGATCAGGGTGCCTACGCCGGTGACCACCAGCAGCATCACCGAGGAGAGCTGATCGAGCTGGAAGGCGATGGGCACCTGGAAATCGCCAACGGGGATCCAGCGCCAGAGCTCCACCACCATGGCGTGTTCTTCGCCGCGGATAGCCAGGAACGCGGCCACCGAAAGCACGAACGATCCAGCCATGGCAAGAATCGGGATCCAGTGAGCGGAGTCCTTCAGCCACCACTTCCCGAGGAAGAGGGTGATGAAGAACGCCACCAGCGGCAGCGCGGGGATGAGGGGCAAGACGTAGTTCATGTTGTCCACTCGTCTACACCTAGCCCTTCATGACGTCGAACATGTCGACCATCAGAGTTCTCCGGTTCCGGTACAAGGCAGTCACGATGGCCAGGCCGATAGCTGCTTCGGCGGCCGCCACGGTCATGGTGAACAGCACGAAGTTCTGTCCGATCAGATTCTCGTGGAGGCGGCTGAAGCCGACGAGGTTGATGTTCACGGCGTTCATCATGAGCTCGATGGAGAAGAGCACGATGAAGAGGTTCCTACGCATGAGCACGCCCGCCGCGCCTATCGCGAAGAGGAAGGCGGAGAGCACGAGGTACCACTCGATAGGTATCACCATGGCTAGACCTCCCGCTCCACGAGAGATGCACTCACACAGTCGTCGTCGTCCCACTCCCGCAGACACACACTCTCGCCGTCTTCTTTCGCGGCGAGGAGGATGGCTCCCACCATGCCCACGAGGAGTATCAGGGATGCGATCTCGAAGGGCAGCAGCA
The DNA here is from genome assembly GCA_024637035.1 of Actinomycetes bacterium. Lineage (GTDB taxonomy): Bacteria > Actinomycetota > Thermoleophilia > RBG-16-64-13 > RBG-16-64-13 > JAHJSA01. The sequence continues at coordinate 150,923 of JAGXFW010000023.1, forward strand.
TCTTGGTGAAGAGCTGTTCGCCCAACACCATCACGTTGCCCCCTTGGGCCGCTATCGCCTCGGGGGTGAAGCCGTCGCCCACCGATGACCAGGTGACGGCCGTCACCACGAAGACGATCTCGGCGAGCATGACCGGAGCGAGCACGACCACCGCCCACTTCTGCCCTCGGTGGAACTGTTCCTCCTGCTGGAACTCGCGCAGGTTCAGGAACATGACCACGAAGGCGAAGAGCACCAGGATGGCCCCGGCGTACACCAGTATCTGGATCACGGCCAGGAAGTGGGCCTGAGTCAACAGGAAGATGCCGGCCACGTTGATGAAGGTGAACACGAGCAAGATGAGCCCGTGCACCACGTTGGAGCGGGTGATCACACCCAGAGCTCCCGCCACGGCGAAGGCGGCGAACACGATGAAGAGTAGTTTCTCTGCCATGCTCCCTCCCTAGCGCCGGTTGAGCTCTTTGCGAGCGTTGACTTGATTGGCCACCAGCTTCTCCTTGTCGAGGAAGAAGTCGTTCTTGTCGTACGTGGCCAGTTCGTAGACCGTGGTCATGACGATGGCCGCGCAGGGACAGATCTCCTCGCAGAAGCCGCAGAATATGCAGCGGGCGAGGTCGATGTCGAACACGTCGATGCTCTTTTCGTTGTTCGGGCCCTCAGAGCTCTCGATGGTGATGCACTGCGGTGGGCAGATCGTCTCGCACAAGCGGCAGGCGCAGCAATTCAGGCGGCCCGTCTCCGGGTCGGTGATCAGGGCGTGCATGCCGCGGAAACGCGGATGGGGGGCGATCTTCTCCTTCGGGTACTCGACGGTCACTTTGTCCTTGAGGAAGTACCCTCCAGTGACTGACATACCTTGGATGATCTCGTAGAAGGTCGCGGTCTTGATGAGTTTCTTCAGGCCCATGACTTAGTTCACGCTCACGATCAGGGCCGTCACGGCCAGGTTGGCGATGGCCAGGGGCAGGAACAGCTTCCACCCGATGTCCATCAGCTGGTTATACCTGTAACGGGGCAGCGTCCAGCGGATCCACATGTACATGAACACGAAGAACAACACCTTGCCGACCAGCCAGATGAACCCGGGGATGAAGTTCAAGGCCTCGATGGGAGCCCGCCAACCGCCGAAGAAGAGCGTCACGATGACGGCCGACACGACCACCATGTTGACGTACTCGCCGAACATGAAGAGACCCCAACGCATGCCGGTGTACTCGGTCATGTGGCCGGCCACCAGTTCCTGCTCCGCCTCGGCGAGGTCGAAGGGAGCGCGGTTCAATTCCGCGATGCTGGACACGTAGAAGATGACGAAGCCCACTATCTGGGGGATGAAGTACCAGTTCCAGAAGTTGCCGGCCTGCGCATCGACGATATCGACGAAGCTGAGCGACCCGGACAGGATGATCAGGCCCACAAGCGAAAGGCCCATGCTGATCTCATACGACACCATCTGCGCGCCGGAGCGAAGGCTCCCAAGGAGCGACCAGTGGTTGTTCGAGGCCCAGCCGGCGAAGACGATGCCGTACACGGCTACCGACCCGAGCGCCAGGAACATGATGACGCCGGCGTCGAAGTCGGCGATGACCAGATCGACCGTGTGTCCGAAGATCTCCACACCCATCGGCCCGAAGGGGATCAGGGCCATGGTGATGAACGCCGGCACGAACAAGATATACGGAGCGATGCGGAACACCGGCTTGTCGGCCCAATCGGGGATCAGGTCTTCTTTGCTCAGCAACTTGGCCATGTCGCCGAAGGACTGCAGTGCACCCCACGGGCCTGCGTAGGTGGGGCCCATGCGGCTCTGGAAGAAGCCCGCGAACTTGCGCTCGAAGTAGATGATGAAGGGCACCATGCCCACGCCGACCGCCACCCACAGGATCGCCTTGATGAGAAGGAAGATGAAGTCGGTCATCGGTCGCAGTCTCCAAGTACGACGTCGATACTGCCGAAGATGCCCACCGAGTCGGAGAGCATCTCACCCTCGAACATGGCGGGCACGGCCTGGCCGTGGTAGAAGCTCGGCGTGCTCAAGCGCAGACGTTGTGGCTTGGGGCCGCCGTCGGACACGATGTATACGCCCATCTCGCCCTTGGGCACCTCGATAGCCCGGTAGACTTCGCCTTTCGGCACATGAGGGCCGTGGATCACGTGCATGAAATCCTGGATCATGGCGGCCGAGTCGCGCAGCACGTTCTTCTTCAGGGGCAGCACGTGGGCGGCGTCGTCGGCCAAGTAGGGTCCATCGGGGAGGTTGTCGAGGCACTGCCTGATGATCTTGCAGCTCTCGCGCATCTCTTTCATGCGAACGAGGAAGCGATCGTACACGTCGGAGTTGTACTCCACGGCCACCTCGAAATCGACCTCGTCGTATGCCGCGTAGGGCTCGTCCTTGCGAAGGTCGCGGGCGACACCCGTGGACCGCAATGTGGGGCCGGTGATGCGCCATGCGTTGCAGTCCTCAGAGGTGAAGATACCGATGTTCCTCGCGCGCTTGTTGAAGATGCGGTTCGACGTGATCAGCCGCTCGTACTCGTCGAAGCGCTTGGGAAGGAAGTCCACGACGCTGCGGCACCGGCCCACCCAACCTTCGGGCAAGTCTTTTGAGACGCCGCCGATGCGGGCGTACGAATGGGTGAGTCGCGCTCCGCAGACCATCTCGAACAGGTCGAGGATGTACTCGCGGTCGCGGAAACAGATCAGGAAGAAGGTCTGCGCCCCGAAGTCCATGATGTGCACCCCGAGCCACAGGATGTGGTTCGCCAGGCGCGTGAGTTCGTGAGCGATAGTGCGGATGTAGCGGGCGCGGCGCGGCACCTCGACACCCATGAGCTTCTCGACCGCTTCGCAGTAGCCGTGGTTCATGGCGAAGCTGGCCACGTAGTCCAGGCGGTCCGTGACCGGGATGAACTGGTGGTAGGTCATCTGCTCGGCCAACTTCTCGACACCCCGGTGCAGGTTGCCGATGCCCGGCCGCGTGCGGACGATGATCTCGCCGTCGAGATCGACCACAGCCTGGTACACCCCATGCATGGACGGGTGCTGCGGGCCCATGCTCACCGTGATGGTCTCTTGGCCCTCGTGCACCCGCTGCCTGGTGTAGAGCTTGCGCTCCTTCAGCTCTTCAAGCGTCGGCCGGTGGACCTCCTCGGCTCCATGAGCATGGCCGTTGGTCGGCGCGCCGCTCATCTAGATCTTTCCTTTCAGGTCGGTGCGGATCCGGCCGCCCACGGTGCCCCGCAGCGGGAAGTCCTTCCGCAACGGGAATCCTTCGAAGTCTTCAGTAGTGAGCAGGCGGATCAGGTTGGGATGACCGTCGAACACGATGCCGTACATCTCCCACGTCTCGCGTTCGTCCCAGTCGGCGGAGGGCCACACGCCACTCGCGGTGGGCAGACTCTGGCCTTCGGCGAGCATCACCTTCAGCCGTAGCCGCGTGCCCTTGGAGACGGAGGTGAGGTGCACCACCACTTCCATGGGAGCCTCGCTCCGCTTCGGATAGTGGTTGCCCAGCAGGCTGTCGAGGCGCTCGAAAGCCAACTCGGGCGTATCGCGACAGTACTCGAGTACCGCCATGTAGTCCTCGACGGCGACTGTGAACGTCAGTTCGCCTCGAAAGAAGGAGGAGCCGAGCAACCTGTCTCCGAACTCCTCCTCGAGTTTGGCGAAGACCACCTGCAAGGCCTCCGGTATCTCGACAGTCTCTTGTCTTGCTTCCATCCTTCCCCTTCTCCGGATCGGGCTGCCGAGCAGCCGTTCCGTCCGCTACTCGCCGATGGCCGCTCGCGCGGGGATCGTGCGAAGCCCGTCGTAGGCGTGGCGGCTCTGCTTGACCCTGTCGCGGAGCATCTCGAGGCCTTCCCAGAGCGCCTCGGGCCGCGGCGGACAACCGGGCACGTACACATCCACGGGAATGAGCGCGTCGATGCCCTGAACGACGCTGTAGGTGTTCCAGATGTTGCCGGAGATCGCACACGAGCCCATGGCCAGCACCCACTTGGGGTCGGGGATCTGCTCGTAGAGGCGGACCACCCTGGGGGCCATCTTCGTCGTGCACCAACCGGCCACGATCATGCCGTCCGCCTGCCGCGGGGAGGCGCGCATGGCCTCCATACCGAAGCGGGAGAGGTCGTAGCGAGGGCCGGCCGTGGCCATCATCTCGATGGCGCAGCAGGCCAGACCGAACAGGAGAGGCCACCAGGAGAAGCTACGGCCGAAACCAAGGAGCTTCTCGAGGTTCGCCGGGATCGCGACGCCGGGGATATGCTCTTCGTCGAGCGCCTCCCTCACCTGCGCGTCTGAAGCATTCCTGAGAGAGGCGAGGGCTGCCTGAGAGATGTCCAGATCCCCTACTGCGGCACTGCCCGAAGTGTCTTTGCCCAAGCCCACGGGTTTGGTCATTCCCACTCGAGCACTCCCTTCTTCCATGCGTAGAAGTAGCCGACAAGAAGTATGAAGATGAAGAGGAACATCTCGATCAAGCCGACCGTGCCGAGCTTGGCCAGCGATACCGCCCAGGGATACATGAACACGGCTTCCAGATCGAACAGCACGAAGAGCACCGCGACCAGGTAGAAGTGCACGTTGTAGGGGAGACGGGCGTCGCCGTCTGGAAGGACCCCACACTCGTAGGGCAGACCCTTGTTAGGGTTCTTACTCGTGGGTGCCAGGATGTGGGCGATGGTGATAAGTGCGACGGCCACGATAGCGCCGATGGCGAACATCAGGCCGAACTGGACGATGAGATCGACGGACGGGCTGATCACAGGCGCACCTCTGCGTTCATTGGCCTCGGCGTTCTGGCACTCGACTGTGTGAGGTCTCACACAACGGGGGTCACAATAACAAATCGACCTAGGGGTTGCAACAGAATTCACAGCTTCTCGCGCCCGTTCAACCCCGCTTTTTTTCCGCTCCCCGTGCCTCCTGTCCCGTTCCCCGGCACAGAGACGTCCGACGAGGCGTGGCGACGGGCCTGACCTGACCGGGACGCCCGCCTGTCACGCTTGACGAGCCGCGGCGCGCCGACCCGACCGGCGTCAAGGAGGCCTACACTGTCGGTCCGCCCCATCACGCTGAGTCTGGGGCGATGCCCACGATCACGGGGGAGGCTTGGATGGGCTACTTCGACACGCAGCGTGGCGTCGAGGAGTACATCCCGATGCCGGCCTCTTGCTCCTCGACGCAACCGCCCCGGACACCGAGCGACGCTTCGATTGCATCTACTCGAACAAGGTGCTCCATCACCTCACGCGCGACGAGGTGCGGGCCTCGCTCGAGGCGCAAGCCGGCCTCCTCAACACCGCCGGTCTTGCGATGCACTCCTTCTGGTGGGGTGACAAGGCGGACGAAGAGATGGAGGGCCTGCGTTTCGTCTACTACACGAAGGAATCGCTCGCCGCCATCGTCGCCGGAACCGGGTTCGAGACCGTCGAGTTGGAACGCTATTCCGAGATGGAGGCCGACGATTCGCTCCTCATACTGCTGCGCAAGCTCGAATCGTAGTGGTGCGGAGGCACGGGCTGTAGGCGGCGGGTGGGCGCTCTCAACCGGATCTCTCGGGCGATCCAACCTCGCAGGGTGCGTCGAAGATCGTGAAGCGACGCCCGTTCGGGCGGCGATCGGTCAGAGGGCCGGAGCGTCGGGCAGGATCCCGCGGACGATCCCCATCACCAGGCGGGCCACTCGGGCGGACTCCTCCGCCTCCTCTCGCCCAAACGGTTCCCATTCGCCCGGATAGCGGGCTTCGATAGCGTAGCGGTTCAGCGGGAGGATCATCTCCAGGTCGAGCGCAAGCCCCGGTTCCTCCCCTGCAAGCTGCACAAGCAGCCGGAGATCATGCGTTCTCGGCAGCGCGATCGACCGCCAAATGAGCACCGCTTTGAGGTACTTCTCGACACACTGCTGAGCATGGAAGCACACCGTGTCGAAGGGACAGTCATCTTCGAGTAGCAGTGTGTGCTCGGCATTTCGCAGGTCGTGGTCGGCCTTTTCGGCCCATTGGTATGCCTCGATGAGCCGGTCAGGCCGCCCGCTCATAGAGGACCTTCCCCTCCCGCATCGCCGGAGCGATGATGGACCCAAGGCTATCGCGGCCGCGCTCGACATCGCCGGGGGTAACCACGATCAGGTCGATCGGCACCGGCACTCCCACAAGGGCGATGTCGATTTCCGTCGCTTTCCTGCGCTTTGAGCCCTCGACGTCCATGACGATGAGAAGGTCGACGTCGCTGTCCGGTTCGGCCGACCTGCGAGCCCACGATCCGAAAAGGATGATCCGTTGAGGATCGAATCCATCAACGATACGTCGGACGATCTCGTCGAGCGTTGACTGGTTGGTGTCCATATCCAAAGCTACCGTCATGTCAGCGCTCCCCTTTCAATGACCCGGTCCCAGTATACACGGCCGTCGTTGCCTTCCGTCCGCCCGGCGCGCGGTGGCAGCGAGCATCCGGGTGCGGCGGATCTGCACCCCTCTTTCGCGAAGTGGGCGCAGGCTCGGGAGAGGAGGCCGGCCGTCGAGGCTCCCCGCTCATCGGGGAGGAGCTCCACCGCATCACGGCCGTCCGGCACAAGGCGCGGGAGTCAAGCTTGAGCGCGAGCGCGCCATGAGGTGGGAAACCCTGGTGGCGGTGCTCGAGTGTCGCCTCGACCTCGTTCCGCTCCTTGCCCGCAAGCGAGACTCGGCGTCCACAATACTGGCCGTGGCCCCACAGGCGCCAGCATTCGACCCCCGTTGCTATACTAGCGACCGCGCCGTGCGGCGAGCCGGCCATGCACCCTGACAGCCGCGACCGCGCCGTGCGACCGAGTCCACCATCTCTGCCGAATAGGACTTCGTGTGACGACCATCGGTGATCAGGAACGTATGAACGTAGTCGAGCATCTCGGCGAACTGCGCAAGCGGCTCGTCATCGCGATCTCGTCCCTAGTAGTGGGGATGGTGGTGGCCTTCATCGCCAAGGACTGGGTCTTCGCCGTGCTGAAACGGCCGTTGCTGAACATGGACGGCGTCAACGCCGACCTGACCACCTTCAGCCCCACCGAGCCGTTCATGACCGTCCTTCGCGTCTCCATCTACGCCGGCTTGGTCCTTGCGCTACCCATCGTCCTCTGGCAACTCTGGTCGTTCATCATGCCTGCACTCTACGAGAGCGAAAAGAGGAGCGTACTGCCGTACGTCCTGTTCACCACCGTTCTCTTCCTTACCGGCATCGTTTTCGCCTACTTCCTGGTGCTGCCCGTGGGGCTCAGCTTCCTGGTGGGCTACGGCGGCGACATCTTCGTGCAGCAGTTGAGGGCGTCGGAATACATCAGCTTCGTGACCCTGTTCCTGCTCGCGTTCGGAGTGGTGTTCGAGGTGCCCGCCATCATGCTGATGCTCACCGCCGCCGAACTCGTGGACCACGTCACCCTGAGACGAATACGCAAGTACGCGATCATCGGTATTGCGGTGGCCTCCATGGCGCTCACACCGGGCGGCGATCCCCTCAGCATGCTGTTGATGATGGGGCCTCTGATCGGTCTCTACGAGTTGGGCATCCTGCTCTCGCAGTATGCCACGCGTCGCAGGGCCAAGAAGAGGGCGAAACAAGCGGAAAGGGATAGGTAGCGCATGGATCAGCAGGACAGGATCATCGTGTTGGGCGTGGGCAACCTGCTTCTCACGGATGAGGGGGTCGGGCCGCACACGATAGCCTACCTGCTCGAGCGCTGGAACTTCCCCGAGCATGTGGAACTGGTCGACGGCGCCACGGCCGGCCTCGAGTTGATCAATGTGTTCCAATCCGCCGGCCACATCATCGTGGTCGATACGGTTCTAGGAGGCTCCGAACCCGGCGCCATCTACCGATTCCACCCCGACGATGTGCCCACCGACGTGCGCTACCGCACCTCGATCCACCAGGTGTCGTTCATCGACGCGTGGAACATGACGCGTCTTCTCGGCCCGGCTCCGGAGATCGTGATCATCGGCGTGGAACCCGAGGACATGGCGACTCCGCACGTAGGGCTCACCCAGACCATCAGCGCGCGCCTGCCCGACATCGAGGAGTTGGTGTTCGAGGAACTCGCCCGCCACGGGGTTCAGCCTGTGCGACTGGAACAGCCGAACGCCATCGTCGAGTAGGGGGCCGGGGCCGCCAGCGGCGACCCCGGCCGGAACCCTCGGCAGCGCCGTCTCTCACCACCGAGGGAGCGTCACGCACCACCGCACCGCGGTTCCAGCGAATGCGGTCGGCGGTGCGGTGCGGCACGCTGAAGCGTGCTGAGAGCTTCGGCTAGAGGGCCTTCAGCTTCTCCACCAGCGCCGGCAGCACCTCGTACAGGTTCCCGACTATGCCGTAGTCGGCGAGTTGGAAGATCGGCGCGTCCTTGTCGGTGTTGATCGCGGCGATCAGTTTCGCCGAGCTGATGCCCACCGTGTGTTGGATCTGTCCGGACACTCCCACTGCGAGATAGAAGTCGGGCTTGGTCTTGGCTCCCGAGAGACCGACGATGCGGTCCTCACCAAGCCACCCGAAGTCCGAGAGGCCCTTGGTGCAGGCCAGTTCGGCGCCGAGGGCTGCCGCCAACTCCTCGCCCAGGCCAAGGTCGTCGCGCTTCGCGAAACCCCGGCCCACGCCGACGATGCGCTCGGCCGCGTCGAGGTTGACGGCGTCGCCGTCTTTGGGGCGACGCGAGACCACTTTCGCGGCGGAGGGCTGCAGCGAGAGTGCGGCCTGCACGACCGCGCCGGCGCCGGCCACCGGCGCAGCGATCTCGAACGTCTTCGGCATGACCGCGAACACCTTGGATTCGGTGGTGAGGTTCTCGCGGGCGACCGTGTTGCCGCCGAACGCGTATCGGCTCGCCACCACCGAGCCGTCGGTGAGCACCAGGGAGCTCACGTCGGTGACGCACCCCGCGCCGAGCTTCTGGGCGAGTCGCGGCGCCAATTCCTTTCCGCGCCGCGTCGAGGCGATCAGTACCATCGTGGCCCCGGCCTCGCAGGCCACTTGAGCCAGGGCTTCAGCTACCACGTCCACACCAAGGCCCTCGAGGGCGGGATCTTCGCTCACGAACACTCGGTCGACGCCGTGGGCACCCAGCGCTCCCGCCGAATCGGCGGCAGAGGGGCCGAAGGCAGCGGCGCTCAGGCCCATTCCCAGCGCGGCACCCAACTCCTTGCCCTTGAAGGCGAGTTCCAGGGCCGCGTCCTGCTTCTCTGAATACACAAGGATATCGGCCATGGCTATCTCCCCACGATCCCTTCTTTGAGCAGGGCATTCACGAGCCCGGCGGCCTGCTCCGCCGCGCCGCCCTCCAGCATGATGTGCTTGCGATCCTGCTCCTCGGCGAGGTTCGACAGCGTCTCGCACGATGACGCGACCGCGGCCGGGTCGAGGCCGAGATCGGCGAGGCTCCACTCCTCGGTGGGCTTCTTGCCGGCCTTCATGATGTTCATGAGAGACGGGATGCGCGGCTCGTTGATCTCGCTCACCACGGTGAGCACGGCGGGCAATGGAGCCTCGAGCGTCTCGATGTACTCGTCCATGCTCCGCTCGACCAGCACTCCGGCGCCGCCGGCGGTGATCTGCCTGGCATAACCGATCTGAGGCACACCCAGAAGCTCGGCCACCCTCGGACCTACCTGCCCCGAATAGTCGTCGCTCGACCCTTCTCCGAAGAGCACGAGGTCGTAGCTACCGATCTTCTGCAGGGCGGCGGCGAGCGTGCGGGCGACCCCTGCTTGGTCGGTGGACTCCAAGGCCGGGTCCACGATCAGCACGGCCTCGTCGGCACCCATGGCGAGCACCTCTTTGATGGTCTCGCGCACCTTGCGGTTGCTCTCGGCGACCGTCAGCACGATGACCTTGCTCTCACCCACGGCGTCGCGCAGTTGGAGCGCGGCCTCGACGGCGTTCTTGTCGAGATCGCCCGTCTTGTAGGGGATGGCCTCGAGAACGGGCTCCCGGTTCTTGATCCGGATCATCTGCAGATCCAGGTTTGTCTTCACGCTAACGACTATGTCCAACGTTCCACACCCTTCTCTCGTGTTGCCGGGCCTAGCCCATGCGGTACTGCACCCCATATTCGCCCCGCGGATAGTGCCAATCGAGGGCCTGATGATCGCAGGATATGAGGCAGGTGCCGCACTCCAGGCAGCCCTCGAAGTTCACCGTGTTGTTGCCTTGGTCGTCGATCTCGTACAGGTGCGCCGGACAGACGTAGAGACAAGCCTTGTCGGTGCAGACCCTGTTGCACACCTCGACATCGATGGTGATGTGACGCTCTTTGTCGATCTTGAAGACGTCGAGCCCGAGCTTCGCTTCGATGTTCATCGCGCCCCTTTCAGATCTTCCGCATCGCGAGCAGCTCTTTGAGCGTGCGGGCGTTCATGAAGTCCTTGCGGACTCCACCGATCACCGTACTGGAGAGCTTCTGCGAGGGGTGCGGACCGATGGTGTACAACTTCTCCAGGAGTCCGGAGACCGCCTGGGGGTAGTGGGTGAAGAGACGCGGGTTCTCCATGATGTGAGGGATCTCTTTCGCGGTCTCGAGGTCCTTGAGCACGAAGCTGCTGCGCAAAGACTGCTCGTACTGGGCCAGGCCGGCGGCCGAACAGTCGCCGCGGTTCTTGGCGTCGGCGACCGCGCGGGCCGCGTAGAAGCCGGAGGCGATAGCGAAATCCATGCCGCGCACGGTCAGAAGGGCGTTGAGAGCCAGCCCAGCCGCGTCGCCCACCATCAGGTAGCCGTCGCCGAACAGCTTCGGGACTTTGGCGATGCCGCCCTCGGGGATAGCGTGGGCCGAGTACTCCACCAGGGTGCCGCCCTCGACCAAGGGCCTGATGTGAGGCAGTTCTTTGAACGCGTCGAGCAGCGTGTGCGACTCGACCTTCTCGGTGCGCTCCCTCATGGCTTCCATGCCCACCACGATGCCCAGCGAGATCGAGTCCTTGTTCGTGTAGAGGAAGCCGCCACCCATCATCCCTTTGGTGACCTCGCCCATGAACAGGTGTGCCGCGCCTTCGCCCTCGTTCAGATGCCACCGGTCTTGGATCACGCTCGACGGCAGCTCGAGGATCTCCTTGTAGCCCAGGGCGTGGTCGCGGGCGGTGGGCTGCTCACGCAGACCGACCTTCGACGAGAGAAGGCCGAGCACGCCCTCGGCGATGATGGTCACGTCGGCGCCGATGTCGTCGCCGCCGGCACGGATGCCGATGACCTTGTCGCCCTCCATCAAGATCTCGTCCACCCGGTTCTTGGTGATGACCATGCCGCCCTTCTCCATCACCTGGTCGGCCAACCACTGGTCAAGACGAGCCCGCAACACGGTGTACGACTGGTGCGGGGCGGTCGCGAAGCGGTCGGAGGCCAACTCGATGGTGGTGGACGCGCCGTCGCCCATCAAGGTGACGAGTTCCCGCGTGACCGGCCGCTCGAACGGAGCCGACTCCCAGAGCTCGGGATAGATATCGCGGATGGGACTCAGGTAGAGCCGGCCGCCCGTGACGTTCTTGGCGCCCGAGTAGTCGCCCCGCTCCACCACCATCACTTCGAGCCCCTCCGACGCGAGGCCGTATGCAGCCGAGAGGCCGGCCAGACCCCCGCCTACGATGATGCAATCGACTTTTTCCATGCGACCTTTCCTCGCGGGATACCGGTGGAGGCGCCGCCGCCGGGCGGCGGCGCCCCCACACTCGAACGTCTGACTGGGAGGCTGTTGAAGATCGAAGCCTTGGCCGCCAGAACGCACTGGACGGCGCGATGCGGCGTCCTCGGTCGCGCACGTAGCGCTGCTACGAGCGCTGCTACGAGCGCTCCCTCTCGTCCTTGTCTCGCGCGTGTCTATCGCGCCCCGGCGGCGAAGCGTCCATTCTTCAACAGCCTGCTAGATCAGTCGTCGGCCCGGAACGGGTTGGCGGCTTCGCCCCACAGATCGCGGGCGATGATACCGCGCATGACGTTGAGGCCACCCTCAGCTCCCACTTCGTACGACATGATGCCGCGAAGCATCATCTCGAGCGGGGTCTCCTTCGTGTAGCCGAAGGCGCCGTGGTACATCATCCCGTGGCGGGCCACATCGTGACCGAGCGTCGGGGAGAGGCACTTGACCGTGGCGATGACCTTGTTGATGTCCTTGCGGCTGAAGGTGCCGGGGTTCTGGCCCTCGTAGCCGATCATCCAGGCGCCCCGCAGCAGGTTCATCTTGAGCATGTCGAGCTGCATCCAGTCGTTCACCATCTCGAACGAGGTCGCCTCGTACTTGATGAGCGGACGGCCGAACATCTTACGCTGCGTGCTGTACTCGGCGCTGATCTCGAGGCCCTTCTCGGCACCGCCGAGGCAAGCCGCGGCGACGAGCACACGGGCGGCGTTGAAGCCTTCCATCACGTGGTAGAAGCCCTTGCCCTCTTCACCGAGCAGGCAGTATTCGGGCACCTTGGCGTCCTTGTACAGCCAGCCACCGGTGGAGAGACCCATGCGACCCATGTCCTCGTAGACAGTCCAGCTGATGCCGTCGAGGTGCGCGGGGATGTAGACGAAGGTGAGACCCTTGTGACCGGTGGTCGGGTCGGTGACCACGAGCGAGCAGTGACCGCTCGGGGCGCCCAGCTTCATGCATTCCTTGGGACCGGAGACGTACGCCTTCTCGCCGTTCATGACGTAGTAGCCGTCTTTTTTGAAGCCGGTGGTCTTGATGCGGGCAAGGTCGGAACCGCCACCGGGCTCGGTGGTGTTGATGCCCACGAACGCCTTGCCGGCGGCCGCGGCGGGGAGCACTTCCTCGCGCAGCTGCTGGGTGCCGAACTTGTTCACGATGTACGACCAGCCGATTGTGAGCAGCGTGTACACCGGGGTCGACATCGAGAGGTCGGCGCGGGCGATCTCATGGATCGCGATCATCGCGTAGATCAGCTCTTCGCCGGGGACGGCGCAGCCGCCGAGCTCCTCGGGGATGGTCACGCCGAAGACACCCAGATCGACGAGGCCCTGGACGATGTCGTCCGGGATACCGTTCTCATCCTTGTCGATCTGCCGCGCCCGAGGCTCGAGGTTCTTGGTGGCCCATTCGCGGACACCCTGCCTGAACAGTTCCTGCTCCGTGCTGTACCTGAAATCCATTCCTCTGACTCCTCCTTATGGATAGTCCGTTCCAAGTCCCTCCCGGCTGTTCACCGGACGCGAGACGGCCTTGGCCTCCGTGACCCGGGCTCTTCCTGACGCCCGTCTTCCCACCCATTTCTCCCGCCCCTGCGCCTCCTTGTTCGAGCCGGTTCTTACGGTGAATCACCACCTCCGCGCCGCCACAGCGCCGCGGGAGCCCGGATCCCTGATGAGAACTAGATGACGCCCGCGGCCCGCAGAGCCGCGACCTCACTCTGGCCATACCCGAGTTCCGCCAGCACTTCGTCGGTGTGTTCGCCCAGCAGAGGCGGATGGCGGTAGTACGCGGCCGGGGTCTCACTCATCTTGAGGGGACTCCCCACCATCTTGATCGTGCCGGCCGTGGGGTGCTGCATCTCGACTACCATCTCGCGTGCGATCACCTGAGGATCCTCGAACACCTCAGGGATCGAGTTGATGGGGCCCGCCGGTATCTTCTCGCGGTGGAACAGCGCCAGCCACTCCTCTGCCGGCCGCCGCTCGAGGTATCCCGCCAACGTCGCGATGAGCTCGCCTCGGTTCTCCACCCTCATGGGATTAGTGGCAAAACGCGGCTCCGACGCCAACTCCGGAGCCTCGATGAGCTCCGTGAAACGACGGAACTGCGAATCGTTGCCCACGGCGACGTTGAACCACTTGTCGCTCCCACGGAACGTCTCGTAGGGGACGATGTTCGGATGTGCGTTGCCGTAGCGCTTCGGCGTCGCCCCGCCTACCAGGTAGTTGCTCGCCCGGTTGATGAGCCACGCCACCTGAGAGTCCAGTAGCGAGATGTCGATGGACTGGCCGACCCCGGTGTTGTGTCGCGATTCCAGCGCCGCGAGAACCGCGATGGTCGCGTTCATGGCCGCGGTCACGTCCACGATGGCGAGACCCACCTTCATCGGCGGACCGTCCGTCTCACCGGTGATGCTCATGATGCCGCCGCGCCCCTGGATAGCGAAGTCGTAGCCCGGCTGGTCCGCGTCGGGGCCCGTCTGGCCATAGCCGGTGATGGAGCAGTAGATGAGGCCGGGGTTCTCGGCTTTCAGCGCCTCGTATCCTAGGCCCATGCGTTCGAGCGTGCCGGTCTTGAAGTTCTCTACCAGGATATCGGCGTCGGCGGCCAGGCGCCGCACCAGCGCGCGCCCTTCGTCGCTCTTCATGTCGACGGTGATGCTGCGCTTGTTGCGGTTCACGCACAAGTAGTAGGCGGACTCGGTGCCGGCCCACGGGGGACCCCATTCGCGGGTCTCGTCGCCGCCGCCCGGGCGCTCGACTTTGACGACGTCGGCACCCAGATCTGCGAGCATCATCGCGCACAAGGGCCCGGCAAGGACCCGCGACAGGTCCAGTACCCGTATCCCTTCGAGTGCTGCTGCCATATTCGATCCTCCGCCGTGTCCTGGTCCGCGACCGAACCCCCACGAAGACGCCACACGGCAGCCCGGACGCGGGGTGGCCCAACCCACCGAAGGACGGCCACGGCCGACCCGGGAAAGGCTCTTGGTTCGCTGGAGGCTCATAGCCGTTGGAAGGGGCGGCAGAGACGGTGCCGTCACCGGGGCCATGCGAGCAGCGTTACCCGTTCACTATCCCACTTCGTGTCAGTCCGTGCAAGCCTGGGGACAGGCCGCGCAACCGACTTCCGCCGGGCCCGAAGACAACGGCGCGAGAGCCTTCAGACTTGGGGCACAGGAGGTCGGATCACTCCAGATCAGACGGCGTCGAGACGACCTCGGAGTCTTCCCCCAGCACGAGCGGGGACGCATCGACCGCCTCGAAGACCTTGTGCAAGGCGAATATAAGAGCGCCTTGCGAGTGACCGCGGTATCGCGTGCGGATGAGCGCCTCCATCTCCTCACGATCGGCGAGGATAGAGCGCCCAGTGAGCAGACCTGCCAGATAGTCACGCGCAAGCTCGGTCACAAGGGTGGACGAGCAGCGCACGATCACGCCGGTGGCGTCCACCTCGGCCACCACTCCCACTCGCTTGTAGACGGCCTGATGCGAGACGTTCTGCGGAAGGCGGGCGTAGCCCGAGAAGAGGTATGTGATCGAATCGTCCACGACCGCCACAGTGTAGCACCGAGCCTCGGTCGTCGCCCTCGAACGTCGCCCTCGGACGTCATCCTCGGAGGTTGCCCCAGAGATCGCCCCGCCAGTCGTTCCGACCCGCGCCCCGGCAATCGCCCCGCCAGTCGTTCAGGCCCGCGCCCTGACACTTGCGCTCGGGTAGTATTGGTATTACCATCTGACCAACCGCAGCGATATGACCAATAGCAGCGCGCAGACCGCCGCTCGGCCGAACCAGGGCGGAGCGCGGACAGGAGGAAGTCCTGAGTTCCGACGGTTACCGACCCGTGACGCCACGCCGGGTGTCCGACGAGATCGCCTACCGGCTGCGAGACCTCATCCTCAAGGGCGAGATCGCCCCAGGAGACAGGCTGCCTTCGGAGAGAGAACTCGGCCGAAGATTCGAAACCGGCAGACCCGCCGTGCGCGAGGCCCTTCGTGAACTCCAGGCGCAGGGCCACCTCACCATCGGTCGCGGACGTCAGGGAACGCGCGTGGTGGCGAACGTCGAGGGGGCGGGCCTCCACGCCCTCCCGGCCCTGTCGTTCCACCGGGATGCCAACGCGCAGGCAGCCGTGATCCATCTGATGGAGGTGCGAGTGGCCGTCGAGACCGAGATGGCCGCACTGGCGGCGCGCCGAGCCGACCGGCCGGCGCTGAAGGAGCTCGCCGACGCCACCGTGTCGGTCGACCGGCTCGACGCCGACGGCGATAGCAGGTTCCATCAGACGTTGGCACTCGCAGCGGGTAACCCGATGTTGCGACAGGCCGCCGCCGACTTGCTCGCCCACCTTCGTGCTCTGAGCGGGCCGGAACTCGCCGGACTCTACGCCCAACCCCACAACGCCATGGTCGCGGGCCAGCACGAAGCGGTGCTCGACGCCGTGCGCCGCGGTGACGAAGAGGGGGCGCGGCGCGCGATGCGGACACACCTCTCGTATGTCACACGGTCACTCCGCAGCTCGATCGGCGCCCTTCCCGAGATCCGCATGGTGGTGAGCGATATCGACGGGACATTGCTGAGCGGACCGCGATCGATCACCCCCCGCACCCACGCTGCGGTCTACGCGGCACGAGAGGCAGGCGTGCTCTTCGTGCTGGCGTCGGCCCGACCGCCGCGATCGATGCGGGCGTACCATTCGGAACTCGGCCTTACGACTCCCGTGATCGCCGGGAACGGCGCCCTACTCTGGGACCTCGGCAAGTCCATCCCTCTGTCGCGCGAGTCACTCGATATCCGCCTGGCGAGGGAAGCGGTGGAACTTGGAAAGGCTGTCGGGGCGATCCCCAACATCGAGAGCGACGACGAATGGTTCGCCGAGCGGGTGACCGACCGCATCATGCGGAATCTGGGCACATACGGGGTCGAACCGCCTCATCGTATCGGGCCGCTGGACGATATCCTGGCGAGCGACGACCCGGTCGACAAGGTGTTCCTCGATCTCCGCGACCTCCCGCCGGATGCGCGGATCGCGGCTCGCGCTGCGATATCGACCGCCCTTGACGAGCACGCCAACATCTCTGAGTCGGTGGACGGATTGGTGGATATCGTCGCGCGTCGGGCGTCCAAAGCCGTGATGGCCCAGAGGTTCGCTCGATCGAAAGGCGTCTCGGCCGACCAGGTGCTCGCCATCGGCGACCACGACAACGACATCGCCCTGCTCGGTTGGGCAGGGGTGGGCGTCGCGATGGGCAACGCGACTTCGGGGGCGAAGGCGATGGCGGATCTGGTGACCTCGTCCAACGTGCGCGACGGCCTGGCCGAGGCGATCGAGCGGTGGGTGCTGCCTGACACGGCATCCGTCTGACGCTTCGCGCGCGACCGAGGACGCCGCGTCGCGCCGTCCAGTCCGTTCTGGGGGCGAAGGTCTTCGATCTTCAACAGCCTCCTAGAGTCGGGCGCGTAGAGCCTCGATCTCTTCCGCGATGCGGCGCTCGTCGCGGTCGAACGCGTTCCTCAGACGCTCGGCCTCCGCGCCCCCGATGTGCACCCCTGTGCCGCGCAGAGTAAGGCTCCGTTCCATGGCGACGTCCTCGAGTTCGTCCTCGAGAAATGCGATCCGGTCCCTTATCTGATCGGTCGTGAGATCGCGAACACCGTCTCCGGACAAAGTCAACTCCTGTTCCCTCGTGGCTCGTACCGGCGCGCGAGGCGCACCCGGGCGCCGGCTCCGTGGCTACCTCTTGCGCGCGACCATCGCGAAGAAGGGCACGCTCACCACTTCCTCTTCGATGACCTCGAACCATGGGTCCAGAGCCGCCCGCACCTCCGCCTCAGAGAGGCGGTGCTCCAGGGGCGGCCCCTGCACGGTCGCCTCGGGATCACGCCGCCAGTCGACGACGACGAAAAGCCCGCCGCTCCGAAGGGCGCGTCCGAGCAGTTCCAGACCCTCGGTCCCGTGAGATTCGTGGAAGGTGTTGACGCTGAAGGCCCTGTCGATCGATGCCTCCGCCAGGGGAAGCGATCCGGCGTCGGCCAGTATCAGCTCCACGTTGTGCGGCACGCCGTTCTTGCGGTGAAAGTCGAGCATCTCCTGCTGTAGTTCGATCGCATACAGTCGGCCGGTGGTCCACTTTGCCACCCGGTTCGTCCAGAACCCGGTGCCGCTGCCAAGGTCGGCGACATCCTCGTGGCCTTCAAGGCGTAGAAGCCGAGCCATGGTCTCCTCGCTCAGCCAGCCGAGTCGGCCCACATCGTCGAGGACCGCCGCCTTCTTCGGAGAGAAGACCTTGCCATGCGTCGTGCCATGCGTCGTGCCATGCGTCGTGCCGTGCTGCTCTTCGTCGCTCATGGGATCGATGACCTCCTGCTCTTGAGGGAGCGCAGGCGAGGACCCGCTCGGGATCGTGGACAGTGATGCGGCCCCTGCCTGAAGCCCAGCGGCCGACGGGCCCCAGGCCGCATGAGCCTTCACAAAGGTCGTGGAGACCGTGATCGAGAGCGTCGACCAGAACGCGCCCAAGCTGAAACCAGCCAGCACATCGCTCAAGTAATGCACTCCTAGGTACATGCGGCTAAAACCCACAAGCACCACGACGGCGACTGCAGAGAGAAGCACGTACACCCTCGTCTCCCAATGACGCACCCAGCCGGTCGCAAGGAGCGCGAGGGTCATATAAAACGCGGCCGCAGCCGACGCATGCCCGCTTGGAAACGAGTATCCGGTCACGTCGATGAGCGGTACGAGAAAATCGGGGCGCGGGCGTTCGATGAGCAGCTTCAGCGCTGCGTTCAGCATCGCGGCGCCGGATGTCGCCGTGACAAGCACCAGGGCCTCGCCCCACCGGCGCCGCGCGACCAGGACTCCGCCCAACACGAGGGAGGCCGGCACCAAAGTCCACCCGCCGCCCATAGAGGTCACCGCGATCATCACCGACGTGACCCAGGGGATGGCGTGATCGTGCAGGGTCTGAGCAACGGTCCGGTCGAACAGGGTGAGGGGCTCACGCGCCAGAACATCTTCGAGGATGGCACCGAACGCCCATCCCAAGAGCAGCGACACGATGAGGCCGATCGTCAGACTGAGGCCGAAGGTTCGCCGCGGTGAGAAGCGCCGCGACAACCAAGCTATCTGGGCCGAGAATCGACCACTGATGGCGGTGACGACACGCGTGCCGACGATCCGGTCGGTGAGTTCGAAGGCCAGCCGCTCGAGCTTCTCGCGACGAGGCCAGAGCCAGCGCCCCAACATGGCGAGCAAGACCCCCGAGACCACCAGAAGCGCGAGGAAGAGAGCTATCCGGCCGAGCCACTGCTCCGCCATATGGTAGCTGCGACCGAACACGTACCCGAGCAGAGTGACGGCCAGCCCCCAGCTCAGTGCACCCGCCAGGTCGTACACGGCGAAACGCGAATAGCGCATGCGCGCCGAACCGGCGATGAACGGAGCGAGAGACCGTAGGAAACCCACCCACCGGCCGAACAGTACGGTCTTCCCGCCGTGACGCTCGAAGAAGCCCTCGGTCCGTTCGACGTGATTCGGTTTGATGCGGAAGATGCGGCCGTGCCGAAGAAGGAAGTCGCGCCCGAGCTTCCTTCCAAGGAAGAACCCCGCGGTATCGCCCAGCACCGCGCCGATGCAGACGACGGCGGCAAGGTCGCCGATGTCCAGCACTCCCTGCGACGCGAGTGCGCCTGCCAGGAGCACCGTGGTCTCCCCGGGCACGAGGAGCCCGACCATCGCGGAGGTCTCGAGGAATACGATGGCGAAGACGATCCACAGGCCCCAATCCCCGGCAACGCGCACGAAGAAGTCGAGGAATGCCTGCATACCTTGGTGAGCCCTCGGCCGCCCTGCGGGCGGGCTAGAAGCCCACGAAGACCGCGGCCGCGACAGCGGTGGTCCAGCGGCCCTCGCCATCCCCGGCGGCTGAGACGGTCTTGTTGGTGGTGGCGAAGATCTTCCCTCCGATCACCAACTGCCGACGACGCTCGTCCCAACGGACGTTCTCGTCGCACTCCACGCCCAGGGTACTGGCGAGCATGCTCGCGGCCAGATCCTCGGCATAGTCGCCGGCTTGCTGCGCGGTCTCCCCGTAACCCTCATGCTCACTGAGGTACCCGTAGTGAGAGGCGTCGGTTGGCAAGGCGAGTCCGATGGACGAGGCCACAAGCCGGCCGGGCTCGTCCGTGGCTATCTCCGCCACCACGCAGAAGGTGATGGCACCCGCATGGATGGAGGCGATCCCCTCGTCACGTTCGATCAGCTGGCAGTGGGGGGGGAAGATGCTCGACACCCTCACGAGGTTGCACCGTTCGATGCCCGCTTCGCGGAGGGCGAACTCGAAGGAGGTGAGTTTGCGGCTCGAGACGCCGATCCCACCGGTGAGGAACACCTTCTTGGGGATGGGGACCGCGAGCGCCGACTCCACGCCCGACTCGGTGGTGTGGTCTACCGACATGACGCCAACCTCCCTGAGGGCCAGAAGAGCACGATGGCACAGGATAGCAGAGGCCGCGTCGGAGAGTGGCCGGTCAGCCCGCCAGCGCCGCACCCGCCCGCAGCCCCGCGATGTTGGTGTCGGCTACCTTCTGCTTCTGGAGGCGCCGAGCGGCCGCCTCGAAGGCCTCAAGCGGGTAGATGCCCTCCGCGGCGAGGATGGTACCCACGCCCACGGCGCCCACGGCCAGACGGTGGACCTCCTTGGCCGCACCCTTCAGATCGAGAGGGATCACCCGGGCCTGAGTCTCCACCGGCCCAAGGCTCGCCTCCACGTAGACGCGCGACTCCGGCGGAAGCTTGGCCAGCTTGCGGGCCACCCGCGCCCTTCCTTCCTCCGAGAGTATGAGAACGACATCGGGCACCTCGATGCCCGTGTAGACGATGGGAACGGGTGAGACCAACACCTCGGCCGCCGAATGACCGGTCATCACAGTGATGGGGTAGTCGTCCTTCTGAGTGGCATGGAGGCCGCTCATGATCGCTCCGGCTCCGAACACGGTCGCCAGCGAGCGGATCTTCTGCCCCGCGGCCCCCGCGATGAGGATGCCCGTGCGCGCCGCAAGGATGCTCTCGGCTACAGGAGCGAGCCCGGCGTCGGGGGGCAGTAGGCACATGCCCTCGTCGTCCGCGGTCTCCGCCGGGTGGTAGAGGTCGCGCCAGGCGCGAGCGAACTCCGGCCGACCGCCCTCGAAGTGCACGCCCGCCGGCATCTCGAGTTCGGCCATCATGTCGGCGATCGAGTTCCGTGTCAGAGTGTTCTGGCCGGCGTAGTACGCGACGCAGAGATCCCAGATGTCCACGAGAGAGAAGCCTTGCGTGGCCAGACCTCTCGCGATCAGCGCGGGCACGTCATCGGCGAAGACGCTCGTGCGGGCCAGGAAGCCCGGCTTCGACGGCCGCAGCGTTCCCATGAGGTCGAGCGGAGCTTCCAGGTTCCCGAGGTGGCAGGTGGCGGTGATACCTCCGGAGGGGGTGGTGCAACTGTGCTGACCGCCGGTCATGCCGTAGTTGAAGTTGTTGGCCACGATCACGCAGATGCCGATGTTCCGGCGGGCGGCGGCCAGAAGGTGGGCGCCGCCGATGCCCGCGCCCCCGTCGCCCATCACCACCACGACGGTGAGGTCGGGGTCGGCCAGCTTGATGCCCGAGGCGTACGTGATGGAACGGCCGTGCAGCCCGTGGAAGGCGTTGGTGTCGAAGTGGCGGTCGGTGAGGCCGACGCAGCCGATGTCCGTGACGACCACCACCCGCTCTTTCGGGCGCCCCAGGATCTGAAGCGCCTCGTCGATGGCATGCGTCACTTTCGCGTGCCCGCAGCCCGGGCAGAACGGCAGGGGCAGGGAGGCCTCGTCCAGGTAGCTCACAGCAGGCCTCCTTCCCGGATCACGTCGTCGGGACTGACGAGCTCGGTATCCATGCGCGTGACGGAGCGGACCTCACGTCCGTCGGCGAAGAGCTGCACCTCGCGCGCGTACTGGCCCAGGTTCATCTCGGGCACCACCACCCGCTCGATGCCGATGAGAGCCGCGCGGATGGCCGCCTCGGGCACGGGGAAAAGGGTCTTCAGCACGAGCAACGAGACCCGGCCGCCGGCCGCTCGCACCCGCGCGACAGCCTCCCGAGCCGAACGCGCCGTGATCCCGTACGAAACGACGAGGTTCTTCGCCCCCACGTCCGGGTCGTGGTCGAAGAGGGCGATCTCGTCCGCGTGGTCGTCGATCTTCCGGCGCAGGTGCTCCATCATGCGGCTGATGACGGCCGGGTCGCCGGTGAGCCACGCCCGCTCGTCGTGCATGCTCGTGGTGTAGCGCAGCAGATGGGGCCCCCCGATAGGTGACAGTGGGGCCACGTCATCAGGCTGTTCGAAGGCGTGGGGAACGTAGGGTCGGTCGGTCGGGGCGGCGTCGCGTGGTCGCGATGGCGGCATGGCGGCGCGGGCTTCGTCGAGGTCCACGCGCTCGCGCGTGAGGCCCACTTCTTTCTGGCTCGCGAGTATCACCGGCACGCGGTAGCGCTCAGCCAGGTCGAAGGCCGCGCGGGTGAGGGTGTAGCACTCATGGACCGACTCCGGGGAGAGCACGATCAAGGGGAGACCCCCGGAGGTGCCCCAGCGCATGAAGAGGATGTCGCCGTCGGCCCCTTTGGTGGCCGAGCCCGTGGCCGGACCCTGGCGCTGCACGTTCACGATCACCAGCGGGGTCTCCCCCGTGATGGCGAGGCCGATGTTCTCGGAGTACAGACTCATGCCGGGCCCCGAAGTGGCGGTGAGAACCTTCTGGCCGGTCATAGAGGCGCCGATGCACATGCCGATGGAGGCGATCTCGTCCTCACACTGCACGGCCACGCCGCCCGCCTCGGGCATGGCCCGCATCATGCCCGTGAGGATGGAGGTGGCCGGGGTGATGGGGTAGCCGGCGAAGAAGCGGCAGCCCGCATCCAAGGCGCCACGTACCACGGCGTCGTTGCCTTCAAGGAACTCGATCATGAGACCTCACCACCGGGAGTGCGTCGGATCACCGTCACCTCTGGATACTCGGGATTGAAGATGTCGCGTAGCTTGGCTCTATCGGCGCCATACACTTCGTCGACCTTGTCTTCGAAACGACGCACAAGCTTGATCACCCACATGTCGTGGCGGATATAGTCCTTGGCCATCTGTACGAAGCCCAGGTTGGCACTCCAGGCTCCGTCGACGGCGGCCGTGTCGGGCACGTAGCCCACCAGGGCCTCCGAGGTGTCGGCCACCAGGACCATGCGCTTCGTACCTTGGTCCCGCACGACCACCTGGTCGGTGGGGTGATGGTACACGACCCCGACGCCTGGGTCGCCCTCCCCGTAGAGGCACACCGCGATCGCCACACCGCGACTGTCGGCCGCCACGAGGTGCGGCTCCAGCCGCGGCAGTTCTTCGGGCCACAACGCCAGGAGCAGCTCCTCACGGGCCGCGCCGATCATCTCCTCCGCCTTGAGCAGAACGGCTTCGCGCCCCTCCAGGTTCCAGAGGTAACCATCACGCTCGCGCTCGGATGAGTAGATGGTCCCGAGCCGGTCCTCGAGCCGGTCGAGTACTTCGTCGTACGTGCGTCGATAGCGGGACATCGCCTCGGCCGGTTCCAGGGGGACGTAGCGGGCCGAACCCCCGGTCTCCACGACGCCAACGAGCTTCTTGGTCCGTAGGCGCTCCAGCACCTCGTATACCTTGCTCGGCGGTATGGTCGACTGCTTCGCAAGCTCGTAGGCGGTCACCCTCGGATGGCGCAGCAAAGCGACGTAAGCCTGAGATTCGTACTGTGAAAGACCCAGCGTCTGCAGGCTGCTCAGCACATCCTTCACCGGGAGCCCACCAAGATCATCGCCGCTCCCGAGACCAGCAGCAGTACCTTGTAGACCGGGATCTTGGACGCGAAGCCGCTGATGCCTATGGTCATCACGATCACGAAGACTATGGGCAGCACCGCCCCGAGCACACCGTTGATGGCGGTCGAGGTGCGCGTACTCATAGAACGATACATGAGGTACGCGGCCAGGAGGTTCGCGCAGCCCACCACCACCCGGATGCCGGCCATCAGAGTCACGCGACTCGCCTCGGACATCAGAGAACCAGCCTGGATTCGTCGGCGAGAGTCTGGCTGTGATCGGGGTGAAACTCGTCGTCGTTGATGGTGAGACCTTCGTTCGCCTTGGCCTTGTACACCTCCTCGCGAAGCACGCCCCACAACTCGGTGAAGAGCCGGTTGAAGTGAGGGTCACTCCGCAGCTCGGCGATCCGGCGGGGCCGTGGCAGGTCGACGTCCACACTCATCTTGAAGGTGCCCGGGTGCGAGGTCATGATGATCACCCGGTCGGCGAGGGTCAGAGCCTCATCGATGGAGTGGGTGATGAAGACCACCGTCTTTCGTTCGGTCTCCCAGATCTTGAGCAACTCCTCCTGCAGCATGATCTTGTTCTGTTCGTCGAGAGCGGCGAAAGGCTCATCCATGAGCAGTATCTCGGGATCGTTCGCGAAGGCCCGCGCCACGGACACCCGCTGTTTCATGCCGCCGGAGAGTTGGTGGGGGTAGGCCTCACCGAACTTCTGTAGCCCGATCATCTGGATGTAGCGCTCGACCGTCTCCTCGATGATCCTCTTGTTCACCCGCCGGCATTTCAGTCCGAAGCCGATGTTCTTGCGCACGTTCATCCAGGGGAAGATGGATTGCTCCTGAAACACCATGGAATTGAGCGGCTTGGACGGATCGGAGTGCACGACCCGGATATCGCCCCGCGTCTCGGTCTCCAGATCGGCGAGGATGCGGAGGAGCGTGGTCTTGCCGCACCCGCTTGGGCCGACGATGCAGACGAACTCGCCCTCGTTGATGGTGAGATCCACGTCCTTCACCGCGGTGACTACTCGGTCCCGGGTGACGAACTCCTTGGTGAGCCCCTTGATCACGATCTTCTCAGCCACGCGGAACCCCCTCTCCTAGAGCTGCTTCCATGGGATGACCCTCCTCTGAAGCGAGCTCAGTCCTTCGGCGAACAGGTAGCCGAGCAGCGAGATCATGATGAACGCTACGAACATCTCTTTGGTCTTGAACACGGCCTGCGCCGCCCAGATGCGATACCCGATACCGGATACGGCCCCGGTCATCTCGGCCGCCACGATCAGGAGCAGCGCCATGCCCATGCCGAGCTCCAGGCCGGTGAAGATGAGCGGCATCGCGCCCGGAAGCGCGATCCGCGTGTAGAAGTCTCTGCGACTGGCTCCGTAGTTCTTGGCCACGTCTAGGTAGATCTTGTCCAGGTTGAGCACGCCCGCCATGGTGTTGATCAACACCATGAAGAACGTGCCGAGCGCGATGGTGATCACCTTCTGGGTCTCGCCGAAGCCGAACATCAGGATGATCAGAGGCATGAGAGCAAGCTTCGGGATCGGATACGTCGCCGAGATGACCGGCCGAAGGATCCAGCGCACCGGACGGAACAATCCCATCGAAAGTCCAACGATCAGCCCGGGGATAGCGCCCGCGAGGAATCCGAGAATGATCCGCACGAGGCTCACCCGAACGTCCGCGAACAGCGTGCCGTCGAGTGTCATCTTCCAGAAGGTACCCGCGATCGCGTGGGGTGGCGGGAAGAACCTGCCGTCGACGAAGCCGAGCGGTACGGCGATCTCCCACAGGATGAGGACCACCACCGGCGACAGGAAGCCGAGCAGGCCCTTCCAGCCGCTGCCGGAGTCCCGGCGCTTGGCCTTCTTCGGCGTGTCAACCGGCCGTTCGATCCCCACCGAAGTGGGGACAGAACGGGCCGCTTCACCGCCTGGGTCCGTTGCTGCGGTCTGCGGCACGGCAGGTTCTTTCTCCGCCATCGTACTAACCCCCTACGTTACTGCGGCACCGAGTACGGGCCGAGTTGGTCGACGGCCCATTTGGCGAACGACATGTCCAGGACCGTGTCCATGGTGACCTTCTCGTCCACCTGGCCGATCTCGGCGTAGTAGTCCTGCTGGCCGGCGACCGCGTCTTCAAGGACGGAACCGTCGACGTTCAGACCCGTGGGACGCATCTTCGTCCACATGCCCGGATCATCGATGAACGTGTTCTCGGTGAGGATGGCGAGGACTGCGTCGCGATCCTTGCTGCCCTGCACGATGGCGTCGTTGTAGGCGCGCACACCTTGCAGGTGGGCGTACATGAAGAGGTTGGCAACCTCGGTGTTCTTGGCGAAGTCGTCGCTGTAGAGGAGCACGGCCACCTGCTCGCCCGGGGCGTAGTCTTCGGCATCCTTGAAGTACGACAGGATCCCGGCGTCTTCACCGCCGGTGATCAGCGATTCGATCTGCACGGCGGCATCGATGGCGCCGTTCGCGAGACCGGTGTTCAGGTCGGGGAACTCGGCGATGATCGTGGGCTCCACGTCATCGATGGTGAGGCCGCCCTTCTCCAGCGCCTTGCGCAAGAAGTACTCGTTGATGCTTCCCACCGACACGATGCCGATCTTGCGGCCCTTGAGGTCGGCGTAGTCTTTGATCTCGTTCTCCAGGTCCTTACGGATCACGACGGTGAAGTACGAGCCCTTGCCCGGCACGTTGGTACCGCTGTCGGCAACGACCCACACCCGCACGTCTTGCGCCGCGCCGTTGAAGAGCGAAGCGGTGATGATGCCCCGGCCCACGTCCACCTGGTTGGCAGCCAGCGAGGTGTACATCTGGGCGCCGGAGGCGAACTCGACGTACTCGATGTTGATGCCGACGTCGGCGAAGAAGCCCATCTTGTCAGCAAGGATGATTCCGGCGGTGCCCGGCGCGTTGTCGTACGCCACCTTCACGGTCACCGGCGGGTCGAGCGGCGTGACGCCCATGGCCTCGGCGACCGTGGTCGTGGTCTCCCCGGAGGACGGCGCGGTCGTCGTGCTCTCCGGCGCCGCGGTGGTTGTGGTGGTGTCGCCGCAGCCCACAACGGCCACGATACCGAACACGGCCAGCGCCGCCACCAGACTCAATACGATGATCCTTCTCATGGTACCCCCTACGGTTCCTGTTCTGTTTACTTCCGCGCCGACCGAGCATCCTGCCCGACCCGCGTTCCGACCGGAGAACCCCGAAGTTCTCGGATCAGCACCTCCTCCACTCGCCTTGTTCATCCGTATCCACATGAGGACGCTCACCCGCCCGAGCTCACTCGCCCGAATCGTGAAAGACATCCGTAAGGCCTGCGGCCGCCACGCGGTCGCGGACCGTCTGGGCATCGGTGGTGTACAGGTCGGCGGCCTTCATGCGCTCGAAGTACGACGCACCAGAGAACGTGAGCTTCTGAGAGAGGTCGCCGCCGCGCAACACCTCTCCCGCGCTCGCGATGATATCGCCGCAAGCCAAGCTCCGGGGAAGCGTCACCAGTTCGCGGCCGGAAGCCCAGCGAACCGCGTTCATGCCCGCCAGCGAACCGCTCACGATCGCTTCGGTATGGCCCACGAGGGGGCCCGTCTTCTCGCCACCCACGAAAAGGTTGGCGAGACCTTCACACTGAAGGGCATCGGAGCGCGGCGTCATCGAGAGGTACCTGATCGAGTTCCCCACTCCACCCGAGTAGGGGTCCTCGAACCGCGCGTTCTCGAGGCCTGGGACCGTGCGCAGTTGGGCCAGCGGGAAGAAGGGGCTCATGAGTTTGACGTGCCCCGTGTCCAGAAGTATTACGTTCTCGGCGAACGCGGGCAACGCGTACTGCTGGCAGGCCTTCGTGCCGAGCAGCGCCACCTTCGCACCGCCCGCCTTGAGCTCGTCAGGCAGAGGCACCACGGCCACCCCGGTCTCCGCGAGCTGCGCACGCAGCTCGCGGCTTACCGAATCGGTGTGCAGCTTGCAGGAACCGCTCATCACCCCTACCGAGCCGTCCATGCGTGTGGCCCGCAGTTCGTCGATCCCCGCCTTCGCGCCCACGCTCACCCGGCCGCCGAAAGTGGGACATCGCAACGCGCACATGGCGCACCCGTTGCCGTACTTGGTGCAGTTGTTCTGTGGGCCCGCCGAGCCTGTGGTCTCGACGAAGACATCGGCTTCCACCAGCTCAGGGCCCAACTTCACCGCCGCCAGGGTGTCCCCCGACCGAACCGCGTCGGTGACCCGAGCCTGAGTGCGCACCTCGATGCCCTCACCCTCGAGCAGGGCCCTGATGGCGGGCTCGGTGATGGACACGTCGTAGAGATCGGCGTGTTGGTGACCGGGGAACGCCACGTTGCGATGCCGCAGGTTGGCGTCGATCGTCTCCCACAGGCGGCCCATGCCCATCGCGATGTGTTCCTCAGTGGCCGTGTAGCGGCCGTTGTTGCGCATGATCCCACCCACGAGACCGGTGCCCAGGAGCATGTCGGCGCGCTCGAGCAGGGTCACCTCCGCCCCGGCCATGCGCGCCGCCAGCGCGGCACCCGTGCCGGCCCAGCCGCCTCCGATCACTACCACTCTCGCCATACCTACTCTCCTCCCTCGGCCCCGAAGGAGCCGCTGATGCTTTCTGGCGTTGACCCCTGCGGGGCCTCTTCACCGGAGTCGCCCCTGGAGGCGCCGCCTGCGGCAGCGCCGGGGAGCCCGGTGTCGATCTGAGCGCGTTGCAGCCGCTCCGAATAGTCCACATACACGCTCTTCCATTCCGAGAACACGTTCAGCACCTCGGTGCCCGATTCGCGGTGCCCGTTGCCGGTGTCGCGGGTGCCTCCGAACGGCAGGTGCACCTCGGCTCCGATGGTGGGCCCATTGACGTAGGTGATGCCGGCGTCGATGCGCTCGATCGCACGGAATGCGGCATTCACATCCCGCGTGTAGATCGAAGAAGAGAGGCCGTAGCGCGTGCCGTTGGCCACCGCGATGGCCTCCTCGAACGAATCCACGGCCAAGATCGAGACGACAGGCCCGAAGATCTCTTCTTGCGCGATGCGCATCGTCGGCGTCACGCCGGCGAAGACAGTCGGCTCGAAGAAGCTCCCTCGGTCGAAGACCCCTTCGCTCGGCGCCGAGCCGCCCACGAGCAGCTCCGCCCCGTCATCTTCCAGGCCGATGCGCACGTACTCTGCCACCCGCTCGCGGGCGGCGTCGCTCACAAGCGGGCCGACGTCGGTGGCGGGGTCGAGGCCGTCGCCCAAGCGGAGGGCTCCAGCGCGCTGCACCAGCCGCGCCGTGAACTCCTCGAGCACCGGCCTGTGCACGATCAGCCGGCTGGTCGCGGTGCAACGTTGTCCGGTCGTACCGAACGCGGCCCACACGGCACCCTCCAGGGCCAGGTCGAGGTCGGCGTCGGCCATGACGATCTGCGGGTTCTTGCCCCCGAGTTCCAAGGAGAGCCTCTTGAGCCGGCGACCACACGACTCGCCCAGCCGGCGTCCGGTCTCTGTCGAGCCGGTGAACGACACTACGTCGACCTCCGGGTGCTCCACGAGCGCGGTGCCCGCCTCAGAGCCCGAGCCGAACACCAGGTTGACCACGCCGGGCGGCACACCCGCCTCCTCGAGGATGCGTACGAGGGCATAGGCGGTGGCCGGAGCGTCGCTGGCAGGTTTGAACACGACGGCGTTCCCGCAGAGCAGGGCGGGGAAGATCTTCCATGTGGGGATGGCCATCGGGAAGTTCCACGGAGAGATGATCGCCGCCACTCCAAGAGGGCGCCGCACCGACATCGCGAACTTGCTGGGCAGCTCGGAAGGAGTGGTCACACCGAACATCCGCCGGGCTTCGCCGCCCATGTAGTAGGCGGTGTCGATGCCTTCCTGAACGTCGCCCCGGGTCTCGAGAAGGATCTTGCCCATCTCCCGGGTCGCCGTGGCGGCCAACTCATCCTTTCGAGCCTCCATGAGCCGTCCCGCCGCCCAGATGATCTTCCCGCGCTCGGGAGCAGGCGTCGCCGCCCATGCCGGGAACGCGTCGCGGGCGGCCGACACCGCCGCGTCCACGTCGGCGGCGGACGAAAGCGGGAACATACCCACCACGTCGTCCCGGTCGGCCGGGTTGCGGTCTTCGAAGGTGCGGCCGGTGTCGCCGGGCACCCAGCGACCCCCGATGAAGTTGAACCCCTGCTCGCTCATGACCCTCCCTCAGCCACGATGACGCCGCCGCGGTCGGAGGCGGCAGAGTAGCCGTCCCCGGATCCGGGCCCCTGTGACCGGGCGGCAGCCTGTTCCGCCGCCGCGCGCCAAGTGCGAACCTGAGGAAGGTCCTTCTCCTCGGATTCCGTGAGCACGTCGATGAGCGTCGGGCGACCCGAACGGATTGCTGCCTCCAGCGTGTCCTCGAGGTCGGACGCTCGCTCCACGCGCGTTCCGTCCATGCCGAAAGCTCGGGCCACGGCGCCGTGGTCGATGGTGGAGAAGTCGACCCCGAAGTACCGTCCACCCGAATGGATGGACTGGATGGCCTTGATCCAACCGAAGCAAGAGTTGTTGAAGTTCACGATGACCACCGGCAGACCCAGGCGCGCCAAGGTCTCGAGTTCGCCGGCGCACATGCCGAAGCTGCCGTCACCGGAGAGGCCCACCACCAGCTGATCAGGCCGGGCGATCTTTGCCCCGATGGTCGCCGGAATGGCGTAGCCCAAGCCGCCGTATGCCCTGGAGATGATCACGTGCCGACCGGCTCGACGTACGTCGTAGTAGGCGGCGGTGTAGGGGGTGGGAGTGCCGGCATCGGCGATGACTATGGCATCGTCGGGAAGCACCCGGCTGAGCGCGGCCATGACCCGGTGGGGCTTCAGCGGGGTCTGGTCACTGGCCGCCTTGTCCGCCACCGACGCCCACCACTCAGCCCGAAGCGAGGCGATCCGCCCGGCCACACCCGCGCCGGCCTGGGATCCGCGCGATCCGCCCGATCCTCCCGGCCCAAGCACGGCGATCAGATCGGCCAGGATCAGCTGGGCGTCGCCCACGAGCCCCACGTCGGTGGGGTAGTTATTGCCGATGAGCTGCGGGTCGATGTCCAGGTGGATCACCCGGGGAGCGTTTCGAGGGTCGGGGAGGCTCCACTTGATCGTGGTTACCGACCCGGTCTTGCAGCCGATGTAGAAGATGAGGTCCGCCTCGGCCACCAAACGGTTCGCGTAGTCACGGTACCCGTTGTCGCCCACTACGCCGATGGCCAAGGGGTGGTCCTCAGGAATGGCCCCCTTACCCGTGATGGTGGTGCCGACTGGAGCCGACAACCTCTCCGCGAGGGCGATCAACTCGCCCCACGCCCGGGCGTTGATGACGCCGCCGCCGGCGATGACCACTGGCCGCTCGGCCGCGATGAGAAGCGCTGCGGCCTGCTCCAGGAGGGAACGCTCGGCCCGCCCCCGGTAGGTGGGATACCCCCGGCACGCGGCCTCCGCGTAGATGTCTCGCCCGCCTTCCGGCACCTCGCTGTTCAGCACTTCCTGCGGGAAGGCCACGTGCACCGCGCCCGGTCGACCGGTGGTCGCCACCCTGAACGCCCGGCGAAGCGCGTCGGGGATCTTGTCGTAGCGCTTCACGAAGTGGCTCCACTTGGTGATGCTCTTGTAGACCACGTGGTGGTCGAGTTCGGTGATGGTGCCTTTGCCCTCGGAGGCGAGGTCGATGCCCGAGGTGAGAGCGATCACCGGCACGGACGAGGCGTTGGCTTCGGCTACACCGGGCACCGTGTACAGGGCGCCGGCGCCGGAAGGGCTCTCGCATACGCCTGGTTTGAAGCTGAGGCGCGCATAGGCGTCGGCGGCGAAGGAAGCCGAGCGCTCGTCACGACACAGCACGTGGGTGATCCGGTCTCGGTTCTCGTAGAGGGATTCGTACAGCTTGATGCTCGTGTCCCCAGAGACGCCGAAGACGTGCTTGACGTCATACTCGATGAGCATCTCTACGATGATATCGCTGCCCCGCACGGACCCCCCCGCGTGTAGCGCTCCCCGGTTGTTAACTCCTGAAGTAGTGAACAACCGTACTGCAGTAGTTATTACATGAACCGGATACCGCTGTCAATAGGAGTCTGTGGAGGCGGAGAGCCTCGTGTGGGACAATATCGGTCCGAACGTCTCCGGGCGCATGGGCCGAAGGCGGCCCTTCCTACGCCCCACCAGCGGAGGTCACCTTGACCGATAGAGCGAGCACGTACGCGGGCACGAGCGACTACATCGCCTCGCCGGAACTCAGGCAGACGGTGAACGTGGCGGTGGTCCTGCAACGCCCCCTCCTCATCAAGGGGGAACCGGGCACCGGCAAGACCATGCTCGCCCAGAGTATCGCGCAGGGCCTGGGCATGCCGTTGATCAGCTGGAACGTGAAGTCCACGAGCAAGGCTCAGGACGGGCTCTACGTGTACGACACCGTGCAGCGTCTCTACGACAGCCAGTTCGGCGACGGCGACGTGGCCGACATCAGCCGATACATCCGGCTCGGCCAGCTCGGCAGCGCCTTGGCCGCCGAGGAGCGAGTGGTGCTGCTCATCGACGAGATCGACAAGGCAGACCTCGAGTTCCCCAACGACCTGCTCTGGGAAC
Source organism: Actinomycetes bacterium (assembly GCA_024637035.1). Lineage (GTDB taxonomy): Bacteria > Actinomycetota > Thermoleophilia > RBG-16-64-13 > RBG-16-64-13 > JAHJSA01. The sequence continues at coordinate 183,041 of JAGXFW010000023.1, forward strand.
TCGACCAGATGGACTTCACCATCGCCGAGACCAAGGAGACCGTCAAGGCCAAGCAACGACCGGTGGTGGTGATCACCTCGAACGCCGAGAAGGAGCTGCCCGACGCCTTCCTGCGCCGATGTGTCTTCCACTACATCGAGTTCCCCTCCGAGGAGCACATGCGCAGCATCGTCCTGGTGCACCACCCCGATCTCGAGGAGCGCCTGCTCGACCTGGCCATGGAGACCTTCTACTGGCTGCGGGAGATCCCAGGGATACAGAAGAAGCCGTCCACCAGCGAACTCATCGACTGGCTCCAGGCCCTGGCGATCGGCGGGATCGACCCCGAGGAGATCTCCCGCCGCCTCCCGTTCCTTGGTGTGTTGCTCAAGAAAGACCGCGACATCGACGCGGCCTCCTTCGCGCTACGCAACAAGGGTGCCACGCGGGCAGGCGGACGCTAGCCGCGAAGGAGCGGCCACCGTGTTCACCCACTTCTTCTTCTTGCTCAGGGCGCACAAGGTGCCTGTATCGCTCACCGAGTGGTTGGCGCTCACCGAGGCGCTGGCCAAGGGCCTCGCGCTTTCCGACCTCTCGGTGTTCTATGCGCTGGCCCGCGCGGTCCTGGTGAAGTCGGAGGCGTACTACGACCAGTACGACCAAGCCTTCCAGGAAGCCTTCGCCGGCGTGGAGTCGGTCGCCGAGATCACCGACCAGGTGTGGGACTGGCTCAACGGCGACTTCGACCTACCCGGACTGACGGCGGCCGAGCGCGCGGCGCTCGCCGCCGGACTCGGCGGCATGGGTCTCGACGAACTCCAGCGTCTCTTCGAGGAGCGGCTCCGCGAGCAGAAGGAAGAGCACCACGGGGGGTCCCATTGGATCGGCACCCGCGGAACGTCGCCGCTCGGCCATTCGGGCGCCCATCCGGGCGGCATCAGGATAGGCGGCCAGAGCCGCAACTCCACCGCGGTCAAGGTGGCCGCCGAACGAAGGTACAAGGGCTACCGCACGGACGCCACCGTCGGAGTGCGTCAGCTCGAGACCGCGCTTCGCAGGCTCCGCCAGCTTTCGACCCGGAACGACGGTCCCCTGGACGAGCTCGATCTCGACGCCACGATCGACTCGACCGCCGACCACGCGGGACTCCTCCACCTCGAGTGGCGCAGGCCTCGCCGGAACCAGACCAGGGTGGCGCTGCTGATGGACGCGGGCGGCTCGATGCACCCCCACATCAACGTGTGCAACCGACTCTTCACCGCGCTCGATCGGGCTACCCACCTCAAGGACCTGCGCCGCTACTACTTCCACAACTGCGTCTACGACCACCTCTACCTCGATCCCACCTGCCACCCCCGCAACTCCGTGCCCACCGCCCGGGTGCTGCAGGAGCTCTCCCGTGACTACAAGCTGGTGCTCGTTGGCGACGCCTCGATGGCACCCTCTGAGCTCTTGGAGCGGAACGGCATCATCTGGTGGAGCATGGCCAACGAAGAGCCGGGTATGGAGTGGCTTCGCAGGCTCGACCGCCACTTCCATCGCTGCGCCTGGATGAACCCGGTGCACGAGCGCCACTGGGGCAGCATCTACGGGCGCGACACCATCGCCCTCGTGCGCAACGTCTTCCCCATGTTCGAGCTCACGGTAGACGGATTGACCGACGCGGTGAAGAACCTGATGGTGCGACGCTAGAAGGCTGCTGAAACGTGACGCCGCGCCGTCAGGGCGCGATCGGCGCTCATCAGCAGCCTCCGACCTGCGCGCCCGCACAGGCGACCCGCGCGGCAGGCTCATCCGGCAGGCCCCACGCAGCCCCAAGGAGCCCGAATCCGGCCTTTCGTGTCTCCCCCGGCAGCGGCTGACCTCTGGAGCCTCTCAATCGACCGTCCAACGAAAGCGGCCTCCGCCGTCCGCCCCCCCACCCCGACCTTTTACCACTCGCCGAACGCCGCTGGGGGAATACCCTCCTCACATGCTTCCCCTTGCCTAGCACCCTCTTCTAGACTCATTCGTAGGTTCGACCCGGGGTCCCGCGCATCCTGGGTCACCTTTCAACCCGATGGAGGGGGAGCAACAAACGGGAAAAGGGGGATTCGCGCGTATGACTGTCGGTGTCCACACTACTTTCGATTCGACTGAGTCATGAGAGTAAAGGGGGGATGAAGTGGCAGATGAGCCCCAAAGCAAAGCCGGAGATGGAGTAGGATACTGGAAAGCCAATCTACGGCTGATCATCATTCTGCTCGCCATCTGGGCGTCAGTATCGTACGGTGCCGCCATATTCTTGGCCAATCCATTCTACAACATTCCGTTCTTCAAGATCAATCTTGCTTTCTGGTTCGCCCATCAGGGGTCGATGCTTGTGTTCGTCGTCTTGATCTTCGTGTACGCCAAGATGATGGACAAGATCGATCGCGAATACGACGTCCATGAGTGAGGTATGATATGTCAGTAGAAGTACTCACTTACATCATCGTCGGCCTCACGTTCGCGGCCTACATCTACATCGGGTACCTGAACCGCGTCAAGACCACGAGCGGCTTCTACGTCGCCGGCCACGGGATCCCGCCGCTCGCCAACGGTATGGCGACCGCCGCGGACTGGATGTCGGCCGCGTCGTTCATCTCGATGGCGGGTCTCATCTCGTTCCTCGGGTACAACGGCACGTTCTACCTGATGGGATGGACCGGCGGCTACGTGTTGCTGGCTCTGCTGCTCGCTCCCTACCTGCGGAAGTTCGGTAAGTACACGGTGCCCGACTTCGTCGGCGACCGCTACTACAGCAACACCGCCCGCGTCGTCGCCGCCATCTGCGCGATCTTCGTCTCGCTCACCTACGTTGCCGGTCAGATGCGCGGTGTAGGTATCGTGTTCAGCCGGTTCCTCGGCCTGCCGATCAACGGCGGGGTCGCAGTCGGTATGGCGATCGTGGCCTTCTTCGCGGTACTCGGAGGCATGAAGGGCATCACCTGGACCCAGGTGGCCCAGTATTCGGTGCTGATCGTCGCGTACATGATCCCCGCGGTAGCCATCGCTTGGATCGTCACGGGCATCCCGATCCCGCAGCTGGCCCTCACCTTCTCGGACATCGTGCCGAAGCTGAATCAGCTCCAGATCGATCTTGGACTCATCGAGTACGCCAAGCCCTTCCAGGGCAAACCCATGCTCGACGTGTTCATGATCACAGTAGCGCTCATGATCGGTACCGCCGGCCTGCCGCACATCATCATCCGGTTCTACACGGTGCCGAGCGTGCGTGCCGCCCGCTACTCCGCCGGTTGGGCGCTTCTCTTCATCGCCCTCCTCTACACGACGGCTCCGGCCATCGCTGTGTTCGCCAAGTACAACCTCATCAACGAACTCAACGGCAAGACCGTCGCACAGATCGAAGAACTCGACTGGGCCACGAAGTGGGAGAAGACCGGCCTGCTCAAGTTCGAGGATAAGGACGGCGACGGCGTCGTGACCCTGAAGGCCAAGGCCGACGAGACCGAGATCACCATCGACCGCGACATCATCGTGCTCTCGACTCCGGAGGTAGCCAAGCTCTCTCCGATCGTGATCGCGCTGGTTGCCGCAGGCGGGCTCGCTGCCGCCCTCTCGACAGCGGCGGGTCTCCTACTCGTGATCTCGAGTTCGATCTCGCACGACATCTACTACCGTCTGATCAAACCAGACGCCACGGAGAGCCAACGATTGCTGGTAGGCCGCGGCATGATCCTCGTGGCGGTGTTGGCGGCCGGCTACTTCGGGATCAATCCGCCGGGGTTTGTGGCTCAGGTGGTGGCCTTCGCCTTCGGCCTCGCGGCGGCGAGCTTCTTCCCCATCATCATCCTCGGTATCTTCGACAAGAGGATGAACCGTGAGGGAGCTATCGCCGGTATGATCGTGGGCATGGTCTTCACCATGTACTACATCATCGGCAACCGGTTCTTCGAAATGGACCCGTGGTTCTTCAAAGTGAGCGCGGAGGGCATCGGCACCTTCGGCGCGCTGCTGAACTTCGTGGTCGCCTTCGTCGTCTCCCGCGTGACCCCGGCCCCGCCGCCGGAGATCCAGGAGCTCGTCGAATCCGTCCGCATCCCGCGTGGAGCCGATCACTTCGCAGGGACTGACTACGAGTAGAACGAGGAGCGACGCTCCCAGAGCGTCACACCCGTCACACACCAGAAGGGGCGCGGCAACGTGCCCCTTCTGCTATTTGCGCAACCATCCCTCAGGCTACGAAACCGTCGCGGAGCCACGATCTCGTACGTCGTGATACCCTCACCGAGTCGGTCTTTCCAAAGGCACCCGGAGCTCCCGTCATGACAGTCGAGTATCGCCCGATCACCTCCGAGGAATTCCCCGACCTCGCCCGCGCCGACATGCTGGCCTTCGGATCGGACATGCGCGCCGAGGACGTCGAGATCGAGGGTCAGGCGCTCGAGTTCGACCGCACCGTCGCGGCGGTGGAGGGCGGGCGATTCGTGGGCGGCACGGCCGTACTGTCGCTTGACATCGGCTTGCCGGGAGGTCGGACCGTGCCCGCGGGAGGGCTCACGTGGACCGGGGTGATCCCCACTCACCGGCGTCAGGGGATCCTCAGCGCGATGATCTCCCGTCAACTCGAGGGGTCGCGCGAGCGGGAAGAGCCCGTAGGAATCCTTCAGGCCTCAGAGAGCACCATCTATGGCCGCTTTGGATACGGGCCGGCCACCTATGGCCTCGGGTTCTCCGTCTCGACCTCCCACGCGGCCTTCCGCGCGATGGCTCCGCGGTTCGACGGGCGCTTCGAGGCGGTAGACAAAGCCGCCGCGTTCGATGTCCTCCCGACGGTCTTCGAACGATGCCGTCACGGACGGCCAGGCTCGGTGGGACGATCCTCGGGCCTCTGGAAGGCGTTTCTAGGGGATCCTGAACACGACAGAGAAGGCGCCACCAGCTACTTCCACGCCGTACACCACGACTCTGCCGGACTGATCGACGGCTACGTGACCTACCGCGTTACCGGCGCGTGGAAAAGCGACATCCCGGCGAACACCCTGACCGTGCAAGAACTCATTGCCCGCGACCCTCAGGCGCACGCCGCCCTCTGGCGCTACTGCCTCGACATGGATCTGGTCGCTACGGTCGCCTCGTGGGACTCGCCTGTCGACGAGCACCTGCGTTGGCTCTTGACCGACAGCCGCAGATTCCGAGTGAATCAGATCAACGACTCGCTCTACGTGCGCATCCTAGACATCCCGACGGCCCTAGCCGCCCGGGCCTACCCGCTCGCGCCCCGCGACGACGCCCTGGTGTTCCACATCGAGGACAGGTTCCTGCAGGACGTGGCTGGAGACTACCTTCTGGAGGCTGGGCCTAGCGGCGCAGAGTGTGCGCGCACGACCCGCGCCGCCGACCTCTCGCTCGACATCGCCGACCTTGGTGAGGTGTACCTGGGCGGCGTCTCGTTCGCTACGCTGGTCCGGTGCGGCCGCGTTAGCGAGCACACGGCGGGCGGGATCGCTCGGGCGGACGCGCTTTTCCGCACCGAACGCGCGCCTTGGTGCTCCACGCATTTCTGAGCCACCTACGCCGTCGCGCGTCTGGCCCACGAGCCTCTCCTCTTCATAGGGGACGACTTCCCACACACCGACCCCGAACTGGTTCCGCTGAACAACGGGTAGGGGCTGGGGCGGCTCAGGGCTTGGCCTGCCAAGATGAACGGAGGGGGCGCCGTGGCGCCCCCTCCAGGGTCGATCTGGTTCTTCAGCGCGAGCAGCCTACATCTCGTCTGGCAACTCGCGAAGTTCCGCCATCGAGAAGACCGGTCCGTCCACGCACACGTACCGCGGGCCGATGTTGCAGCGACCGCAGATGCCGATGCCGCACTTCATGCGCTTCTCGAGAGTGGTATAGGTCTGTTCGTCGGTGAACTGCATCTTCTGCAGGCCCTGCAGCACGAACTTGATCATGATGGGCGGTCCGCACGTGATGGCGATGGTGTTGGCCGGCTTCGGCGCCATCTCTTCGAGCACGGTGGGCACGAAGCCCACGCGACCCTCCCACCCTGGGAAGTCGCGGTCGACGGTGATCACCGCGTCGATGTCCTTGCGTATCTGCCAGTCTTCGATGTCGTACTTGTAGGTGAGGTCGAGGGGGGTGCGGGCGCCGTAGAGAATAGTGATGTCGCCGTAGTCCTCGCGATGCTCCAGCGTGTAGCTGATGGTGGCGCGCAGAGCAGCCGAACCGATGCCGCCCATGATGTACAGGATGTTCTTGCCCTTCCAGGCATCGACCGGGAACCCGCACCCCATGGGGGCGCGCACGCCCACCTTGTCGCCCACGTTCAGCTCGTGCAGAGCAGAGGTGACCTCGCCCGCCTTCATCACCGAGAACTGCAGGTAGCGCTTCTCACTGCAGCTGGAGTTGATGGCGAAGGTGGACTCGCCCACCCCGAAGATGCCGAGCTGGCCCACCTGCCCAGGGTCGAACGCGAGGGCATCCATGACCGCCTCATCGTCGAAGCGCACGCGGAACGACTTGATGTTCGGCGTCTCGTCGATGATGTCGATGATGGTGGCGATCTGAGGCAGGTACGGGTTGCCGGCCAGCGTGCCGGCCGCGGCCGTCGTGACCCCAGCTTTGACGTCGGCGAAGGTGAGACGTGACTTGCCGTTGCCCCCGGCGGTGTTCTGCGTGGACGCCATCTACGCCTCCTCTCCGGTCGTGGCCGGTACGGCCGTGCGCTCGGAGCCCATCACGCTGAGCACCTCGCGGATATCGATGCGTGTGGGGCAGTGGGTGATGCAGCGGCCGCAGCCCGAGCACAGCAGGCTGTCGTACTTCTCGGGGTAGTACCAGAACTTGTGGCTGAAGCGATTGCGGAACCGGTTCGACTTGGTGTCGCGGGGGTTGTGCCCGGAGGTCTCGAGGGTGTAGGACGGGTTGAAGCAATTGTCCCAGGTGCGGATGCGCTCGCCCCGCCCCTCGACCATCTCGTCGGTGATGTTGAAGCAGTAGCAGTTGGGGCAGACGTAGGTGCAGGTGCCGCAGGAGATGCAGCGCATGGCCAAGTCGTGCCAGCCTGGGTCCTCGATGTTGGCGCGCAGGTGCTCTTGTATGCCCTCGAGGTCGAAAGCGGCGTCGACGCGGGCCTCGGCCGTCTCCTTCACCGTCTCGGCGTAGAGCACCTGGGCCTGGGCGGCGTCGACGAATTCGGCCGAAGCCAGCAGCGTCTCACCCTTATCGGTGAGCGCCTCGACCGCGAAGCCACCCTCCACCTGGGTGAAGAGCACGTCGGCTCCCTCAGTGGAGGCGGGGCCTCCCTGCACCGATGTGCAGAAACAGGTGGAGCGGGGATCTCGGCAGGTGACCGCTACCAGCGTCGTCGCTTCACGTTTGGCGTTGTAGTAGGGATCGAAGTAGAACCCGCCGTAGCCGCCGAAGACGTTGTCCATCTGGACGAAGCCGCGGGCGTCGCAGGGGCGCAGGCCGAAGATCACCTGGGCCGGCGCGTCGTTCACCGGTTCCACCACCAGGGCGGCATGCGCGGTGACTGCGGTGTCTTGAGCGGCTTTGCGCTCGGCGGGGTCATCGAGCACGACTTTCGCCTCGTGGGAGTCGTCCACCTGAGCGGCCGCCTCACCCTCCATCGCGTACCCGTATCGCAGATACGTCTCCGACTGCCTGAGCACGAACTCCTTGGCCGACTGCTTTGGCAGGAGCACGTCGAGCTCCACCTCGGTGCCGGGGCTCCAGGGTCGGAACAGCACCACGCCGTCGTCGCCCTTGACCGGCGCAACCACCCGTGACTCCCCGGCGAGATGCCCGAGGAAGGCCTGCAGCTTGTCCTGTGCCAGGAACTTCATGGTCATCCCTCCTCTCTATGAGGCTGCTGGATCATGACGTTTCGCCGGCCACGGTGCGCTGGACATGCGCAAGGCCAGGACGCAGGAAGCGCCAATAGCAGCGCAATTGGCGTGACCGAGGACGCCGTATGGCGCCGTCCAGTGCGGCGTGGGGGCCAAGGCTTCATAGTTCAGCAGCCTCCTAATGCTCGCCGAACGGGTCATCGAGCTTGAACGTCTGGAAGGCCGGCTTCTCCTCGAGGCTGACCCCCGGCTCGAAGCCCAGCATGTCGTAGAGCTCCTTATTCATCTTGCGATGCAGCAGATACAGCGGGATCTCGACCGGGCAGGCCCGGTCGCAGGCCCCGCACGACGGGCAGCGCCCGGCCACGTGGAACATGTGCACCATCTGGAACATGAGGTTCTCTTTGGTGTCCACCCGCTGGCCCACCAGCGCGGGCCTGCGGCACCGGTTCACGCACTGATCCCAACACACGCACACCGGGCAGGCGTGGATGCAGGCGAAGCAGCGGATGCAGGTCTCGAAGGCGTCCGCCAGCTTGGCGTCCTTCTCGGCGGGCGAGAGCGCCTCGAACTCCTCGATCGAGCCCCACATGGGGGTGCGGTCTTCGGGTTCGGGGACAGGGTCCGCCGCCATGTCGTCGGCGTAGACGGGGTTCGGGTAGCGGCAGGTGTTGCAGTGGTCGAAGGTCATGTCGCCCTTGGCGAACTCCTTCGAGTCGCCGCAGCGCGTCGTCGCGGTGACGACGTCGCCGGAGAAGGAGATGTCCACGACCTCGTCGGCGAACTCCTTCTCGACCCGCCGGCGGTCGATGACGCCGTCGCAGGGCACGCCCACCACGTAGATGCGCTCTTTGTCGACCAACTCCTCCTGCAGCAAGGCGACCAGCGTACGGCTATCACAGCCCTTTACGCACACGCCGATGCGGGCGTTCGGGGGATCGGGCATCTTGCGCTTGAGGAAGGTGGTGAGGTTGTGGTGCGAGAGGGGGTTCCAGATCAGCTGATCGACCTCGTCCGCGCTGCGCACGAAGGCCGGGATCGCCTCCGACGGGTTGATGCCCTGCTTCCAGCCGATGAAGTAGTCCACCCGGTCTTCGGCGAGGGCGGCGGCAGCCAGTTCCCGGATCTTCGCCTGACGGTCGCTCACAGGGCCCTCCCCTCGCGCGGCCCCAGAGCCTTGACCTTGCCCACGAACTCGTTCACGACCTTCTGCCACCGAGCGCCTTCGGAGGCCGAGACCCACGTGTACTTGAAACGGTCGGGTTCGACGCCCAGGAAGGGCAACATGCGGTCGAGCAACTCGAACTTCCGGCGGGCGTAGTAGTTGCCCTCCGAGTAGTGACAGTCGCCCGGGTGGCACCCGCTGATCAACACACCGTCGGCCCCCTTCTCGAAGGCCTTGATGGCGAAGAGCGGGTCGATGCGGCCGGTGCAGGGCACCCGCAGCAGCCGCATCTCGAACTCTTGTTTCAGTCGAGCCGTCCCAGCCCCGTCCGCACCGGCGTAGCTACACCAGTTGCAGACGATGCCTACCACCTTCACTTCGTCTCCGGCGTCGGGAGGTGTGGTGCCCGCAGCCTGTGTCGTGTCTGTCGCTTGAGCCATCGTCACCACCTCTCTACGCTAGGAGCAGTTCTTCGATCTGGTCGATGATCGCGTCCGTCGTGAACCCTTTCAGCGTGATGCAGTTCACGGGACACGTGGCCACGCAGATACCGCAGCCTTGGCACACGGTCTCGATGATGTGGCTCTTGAAGGTGCCGTCGCGCTGCTCCTGCTTCTGCGGAGCGCTGAACGGACACACCTCCACGCACTTCCAGCAGGAGACGCACCGGTTCTGTTCCACGATTGCGATCTGCGGGCTGGTCTTCAACTTGTCACGCGACAAGAGGCCGAGCACTTTGGCCGCCGTGCCTGAGGCCTGGGCCACGGCGGTGGGGATGTCCTTCGGAGACTGGCAGGCACCGGCCAGGAACACGCCGGCGGTATTTGTCTCCACGGGGCGGAGCTTCGGGTGCGACTCCTTGAAGAAGCCCCACTCGTCGTAGGAGATGTTGAGTTTCTGGGCGAGCGGGATGGCACCTTCCGCCGAGGTGATGCCCGAGGCGAGCACAACGAGATCGGCCGCCACTTCCACCTGCTTGCCGAGGAGCGTGTCCACGCCACGTACGATGACCTTGCGGCTGCCGTCGATGACGTCCTCGTAGAGCTTCGAGACCCGGCCGCGCACGTACTTCACGTTGAACTCGGTCTGGGCCCGCTTCACGAACTCCTCGTAGCCCTTGCCCGTGGCCCGAATATCGATGTAGAAGACGTACACCTCGGTGTCCATGCCCACGTGACTCTTGGTGAGGATGGCCTGCTTCGCCGTGTACATGCAGCACACGCTCGAACAGTAGGGCCGTCCCACGGATTCGTCCCGCGAACCGACGCACTGAATGAACACGACTGTCTTGGGCTCTTCAGGCTCCTGGCCCTTGATACCTTGGGTGGAGGGCCGCACCACGTGACCGCTGGTGGGCCCGGACGCGTTCAACATGCGCTCGTACTGCAGCCCCGAGATGACGTCGGGGATGTTGCCCGACCCGTACTCGTGGTAGTGGTTCTCCCAGGGGAACACGTCGAGGCCCGTGGCCATGACGATCGCCCCGAACTCCTTCTGCACGTATTCGTCCTGCTGCTCGAAGTCGATGGCGTCGGCCGGGCAGACGCGCTCGCACACCTTACATTTGCCCTGCTGGAACCAGCGGCAGTGCTCCACCTGTATGGCGGCCCGCTTGGGCACCGCCTGGGGGAAGGGGATATAGATGGCCTTCGTCTCGGCCAGGCCCACGTTGAACACGTCGGGAGCCTTGGCCGGGCACTTCTGCACGCAGATCTCGCAGCCGATGCATTTCACCCAGTCGACCATCGCCGCCTTCTTGCGGATGTCGACGGTGAAGTTGCCCACGTAGCCCTGCACCTTGTCGACCTCGCAGTAGGCCATGATCTCGATGTTCTCGTGCTGCGCTGCGTCGACCATGCGCGGCGTGAGGATGCAGGCCGAGCAGTCGATGGTGGGAAAGGTCTTGTCCAGGCGGGCCATCGTTCCGCCGATGGTGGTCTCGCGTTCGACGATGGTGACCTTGAGCCCGGCGTCGGCCAGGTCGAGGGCGGTCTGGATGCCGGCCACCCCACCGCCGATGACAAGCACGTCCTTGTTGACGGGCACCTCGTTGGGCACGAGCGCCTCGAGTTGGCGCACCTTGGCCACGGACATCTTCAGGATCTCGTAGGCCTTCTCGGTTGCCAGGCCGTAGTCGTCGTGGATCCAGGAGCAATGTTCGCGGATGTTGGCCATCTCGAAGAGGTAGGGGTTGAGCCCCGCCCCTTCCACGGTGCGCCGGAAGGTCACCTCGTGCATGTGCGGCGAGCAGGCTGCCACCACCACGCGGGTGAGGCCCTTCTCGATGATCGCCTTCTGGATGGCCGACTGGCCCGGCTCAGAACACGTGTAGATGAGGTCTTCCGTGTGCACCACGTCTTTGAGTTCGGCGGCGCGGGCCGCTATGCCCCTGCTGTCGACCGTGCCCGCGATGTTGGTGCCGCAATGGCAGACGAACACCCCTATCCTCATGATGTCGCCTCCGAGGTCTCTCCGGCGCCGTCGCCGGTCGCGTCCTGCGTCGCGTCTTGCGCCGCCTTCTCGGCGTCGGCCTCAGCCTTGGCCTTCGCCTTGGCGGCCTTCTCCGCAGCCTTGCGCTCTTCCTCGGCCTTCAGGGCCGCGGCCTCCGCGATCGCCTTCTTCACCAAGGGACGCGGGTCCATCCGATGCTTGTCGAGCATCATCTCCTCGGCGGTGAAGCCCAAGGCCAGGCCCATGACCTGGGTGAGATACAAGATGGGGATATCGTACGACGTGTGCAGGGCCGCGTTGGTCTGCGGTTGGCGCATGTCGAGGTTCTGATGGCACAGCGGGCACGCGGTCACGATGGCGTCGGCCCCGGCGGCGACGGCCTGTTCGAGGATCTTCCGCGTAAGCTGCTGCTGGATGATCTTCTTCGGCACGCCCACACTGGCGCCGCAGCACTCGGTCTTGAAGTTCCACCACTTCACGTCGGCGCCCACGGCTTCGAGCAACACGTCCATGCGCATGGGCTGCTCGTTGTCGCACTCGCCGGTGAGCTCCGAGGGACGGCCAAGCAGGCAGCCGTAGTAGGCCACCACTTTGAGCTGGGAAAGGTCGGTCTTCACCAGCCCGGCGATGGCCTCGGCCCCCACCTTCTCCAGGAGTAGCTCCGGCAGGTTGTAGACGCGCACGGTGCCCGTGTAAGGCGCATCCATCAACGCGTTGACCTCAGCCCGGAACTCGTCGTTCGCATGCACCTCGATCTCGGCGCTCTTCTCCCGCTGGTAACAGGCCGGGCAGGGCGCCATGAACTCGTCGGACACCGTCGCAGCCTGGCGCAGGTTGCGGGTGGAGAGAGCCTGAGCGAGCAAGTGATCGGTCATGTGCGCAGGGGAGGCCCCGCAACAGGTCCAGTCGGGCACCTCCGCGATGTCGATACCCAGAGCCTTCAGGATCGTGCGCGTGGTGCTGTCGAACTCCGCGGCAGAGTGGCGCAGCGAGCACCCCGGATAGTAGGCCAGTGTGCTCATCGCGTCTTCTCCATGGCCTTACGGTAGATGCGGCCCACCTCGCCGGATCCCTTGGACTTCCTGGGTACCACCTCGATCTTGCCCTTGGACATCATCGGGAGCCCCAGATCGGTGTCGTTCATGGGCTTCATGGCCGCGATGTTGAAGCGCACGAGGAACATGGCCTCGGTGAGCCGCCCGTACTTGGCGATGTTCTCGAGGAAGAGACGGTTGAACGTGGCCGCGTCTTCCGGCACTTCGACCTTCTCGGCCACGGCGATGGTCTTCAGGTCTTCGAAGATGCCGGCGATGTCGATGTTGCGCGGGCAACGAGCGGTGCAGGTAAGGCACTGGATGCAGAGCTGCACACTCTTCGAGGACAACACCTCATCGACCATGCCCACCTGCAACATGCGCATCACCTGGTTGGGCATGTAGTCGAAGGTGAATGCCGAAGGGCAGCCGGCCGTGCAGTTGCCGCACTGGTAGCAGTCGGCTACATCGGCCTTGACCCGTTCGAGCAACTTCTTGCGTATTGACGCAGCTCCCTCAGCGTTGTACCGGATCAAGCCAGCCTCCTGATTGCATAGGACGACCAAGCTGCTCGAGCGACTGAAGCTCCCGAGTGTGCTCAAACCATCCACAGGGTGGGTGCAGCGGCCGTATGGCACGGCAACGGCGGCCAGTATAACACCCTGCGAAAGGCGTCACAAGCCGAATCTCGCGGTGAGTGGCGCCAGAAATACTCGGTTTTGCAGGTAGTTCTGTTGTCCGCACGGCCAGCGGCATCCTGCCAGTGGTCATCCTGCCGGCGCAACGCACGCCCTCGCGGCCCACCTGCGGTCGGAAGTCCAATGGCGCGACGGCCGTACGCCTGCCGCTTCCCTGGGGAGCAACGTCCTGAGCAGATTGCCACCCCACCAAGTAGCCGCCTGAGTCGGCAGCCGGTTTCATTCTTGAGATCCGCCCGATCCTAGGGCGGGTCTCAAGATCAGACGTGATTCGTATCCGAACCTGGCCGATGGTCACTCCCGAGGCCCGTCCACCAGCCGCAGCCCGGCTGCGACCCGCAACACTTCCGCGAGTTCGAGCCGCTCCCCCACTACGACCACGGGCATGCCGTCGTCCGGCCCCGTGGAGACCTGGACCAGGTCCCCACCGTCCCGCACGAACAGAGAGCGGCCTCGGAACGTGGCTGGCGACTTCTCTCCCCAACCCACCGCCAACTCATCTCCCTGACCCACCACCACGGTGATGCGCGTCTGCCCCTCGGTGTAGGTGACGGCGTATCCATCCACCCACACCTGTGGATTCGGGAGTGGAGATCCAGACCCCGTGCCCCGGAACGGAGCCGCGAGCCCGAAGCCCGGCGGTAGGTAACCGGGCAGCAGGATGGGCAGGAGTTCCCTGAGATCCGGCCGGATAGCCGCCACTATCGCTTCGGGAGATATTTCGACCTCGGTCAGCATCCCCGGGTCCGTCGTTCCATGCAGGCGCTGAAACTCGTGGGCGAAGGCGCTTTCGGTCGGCGGTCCTGAGCACCCGAGCGTGAGGACGGCCAGGAGGAGCAGGATGGGCACCGGCGCGATACACAGAATGAGCGGCGGCGGCGTGATGCTGGGCGTGACGGACGCTGCTCTCAAGCCTCCGCCTCCGGCGCGACGGGACCACTTTCCCCCGCCGCGACCGGACCCCGGCCGGCCGTCAGCCCGGCCCGGATCACGGTATCGCGGCTCAAGACCCCTACGAACCTTCCCCCAGCGTCGATCACCGGCAGCCGCTTCACCCGGTGCGAAGTCATGAGCGCCAGCGCTCGGTCGAGCGGATCGTCCTCGGCAGCCGTCACGAGGGCCGTCTTCATCACATCTGCCGCGGACATTGCATGCAGGGTGCGTTCGTGTCGAAGTTGTGCTTTCCCGATCCCGCCGCCCAAGGACCGCCGAACATATTCGAGCAGGCCTTTCTGTCGACGCGCGAGAGATTCCAGTAGATCACGGTCCGAGATGAGACCCACCATCCGCCCTTCGGCGTCCACGACCGCCACCCGCTGACTCCAAGCATCGAACTGATCGAGGACGTCCGTCAGCGGACTATCAGGACCCACGGCGGGGATGTCGTGAAGGGTGAAGTCCCCCACCAGTCTCCGCCCCGACGCTTCCAAGCCGGGGTCGGCACTGCGACCCCATTCCGGCGCGTGCCGGCCAAGGGCGTTGAGGACATCGATCCGTGACAGCATCCCCTGCAGCAGCCCCTCCCGACCTACAACGGGGAGACGCTTCAGGCCCCGCTCGATCATGATCTCGGTGGCCTCCTCCAGCGAACGGTCTGCCTCCACTGTGATCGCGGGCGATGTCATGACCTCCCCAGCGAATCGCGGCCCCGAAGGAAGGCGTCGTTCGCGCTGCAAGCGATCGTACTCGGCGAAGAGACCCACCCGAAGGGGCATCCCAGCGCGAGACAGAAGGTCGCCTTGGCTGATGATCCCGATCACCTTGCCGCCCTCGACGACCGGAACAGCATTGAACTCGTGTTCGGCCAACATATGGACGACATCGTGCACAGAGGTCCGTGGGTCGACGGAAAGGGGGTTGGACGTCATGACATGGCGCACCCGCAGTCCCCGGGGGAGAGGGCGTCTGCCCGTGCGGTGAAGTACGACCGTAGAGTCTCGCACGGCGACGACGCCATCTAGCACCATCTCGCTCAGTGCAGCAAGTACCTCATCGAGCTCCGTGCTCGGCAGGACGATCTCGATCTTGACGGGCAGGTCACCGGATAGCTCCACGGCTCGTTGCGACACGATCTCTCCACCCTCGAACGCACCAGCGACGGCTCTGAAGACGGCAACGCGCGCGGCCGACTTCCGATTCCCGATCAGCGTCAACACCGCGTCGGGGAGAGAGAGATGATGCCAACGCTCTCCCTCTCGGGTGAACACCTCGATGACCCTGTATTCGAGACCCATGAACTCCCCCTCACCCGATCACACGCGCCTCACCGCCATCGACCCAGAAACCCCTGTGTAGGACTTGCCACGGTCGGCGCGTCAAGGCGCAACCGCGAGTATCAGTCCACCGAACCTAGCAGGTAGTCACCGGGTCGTCCACCGACCAACAACCGGCAGAAGGGCGAGCCCCGCCGTGGGACGACCGACTCCAGCTGACCCCGCGCGACAACCCAGTCTCCCGCCTTCGCTTGGTCGGCAAACCGACCGCGGAACGACGCGATCTGGAGCAGATCCTCCACCGGCCCCCCTTCGACGAAGGCCGCCTCACCGACCACGTAGCGGCAGGGAGTGAACATCGCGTCCCTGTCATCGTGCACTCGGGCGCGTATCACTGCCGATCCCAGCGATTCGTAGCATGGGTCCCCGTACGCTTCCCCTTCTTCATCCGGCCGTTTGACGAAGCGCACGAAGTAAGGCCGTTCGGCGAAATACCCCTCGTTCACCTTGCGTGCCTGCGTACGCGCGAAGTCGGCCAGAGTGAGAGGGGTGTCCGCGCGGTGCGCGTCATGGATCGCGGCAAGTTCCTCTCCCTCGGGGCGACGCACACGAGCCGCCGGGTCGTCGAGAAGACCGGTGAGCGCGTCATGGATGGCTCGGCTCTCGCACTCCCCGTACACGACGATGTCGATGTCGGACGATGGGCGATGAAGGCCTACGAGAAGAGATCCAGTCACACCGAGGGCCCGCAGCGGAACACGAGCCGCCTCGCTCAACAGCCGGCCCACAGCCAGAGCCGCCGCTTCTAGTGGATCCGCCGGCCCCTCCTCCGCGAGGCGGTGAAGGCACAGACACGGATCGTAGACGAAGGCGACATCCGCTTCCGGAACACTTTGCACCCCGGTGCCCAACACCGGATCGTCCACAAGATATGTCGGCCGGTGCGCCCGCAGGATCGCTTCCTGTTCTCCGAAGCGGTAGACGCGCCGGTAGCGCTTGCCGGCACGATCTCGATCGCCCGCCGGGTCGGAGACATACCGAAGGTACGCGATCACCCGGTCGGGTGGATGGACCAGGCCCTTGATCGTGAACACCAGGTCGTCATGCGTTTCCACGGCGAACCCCTCGATCGCCGACCCTGCCTCTGAACTTGGGCGTGGCGCCATCCTCAGACCTCCGCTTGTGGAACGCTCTCGAAGCCGTGTACTGTAGTGAACGAGCTACGGATGATGCCGCGAAGGGTGGCCGAGATGCAGCTGCTGGTGAGTGTGGTGCACGAGGAAGAGGTGGGTCCCGCCGTCGCCGGAGGGGCCGACATCATCGATGTCAAGAACCCCGAGGAGGGGTCCCTCGGAGCCAATTTCCCCCGCGTCATACGCCGGGTGCGGGAACTCACGCCGCCCACCGTGCCTGTGAGCGCCGCGATCGGAGACGCTCCCAACCTGCCCGGCACGATCGCCCTCGCCGCGGCGGGAGCGGCGACCTGCGGCGTCCAATACGTGAAGGTCGGCTTGCTGGGCCCTCGGGAGCCGCGCGAGGCCCTGCGGCTGCTTACTGAGGTCTGCCGCGCCGCGCGCGAACAGGACCCGTCAGTCCGGATCATGGCGACCGCGTATGCCGACGCGCACAGGATCGGTTCGCTCCTCCCGCTGGACCTACCCGCGGTGGCCGCTGAGGCGGGGGCGGATGGATGCATGCTGGACACGGCTTCCAAGACCGGCGCGACTCTGTTGTCAGAACTCGGCGCGGATGAGTTGGAAGATTTCGTAGCCCGGTGCCGCGACAGTGGGCTCGTCTGTGCTCTAGCGGGCTCCCTGCGGGAGCAGGATGTGCCACGGATCCATGAACTCGGCCCGGACATCATAGGCTTCCGGACGGCGGCGTGCCGGGGAGATCGTCTGACCGGCCGGGTGGACCGTGACGCTGTGCAGAGCCTGAAGCATCGGATCGCGGCATGCACATCCCCTCCGTCAGGCCCGTCTCGAGCAACTCTGTCAGACGTTCCGGCCGTTCCCCGTTGAGGATCCAGAGATCGAAACCGGCGCCACGGAGTAGTTGGGAGCAGTAGCCGTCCACCCCCACCCAGCCGGCCAACTGATCGACGGTCACGGTGTGCGGAGATGAAGCGCCCCCGCCATCTACAGGGTTGCTGAGACCCTTTCGGTCTTTCAGCAGCACCAGTGTGCCCGCCTCGACCACCCCGGCCACCCACGCCGCGATCGAGTCCGCCGTCACGGTCCAACTGTGGGGAAGGGAGTCCGCCCGGTTCACGAGGTCGAACGGTAAGAGCACGGGGATCCTCCCTTCTGTCGCGACTTCATGAGCATCCTCGAGGGAGCGCACGATCGCGCTCCCCGGGATCAGGTCGGCCAACAGATAGCCGTACTGATCCATCGCCAGAATCGCCATCCAATGGGCCGCCGTGTCGCTCAGCCCGACACGCGCGTCGCACCGTCGCACGGTATCGGCGAAGACGCCACCTCCCGGCACGATCAGCATGCGATGCCGCAGCCCAAGCACAGCTACCTCTCCGCACGCGGCGCGCAGGTGATTCCCTCGCCCCAGTCGCCCCCCGATCTTGAGCACGACATCTATCTTGACCGCGGCATGTGTCACGATCCTCGCCCCTCCAACCGGCGAGCCAACAATAGTGCTGCGGCGGCGGCGGGAAGCGCCGTCGACCCCATGCCGGGCAGCATCTCCGCCGGCTCTATGACTCCCAGCCCCAGCCTCCGTCCGACATCGACGGCCAGGAAGGAGCCGGCACCCGCCACCACAAGGGGGAGATCGTTGGCGCCCTCGAGCCGCGAGAGCACCTGAAGAAGCCCTACCGTGATCTGATGGAGCTGCCGCTCGAAGACGTACAAGGCGATCGTGCGGAGCTCCTGAGCCGTCAGCATCTCTCCGTCAGCACAGACCAGCCGGGCGAGGCGCTCCCCCGCGGCCTCAGGCGACGCCGCCCTGCCGTCCGGCGTGGGGCATGTGTACTCTCGGGGCGACAACCGGCCCAACAGGAGATACGCGTCGGCCATCACCGTGAAGTACTCGGCCGCGACTCGACACATCCGCCCCCGAACCGGCACCGTCTCGGTCAACGTGTTCGGGTTGGTACGCAGCGCCCCGGTGTAGATCAGCTCACCCGTGGCAAGGCGGGCGGGGTCGGTGCGCCCCTCGGCGACGATCCTCCCGCCCCTGATGGGGATGATGTCTGTGGTGGTGCTCCCCACATCGATCAGGATGCACTCCGGGTGGCGCTCGGCCACGAAGAGGGCCGAGGCCACCCAGTTCGTCGCGGCGAAATCCAACGGGTGCCGACGAGCGGTCGCGGCGGGCACGAAGTCGCCCGTGACGCTCAGGAGGTGGAGAGGCGTGCGGGGGAAGGCCTGCTCCATGCAGTCGAGGATGAAGAGCACCCCCTCTCGCTTGGTGCGGAAGGCATCCGAAAGCTCGGCTGTCATCGTGACGGCCGCGGCGCGCGCACCCTCGACTCCGAGCTCTTCTCCGACCGCGGCCAAGATCGAAGGGAGTTCGTCGGGGTCGCGCCAGATCTCGAACGGGCGCACGGCGATCTGTGTGTCTTCGAGCCCCCCGACCCCGCCGACCACGCGCGCCGCTTTCACATGGGCTCCGCCAACGTCCCAGCCTGCGAACTCACTTGTCTCAGGGGCCATCGAGTGCCTCCTTCCCGAACGAAGCTTCTCCCGCCGTCACGACCACATTCGGAAGCACTCCCTCTCGACAGGCGCGCCAGGTCGCTTCGGCCAGATTGATGTCGACGACCCGGCGCACTCCGACGTAGGAGGTCGTGAGTCTTGGATTGATCTCTATCAGCCAACACTCTTCCTCGGTCAGTATCAAGTCGACACCCACGTACCCTTGCAGCCCGGGCACCAGGGCGACTGCCTCCCGAGCCAGATCCAGAGCCTGCGCGCGTCTGCTGTGGGAGATGGCGGCAACTCCGCCCTCGTACACGAACGGGATGTCCGCGCGCACCCGCTGCTCGTTGAGGCAGAGGGGAACCGAATCACTCCCGGAGGAAAGCAGGGAGACACTCGCATGGGTGCCGTCAACATAGCGTTGAAGAAGAGGCTCCGCCTGCCGAAACACGGGCTGATCGAGGGCGCGCACGAGCATGTCCGCATGCCGGACCAATCCGACCCCCTCACACCCCGCACCTTGAATCGGCTTCACCACCAACGGAAAGCCCAGTTCCTCTGCCGCGCCGGCGGCGTCGGCCGAGGTGGTCCGCACGGTCTCAGGGGTCGGCAGGCCGGCCGACTCGAAGAGCTGATGACACTTCCACTTGTCCGCCGCCACGGCCACCGCCTCAGGCCGGCTTCCCAGCAGGATCACGCCCGCGTCGAGCATCAGAGTACTGAGACGCTCCAGCGCACCCCCGGTCTCCGGGGCGATCAGCAGCACCGCAGCGCATGACCCGGCCAACTCGAGCAGGGAGGCGGGATATACTTCGGGGTCGAGGACAACAACCCGATCTGCGGGAAGGGACACGCCACTAAGACGACAGTCGAGCGTAGATAGGACTGGGAATTCCCCCCATGCCCGGTAGTCGGCAAGCACGGCCTTCAGCATGGCCAGCCCTTCCCGTGCCAGCGAGTCCGGCAGGTCTGGATCGGCCCAGCCGCCGCCGGCCACAAACTCATGAATGAGGATCTGCGAGGGAAAGGACGAAAGCGCCCGCATGGACATCATCCCGGTACTAGACTTGATGAAGGGTCAGGTGGTCCACGGCGTACAAGGCGACCGCGACCACTATCGCCCGATCGACAGCGTCTTGACTCCCAGCTCCGAGCCGTTTGCCGTAGCTCAAGCCCTCCAGCGGGAGACGGACTGCCACGCGTTCTACGTCGCCGACCTGGACGCCATCCAGGGGACGGGAGGCCACGATGCGGAGGTCCGCAGTCTGACCGATGGGCTCGGGGTCGATCTCTGGGTGGACGCCGCGATCACCGACGCGGCCTCCGCCACACGGATCATCGACGCCGGGGCGTCGCGTGCGATTGTGGGCTCGGAAACGCTTCCGAGCCTCGAGGCCCTGCGAGAGATCCGCGACGCACTCCTCCCGGGACAGCTGCTTCTCAGCGTAGATGTGGGGGTCGACGGCGTCCTTAGCCGGTGTCCTGTCCTCCGAGGTTTGACCCCACTGGCCGCACTCGATCTGCTCTCGGGCGAGGGACTGACACACGTGATACTCCTGACTCTCGACCAAGTGGGTACGGGCAGAGGGCCCGACTGGTCGGCTCTAGAGGCCGCGCGTGCCGGATTCCCGCACCTATCCCTCATCGCGGGAGGCGGGGTGCGAACTCCAGACGACATACGGAGACTGACGGAGCTGGGCGTATCGGGAGCGCTGGTCGCCACCTCCCTCCACCGAGGGTGGATCACTGGAGACGACCTCCGTGGGCTGCGGGACGGCCCGTAGCTCCGCGCCATCGCTCTGCACAGCCCGAGGACCCTCACCGTCGGGCGACGAGGTCGGAGACATTCCCGAGCATCCCGCCTTCCGTGAGGAAGACGAAGATGGACGCGGCCACCAGATCAGCGGTGGTGCCGGGATTCAGCCGGTGCGAATCATCCCGCAACTCTCGATCTAACCGGAGCAGTTCTTCGCGTCCCCGAGAAGAGAGAGAGCCCCCCGCTGCCAGCACATCTTCCGCGCGCCGCGAGATCGCCTCTGCGGTCGCCCGTCCCCCTTTGCGAGCGATGAGCGTGTCGGGCACCTCGGCGAGCACTGTCAAGAACGTGTGGACGATGGCATCCGAGAAAGTGCAGCCCTCCTCCCAAGTTCGGCGCAGAGTCTCGTACCCCAACCCGAACGTGATCTCGAACTGCGTGACGAACTCCCGAGCCACAGAATCTCGATCCTGAGCCAGCGCCATGGCGTGAAGCAGAGTGGCATCGACAGTGTCGGCACTCACATCGTATCGCTCCACTGTCCCCAATCCGGACGGGGCGGCAAGGCGGATGGCAGTGTAGACCTTGTCGGAGTCGGCTGCAGTCAGCCCCGCCAGCACCTCCGCCACGGCCACCCGCAGCCCCTCTCCTGCGCCAACCCCCGCCGCCTTCGCCAAGGGCGCCAGAAGAAGGATGATCCCCAGGTTGGTGTTGGTGCAGACGAAGCGCCTGGTGTCACGCACCGCGCGCAGAACGGTCTCGCCAACCGTGGCAAGGGCCGCGTCCTGGAACGCCGGGCCGATGGCCACGGCGCTGGTCACAAAGTCCTCGAACCGAGTGTCGTGGAACTCCGCGCGCCGCGAAACGTTGCCCGGCTTCTCGGCGTTCACCTCGAACAGGCATGCCATCTGTGTAGCCCAGGCGATCTCGATCCCATCCAATGGGCTCACCCCGACCCTCCGAGCACGTGGTCGACAAGACACTCGGCTGCGTCCACCCCTGTTGCCGAGAGCAACGCGCGCCACCCGGGGATCGTGTTGACCTCGAGAACGGAATACCCGCCACTCTCGCAGGGCAGGATGTCGACCCCCGCGTGCTCGGCTCCCAGCACTGCAGTGGCCCGAAGGCCCAACTCGATCACATGGTCGTCCGCGTCATAGGGCTCTCCCTTCGCCCCCTGAGCCGTGTTGGTCTTCCAGCCGTTTCCCCGGCGCAGCATGGTGGCGACCACCGTACCCCCCACCACGAAGACACGGATATCCGCATTGCCGTGGGGGACGAACTCCTGGAGGCAATACACGTATCGTCCCAGTTCGAGCGCCCGCACGATCCGGTAGCAGGTATCCACATCTGTCACGCGCACCATCCCCCGGCCTTCGGACCCGAACAACGGCTTCACGACGACGTCGCCGCCCAATTCCTCGAAGGCGGCGAGCGCCTCCTCCCAGCGCTCAGTGACCACTGTGCGCGGAGTCGGCAGACCGGCGTCCTCCAAACGAGCGGCGGTGTAGTACTTGTCCACTCCACGTTCGATGGCCGCAGCCGAATTGACCACCCGTACGCCGGCGGCCTCAAGGCGGTGGAGCGCGTCCACCCTGAAGATGATCTGCTCGAGCGACCCCGCCGGGATCGCCCGCACGAAGACCACGTCGAACTCGTCCAGCGGAGTCGATCCGGCCGTCAGCCGAGGCCGGGCCGTAACCCGGGCCGTCAGCTGGGTGACAGGGAAGCATTCAGCCACGATCCCCCGGCGGGCCAGCGCCACCGTGAGGGCCTCTGTGTGCCATCCCCCCGTCTGTCCGAGTATCCCGACCCTCAACCGAGGAGTACCTTCTCCACCATGGCGACATCGACCGCGCCCGCACGGAACGTGCGACCGCTGGTGACGTTCACGAGGGCGAGCTCCGCCGGACTGAAGAGTAGGGGATCGATCTCGTAGAAGTCTCCTCCGTACCGCTGGAAGAGCTCGGCAAAGGGGACGCCATAGTCCCGCGAGGCCCTCGACGGAAGACCCTCGATGACCCGTTCGATCTCGGCATCGTCGGTGCGCACCGTGTACCAAGCACGCCCGCCGTAGAGCACGGCGTCGTTCGTGCGGCCGATGGCCTGGAGGTCGTCGCCCGCCACGGGAGCCAGCGGGCACGTGCCGAAGCCGGACAAGACCGCGGATATGTCGAAGCCCACTTCGTGCATCTTGTGCAACCCGGTCTCCACGATCCTCGCGGCGATCTGCACAGAACCCACGAGGCTGGCCGTGGGCGCGACCAAGAGATGGAGACGGTCGGGAGCGACACCGCACTTTTTTGCGATCCAGTCGGCGACCTCCTCGGTGGGCAGGCGGCGCGATTCAAGGGTCAGCACCGCCGCCTCTCCCGAATCGCGGTAGTCAATGATCTCGAAGATCGGGTCTCCCCGATACAAAGCCCTCGCCGGGCCGGAACCCATGGCGAAGTACGATGGCGATGACGGGGTCTCGGGCACGTTAAGCGCCCACCCGGCATACTGGGCGGCCATGCAGGCCAACAGTGGCCGATGGACGTTGACCTCCACGCCTGGGAGAGTGAGCCCTTCCAGATGCACCATACTGAGTCGGACCTCGCCCAATCCACCCATACAGGCTTCGGCGAACAGGCGGCCGGCTTCCAGAGAGCCGGGCACCTCCACCCCAGCGTCCACGACCTGCGCGCCGTTCGCGAGATGAGAGACGGCCAATCCCAGAGGCTCGGCCTCTGCGACCATCCGCCGCACGATGCTATGCGCTATGTCATTGAGACTGATCACGGACGAGGATCTCCCCTTTCCCTGACTGGTTGGTGTCACCCAGATAGCGCCGGAAGCAGCCGTCCGCCGCTACCGAGTCTATCGAAAGACCCCACTCCTCGAGCCGGCGCACGTAGAAGCGCAGGAAGGCGGGCTCGTAGCGGCAGGCGTAGCGGAACGTCGGCAGGAGTTTCGGAGCGTCACCGAAAGCCACGATACTGCCCCTCTTCATCCCCGCTCCGGGTCGCGCGCCCAGGCGACCGAAGACAAGGATGGAACCGGCGATCATGTGTGCGCCGGCGAACTCTCCCGTGTCTCCACCGACCACGATCGACCCTCGGCGCATCCGGGCCCCGACCTCCCCGCCGACGTTCCCGCCCACGATGATTGCGCCGCCGGTGACGCCTCGCGGCTCACCCGGATACGCCGCGCCCACGAAGTGGCCGGCATCGCCTTGCACCACGATGCGACCACCCTTCATGTGGGCGCCTACCCAGTCTCCCGCCGACCGTTCCGCCGATATCTCGCCGCCCGACATGTAGGCCCCGAGATGGGGACCAACGTCGTCCGTCACCGATATGCGCCCCATCGACATCCCCAGCCCGATCTTCTTGACGTGACGCAGGTCGCCGGTGACCGTGATGTTATCGGCACCCGCGCCGTCCACCTCGAACAGATCACCGAGGGTCACCCGTCGGCGGCCGTAGTAGGCGGGCAGCGCCGCGATCTCGGCCGGTCCGCGGCCCAGGAAGCGGTCCGGGCAGATGCTGTCGGCTTCCACGGGGATCGGGCTCGATTCCTTCCGGTACAGCGTTATCCCGCCCCGGTCCAACATCAGAGCGGCACATGCCAAACAACCCATGAACGAAGCCTCCTTACTTCGCGCAACGCGATATGAGCGGCGCCCGGATTCACGTGCCTACGAGTTCTCGAAGATGGAACTGGTACCGACCCAGGGAACCTCCGTAGTTACCGGCCGAGATACGCACCACCCCCGGGAGACAGGCCGCCACCACACCGACCCGGGTCGCCTCGCCGACCAAGTCCTCTTCCAGCCCGTCGATGACGATCTCGAGGACGGCCTCGACGCCGTCGGGTAGAGCGCTCTCGACGAGGGGCCGGATCGTCGGGCAGAAGGGCGTGTTGCTGGAGACGTGCTGGCCCTTGTACTTCGACGAGACCTTGCTCCCGCTCCGAACGATGCCGCCAGGAAAGGGCATGATCACGCCTGGCACCGAGCGCATGGCACCAACCGCGGTCTCGGCCGCCGCCAGAGCCGCCTCAATACCCTCAGCCATGATGAAGAAGTTGCCGCCGCCCACAGCTTTGCTCACCCGGAAGCTCTCCTCCACCACGAACTCACCGTCCATCACCGGCACCCGCCACAGCCGCCGTCCGTCGAGGAACTTGCTGCTCTGGAAGCCGTCGCCGAAGAACCGGAGCTTGCCTCCCACCTTGATCGCGTCGCCGGAGGCGAGGCCGTTGTAGCAGGCCGAGGTGGGCGACGTCATGATGCCTTGCCCTACGCGCTGGAGCAGCTGCGTTTCCATCCCCTGGCGGGAGGTGGTGAAGAAGAGGGCGGCCACGCCGGGCCGGCCGTCGGGGGTGGGGTCGTCGGGTGCAAGTTCGTTCGTTCCGGCCTCGCACCCGCAGCCGATGATCGACGTGGCGAACCCCGTGGCGGCCTGCGCCGCCGTCAGTGCCCAGCTCTGGGTATGTGCGGTGACGATCAGCCGCGCGCCCGACATCTCAAACGCCTCGGCGAACGTATCCTCGATCTCGACTCCGTTGATGCGCATGGAAAGTCAGCTCCTCTGCCAGAAGGGTGGCGGCGCGGGTTCGGACGTCCGATACCTCCGTCTCAGGGCCTCGGCCTCGCCCACGAACACGTGGTCGAGTACCGTCCCCTCCGCCCCGCGCAATCCCATGGTCTCCACCAGTTGCGCCAGGGAGGCGTCTCCCGTCAGCCCCTGGCCCACCAAAGCCGCACCTTGGGCCGCCTCCCCGGCGACCGACGCGAAGCCTTCCACGACACGCACTGGAGCGAAGGCCGTCAGGCGTCGCGACAACTCCGTAGCGAGCCTCGGCAGGTGACTCAGACGTCCCGACAAGACGATCTCTCGAGGCTGGGCCACCACGGCCACCATGCCTGCCACCCGTTTCACCACGTCCTCCAGTAGGGCCTCCATCGCCCGAGCCGCTCGAGGATCGGTGGCAACCGCGGCCACGACCTCCTCGGGGGAACGGTCGGGAGTGCCCGCGATCCAGGCCATCCCACCCGTAGCTAGGTTCCCCTTAGAGAAGCCGCCCATCAAGTACGCCAACTCCCCGTCCATGGCCCCGAGCGCCTGGAACCCCATGGCACCCGATGTGCCTCCGGACCCGTCCACGACCCTGCCTCCTTCCACTGCCACGACCGCAGTGAACGCACCTCCCAATTCCACGAAGACAAGGGAGACCTCGTCGTAGGGTACTCGCCGGCGGTGCGCCTGGTCCCAGATGCCCAGCGCAACCGCGCACAGCTTATCGGCCGTGCCCATGTCGATGCGGTTGACCTTGCGATGCGCGGGCACCGTGGCGAGGTGGATCACGCCGGGCGACAAGCAGAGAGGCAAACCGCTCCGTTTCAACGCAAGGAGGATCTCCCCCATCCCTTCGACTATGGTTCCGAGAGGCTCACCGCGCACGCCGGTCGACACGCCCGGAGCGTCGCCCAACAGCATGAGACCGACCTCCCGGGGGCCCAGGTCTTCCACAGCCACCCACGGCAGGCCGTAGCCCGAGGGGCCGACGACTATGTCCACCGCACCGACCGAGCGGAGTGACTCCACGAACCGCGCCGGGTCGGCCCCTACCTCGGCCGTCGCGAACGTCGCATCCAGGAAGACGTCATCCCCGTCGCGTCCGCACACGTCGAAGCTCACGGTACCGGGGTCTATGCCGATGGCCCGCGTCATCGTCCCGTCAGCCAGTCGTGCGCCCCGGAGTCCGGCTCCTCGGAGTCCGGCTCCCCGCTCAGATATCCCCACCGGAGTTCCGACTCCTGCGTGTACTTCTTGCCCAATCGCACGGCGAGAGCGGCCCGCTCCAGCTCACAACCCAGATAGAACGCATGGCCTGCGTCGACAGCGTCGAGAGTCTCGAACAGCGCGTACGGGTCGGTCCCCCGCGCGAAGACATCCCGGTTGAACACATACACCCACTCGCGGTCCGCGAAGATGCGATAGTGCGTATCACCGACGAGCCGCTGCATCTGGACCAACTCCTCTTCCGAGTATGTCTCGAACGGCGGGTCCTTCAAGATGATCAGGCTATCGTCGAGGGACTTGGGAAGCACGCGGTTCGTGTAGGCGTAGTGCATCAGCCGGCGGGCCAGGTCGAGCTCGCGCACCGAACCCCGTGCCCAGCTGATCACTTCGGTGGTGAGCACGTAGTCGATCTCGAGCTCGGCCATCACTCCCGCCATGAGAGCGTTGATGCCCGTGCTGTCCGCGTCGGTGAGTTCTGTGAGGTTGCCCAGCCCCATCAGTATCTCCGCTTCAGGGTGACGTCGTCGGGTCTCGTGGTAGCGCACCAGCGCATCGGTGAACCCGAAGCTGAGAGGGTCGAGGATGGGGTCGATCACGTACTCGGCCCCCAGTGACGCCACCCGGGCGATGTTCTTCTCCAACGAGTCGAGCCCCTCGCCGAAGTCGGGGATCACCACGACCTTACACCGGAGCCCCGGCACGAGATCCATGTTCTGGGAGTTCACGCTCAGGAGCAGGTCGACGCCGGCATCGTCGGCCTCCCGGATGGTCTCGGGATCGAAGGTGTCAACGCTCACCACGAAGCCACGATCCTTCAGACCCGCCACCACCTCCCCGACGCCCGGAAAGCCTTCCATGGGCGGGGAGCCTAGGTCGATGATGTCGGCCCCGCTTCGCCGATAGTACTCGGCCACCCGGAGGATCTCCTCCCAGGGCATCCGATAGGCCTCCACGATCTCGGCCAGGATCTTGGTGCGGTACTCACCGTACCCCTCAAGGACCCGCTCCTTGCCGAAGAAGGGTGGCAGATCCTTCTGATCCTTCGGGCCGCGGACGACTGGGACGCCGAGCTTCCTCTCGATGACGGCTAGGTCGCCGCGACACAGACCCGGCACCATCACCTGCCGGCACCCGCGTGCGTCCGACAACCGGCGGGCGATCCACTCAGCGCGCATCAGGGCGGCCACCGAGATGTCCAGTTCGGCCACCTCGTAGTCGAACTCCAGCTCCAACCGGCCCAGAGTGCTCCGAAGCGCCTCGGCGGCCAACCTCCCGGTGACGAAGAGATACTCGAGCATCGGCAGACCCTCCGCTACCCTAGCCCGTGAGCCAGTCATCCAGAGACGAATGGCGGGGCGCGTGGGCCTCTCCCGCCAGCTCCGGACGGATCTCGGCCAGGGTCCCACCTCGCTCGGCGAAGGCGTTGTGCTCGTGTATTCCCTCGAAGTTCTCTTGCCGCGCCATGACGAACGAGTCTGCGGGCAGATCGGGATACGCCTCCACCACATTGCGCAGCATCTCACGCACCACGTCCTCGACGAACCGGGGATTGCGATGCGCCTTGTTCACGACGTAGAACTCGTCGGGGCGCTTGAGGAGTTCGTAGGTCTCGGAACTCATGGAGCGCTCCACCACTTCGACGAGGTCCTCGGCACGGAGCTTCTCCTCCGTCCCGATCAGGAGCGTCCCCCTGCCCCGCTGGTTGTGCGAGGCAATGGGGAGCACGCCAAGGATCCGATCGGCCTGTTCCTCCGTGAGGCCGTTCTCCTGAAGAAGGTCTCTCGCATGACTCCTCATGATGTCTTGTGCGCACGGACAGACCGTTAGACCCTCAACCTCTACCCCCACCACGTGGCGGGTGCGTTCCCGTGTGGAGGCCGCGATCCCCACCAGTGTGTAGAGCTCCTCGGTGGGCAGGTCGGTGATCGGCGTGCGCTTGATGATGGGGAAGTGCGCTCGGATGCGCACCTCGGAACGTAGCGCGTCCTGGGTCTCGACCACCTGCTGCGCCATGCGGCCGGCCAGCGATTCGATATTGGGGAACGGCTCCCACGCCAGCTCCCCGGCCAGACGCTCGACCACCTCGTTGAAACGCGACATGTGCACGCCGGCCTGCTCCGGATTCAGATCAGCGAAGAGGTCCATGGTGGCATAGAAGAGCTGCACTTCACCTCCGCCCGATATGCGGATGATCCGGCGCAGATTGGTGACTCCGGCACGGCTCAGAGCGGCGGGTACCGCAGGCCTGCCGTTCTGCACGTCGCGCTCGATCCTGGGGGCGGCATTTCGGCCCGCAGGCACCGCTACACCTTCCCCGTCCTCCGCTTTCACCCGCACGCGATCACCTCTTCATGGGGCAGCTGCTGGGATGACATCGCGTAGTTCTCGAACGACACCGTGTAGGTCGTCTCGAAGTGCTTGCGGACGTGCTTCTCGACCTCCGGATCGTACGGCGGAGCAACCGAGAACGTACGCCCGGGAGGATCCGCGACAACCACCCCGTCGCGCGCCACCAGCGTCCCTCCCTTGTACACGTAACGGGGACGGGCGAACATCTCCGCCTTGTCGTCCATGTCCTGGTAGATCGCGATGTCGGCGTCGGCGCCGACACCCAGGTGGCCCTTCCTGTCGAGGCCCAGCGCCCGAGCCGGCCCGGCTCGAGTGATGACGGCGATCTCGTACAGGGAGTACTCCCGCTTCAGATCGCGGAGCACGCTGCCCTCTCGGGCGCGGGCGTGGATACCGGCGAAGACCTCCGCCCGATAGTCGGCGTCCATCAACAGTTTGATCACGTGTGGATACGATGTGAAGCACCCCGCGTTGGGATGATCTGTGGTGAGGAAGACCTTCCACGGATCATCGATCAAGAGGAACAGTTCCATCCCCGTGAGCCACATCACCGCGTTGATGGGGTTGGTGCGCTTGTAGAAGACGGGGACGATGCCGCCTCCCGTCTCGCCTTCCACGTCGTCGTTGATCCACTTGGCCCCTGTGGTGCGGTGCAGGTTGTGCTGGAGCGGCCCGTCGGAGGTCATCGTCGTGGCAGACCCGAAGACCAACTGCCCCACGTCGACGGTCAGGTTCGGATGGGCGTTGACCGCCTCCGCGACCGCCGCGGCCTCAGACGTGTGCACGCTCCCCTTCCCTTTGCCGTAGCTGAGGAACTGCAGGTGGCAGAAGTGCGCCCGGAGCCCGTCCAGACCCGCCATCGTCTCGATGCTGGTGCGGGCGCTGTTGCTCCTCCCCAGATTGATGCCGTGGATGTGCGGGGCGTGCGGCAGACCCAACTCGTCGCTGACCCGGGCCAAGGTGTCCAGGATCTGCCGGGGGGTGACCCCGAAACCGATGACCTCGTCGTCGAGGGCACCGACATTGCGCCCCCACTTCCAGTTCTCCACACCGCCCGGATTGACGATCTTCACAGCGTATCCTTTGCTCACCTTGAGCAGCCAGGCCACGTAGTCCCGCGCCAGATCGGGGCGGCCGTCTCGGATACAGCTCATGAGGAAGTGGTTGTTGCCCATGGTGATGAAGGCGCCCTTATCGATGATGGGCACGTCGGCCAGTTCCTCGTGGGTGTGGCGGGCGACCAGAGGGGCAGTGGCTGCCTCCATCACCGTCGTGTAGCCCATCTCCGCGTACAAGTATCCGGTCAGATGGGTGCTCGGGACAGTGTGCCCCGACCCGGATCTGAAGTCACCCGTGCGCACACGCTCGCTGCCGCGGTGGTCTTCCGGCCGGAACTTCCGGCCGGCGTTCACTTTGGCACCAACGATGTGGCTATGGATATCCACTCCGCCGGGCATGACCACCAAGTCGCCGGCGTCGACGATCTCCGCCCGGTCCCGATCCACCTCCTCGGGCGATACGACGCGGCCGTCCTTCATCCAGATGTCCCTGATCTCTCCATCGCTGCCGTTCCGCGGGTCGTAGACCCGCCCTCCGACCACTCCCAGCATCACTTCACCGCCTCGATGATCCGGTCCAGGATCTCCTCGTCGGTCGGGCGTCCCGACACGAGGAGGGCTCGCAGGGGTATCGGCACGTTGTCCATGCGATACGCGGTGCCGGAGGCGTCGATCCCGTATGAGGCGGTGGGGAATACCACCTGGGCGATCCCCGCAGTGAGGCTCCGGGCGGGATCCAGCACGATCGTGGGGATACGCTCCAGGTGCTCAGCAGCTCGGCGCGGGAAGTGAGCTACGGGATCGGAGGCGACGACGAGAGCCGCATCCGCTTCCCCGCGAGCAAGCACGTCCACTGCCGTGAATTCGCCCGGACCGTATTGCGGATATCCTCGAGCGAAACTCACGGCGAACGGGTAACCGCTCGACCACGTGAGCACCTGATCGGCACCGGCCACGTTCCCGTGCCCCCGCATCGGGATGACCGCGAACCGGGCGTGCTCGTTCAGTTCAGCGACTAGAGTGAAGAGCTCGCCCACGTTCTGATGGCGCCCACGGCTCATCGTGAGCCCCATACCCATGAACACGACGCCGTACCGGCACGCCTTCATGCGCTCCGCCAAGTCGCTCAGCCGGGGCATGGGGATCCCCCCGATGGACTCGCTCCGCAGGCGGTTACCCTTGACTAGCGACCGCAACGCCGTGAGAACTTCGAAATCGGTCCCCACGTCCACCTGCAAGAAATGGTCCGCCTGTTTCGAACTTCCGGTGGGCCGCACGTCGACCACGTAGACGGTGCGGTCCTCGCGGCCATTCGGTGTGTGGGTGCCCTTGGCCGTGAGTGAGAAGCGGCCGAAGTGCCGGGGGTGCGAGGCCGAGGGGTTGCAGCCCCAGAAGACCACCAGATCAGCACGGTCACGCACCTCACCCAACGTGCACGTGACTTCACCCACCGCCTGCATCGCCAGGCCCGTGGGACCGTGGCATACGGATGAGGTAGTGTCGACGATGGCGCCGATCCGGTCCGCCAACTCGACCGCCTTCCTCTGCGCCTCGACAGCCGAGGAACTGAGACCGTAGATGAGCGGACTGTCCGCCCTGTCGAGGATCGTGACGGCCGCTTCCACGGCCTCCTCCCAATCGACCTCCCGCCCTCTTACCAAGGGCCTGCGCAGCTTGGCGTCGTACTCGTCGATCATCCCGCGCCCCACCGAGCAGGCCCGGCGCACACCTGCGATCCGCGAACCCTCGAGCTCGACGACGATATCGTCACACACGCACCCACAGAAGGTGCAGGCCACATGTTCCACCGTGGTGCTCATACCGGCTCCACCGTGACGTCCACCCCTTTGAACGACGGCATGCCCGTCCCCAGAGTCTCTGCTTCCACGAGCAGGTTGGCGGGGGCTCCGAGGGGCACGAACACCAGCCCTGGAGGGAGCGTGCCCTTCTCGGCGGGTAGTTCCACTTCTCCGCCCGCCGTACGCAGGCGGACTGTTCCGCCCTCTTCTATCTTCAACCGAGCCATGTCGTCCGCGTTCATCTCGGCTCGTTCTGTCGCGCGCCGGTAGTCGGGAGAGGTCTTCCCCTTGTGCATCCCGATGCCCTGTTCGCGCGTGCGACCCGTGATCAGAGTGAGCGACTCACCCACAGCACTTCTCCCGTTCCCGTTCGATCTCCCGATACCGGGCCACCGCCTGCAGACGCAGCCCGTCGAAACACTCCTCCCTGCCCCCGCCCTCGGCGAAGACCGTACACACCGGGTGACCCGCCTCGATTCTCTGCCCCTCGGACGGAACATCGCGGACCCCTTGCGCCATCCACTCGTCGGTGCACCCCACGGTCACCGGGCCCCTGGCATACACGATCGCCTTGCCGAAAGACCCGGCAACCAGGCGCTCCCGCATCGAGAAAGCGGGAAGGCGGCCCTCGAGGGCCGCGAGATGCAAAGCGAACACGTTCACACCGTAAGCGGCCTCGGCCAATTCCATGGACGCGCTGTACCGTGGATTCACTTCCACGAGGTGTGGGCGGAGAGTGTTGTCGGACCCTCTACTCACCACGAAGTCGACCCCGTTGACCCCACGCAATCCGAATCTGCGCGTAAGCCGGGCGACCATCTCCTCCACCCGGCGCAAAAGAAGGCCGTCGTCCGAGAGGGCCAGGCCCAACGGCAGGATGTTGCCGCTCCAGGCGAACGCAGGGGCCCCGAACTCCGCGCAACCCACCAGTTGCTCCGCGAGGCCGAAGACTCGGCTCTCGACTCCGTCGGCGACGAAAACCACGGAGGCGGGACGACCTTCGAGTTCGGCTTGGACGACGTGAGACTCATCGATCGGCTCTCCGTCCCAAGCACGGATACCGTGACCCCCACCACTCTTGACCGGCTTGGAAAGCCAACGGCCGCTCTTGAGGGCACGACCGCTCAGGGCCCGTTCTTCCTCTCCGGCGAAGAGCGTAACTGGGCACGATACCGCCTCCTCCCGGCAGAACTCTCTCAGCCTCCGCCAGTCCCGCACTTCCCTGAGGACGGCGTGCCCGTTCCCGAGCACCACCCACTCCTCCGCCAGTTCCTCCACGATGTCCGGGTGGTTTTCGAGGCCCGCGGAGTAGACCAGGGAGTCCGCTTCGATCAGACGAGCGGCCTCCCGCAAACCCGCGGCCGTGGAAGGGAGGCCGAGATCCCGCTGGAGCGTGCGCACGTCCGCCACGCGCTCCTGGTCCCGGTCGCCGAAGTAGTCCACCGCGACCACGTCATGCCCGTCTGCCGCAGCAGACTCGGCGAGCGCCCGGGTACTCACGCCAAGGAGAAGGACGCGCACTACTCGGCCAATCCCGCGGCCAGCACGAAGATCTCCTCGGCGTCGAGCACAGAGTCGCTCTGCTCGAAGAGTTGGGCGATGCACCGACGGTGCACCTTCATCTTGAATTCGCCTATCCCGATGGCGCCGAAGAGGGTCTTGCCCTCGATCTCCTTCCCGTCCCACGTGACCTCGATGCCCCCCACACCCAGCGGCGGCACGGCGTTCACGTCGGCCAGAGCGCGCAAGGTCGGGTGCGGCCTCCATACCTCCTCTTCCACCAGGGTCACGCCGGCCGCGCCGGCGCAGAGAACGGCGTGCGCACCCTCCAACACGGCCTGTGTAGCACCCGCGTCGGGCGTGGCCGCAGGGGAAACACCCACCCCGAATCGTTCCCCAAGTGCCTCACACACGCTCTTCGCCCGGTCCAACGTGCGGGAAGTAAGGGTCACCTCGACACCGGCCTTCGCCAGCAACGCGGCCGCCCTCTGGCCCACCGGCCCGGTGCCCGCGAGCACCACCGCCATCTTCCCAGACAGATCGCCCACCGAGAGCATCTTCACCACGGCCGCGGTAGCGGTCGTGTTGCACCCGTTGGCATCGAGCATCACCGATACCCGCATGGGCCCGAAGAAGGCTCCCTGGACCTCACGCAGCATGGCCTCACCCAGGGCAACATCGGTGCCGCCGATGAAGACCGCCGAGTTCTTCAGGTCTGGCACACCCCTCGTGAACATAGCGCCGTAGACAAGATCCCGCACTTCTTCAGGCCGGACGCCACCATATTGGAGTAGCACTTCGGCGCCCGCATCGTGCGCTGTGATGGCGTCGAAGACACTGGGCGCTCTGTCGCTGTCGAACTGAAGCAAGACCTTCCTCATCGCATGCCACCTCCTTGGGCTCCTCGAGCCCTCTCGATCCGGCGATCGACACCACGGCTTCGTAAGTAGCCGCCTGTATACTCCCTTCCCAACCGTAATCAGCGGCCGGGGAGGGGACCGAGCATGCACCGACTGCGAGCACTCGCGATGCAGCAGGGGTGGATCTACGAGACCATCGTTTCGACGTATTGTGGTGGAGAGCCCCACGCCGCCCCGATCGGAGTCCGCGCGGAAGGCCTCGACACGCTGCGCATGGAGATCTTCGATTCCTCCCAGACTCTCACGGGGATACTCGACACGGGACTGTTCACGGTCGGCTTCCCCTCCGATGTCACCATGTTCCACGCGGCCCTGTTCACCCCGGGACTCCTCGTCTTCGAGGAAGCGCGAAGCGTCTCGGCGCCCGTCGTTGTCGGCTGCGTTGCCACCGTGGAACTCGCCCTTCGCGAGGCGATCCCGGCACCTCCCCGCGTCAGAATATCCGGGGAGGTCGTGCGTGCCGAAGTCCAGGTGGAGTCGCCTGCGAACCTCAGGTTGTTCAATCGGGCTGAGGGCTTGCTGGTGGAAAGCCTCATCCTGGCCACTCGCCTGCAATACCTAGACGAAGAAACGGTTCGAAGATCGCTCGAAGAGAACCGCCGCGTGATCCGCAAGGTCGCCCCAGGGTCGATCTGGGAGACGAAGATGGCTGACCTCATGGGCCACATCGGCGGCGCGGTCATCGCTCCTCCGCCTCAACCTTGATCTGCGCCCCCCGGTTCCGCCCTGCGGCCACGAAGACGACCCCTCCTCCGGAACTCCTCGCCACGAACTCGCGTACCTCCTCCTCCACACGCTTCGAGCGTTCCGCGTCGACAAGCCCATAAACGGCCGGTCCCCACGAACTCTGCCCCGCT
Organism: Actinomycetes bacterium; assembly: GCA_024637035.1. Classification (GTDB taxonomy): domain Bacteria; phylum Actinomycetota; class Thermoleophilia; order RBG-16-64-13; family RBG-16-64-13; genus JAHJSA01. The sequence goes on from JAGXFW010000023.1 coordinate 218,103, forward strand.
CCGAAAGCCCCGGCGCGCAGCATCACGTCGATGGCCCCGGCCGCGTCTCCGTCGCCGTAGATCCCACCCTGCACGCTCTCGAAGTAGAGCCCCGTCTTGCGGTCGATGGCCGTGAGGGCGCAGCCGAACTCGGCGATGTCTTCCTCCACCAAGGCCGGCATGAGCTTGAGTTGGGTGAGCCTGCATATCTCTTCCGAGGCCCGGACAGGTGGTGAGAGCGCCCCGAAAGCCCTCTCTTCCCTCGAGCCGTTGAGGCCCAGACTCGAGCCTGGGATCGCCACGACGAAACGCCAGGCGGAGGGGAAGTCCCGCCGGAAGACCACGGTCGGCATCGCGCAGTCGTCCTCTCGATCCTTCTTGCGGCCAGCATCGATTATGAACCCACCGGTCTGGAAGGCTGCTACTCCGATCCCCGACCGTCTGCCCCTACCCACGGCGCGCGCCACCTCATCAGCGTCCAGGTGCAGGCCGAGCACCTTCGCTAGTCCTGTCCCCAACGCCAGCCCGAGTTGCGTCCCCGAGCCGAGCCCAACGTGCTCCGAGATCCTTTCGCGGACCTCGACAGAGACCCGAGGCTCTACGGAGAAGCGGTGGCAGAAACGACGCACGATACCCTCGATCTCACCGCGCTCGTCTCCTACAACCTGCAGGGAGTCATGCGTCTGGAGCACGAGCGAAGTGCAGGGCGCATCCAGCGCGACCCCTATGCTTCCATAGCAGCGCCCGACGTCTTCACTCAGGTTCGTGAAGCCGACGTGCAACCTGCAGCCGGTCGCCACGGAGACCTTCACGGCTGCTCTGGGGGTCGTCGTGAGCATCGCGCCAGCGCCCCTTCTATCTCGTCTGGACCTGAGAGAACGATCACACCATCCATCGCAGCGAGCTTCGCGCAGTTCTCGATATCCACAGGCCGAATCGCCAACTCGAGCTTCTCCCCGCCGGGCAGGGTGGTGACCGTGGTCCCCGGGTGCTGATCGACAGGCAACAGGAAGACGGGCACATCCGTCTTGTTCGTTTGTGCCACCGAGTTCGTGATGATGGTGTCGGCCACGCCATGCGCGATCTTCGCCGCCGAGTTCGCCGTCAGCGGGGCCACCAGAAGACAATCGAAACGGCCGGTCTGGAGCCTGCCTACTATGAACGGCGTGTTGGCATCCTCTTCGATCAGCACGTCCTTGGCCATCGCCTCCAACTGCTCCCAGAGCTTGTACCAACGCACCACCTTGACCGCCGCCTGGGACAGCACCGCGGTGACCTGGACATCGCCTTTCTCCAGTACGGCCGACAAGGCGGCGAAAGTCTCCGGCATCAGGTCACCGGAACCTGTGATCCCCCACACCAGTTTTAGAGTCATACGGCCTACCTCCCTACAGGACGGTCACCCACGACAAGGCGCGTCACTTCGATCAGGCGGTCGACCGACCGGCGCACCGAAGCCATACCCTCTTCGTCGGCCTCCGCGCCCTCCGCTCCCAAGTCTCTCGACCACACGGCGCCACCGAGGTTCGCTCCGAACGACCCGCCGCCCACGGGGATCATCTCGCTGATCACATAGAAGTCCATCATGGAGTGCAGCGTCGGTTCCTGACCGCCCGTTCGGTCTCCACCCACCGCGATGCCCATGCCGACTTTGTTCCTGAACACCTTCGGATCCTGCGCCACCAGTGCCCGACAGCGATCGAGAACCGCCTTGAGCTGCCCGCTGATCTGCCCCTGATAACAGGGGCTCCCGAGGATCCAGGCATCGGCTCGTTGCATCAGTGGATAGAGATCGGCCATATCGTCCTTGTGGACACACCCTTGTCGTTTCCTAACGCAATAGTCGCAGTGGATGCAGAACTCGATGGTCTTCTTGCGAACGCTGTAGTAGTCCACCTCTACTCCGTGCTGCTCGTGCGCGTATCTCAGCGCCGCGTTGACGGCGTGGTGTGTCGACTGCCTGCGCGGACTCCCCGAGATGCCCAGAAGCCGTATACCCGTTCCGCTCGTGGGGCTCACCATGTCACGCATGCCACCTCTCGCTTGCGCCGGCCGGCTTGGCCGGCCGGCGCATGAGGTACCGGTCCAGAGTCGCCGAGTACTATGACTCGTCTCCTCCGCTCTTGAGGCCGGCAACGTAGTCGTACACGAAGGCCGCCAACAGACCTCCTACGATCGGTCCGATGATGTAGATGGGGAACTTCTCCCAGCCACTCGTCGTGCCCCAGAACGTCTCGGTGAGCAGCGGACCGAAGGTACGCGCGGGGTTCATCGAAGCACCGGCGATCGGGCCGGTCACGATGATGTCCGCAGTCACGACCAGTCCGATGGCCAGCCCTGCGAACCCGGCGGAGGCCCTCTTGTCGACCGCCGCTCCCCAGATCACCAGAACGAGGAAGAAGGTCGTCACGGCCTCTATCAGGATAGCCTGCCAGTAGTTGACGCCGTCACCGGGCATCGTGTGACCAAGTCCGGCGTCAACGGCGCGCGTGCCGACTATCGCAACGATCACCAGCGAAGCCGCGACCGCACCGATCAGCTGAGCGACGATGTACGCCATGAGGTCCTTGGACGGAAAGCGGCCGGTGGCCCACAACGCGATGCTCACGGCTGGGTTGATGTGAGTTCCCGAGATATGCCCGAAAGCGTAGATCATTATCATGACGGCGAAGCCGAATGAAAGGCCGATCAACAGCAGGCCCGCGGATTCGACGCCGCCGAAGAACACAACCGAAGTCACTACGGAACCCGTGCCCAAGAATACGAGCACGAAGGTACCGATCAGCTCCGCGATGGCGCGCTTCATCAGTGTTGGCTGCGGCACAGTGTCACCTCCAGGGTTCTAGTCAGTGGCAGTGGGCGAGTGGAGAACGGGACGGCATCGCCCCGATCTCCACTCGTGTTCACCCGAACCTTAGGTCAGTCTAGGTAGACTTCCCCGGCTCAGACGGCGAGGTGCCACTGGCAGTACCCTTTGGCGCCTGTACCCAGGCCGGTCGCCATCGGGACGTTCCGCTTGATCAGCGAGCATGTGGCGCAATCCTTGCAGCCACGAACCGGTGCTCCCGGAGTACCCGGATCGGCAGCCACGATGTTGGTCATCAGCGTGGCTGTGGTGCATTCGGGCGTCAGGAAGCACGGGAAGTCGGACAACGTCATCAGGGCCGCGAAGCGCTGCGTGATGGCGCAGGCCGGATACGTGTAGCGCTGCGGGTTGCTGATGACCTCGTTGTTGTCGACGGTGCTGAGGTCGACCTCCACGCCCTTGATCTTGCCGCCGGAGCCTAGCGGGGTGATATCGAGGATGCTCTCGCCGCGCTTGAGGATATCCATGAAGTCGACGTTGTGTAGCTCGTCGGCCTCGCCCCGGTCGGGATGCATGGCGCAGTAGTTGTGGAACCGCTTGTTCAGCAGATCGATCACCATGGGCACGGTGAAGCTATCTTTCCACAGGATATAGGCAGATGCGCAGGCCGTCGACCCCGTGGCCACCGAAAGAACGTCATACACGCTCTTGAACGCATCCTGCTTGAGAGCACGGTTCAAGGTGTTCTCCAACACACCCGTCACCGACTCGTAGATGGCGAAAACCATATCGTCGGCGAACATATTGTACGCGGACTGAGCGATGTGGTGGGCGACGTCCCCCACGCAGTACGCCGGCACGGCGGTGATGTTGGCCGGGTGCACGCCCGCCTTCATGGCAGCGACGATAGTCGGCCGCATCCTGTCTTTGTACTGCGCCATGTACTTACGGGTGTCGAACGACGTGTGCGGTCCGTGCCCACCCAGGTTGTGGGTGTCCATCAACTGAGCCTGGGCAGCGGAGGGTTCGCGGTAGATGAACTGCAGCATGTCGATCTCGGCCTGCTCGGCCTCGGCCAGCGTCTTGCCGGACTCGATGGCACCGCGGAGGGCACCTGCAAGGCCGTAGGACGTGTTCATGCCCCACGACTTACACGCCAGAATCGTCTTCTTGTGGTCTGCCGGGATGTCCAAGCCGATGAGGATCTGGTTGACCAGGTTCGGCACAGAGCCTACGGACATGGCGAAGTCCACCACGCAGGTCGGGCCGTACATGCCCCCGTAGCGTCGCACCGCTTCCCGCCCAACCAAAGCCTTGTTGGCTCCGATGGCGTCGATGAACTTCCACATCGAATCCTTGAAGGCCGAATCTTCCTCGTACAGAATCTCGAGGATGGGCGGAGTCTGGTAGTGCTCCACGAAGGGATCATCTTCGGGACGCACCGTCTCGCACAGGCTCGTCATGATGTCGAAGTGGGCATTCACCGAGTCAACGTGGAGGGCGATGACCTCCTTGGACTGCCCCTCGGCCGCCGTCATCTTGTTCACGGCGTCCACGTAGGGCTTGGCGTCCGTAACCTTGAACGTCCCACCCCTGTTGGCCTTGTTCACACCGAACACGGCCTTCGTAGCTCCGACTGCTTCGGTGATCATCTTCTCGTACAGCGACATTGTTCCCTCCCAGTCCTGTTCGACCCACATCTGTCTCTGGGAGAAGCGCGACGGCAGATCCATCTGCTCCCTCTCCCCCTCGAGTGGCCGGGTCGTGCTCTCGGATCCCCGCGCCCGTTCCCCGGGTTCAGGGATGAGAACGAAAAAACCGACCCACAAAGAGTCTCCTCTTGGCAGCTCGGCCGTGTTCAAGCGGAACACCTACAGCCTGGCAGTCCCTTCCGCAGGGTAGCCTGTACTTATCCTACGATGCCACTCGTCTAGCGAAACTCTTTGAAACCGTTCGAGACTCAACAACAGTCTCTCTCGCACACCAACTCAGTCACATCTCTCGGCCGACACCACCTCCTCGGCCGCTCGGCCGCTAGCGCTTCCGCTAGCCGCATCGAGCCTTCGCAAGCCTACGTCAGCACCTCGGCGCATTCAGCGCACAGGATCCTCGGAAGCTTCTTCTTGGCCTTCGTGCTGGGGAATGGATAGCCGCCTTCCCACAACTCGACGTCTTCCCTGATCGCATGGTCCTTACAGAGACCCATCCCACAGACGATACAAACGCCTACGGCTACCGTCTCCACGCCCGACTGAGCGCACACGTAACACTGCATACCTACCTCCTTCCTCCCTGCGTTCGAAGTGCATTACACACGATTCCTACACCGCCGCTACTCCGGCTGCGCCTCCTGACGCGGGCATCAGGCACTCTTCAGGCGGCAGGCACGGTCGCGATCTCCTCACCTCCTCCCTTCTTCACTTCGCCACGGTTTGAACCCGGGAAAGCAAACAGCCGAGCTGCCAGAAATACCTGGCAGCTCGGCTGTGCGTTGGCGGAAAAACCAAACAGCCTTGCCGTCCCTTCCGCAGGGTAGCCCGTGACGGTCGTTCGCCAACCATATGCGAAGGGTGGCGCGGTTGTCAAGCGGTCGGGAGAGCCCGACTCCGCACCTCCCTACAGGATCACGCCCTCGTGCGACAGCCGCGTTCGCGTGCTCTCACGAAGGGAGGCTTCGGATATCACCTCCACCTTTCGCCCCAGCAACGCCTCGAGCTCAAGCACCAGCGCGATGTGATCCTGGGCCGTCGCCACCGGCAAGAACCAGACGACCAAGTCAACGTCGCTGTCCGGACCGGCTTCGCCTCGCGCGACGGAACCGATCAGCCGTACGTTCGCTGCGTGATGGTCGGCAGCGATCCGCACGATATCCGCCCGCCTTCCAAGGACCTCTTCGGTGATACCCACGTGCCCGGCGCTGCCCTTAGCCCACGGCTTCCTCAACGGTCGAGCAGGCCATGTCGAAGGCCTCGGCCACGCCCTTATAGGTGAGCTTCCCGCCCCATGTGTTCACCCCCAGCGCGAGTCCGGGGTCGCTGAGGACTGCGGCCTCCACGCCTTGTTCGGCAAGACGAAGGATGTACGGCAGCGTAACGCTGGTGAGCGCCGCGGTGGACGTCTGCGGCACGGCGCCCGGCATGTTGGCCACGCAGTAGTGCAGGATGCCTTCCTCGTAGTACGTGGGGTTCTCGTGCGTGGTCGGCCTCGTGGTCTCGACGCAGCCGCCCTGGTCGACGGACACATCGACGATCACCGCGCGTGGGCGCATGTCGGACAGCATGTCGCGGGTGATGAGGTGCGGCGCGCGGGCTCCGTGAAGGAGTACGGCGCCGATAACGAGGTCCGACTGTGGCAGGTAGTGCTCGAGGTTGCCTCGGTCGGAGTAGACGGCGTTGCAGTTCGCGGGGAGGACGTCATCGAGATAGGCGAGACGGGCGGGCGACAGTTCGAGCAGGGTGACACGCGCTCCCATGCCAGCGGCAACCTTCGCCGCGTTGAGGCCGACGATGCCGCCTCCAAGGATGAGCACGTCGACGGGAGCGACCCCAGGGACGCCGCTGATGAGGCGACCCAAGCCCCCGTTCGGGTAGAGCAAGGAGGAGGCCCCCACCAGGGGAGCCATGCGCCCGGCCACCTCGCTCATCGGGGTGAGGAGCGGGAGCGCTCCACCCACTTCCACGGTCTCGTAGGCGATGCCGATGACCCCGCTCTCGACCATGGCTTCTGTGAGCGCGCAGTCGGCGGCCAGGTGCAGGTACGTGAAGAGCACTTTGCCCGGCTGCAGGTGCCGATACTCCATCGGAAGGGGCTCCTTGACCTTCACCACCATGTCGGCGCGGTTCCAGACCTCGACCGCCGTAGCGCACACCTCGGCGCCCCGAGCGACGTAGGCTTCGTCGGCGAACCCGCTGCCGACGCCGGCGCCGGCCTCCACGAGCACCTGATGCCCGTGCTGTTCCAGCGTCCACACACCCGAGGGGGTCATTCCCACCCGGTACTCGTTGTTCTTGATCTCCTTCACCACACCGATGAGCATCGCCGGCCTCCAGCCTACCTAGTCGCCTCGCCCACAACCTACACCCCGAACACCCCTAGCCCGATTTCTCGACCGGGACCCAACCCACCGCGGCGCCCGGTCCTCGCCGCCGCCGGAAATGAGCACGGTAATGGTACCTGTCGGACCGGAAGAACACATACTCCAGATTCACGGGGCGACCACCCTTCGAGAACGCCGTGAGTGTCATCTTGAGCAGTGGCGCCAGCGGGTCGATGCCCAGGAGTCGAGCCGTCTCGTCGTCGGCCGCCACGGCCTGGAACACTTCCGTCGCCGAGGTGACCTCCACCCCCGCCTTGGTCTCGAGGAGACGCATGAGGGGCTCACGCTCCAGGTCGCCGAGGCGCAGCTTCCCCCCCACATCCGCGGGCACGTAGCTCTCCACGACGGCGAACGGCTCACCCTCCACCGAACGGAGGCGCTTCGCGAACACCACACGCTCGCCGGTGGATATGCCGAGCGAAGCGGTCACCTCCGCCGGCGCCGGGGAAAGGCCGAACTCCAGCACGCGCACCTCCACGCGCAGACCTTGCCTGATCAGATCCTCGAGATAGCCGGAATGCGAGGACGACGACTCCGCTTCGACGTCGAGAGACACGTACGTGCCTTTGCCTCGCACCCGGAAGATCAGACCGTCGTCTTCCAGGATACCGAGCGCCTGCCGCACCACCACCCGGCTGACGCCGAACCGCTCCATGAGAGCGGCTTCGGTGGGAAGCCGCTCCCCAGGCGCGGCCTCGCCCGAGACGATCGACTCCCGCAGCGCCCGCATGACCCGATAGTAGAGCGGCACTCCGCCGCCGCGACCACCCACTACCTCACCCCCCTCAAGTTCGCGGCCCGCGTCGTCCCCGCCCCATTCAAGTCCGCGCCCGTTCTCACCCTCGCCCCGTTCACGTTCTCGCCCCCCTGACGAATGGGCGTCCGAGGGCTCCGGGGAGCGCCTTTCCGCGCCCGAACAGGAACAGGGCCACCAGCACCGCGACGAACGGCAGGGCGTTCAACAGATCGATGGGCACCGACACGCCCACCAGCTGCAACGCCGTCGCCAGCGAGAGCGCGATGCCGAACCCCAGCGCCAGGATCACGACCCAGAGAGGGCGGCCGCGGGAGAGCATCGCGATGACGATCGCGATGAACCCCGTTCCATTGGTCATGAAGGGCACGAACACACCCGCTGCCACGATCGAGAGAAAGCCCCCGCCCAAGCCCGCGCACGTGCCCGCCACGAGCACCCCGAACACACGCGTCGCGACGACGCTGACGCCGGCCGCATCCAGCGCCTCCGGCTCCTCACCCGCGGCCTTGAGTTCGAGTCCCAGCGACGTGGCCCGAAGGAGCCACCCGACGGCCGCCGCGAGGGCGATGGCCAGGTAGACGACGAGCGGCTGCGAGAACAGCGCGGCACCGATAACCGGCACCTTCGCGATCAGGGGGATCTCAAGACCAGGCACCGCGTCCAGCCGGGGGTACGACGCCCCGTATTCCGCCCGATGGAGCACGCTCGTGGCACCCTGTGCCAGGACCAGCAGGGCGATGCCCACCACCACTTGATCGAGGTTCAAGCCGACGCACAACAGTGCCATGACCGCGCCGAAGGCGAGTCCCGCCGCCGCTGCGGCCGCGAATCCCGCCCAGGGCGAGCCCCAATGGAGGGTCGCGGCGAAGCCGGTGAAGGCTCCCGTCAGCATCATCCCCTCCAGACCGATGTTGAGTACGCCCGCGCGCTCCGAGACCATCTCCCCCAGAGCGGCCAGCAGCAGCGGGATCCCCGCGATGACGGCGCCCGCCACGAGGGCCGTGAGCACCGGGACACTGAGAGACGCGCCGCCCCCGTTCACGAACGGACTCCCCCACGGAACGAGACGCCGGCGATCGTGAGCGTCACCAGCACCACGCCCACCAGCATGAGGACCACGTCATCGGGTAGCCCCGCCCGTCGAGCCGCGTAGTGCCCGCCCATGGAGAGCACGGCGTAGAACGCCACCAGGGGTACGAGCGCGGCGACCCGCAGGCGTGAGAGGAACACCAGCGCGAACAGCGGCAGGCCGAAGGCCGGGTTCCAGTCGGCCCGCACGTAACCCCACACCCCGAGCACCTCGACGCCGGCCCCCAGGCCGATGAGCGCTCCGCTCAGCATGAAGGCGGCCACGACCAATCGCCCCGTGGCCAGCCCGGCGTGCGCGGCGGCCCGAGGGCTCTCTCCAAGCACGCGCAACCGCAGGCCGAAGGAGGTCTCACGCAACACCACACCCACGAGCGCCGCGCACAGGACCGCGAGCACGAAGCCCGCGTGCACGCGTGAACCGAACAACCGGGGCAGCATCCAGTCGAGGCCCACCACGTCGGTCTGCGGCACGAGCGTCTTCGCGCTTCTGAATGGTCCCTTTACCAGGAGGTTGGCGAAGTTGATACCGACGAAGGCCATCATGAGCGAGGTGACCACTTCGTTCAGCGCGTAGCGCGCCTTCAGCAACGCGGGCACCAGAGCCCAGACAGCACCGGCGGCCGCTGCGAGCACCAGCAGAACCACCAGGTAGAGTGCCCTCGGCATGGTCCCAGCCAGCGACGGGGCGACGCCGGCGACCAGGGCGGCGGCCACCAGGAACTGCCCGTCTCCACCGATGTTCCACAGGCCGGCGCGGAAGGCCACCACCAGGCCGGAGGCGATGAGCAGGAGCGGCGCCATGCGCACCACGACGTCCTGCAACCCGCTCCACGTGAAGAGCCCGCGGTCGAACACCTGGACGTAGAAAGCCAACGGATCGGCCCCAAGGACGAGTAGGAGCAGGCCCCCGACGCCGAGCGCCAGCGCGACCCCCGCGACCGCCCGCGCGACCCCTCGGCGCGCGCCATCCACCGCCGGAGGCTGGACGGCCGCCTTAGTGGCCGTCGCGGCGCTCACGCCGCGCCTACCATCATGCTGGAGACCGCTTCCCGCGCCCCGTCCCCGCCACTCACCTCACCGGCCACCGTGCCTCCCACTAGCACCAGCACGCGGCTTCCCAATTCGATCACCTCATCGAGGTCGGTGGAGATGACCACCGCGGCAACCCCGTCACGCGCCGCCATGCGCGCGATGAGCCCCCTGACGAAGAGCGCGGTCTGATGATCGAGGCCTGCCGTCGGGTTCTCGAAGACCATCACCCGAGGGGAGCCGAGGAGCTCTCGAGCCAGAAGGAGCTTCTGGATGGTGCCGCCGGAGAGCGTCCCGGCCGCCACCCACGGGGAAGGGAGGCTCACGTCGAACGCACCCAGCGCCCCCGCGCACGTCCGTTCGATCTCACGGCGCCGTACGAAGCCGTTGCGCCAGTCAGGCGGGCTGCCGATGCGCTTGAGGAGCAGGTTGTAGGCGACGCCCAGGGTCGCGACTATCCCTTCGCCGAGCCTGTCGCCGGACAGATGACTCACCCCGGAGACCTGACGAGCGGACACACCCTCACTCACCACGGAACGTCCAGCCACACGGACATCGCCCCGTGAGGGGCGGATCTGCCCTCCGATCACTCCAGCCAACTCGCGTTGACCCGCCCCTTCGACTCCGGCGACCCCGAGGATCTCACCGGACTTCACGAGAAACGACACCCCGTGCAGCCCCGTCTCGCCCACACCGGACGCAACCCAGACATCGCGCAGTTCGAGCGCCGCGATCGGCGCGCCGCGCGCCGGCTCGTCGGCGGACCCGCCGGGATCGGCCTGCCCACTCTGATCGGCGGACCCGCTCGGTTCAGCCTGCCCGCCCGAATCGGTCGCGGCATCGGGGAGTGACGTCACGGGGCGCGGTTCGCCGAACATGGCGCGCAGCAGGCGGGCGCGAGCAGCTTCCCGGGCGTCGCTCGACGCGCGGCCCAGATCATCAGCCTCGACGGTCGCCACCAACCGACCACGTCTCATCACCGAAACGCGATCGGCCCAGTCGAGCGCCTCTTCCAGACGATGCGTAACGAAGAGAACCGCGCGCCCCTCATCGCACAACGATCGCAGCACACGACCGAGTTCCTCGGCCTCCGACGGAGCGAGCGACGAGGTGGGCTCGTCGAGGAGCACGATGCGGCTGTCCCACCAGAGGGCGCGAGCGATCTCCACCTGCTGCCGCCGTGCTATCGAGAGACTCTCGACCCGGGCGCCCGGGTCGAGCTCGACACCGAGTCTGGCGGCGGCGGCCCGCAGGGCCGCCGCCGCCCTCCGACGCTCCGACCTCACCCCGCGCCGCTGCCCGAGCATCATGTTCTCCACGACCGTGAGACTGCGCACGAGAGCCGGGTGCTGGCGCACAGTGGCCACTCCAAGATCTCGCGCCCGACGCGGCGACAGGATCGCTACGTCGCGGCCATCCACCATTACGCGACCGGCGTCCGGGCGGTAGATCCCAGCCGCGATGTTCAGCAACGAGGTCTTCCCCGCGCCGTTCTCGCCCAGAAGGCAGTGGATCTCGCCGTAGCGAAGCCCAAGCGAGACATCGTCAACGGCCGCCACCCCGGGGAATACCTTGCCGACTCGGCAGAACTCGAGGGCGGCCGAAGGGTCGCCAGTCTGAGCGCCGGCCTGGGCGCCGCCCGGGTAGCCCGCCGCGGCGCCTGCCCGGGCGCCTGCCGTGCCGGAGCCTCGGGAGAGCAGGGGATCACGCGTGGTCGCCACGGCCCCCGTCAACCTCCGATCAGGGCTTCCACTTCGGTCTTGCTCTCAGTCACCGGCACCTCGACCGTGCCGTCGATGATGTCGGCCTTCACGTCTTCGATCTCCTTCCAGAGGTCTTCCGGCACGTGGGGCGTCTGAAGGAGTTTGAGCCCATCGCCCGCCAGGTCGAGGTAGTACACCTGGGTGCCGAAGGTGCCCTCTTCCAAGGCTTTGGCCGCACGCTCGAACAAAGGTTGATAGTCCCACCACACCGAGGTGAGATAGACACCTTTCTTATCGAGCGACGTCTTGTCGCCGATCACGTCGATGAACCAGAGCTTGTCGGCACCGGCCGGGGGCGTCGCGGTCTCGACCGCCTGGATCATGCCGAAGCTCGACCCATCGCCCATGCCGAAGACGATGTCTGCGCCGGCAGCGATCACGCCTTCGGTCACCCGCTTGCCACCCGCGGCATCGGCGTATCCGGCTTGGCCGACTTGGGCCAGAAGCAGCTTGGTCGCAGGCTCTGCCGCCCGAGCGCCCGCCACGAACCCGCCGGCCATCTTGACCCAGTTCTCGTCGTCAGCCGACATCACGATGCCCAGAGTGCCGGTCTTGGTCATGCGGGCCGCCAGGAAACCGGCGAGGTAGGCACCCTCTTGGGCCCGCGTCTCCAGGTCCTGGCTCAGCCCCGGCGCCAACCCCTCTTCGAAAGCCCCGATCACGATCACGGGCACGTCGAGCTCACCCGCGGTCTGCCGGGCCACCACGTTGTAGCCGCTGGCCCAGGCGATCAGCAGGTCGGACCCATCGTCGGCCAACTGCCTCAGCACCGGGCCTGGGTCGTCATAGCCTGCGCCGTCGGCCACCTCGATCTCTACGCCGAGGGAATCGGCGAGTCTGCGCGCCGCGTCAGCCCCTTCCTGGTTCCACCCGAAATCATTCGCCTCCTCGGGAGCCACGATGCCGATCCTGCTTATGCTCCGCCCGGCAACACTGCTCGTCGTGGTGTCGGGGAGGGAGTCGCCCCCACATCCCGACGCTCCCGCCAACGCCAACGCCAAGGCCAGCAGCGCGACCGCGGCCGCCAGCGGAGCAACCGCCATCCCTCTCGCACGCACTCGCACCATTCTCTCCCTCACCATCCCATCGCCTCCAGCGCCGACGCCACGCCGCTTCCCGGCGCGACGTTCCATCCCATCGTCCTCAGACTGTGTTCCATGGCCGCCAGCGCGGCCAACGCGTAGGTGGGGCTGCAGCAGACGCCCATATGCCCGATCCGCACGAGTCGTCCGTCCAGCACCGAACCCGTGATGCTCCCCGATATGAGCACTCCGAAGCGCTCGACCATCCTCCGGCGCAGCTCCACGTCGTCGATGCCGTCTGGCACCCTTACGGCGGTGGTGACCTCGCACGCGCATGCGTCGCTCTCGGGCCACAGCTCGAGGCCCATGCCACGGACGCCCGCGCGGGTCATCCCGGCCACCTCCGCGTAGCGCCGATACCTTTCGTCAAGCCCGACCTCCAGATACTCAGCCACCGCGGCGTGAAGAGCGGTCATCTCGGTCACCGCCGGCGTGTAGGGCCACGCACCCTTCTCCAGCCACTTCTCCTTCCAATCGAGCACGCTGAAGTAGGAGTGACGATTGGGCGAATCGACGCCCAGGAAGTGTTGCCACGCGTCGGCCGACACCGACATGGCACTCAACCCCGGGGGCGCGCCAAGCACCTTCTGCGAACCCGCCACCAGGATGTCTATGCCCCACTCATCGGTGCGGATATCCCGACTTCCTACCGACGACGCGGCATCCACGAACACGAGGCACTCATGCGCCTTGGCAACCCGGGCGAGCGCCTCGAGGTCGCAGACCGTGCCGCTCGGTGTCTCGCAGTGCACGATCCACACGATCTTGGCCTCGGGATGGGCGGAGAGAGCCTCCTCCAGCTGCTCGGGCTGCACTACTGAGTCCCACGGGGCCGTCACAGGCACGGCAGTGCCGCCATACTTCTCGATGAAATAGCGGTTGCCCTCGCCGTAGTGGCCGTTCTCGCAGTTGACCACCACGTCGCCCTGGTCGAGTCCGCACACCGAGACGGCTTCAAGGGCCAGCAAAGCCTCGCCCTGCATGATGACGATGTCGCCGGCTGTCTTGAAGACCTGCTTGAGCATCTCTTCCGTGCCATGGAAAAGGTCTCGGAACGAATCCCCAAGAAACGGGACGATCTGGGCGCCGAGCGCGGCACGCACCCTGTCGGAAAGCTGCACGGGCCCCGCCGTCATGATGAACTCCGGCCCCCGCGTCATGGATCCTCCTCGCCGCGCGCCCCTGCACGCCGGCATCGAGCCTCCTCGTCGCTTGCTCACTCCAAACGATACTTGTACTGAACTTGATATAACTACATCATACGATGGGTCGTGTCAACCAAGGCATGGGCGCCGCGCGGGTCGGTAACGTTCACGGAGGGCGGGCGGAGAGCACGGCTGGAACACGCCCGCTCCGGGTACAGGCGACTATGCTGAGGCGGCAGCGATCCGCGGCCGCCGTCTGACTGCCAGGAGGGCAGCCATGCGTCTTGACGAACTGCTGGAGTCTCAACCACTGGCAGTGCTGGCGACGGAGTCCGGCGGCCACCCCTACACGAACCTGATCGCGTTCGCCGCCGATGGACCCTCGCGTGTCTACTTCGCCACCACCCGAGCAACGCGCAAGTGGAGTCACCTGAACGCCAACCCCCAAGTTTCGCTGCTCGTGGACGATCGCACCAACCGCGAGATCGACTTCCACGAAGCAGCGGCGGCGACCGGCCTGGGAAGGGCCGAGGTGTGCTCGGGCGATCACCGGGTCTTCGGCCTGGAGTTGCTGCGAGCCCGCCACCCCCACTTGGTCGACTTCTTGTCCTCGCCGTCCACCGACATCCTGCTCGTTCGCATGACGGAGTGGTACGTCGTCGAGCGCTTCCAGTCGGTCAGCCGCGTGAACGTCGCCGAGGAGAGTCCGTGAGCCCGGCCCGCTCGCCCGTGACGATGCCTCTGACCCACGCAGCGACCGCCCCGATCGCCTTGGTCGGCGGCAAGGCCGCTTCGCTTGGGAGGCTGCTCGCGCACGGACTGCCGGCGCCGGACGGCCTGGTCCTCACCACCGTCGCCTACCACAGGTTCGTCGAGACCCAAGGTCTCGCGGAGCGCATCGCCGTGGAGCTGGCTCGGAAACGCGACGACGACTATCGCTGGGAGGAGTTGTGGGATGCGGCGCTCCGCATCCGTTCCTGGTTCCTCGGGAACCCGTGGCCCGAGGAGTTGCGCCTGGCCATCGAACGGTCCTTGTCCGAGCTACCCCCGGGGGCCCCCGTGGTGGTGCGCTCGTCTTCGCCTCATGAGGATTCGAAGGAACGCTCGTTCGCGGGCATGCACGAGTCCGTGGTGGGCGTGGTGGGCACGGCTCGCATCTTGGACGCGGTGAGAGCGGTCTGGGCGTCTCTGTTCTCCGACCGATCGCTGCTCTACCGTCGCGAGTTGGGACTCGACCCGGTTCGGAGCTCGATGGCCGTGATCGTGCAACCTCTGGCCGAGAGCGACCGGAGCGGCGTCGCGTTCACCCAAGATCCCCTCGAATGGGGTCGCGGCACGGTGGAGGCCGTCTGGGGGCTCGGGGAGGGTCTCGTCAGCGGGCAGGTCGCACCCGACCGCTGGTCGATCGATCGAGGGAGCGGCCGCGTCCTCTCTCACGAACCCCCCGAAGAAAGAGCCGAACGCCTCGCGCTCGCGCCGGTCGGTACGGCGCTCGTGCCCCTCGACCATACCGGATCGGACCACCCGCCCCTGAAGCCCAGCGAGGTCGCCGACGTATGGTCGCTGGCCACGCGGGCCGAGGAGGTCTTCGGGTCGCCCCAAGACTGTGAGTGGACCTACGACCTCGGTTCGCCGCTGCTGACCCAATCTCGCCCGATAACCACACTGCCGGACGACGCCCGTCGCGCCCACCTCGATCTGCGGCCTTCCTTCGACCTCCTTGCGAGACTCGGCGAGCGGATCGAACGAGAGTCCTTGCCGGCCATGAGCCGCGAGGCCGATGAGTGGGGAGACGTCGATCTTTCGCGCATGCTTCCCTCGACGCTCGCGGACGAGGCTCGGCTGCGTGCGGAAGCCGTCACCCAGTGGCGGCGAGTCTATCGGGAGGAGTTCATCCCCTTCGCCCACGGAGCCCGCCTCTTCGGGCGCTTCTACAACGACGCCGTGCGACCCGAAGACCCGTTCGAATTCGTGGCCGTGCTCGTGCGCGACGCGGCGGAACTCGAGACTCATCGCGTGCTGCTGGCAGAGTTACATATCGAGGCTGTCAACACTGCGACGACGGCAGCCCGCCGGCACGAACTCGAAACCCACTACATCGACACCTTCGGCACAGAAGAAGACCGCAGCCAAGCCCGGAGGATCCTCGACCTCGGCCGAGCTTCGTGGCGCCTGCGCGACGACGACAACCTCTACCTGCGGCGTCTGGAGAATGAGGCGCAGCGCGCCCTCCGCGAGATCGAACGCCGCTTGGGCGACACCGCGAACGTCGCCACGGGCGACACTGCGTCGGGGCCGGCGTCCGGAGTCTCCGCCACCGAGGAACACCTGCTCCAAAGAGCAGCGACCATCCTCCGCGCTCTCGAAGAGGACACCATCGATTCGAAACGCCCCACCGCGGCCGCGGAACTCCCGCCGGGGGTCCGCCCCCGTCAGCTACTGGGCCAACCCGCCGGGCCAGGGGTAGCCACCGGCCCGGCCCGCGTCATCGCTACGCGGGAAGACCTGCTCGCACTCCGACCCGGCGACATCGTCGTCGCGGACGCCCTCGAACCGGACACGGCCGCGTTCGCAGCGCGGGCCGCCGGCATCGTCGAGCGCCGCGGAGGGATGCTGGTCCACGGCGCCATCGTGGCCCGCGAGCACGGCCTCCCCTGCGTGACCGGGGTGACCGGAGCGACCACGGTGATCCGCTCGGGGGAACTGCTGACCGTCGACGGCTACCTGGGCATCGTGGTGCTCGACGACGTCTAGAGCCTCAGGCCCGACCCGGGACCAGCTAGACCCGGCTTCGTCCCTCGATTTCGGCGACCTTCCGTTCGAGGTGCCTTCCGGCGGCGACCGCCCCGAACAGCAGCACGTGTTTCACCCCGAGAAGGGTCACCTGTCCGCGACCCGCGGCGTCCGACCATTCGTACCGGCGGAACGTAAGGGCACGAACCACCCCACCGCCTACGATCCACCACAGCGAGACCCGGCTCGCGACTCGTGCGGCCTCGAGGCCGGCCCTGGTCGCCTCGTCGACCGGCGCACCGTCCGCGCGGCTCCGGCGCAACACGCCCCACTGGAACGCGTTGGCCGCGACCCAGGTGCCGGAGGCGAGATCGTGCAGGAAGTTATTGAAGACGACCAAGATGCCGCGCTTCGTCGTCGGCGTTCGCGCCATGGTCCGTTCCTCCTAGAACTGGTTGAAGTCGTGCACGGTCGGCACCAACCACTGTACCCCCCAGAACGAGAGGAACACGAACACAAGGCCGAGAACGGCCACCGCCGCCGACCGCCGCCCACGCCAGCCCGCGAACGTGCGCAGGTGCAGGTAGAGGGCGTACACGAGGAATGAGATCAACGACCACACCTCGACGGGGTCCCAGCTCCAGTAGCTGCCCCAGAGATCGTTGGCCCAGATGGCACCCGAGGCGATCATGACCGCCTCGAAGATGAACCCGGCCACCACCATGCGATACGAGAGGTCCTCGAGTGCGTCGCCTTCCGGCAGGCCGGCGCGCACCCGCACGGTCGCCCCCCAGCTCTCGCTCAGATAGATGGCACCGGCGCTGAAGGCCAGAACGAAGCACCCGAACGACAGGAAGGCGAACACCACGTGCACGGCGAGCCAGCCGCTGTCGTATGCGGCGGAAAGCGGCCCGATGGCTGTGGGCGACGTGATCCCGATGCCGAGCGCGAGGATCACCGGCGGCATGGCTCCCACCATGAGCGGCCGCAGCCGCGGCGCAAGCAGCACCACACCCACCACCACGACCATAGCGACCCACGAGCCGCTCAGATTGAGTTCGTACCCATCCCCCACCGGCAGGTGCCCGGACAGGACCCACCGAGCTGCCACCGCCCCCGTGTTCGCGGCAAGACCCGCGGTCACCGCGGCAAGGCCCACGCTCCGCCATACCGGTCGCTGGAACACCATGCCCAACAACGTGGCCGCGAAGGCGACCACGTACAGCCCCGTCGTGATCCAGAAGAGCCAGGCTTCGATGGGTCTCACGCGTTCTCCTCATCACTTGGGGAGCGCCGCCCGCGCACCGCTGTCCAGCTCGCCGGGGCGTACCGTATCAGTAGGCCCAGCAGTCCGATGACGAACCCAGCGTACACGACGAACCGACCCGAATCAGCCCTCACGCGTACGGCAGTCCAGCGCCGCAGGTCGCCGAAAGCGAAGTTGTAGCCTCCCACGGCGACCTCCGACCCGAGGACGGCTGTCCCCGATTCCACCACAGAGCCGTCTTCCCCGAGGAACTCCACCACTATGGCCGGATTCCGCGCCTCAGGCGACACCGACACGGCAGCACCGTCGTGGAGCCGGAAGTCGGGCAGCAGTCGCAGCCGTACCGTACCGGGCAACCCCGGAGCCTCCACCACGTCCTCGTACGCACCTGCGTCCCCTCCGTGCACGGACATGAGCGCCACGTACGCGTCAACCAACACCTCGCCTGCAGGAGAGACCACTGTCAACAGCGGCGAGAAGCCCCAGTCGGCGTGCGTCAGCACCACGCCCTCGAGTCGCACGGGGCGATTGACTCCGAGAGACCGGGAGACGGTCTCTGCGCCAGGTTCCGCCACGGCCAGCACGCTCTCTACGGCGGTGGAGACGCCGCCGTCGCTCACCGGACGCGATGATTCGACACCCAACGCATATCCCGGGAGTGCGCCGTCCGCCCACACGCCGCGCCTCAGGTCCAGGTACTGTTCTTCCCGGGAGAGATCGATCACCTGGCCCTCGGTCGCCACGATCCGCCCATCGATGCTCGACCCCGCCGTCACGACCCCACCCGCCAGCAGCGCCAGCAGCCCAACGTGGAGCACGAGCGAGCCGCCCAATGCCGCCGCCGCACCACCCCGCGCCTTGCGCGCCAGGATCGTCCGCCGGGTAGTGCACGCCACCATGTTCACCGCCAGAGCAGCCAGCAGCACCATGAACGGGATGGACGAGAACGCCTCGAACAGGCCGAGAGGCTCGGCCACGGCCGTCACAATGGGGTGATCGCTCCTCCACAGGTCGAGAGCGGAATCGCCGACGGTTCCCGCCTGCGGGAGCATGGAGCCCGCGACGCACAGCAAGGTGAAGGCCGCGACGACCGCGACGGTGGTCCGCGTGGAATAGAGAGCCCGCACTAGCGGGGCGAACAGGCGCATGATTTCAGGCGACGACTCCATCGGTCCACCGGCGGTCGCGGACCGCTCGATCTTCCGGTAGCTTATGGGTACGTCCTGGGGCTGGCCAAATGGGCGCAGTCGCCCCCGTAGCAGTTCCCGGCCGTGGGATTGAGCCCGCCGAGCCACCCACCGTAGAGGAAGGCTTTCGTCGTGATACCAGGGGTCTGGGCACCCGTGCCCGCCGGCCATGTCCAGCTGCCGCCGTGGATGTTGCCCGGACTGCCGTTCGCCACCGTGGCGCCGTCGGATTCCACCAAGCCGGCGTGGCAGCCCCGACAGGCCATGGTATTGCCGCCGGAAAACACGTGCTGTCCGCGGCTGTGGTCAACAAAGCGAGAGCCGGTACCGTTCGTTTCGTATACGCTCAGCTTGTGGCAGCGAAGACATAGATCGCGCTGCCCGCCGTAGTTCGGAGATGCGATCGTGCCCACATTGGTACGAAGCATGTATCGGTTCGTGTTGCCGTGCCCGGACCAAGCCTCGTGGCAGTCGAAGCAGGAGATCACGTTGTGTGTGTTCGCCGCCTGATTCCACGGGACCACCATGGTGATGACGTTGCCGTTCGTGGCCGTGGCCGTGGTGTACGGGTTCGTCCCCACACCGCGGACGGCATGGTGGAAGTTGTTCGTGGTGGCGAAGGCGCTGAAGATGTTGGGCACATCCCGCGTGTTGCTGCTGAACGGCCGCGCTGCCGTGCCGCCGGGTGAGACGCGGGCGCCCGCGCTGCTGGCGCCATCCGA
Source organism: Actinomycetes bacterium (assembly GCA_024637035.1). Lineage (GTDB taxonomy): Bacteria > Actinomycetota > Thermoleophilia > RBG-16-64-13 > RBG-16-64-13 > JAHJSA01. The sequence continues at coordinate 237,758 of JAGXFW010000023.1, forward strand.
ATCGTGACACTTGAAGCACAGGTTGTTCTGCACGTTGGTGACCCAGGCTTCCAGAGTGTTCGAGGCGGTGTTGCGGGTGAAGGAAGTGACGGCGGTCGCGATGGCGGCGCCGGTGTCGGGATCGCGGAAGTTGATGGCGTTGTTCTTATGGTTCGCCGAGATGATGTTGCCCGTGGCCGGGTCGCCCTCCATGTGGCACACGCCGCAGTCCTTGTCGGTGACCGCACCGCCCATGACGTGGCGACCGGTCAGCGAGAACTCGCCCGTCATCGCGCGCCGGGTGGGCGCCCCGTCGGCGTTGTCCTGCGCGACCGCGTGACAGCCCACGCAGCTGCCGCCTCGGTTCGGGCGGTGCACGTTGTACCCGGTGGCGGCGGTCGGTGCCGCGTAGCTGTTGCCGTGACAGTCGTAGCAGCTCACCGTGGGCGTGACCCGGTTGGTCTCGCCGTGAGCGGTGATCCCGGTGATGAGCGAGAGCTTATTGGCGGCCGTACGCCGATCGAGGCCCTCAATCGAGGTGAGTTCGCCCGCGGGGATGGTATTCGCAAGAGCGTCCCCGCTACCCGTCACTCGCTGCCAGGGCAGGTGGCACTTGAAGCAGAAGTTCACGACCCCAGCCGTGGTCGTGGTGTCGATGTTCGACCACTGCTCGTCGGAGATGAGCTTGGTGTTGGCCTGCGTGCCGTTGTTGCCCTTCGACCCGTGGGGATTGTGGCAGTCGTAGCAGGGGAGCGGCGCGCCCACGGGCAGGTTGCCGCCGGCAGTGAAGATGCGGTGGCCGCCGGTGTAGTCGGCGCCGGTAAGGCTGTAGTCGTACGAGACGTACTGGAGGATGTTCTTCGTCGACGGGCTGCCGTCATGACAGGTGATGCACAGCAGGGCGTACGTGCCGTTCTGGCGGTCGGACTGGGCGGTTGCTACGTCTGGGGTCGGCCGGTACGTAGCCACGAGCGCGTCGTAGGTGGCCGTGTTGCGGTGAGGGGCGTGGCAGTTGCGACAGTCACCAGAGGCGCGGCCCGAGGCCGGCCAGATGACGTTCACCGAAGTGGTCGGGTTGTGCGGGTTGAACGTGGTGTTGTTGTACGCGGTACTGCCGGGGTAGGTGCCCAGGGTGGGGTAGCCGTTGGCTGCCCGCGTGGGCCGCGCCGCGTTGATGCCGCCCGATGGATACGGGTAGGTCGGCACGGCCCAGCTGAACGCGTCGTTGTGACACGCCTGACACCACGTGTAGTTGTTGCCGGTCACGGCCGTGGCATTGATGGTGGGCTTGTAGAGTTTCGGCTTGCCCCCCGCGCCTGAGGCCGGGTAGTGGGCGCCGTGGCACGAGGAGCACCTGCTGGTCAGACCCGGCCCTGGGATCACAACTGAATCGTTCACCTGGTGGCCGCTCCCGGCGAGCAGGAAGACAGCCTTCATGTTGGTGGCCGCGCCGGTGCCGTCGTGGCACATGTAGCAGACGTCCGCTTCCTGCGACTGCGGGAAGATCTTGCCCCCGTACGTGGCGGCCGCGGCCGCTCCATGTGGTGAATGGCAGTTCCGGCAGAGGTTGGTCGCGTTCGAATAACCGCCGTGCGGCGTGATGCCCGTGAGGGCGGTGGTGAAGCTGCGTGAGAAGGGCGCCCCGAGCGGGTTGCCCGCGAGATCGGCCGCCACGCCCGAGGTCCAGATGGTGTAGACGGTGTTCACGTCCATCATCTGATCGGGGTAGATGTATACCGTGGTGCGGTCGGCGGCCAGCACAACGCTCCGGATCGGCACCAGCGACGCACCGATGCGCAGCTGCACATAGTCATCGTCCGTCAGAGTGTTCGGGTCCATCGGTTCGCTGAAGACGACAGTGGCAAAGCTGTTCACCGGCACGCCGGTAGCTCCGCTGGCCGGTGTGGCGCCGGTGACCATGGGCGGCGTGACATCGGCCGCGGCTGTGGTCTGGAAATTGGCCACGCTTGTCGCCGCCAACGCGAGCCCCGCCGCGTTCTGCGCACCGGTGGTGACCCGGGTGAAGTAGCGGCGTCCGGTCAGGAGGGCGGCGGTCGGCAAGAAGGCGACGGTGCGCGTTGGGTCGTCGTAGAGGAGAGTGCCGGCGATCTGCGTGTCGACGGCTAGGTCGAATACCCCGTTGTTGTTGGTATCGAGCCAGAGCTGCACGTTGGCGCCGATGATGGTGGCCGGGTTCATGTTGTCCGAGAAGATGATATTGGGTGCCACGTTCGTCGGAATGCCCGTGGCCCCGTCGACCGGATTCCGCCCGGTGATGGTGGGTGGCGTGGTGTCGAGGGTGATAGCGTCGGTGACCGAGCCGGTGGTGTTGCCGTGAGAATCACGGTATTGGGCGTAGACGGTCTTGGCGCCGTCGCCCGCGGTCAACGTCCAGGCTGCGCTCGCGCTATAGGCCTGCCAGCCGGCCCAAACGGCGCCATCGTTGCTGAAGCGCATCTCCATCGGGAGCGACCCATCGGTGACCGTGCTGGTGAGGGTGACGCTGGTCGTCGTCGTGTACGCCGCGTTTGCGTTGACGACGAAGCCGGTCACGGTCGGTGGCCGGGTGTCCACGGTGATGGTGGGGTTACCCAGGGACAGCCCGGTGTTGGCGGCGCCGTCGGTGGCCCGCGCCACGATGGTGCGGGGCGGAGCGTTGTCTTCGCTGGGTAGCGTCCAGGTGTAGCTCCAGGTGACGGTGCCCGTGCCGGCGCCGGAGGTGCTCGTCGCAAGCGCCCAGGAGGTCCCGCCGTTCACCGACACCTCGACTTGGCTCACCACGACGTTGTCGGTGGCGCCCCCGGTGATGTTGTAGGTGACACCAGTCAGCACCGCGCCGTTCGCGGGCGCGGCCACCGTGGCGGCGGGCGGAACCGCGTCGGGGCCGGAAGACGTCGTGAAGCGCCACGTGTAGGCCGCGGCCAGAGGCAGCCCGGCGGCGTTCTGCACCGAGGTGGTCAGTCGGGCGATGTAGGGCGTGCTGGCGAGCAGGTCGATCGTGGGATCGAGCGTCGCCGTCTTGCTGCCCGCGTTGTAGGTGACCGTGCCGGCCACCTGTACGTCACCGGCGTCGATGACGCTGTTGCCGTTCACGTCGCGCCAGAGCTGGTAGTTCGTGGTGTTGATCGTGGCGACGTTCATGTCGTCGCTGAAGGTGGCCGTGATGTTCGCCGCCGGATCGACGCCTGTGGCGCCGTTCACCGGGATCGTAGCGGTGACGGTGGGCGGAGTCGCGTCGAGGATGATGGTGTCGTTCGTGGCGCTGACGTTCAGAGCTACGTCGCGGAACTCGGCGTACACGGTCTTCACGCCGTCGCCGGCGGTGAGTGTCCAGGCCTTGGTGGCCGCGTAGTTCTCCCACGCTGACCACACCGTGCCGTCGTTGCTGAAGCGCATCTGGATGACCTGCCCCTGGGCGGTGCTGCCATCTGTGACGCTGTTGTTCAGGGTGACGGCGGTGGCGGTCGTGTACGCGGCGCCGCCCGCCACCGCGAAACTCGCCACGTTGGGGGCCACCCTGTCCACCCACACCTGCCGACTGGCGGTAGGCACTTCGGTGTTGGGCACCGCGTCGCGGGCCCGCGACCAGATGGTGCGCGATACGTAGTCGAGTACCGGAACGCTCCACGTCTGGCTCCAGGTGACCGTGGGCGTGCCGGAGCCGGAGGTGACGGTCGCGGCACTCCAGCTGGCTTGGTTGTCGGTGGAGACGTCCACTTGGCTGATGTTGCTGCCACCCGTGCTCACATCGGTGGCGCCACCGGTGATGTTGTAGGTGGCCGAGGAGATCACGAGGCCGTTGGCGGCGGGAGTCGAGATGGAAGAAGTGGGCGGCGTGACATCGGACGAGCCGGTGACGGTCACGACGAACGAGCCGCCGTTGCGCGCGCTCCAGTCGCCGTTCTTGCCCGACTTGCCATTGCCGGCTACTGCGGCGATCCACAGCCGATAGGTACCCGGCGTGGCCGGCGCCGTCCACGTGAAGTTGACGATGGCGCTGGCCAACAAGGCTGATTGCCGCAATTCGTTCGTGGTCAGTATCGTGATGTTCGGAGTGACGGAAGTAAGGGTTCCGACGCGGGTGCCGCCCGTCGAGGCGGAATTGGTGAAGGCGAGATCGATGCCCCAATCGGCCAGGTCCGCGGGCCCCCCGGTGATAGTCACCTGGTAGGCGCCGAGTTGGTTCGTGTTGAGCGCGGTCGGCCCGGTGATGGAGAGCCCGGCCGTGCCGGATTCGTGGCAACCGCCGGCCCCGCACCCGAGGGCCGTGTCGTAGGCCGTGTAGCCCGTGGAGGATGCCCTGGCCGGCGCGTCGCCAAGGACCACGATCCATGCGGCCGCCGCGATCACCAGTAGCACGACCGCACCGGCGAGCGCCCAGCCGCCGCGACACGGGAATAATCGCACCATCACGACCCCGCCCCCGCGGCGCCGATCGCCTCGAGCTGTGCGGCAAACGCCGGGTCGTCGGGGCGAAGATCAGCGCCGCGCTCGAACGCCACTCGCGCTGCCTGCACGTCGCCAGCCTGGAGCCGAGTGAGTCCAAGTTCGAAGAGGATGCCCGGTAGCGCCGCGTCGTCGGGCGGAAGGGCCGCGATCAAGGACTCCCACTCGACACCCGCGCGCTCGTACTCCCCGACCATGCGCAGAGTGCGCGCCAGTTCCAAGCGGATGGGGACGGAATCAACGTCGAGGGCCGCGGCAGCCTCGAGGCGCTCCGCCGCCGCCTCAAGGTCGCCCGCGCCCCGAAGAACCAGAGCCAACTGATACAGCGTCTCCGGGTCGGAGCCGTGCTCGGCGAGCAGGGTCTCGTATCGAGCGGCGGACGAATCGTAGTCTCCGCGCAGCCAACTCACTTGAGCGGCGGCCGCGGCGGCCTCGCGGTCGTCGGGGCGCGCCGTCAAATACTCTCCCAGCAGGCGCTCGGCCTCATCCAGGCGGCCCACCTCGTACGCCGCGAAGGCGTCGGCCCTGAGACCACCGGCAGTGGCGGGATCGGCCCCCGTCTCGGTGGCTGTGGAGGCGAGCCCGGGAGCGACAGCCTCCGTGCCCGCGGTGTCCGATTCACTCGCGCCAGAAGGCAGCAACCCAGCCGCCCACAGCGCGACAAGCCCCGCGACCACGACGGTCACGAGGCCCAGGTAGAGGAGGCCCCTCGGAAGCTTTGCGCTGTCAATCACAAGCTCTTCGAATCGTCTCCGTTGTCGGCCGGTGGGGGCTACCCCACCCGCACCACCGTGCTTCGCGCGATTGCGGCGCATTCCGCGGCCAGTATACCCAGACCCCGAGTAGGTCGCCACGGAGAATATCGGCATCGATCGACTACTCGATTAGTCTCTCAGTCGAAAGCGCGCACCAATGAGTAGTCCGTACGCCGTTGCGCCGGCACGAAGCCGGCGGCGCGGATCGCCCGCACGAGATCGTCCGCGCCCACGCTGAACGAAACTCCCGCAGCCGCCACCACGTTCTCTTCGATCATCGTGCTGCCCAGGTCGTTCGCGCCGAACAGTAGGGCTGTCTGTCCCACCTTGATCCCTTGGGTGACCCACGACGCCTGGATGTTGGCGACGTTGTCCAGATAGAGGCGAGAGACCGCCAGGGTCGTGAGGTAGTCGACCGCGGTGGCGGGCTCGACGGTACCTTCCAGGGCCGTGTTCCCCTCCTGGAACGTCCAGGGGATGAATGCACGGAAGCCGCCCGTCTCGTCCTGAAGGTCGCGGATGCGACGCAGGTGCTCCACCCGCTCCTCGAGCGTCTCCACATTGCCGAACATCATGGTGGCAGTGGTGCTCATGCCGAGCAGGTGGGCCTCCCGCATGACGTCGAGCCACGGTTCGGTGCGGGCCTTCTTGGGCGCCAGCTGAAGGCGCACCCTATCGACGAGGATCTCGGCCCCGCCGCCCGGCAGCGAGTCAAGGCCTGCGGCCCGAAGTCGCTGCAGGGTGTGCCGCACGGTCAACCCGCTCAAGGAGGCGATGTGGAGCACCTCCGGCGGCGACAGCGAGTGGATCGTGATGTCGAAGCGCCCCTTGATCGACGTGAAGAGGTCTTCGTAGTAGGTGATGTCGAGCTCCGGGTGGTGACCACCCTGCATGAGGACGGCAGTGCCGCCCAAGTCGAGGGTCTCCTGTATCTTGGCGAAGATCTCGTCCTTGCTCAGAACGTAGGCACCCTCGGTGTCGGGTGAGCGGTAGAAGGCGCAGAAGTCGCAGCCCGTGACGCACACGTTGCTGTAGTTGATGTTCCGGTCGATGATGAAGGTGGCACGATCGCCGGGCACCTGGGTCCGCCGGCGCCCGTCGGCGAGCCGTCCCAGCGTCAACAAGTCGCGGGAGCGCAGGAGCGCGGCCGCGTCAGCGTCGCCCAGACGCTCACCCGCCTCGATCCCGCGCACCAGCGCCGCATCGATCGCCCCACTGTAGCTCACGAAGCGTCCTCCACGCCGAAGAACGCGAGTTCCGGTGCCTCCACCAGCTCTCCGGCTTCGAGGGCCAACTCGTAGAAGCGCTCGAGCCCACGGCGGTACTCCGTGTCGAACCCATACTTCAGCACCTCGAAGTACCGGTCGAGGCAGGGCTTGTCGAACCTCCACAGGCCTAGGGCCGAATCGACCACCTCGCCCTTCGCCCCACGGCTTGCTTCGATGGATGCCACCAACTCCCCCTCGACGGCGATCAACTCCGCCTCATGCTTGGCAAAGTACTCCCTCCGTGTCGCCCAGACGGCGAACACCATGGGAAGACCGGTCCACTCACGCCACAGGCGACCGAGATCGTGGCACGTCGTACCCCCGGTGGGGAAGTACATGGCTTGGAGGCCGTCGTCGCCGATGAGAAGCACCGCGTCACTATCGACCAGCGCCTCCTCGGGAGTCGTCGTCAATTCCTCGTAGAGCGGTTCCAGGCCGTACTTCAGCTTCAGCATGGTCTTCAGGAGGGCTACCGAGGTCGCGCTCTTGGGCGTCAGCGCCACCCTGGTCAACTCCTCGAGCGGCGTGCGGGCGACCAGCTGGATGCTGTCCACCGCGCCCCGCGAAGAGATGGAGAGCCGGCGGCTGAGCAGGAGCTGGCCGTGGTTGCGCGCGTAGGCGATGGAGCTGATGGGCCCGAAGTCGATGGTGCCCGAAACCAGCATGCGGTTGAGGTCGGTGGGTACCCCACGCACCAACTCGAACTCGGTAGGGCTCGACACGCCCGCGGCGGCGCGGCGCTCCAACCCGTGGTAGAGCGGGAAACAGTTCAGAAACTCGATATGACCAACTCGGACGGTCACGAGTCGTACCGTCTCACGACCTGATACAGCGTGTCGCGCTCTACGGCCGCGCGCCCCGTGTCCTGGATGATGCGCACCAACTCGTTCCGCGAGACCGCCTGCCCCGCTTCCGAGCCCGCCGCCTTGGTGATCGTCTCCTCCACGATGGTGCCGTCGACATCGTCCACGCCGAAGAAGAGGCTGATCTGGGCAAGCTTGAGCCCGATCATCACCCAGTACGCCTTGATGTGGTCGAAATTGTCCAGCATGAGGCGGGCCACCGCCAGCATGCGCAGGTCGTCTACCCCGGTGGTGGGAGCCAGGTCGGAGAGCTTGGTGTTGCGCGGGTGGAAGGCCAGGGGGATGAACGCCTGGAACCCACCGGTCTCGTCCTGGGCGTCGCGAAGGCGCAGTAGGTGGTCGATGCGTTCCTCGAGCGTCTCGACGTGGCCGTAGAGCATGGTGGCGTTGGTGCGAAGGCCGCATCGGTGGGCGAGCTTGTGCACGTCGAGCCACTTCTCGCCCGAGATCTTCTTCGCGCACACCTGATCACGCACGCGGCGCGCGAACACTTCGGCGCCGCCACCGGGGAGGCTGCCCAGGCCAGCGGCTTTGAGGTCCAGAAGCACCTCTTCCTCGGTCATGCCGCTCTGTCCGGCGAAGTGCACGATCTCGGAGGCCGTGAACGCGGTGAGGTGCACCTCGGGAGCCAAGGCGTGGAGTTCGGCGATCATCTCGCGGATCGAGGAGTACGGCAGATCGGGGTGCTCGCCTCCCACGATGTGCAGCTCGGTGATGCTCTCGACAAGCGAGCTGCGGGCCCGGTCGAGCACCTCCTCGAGACTCATCGTGTAGGCACCCTCTTCGCCGTCGTCGCGAGAGAAGGCGCAGAAGTCGCACCGGTTCTTGCACACGTTGGTGTGATTGATGTGCCGGTTGTTGATGAAGAACACGTCGTCGCCCACCTTGCGCCGACGGGCCTCGTCAGCCAGCCGACCGACCCGGAGCAGATCGGGGGTGGTGAGGAGGGTGAGGCCGTCGGCGGCGGAGAGGCGCTCTCCGGCCCCGATCTTGGCCTCGATGGTGGCCATGGAGTCGAGTGATGAGGGTGGTGTCATGGCAGGGGCAGAGTCTACCACCCGAGGCGGCGTACCCGCGGGCGCGCCCTACTTCGCGCGGTACTACGATGCCCTATCAGCCCCTGTTTGCCGGCGAATAGGCGATGGGAACAACGCGTTCCGTCATTGCGTCCAAGCCTTCATCCGGCGGGGCGATCGCCTCGTCCGAAGGCATTCCGGAGGAGAGGGGAGGGGCACCATGTCACGTCGTATCACCCTACTAGTGGCTGCACTGCTTGCGCTCGCGCTGATGGCGCCGGCGGTCGCCCAGGCAGCCGACACCACGACGTACTCGTTCTCGGGGAAGAACGCCGATGCCGGCACCTGGGTCGAGTTCCGCAACGGTGGCTACGAGGGCCTCTGGATCTGGGGCGGGACGCTCACCAGCAAGATGATCGGCGCCACAGCGAAGCCGGAGAGGATCAAGGGCACGTTCGGCTTCTTCCAGAAGGAGAAGTACCTCCCGGAAACCGCTACTCGCCGCGAGACCTACCGGCTGATGACGGTGCAGGAGGCACCCGCCACCTTCACCACCGACAACAAGCTCACATCCGCGACCCTTTCCTTCCAGGCGCCGGCTCAGGTAGCCGTCTGGTACGACGAGATGCCGTGGGAGTGCGAGCCTGTGCCCGGCTCCCCCGATGAGTATGTCTGTCCCGAGCCGGACAGGGTGATCGACACGGTGGTCATAGTGAATGTCGACTGGACCGGATTCGGATCGCTGTCCCGCAGTTCGTTCATGTCCAAGAGCCGTACGGACGGCTTCTTCTACATCGACCGCTCCAACTACCAGACCCGGCAGGCCACCGCAGTCGGCTCGATCGTCGGCGCCGACGGCACCGTCTACTTCGATGGGGCGCTCGACTACGGGAGCATCTATAACAGCAAGAGCTCGGGTCACATGAAAGGCATGTGGCCGGAAGGCTAGCCCGCGGCTACATGAAGTCGTGCCCACACGGGGCTCCGCGAGGAGCCCCGTCGTCAGGTGGCGCGCCTGGGGAGCAGGGCACCCTCCTCCACGCGGAGCTATAATCTGTATAATCAGACGGTCGCAGATTTTTCGCAAAGAGGAGGCCGACCATGCGAACCATCACCGCTACGGAGCTGGCTCGGAACCTCCGTGAGGTCCTTGATCGGCTCGCAATCGAGGGCCAAGAGATCATCGTGGAGCGCAACAACTGCCAGGTCGCCCGTATCCTTCCGGGTCCGGGGCATCAGACCGCCCTCGAAGCGATGGGCGACCTTTACCGCACGCTGCCCGCGGGGGCGGGAGCCGGCTGGCTCGCCGATAGTCGGGACCTCCCTGGAGCCGGAGCTCTCGACGACGAGGTGCGTGACCCGTGGGCTTCCTGATCGATACGTGCGTGTGGATCGACGTCGAGAGGGGAGTCCTCGCCCCTGGCGACGTCGCCGCGTTCACCGGTGACCGGCCGGTATTCCTCTCGCCGGTTACCATCGCGGAACTCAGGTTCGGAGCGGAGACGGCGGCCGACCCCGGCGAACGACAGCAAAGACTGGCTGGCCTACGCCGACTCCAGAACCGGCCCCTTGTCCAGATCGATGGCGTCACGGGGGAGGTGTTCGGGGCGCTGGCCGCTGAGATCCGCCGGGCCGGACGACAGCACCGGTATCGCGTACAGGACATCTGGCTGGCGAGCCAGGCGATCCAACACGGCTACGGCCTGCTCACCCGGAATCGCAGGGACTTCGAGGACATTCCCGGACTCGACCTCGTGGTGATCGGCTGAGCGTCCACGACCGCGGAAGTCGCTTCCGACGGTTGTCGAATGCGTCCAACCCCGGGGGTCCGACGCCCTACGACACGGCCCACCACGGGCGCACCCGGTGACCACCACGGTCATACGAGTCATCCCCTCCGTAGGCCAAGACCCCACCCCCATCCCCCGACAAGCCCGTGTAGTAGTCGAGCCCGCGGAACGCGTCGCTCGCGATGGTCTCCCCCGCTTTGACTTCCACGGCAACGCGGTTCAGCCCGAGATCCACCACGAAGTCGACTTCGCGGCCGTGGCTGTCCCTCCAGAAGTAGAGGGGCGCTCGCTCGCCATGATGAAGGAAGACCTTTCGCAGTTCGCTGTACACCAACGTCTCGACGATCGCCCCACGCAGTGGGTGGCGGTGTATCTCGTCAGGTCCACGCACTCCGAGGAGGTGGCACAGCAACCCTGGATCGAGGAAGAACATCTTCGGAGTCTTCACGAGCCGCTTCGAGAAGTTAGCGTGGTGCGGCTGTACGAGATCGAGCACGTAGCCCGCGCGCAATACCGACAGCCACCGCTTGGCCGTGGTGTGCGTGACGCCGGCCTCAGAGCCCAACGATGAGAGATTCACCAACTGCCCGGAGCGGGCCGCGCAGAGCCCGAGGAAACGAGTGAACGAATCGAGGTCACCCACTCCGCTCAGGCTTCGCACGTCGCGCTCCACGTACGTACGCACGTATCCGTCGAGCCACGCGGCCGGATCGAGGCCTTGATCGTGGATGCGCGGAAAGAGACCGGAGAACAGGACCTCGTCGAGACTGAACGGCGGTCCGGGCGAAACCGGCGGGCGGTCGTCCCCTCTTGGTCCAAACAGCTGAACGGGAGACAGTGCCGGTCGACGCGCGAGTTCGGCGATCGAAAAGGGCATAAGTTCGAGGATCGCCACTCGCCCAGCAAGTGTCTGTCCCACGTGCTGGGACAGCAGAAGCTGTTCGGATCCGGTGAGGATCACCGGCCCCGATCTCTTGTCATCGAGGAAGCCCTGGAGGTACGAGAGAAGGTCCGGGGTACGTTGCACCTCGTCGAGCACTACGCCCGGTGCCCCTTCGAGGCGGCGCAAGAACCCGCGCGGGTCTTCCCGGGCTTCTTCTCGGTTCTGCAGGTCCTCGAGGGATCGGTAGTGGAAGCCGGGGAACGTGGCGCGAGCGAGCGTCGTCTTGCCCGACTGGCGGGGGCCGGTGAGAAGCACGGCCGGGAAGCCAGACGCCAACTCCTCGAGCCGCGGTGTCAGGGTGCGCGGGATCATGGGTCCATCGTACTCGTGCGTTCGAACTGTGTCAATTGAACATGAGAAGTTCAATCATCACACATCGACCTCGTGGCGCTACACCGAAGCGTGGTGCAGGGCGATGATGCTCCCGGCCAGGATCTCGTATCTCGGGTTCACCAACCCGGCCGTGCGCATGACCTCGCGCAGCGCGTCCGGGTCGGGAAAGCGGCGCACGGACGCGGGCAGGTAGCTGTACGCGAAGTCGTCGCCGGCAGTGACGCGCCCCAGCAGCGGGACGACACCATCGAACCAGAGGCCGAAGAACTCTCGGAACCCGATGATCTGCGGCCGGGTGATCTCGAGGCACACCACACGGCCACCCGGACGGCACACGCGCCCCATCTCCGAGAAGGCCCGTTCGATGTCGGGCACGTTCCGTATGCCGAATCCCACGGTGCAGGCGTCGAACTCGCCGTCGGCGTAAGGGAGGTCGAGAAGGTCGCCGCGCACGAAGTCCACCCAGAGTTGGTTGCGTCCGCTCTTCTCGCGGGCAACGGCCAGCATCTCGTCGGAGAAGTCGAGACCCACCACACGCCCGCGCGGCCCCACCGCGCGGCGCAGCGCGAACGAGAAGTCACCGGTGCCGCATGCCACGTCGAGAGCGGAGTCACCGGGTCCCACCCCCGCCAGCAGTACCCCGAGTTCGCGCCACCTGTGATGCAGGCCCGCCGTCATCAAGGAGTTCAGCAGATCGTAGCGACCGGCGATCGAGTCGAACATCGCCTCGATACGACGTGGCTCCGGGGTGGCGTCGACCGGCGTCATCGAGCGGCCCCGCCGCCGACCCAGCGCCACGGGCCGTCCGGGCCCCCGAGAAGACGCGTCCGGCAGCGGCTGTCCCATCGCCCTGGTCCCACAGCGTCACGGCGGATCACGCCAGCACCACCGCCGCCGTCGCGAAGACGAAGAACGCCACAGACAAGGTGCTGTTCACTCCCATGAAAGCCAGCCCCACCTTGGCGAGATCGGCGTTTCGCATGACCCAGTTCTCGTAGAGCAGAAGAGCCCCGCAGAAAGCGACGCCCAAGTAGTACACCAGCCCGACACCCGAGAGCGATCCCGCGAGGGACAAGAGGGCAACCGCCGCAACATGCAGAGCCCGGGTCGACCACAACCCCGCCTGCTGGCCCAGGTCGGCGGGGATCGAGTGCAGCCCCTGCTCCCGATCGAACTGCACGTCCATGAAGGCGTAGATGACGTCGAACCCGGCGATCCACGTCGCCACCGCGGCCCCGAGGACGAATGGCTCCCAGGTCACCTCACCGGTCACGGCCACCCAGGCCCCCACCGGCCCGATTCCGATCGTCGCCCCGAGGAACAGATGGCTGAGCCACGACCACCGCTTCACCAACGGATACACCACGAACATGGCCACGGGGATCGGCCACAGGTAGCGGGTGACCACCGGCAGATTGAAGGTCGCGATCACCAGCACAGCCAGCGAGACCACGCTGAAGACCCAGGCCTCGCTGTTCGAGATACGGCCCGCGGGCAATTCCCGGATCGCGGTGCGTGGGTTCAACGCGTCGATGCGCGCGTCCAGGAGCCGGTTCAGAGCCATAGCCAGACTCCGCGCCGAGACCATGGCCACGGTGATCCAGAACATGGTCCAGAAGCCGGGGATCCGGACTTCAGCCAAGAAGGCCGCCGAGTATGCGAAAGGGAGGGCGAAGATGGTGTGCTCGAACTTCACCAACCGCCCGAAGACGAGCACGTACTCGAGCGCGGAGCCGAGGCGGCTCTCGCCGCGCGGCTCCGGCGGCGCCGCTGTGTCGGTCACGCTAGCGACCCGTCCGGCCCGACGGGTCGCCGAGTCTGAGGTCGCCGAGCCCGAGGTCGGCCCACATGGCGTCCACCTTGGCGACCACGTCGGCGCTCATGGCGATGTCGGGCGGCCACTCACGCGTGTGGCCCTCGGCCGCCGTCTTGCGGGTGGCGTCGATGCCCACCTTGCCGCCCCAGAAAGCGGTGGGCGAGCTGTGATCGAGAGCATCCAGCGGACCCTCGGCGATCACCATGTCGCGCTTCGGGTCCACGTTGTTGAACACGCGCCACGCCACCTGCCCATAGTCGTGCACGTCGACGTCGGCGTCCACCACGATGACGAACTTTGTGAACTGCAGTTGCCCGGTGCCCCACACAGCGTGCATGATCTTGCGCGCATGCATGGGGTACGACTTGCGCAGCGAGAGGATCGCGCAGTTGTGGAACACGCCCTCCATCGGCAGGTCCATATCGACCACCTCGGGCAGGGTGAGCCGCAGGAGTGGCAGGAAGAGCTGCTCGGTCGCCTTGGCGATGAAGCAGTCTTCCATGGGCGGCGCGCCCACGATGGTCGTGGAATAGATGGGGTCGGTGCGGTGGGTGAGCGCGGTCACGTGGAACACGGGGTACTCGTCGGCCAACGAGTAGTAGCCGGTGTGGTCGCCGAACGGGCCCTCGACACGCCGCTCGTCGGGGTCGACGTAGCCTTCGAGCACGATCTCGGAATGGGCCGGCACCTCTAGGTCGACGCTCACGCACTTCACCATCTCCACCGGCTCGCCCCGAAGGAAGCCAGCGAACATCATCTCGTCGATCATGCCCGGCAGTGGAGCGGTGGCCGCATACGTGACCGCGGGATCGGTGCCGATGGCCACCGCCACCTCCATGCGGCCCCCGGCCTCACGGTAGTGCTCGGCCGCGTCCTTGTGCAGATGCCAGTGCATGCCGGTGGTGTTCCGGTCGTACACCTGCAGGCGATACATGCCGGTGTTGCGCACACCCCTGCGGGGGTCGCGCGTGTACACAAGCGGGAGGGTGATGAAGCGCCCTCCGTCGAGCGGCCAGCACTTCAGAACCGGCAGGATGCCGAGGTCCACGTCGTCGCCGCGCATGACCACGTCCTGGCAGACGCCCTTCTTCACCAGCTTCGGAGCAAAGTTCGCCAAGTCCTTCAGGCGACCGAGCGCCTTCACCTTCTCGAGCATACCGCCTGGCATCTCGAGATCGAAGAGATCGAGCACCCGCTGCCCCAGTGCCTCATACGACGGGGTGCGGAGAGCGAGTTGGGTGCGTTCGTGGCTGGCGAACTGGTTGATGAGCACGGGCATGGTGGAACCCGTGACGTTCCGGAAGAGCAGGGCCGGGCCGCCGGCCTTCACCACGCGGTCGGCGATCTCCGCAATCTCGAGCACGGGATCTACCGGATGGTCGACAACGGCGAGGTCGCCGCGCTCGCGCAGCGACCTGATGAAGTCACGGAGGTCTTTCATCGGGAGGGGGTCCGCCCTTCTAGTCGCGTTCCTGCGCTAGGTAGAACGATACCACCATCAGTTCGGTGGACAGGTCCACCTGCCGCACGAACACCCCGTCCACGGGCGGCAACTTGACCGGCGCGAAGTTCAGAATGCCACGCACACCGGCCTCGATGACCTTCTCGGCGACACCCTGTGCCGCTTCCGCGGGAACGGTGATCACGGCGATATGCACGTCGTTCTCGCGTATGAAATCGGCTAGTTCTTTCTCCGGCAGCACGCTGAGCTCATCGATGCGGGTGCCCACCACGTGACTCGAGCTGTCGAAGACGCCCACCAACTTGTAGCCTTCCTCACGGAACCCCCGGTAGCGGGCGAGAGCCTGCCCGAGTTTGCCGGCGCCACATATGACGACGTTCCACTGGTGATCGAGCCCCAAGCACTTGGACAGCTCGGCGATGAGGAAGCTGACCTCGTAGCCCACCCCCCGTACGCCGAACTCGCCGAAGTAGCTGAAATCCTTGCGGATCTGTGCGGCGTTCGCGTCCAGCTTCTCGGCCAGCTCCTGTGAGGACACCTTGGCGACACCGTCCCGCTCCAACCGATGAAGCACACGCAGATAGCGGGCCAACCGGGGCACGGTAGCCTGCGGGACCCTCGCCTTGTCCAATGGATCGCCCATCCCTTCTCCTCTACTCGAGTCCGCTCATGACTTCCGCCGCCGCCTCGACCGTGTGGTCGATGTCGCCCTCGGTGAAAGCCGTGGAAAGGAAGGCAACTTCGAACTGACTGGGCGCAAGGTAGATGCCACGCTCCAGCATGCCGCGGAAGAAGCGGCCATAGCGGTCGGTGTCGCTGGTCTTCGCAGACGGGAAGTCGACCACCGGTTCCGCCGTGAAGAAGGTGGTGAGCATCGCGCCCACCCTCTGCACCCGCGCGGAGATGGCCGCCTTCGCCGCGGCCGCGATGAGCCCTACTTCGAGCCGGGCACCCAAGGACTCCAGGGTCTCGTACGCACCGCCTGCCGCCAACACATCGAGCGTAGCGACACCGGCGGCCATGGCGAGCGGGTTGCCTGAGAGCGTGCCCGCCTGATAGATCGAGCCTGCCGGAGCCACCCTCTCCATGATGTCGGCTCGGCCGCCGAACGCCCCCACCGGGAGGCCACCGCCGATCACTTTGCCGAGGGTAGACATGTCGGGAGTGACGCCGTAGAGTTCCTGGGCGCCTCCATAGGCCACCCGGAAGCCGCTCATCACCTCGTCGAAGATCAGGATAGCCCCGTAGCGCGCGGTCACCGCACGCAGACCCTCGAGGAACCCCGCGGCGGGTGGCACGCACCCCATGTTGCCCGCCACCGGCTCCACGATCACCGCGGCGATCTGCTCCCCCACCCGCGAGAAGACTTCCTCTACCGCAGCTAGGTCGTTGAATTCGACCGTGAGCGTGTCGCGCGCAGTGCCCTCGGTCACGCCGGGGCTGTCGGGCAGACCGAACGTAGCCACCCCGGACCCCGCCGCCACTAGTAGCGAATCGCCGTGCCCGTGGTAGCAGCCGACGAACTTCAGGATGAGGTCGCGCCCCGTGAACCCGCGGGCCACCCGCAGAGCACTCATGGTGGCCTCGGTGCCGGAATTGGTCATGCGCACCATCTCGACCGAAGGCACCGCCTCGACCAACCGGCGCGCCATCTCGACTTCCGAGGCCGAAGGAGTGCCGAAACTCGTGCCTTTCGAGAACGCCGCCTCCAGTGCCGCCACGACAGCCGGATGACGATGCCCCAGGATCATCGGACCCCAGGAGCCCACGTAGTCGAGGAACTCGTTGCCGTCGACGTCCCACATGCGCGCGCCCTGCCCGCGATCCATGAAGAGCGGCCGGCGACCCACAGCGCGCATCGCGCGCACGGGGCTGTTCACGCCCCCGGGCAGATACCTGCGGGCTTCTTCGAACAGTCTGTTGCTTGTGGTGTCGATCACGTGTGTCGCTCCGTAGGTCCGAGAGTCCCGAGGGCGGCAGAGGCGATCCGCGGATGCCCCCCAGCGCCGCCCCACGCAATCTACCACAGGGCTTGTGAAAACGTAAGCAAAGTAACGCGGCAGTGGAGCACTGCATCCCGCCCTTGCCGGTCGGGGCGGGTTATCGCGTTCCGCCCACCACTGCGCCAGACCACGCGGCGCGGCCCCCTCCCGACTCCCGGTGGGCACCCTGCATGCGCAGGGGGGGCAGACCTGCTCTCCGTGGGGTGCGCGATGTGACGGGAGTAGCGAGTCACGCCGCTTCATCATCCTCGGTCACCGCACAGCCCGAAACACATGATTGCGACCATCAGCGCTGGAGGGCGCTCCGAGATCCAGGGGGACGTCATGGAAGACACACCACATAGCAGAGCACGGAACGAAAGCACAACGGAAGACGAAGAGCCTGGGTCGTCAACACGACGCCCGGTGCCGTCCTCATACGCCGGCCGCCCACGCTGCACCCGCCGCCTCACACTGCTCGCCCTGACCACACTGCTCGCCCTCACGGTGGCCGTCCCGGCTACAGCCGCCGCTCCGTCCGCACAGAGCACCTCGGCGCAACCGCCGACGCACGCGCAGTCGCAGGCGCAGATGGTCGAACCATCCGGACACACGAAGCGCGCGTTCCCTCACGAGATCATGAAGGCCGGGAACAAGCGCCTGGAACTGGCGAAGGTCCTGCTCGATACAGCCAAGTCCCAAGCGGCCAAGGACAAGACGAGCGGCGCGGACACGGCGGCGCTCGACCTCGTCGTCGACCTCCAGGAAGCGCCCGCCGACCTCGAGGCCGCCCTCCTCCTCGAAGCTCAAGCTCAGGGCGCCGCTGCCGACATCACGTCCGGCACGACCGTCTCCACGATCACCCCGCTCAGCGGTGCCGCCACCTTCCCGGTCACGGTGGACGGGGTGCTCGCCACCGCCGGCGACCTCACTCTCGACCTCGGGCTGCTCACTGCCGACGACCGCGCGTGGTTCATCGACATCCTCGGCCGGGCGTATCCGGTCATGGTCGACGTCTACGGCCCCCCGGCGGCACCGTTGACCGTCCGAGTATGGAAGAACGTCTATCTGCCATATCAGGGGCTCTATGCGCCCGAGGGCAACCTCCTCCTCGTGCGCAGCCTGGCAGCCGACGTGGCCATCCACGAACTCCTACACGCCTTCCGCGACGACGTGATGTCAGCCATCCCGGCCTACGAGGAAGGGATCGTGCGGGCCGCCGAGGTGACGATCCTCGATCGCCTGGGCATCGCGAGTTGGGATTCAGGCTTCTCCTATGTGTACGATCGGGCGTACGACGCACACAACGTGGACAGTCTCCTCGGCTCCACCGGCACCTTCCTGGCGGGCTACGGCCCCATGTACCTTCTGCGCTACCAGACGGCGGGCATGGCCTGGGCTCAGGCCGAGATCGCCCGGCCGGGTCTTCTACGAGACTTCAATGCGGCCTATGTGGCGGCCGCGCTCGCCGACCCCGCGTGTCGCAGTGATGCCACCCGCCAAGCCTCCCTGCTCGCCGCGCTGTCCGGTCGAGTGGAAGGACGCAGCCTCGCGGAATGGGCGCCGCTCCAGCGACCGTTCGCGCCGACCGGCGGCGTCGGGGTCCAACTTCACGCCGACGTCACCGCCGACGCCCTCACGATCAGGCTGTACACCCGTGATGAGTACGGGCTGGAAACGGCGGCACCAGGCACCGTCGCCGTCGAGGTGCGCGACTCCTCGGCCGACTTGAACGTACGCAGACTCTCGCTCAACACCAGTGCCCTCGGCATGGCGGCCGCAGAACTCGGCACGCCGACCCCTCGGCGTCTCGACGTGCTGCTCACGGCCGACACCTCAGGCGGCACCGCAGAGCGCGAACTCCAAGTGTACGGAGGCGTCGGACAAGGTCTCTTCGGCATCGTGCCCGGTTCCGCGCATCCGGCGACGGGCATGGTCAGCGCGACCGTCACGACGGCCGACGGCCGCGAGTCCCTCTTCACCGCGCCCATCGGCGATCACGCCTTCCAGATCTCCGACCTGAGCGACTTCCTCGGCGTGGTGTCGCTCACCGCCACGTTCGAGAGCGACACCACGACATGGGAGCAGGTCGTGGTCAAGGGTCGGGGAGACACCTACGTGGCGCTCGGTGACCTTCACCCGGCAGTCGCCGCGGCGCCGACGCAGCCGGTCGTCCCCGAGGCCCCTGTTGTCCCCGAGGCCCCTGTTGTCCCCGAGGCCCCTGTTGTCCCCGAGGCCCCTGTTGTGCCCGAGGCCCCTGTTGTGGAAGTCGCCGCAATAACCGAGGTCGCCCCTCCGGCGGACTCCACGGCGGCGACACTCACGCTCGGATTCGTCGCCGAACGCATCTCCATTCGGCACGGGTCGGCGACAGTGGTGAGCTACACGGCGAACGAACCGGTCACAGTCACAGCGATACTCAGGCACTCGGGATTCCCCTCGACTCCTACTAGAACTCAGGGAAACGCTGCAAACGTCGAGTCTCTTGCGCACCACGCGGCCCAGACTCCCATAGCTCTGACCGGCATCGCCGGCAGGATCACGTGGGAAGGGCGCACCTCGACGGGAGAGACCGCCCTACCCGGCCTGTACACGGTGGAGATCCTCGCCGAAGACGCAGCCGGCAATCGTTCTCCAGCCGTGATGGTGACAGTGATCCTCACGGCGTCCACCGATCGCCGGCGCTGACCGGGCCGGCCGAGGAGCACTCCTCTTTGAGTCTCAGCTGCGCCTCCTCCCGAGCCACTCGGGGGGAGGCGCAGCGTCGAGGCCTGAGCGAGCCCAGGTGGGCCGCACCAAGGCCAAGGTGCTAAAGTTCAACCCCGGAACCCCCAGTGCCGACAGTAGGGATGGCATGAAGAAGATCCTCCTCATCACCCCGGCCTACCACAGCGGCGTGCTCGAGAGCGCGGGCCGCTGGCCCAACCTCGGCTTCGTCTACATCGCCGGACACCTGCGCGACGCCGGCTTCGAGCCCGTGATCTACGACGCGATGTCGGCGAACCACGACCTCGCGCAGATCTCAGAACGCATCCGCACGGAAGCGCCGGACGCCGTGCTCACCACCGCCTTCACCGCCAGCGTGCCCGCCGCCGTCGATCTGCTCCGCGCCGCCAAGAAGGTGGCAGCCGAGCAGAGCCGCGAGATCGTCACCGGGTTGGGGGGCGTGCACGCCACCTTCATGTACGCCGAGCTGCTTGAAACGGACCCCGACGCGGTCGACTACTGCTTCCGCGGCGAGGGTGAGTTGACCACGCCCGAGTTGTTCGCCGCACTTCGCGACGGCGACGACCCCGCTACCGTGCCGGGCGTGGCCTTCCTGCGCGACGGCGAAATGGTGGTCTCGCCTGTCCGCCCGTTCATCCCCGACCTCGACGACCTCATCCCCGCCTGGGACCTGGTCGAGTGGGATCTCTACACCTTCTACGTGCTCCCCGGCAGCCGCATGGCCACCATCAACACGTCGCGCGGCTGCGGCCAAGCCTGCTCCTTCTGCAGCCAGCAGAAGTTCTGGCAGCGCACGTGGCGCGGGCGCTCACCCGAGGCCATCGCGAACGAGATCTTCCACCTGGAACGCGAGTACGGCATCGACGTGTTCCTCATCTCCGACGAACTCCCCACCTACGAGCGCGAGCGGTGGGAACGGCTCCTCGACCTGCTGATCGAGGCCGGCTCCACCTCGTACCTGCTCATGGAGACCCGCGTTGACGACATCGTGCGCGACGAGGACATCCTGGCCAAGTACCGCAAGGCCGGCATCATCCACATCTACGTGGGTGTGGAAGCCACCAGTCAAGAGACCCTCGACCGCTTCCAGAAGAACGCCGACGTGCAGACCGGCAAACGGGCCATCGAACTCCTGGCCCAGCACAACATCCTCACCGAGACCTCGTTCGTACTCGGCGTACCCGAGGAGACCCCGGAGACCGTCGCCCGCACGCTGGAGATGGCCAAGTTCTACGACCCCGACATGGCCCACTTCCTGCTGCTCGCCCCCTGGCCCTACGCCGACATGTACCCCGAACTCGAGCCCTACGTGGAGACGCGCGACTACGCGCTCTACAACCTGGTGGAACCGGTGATGCGCACCGAGGCCATGACCCGGGACGAGCTGATGGCGGCCGTCATCAAATGCTACATGGACTTCTACATGAGCCGCCTCCCGCTCTGGGCGGCCGAGAGGGACAAGTTCAAGCGCGCCTACATGCTGCGCTCGGCCAAGCTCATCATGCAGAACTCGTTCATCACCAAGCACATTCCGGGCGGCTTGAAGATGCCGGCGGCAGTGCGCAAGGCGATCGAGCGGCTGGCGGGATAGGGACCGCCCGGCCGCGGGCGCGCCACGGGCCCAGCGTCGGAAGGCAGCTTCAGACCTGAGGGTCCTACCCGGGCACCGAAGACGGAGCCATCGAGATCACGAAGCCTCCGCGCGCTCCAGCTGACGAGCGTCAACGAACCACGAGACCGCCCAGCCGACCGCCCCTGCGACCACCACCCCGAGGGCGCCGAGTACCCAGGAGAGGTACGAGCCCTTCCACATGACGACCTCCACCACCGGGGCGAATCCCTCTAGCAGCACGGGGAACTCGCCCATCACTACGCTGTCTCCCGGCGCCAGGGCCATGGAGCCCACAACGCTGTTCTCTTGCGCAAGCGTGACGATTGCGGCTGGCGCGGCGGCGGGCCCACCGAGCGCCTGCGCGATGATGGACACATCCCGACGGAAGTCAGGGATGACCCGCTCCATAGCGACTGTGAGCACCGAGTCCGTGAAGAGCTGCGCGGCGATCCACCCTTGCCCGCTCTGTAGGAACGGACTCGTCTGGGTGCGGCCCTGCCAGGAGACCTTCACGCGAGCCGCCCAGGCGGGGGGTGGCTCACGCAGGCGCAATCGCACCCCGCCCGTTTCGACCGTCTCACCCTTCTCCAAGGACACGTCCACCGAATCCGCCGCCAACCTGGCGTCAGCCGGCCGATCCTGATCGCCGAAGGGGCCGACGAGTTCCCCGCCCGCGAGCCGGGGCACGAACTCGAGAGTCGCCAGCGAACCGTCCTCCGGTGTCCACCCCGTCACCGACGCCCGGAACGTCACGTCCAACCCCGGCACCTGCACCGTCTCCCCTGGCGCGACGGTTACGGTCACCTCGCGGAAGAGGAACAGGTGGAGCAGGGCGAAGACGAGGATTCCGAGCACACCGAGCCAGACGACAGCCTCGAAGAACCAACCTACTCCCACGGTGTTGTCGGCGAGGAGTCGATCGGTCGCAATGAGGGTGATGCTCACCCCAAGACCAAGCGTCGCCGCGAGGAAGACGGCCGAGTGCAGCATGTCCGAGGGTCCGAACACCCCCGGAAGCAGCGAGCGGAGCTCCGCGGTCGAAGCAGTAGAGCCCAATCCGACTTGAGGCACGAGCACGGCCACGACCGCCGAGCCCACCATGACCACGGCGAGGGCCAGAGGGATCGGCCACCAGGTGAGAAGACGCCAGATCCGATCCACGCCGCGCCTCAGAACCGGTAGTGGGTGAAGAAGAGATAGGTGCCGATGACGCAGGCGAAGCCGATCACCGAGAGCCACGCGGCCCGCACGCTCTCCCACCCCCGGGTGTACTGGGCGTGCAGGTACGCGCTATAGATGAGCCACGTCACGAGCGCCCAGGTCTCGATGGGATCCCAGGCCCAGTACACGCCACCGATGTACTTGGCCCACAGGGCGCCGGTGAAGAGCACCATGGTCATGAATGGGAAGCCGAACACGGCGGCCCTGTATCCGACCCGGTTCACGGCTTCAGGGTCGTATCGTCCGCCCCAGCCGAAGTAGTGGCGAGCCAGGATCACAGCGCCCGCTCCGAAGGTGACGGTGAACGCGGCGTAGGCGACGATGGAAGTGAGGATATGGAGAAGCAGCCATCCGCTCCGCATGGAGACGAGGCTGACCTCTCCGCTGTTCTCTGGGATCAACAGCAAATAGCCAAGCATCAGGAAGCTCACGGGCAGGGCAAGGATGGCGATCCACCATGGGCCGCGACGCACGAGGAAATAGGCGACCACCAGGCAGATCGCCCAGGAGAACGCCAGCATGAATTCGAGTTGGTTGTAGACGGCGATCGTGCCCCGTGCCAGGCTGAGACCAAGGATAAGAGCTGCCTGACCGCCTACTGAGAGTGCCAGGAGACCCCAGAACACAGTGCGCACTCGTCCACGGCGCGCGCCGCCAGGTGCCGGCGTCTCGAACACCTCGCCCGCTATCGCCGCTATCCACGCCAGCACCGTGCCCGCCAAACCCACGGCGAATGCTGCCAGTTCCCACGGCCTGTCTATCATGCTCCGCCTCTCCCCACGTCGCCCGTCGCCACTTCCGGGTCTTCGGTCGCACCGACCTCGCCACCCAAGAGGGCCAGTTCCTGGGCGAGAGGCTGGTTGCGGCGCCGAGCGAACCCGATCACCTCGACCCCTCCTTCGACGGGAATGATGCGCAGCTGTCGGAACGAGAACCCCAGAGAAAGCAGCACCCCAATGAGGTTGGCCACGAAGCCGCCCACCACCAGCATCCCCCCATCCCGAGAGGAGACAACGGCAACGGGCATGTAGGCCGCCTCGAGGAAGTCGATCGTGTAGCCCTCGGCAGTGAGTGAGTCTCCAAGCCGCATGTCCGCGGTGGCCACTTGCGCGTCGTCTCCATCGGCGGACTGGCGCACAACGGCGACAGCCGCGAGAGGATCCCGGTTCTCGGGAGTACGTCTCACCCAGCCCCCGGCGGCCGGCTCCGCATCGCGTGCGAAATCGAGCACGCGCAGCTGCAGGCCGTCGCTGCCCGGGAAGGCGACGCTCGGAGCATCGAACGACAGTCGTTCGACCGCGGAGGCGCCCTGGGGGGTGGCTATCCGGAACACGAGCTGAGCGCCCGGAGCTGAGGGCTGCAACACCACGTCACCGCGGTCGAAGCGCAGACTGGTTCCCAATTCCACCGCGCCTTCCTGCAATCGCTTCCCACCCTCGTACACCGCGATCGTGGCGCGTATGCCGGCCAACTCGTAGTCGGTCTCATCACCCTCATCCCGCACCTTGCGATAGTCGGGCTCCAACTCGATCAGCTCGAACAGACGGTTCGAGTTTTGTTCGAGCACCCGCTCGCCTTGAGGAAGGTAGAGGGCTTGACTGAAACCCAGAGAGAGGTTGAGCGTCATGCCGGCGAGCACTATCAGCAGGCTGACGTGCAGCAAGATGAACCCAAGAGGCTGCAGACGCCCCCGCGCCAAGGTGATAGCCGGACCGACCGGATCCGAATCGGCACCCGGCGTGCCCTCACCCTCGTCCGGCGCATACACCCGGCCAGACCCCACGTGACGGTAGCCTTGAGCCTGCGCCCGACGCGCGACATCCTCCAGCCGGCCGGGTACGAAGATCCGCTCCCTTCCACCTTCCGGCTCGAACGCTTCCGGGTGGACGCACTGCACCCAAGCAGTACGGAACCGGCCGATAGTGCACAGCAGGATCTGCGCGGCGAAGACCACAAGGAGCGCACGGAACCACCAAGAATGGAAAGCATCGTCGATACCAAGCCCGCGGATCAGGGCCGCGCCTACCCGGCCGTACTCCTGATCGTAGAAAGCCGGGTCACGGCCCTGGTCGACAAAGGCCCCCACGAACGTCGAAGCGAATCCGAGGAGGAGCACTACGGTCGTGACCCGCAGGCTGATGAAAAGCGACATCAGGCGGGCGCCCCAGCGGCGGGCGCTCCTGCCTTCGGGAGGCGCGCTCACTCGGAGCCTCCGTTGTTGGTGTCGCCCGGAGAGCCGTCGACGTCGCCCCCGTGGAACGGGCCGGGGCCCTGGGTATCGGGTTGCGGACCTTCGCCCGACAAGGCCGCCCGAACCTGCTTGACCATGCCTTCATACTGAAGGTTCCCCGGATCCGCGCGGGCGGCGGCCTCGAAATACGGAAGGGCCGTCTCGACGGACCCCAACCGAAATTGGACCACGCCCATCGTGTAGTTCGCCAGCGGCGACTGGGGGTTACCCCGCACTGCATCGTCGAGTAATCGTTCGGCTTCGGGCAACTCGCCGGCGAACAGACGCTCCTGTGCCAGATCCAGACTGGCCAGCCAGTTCCCGGGGTCGATAGTCAACGCCTCCGAGAGGAGGTCTTCCCTCTGAGATTCGGGAAGGGAGCGCGCTTCCCGAGCCAGGTCGTAGGCCACCGTACGGCGAACGTCCGACCAGTAGCTCCGGAACAGCCCGGTACCCAGCAGCACCGCCCCCACAAGGGCGACGACGAGGATACTCAGACGAAGAAGGGAGAGGGAGCGCATGGCGCCGCGATTCTACCAGAGCGCCACAGTCGGCACGCCGGCAGCCTACCAGGTCCGCCGTTGGCCGCCGCCGGTGACGTTGTTATCGTGCATCCCATCGTTGCCGCCGCTCGCTCGAGACCATCCATGCTCGCTATCGCAGTTCGTGCTGGTCGACGGGTTGCTGATGTTGTTCGCGGCACCGATACTGGCGTTGTGGCTTGTCCACTTGCCATTCGCTGAGTGGCACGAGCCGCAGAACTGGCCGAAGAAGTCCGCCGTGAGCGCGCCCGCGGCGTTGACCTCCCAAGAGGTCAGGTGGATAGCGGCTCCGGACCCGGCGGCTCCGGTGCCGAGCAGATACGCGTTCGAGTCGTTCATCACGACGCCATCGACCACGATGTACTCACGCAGGAAGTACACGTTCTGCGATCCGTGCGGGTCGTGACAGGCGGTGCACTGCATGGCGGCGTAGGCGTAGGCGGGGTTGGAGTCAGAGTACGTAGTGCTCTGGAAGGGGTAGCGTGGACGCCAGTCGCGGTCGGAGCTGATGCTGCTGCCGTCGCCACTCCCGTGACGCACCGGGGTGGCGGTGCCATCGCCCAACCACTTGGCTGCAATATCCATCGGGACGGCACTGCCCATGTTGACCGTCGGAGAAGTGCCGGCGGGCACGGTGTTGTCATGGCAGGCCAGGCAGAATTTGATGGAGTCCGCCGTAGCTTCCGCCGCGCCGCTGGCCGGGTTGTACGGTGCGGCCGTCCCATGGATGCCGGCAGGGTGATCCGGGTTCAGGTCGGCGTTCGCCCCGGACGGGACGTTCGCGTAGTTGCGAGCCGCGCCACCCACCACGAGCGTGTTCAGCGTGGAGTAGGCCCTCAGCGCCGTCGGGTACCCCGCCGTCCCTGGCTGCACGTCGGCGTCGAGAACCTTCCAGTAGTTGCTGGATGGGGTGGCTCCGGCGTTCAGGTGCGGGTTGTGGCAGTTCAAACACTCGATGGCGCCGGTTGTCGTGTTGGCAGTCGCGCCTCCGGTCCCGCGCTTGGTGACCGAGTACGTCACCCCCTGCTCGCTGTCGAGCACAGGGTGGTGACTCAACGGGACCGCCGCGCCAGCGGAAGCCTTGTTGTAGGCGAGCGTGCCTGCCGGAGTGGCTGTCGCCGTGAACTTCCGCTGAATGCTGTAGCTCGTCGTGCCCGGCCCGACGAGCCTCCCCGGGCCCGCTGCGGCATGACACTGGTAGCAGAGGTCCTCCTCGAAGGCCAACGTGTAGTTGGCGTACTGCGTGCCGTGCGGGTTGTGGCACTGCTTGCAGACGCCCACGTAGATGTTCTGAGCGACGGCAGGCACCGGGGGCGAGTAGGTCAGGCTGCGCGTCTTCGTGCTGGCCCCGTGGCCGGAACTCGTGTACGACGCACCGGGCAGGTTCGGAGCGATGGGCCCGCCGATGGGTAGGCCGTGGCAGCTATTGCACACTGCGTTGTACTGGGTGTTGTAGTTAGCGGCCGAGGTGCCGTTGAAGGTGCGCACGAATCCCTTGATGTTCTCCGAGATCAGCTTGTCGTTGGTTGTGCCGTGCTCCGAGTGGCAGCCCTTGCAGGCGATGCTCTCCACCGAGGGCACCCGCAGGTCGTTCATCAGGATGCCGGCGCCGCTCAGCTTGTTGTGGCCGCTGCCGGACGCCGGGTAGTTCGTCTTGTGGTCGGTGCCCGTCGAGGCGTTCCACGATGCGCTGCTGATGTAGCCGGCCGACGTGGCCGCGGTGGTGTTGTGGCAGGTCCAGCAGAAGTCGTTGCCGGTGACGTTGACGTAGGCTCCCGAGTACGACGGGTCGAGCTTCTTCACCGCCAGGAAGCGCTGCCCGGTGCCGGTCCGCGCGTGCGCGTTGTGGCAGTTGGAGCACCGCATGACGGCGCCCGTGTTCGTTGTCGCGCCGCTCACCCACGTGTGGGTGAGAGAGGCCGGCACCGGATGGTACGACCCGGACGAACCCACGATCTTCGTGGACGTGCCGATGACGGCCTCACCGAAGTCCCAGGAGAAGGGCGAGACGTTGTCGGTGGTCTTCACGTTGTACGACGACCCCGTGCCGTCGTGGCAGGCGTAGCACACCTGCTTCTCGGTAGCCGCGGGGAAGAGCTTGCCGCCGAGGTTAGAGGCTTGGACGGCGGCACCGTGCACCGAGTGGCAGTTGCGGCACAGGTTCTTGGCGGTCGTGTAGCCCCCGTGCGCCGTGATGCCGGTGGCGGCCGTGGTGAAGGTCGTGGTGGACGCCGAGCCGAGCGGATTGCCGGCCAAGTCGGTCACGGCCCCCGAGATCCACACGGTGTACACGGTGCTGATGTCCATCATGGCGTCGGGATAGACATAGACCCGGGTGCGATCCGAACTCAGCACCACGGTCTCCGCCGAGATGGGCGTCGCCCCGATGCGTATCTGCACCTTGTCGTTCGTGAGCGTGCTCGGATCCATCTCCTCGCCGAAGACGATCGTGACGAACCCGTTGACAGGGACGCCGGTGGCGAGGTTCGCGGGCGTGACCGTCGAGACCGTGGGCGCTGTGGCGTCCAGGGAGGCGGCGGCGAACTCGGTGAAGTGACTCACCGTTCCGGTGACCGTGTCGGCCGCCTGGTTCACGGTCGAGCCGCCCTCCACCTGCACCCACGCCGTTCCGTTGAAGTAGAGGAGCTTGATGGTCGATTCGTCCACAGCCCCGGGCACGTACTTCAGGGTGATCTGCACCGGGCTTGTGAACAGCTGAGCGGCCGGAGTGGAATTGTAACTCGGGGTCACGAAGACCTTCGGCGGCGAACTCGGGGTGGTGGTGAGTTCGGTGATGCCGATGGCCGTGGCCCCGGGGAGCGCACCGGCCGGAACGACGAGGCGCGCTTTGCCGTTGGTGGCGAGGAGCGTTCCGCCGCCCGCGCCCACACTCCCGTTCACGAGCACCATCGAAGTGTTCGCAACCGCGGACTTCACCGACTCGTTGCTGCTGGCGTCGACCGCCGTCACCTTGTAGTAGTAGACGACTCCCTCGGCTCCGTACGTGGTGTCGTCGTAGGTAGTGGTGGCGATCAGAGGGCCGTTCACCTTCGTCGCGAAGGCCCCGCCGGCCGAGGTGTCGCGGTACACGTTGTAGCCCGCCAAATCGGGAGCGATCGAGGCATCCCAGGAGAGCCGGTTGAGACCGTGTCCCGAGAAGGCCGTGAGACCGGTCAGTTGAACGGGAGGCGTCACGTCGAGCGCCGGGTTGTAGCCAAGGAAGCCAGATGCTCCCGGAGCTTGGGGCAGGTTCCCGGCCGCGTCGGTCACCGAAGGCGTTGTGAGCTTCACGCTCACCGTGTAAGAAGAGCTCACGGTCTGTGCCGAAGTGGTGAGCCGCACCGTCCGGTTGTCGCCGAGCAGCGTAGCCGCCGAGACGGTGAGGCCGGAGATGGTGAAGTAGGCCGGCAACACGGAGCCCGAGGCCAGGTCCTCACCGAAGAGCACGTCGACGTTGGTCGCGGCAATAGCCACAGCCGCGACGACAGCCGGACCCGTGTTGTCGATGGTCACCGGTGTGATCGTTGTCGTGGAGGAGTTGGTGAGCACGTCGGTAGCGACCAGGCGGAACTGATACTGCCCATCGGTGCGCGTCGTGGTGTCGAAGGTGTTGAGGACGGCGTCGGTCACGTTGGCCGATCCGGTGGCCAGCGTGGACCACGACACCGGAGAGACGGCGGAGATGGAGAGGGTCCAGTTGGAGATCACGGCATCGCTGGCGGTTCCGCGGATCTGATAGGCCGTGCCCCTGATGGTCGAGGGGGCCGTCGGAGCCGTGATGGCCACCGTCGGGCCGGTGTTGTCCACCCGCACGTACTGAGCGGGCGAGAAGGCGGTGTTGCCGGCCACGTCGCGAAGCTGCGCCTGCAGCTTGTACCTGCCGTCGGCCACGAGGGCCGTATTCCAGGACACTCGGTATGTGGAGCCTGCCACAGGCGTCGTCTGGTTCACGTCCACCTGGGTGCCCACCGCGTCGTACGCTGCGCCATTCCACGCATAGTAATAAAAGGCCACGAAGTTCACGCCCGAGCCGCCGGCGTCGGCAGCCGTGGCGTCGTAGTTCACTGTGCCCCGGATGCCGGTGGGTGGCGGCGCGCCGTCCACCCCGATGGGTGCGGTGATCGCGGGCGCCGCGATGGTGGCGTCCACCTTGAACAGTTGGCTCTTGTGCGGCGTCTCCTCGTTCGGGATGGCGTCCCGCGAGTAGTACCAGAGGGTGTTCGTGCCGGTCAGAGCGGAGAACGACGCGCCGTAGAGAGTGCCGGCTCCGGAGGCAGGGTCGCTGTTCCAGTTGTAGCGAATGATGGTGGGCGAGCCCTCGGGGTCGGTGGCGCTCAGCGTGATGCTGGGCACGGTCTTGAACCAGCCTGAGTCCCCGTCGAGTGCCGCGGGACTCGTGGAGAGTGACGTGGTGGGGGCGGTGCTGTCGGAGGGCGTCTCGTTCACGCGTAGGTACGACGCCTGGTTGGATCCGGTGGTGCCGTTGAAGAGCAAGTTGGTGTCATTCGAGTTGTCCCTGTCCACCTCCACGAGAACGCGCAAGCGCCTACCCGCTGGGATAGTGGTGGCGATGTTCGTGAAGTTGACCGTGAGGGTCTGCGCGCCACTGCCGGTACCGAGAGTCTGCTGATTCAATTGGACGCTGGCGCCGGTCGTCGAGTTGTACTCGTAGAGCGTGACCCTCCAACCGTCCCATGTTCCGCTCACCCCCATGAAGAACTGGGCGTTGGCGGCGATCTGCGTGTCTTGGGCGTAGTCGGCCGCGGTGTACACGTCTACCATCCGATACCACGCACCGTCCCCCCAGCTGCTCGTACGCACCATGGTGATCGCACTACTCCCGTTGGTGGTGGAGAAGAGGGTCACCCGGTTGGTCGAATTACTGTAGGGGGAACCAGCAGTCGTCACGTTCGTGGATAGACCGCCGCCCGGGATGGCGACGCCGCTGCTCGCGGTCACATAGTAGTCGACGACCGCGCCCGAGGCCGGCGACGCCGCCGAGACGACAAAGAAGAGCGCGAGCAGCACGAAGCCCACGAGGACGCGAGCATCCAGCCCCGCGACCCGCAAGCTTGTGGCCATCTTCACGTTCTCACGTGGACTACTGATCGATGCCTCCCTTGACCAACCTCGACCTATCTTCTATCGGCACGTAGGGTGTTTCGCTAGAGTGCACATCACCCTCCAAGCCGCCACACGTTTCTCAAGTTCGCATGCTATCAAAGCACGGTGTCGACGGGCATAGCGAAAATACCGTCCCGTGTTCAGTCAGCCACCGTGGTTGATGTGGTCCCGTCGACCCCCGACAGCGTCGTGGTCGTGGATGCTCCCCGCAATCGGTCGAGCAAAGCCCGCGCTTCCGCGTTGTCGGGGTTCTCCGCCAGAGCCTTCTCGAGTTGCAGGGCGGCGTTGTCCGCTTGATCGACCGCCACCAACTGCTCGGCGAGCGCCACACGGATCTGGTCGAACTGTACCCCCATAGGGCGCATCTCGATCACCTCGAAGTAGAGCCTGATGGCCCGGTCGGCGTCGCCGAGTCCGGCGACCGTCTCGGCGAGGGCCACGCGCGCCGCGGTGAAGTCGCTGTTGAGGCGCAAAGACTCCTCGTAGCTCGCGGCTGCCTCTTCGGGCTGCTCCAGGCGCCTCTGGATGTTCCCGATGCGGAAGTGGGCTTCGAAATCACGGGCGTCGAGTTCGAGGATGTCCCGGTACACCTGCATAGCGCCGTCCCAATCGAGTCCGCGCTCATACACGAGAGCCAACAAGTAGCGGGCTTGCTTATCCTGCGGATTGACCTCGAGATGGGCTTCCAGCTTCGACTGAGCGGCCGCCAGGTCACCCGATTGGATGTCCGAGGTGCCGGGGATCGCTTCGCCCAATGTGGTACTGGTGGTCTCTACGGCCGAAGTGGAAGTAGTCGTCGCGGACTCTCCGCGGAGCGAAGCCGCGATCGCGACCGCGCCGCCGCCGAGAAGTAGGACTACCCCGAGTGCCAGAAGAAGCCGCCGTACCGCCAAGGAGTCGCCTCCCCATTCGTCCTGGACCGATGCCGCCACGGGGCGATGGCCGCTGGAAAACGCAGCAGAGCGCGACCCGTACCCGTGGTTCCGAGCCGGAATAGTATGACACATGACTCCGCCTGCGCGCGTCATGCGCTCGGGTAGAGTTTCACAAATCGCACCCCTCGTCTGCTATGATGCGGGCGATGCCGACGTGCGACGCAAACGGCGTCACGATACGTCCGACGGGACAAGGAGGAGTGGGACTACATGGCTCGCAGCGATAAGGATTTCTTGGGTCTGGAGGTAGTCAGCCTCGAAGACGCGTCGGTCGTGGGTGAGGTGGACGCGCTCATCGTGGACGACACGAAGAACGCCGTCGTCGGTCTGGTGATCGACTTGGGCGTATACGAAGCGAAGGCGCTCGCCTTCAGCGACATCTTGAGCATCGGGGAAGACGCCGTCATGATCGGTGCTTCCTCAGCCGTCAGGCCCATCTCCCAGCACAGCGCGCTGGAAGCACTCGCCGAGCGCGACGTGCAGGTGGCCGACACACTCGTCATGACGGACCATGGCGATCTCGTGGGCGTAGTCGGAGACTATTATCTGGACTCCGCCACCGGTGTTATCAAAGGCATCGAAGTCTTGCCGGAAGACATGGGTGACGACGATGTCGCCGCCACCTACCTCGTACCTGCGTCTGACCTCATCAAGATGAGCGCTGAGCTCGTCATGATCAAGGCCGGGTTCGAAGAACGTGCGGTAGACTCCGAGGAATCTCTCTAGTTCGACCAAACGGAGGGACTCGACGGGCACCATGACCTCTGAAAGGCACACTATATGAACATGCTGGTGCTCGCAGTGGCCGGTGTGTTCGTGCTTGCGGGCCTGGTTCTCATCGTCCTCTCGTTCCTGGTGGGGCGCGCAAAGCCTGCGTCTGAGTCCGCGCTGGCCGGAGCCTCCGCCGCCGCCCCTACGGAACTCACCGCCGCCTTCATCGACCAGCCCCTCGCCAAGGACATGGCGGACGACCTCAGGGATCGCAAGAAGGCCGTGCCGGATGCCGCTGCCGCCGTGACGGCGATCGCGCCAGAAGTCGCGAGCAAAGTGGCTGCCGATGCTGGTGCAGCCGCTGCCGGTCTCGCGGAAGA
Source organism: Actinomycetes bacterium (assembly GCA_024637035.1). GTDB lineage: Bacteria > Actinomycetota > Thermoleophilia > RBG-16-64-13 > RBG-16-64-13 > JAHJSA01. The sequence continues at coordinate 269,893 of JAGXFW010000023.1, forward strand.
GGCCGAGGAGAAGGCCGAGGAGAAGGAAGCCGTCGCGGTCTCGTCCGCTCCCCCGCCCCCGACGCCCGCCGCGAACCTGGTGGGATTCAACTTCAGGGTGCAACTCGGCTTCAAGTTCCTGCAGAACGGTCTCTACGAAGACGGCGTGGCCGAGTTCCAGAAGGCGCTCGCCCTCACCGATGACCGCGACGCCAAGCTCAAGCTCTATGTAGAGATCGGCAACGCCTTCCGCACCCAACGCATGAGCGGACCGGCAGCCGCCTCTTACATGCAGGCTACTTCGTACACGGAGAACCCGATGCTATTGGAGCATCTGGAGAGGACAATCTCGGAGATGATGGAATCGGACACGTCTACCCAGGGCACGTCCGGATCAACAAAGGAGGAATAAAGTTATGGCGAGGATTGATACGGATCTCCTGGGCCTTCAGATCGTCGCGCTCGACACCGCCACTGTGGTGGGCGAAGTGGACGGCCTTCTGATCGATGACGCGACGGTCAAGGTGGCCGGCTTTCTGGTGGATCTGGGCCTCTATGAGGCGTCGGTCCTGCCGTACTCTTCGGCCCACGCCGTTGGACTCGACGCGGTCGTGGTAGAGAGCGGCTCCAAGATCGCGGCCATCTCGGCCGACCCCGCGCTCGCGGCCCTCGCGGAGAAGGACATCACCATCACCGACGCCAAGGCGATCACGCGTGAGGGTCGTACGGTCGGTACCATCGGAGACTATTTCATCGACACCGAGACCGGCGACGTGGTGGGCATGGAGTTCATCGCCGCTGACCAGACGGTGTACCCCCGCGAGACCGCGGTGATCCCCGCGTCGAGCGTCTACCGTCTGGGGCGTGACATCATCGTGCTCGAGGCCGACTACGCCCAGCACCTGCAGAAGGACGAGGGTTCGCTGGAGCGGGTAGCCAAGCCGGTCGAGCCGATCAAGGCAGAAGCCCCCGCAGCTGCCCCGGTCGTCGTCGCTGCGCCCGTACAGCCGGTCGCTGTCGTCGAGCCGGAGCCGGAGCCGCCGGTCGTGTCCGAACCCGCTCCCGTCGAAGAGCCCCCCGCGCCCGAGCCGGCTCAGGAGTTGGAGGAGGCCTTCGAGGCCATCACCACCCCCGAAGAGGCACCGGCCGTCGAAGCGGCGCAAGAAGCCGAAGAGGTCGTTGAGGCTATCGAAGAACCGCCCGTCGAATTGGTGGCAGAGCTCAAGGAGATCGAGCCCGAAGTCGAGGTGGCCGAGGAGATCACCCCGCTTGCAGCGGTGACCCCCGCCTACGCCGACGACACTCTGACCTCGGAGCCCGCCCCCGACCTGTCAGAGCCCCAGACCGCGGTCGAAGAAGCTGTCGTCGAAGAAGCACCCGTGGCGGAGGCCCCGGTCGAAGAGGCCCCAGCCACGGAAGCTCCCGCCGAAGATGCGTTCACGTCACAGCAGAAGCACTTCCTCATCGGCAAGCGCGTGCTTCGTCGCATCGAGACTCCCTCCGGCGAACTGATCGCCGACATGGGTGAACTGGTCACGTTCGAGATCATCCAGAAGGCGAAGGGTTCCGACCAACTTCTCATTCTTTCCCTGAACGTCGAATAGCTCTCGCGGGGCCTTTTGCCCCGGTGAGTGGAACACCCGAAGAGCCCGGCCTTCCCGCCGGGCTCTTCTATTGTCGACCCCGTGTCACGCCGGCGGTGGACCACGGTTCGGAATCGGTAGAGCCGGAATCGGTCCGTTTTTGTCAGAGTAGAATTGCGTGGTTGCAGACGAATAATCCGCCGGCTTTCCAAACTAGCTGCAAATGGCGCATTCCTAGACTCAATGCGGTTGATTCGCCGCCTGAAGAAGTCCTTGACAGACCCCTTGGATGCCTATAGGCTATCGCCTGAGAGTATAAGGAGTTGGAGGCGTAGATCCCCGTTTCCGTACCTGGGCACTTGGGGCGGGGGGAGCCAGTAGTGCAACCGGCCATGGGGATGGCCGGTTTCTTTCGTTTTTCCGGTTCATCTCAAGAACATGAGACAGTCACTTCAGACCGGGGCCTCGGCCCCGGTCGACTCGTCTCTAGAGCACTACTACCTGCCGTAGTAGTGCCGATGTTCACGAACTCCTTTCCTCCAGAGACTAATGTGGAAAGGAGGTGAATCGCAAATGAAAATGAAGAAACTCGTAATCTGTATCACTCTGGTCGCGGCAGTCTTGTTGCTCGCGGCCGCTGCACCCGCGCTGGCTCTGACCAGCACGGACTGCAAGAACTGCCACTTGGCACCGCTCGGTGAGGCCACGGGTGCACTGGTGAACTTCGGCGTGAACCCGGTGACGGTACCCGATAAGTGCGTCGTCTGTCACGACGGTGTGAGTATGCCGGGGCACAACTTCGCACCCAGCACTCTCACCGACGTGGACAAGATCCACCGTTCGCACACCGGCACACTAAGCTTCGGCCTGGACATGACGGTGCCGCCGTTCACTACGTGCGGCAACAACGGTTCCGGAGGCTGTCACTCCGGGGTCGTCGACTGCGAATGGTGCCACGGCACCGACATCACCCATCAACTAGCGGCCCACGGCAACAGCACGCCGGGGACGGTCGTTGCAGGTGTTCCGACGCGCGTGGTCAGCAACATGAACACCGCACCGGTGACCAAGTCGCTCACGTGTCTTGCGGCGCAATGTCACGCATTGCAGGCGCCGGCGGCAGGACTCTCCCAACAGAGCGTTCTGTTCGCGCCGTCGTGCATCCAATCCGGTTGCCACGGTGATGAGTCGCACACCGTCGTCCACGAGCCCGACGCGGCTCTGACGGCGACGTATGCCACCTGCGGAGCCGCCGGTTGTCACGACCTCAACCTGGTCACGGAACACGTGACCAATCAGGCGCTCGCTTGCGGCACGTGTCACGACTCGACCGAATCGGCTGTTGTCGGGGCTATCGCCGCCGGCTCAGCTCCTGGTGGAGCCAAGCAAGGCTGTTACGTCTGTCACGGCGCGGGTGCGGGCAACCATACGCCGCAGCACGCCTTGACGAACCCGGTGCAGCCACCGACGGATTGCCAGTCGGCCTCGTGCCATGTGGACAACTTGGTCACGGAGCACATCGATCGTCGCGCACTCACATGCGATACCTGCCACGCCGGCTCTACCGCCGTGCAGGGTGTGATCACGACGTTCAAGGCCATCGCGCAGAACCCGACGTGTGAGGACTGTCACGGCACGATCACCGGACATGCTGTGCAGCATGACCTGACGAACCCTGTGGCTCCTCCGGCCGAGTGCCAGTACTGTCACCCCACCAACCTGTTGTCCGTGCACATCAACCCGGTCTTCCCGACCGACGTGAACGGCAGCACCTGGGGGGCGTACAACTGCAACACATGTCACTCGCCGAGCAGCAGAGCATATACGTTCGTGACGGCCTTCTCTGCCAGCGCGGCCAACCCCAACTGCGCGACGTGTCACGCGGTCGCGAGCGTCCACGTCGATCGTCACCTGACGACCTCGACGGCATGCTTCGACAGCGGGTGTCACGTGAGCACCAACCTGGCCACGCTCCACGCGGGGTACGGCCGGGGCTGTAACACCTGTCATACGGCTTCTCCGCGCGCCGGAGTCCGCGAGGCCATCCTCGCGAACAACACCTCGTGCGAGGCCTGCCACATGTCAGGGCACTTCGATCAGCACGCGTTGCCCGCCGACAAGACCATCGGCTCCGGGTACTACAAGTACTCGAACCAATCGTCCGGCACCACCGACTGCGCCATCTGTCACACGAACAACGTGATCTTGGAGCACACCGGTGACGCCACGACGGGTCGCCCGGCCTGGCTCGCGGCGAACGGCTCACCGCTCAACTGCGACACGTGCCACAAGAGCACGCGCGCGGCAGTGGTGGCCGCTATCGCGGCAGCCGCAACCGGCCAGCTGACGAACTGCGACCAATGTCACACGGTCCACGGCACGCCAACGTTGGAGCACCAGTCGCCGACCTCGGCGCCTGACCAGAGCTGCGGCCAGAGTGGGTGCCACAACGCGAACCTGCTGGTGGAGCACGAGATCCGTTGGGCAGTGGAACCATCGGACACGCAGAACAACACTCTCATGATTGGGGGTGTCTGCAACCGGTGCCACCTCGGCAACACGGGCGCCCTGTCGAAGACCTTGGTGTTGACGGCCATCGACAACGGCGACCGAACGTGCCAGGCGTGCCACGGCGCGAACGCGGGCGCGGGTCACACCGCGACTCACGATCCCGACGCGGCGCTCTCGGCTACGTACGCCTCATGTGCCGATCCCGGTTGTCACGTTCTGAACATCGCCACGCAGCACGTCGGCGATACGTTCAAGAGCGGTGTCGTCGGTTCGTGCAACACGTGTCACAGCAGCACGGCCCCCGCGTACGCCACGGCCGCCATCGCGGCGTGGAAGACCACGGGAGCCAAGCAGGGCTGCTTCGTGTGTCACGGCGGCAACGCCGGAGCACACCTGACGCAGCACGCGCTCACCAACCCGGTGCAGCCGCCTGTCGCGTGCCAGGGTTCCACGTGTCACGTGGACAACTTGGTGACGGAGCACGTCGATCGTCGTGCGCTCAACTGCGCCACGTGCCACAGCGGCTCTGCCGCAGTGCAGCAGGTCATCGCGACTTACCGCACGGGTGGCTCGAAGGCCACCATGAACCCGATGTGCACCGAGTGCCACGGGCCGACGGCCGGTCAGCACGTGCAACAGCACGAGCTCGCCGCGTCCGACTGCTCTCTGTGCCACTCGAACAACCTGGTGACCGAGCACATCGTCAACAACCCATTGGGTTGTGACACGTGCCACGGCGCTGGTGCGTCGGCCACGGTGAAGTCGGTGATCGCCACGTACGGCGGCGCGAATCCGGCACTGCCGCTGTGCACGAGCTGTCACGCCGCGAACACGTATCACGCGGGCGCGACCGCCAAACACACGGCCAACGAAGAAACCGACTGCCAGAGCTGCCACCTGATGATGCTCCCGACGGAACACGCTCGGAGCACCAGCATCAGCAACTCGCGCAGCTGCGGTGCGTGTCACCCGCTGCCATCGTCGTTCGTCTGGACGTACAAGTGTGCGGACTGCCATAAGACCGGCGGTCTGGCTCCGGTGCGCCATCTGGCTGAGACCACGAAGCACGTGTCCTCTCAGACCTATTGCGCGAAGTCCGGATGCCACGCCAACACGCTGAAGACGGTCCACTCGGTCGTCGGATGCAGTGCGTGCCACAGCACCACCAAGGTACCGACCTCGTCGAATTGCCTCACCGCTGGATGCCACGCCACGGGCCTAGCCCATCATGACGTCGCTCCGACGTTCAAGTTCGGCACGACGTCATCGGCCAACATCCAACGGGCATGCACGACGGCCTGTCACGAGCACGACAACACGCATCAAAACGGCAACGACTGCTGGGGCAGGTGTCACGGCCCGGGCCTGAGGGAGGACTTCCACACAGCGGAGTCCGACCATCAAGCGAGCAGCGCGTGCGCCAAGTGCCACAACACGAGCTCGGCTCAGGCAAGCCAGTGCAGGACGTGCCATAGCTTCGGCTCGAACTGGTGGGTGCCGTACGACATCCCCACCCCGACGACGACGTCCACCTCGTCCCAGCGATGACTACGATATCTCCGAAGCACGCTACGTGTTGACGAGGTAGGTCCGATCACGATCGGCTTGTCCGATCTGAGGCCGGGCGGTAGTCCGAGAGAAGCGGGTCCCTTCGGGGGCCCGCTTCTCTTTGCGTCCACACGCCCGCCGGAATACCTGTCCGCCCGCGCGGTGCGTTGAATGGAGCGCAGCGATCGAGTGGGACGGGCGAGGGAGCCGGCGTGAATGGAGCAGGTGGGCGCGGCGCTCGGAAGATGCCTAGTAGGTGTAGACCACCAGCCGGCGCGCGCCGCCGTCGGACACGACGATGCGGTCGTTCGTGATGACGATGCCCTCAGGAAGGGTCAGCCGCCTGGTGTCGCCGGGGCCACGCCCGTACGTGTAGAGGAGGGCTCCGTCCGAGCCGTACACGTGCACGGCCTGGCCGAACGTGTCCACCACGTGAAGGCGGCCGAACCTGTCGAAGGCCAGGGCTCGTGGCAGCACCAGCCCTTCCTCGGTATCCGCTTGGTCGATCACCGTGACCACGCCGCTCTCCGCGCCGATCACCTGCACCCGCTCGTTGTTACTGTCGGCGACGTACACCAGACCGTCGCGATCCACCGCCAGCGCGTTCGGGAAAGAGAACTCACCAGGATGGAACCCATCGCCCCCGAAGTACCGAAGAAACGAACCGGATGTGGAGAACACCTTCACACGCTGGTCGCCGACATCGGTGAGTAGCACCTCGGTCGCTGTGACCGCTAGACCCACCGGGGAGAGGAGTTCGGAGCGGGTGCGCTCCTCCTCCGAGATGAAGTCTCCCAGGAACGAACCGTCTGGAGTGAGTCGCCACACGCGTCCGTTGGCGGCATCCGCGACCAGGAGCGTGCCGTCGGCCAGCACGCCCACGGCCGTAGGTTGGGGATCGCGGGGCAGTTCCTGCTCGAGGTCGTCGGGCGTGATAGGGATGAAGCCGATCTGGGCTTCCTGGCCGCCGGTGAGATCGAGCACCGCGACGCGCTGACCCTCGCTATCGGCGACGTACACGCGGCTCCCCGACACCGCGGAGTTGCGCGGGCGGAACGGCCGGTCGGCCGGTGCCTCCACCGCGTAGAGGAACGAAGGCTCTCCGGCGTTCTGGCCTGGCCCGAGTGTTGTGGTGGTAGACACGACCTCCGGCGGCGCGCTGTCGACCCGCAGATAGATCGCTACCAGGGCCACGAGCGCCACCGAGAGGACCACGATCAGAGCTATGTACAGGCGCCGAGGAGCCGCCATCACCGATGAGCTCATCCGCCCCCGCTACACGAACCGCGCACGATGAAGCGAGGCGCGACGGGCCTCTCGGCCTGTGACACCACTTGGCGGTTGAAGCACTCCTCACGCACGATATACTGTTCCTTCGACCGAGCCGACACGGCTTTTTGCAGCCACACGACGCCTTCGGCAGGCCGAAGACGCCTTCGGCAGGCTACCACCAAGGGAGCAGGTGTTCAAACCCGCAGAAACCGCGCAACGGGCCGTGGCGCTGCTCGGCCGCCTTCCGCTCAAGGCTCTCCTCATCGTGGTGGTCTTTCTGTTCGCCGTCGCGGAGGTTGGCTTCGTGGTCCAGGCCACCACCCAGCGCGGGTGCTCGTGGTGCCACGTGCCGGAGCGCGTCCTTGCCGAGAATTCCGCAGGCAGCCATGCCTCCGTGCGCTGCCTCGATTGCCATAGGACCCAGGGCTCGCTGAACCTGCTGGAACTGAACGTGCGTGCCGTCCGCAACCTCATCGTGCACGTGAGCCCGTTCTCAGACCCCGACGCCTCCCGGGCATTCGTCCCCTCCTCCACCTGCTTGGCATGCCACGAAGGCGAGATCGTCGACCGCCTGGCGGTGGCCAACGACATCCGCATGAGGCATTCCGACGTGCTGGACGCGCGCATCCCGTGCGCCTCATGTCACGTTCGAGCACTCCACATCGCGAGTACCGTCACAACGGGGCTCACTCACGCCAGCTGCTCCTTCTGCCACGACGGCACGACGGCCGGCACAGCGTGCAGTGTCTGTCACATGAAAGAGCCCACTGGTGGAGCCGCCCAGCTTCCGGGCATCGAGGCGATAGTCCACGGGCCGGACGTGCGCACCATCCACGGCATGGGCGACCTCAGCACCTGCACCACCTGCCACGCCCGCACGTTCTGCAAGAGCTGCCACGGCGTCGAGCTCCCGCACGACCCGAACGCATTCCCGCACCTCCACGGCGCCCAGGCCATAGAAGCACGCGGAGCCTGCACAGACTGCCACAAGCAGACCTTCTGCGACGCGTGTCACCAGATCGAGATGCCGCATCCCGAGGGCTTCCTACCCGAACACGAGGTTCGGCTGCAAGAACTGGACCGAGCAACGTGCGACCGGTGCCACGTGCCTGAAGACTGTCAGTACTGCCACACCGCCCACATCCATCCGGGGCTTCCTCCTGAAGCGCTCGAGCAGCTGCGCGGCGGCGGATGAGCGAGATGACGGCATGATGTCGTTCCTCCGGACCCTGCTTACCGACATGCGCCAAGTGTGGGCAGACCCTCAAGCCGACCCGCAGAGGACCGTGGTGTTCATCGCCGCGGGCGCGATCGCGCTGCTTCTTGTGTTCGTGGTGCTCCTCATGATCCTCTCCTGGGGTCCACGCATCGAGCGAGAGAAGAAACGTCGATGGAGGGAGCGCTTCGTCACGCCTCTCCTGGTGCCCGGGGTCCTGCTCGTGTTCCTGGGCCTCTTCGTGGCCGGCGACGAGTTCGCCACCGCCCCCACCACCTGCGGCCGCTGTCACGAGATCGCGCCGAGCGTGGCGTCCTGGAACAGTTCGGATCACGCGGGGAACGACTGCCTGCGCTGCCACGGCGACCGCGGAGTCATGGGGTTCGTCGCCACCCGCGTGCGCGGACTCAGCAACCTGACGACGCACTACCTGGGCGGCGCACCCCGGCTCGACGCGGGAGTGAGCGACTCGCGCTGCCTTCGGTGCCACGGTGACATCACAACGGGAACCGCCCAGTTCGGCTCACTTCGGGTTCGCCATGAGGATTTCCTGGGCGTCGGGATCAGCTGCCTCGGATGCCACGGGCAGCCCGGTCACCTGGTCACAGAAGGGTTCGTCGAACGGCCGAGCATGGACAAATGCTTGACCTGCCACAACAACCAGGATGCCAGTGCCGCCTGCGCGACCTGCCACCTCACCGACGTGGCCGAGATCCGCGATATCCCCGACTCCTACCCTAAGGCCCACCTGGCCGAGAAAGGCACCTGCGAAGGCTGTCATAGCCTGGAACCGTGCAAGGAGTGTCACGGCCTCGACATGCCTCATCCGCCTTCGTTCTCTACATACGAGCATGCCCCTCTGGCCGCATTCGGCGGCAAGGAGGAGCTCTGCTACCGGTGCCACGAACCCGAGGAATGCCGCGAGTGTCACCTGGCCTTCGATGCGCACGGCCCTGATTGGCAGACACGCCACGGCCTCCAACCGCCGGCGACGTCCAACTGCTCCAGCTGCCACGACGACATCCCCACCACCCCGATCTGCGAGTTCTGCCACCAGCCATGAGCAGTCCGGCGAAGGCGGCGCCTCCCCTCGCGGTGTGGGCGGCGGCTGCCGCCCTCTTCGCTCTGCCGCTGATCTACCTGCCCGACTCGCATCACGTGTACGCCCTTCCCAAGGCGACGGTGTTCCGAGCCGCCGTGATTCTCATGCTCCTTGCGGGCTTCATGCGATTGCTGGGGAAGGACGCCGGAAGACCCGTCTTCCGCGCGCCCGAGCTACTCCTCCTGGGGTTCCTCGCGTGGGTCGCGATGGCGGCGTTCACATCGGGTTGGCCCTTCGTGGCGTTGTTCGGCACCTCTCCGCGATACGAGGGTGCGCTCGGGTTCTTCGGATATGCGGCCTTCTTCTGGACGGCCTCCCGGGCTACGCTCGCGCAGATCAAGCTCTTGCTGCGAGCGATCGCGCTCAGCGGCGCGATCCTTGGCCTCGCCGCGCTCCTCGAGATGCTCGGACCCTTCCGCCCCCCCGGGTTCGGGGCCTTCGGTCTCCGAGCCACGTCATTGATGGGCAACCCCGTGTTCCTCGGAGCGTGGATGGTCATGGCGATCCCCGCCACGCTCGCCGGGATGTGCCTCACCCGCCGCCGCGCGGAGCTGACGTTTGCCCTGGTCGCACTCGGCCTGCAGGCGGCCGGCCTGTATCTCAGCGCCGGCCGGGGAGCCTGGCTCGGCGCGGTGGCGGGCCTGGTGGTCGCGGGTGCGCTTCTGCTCCTCGTGAGACTGCGCTCGGGAAGACTCAAGGGCCACGGGGAAGCGCGCCGCCGCGGATCCGCCCTGCCCCACCGGCCGCTCCTCGTGGGCGCGGCGGCCGCAGGCCTCATGGTGGTGGCGGTGGGGCTCACCATCGTCTTCACGCCTGGTGTGGCCGCCAGCGGCACCCGCCTGACCGAGGCCTTCGACGCGGTCGCGCAGGGTCAAGGCGGCGGCTCGGCCGAGACCCGACTCGTCATGTGGCGCGCGACACTCGATCTGGTTGCGGAGCACCCACTGCGGGGCGCTGGCCCGGAGACCTTCCTTGGGGAGTTCCCCCGGGTGCGCCCCTTACGACTCGTGCAGTTGGAGGACGCCGCGGCCTACCCCGATCGTCCCCACAACAGCTGGCTCTATCTGGCCTACGCGACGGGACTGCCGGGGTTGGCGCTGTACGTGGGGTTCTTGCTTGCCACGGCCTTCCTGGTAGTCCGGTCCCTCCTTCGGAACCCACACCCGTCCTGGCAGCGCACGATCGTGACCTGCGCCCTGCTCGGAGGTGCGACCGCCTACGAGGTACAGGCGCTGTTCAGCTTCAGCCTCCTCTGGACGACCCCCGCCGCGATGACCTTGTTGGGCATCACGCTCGCCCTGACCACGCGCGGGGAAGTCGCGGGGGCACTCCGCGCGCCCGCCTGGGCCGCGCGGGTGGGTGGTGTCGCCCTGTTTGCCGTCGCGCTCGCCCTGCTCGCGCCCGCGGTGCGCGACCCCTGGGCCGACCGGCAGTTCAGACGCGCCGTGCACGAACCCTGGGTGGCAGTGGAGGCGACCTCCCGGGCCGTGAGTCTCTCCCCCCGCGACGCCGAGTACGTGATCGGGTACGGGCGCGCTTTGGAGGAGGCGGCCCGCGACCGAGGCGATCCTTCCCTCCTCTCCCGAGCCACCCTCGCCTACGAAGACGCCGAGCGGCGCATCCCCCACCACCCCGATATGCTCTTCTCCATCGCCCGAGTGCAGGCCATGCGCGCTGAGCTTCAGACGGCGATCCGCACCTACGAACAGGTGCTCTCTCGCGACCGCTACCACACGGGGGCCCTCTTCAACCTGGCGGCCATCCGCCTCGAACTCGGCGACGCTGCCGGTGCGGAGCCCCTAGCCGCGCGCATCTTGTCATACGACGAGTCAGACGCGGGTGCCTGGTACCTGCTGGGTCGCGCCCACCAGGCGCAGGGGAGGCCCTCAGAGGCGCGGGAAGCATACGAGCGGGCCCTAACCCTCGACCCCGGTCTCGACGACGCACAGGCCGCCCTGCAGAGCCTGGGGGGCTGATCAGAGCAGCCGGTCGAGCTCCTGCTTTGCCGGCATGAACCCGGGGTCGACCACGAGGGCCTGCTCGAAGGCCGCGCGGGCGCGCACCACGTCACCGGAATCCCGGAAGTAGAGACCCACGGTGTGCAGCACCCGCGCGCTACGCACGTTCACGGCAAGAGCCAGTTCCGCCTCGGCCAGGGCCCGCCCGGTCTCGCCCAAGCGGAAGAGCGCGTATGCCAGCTGCGCGTGCGGCAACGGTTCCACCGGCGAGTACGACGCGGCCGACTCCGCGCTCTCCCTCGCCTTCTGCCATTCACCCCGCTGCAAATGGGTCGCAGTGAGCGCCGCGAGCAGATCGATGTCTTGGGGTGAGATGTCGAGCCCCCGCTCAAAGTGCTCCAGCCCATCCTCAACCAGGAGAGGTCGCGCCTGCGCTACCCCCTCCCGCGTCTCGGCGACCCCGAGGGAACGCCAATACACCTCTACGAAGGGAAAGGTCTCCGCCGCCGTGCTGAGTTCGCCCAGGTCGCCCTTGATCTCGCCCGTGAGGTAGTGGCGATCGGCCTGGTACCAGGCCCAAGAGCCCACCATCAGCACGAGCGCGCAGGCGGTTACCCCCACCACCAGGGCGATCCGTACGGCGCGCGACGTCTGGCGCACATCCTCGGGCCCACTCGCCCCCTGGCTGCCGGTGGCGCCCGCGAGGGCGAGCCCCACCACCCCGAGTGCCACCGGCGTCACCACGAGGTTCTGGGGCATGGTGAGCGACCCGGCCAGGAAAGCCGCGAGTACCCCTGCCGCCGCGGCACCCTCCCCACGGAGCACCGCGCGAAACAGCGCAAGCCCCAGGGTCGCGAACCAGCCCAACAAGAGCACGACCGCAGGCAACCCCCACGTCGCTGCCATCTCCAGGGGAAGCGAGTGAGCGTCGGCGTCGCGCGTGAGTGGTTCCAACTCCAGCTTCTCGACCGTCATGTGCCGCTGAGCCCCGAAACGATAGTTGTTCGGCCCCCAGCCCAAGAGCGGGCGATCGAGGGCGGCATCCACCGCGATACCCCACATGAGAAGGCGCGTCTCGACACTGCCGCCTGCCTCGACTGAGGTCTCGCCCTCGTGGACACCGACGCCACGCGCGGGCGCAAGTGTCGGCACGACGAACAACCCCACCACCAAGCCCCAAAGGGCAAAGGCGACGAACAGAGATGCGACCCGGACACGTGATCCACGGGTCGAGTCGCTGAGGGTGGCCATCGCCCACACCACGCCCCCCGCGCCCAACGCGAGCCACGCCCCCCGCGACCAGGACACGCCCAGGCCGAGCACGATCACGCCCGCCGCCCCTGCACCGACCGCGGTCCCGAAGGAGGAGCGGGCTGTCCGAGCAAGGTCGAGCGCCACGACCGAGGCCAGCGCAAGGAACGCACCCGAATACAAGGGATTGCCGAGAGTCGAACCTGCTCGGCCATCGACTCGGAAACCAAGGCGAAAACGCAGAGGCTCCCAGTGAACAGCCTGCAGCAGCGCAAGCGTCGCCACTACGACTGCCGCCGCCGCCAATCCGACCAGAAGCGCTCGCCTGACCCGGTCATCGAGTCGCGACCGCCGGAGAGCGAAGAACCCACCCAGTGAGACCACCCAGAACAGCCACCCGGTGCCCTGGTTGTAGGTGCCCAGGAAGGCCGTCGCCACACTGGACGCCGAGGCGGCGCTGACGAGCCCGAGGCCAAGGAACCCTGCGGCGAGGGCCTCGGAGCCATGCGACCAGACGCCGGCGCGACCCGGATCCGTTCTGCCGGCGTGAGCCCTCCGGTCGGGAAGTGTGGCACCCAGCACGAGCAACCCGCAACCCGCGTACATCGGTAGGAGCTTGGCCGTGAAGAAGGTCGCGGCGGCGGAGGTAGAGAAGGCGAGAGGGGCCACGACGGCCAGGAGGAACCAACCGACCGCTGTAATGAGATCCGCCGGGCTCCACGCCACACCCCGACGCCCGATCGTGTCTTCAGACACGTGCCCCCCACGTCACGAGAAAGGATGGCCGCAACAAAACGAGGGGCCCCTTTCGGGGCCCCTCGAAGTGTACCACTTGGACCTGCCGGTCCAGCGTAGGAGTGGCCTAGAAGGTCACACCGACGTTGGCATGGCACTCCAAGCACACTCTATCCAGCGGGCTGGTAGAGGTGTGAGTGTCGGTCAGGAAGTCAGCACCCGACGTGATGTGCGGGAAGCTGTTGGCATCCGCATATACGGCGGCGCCTTTGTGACAGTTACGGCACTTGGTCGAGACTGCGGTCGCTACAGCCACGCCCGACGCGTTGGTCAGCGTCGTGGTCTGGATGTGGGACTGCTGGTCGCGAGTCGGGTAGCTGGACACCATCATCTGAGTGGCGTGGCAGCCCGAGCCGGCGCACACGCCGCCCCCCGTGACCTGGAGGTTGTCGTGGCAATCACGGCAGAACTCGTCCAGAGTCGTGGCAGACGCCGCGAGGGCCCCTGTGGTCGTCCCGACTGGAGAACTGCCCGGGCTTTGCTTGAGGATCTTCCCTGCGGTGATGCCGTCGCCGGCAGCGACGAACGTGTTAGCGCCGTGAACCGAGTGGCAGCTCACGCATCCGTTGTAGCCCGTGCCCTGGTGGGTGGCCGCGTGGTTGTTCTCGTACTCGGTCGTGTACAGCACCGGGTTCGTACCATACGGCTTCTTGATCGAGTAGGTGGCGCTCACGTGACAGTACACGCAGGCGTTCGCCTTGGTGCTGCGCAGGAGAGCCTCACCGCCAACACCAGCGCCGTGGACAGCGTGACACGTCTTACACTTGTTGGAGGTGTTGCTGTACAGGCCGTGCGGGTTCACGCCGGCGGTGGGATCAAGGTAGCCGCCCTGGTTCGTCTGATCCAGAAGCAGCGTGGTCTTGTCGGTCGGGACGATGCCCGGAACGGCGAAGGCCACCGCTGTCATCACGAAAGTGAAGACGAGGGCAAGGCCGATTACAATGGCTTTCTTCATATCGATATCACCTCCTCCCTCAAGTGGAGTATGCCGCTTCTACGGGCCCCAAGTGCCTGATATCACAAACATTCAGACTCCTGGTACCCAACAACAGCCTATGTCAAGTAGGGTATCGGCAGGAGGGGAGCTGGGCTTTAGGCCTCAGTTGCACTCTGCGTGGAATACCTTGGGGCATCACGCAGCATTATATCGAGGCCACGGCACCGGAGTCAACACCTACTCTCACCAGTGGGTGCCTGGCTGAAGGTATCCCACCTCTGCGTCTCACTGATCGGTGGTGTCAGGAGTGCCCACCTCCGGCGTGGTCGCGGCCGCACGGGCCACAGCTTCCGGGTCGATCTCGACTATCTGCACTCGATCATTGCCCCACTCGGTGATCGCGAACCGGGTGCCGCCCATGTAGGCGATCTGCGAGGGGTAGCTGAAATACCCTTCCTCCGAACCAGGTTCTCCCACCTCGCCCACCTTGGTGCCATCCAGCCGATACAGGTGGATAGACGAGTTCAGCGGGTCGACGATGTAGAGGATGTCGGCGGCCAACGCCATCCCGCCGGGAAGGCCGAAGAGCCGGTCGGCGTCTGTCATGTCCGTCGGCGGCGCCCCCACGATCCATACCTTCTCGCCATCCTTGTCGACACGCTTCAGACGCATGTTGTTGCCGTCGGCCACGAAGACGGATTCCCCTTCGTCGGTGACGATCAAGCCGTTCGGGAAATCGTACTCCGCTTCGCCGCGTCCGCGGCGGCCCCACGAGGAGAGCTCCTCGTATCCGGGAACGGAGAGGATCTTGATCGAGTCGTACGACGCCACGTAGAGACGCACATCGTCCACGAGTCTGGGGATGATCGGTCGTTCGACGGCGATCTCGGTGAGTAGGCTCCCGTCGGGTCGGTACACCACGATCTTCGAGTGCTGGGAATCGGCCACGTAGAGATCGCCCGCCGAATCCACGTCGATGCCGGCCGGGCTGTTGAGTTCGCCCTCTCCTCGGCCCTGAGACCCGATAGTGCGTACGAACTCGCCCTTGTCGTCGAACACCACGATCACGCCTCTGGTGATCTGGCCCACGTACAGCAGACCGTCTCCGTATGCCACTCCGTAGGGCTGGGATAGCAGTCCGTCGACACCTTCACCATAGCTATAGATGCTTCGGATGTGCTTCAGACCGGGGGCTACGTCCACGGGGTCGGAGGGGGAATCGGCACTGCCCAGAGACAGATAGACATATACGAGCCCGAAAAGAAGAAGCAAGAGCAGGATCAAGATGGCGAAGAACAGCCTTCTCTTACGCAAGGGTAGCCTCCTACTCGGCGCCGAGGCGCGCCAAGGCGTCCAGGGCCGGACCGTAATCAGGGATGTATTGCAGGGCGGTTCGATACTGCTCGATCGCCTTCTCTTTGTCGCCTTGCTTCTCGTAGAGCCGGCCCAACTCCACGAGCACGTCAGATGCCGTGGGCTGCGCCTCGAGCGAGGCCTCGAGAGACTCTACGGCGCCCGGCAGATCGCCCATCGCTTCGAGTACGCGGCTCCGCTGCAGCAGCGCGGCGGCGTGCGCCGGGAAGATCTCGAGCAACGCGTCGTAGGCGGCGAGGGCCTTGTCATTGTCGCCCATGAGCCGATACGCCTCACCCTTCACGAGGTAGCCGCCCAAGTCGGCCGACTGCACGGCGATCGCCCGATCGGCTTCGGCCACGGCCTCGTCGTATTCTTCAAGAGCGATGTACGCCTGAGCCAACGCGATCCGGTTGCTCGAGGAGTCGGGCTGCTTAGCCACCGCGTCCTGGTAGAACACCAGATCGCGCTCAGCCATGGTGACCGGTGCCTCGTCCTGGTTGAACACCCCATAGACGAGCGCCGCGACCACCGCGAGGATCGCCACGATGAGGACTATCACAGTCACGGTCATCCACGTGGGCACCGATTCACCGGCGGTGGAGTCCGATCCGGTCACCACCGGATCGTCGAGATCGTGCATCAAGGGGCGCCTTTCATTCGTAAGGCTGGAGCCACGCAGTTTCAGCGGCCCGCAGAGTATAGGGCATGGTCAGACCAAGACCAACCACCGGCCAACGAGGGGATGAACCCCCCGATACCGGCCATCTTTCGCGAGGGCCGGATCAGAGCGCGCCCCTCCCCACCAACACCACTTTGATGGTGCGCAGTAGGATCCTCAGATCCAGAGCCGGCGAACGATGGTAGATATACATGAGGTCGAACCGCATCTTCACGTTGGCTTCCGTACCGTATCCTCCGCTCACTTGGGCCAGGCCGGTGATGCCGGGTCGCACCCGGAATCGCTCGGCATAGAGTGGGTCCTCGGTGATGAACTCGAACACGAACTCAGGCCTCTCGGGCCGCGGACCGACCAGACTCATCTCGCCGCGCATCACGTTCCACAACTGCGGCCACTCATCCAAGCGCGACATGCGCAGCCAATACCCCACCCCGGTCACTCGGGGATCGTCCTTCCTGGCCAGGACTGGTCCTTCGGTCTCTGCATCGGGCACCATGGTGCGGAACTTGAGCAGTGTGAACGGTTGCTGCCTCAACCCCGACCGCACCTGCCGGTAGAGCACCGGCCGGCCGCTCGACACGAGCACGGCCAAGGACACCGCGGCGAAGACAGGTGACAGCACTGCGAGCAGCAGGGCGGCGGCGGCTCGCTCCAAGCCGACCTTCGCCGCATCTTGCCACACGGGAGGGTCCCCGGCGCTCAGCTTCAACAGCGGGAAGTCGTCAAGCAGCGTGAAGTCGATCTCCCCCAGATGCATCTCGTACAACTCGGGCGTCACGAGGATCTCGCCCCGGAAGGAGGTGCTCGTGGCCAGCTGTTCCAGGATACGCCGATGGCGAGACGGAGTGGCCACGATCAACTGATGCGGCCGCTCGCGGTCCAGAAGGGCGGGGAGGTCCTCTTCGGAGGTGAACACGGGGTATCCGCCCAGGCTGCCCATGGGCGCCGCGCCCGCGGAGACGAGCGCCACAACCCGGTACCCCCACCGCTCCACCGACTGGAGCCGCTCCAGCAACGGCCGCACGTCGGCGGGATCTCCCACCACGACCACCCGCCTCTCGGGCCAGCGCACCCGCAACAGCCCGGCGGCCGCCCTGCGCCAGCCCCAAACGAAGAGCATCTGTGTGAAGAACGCCACCGCGATGACCGTTCGCGGGAAGGCGAACGCGCGCAGCGCGAAGCTCAGTGCCACCAGGGTCACGAGACCGATCAGGGCGCCCTTGACGACCGTGCCCAAGAGCTGGGGCCCCGAGCGCTCGGCCGCCGGATCGTACAGGTCGACGAGAAGGAAGATCAGGAGTTGCCCTACCGTGAGCGGCACGAGCACGCGCTGGTAGGCCTCCATGTTGAAGGCCGGTAGCGGCCAACCGAAACGCACCAGGAAGGCCGCGAGGATGGCCAAGTTCACGACCACGGCGTCCATGGTCACGCTGAGGACGATCCAGGATCTACGACTCACAAGAGTACGCTGCGGTACACCTGCAGGGTCTCGGCCGCCGCCTTCTCCCAGCTGAACAGGGCCGACTGCCGCAGGCCCTCGCGACGGAGGTTTCTGTTGAGTTCCTGATCGGTGAGCACGCGAGTGACACACTCGGCCAGCTGGCCCACGGAGGTGGGGTTGAACAGCATCGCAGCTCTCCCCGTCACTTCGGGGAGTGCCGAGGAGTTCGATACCACGCACGGCGTTCCGCAGGCCATGGCCTCTAGAGGAGGCAACCCGAAGCCCTCGTAGAGCGAAGGGAACACGAACACATCGGCCGCCGAGTAGACTGCTGCGAGGTCGGCGTCGCGGATGAAGCCCGGGAAGACCACGTGATCGTCGAGTCCCCTACGTGATACCTCGCGCCCGATCTTACGGAACTCACCCTCCTGCGACCCAGCCATCACCAGGGAAAGCGGCTCCCCAAGGGATTCCTGCACTGACGCCCACGAGGACACCAGGAACTCCAGGTTCTTGTTCGGCCGGAAGTCACCCACCCACAGCGCAAACCGCTCGGGAAGCTGATAGCGCCGACGCACGGCCTCCAGCGCCTCCAGATCGCTCACCTGTTGGAATTGGCGCGACACACCGTTCTGGATCACTCTCACCCGCTCGGGAGCGACTCCGGCGAACCCGGTGAGGGTGCTCTGTGAGATCTGGGATACGGTGATGATGCAGCGCGCGGCGCCCAGAGTGCGGGTGAGCTGACGCCGGTAGCGGGCGCGGGCGACCGGGTTCCGCACGGTGCGGGGGTAGATGAGCGGTATCACGTCGTGAACTGTGGCCACAAAGGGCACCGCCACCGGCACCGGCGCGTAGTGGCTGGGCACGTGAAGCAGGTCCACCCCGCTCTGCTCCACGATCCCGGCGAAGACCGCCCGCCCAGAGCGAGACAGAGGATCGATGTTGGTGGAGACAAGCGAGAAGCGGGGCGCCGGCGGCACAGATTCACGCTTGCCGTCGGGACAGAACACGACGACGTCCAGGTCGGCTCCCGCGAACTGGGTCAGCAGGTTGCGCGAGTACGTGCCGATGCCGCTCCAGTCGATTGTTCTGGCGTCGAATCCGATCCGCAAGCTGCGCCTCGCCCGATCTTCGGCAGGTCAGGACCTGAAAAGCCGATCGACGCCGATTCTACCAGACGCCGCCCGAAGTCCGCGGTTCGCCGGAAGCAGGAGCAACCGCTTCGTGCTCTCGTTGAACCGGCCTGTCGGGCACGGGGAAGAGGTGCACGCGGGCGCCGCGCTGAGCGAGATCGCCATCCGCCCATCCGACCACACCCAGGCCGGCAAGATCGCTGAGTATGCGCAACGACTCTGTGGGCGAGAACGGTGACGCCGCAGCCACGTCCATGGGGGTCTTCTCCCCATCGATGTGGGCCAGCACCTGGACCTTGCGGTACGGAAGATCACGCAGCGTGTCGGATTCGTCCACCTCAGCGATCACCCGCAACGCCCCCTCCCCGGGCCCGAGAAGGGCGCGGAGTCGCTCGAGTTCATCCACGGCGGAGGTGAGTTCGATGAGGAAGTCGGTCACGGGGAACATCACCGTTGTCTGCGACACCGCACCCAGGTGCATCTCGAAGCCGCCCTTCGCCTCGTTCTCCACCGCGAAGAGCAGGGACTGCATGATCAGCCGGCGCAGGATGCCTTCCATCTCAGCCTTGGTATAGAACCCATGGTCGATCACCAGCTGGCCCAACCGTTTGCCGCGGGTCTTGGCTTCGGTAAGAAGGCGCTGCTTGTCGACCTCTTCCAGGCGCCCCAGGCTCGTGAGCAGGTCGCCGAGTTGCCATACGCGGCCTGAGTCGGTGAGACCGCTGAGGTGACCGTCTTGGAAGTAGGCGGTGATCACGCGCTGCCCGGGGAATAGCAAGCGGAGCGAGCCCATCTTGCGAAAAAGACCGGCGATCTGGAGTAGCTCCACTATGCCCAGCGTCGATAGTGACCCTGTCGCAGACATCGTCTAGTCTCCACACCCTGGTTTCCCGTGCACAGGTCGAAGACGCTTGCGCGTCCCTGGCTGAGCATCGACACGTGCGCTTCAGGACTTGAGTAGAAGCTCTTGATAGAAGCTTAACACTTGGTTAGTCATCGCTTCCAAGGAGAACTCCTCGGCCTGACGCTCGCGGGCTCGAGTTCCCATCCGCGAGCGAAGCTCCTCATCCTCGAGCAGCAGCCCAAGGGCGGCTGCCAGCGAGACCGCATCCCCGGGCGGGACCACGAGGCCCGTCTCCCCGTGGCTGTTCGCGAACGGCACGCCCGTGGGGAGGTCGGTGCTCACGACCGGCACGCCGCAGGCGTGAGCTTCCAACTGCACCAGTCCGAACGCTTCGTTCGGGGTGATCGAGGGCAACACGAAGACGTCAGCCGCGTGGTAGGAGGCGACGAGATCGCTGAAGGTCAAGGATCCGGCGAACACCACTCGCTCACCCACGCCCAAGGCGGCCGCGCGTTCCTCGAGACGCCCGCGCAACGGGCCCTCGCCCACCAGGAGCAGAGTGCCGGGGACATGCCGGAACGCCTCAAGCAACACGTCGACGCCTTTGTACGGTACGAGGCGGCCGACGAAGAGCGTCAGCGGCGTGCCGTATCGCTCGCGCAACTTGATCGACCGCTCCATCACGGCCTCGTCGGCCCGTAGCGGCACCGGGTCGATGCCGAACGGGATCACGCGTATCTTGGACGTCACTCTGCGCAGGAATGAGGAATTCCGGGCAAGGTTCGGCGAGGAGACGATCACTCCGTCTGCGCGGGCCAAGAACCGCCTGGTCAGCACCGAGTACGGCGCAGAAAGCGCGCGTTTCGTCACCGACTGGGCCACAAAATCGCTATGATAGGTGCACACTATCCGGGGGCGCGACCGCCCTCCCAAAGTGGCGAGAAGTACCGCCGCTTCACCCGTGGGGAACGGGTAGTGCAGGTGCCACAGATCATGGGACGAGGACTGCAACAGGTCGAGGAGCGCGGTGGACAAGGGGTTCGAGGCGACCATCCCAAGTTGCGGCACGCGATCGACCACCACACCCCTGTCGACTTCGCGACCGGGATGCCCTTCCGCCACCACCGCGACATCGACCTCCACGCCTGGAACAGCCGCCTGGGCCCGGGCCAGGTCCTGAAGATGGCTCTCAATGCCGCCCACGTGCGGCGGATACCGCTTGTTGATGTGGAGTATCCGCATCGTTTGCATCCTTCCAAGAGACCAACTATCTTGTGTGTGTGCAGAAGTTGTTCCCAGCGTGAAGAGAGACGGCGTGCACGATAGCCCCGATCACAGTCCAGAAGACGCCACGAGCGCCCAAAGTCCGCTCTTCCGCAAAGCTGAGAGCGTCCTAGAGGCCAACAAGATCCGCATCACCAAAGACTGGCTCGGACTGATCATCTCGCGCATGGACGACCTCGACTCTCTGGAGAGCTTCCCGACCCAGGAGAGCATACGCGCATCTGTGGAGCTGGTGGAAGGCCTCGCGGCCGCCCTTCGCGACGAACGGATCCTCGATCGCTTCCAGCCCGGCGGCCACTACTACGAGCAGGCGGCGCAACTCGGCTTCTTCGGCGATGGGGACACGCCGGGTCTCGTGACTCTCTCCGGGAACATGCTGGCTTTGGAGGACTCAGTCTGGATGCTCCTGCTGGAGACGCTGCGCAAGGAGGACAAGGAACTCCTCTCTCTCGTGATGAGACTCCGCACCGCCCTTCACGGCATCTTCACCGCTTCCGCCGAGTCGTACTTCAAGCGCTCAACGAGCGAACTCGATCGTCTCGCTCACACCGATCCGCTCACCGGCCTCTACAACCGCCGGTTCATGATGCGGGAACTCGAACGACATTGCGAGATGTACAAGCGCTACCGGCACAAATTCTCCATCCTCATGCTCGACCTCGACAACTTGAAAGCCGTCAACGACACTCACGGCCATCAGGCGGGCGACGCCGCCCTGAAGCACCTCGCCATGCTCTTGAAGGTGAACGTGCGCGACGTGGATATCGCCTGCCGCCTGGGCGGGGACGAGTTCATCGTGCTGATGCCCGAGACGGAGCAGAGCGTGGTGCAGGTCGTGGGTGACCGGATCAGTACCTCGCTTGCCAAGACCAAGCTGAAGGTGGAAGGCGGCCTCGTGAGCCTCGAAGTGAGCGTGGGCGACGCCAGTTGCCCCACCCACGGCACCGAGACCAACCAGTTGCTCGAGGAGGCCGACGCCAGCCTCTACCGCTCCAAGCAGAGCCGCACCAAGGGCCGGGAAGCGGCCAACGGCCACTCGGCGATCTAGGCGGCCGCTGAGGAGTGACGCTTCGCTTCTCAGCAGCCTTCTATGCGCCCACCACCAGCGGCGCCACTCAGTATCCCTTGCCGTGCATGTCGCAGTACTCCGTGGGCACCGATCCATGCGGGAGCATGATCACTTCGGCGTCTTCGCACCCTTCGACCGCCAGCTTGAACGTCTCCTTGCAGATGGTGGCCAACTCGGTGTCGGCCACGATGAACCCGTTCACGGGTGAGCCGTCCAGAGCCGCCAACATGTAGTCGTGCCACACCTCCGCCGGCACAGTCCCGCCGGCGGCCTTGCCCACAGCATCCTCCATGCTGCGCGCCTCGTCTGGGTAGCCCATCCATACCGCGGTGGAAAGCTCGGGAGTGTACCCCACGAACCACGCGTCGCGGAAGTCCTGCGAGGTACCCGTCTTGCCTGCAGCCGGACGCCCGATGCGCGCCCTGACTCCAGTGCCGCGCTCCACCACCTGTTGGAGTACCTCGGTCACGTTCAAGGCCACCTGGGCCGAAAGCTCCTGCTCGCCGTCCGGCGCGGCGTAGTAGAGCACTTCACCGTCCGCGTCGAGCACCCGTACGATGTACTTGGGCTGCGACCCGACCCCACCATTCGCGAACGTCGAATAGGCCGTTGCCATCTCCAGCGGACTCACCCCGGTCTTCAGACCCCCGAGCGCGATGGCCGGATCGGGCTCAAGGGGCGACGAGATGCCGGCCCGTCGTGCGACTGCGACCACGCGCTCGGCGCCGACCTTACCGACGAGTTGCGCGTAGAAGGTGTTCACTGAGTGGACTGTGGCCTCGAGAAGGGACAGTCGGCCGAACGAACGGTCCTCGTAGTTGCTCACTTCCCAGTAGCGGACGACCCGTGTTCCAGGGTCCGCGTAGCTCGTGACATACGGGCTCGAGCCCGAGAACAGCGGAGCCTCGGCATCGATCCCCGCCTCGAACGCGGCAGCCAGGACGAACGGCTTGAACGCCGACCCCGGTTGGCGCCTGGCCTGCACGGAAAGGTTGAACTGGCTGGCATCGTAGTCTCGGCCCGCCACCATGGCCCGCACGTATCCCGTGAACGGCTCCATCGACACCAGCGCGATCTCGAGGCCCTCAGCGTCGGGGAGATTCGAGTAGGCGGCTTTCTCCGCCGAGCGCTGCAAACGAGGATCGAGGCTCGTCTCGATGGTGAGCCCGCCGGCGAACGCCTTGTCCGCCGGCAACACCTCAAGCAGTTCTCGCTTGATCTGATCGACCACATATGGCCACTTCACATCGCTCGAGGCGCGCTGAGCGACGACGCCGAGTGGCGCCGCGACGGCCAAGGCGGCCTTCTCGGGCACGAGATAGCCGAGGTCCCGCATGCGTTCGAGCAGGGCGTTGCGCTGGACGAGCAGATCCTCTTCCTCGACTGCCGGTCCTTTCAGGCTCGGCGCGCTGATGAGCACGGCGAGCAACGCCGCCTCCGGGTACCCTAGTTCGCGCGCGCTCTTGTCGAAGTAGCGGCGCGCCGCCGCCTCGATACCGTATGCGCCGCGTCCAAAATAGACCGTGTTGAGGTAGCGGGAGAGGATCTCTTCCTTCGGCAGCGCGGCCTCGACCTTCTTCGCGACCAGCATCTCGATGAACTTGCGGCGGTAGGTGCGAGAGCGGTCCTCGAGCGTGGTCTTCACGTACTGCTGCGTTATCGTGCTGCCTCCCTGGACGATGGCGCCGCTCTGGAAGTTGGCAATGGCCGCGCGGACGATCCCGCCGTAGTCGAGTCCGCCGTGAGAGAAGAAGGACTCGTCCTCCTTGACGATGACCGCTTCGACAACGGCGCGGGAGATGTCGGAATAGCCCAGCGGCTGCGAGTGTTCCTGCGCCATCATCACCGCGAGGACCGTGCCGTCCGAAGCGACGATGCGCGTGTCTCCACGCGCCGGGACCACCGGCCCCGGAACGGTCACGAAGAGCCAGTAGTAGAGGCCGACGGCAGCAAAGCCGAGGGCGAGTAGGGCGATAGCCAGACCGCCCGTTACCTTGAACAGAAGCCGCAAGCGGCGCAAGGTGGTCCCCTCTAGAAGGTGATTCCCACCCCGGGGTGACACGTGAGGCACAGGCCGTCTTTCTCCTTGCGCACCATGTAGCCGAAGCCGGTGCCGTGGGGATCATGACAGCTCGAGCATCTCATGGTCTGTTTGTGCCACGTGTCGTAGTAGGGCGCGTCGTGGGGGTGGTTGGTCCGTGGGTGGGTCTTCCGCTCGTGGCACTCAGCACACAGCGGCACCTCTCTCTTGGGCAGCAGCGGCTCGTACGAGGACCCGTGCCACATGTGGCAGTTGAGACAGCTGCCCGTCACCCGACCATCGCGAGAGACCTTGGCGTGGGCGGTCTTGGCAACCGAGGCGACTTTCACTGCGTGGCATTCACGGCACACGTCGTTGCCTGCGGCGTGCAGCAGTTTCCGGAAGTCGGAGCCGTGTACGAAGTGACAGCTGGTGCAATTGAGCTTCTCGGGAACGGGGTGCCGCGAATCCAGTTTGAAGAGAGGCTGCACCGACGAGTGGCAGCGATAACACAGCGCGGGAGGCTCGGCCTGCAATAGAGGCGTGGCGTCCGAGAAGTGGGGCAGGTGGCACTTCGTGCACTCCTCCCCGGCTGGACTGTGCATGTACCTCTTCGCGAGCTCAGCGTCGATCTCGGTGTGACAGCCGAGGCACAGGCCGGGCTGCGCCGCCTTCGTCATGCCTGTGAAATTCGACGCGTGCGGGGAGTGGCAGGCGATGCAATCGAGATCGGCGAAGGGCTTGTGTATCTGCTCGTGCGCAGCAGCGTCGGCCACGAAGTGGCAGGTGACGCACAAGTCCTTCGCAGCCCGCAGCAGCAGCTTGGGGAACTCTGATCCGTGAGGGTCGTGGCAGGCGGTGCACTCGCCGTTCTGGAACGGCGGGTGCTGGTGTAGGTCGTCGTATGCGGCGCCGACGGATCCGTGACAGATCACGCAGAGTTCGCGCTGCGTAGCGATGAGGAACGGGCCGTCACCGGAGATGGTCCCGTCGGCGTTGGGCGTGGGATGCTGAGTGTGGCAGCGCAGGCAGGGGACTTTGTCGGGATCGTGCGCCGAGCCATCCTGAGAATGACCGGGGTGACACGTCATGCAGTCCTCGACGGTGTCGGTGCCATTCGCGGGCGGCACGAACGTAGCCAGGTTCAAGAAGGAGCAGGAGCGAGTGGTGAGGAGGATGATCAGGATCACAACAAGCAGGACGGCGAGAATGATCTTGCCCAGCAGTGAACGCCGGCCGTCGTCCTCTTTTTCGTTGTCCGGCGGGTCCGGAGATGCCGGATCAGCCGCAACCTGATCGATCACGCGCCTACCTCGTTCACGAAGGACGCCCGGCGAGGGGCACTATCAAAGAACTATATCGGCTCAAAGTACTATATCGGCTCGAACGCCGTTCCACTTGACGACCGCAGACACATGTGAAGACCTGCGCAACGTATCGTGCACCAGGATAGCGTACGAAAGGCGTGCCCGCTAGACGCGGACGAAAACGGAGGCGGCCGAGTCCCGAGGGACTCGGCCGCCTCCACACGGCTCAGCAACCTACTCCGTCAACGCTCGAATGCGAGCATCAGTTGGCGGAGCCTAAGTTCATGTCGAGCTCACCGGTGATGTGGCAGTGAGCACACGTCAGCGGGTTGTGGCAGCCGAAGCAGCCTTCCGCGCCCGACCCCTTGACGATGGGTGGGTGCTGCAGTCTCCACGGAGTATCGCCAGGCTTGTAGCCGGTGTGGTGACAGTCGTTGCACAGGTACTCAGCAGGGTGGCACGTCGCGCACGCGGTCTTGCCGACGCTCGCCACGGTCTGCGGATGGGCCGCCTGCCAATCGGAGGCATGCGGCATCGGCGTCTTGTGGCACGAATCGCAGAAGCTCGCGGCGTGGCACATGTCGCAGTAGCTGCGATCCTCAACAGCCAGGGCCGAGTGCTTGGCCTCGACTGTCTTCACCAATCCCGGGTTCGCCGCCGGCAGCCATCCTGCGGCGGTGTGATTCGCCGGTACGAGTGCGAAGTCGGCAGGGTGACACGCTGAGCAAGCCCCCGGGGCAACCGCGTTCGCTTCCTGCGTGTGACACACGAAACAGGCCTGCATCTTCGGTTTCACGATGGTGTCAGGCTGATGGGTGGGGATCGCGTGACAATCTTCGCAGCGGTAGCCCTTGTTCAGGTGAAGCGCGTGCCCGAAGTTCGGGGTGAGCACAGTGCTGGTCGCCAGGAACTGATTGAAGTCGGAATGGCAGTCCGTGCAGATCTTGAAGCTCTCTGACACAGGCTGCACCGACTCCTCGCCGCCCGCAGTCGTCGCGGTGGTCTCAGTGCCCGGTGCGGTGGTCTCAGTGCCCCCGGCCGTGGTGCTCGTCGTGCCGGGCTCGGCCTCGGTGCAGCCGGCGAACACGACAAGTGCGACCGCCAACAAGGCGAACAGCAATGATGGGATGACTACTCTCGATCTGGGTCTTCTCATCAACTCACCTCCTTCCCTCTATTTCGCGTTTCTTCCTCCCCGATAACCGGGGCGATTCTCCACTATTTCGCCGGAGGGCGCAAGCGACCTGCCGGCGAGCGGACTCGGCGCTCAGTCAAGCTAGTTCTTCGGGAAACGTCCGGCATCGTGGCATTCCTCACAGAAGACCTGGTCGTGGCAGACGAAACACGCACTCGTGCCGCGCTGCTCGACGATAGGACCATGCTCACCGGTAGTCCAGGCCGCGGTCGGCGAGAAGCCGGCATGATGGCACGCATTGCAGAACTGCGGGCTGGACGGATGGCAACGAGCGCACGAAGACGGGTTGTTCGCAGCGATGTCCCCGTGGCCGCTGTACCAGAAGGCCGGGTGCGGCATCTCGACCCCATGGCAGCGAACGCAGAATGCCGCGTCACGTGACTGGTGGCACTTCTCGCATGTGTCCGCGTGGGACGAGGCGAAGCCGGTGTGCGACGCCTGCCAGCCTGTCGGATGGGGCATCACAAGGCCGTGACACTGCTCGCACCACACATCGACATCGTGACACTTCTCGCAGGTCCTACGCTCTGAGACATCGGGATCCAGGTGCACGACGGGCTCGTCGTAGCCAGGCGCGATCTCGTCGATCCTGCGGTGGCAATTGACGCATTGATGCGGAGCCGTCTCGCCTTCGTGACACGAGAGACACGTCATCATCATGGGAGCGGGAGCGTCGAAGTGACCAAGAGGCGGCCTGTGGCACGTTTCGCACACCAGCCCCTGACCGAGGTGGACCTCGTGAGAGAAGATCAAGTCGTCCTCGGGTGTTTGCGGCGGCATCGTGAGGAAGTCCGTGTGACACACCTCGCAGGTGCGGAACGGCTCGCCTTCAAGGAATTGCGGCGACCCGGACACTTCGTCCGAAGACCCCACCGTCGCGCTCGTGAGGCCCAGAGTGTCTTCTCCCGACTGTCCGGCGGCGTCGGTGGTGCCGGGTGATTCGGCGGAACTTCCCCAGGGCCCGAGGACGAGGAGGCCCCCGCCACCGAGAACGGCTACGAGCGCCACGACCACCACAACCGCGATCTTCGCCCGGGAGCCGGCGCGGCGGATCAAGGAGAGAGGTCCGGAGATCATCCCGCACCTCCCTTCACGTGCGTGTCGTGTATCTGGTGACAGTCGACGCAGTCTTCTTCGACGTGACAGATGCCGCACTCGCCCCGCTTGGTCGCCGCCATCTCGGAGTGGGCGGTCCCCCAGTCGGAGGGGTGCGGCATGGCCATGCCGTGGCACGCCACGCACAAATCGGGCTCATGGCAGGAGGTGCACATCTGGGAGCCGGCCTCGAGCACCGGCAGGCCGTGGGTCTTCGTCCACTCGAGCGGATGCGGCATCGCAACGGGATGACAGGCGAGACAGTCCTCCTTCGGGTGGCAACTGGAGCACAACCCTAGACGCGGGTAGGCGATCTCACCATGCTTGGCCTCCCACTGGTCGGGATGCGGCATCTGCACTCCGTGACAGGTCTGGCAATGGAGGTAGACGTTGTGACAACTCTCGCAGACCTTGCTCGAGCCAAGGGCGACGACTTCTCGGCCGTGGGCCACTCCGTAGTCTTCGGAGTGGGGCATCTTGAGCCCGTGGCACTCGTCGCAGGTCTCGCTCGCCGGGCGCGCCTTGCCCGAGTGGCCGTAGGCCTCGTGGCAGGTGGAGCACATGATGTGCTGCACGACGTGCAGCCGATGCGCGAAGACTTTCGGATCCTCAGTAGCCTCCAGCTCGTCGAGCGTGTCCTCGTGACAGGAGAGACACGCGTCGTCGATCAACGGCATGACGAACACGGTGGTGGTCGTGGTCTCTCCCGAAGCGGGAGCCTCGTGACCCTCTCCTGTGGTGGTCTCGCCGCCCGTCGAAGCCACAGACGCCGCGCATCCAGCCAACGCGGCGGAGAGCAGAAGAAGCCCGAGAATCTTCAGTCCATAACGACTCGCGACGCGTCCGCAGTGTGCCACCGTGCGCCTCCTAGTGCTGTCTTGGCCGTGACTCGTGTCCTAGCCCCCCAGCACGCCTCGCTGCTTACCGGTGCGCACGTGGCACTCGGAGCAGAAGGGCGGTTCATGACATTCAAAACATGACTCGGCACCGGCGGATGTGACCACGGTGCGGTGTCCGGACTGCCAGTCCGGCAGCGGCTCGTAGCCCGAGTGATGGCAGTTCGAGCAGAGGGTGAGACCCTCGTCGTGACACATGACGCAGGCGTCGCGTTCGGTCTTCGCCGGCGTCTGATGAGCCACGGGCACCCAGTCCGCAGGGTGCGGCATCGCCATTCGGTGGCAGGAGTCGCAATAGCTCTGTTCGTGACACATCTTGCAGTAGAGACGCTTGTTCTTCGCGTCGGTACTGTGCATGCCAAGGCCATCCCCCGTGAGCTTCACCCACGTGGCCTCACTGTGATCCGGAGTGACCGGGGCGATGTCCGCGGTGTGACAGACATCGCAGTCGGTGGGAGCAAGCTCGCCCTGTTCTCCGTGGGTCGTGCCATGGCAGACGAAGCACGTTTCCACCGACACGTAGATGATCTTGCCGGGCTGGTGCGGGAACTCCTGGTGGCACGCGGCGCAGCGGATGCCTTTAGCGAAGTGAGCGGGGTGATTGAATATGAGCTTGCGGTCGCGGCGCCAGTCGAGTTCTCTGTCAAGCCGGTCGTGGCACGTGGCGCACAGCGATATGAACTTGGCAGGGTTCTCCGCGTCGGCCCCCTGCTCGGCCAGCAGCAGCTGCGCCGCCTCGCCGGAGGTGGCATCGCCGGGAGAAGTCTCGGACGAGGCGGCCCCATGAGTGTCCGCCTCATCGCCGCCGGTCACGGGACTCGTCGGCGCGAGAGAGATCTCGCCGCAACCGACGACTCCGAAAGCAAGCAGACACGCGAAGACGAACGCGGCTCCGAAGCGTACACCGCCGGTCCAGAAGGTGCGGACGCCTCGCTCAGATCGATCGTCGTGCATTGACGGAGCCCCCATCACTGCGGCTTGATCTTGCCCTCTTGGACAAGACGATCGTACCAAGCCCTCTTGTCGTGCTTGAGATGCTCGACGGGCATCCGCCCTGTGAAGATCACAGGGTCAAGGGGGAACACGTTCATGCGCAGGTGAGAGTTGTAGAGGTGCACGAACAGGATCCACCCGATGGCGAGGATGGCCTCGTCACCGTGGATGATGCGCGCCACGTTCAGGAATATGCCCGACACGAACTGACCCGTGACCGTGGGGAACCACAGCGCGAAGCCCGATGTGCCGATCATGGCGATGCCCCAGAAGACGGCGAACCAGTCGAACTTCTCCCAGAAGGTGAAGCGCTCAAAACGCGGGCGTTCGCCCCTATCGAAGAACCACTTGACCATCCCCAGCAGGTCCGAGAGATCCTTCTTGCGGAAGAAGATGGAGTCCGGCCCGAACACGTTGGCTTTCTTGATCACGACCCAGTAGGCCAAGTACAAGGCGTGCACCAGGAAGTCGGCAACCATGAACCCCGCCATGACGCGATGGATCAGGCCGGCGTTGTGGACGCCGCCCCAGAAGCTCATCATCGCCTGAGCCCAGAAGTCGTAGCTGTACTTGAGCGGCGGACCGGTGAGGGTACACCCGATGAACGTGGTCATCATCACGAAATGGCTCAGCCTGTGGTACCAGTTGAAGCGGACAAAATAGTCCTTGCCTTCTTCCATCACTCACCTCCCTCCGTCTCGTCCTTCACATCGCTATCGTCCTGGTCGGCCCGCTCCGCGCGTAGAGGGTTGTTCGACTTGCCGTTCCCGCGAGATTCCTCTTCGAGAACGCGGATGAAGCCGAAGAGACGACCGAGGCCCCCACCGAAGACCCCAAGGAGGATCCTTGTCTCCTTCTGAAGGTGGACTGTGGTGTAGGCGATGCCCACGACCAGCACCACTATGAGCAGTGTACTGAAGAACAGGTACACCGCTCTCACGCCCCACCACGCGTTCATGAAATGCGGCTCGAGGTGCATCTGGAAATACGTGAACCCTTCGTTGGCGCCCGGATGGCACTCGCGGCACGCCTCGACCGTCTCCGGTTCGCCGCTGTGGAGAGCCAGGTTCTCGTGGTACCCGTGGCAATCGAAGCACGTGGCCGCACGCTCGTAGCCGAGGTTGAGAGCCTTGATATGGAACTCGTCGCGCGCACGATCGAACTTGTCCTGGTGACAGCGACCGCATGAGTCCTTCGCCATCTCCATCTTGAACTCCGCCGACTCCTCGCCCAGGCGCACCCGTCTGATGGCGTGGGACCCATGGCACGAGATACAGATAGGACCGGCGTCATCCTGGTAGTAGACCTTGGCGTGAGCGGACGTCTGATAACTCATGAACGCGTCCGGGTGACACGCTTCACAGGCCTCGATGGCCACCTGGCGGAAGTCCTTGTCCACGTCCACCTGGTGCTGCGGGATCGTCAGAACGAAACCTCGGTGACACGCAGAGCAGGGTTGCTGTGCGTGCACAGACTCCCCGAACATCTCCGAATCCACGTAGAGCGAGGTGGGCTCCCCGGCATTCGGGGTAGGGTCTACGAAGTCCGGGTCGCCGTGACAGATCAGGCAGCCCTCGACGTCGCGAGCGACCGCGGGAGAGGCCACCGCCAGAACGAGCAGAAGGGCGAGGCCGAACACCAGCACGATCTGTCGACGCCGACCATGGCGAGCCAAGCCCGCCGTGGAGCGATCCCTTCCAGCGCAGTGCCGGTCCATCACATCCCCCCTAAAGAAGCCCATCGGTTCTCTCACCCACGTGTTTGCTCGACTCTCGACTAGAAGATCAGTGGCCAGACGACAAGAAGCACAGTGTACGACGCCGCCAAGAACGCGAAGAACGTGATCGCCGCGGTGACCCACTTGAACATGCGACGTCTTCGGGGAGACGGGGCGGGCCGCACCACCTCGTGCAGCGTACCGGCCTTGAGCCGGTTCTCGTACTCCTGCGGGCGCTCGTGGATGTAGTGCTCGACCGGCAGGTAGCCGGAGAAGATCACCTCGTCAGCGGGGAAGGACTCCGGTCTCCCGTGAGCGGAGAAGAAGTGCACGAAGATGAAGATCACGCCCGTGGCGAGGAACGCTTCGTTCGAGTGGAGCACCAAGGCGACGTTCAACGAGACTCCCGGCAGGATCCTGGTGGTAGCCTCGGGGAACCACATCATCAAGCCGGAACCGCCGATCAGGAAGGTTCCCGCGAACAGAGCCCAGAAGTCGAACTTCTCCCAATAGGTGAACCGACTAAGCTTGGGCTTCTCTCCCTTGCCGGCGAACCACCGGAACATACCCTTCATGTCGGCCCAGTCCTTCTTGGTGGGCACGATCGAGTCCTCGTGAAAGATCGGCCCCTTGCGAGCCACGACGTACCACGCCATATAGCTGAACTCAAGGATGAAATAGAGGATGTTGACTACAGCCATCACCCGATGGAGGAACCCGGCGGCTGCGACACCGCCAACGAGGTCCATGATCATCTGTGCCCAGATGCTGTCGCGGAACTTGAGCGGGATGCCGGTCATGACCAGCCCGAAGAAACTCAACATCACCAGATAGTGATTGAAACGGTGGAAGGCGCTGAACCGATGGTAGACCAGGTTCACGCCCTCTTTCGCGTCGGTCCCCTGACCCATCAGTGACCTCCTCCCTTCTTGAAGTAGAGTCCGTCCTTGAAGCCACGGTAGACGTAGAGCAGCGTGTGCACGCCTCCGAAGGAGAACACCGCGACGATCAGGGCGATGTAACCGACCGCGACGAGGAACACCACCAGCGGTGCCTTGGTCGAGGTGGGTTCGATATGTACGAGGAACGTGGTGAAGCCCTCACCCGCGTCAGGATGACACTGCTGGCAGGTGGGGAGGATATTTGCTTTGGACAGGGTGGAGACGGGGTTGCTCACGGGGAGGATACTGTGGTCGCCGTGGCAATCTACGCAGGTTGCCGAAGCTTCGCGGCCGAGGCTCAGGGACTTGCCATGGTAGGTGTCGAGGAAGCTTTCTTCGCGGCCTCCGTGGCACTTCCCACAAGTATCTGCGATGGTCTGACGATACTCGAGAGTGTCCACGTGGGCGATGTCGTGGGCGCCATGACAATCGACGCACACCGGCGCGGCCACGCCCTCGACACTGGCCCCGCGCGTGAGCTCGCCATGGTAGCTCTGCTTGTACATCTCGAACTGGTCGTCGTGGCAGTTCTTGCAGGCCTCACCGGCGGTCTCCGCGAAGAACTCCGCGTTGGGGACCATCTGATGCGGATCGTGGGAGAAGCCCGTGTGGCACGAGTTGCACGGCAGTAGGCCGTGCACCGAACCCTCGTAGACTTCAGGGTCGATGTGGAGGTCACGCGGGCCCTGGACCGTGTCGACCTGGCCAAGATATGGCATCGCGTGGCACGTCAGACAGCGCGCGCTGAACCCGGCAGGATCGACGGCATCGCCATCCACGGCCGCAGCCGGGGTGGCAAGAACGACCACGAACAACATGGCCAACAACGAGGTGTGAAGGGCCCTCCACATTGAGAACGTGAACGCTTTCGCTAATTCACCAGCATTATCACGAGCCCTTGCTGCCAATCCGACCCTCCTCTATTCGGCGACGCCCTCTGCGGTGTGGCAATCCCCGCAGAACGCAGGTGAATGGCAGGTGAGACACGGTTCGCCACCGCCCTGCGCGAATTCCTTATGAACACCCACCCAGTCGGGTGGGTGTTGCACCTTGTGGCACTTATCGCAATAGTCCTCTTCGTGGCAACCAAGGCACGTCGAGCGGCCCCTGTTCTCGACGTCGCTGCGATGGGTGTAGCGCCAATCGGCGCGGTCGTGCGTCCGCGGGGGCTTGGCGTGGCAGTCGACGCAGAATCCGCTCCTCTCGCTGTGGCAGCGGAAGCAGTCTTCCTCGCGTTCCCTGGCCAACGCCCCGTGACTCTCAACTGGGTCGGTGGCGTGCCCCTCGGCCGAAAGCTCACCGGGTGGGGTGAGGTGGCATGTCTCGCACGTGTTCGGCGCCCGAACGCCGTCGTGGCACATGTAGCACACGTCCATGGGCGGTGGGCCGCCGGACTCTCCCCTGCGGGAATGCACCACGTTGAAGTGACAGTCGACGCACTTGAGATCGCGCATCTCCACATGCTCTCTGTGAGGGATACGCAGGTCGCCACCCGGCGACACTTCCCGATCGAGCGAGTGGCATGCGAGGCAGCTCTTGTTGGACGGAGGATGGATGTCGGGCGGCATCTCGCCGTGACCGAAGAACTGGGCGTATATCTCTTTGTAGGAAAGCACCTTGTGCTCGAGTTCCTTGATGAACCCGGGCTCCACGTGACACTTGATGCAGTTGATGTTGGCGTGGGTGGACTCCTCCCACAGCTTCACCGGTTCGGCCATGAGATGGCAGTTGCCACAGAAGCTCGGCGTGGAGGTCATGGCCACCGGAAGGTAGAGAGCGGAGAAACCGATGAAGGACACAGCCGCCACCATGAGCAGGAGATAGCGGTATCGCACCCGTACCGCGCGGCCTCTGTCGTCGTAGATGCGGAGAAGACTCGGCCAGCGCATTACTCTCCAAACCTCTCGCTCAAACGGTCTTCCGCGTTGAGTTGCTCGAACGTGCCCGGGTCATGACAACCGCTCCGGGCGCAGAAGCCCTGGTCACTGTGGTGGCACTTGAAGCAGTCGCGCTCCCGTCCTTTGGCCATCTCGCCATGCACCTCGAGTGCTAGGTCCGGATGCTGCTCCTCCGCCGACGGCGGGTTGCGATGGCACGTGCCGCACTCGGAAGGCGCCTTCTTGCCGTCGTGGCACATGGCGCAGGCGCCCATCGGGGGCAGGGGAGTACCACCTGAGGGCGTGTGCACCACGTTGTAGTGGCAGTCTTTGCATTCAAGGTCGCGCAAAGCCACATGCTCACGGTGGGGGATCAGCAGATCGCCAGACGTGGACGCCCGCCGGTTGGTGGTGTGGCACCCGGCCTGCAGGCAGTTCTCGTTCGTAGCAGAGCTGATCTGCTCGGGCATCTCAGCCCGCCCGATGAAGTTCAGGTACACGTTCTGCGTGACCACCAACTGGTTCACGAAGTGGTTGATGATGCCCGGCTTCACGTGACACTCGGTGCACCCGAACTTCGAATGCGTGGAGTTCTCCCAGGACTGCACGAAGGGCTCCATGATGTGGCAGTTGAAGCAGAACCCCGGGGTGGACGTGACGTAGAAAGGAACGAACAAGAAGGCGATAACCGCGGCAGCGAAGCCCAAGGCGATGAGGATGAGGTATGGCTTCTTTACGCGTACCGAGCGGCCGCTACGGTCGCGCACCCTGAAGCGCAGTGGATTCTGGTCGGCCATTCCATCCTTCAGCGTCGAGCGACCACCTGCAAGCTGCGGGGCACCGGATCGGCCGCCACACGCCTCCGCAGCAAGGGTCGCGGATTCTGTTCTTCTGCCGTCCGGAGCCTCATTGAACGCCGAGCGAGACCGCAAAGCAAGATTTTCACAAGCTCCTGACAGTCTGGTACTATAGCACCCTCACGGGGCCTGTCTACCCCCACATCAGCCGAGCCGCGCGGAGGAGGACCACGATTGAGTTCACGGTTCGATTTTCCCAACTTTATCGGCCTAATCTTCATCCTCGGGGCGATCGCCCTGTGGTCGCAGGCCGCCTTCGCCTTCCTCGACATCCAGCTCAAGGACTTCCTCATCTTCACAGTACTGGGGTTCATACTGGCCATCTCGGGAGGCTACCTTCTCAAGCCTCCCGGTGCCCGCTGATCTGCCCCTCCCGCGAGGGCTCTTCCGAACCTGACCGGCTAGGCGATGACCTCCCGCAAGACTGATGTCTGCTGCTGACGCGCAGAAGCCCGACCACCGTGACCCACACCCCACGACAGACGCACGACTCGACGAGAGCGCGTGGCGGGTGTTCGGCCGCAGGCTTCCGCGACGCTGGAGCCTCTACGCGCGCGTGCTGGCGGGCATTCTGTTGCTCCTGTTCCTGGGCTGGTGGTTCACCCGGGATGTCACCTACGTAAGTAACGTCAAGGTGGCGGGACTCGACGCGGTCGAGCAGCCGTACGTGGAGCCGCTCCGAACCTTCTCTTCCGACTTCGCCGGGTTGGTGAACCGGCTGACCGAACTAGGCTACAGCTGGCAATCCGGAGGGCTCCCATCGCTACGAGCGGCCGATGCGCTCACCGACGCGAGGGGAGCGGGTCTGATCGCCCTGGGGACTCTCGAGGTGAAGAAGGGCGGAGCAAGCCTCTTCGGGGGCCCTGTTGCGGCCGAGCTCACCGAATACTTGTCTTCTCGAGGATGGGAGCCGCCGACCGACTCACCGGATTCGCTGGAAGGCACCACCAAGGAGATCCGCGGCCTGAGCGCCGTGATCGTACTCGAGCGACGGCCCGAGGGGCGCGAAGCGCTGCTCATCGAGGTGAGAGCCGCTCCACAGTCAGACTAGGGGCCACCCCCGAGACGGTACCGTCGGATGACGCGCCGCTCTCGGCCCCGAGGGATCCCTGCTACTGGTCGCTCTTCTTGTTGCGCGCTATCTCTTCCCGCCACGTCTGGATCATCCAGACGATCACGAAGATCAGCGCGATGTTCCCGAAACCCACCACGGTCAGCGTGGCGATGGTCTCCATGTCCATTGCGTCACTCCCGGTTCGAGCCGCGCCCCATCACTCGAACCCCAAGAACCCAAGAAGGGTGAGGGTGAGGGCGGCGATTGCTCCAAGACCCACGACGGTGTTCAGGATGGCGCGACCCCAGCGGTAGCGGGTGATGCGACCCCAGAAGAAGGGCACGGTGATCA
>JAGXFW010000024.1 GCA_024637035.1 Actinomycetes bacterium
AGGGAAGTGCGCGAGACACGGAAGTGCCTGAGGCGCCCACCGCGGCGCGCCGGCTCCCGCTGGCTGGAGCCGGCCGACGCCCGTCTGAGGTTTGACGGTCGCCCGCCGCGGAAATCCTACAGCTGGCCCAGGCTGAACCGCGCCGCCGCCTGGGCTGCTCGGCGACTTGTCGCCCGGGCTCGTGTCTGTGGGTCGCGGATAGTCGTAATCGAACAGAAGGAGATCACTCGTATGTCCGACACCATGAAGAACCTCGCCGATGGGTTCGCCGGTGAATCGCAAGCCAACCGCAGCTATCTGGCCTTCGCGAAGCAGGCGGAGGAGGAGGGACTCGCGCAGGTGGCGAAG
Organism: Actinomycetes bacterium; assembly: GCA_024637035.1. Lineage (GTDB taxonomy): Bacteria > Actinomycetota > Thermoleophilia > RBG-16-64-13 > RBG-16-64-13 > JAHJSA01. Next base: position 349 of record JAGXFW010000024.1, read on the forward strand.
CGCTTCCGCGTGGCCGCCGCCTCCGAGACCGTGCACGCGCTCAACCATCTCAAGGTGATGGGCGGCATCAAGGACACAGCCGCCAACCTGGTCACCTCGATGGGTGGCGAGAATCACGAGCACACCTCGATGTACCCGGGTTTCATCAAGCAAGCCGAGGCGGAGGGGAACGAAGACGCCAAGTTCTCCTTCTACGCCGCCAACGAGGCCGAGAAGGTACACGAGAAGATGTTCGCCCTGGCGGCCGAGAAGATGGCCGACCTTCCCGAGAGTACGTTCTTCGTGTGCGAGGTCTGTGGGATGACCTACGAGAACGACGCTCCTGACGCGTGTGTCGTCTGCAGCGCTCCGAAGTCGCAGATCCCCGAGTTCCGCGCGTAGGGTGATGGTCCCCGACACACCCGAAGAAGCCGCCCGCTGCGTGTGCGGGCGGTGCCCCAGCAAGCCGGAGGAGATGAAGGGCTTCTACTGTGCCCGCGGCCAGAGCGGAAGGGTCGTCATGAAGCGAGGGTGCATCTGCGGCGAATGCGATGTGCAGATAGACTATGACCTGATGACCGAATACTACTGCGAGGTCGGAGCGGCCGTCTGAAGGTCGGGCGGAACCACGGCGTCGACACTACACGAGGTGGGTGCATGGATCGGTACTTGCTGAAGGACGATATCTGGTGGGTCGGAGCGATCGACTGGAACGTGCGTGACTTCCACGGCTATGAGACGCCGCGGGGCACCACGTACAACTCGTATCTGATCGTCGACGAGAAGACGACGCTGGTCGATGGCTCCCGAGCGGGGTTCGGGCCAGAGGTGCTTCGTCGTATCTCGGGGTGTTGCGAACCGATGTCGGTGGACTACTTCGTGGTGAACCACGTGGAGCCCGATCATTCCGGCGCGCTGCCGTGGTTGATCGAGCGGCTCGCGCCAGAGAAGGTGTTCTGCACCAGCCGGGCCAAGGACGCCCTTGTTCTGTTGTACGGCGCAGAGGACGTGGCGTCGTGGAACATCGAAGTGGTCGGCACGGGTGACGAGATCTCGTTGGGCGCCCACACCCTCGTGTTCCTCGAGGTGCCCATGCTCCATTGGCCCGACAGCATGCTCACCTACGTCAAGGAAGCGAAGGTGCTTCTCGCGAACGACGGCTTCGGTCAACATCTGGCCAGCTCGAAGCGCTTCGCCGACGAGGTGGACATCGACGTGGTCATGGACGAGGCCGCGAAGTACTACGGCAATATCCTCATGCCATTCGGCAACCAGGTGCAGAAGCTCGTGAAGACGGTGGGCGAGCTCGGGCTCGAGTTCGACGTGATCGCCCCCAGCCACGGGGTGATCTGGCGCACGCCCGATGACATCGCCCGCATCATCCAGGCGTACGTCGACTGGAGTTCCTTCAAGGCAGAGCCCTCGGTGGCGCTGATCTTCGACACCATGTGGTACTCGACGGAGAAGATGACGCGCGCAATCGAAGACGGCGTCGCCCAGGAGGGCGTGCCGTGCTCCGTGTTCCGTCTGGGCCGTACTCCGCTGGCCGAGGTCGCCAGGGCTGTCCAGACGCACCGTGCCGTGCTGGTTGGCACGCCCACGCTCAACAACGGCATGCTCCCCACCGTGGGGGCCTTCATGACCTACATCAAGGGTCTACGACCGAAGGAGCGGCTCGTGGGCGCCTACGGCTCATACGGGTGGGGCGGAGGCGGCGTCAAGCAGGTCGACGCGGCGCTCCGCGACCTGAAGCTCGAGGTGATCGATCCGCTCGAGTATAAGTACGTGCCCACCGAAGAGGACTTGGCTGCGTGCGAAGAGTACGGCCGCGCTGTGGCGCGGCGGGTCAAGGAGTGGGGGAGCTAGCAGCTGGTCGCGTTCGTAGCGCTGCTACGAACGCTTCCTCTCGTGCTTGTCCTGCACCCATCGCTCCCTGATGGTGCGGCGTCGCTTCTCAGCAGCCTGCAAGGCGCCGGGCTCGGCGCGCCCGCGGGGGCGCCGGAGCCGTCCCGAGCAGCCGCCGTGAAGCGCAATGAAAAGGGCCCCGTTCGGGGCCCTTTTCACGTACACGTGCTCGCGTGGCCTGGTTCGGAGGCCGAGCCACGAGCTACTGTCCGCCCGTCTACTCGGGGCGCACCAAGCCGGGGCGTTTGATCGCGTTGTAGTTCTTGGGCGGCTGGATCTCGCGGAATTTGTCGAGTTCGTCGAGCGACTCGAGCCGATTGTAGATCAGAGTCCAGACGCAGGGCTTATCGGAGTCGACTTCGCAGGCACCGTGATTGGTGCCGCCGCAGGGGCCGTTCAGCAAGCCCTTCGGGCAGCGGGTCACCGGGCAGATGCCCCCGGTGGACTCGAGGACGCATTCTCCACAGGTGGAGCACTTCTCTTCGAAGTGCATGTGCCGCTGGGAGTTGCCCAGGAAGAGGCTGTCGTTGGTCGGGTAGACCGGCAGGTCGGTGGCTTCGACGGCGGATTGCACCCCGGCGCCGCAGCTCAGCACCAGTACGGCGTCGGCGCGGGCCAGTTGGTCCTTGTGCTTGCGGAAATGGCGCTTCACATCAAGTTCGTGACACGGAGCGTACACGACGGTGGAGCCGACGGTCTTGTGGCCGCTCTCCTCGAGGATCCGGCCGAGTTCCTCAACCTCCCACTCGCCGCCGGTCTGGCACTGACTCGAGCACTGTCCACAGCCTACGAAGAACAGGTTCTTATGCTTCTCGACCATGCGGGCGATGTCTTCCACCGGCTTCTGCTTGGTGATGATCATGCGTCGTCCTCCGCTTTCTGGGCGCTCTCCGCCCGATTGTCCGGTTGCGCCACGCGTTGCTCAGCCGCTCTGAACACCATGGTGCACATGTCGTGCGATGCAGTGCGTCGTTCCGAATCCACCAGCTCGTAGGGTTGCTCTCCGCCGGACAGAAGCCCGGTCACGATCGCTTGATCCAAGAGGCACACCAGCCGCGGGCGCCGCGTGGCGACTTCTCGGAAGAGGCAGTTGCCCTTCTGCACCTCGATGGTGTCACCATCGATCTCGTACCGTAGTTCGGCCCCGGCGTCGGCCAGCGGCGCCAGCCTCCCGGCGAGATCGGCGTCCTCAGCCACGGACGCGGCGAGCTGCCTGCCAAAGTCAGCCCCGATATCGCGCACGATGAGTTCGGCGGCGTCCCCGAAGCGTTCCAGCGTGTGAAGCAGGAGTTCCGACAGCACCTGATACTGGCGGACCGGTTCTTGCAGGTCCAGTCGCTTGTCGCTCCTGCTGTACACCTTCGGCGGTCTTCCGCCTTCAGGCTTGTGCAGGAAGTCCGTGACCAGAAGCCCGGTGTCGGTCAGTTTCTCCAGGTGTGCCCGGGCGACCGTCCTGTGCACGCCGAACGTGGCTCCCACGTCCGCGGCGGTCACCGGTTGGTCCGCCTCGGCAACGTACTTGAAGATGCCGCGGCGCGTAGGGTCTCCGAGCGCGTCAGCCAGCAGATCCAGTTGAGAGTCCGCAGGCATGTGCAAAGAAGATATGGGTGTCTGTTTGCTCATCGCCTGGGATTCTACCCGACGCTGCGGGGCTACACAAGGGGTTTGGTGCATGGATACGCACGTAACTGGGATAGTGGACGAAAGGCGTCGATCGAGGGTCGGGTCCCGTTCTGCCCCGGTGCTGGTACAATGAGCGCGCTGGCGCCTATGGACGCGAAGTGCACGGAAGGAGTACTCGGGATGGCGAAGTACGTGATCGTTGGTAACGGTGTCGCGGGAATGCGCGCCGCTGAGGTGGTGCGGCGCGAAGACGACACAGCTGACGTCATCATCCTCAGCGAGGAGCCACATCCGTTCTACAGGCGACCTCAACTCGCCGACTTCGCCTCCGGCGCGGTGGGTGAATCGAGGTTGTGGGCGAAGCGGTCCGAGTATTACGTGAAGCAGCGTTTCGACCTCCGCCTGTCTTCCAAGGTCGTGGCTCTGGATGCCGCGGCGCGCTCGGTGGCCATGGCCGACGGAGGAACGGTGAAGTACGACAAGATCCTCCTGGCTACTGGACGGCGGGTCACGGGCGGGGGCGTCGCCGGCGCCGATTCTCCGGGGGTGAACCACTTCAAGACCCTTGATGAGGCCCGGGTCATTCGCGACATGGATGGGGCGGGCAAGGTCGGCCTCGTCTACGGTGACGGACTCGTCGCCCTTGAACTCGTCCGTGCGCTCACCTCGGCTGGATTCTCCACCTCATACCTGGTGCCCGGCGCCACACTGTGGCCGGACGTGCTCGACGCAGACGCCGCGAGCATCATCGCGAGCCGCATCGGCGCCGCCGGTGCCGAGATCGTGTACGGTGCGCAGGTGCGCGCTGTCGATGTGCACGAGGGTCGCGCCCGGGGTCTGGTGCTGGCCGGCGGCGATGTACTGTCGGCCGACGTGGTGGGGCTGTGCGCGGGGTATGAGCCGGCACTCGAATTCATCACCGATGAGGGAGGGGAACTCACGCTGGGCGCGGGCTACTCCACCCAACATGACGGTGTGTTCGCCGCGGGAGACGTGACCGAGTCTCGCGACAGGCGGTATTTCAACTGGCTCCGCTCGTGGCGCCAGGGCGAGGCCGCGGGCGCGGCGATGATGGGTCTGCCCTTCGACGAGCCCGCCCCGCTCAGCATCTTGAACATGGCCCCGCTCGGACTGAGCCTGGTGGCGATAGGCCAGACCACTTCCGCGTATCGCTCGGGCCTCACCGAGATGCGCGGCGACTACCCGTACGGCGAGGTGCACAAGAAGCTGGTGTTCGCGGACGACGAGACGCTCCTGGGGGCGCTTCTCATGGGCAACATCGCCGAGGCGGGCGTGCTGGAAGAGGCGATCCGGGGCGGCGTCAAGAAGGCCGACCTGCCTGACGGTCTGCTTCACCAGATGTTCGACGTGACCTACCGAGTCATGGCGCGCGGCGTGCAGTGCCCGATCTGCAAGCACGAGATCCAATTGGGCAGCGACGCGGCGGCGGGTGATCTCGTCACCTGCCCGATATGCGGCAGCGACCTTCGTCTCGTCGATGGCGCCGCCGGGTTCAGCGCTCGCTTGAGCGGATAGGGGGACTCGTGGGCATCACGGTGCTCGGGCTCGCGGGGAGTCCCCGCAGGAAGGGTAACACCGAGACTCTTCTCGACTGGACGCTGGGCGCGGCGGCGGCGGCCGGCGCCGAAGTGGTGAAGTACCGCATCCGGGAGCTCGATATCGGTTGTTGCATCGCCTGCGACGGCTGCGCTGAAGAAGGTGAGTGCATCGTCGCCGACGGCATGGACACGCTCTACCCGCTCCTAAGAGACGCCGACAGCATCGTGTTGGCCGCGCCGATATTCTCGATGGGCATGTCTGCCCAGGCGAAGGCGATGGTCGACCGCTGCCAGCCGTTCTGGGCTATGAAGTACCTGCTCAAGCAACCATTGAGACCGGAGGGGGCTCCCGAGCGGCGGGGCGCCTTCCTCTCGTGCGCCGGCACGCGGTTCAGTACGGTCTTCGACGGGGCCCGCCAAGTGGCCAACTACTTCTGGCACGTGCTCGAGATCCAGCCTATCGGCGATCTGCTCTGCCCGGGCGTCGACGCCAAGGGCGAGATCGCAGGATTCCCTTCCGCCCGCGAGATCGCCGAGGACATCGGTCGGCGACTCGGCGAGTCGCGGTAGCGGCGCTTCCCCCGGGAGGCGTTGCTCACTCCATGGACCGCCCCGTGCACATCCTGGTCGTCGACGACGACGATAGCGTCCGGCGTCTCGTGGCGGCGTATCTAGAGGGCGAGGGCTATCTGGTGACCCAGGCCGCCGACGGCAACGCGGCCCTTCGCGCCGTTGCCGCCGACCCCCCCGATCTCCTGGTTCTCGACCTCATGTTGCCCGGTGTAGGCGGGCTGCAGGTGGCCAGGCGGCTGAAGGAGTCGGCCGCCGTGCCCGTTGTCATGCTCACTGCGCGTGGCGAGGAGGACGACGTGTTGCGCGGATTCGACGCCGGCGCGGACGACTACCTCGTGAAGCCATTCAGCCCGAAGGTCCTGGTAGCCAGGGTGCGGGCCGTGCTCCGGCGCGCCGGTCTTGACGAAGGCGAACCTACGGCACCTATCGAGCTCCCTGGGTTGACCATCGACGAGAGGAGTCGTGAAGTCTTCGTCGATGGCGTCCTCGTCGACCTGACGGCCATCGAGTTCGATCTTCTCCGAGCCTTGGTGGAGCATCCCGGATGGGTGTATTCGCGTGAACAGCTGCTCGAGCGGGTGTGGGGCTACGACTACTTGGGCGACTCCCGCGTTGTGGACGTGCACGTCGCCAATCTGCGCAAGAAGATCGGTGACGACCCCACGAGCCCACGATTCGTCAGAACCGTGCGAGGGGTGGGGTACAAGTTCCAGGTGGGGGTCGGATGAAGCTCCGCTGGAAACTCTTTCTCGCGTTTCTCGCGGTGATCGCCGTGGTCGTCGCGGTGGTCGCGGTGCTGGTGCGCCGCGTCTCGGTGGGCGCGGTCTCGTCGCACATGGACGGCATGATGACCGGCAGCGGCATGATGGGCGGCATGATGAGCGATCTCGAGCAGGCCGTGTCCGTGGGGGTGACCGAGGCTCTGCTCGTGGGCGCCCTTGCGGGCCTGGCCGTGGCCGCGGTAGCTAGCTTCGTCGTGTCCGGATACTTCACCCGGACGTTCGGCGTCATGGCGGGAGCGGCGCGGCGCATCGCCGACGGTGAGTACGGGCAGAGGGTCTCCCACTCCGCCGATGACGAGATAGGCGAGTTCGCCGAGGCGTTCAACGAGATGGCCGCACGACTCGACGACACGGAGAGAGTTCGACGCGAGTTGCTTGCCACGATCTCGCACGAGCTTCGCACTCCGCTCACCAGCATCCAGGGATACATGGAAGGTCTGATGGACGGCGTCGTGCCCGAGGACCCTGAGACATATCAGTTGGTGCACAGGGAGGCGGCGCGGCTATCCCGCTTGGTGGCCGATCTCGAGCGAGTGTCGCGCGTCGAAGCCGGCGTGGAGCGCATGAGGCTCGATACGGTAGACGTGGCGGAGATCCTCACCGAAGTGGCCGATCGCTTGAGGCCTCAGTTCGAGCAGAAACCGCTCACGCTCGCAATCGAGGTGGCGGACGGCACTCCGCCTGTGTTCGCCGACGATGACAAGTTGGTGCAGTCGCTGATGAACGTCGCCGTGAACGCCTTCAAGTTCACGCCGCCTGGGGGCCGGGTGCTCTTCCGCGGATCGACCGTCGCCACAGGTTCGCTCACCTGCCCCCCCTCACCAGAGCGGGCGGTGCGGGCACTTCACGCCGCCGGGGCGCCGATGGTGCTGCTTCAGGTGCAGGACGACGGCATCGGCATCCCGGAAGAGGACCTCCCGCACGTGTTCGAGCGCTTCTATCGCGTAGACAAGTCGCGTTCCTTGGCGGGCGGAGGGCTCGGTATCGGCCTGGCCGTCACGCGTGGCCTGATCGAGCAGATGGGTGGAGTGGTCTGGGTGACGAGCGGCTCAGAGCTCGAAGGAGATTCGGGGGCGGTGCCGCCGACGGCCCCCGTGGCGGCGCCGGAGGGCGGGTCAGGGGTAATACCCGGGACGACAGTGTCGATCCTGCTACCGTCCACCCGGCGGGCCTGAGTCCGGCCGAAGAGTCAGGCGTCGGCCGGAGCCTCGGACGGAGCGGTGGCCGCTCGCCCGCCTCTGCGTCCATGCGGGCACACCGCCACGCACACTCCGCAGATGGTGACCCCACTCACGGCCTTGGCGGCCTCCCGGTAGTCGGCGCAGGCCTGCACGTCCATGCGGGCCGAGCGCGGCTCGGCTGGGTCGAACGCGCGCCCGGTGAACGCTCCCGCCGGACACGCTTCCACGCATTCGGTGCACGAGCCGCAGCCGCGATCGAGCGGCGCGTCGGCGGCGAGCGGCGCGTCGGTGAGCACCGTCACCAATCGGACTCGCGGGCCCGCCTCGGGGGTCACCAAGAGACAGCTGCGGCCGATCCAGCCAAGCCCGGCCAGATGGGCGGCCAGCTTGTGCGAGAGGGCGCCCGAGAACCCCTCCGCGTCCACGGCGACGGACGTGGGCACCGGTACCGCCGCGTGACCCTCTTCTTGGATCGCCCGGGCAACAAGGAGGGCCATCTCGTCGAGATAGTCGTTCACGGAGCTGTAGATGTGGAAGGAGTAGGTGCGAGCCACGGCGGGCGACCTGTGGTCGCCGGGCAACTGGTCGACGATGGCGTCCTGAAGGCGAAAGGCGAGCGATACGGCGCGCGGGAAGGCGGCCAGCCAGCTTCCACCGTGTTCTTGCACGGCGCTCCTGACGGCGGGGGGTGTCATGTCGGCCACTCCCACCTGGTAGGCGCCAAGATGCCCACCGATACGGCGCAGACGCTCTTCGAGCGTCGCTGGAGCGGTAGCGCTCATCGTGCACCACCGTCCCGTGGTTGGTCCGACCGTGGCTGGCCCGCTCGCGTCTGCTCGAGCGGTGCCTGCTCGAAATGCTGCCACATGCGCGACTCCGTGGGACCGGCCTGCCCCTGATATCGGTTCGTGGTGCCGTCACTGCCGTACGGCTTGCCGGCAGGCGAGGATAGCTCGGCGAAGGAGAGCTGGCCTATGGGCATTCCCGGATACACGCGGATGGGCAGGTTGGCCACGTTGGAAAGCTCGAGCGTGATGTGTCCCGAGAATCCTGGATCGATCCAACCGGCCGTTGCGTGACACATGAGGCCGAGTCGCCCGAGCGAGCTCTTCCCCTCCAGGCGGGCCACGTGGGCTGACCCCAGGGTGACGCGTTCGATAGTCGAGCCGAGCACGAACTCACCGGGGTGCAGTACGAAGGCAGCCCCCGCGGGCACCTCGACCAACTCCGTGAGCCCGTCTTGGTTCTCTCGTGGGTCGATGCACGTGTAGAGGTGGTTAGAGAAGATGCGGAAGCGGGCATCAAGCCGTATGTCCACACTCGCGGGTTGCAGCATCGTTTCATCGAAGGGCTCCAGCCGGATGTGCCCGGCATCGAAGGCCGCGAGTATGTCGATATCGGAGAGAATCAGGGCGAGGTCCTTCCGCTGTTGGGCTTTGCTTCTCGGATTCTACCCCGGCTCACCCGGCGGCGGTAGGTGGTCGATGGCGTCGGCTGTTATCCTGCCACCGAAGCCTTTGGGCGTTCTGGAAGCGGAGAGAAGGGAGAGGGCGGTGACCGACACCCTCAAGACGTGCATAGATTGCGAGCGACCTCTTGCCGACCGGGTAGAGGAGGAGGTGCGCACCGGTACGGGAGGCAGTCTCTCCACGGGTGAGTGCTCCACGTACCGCGTGTGGTTCTGCGTGAACCCGGACTGCGTCATGTTCAACACCGATCTGTATCGCGAACAGATAGCCGATCAGACCTGAGACACGGGTGACGGCTTGGGCTGCCGCATCCCAAGAACCCGAAAGAAGCTTGTTCTCTTCGAAGCGAGACCGAAAGGAGCTGGATCATGGTTGAGATCCACTACTGCGAGAATTGCGACGACCATGCTGCTGAGGTCGTGATGACCGGGCCGGGGGGCGAGACGCAGTTCCTCTGCACAGCGCCGGAGTGCATGATGGCCGCGGGCATATGTCCGAGCTGCCAGGTGGACCTCGAGATCCGGGATACGACGACCGGTGAGTCGCTCTACGGTTGCCCGCACTGCGATTTCGAACAGACGCGCGAGGACCTCGGCCAAGCCTGAGGGGTGACAGAGAAGCCTGGAGACGCGATCAGCCTGCCTGGGGCGCGGTCGGCCGGCCTTCAGACGCAATCAGCCGACTTGATGCGGCGGTAATAGGAATCGGAGGTGTCAGGATCATGAGCGCGAACAAGCTCTTCCGCTCTCGGGACGAGAAGATGCTGGGCGGTGTCTGCGGGGGTCTCTCCGAGTATCTCGACATGGATGTGACGCTCATCCGGGTCCTATGGGTGCTGGCCACGCTCTTGGGCGGTAGTGGCGGGCTGGCCTACATCATCCTGTGGATCATCATCCCTCGCCAACCAGTGGCTGGTGCACTTCCACGTGCATGAGCCCGCCGAGGGTGCCCGGTTCCGCGAGATAGAGTTCGCGGGGCGGGCCGTCGGGTACGTGGTGGGTGGCGGCCAACCACTCGTCGAGGCGCTCGTAGACGGCGGGTGATTCGGCCGAGGGCCCCCGGTACTCGACCGCGGCCACCCGTGAAGGCGGGAACGACCGCACCGAGATGATGTCCTGCTCGTGCGTTTCCGTGGGCCGCCTCGCTTCGGCCGCGTGGGTCGCCTCTGCCGCCGCCTCGAGCCGCCTCGAGGCCTTCCGCGCGTCCGCGCCGGAGACCGGGTAGCACAAGGTGAATCTGCAGTCCTCCGGCGAGGTCGTGCCGGGATCGTCGTAGAAGATGCCCAGCAAAGCGCCCGTAGGGCGAACGCCAAGTCCGACCATGCTGTCCTTCAGTCGGGCGAGGGGGCCGGACAACTTCCAATAGGCCCCCTTGGTGTCGAGAGCGACCGCGTCGAACGACTTCGTCGTCAGCAGCCGTATCGCGCCGATACTCGAGCTTCCCATCGGTGCGCTCATCGTGCCGGCGGTCGTGCCGTGGCGGGCACGTGTGGGCGGAAGGGGAGTTCAAGGCCATGCCGCTCGAGCAGGGGGGCATCGGAGAGGATCTCGGCGGCGCGGCCGTCCGCCACCACTCTGCCCGCATCCAGGATGACGACTCGCTCGCATGTCTCGTACGCGTAGACCAGGTCGTGGGTGACGATCACCTTCGTCACCGGCAGATCGCGCAGGATCTCCACCAGCTTCCGGCGCGACCTGGGGTCGAGGTTCGAGCTGGGCTCGTCGAGCACCAGCACGTCGGGGTGCATACTGAGGACCGTGGCGGTGGCGATACGTTTCTTCTGGCCGAAGGAGAGGTGGTGTGCCGCGCGGTCGCCGAACTCGCTCATGTCCACGGCCTCGAGCGCCTCGTGGACGCGCGTGGCGATCTCGGACTCGTCGAACCCCATGTTGGCCGGGCCGAACGCGACGTCCTGGAACACGGTGGTGAGGAAGAGCTGGTCGTCGGGGTCTTGGAAGACCACGCCCACGCGGCGCCTGGTCTCTCTGAGGGTGCGCTCTTCGATCGGCACGCCGAAGATGAGCACGCGGCCGCCCCCGCCCCGGAGTATGCCATTCAAGTGCAGGAGGAGCGTGGACTTGCCGGCGCCGTTCGGGCCGATGACGGCCACCGACTCACCCTGCTCGATGACGAGGTCCACCTGGCTGAGCGCTTCCGTGCCGTCTGGATACGCATAGGTGAGACCCTCTATCTCCACCGCGGCTGGCTCGGAAGATCCCGTCGCCACCGCCGCGGGCACCGGCGCCGGAAACGGCCTGCCACGCTCTTCCACGTCCGACCTGCCTTCATCTCTCTTCGTCACAGGGCCACCCCGATCCGGATGGCGGTCAGGCTCGCAACGATCAACGTGAGGAAGACGGCCTCCGGGGCGTGGATACCGGGGGGTGAGGCGGCCGGCATGGTGCCATCGTAGCCTCGACTGGTCATGGCCACGTACACGCGCTCCCCTCTGGTGTAGCTGCGCATGAAGAGCGAACTGATCACGTGCCCGACGATGCGAGTGTCCCACAGCCAGCGCCCCTTGTGGTTGCGCGCCTCCATCGCGCGCCGCATGCGCCGGTGCTCTTCGAGCAACACGAAACTGTACCGATACATGAACGACACGATGAGTGTGAACACCCGGGGCACCCGCAGTCCGTCCAGCCCGGCAACGAGTTCCGGGAAGCTCGTGGTCAGCGTCAGCAGCATCATCGACAAGATGCCGAGGATGGCCTTCACCAGCACGTTCCACAGCATCACCAGCCCCGCCTCGGTGACCGTCACTCCCAAGATCAGATCGAACTCACGGCCGCCCCCGCGATGGAAGAACGGCAGGAATACGGCCACGACTGCCACGAAGGGCAGAACGGCCGCGACACGGGTCAACAGGAAACGGAGCGGTAGGCGAGACAATCCCACCAGGAACACCAGGATCGCGAAGTAGAGGGCGAACGCCCAGATCGCCGTGGGAGGCGTGGTGGCACCGACCAACGTCAGACCGAAGAACCCCAGGATCTTTGCGCGTGGGTCGAGACGGTGGATCGGGCCGGCGCCGAAACGCGTGTCGGTGAGGAAGTGGTGCGCGCCACTCACGAGTCGCCCCCGTGCTCATGATCGTGGTCATCGTGGTGATCGTGGTCCGGGTCCGTCTCCTCGGGCAGGTGGGGGGAGTGGCTGTGACCGCGATGGGTGTGCCCCGAATGGCGGTGGTCCTTGTGCTCATGGCCGCCGAGCGGATGGAGGCTCGCGGCGACAGCGCCCCCTGCGGCGGCCGCCTTGGAGCGGCGACCGCTGAAGGCCCGCCCCAAGCCGAACAGGATCGCGAACAGGGCCAATGTGCCCACGAGTCCCGCGGCTGCGGTGGCCAGCGCGGGATTCTCGAAGCCTGGCAGTTGGTAGTCGGATATCGGAGTGAAGCCGCGATCACCGCTCTCGGCGGCACCATCGAATCCGTGGTCCTGGCCCACGCGCTCGAGTCCGTCGGGTGCCTGCGACGCGAACGGGGACACGAAGACCGAGATGGCCAGTGCCACGGCGAGGGCGGCGGCCAGGAAACCCCATGTCTTGGGAGGCGTCAGCGACGTACCGCGGCGCGCAGTCGCGCTGAGGCCTCTCGGTGGGCTGTGTACGAGGTCTGGGCGCGAGGCTAGGATCGTCGCCAGCACCGTGGTGGCGATCAATGCCTCACCGATGCCGATCACCATGTGAACGCTCGTCATCGCCGGGAGAGCGAAGCGCAAGGGCACTGTGCCGCTCACGGCCAGTTCCACCGCCACCGCTCCTGAGGCGACTACCACCGAGAGCCACGAGGCCACCGCGACGCCCGCCAGGTACCCAGGGATCGTGGGGGGTAGGAGCGGGCGGAGCGCACGGTGGGCGCCGTAGCCCACGAAGACGGCCACCACCGCCATGTTCAGCGTGTTCGCGCCGAGCGCGGAGATGCCGCCGTCGGCCATGCCGACTGCCTGCACCGCCGCGACGACCGCCATGACCACCACCGCGGCCCATGGACCCAGTACCACTGCGGCGAACGCCGCTCCAAGGAAGTGGCCGCTCGTTCCGGCCCCGATGGGGAAGTTGACCATCTGGGCCGCGAACACGAAGGCGGCCGTGACTCCGAGGAGCGGTACGGTCCGCTCGCCGAGTTCTCGGCTCGTACGGCGCACCGCGTAGGACAGGGTGACCAGGGCTCCGGTACTCGTAACGAGCACGGTGGGGGTGTCCAGGAAGCCGTCGGGAAGATGCATGGCCTCTGCTCGCGCCCTACGGCCGATCGGGCGGAACGTCGGCTTGGCGGCAGGTTCGGCACGATCCGAAGACCGTCACTTCCTGTACGAGGAAGCTGTTGCCGACGTCGAGCGCGGCCGAGAGACCGCGAAGATCGGTATCGTGGATGTGTTCCACCGCGCCGCACTCCCTGCACACGAGGTGGTGGTGCGCGTCTTCCTCCTCGATCTCGAAGGTGCGGTGCTCGGGCCCGAGTAGCGTCTCTCGCACCAGGCTCAACGAGACCAGCAAATCGAGGGTGCGGTATACCGTCGACATGTTCACGTTCGGGAACTGACGGTTCACGCGCTCGCAGATCTCTTCGGCGCTCATGTGAGAACCGTGGTTGCGCAACACATCCCACACCAGAGTGCGCTGGGGGGTGAGGCGGTATCCTAGTTCCCGTAGTGTGCGTGTCGCGTGATGGCTCATTGCAGATGCGAATCTATTGCAGGTAGGAGTTCCTGTCAACCCTGGCAGGGCTAGATGTTCTTTGGTAGCGTTGCGTCCGCCGTGCGCCCTGGTAGCTCGGCTGGGTCGCCCGGGTCGTTCAGAGGAGGAAGGAACATGGCAGACGGACCACCAAGACTCACCACGCTCTCTCACGGCTCCGGCTGAGCGTGTAAGCTGAGCCCCAAGGACTTGGGGCACGTCATCTCGCAGCTTCCTCGGTCGGCCGACCCGGACCTGCTCGTCGGCACCAACACCGCCGATGACGCTGCCGTGTATCGCCTCACGGATGATCTTGCCCTCGTGCAGACCGTGGACTTCTTCACTCCCGTCGTGGACGACCCGTATGACTTCGGGCGCATCGCCGCCGCAAACTCGGTCTCGGATATCTACGCGATGGGGGCTACCCCGCTGATCGCGCTGAACATCGTCGGCTTCCCCGTGGATACTCTGCCCCTGGAGCACCTCGTCGAGATCCTCCGGGGCGGCGCGGAGGTCGCGCGTCAGGCCGGTATGACCATCGTGGGGGGCCATACGATCGACGATCGCGAGCCCAAGTACGGTTTGGCGGTCACCGGCACGGTACGCCCGGGGAGCCAAGTGACCAACGCGACGGCGCGGCCCGGCGACCACCTCGTCCTGACGAAACCACTCGGCACCGGGATCATCGCGACGGCCATCAAGCGCGGCACGGCCGAGCTCGCCGCTGTCGAAGAGGCCACACGGGTCATGGCGACGCTGAACCGCGATGCCTCGCTGGCGGCTCTGGCAAACGGCGTCACCTCGATGACCGACATCACCGGCTTCGGATTGCTGGGCCACCTACTGGAGATGTGCAAGGGCAGTGGGGTCTCGGCGGAGATCTGGGCCGACTCCCTGCCTTGGTTGCAGGACGCTCGCTCGCTGGCCGAAGCCGGCGTGGTGCCCGGCGGCACCCGACGCAACCTGGCCTTCGTCGGGCCGGAAGTCGAGTGGGCCGACGACCTGCTCGAGTACGAACGCCTGCTCCTTGCCGATGCCCAGACCTCGGGTGGCCTACTGATCGCCGTGCCGAGCGACCGTGCGGACGCATTGATCGCCGACCTGCGCGATCGAGGCACCCCCGCCGCGGCGCTGGTGGGCCGGGTGCGTTCCGCGGGGGAGAGGTCCATCGTCGTTCGCCGGGGTCCCGCTTCGGGCTCATCGTGAGCGGCGGGGGCCCGCCGGCGTCCGGTGACGTCTCGCGGCAACCGCCCGCCGATACTCCGCCATCCGACCCGGGCGACGTTCAAGGGCGCCCGCGGCCCGATCGGGTGAAGTGGACAGTTCTTGCGACCGTCATGGTGGGCACGTTCATGGGTCCACTGGACGGCAGTGTGGTCAACCTTGCACTCCCGACCCTCGCCCGACACTTCAGCGTGGGCGTCACCACCGTCGAGTGGGTGGCGGTCGCCTATCTGCTCACGGTGAGTACGCTCCTCCTCACCTTCGGGCGCCTGGGGGACATCGTGGGGCTGAAGCCCCTCTACCTGAGCGGGTTCGCGGTCTTCGTGGTCGGCTCCGCCCTATGTGCGCTCGCCTGGAACGTGTGGGCGCTCGTGGCCTTCCGCGCGGTACAGGCGGTGGGAGCAGCGATGCTGTTCGCAGTAGGCCCCGCTATCATCACCCAGGTGTTCCCCGCTCGGGAGCGGGGGAAGGCGCTCGGTCTGGTTGGGATATCGGTATCGGCGGGGCTGGCCGTGGGGCCCACGCTCGGCGGGCTTCTGATCGCCGCCGGCGGGTGGCGGCTGGTGTTCCTGATCAACCTTCCGATCGGCGTCGCCGCGTTCATCTTGGCGTCGAGGATCCTGCAGTTGGACTCGCCTAAGGGGCAGCGATTCGATCCTTTTGGCGCCATCCTGTCCTTTGTCGCCCTGTTCCCGCTCTTGCTGGCGCTCTCGCGTGGACAGGAGTGGGGCTGGGGTTCGACACGGGTGATCGCCCTGATCGGCCTGGCCGCCGTGGGGATGGCCGCCTTCGTGATCGTGGAGTCTCGCGTGTCGGAGCCGGTGCTCGATCTGGGGCTGTTCCGCATACGGATCTTCAGCGCGGCGACGGTGAGCGCGCTCGCGAGCTACGTGGTCATCGCAGCCGTGCTCTTCTTGATGCCCTTCTATCTTCTTGAGGTGCGGGGATTGCCTATCGCGTACGCGGGGCTGCTGCTGACGCCGATACCGGCCGCCATGGCTCTGCTCGGGCCCGTGTCGGGGGCATGGAGCGACCGGATCGGTTCAAGGGTGCTCAGTACCGTAGGTCTCCTGGTGAGCACGGTCGGTGTGGCTTCGTTCGTGACGCTGAGCGTGGATACCGGGGTGCTGGGCATCCTCCTGCGTCTGCTGACGGTGGGCGTGGGGATGGCGATCTTCCAGTCGCCCAACTCGAGCGCGATGATGGGGAGTGTTCCTCGCCATCGGCTGGGTATCGCGTCGGGCATGGTCGCCAGCGCCAGGAACATCGGGATGGTGTTGGGGATCTCCTTGGCGGCGGTGACCCTCGCCGTGAGGCAGCCGCACCACCTGGGGGAGATCGCCAAGTCGTTGGCCCCCGAAGCTGCGAGCGCCGAGGCCTTTCTCGGGGCCGCGCACGACGCGTTCTGGCTGGCTGCGGTCATATGTTTCGCTGGGGTCTTGACCTCGTTGGTGCGCGGTGATGGCTCCCAACCGGACACCCCCCTCGGAGCGGCTGGGCCGCCGCGGGGGCCTCAGAGGTAGAGCGAGAGGTGGACGGTCGTTCCGCCGCCGCGCATCTTCGCGATGCGGACCTCGTCCATGAGCGCGACCATCAGGGGCAACCCGAGGCCGCGGTCGTCTCTGCGGGCGTTGCGTCGCGCGCCCGGCAAACGGAAATCGCCGCCGTCGCTGATCTCGAAAACCAATCGATCATCATAGAACCGAGCACACACCTCGAGGGGGTGGTGCTGCCCACCCGAATGCTCGACGGCATTCGCGCATGCCTCCGACACGGCGACTTTGAGGTCGAAGACACGTTCGCCGTCGAGACCGAACTCCTGGCCGACGTCTTCTACGAACCGGCGTATCTCGGTGAGCCGCGCGGGGTCGGGTGAGACCGTCAGGCGACGGCACTGTGATTGACCGTCGAGATTCAAGGAGCGGTTGTCTCCGCGTCTTCGTGCGCGAGGGGCTGCGTGGATGCCGCCGAAGCGGTCGGCGCCTCCACGGAGTTCACGTCGTCGAAGATGCGGAACCCGTTGTCGGCCTTGAGGCCCACGATCTCGATGAGACGACGCACATCGGCATTGGGCCGGATCGCCCCGAGCCAACCGCGCTCTCTCACCTTCCTGACCGTGGAGAGAAGCACCGAAACCCCGCCCGAGTCGATGTACGTCACGTCGGTGAGGTCAAGTAGAAGCTTGGTCTCACCCTGTTGCAGGTATTTGTCGATCTCGGTCTGCAGATCGGAGGAGTTCCCGTGGTCGATCTCTCCTTGCACAACCACCAGGGGCAGACCTCGCTGCATCTTGCTCCACACGTGCATGCTGCTCCTTCTCACGGGCGTCGTTCCGTCGGCTTCTCGGCTGGTACCCGAGGCTGGTGGAGTGAAAACCAGGGTCTGTCGGCGGTTGGCGGCGCCGGATAGGAGGTTGCGGAGCGCGGCGATGTTGGTTAACCGGTTGGTATCGCCTGGATCGTCGTCAACGAGTAGCCGCTCTCGAGGAGCCAATCGATGATCCCCGGGAGTGCGGCCACCGTCTGCGACCGGTCGCCCCCGCCGTCGTGCATGAGGATCACTGCTCCCGGCTTCACAGCGGACTTGACGCGCGACGTGATCGACGCCGCGTCGCGGATCTTCCAGTCCAGTGTGTCCACGCTCCACATCGCGATCCTCTGCCCCTGCCGCGCCGCCTCCGCGGTGACCACCGCGTTGTTGGCGCCGTACGGAGGTCGTAGGAGGCGCGCCCCGCCGATGGCGGCGGCGCCTCGTGCTATCTCGGCACTCAGTCCCTCGCCCGAGAGCTTGGTGAGATCGGCATGACCCCACGTGTGGTTCTCGACCGCGTGCCCTGCAGCCCGAGCGTTCGCCGTCACCGACTTGTACGAGGCGGCGACCTTGCCTATCCAGAAGAAGGTCGCAGGCACCCCCTTCTTCTCCAAGACGGCGAGTATCTGAACGGTGTACTCACTCGGCCCATCGTCGAACGTGAGGGCCACAGCACGCCGGCCCTCGGGCACGGCGCTGGTGCGCTGCAGGAGGCCTGGCTCAGCTTCACGAAGCACGAAGGTCGCGATGGGTGCGGCGCTGCGTTCGCCGTGGAACCGCTCCTCGAGCCCGGGCTTCCCCTCGCGTACCTGGGTGACCACGGGGCCGTTTCCCTGGATCTCATAGGCGTAAGAGATCCCCTCTTCTTCGCGTTCCAGCCCTTCCGTGCGGTCCGAGCCGTGCCGGCCGGTGATCGTCGCTCCGGCGTGAATGACGCCGTCGAGCGGGAACGGCGCTCCATTCACCAGGACGAACCCGGGTCCGCCGCCGCCCGGCACCATGACGTCGCCGGTGACGTCATGGTTGGACCCCGGGCGGATCGAGAGATCACGGAGACCTGTGACTTGCGCGAGGGTCGTATCCGGCCCGATCTGAGCCACGACGCCATCGACGGAAACGAGGTCCGAGGCGCTCAACCCTGAGGCCGGTGCCGCCAACACGATGAGAAGGGCGAAGGCGACGGCGGCAGCCCGCTGGAGCCGCACGGTGCGCCGGGCCTTCCTGCGAAGGGCCCTGTAGTCCCGCCGACGGTCGTCGCCGGCGCCGCCAGTAGCGGCGTCCTCGAAAGCGGTCTCCGCGGCAGCCTTGGTGATGATCTTGTTGTCAGCCCCCGTCACGGAAGGCCGTCCTTGTTGGGGAGTTCATCGGGCGCAGTGAATTCGCGCAGCATCTTCTCGCGGTCGTAGAAGAGGTCGCGGCGCGATCGCGTGGAGTAGTCGAACGAGGCCGACAGGCTCAGCGTCTGAGTGGGGCATACGTCCTGGCAGAACCCGCAGAAGCAACACCACTCCATAACGAAGTCGTAGCGCTCCACGCGCCTCTCGTAGCCCGTGTCGTACCCTTGCACGTCGATGCAGTTGTCCGGGCACACGCGGGCGCACATGGTGCACGCCACGCACACCTGGGTCTGGCAGCGCATGCAGCGGATCGCCTCTGCGTGGTCGTCGCCCTTGGGCCAGCCGAGCTCCACCTGACCACCGGTGCGGATGCGCTTCCTCGGTTCCGATTCAGGCATGTGCACCCGGCGACCGCCAGGGCCGGCCCATTCGAAGTCCGCAGGCGTGGGGGCGTACATCTTCTCGAGGTAGTACTCGGACGGATGGACCGGGGGACGGCGCTCATGGTCGAGGCTCTCGCCTTGGATGTAGCGGTGCGCGGAGATGGCGGCCTCGTGGGCTTGACCGATGGCGATGATGATGGTCTTCGGGCCCATTGCCAGGTCTCCTGCCAGGAACACGCCGGGCAACGCGGTCGCGCCGGTCGTCTTGTCGCAGACGGGGCGGCCGAAGTTGTCGAACTCCACGCCTGACCCCTCGAGGAAGTCGAGTTGCAAGCGCTGGCCGACCGCGAACACGACCGTCTGACACGGGATGACCGTGGACTCGTCGGAATACTGAAGATCCCACTTGCCCGTCGCGTCGAAGCGCGAGAGCACCTTCTTCAAGCGGACGCCCACGACCGCGCCCTCTTCCACAAGGACTTCGTCGGGGCCCCAGGATGAGAGGAGGATCACCCCTTCCTCGATCGCTCCGGACACCTCGATCTCCTGTCCGGGCATCTCCTCCCGCGTCTCGACGTGCGCCTGTGTGGAGCTTGTCGCTCCGCAACGCAGGGCGCTCCGGGAGCAGTCGCACCCTACGTCGCCTCCGCCGATCACCACGACCTGAGGGCCGACCTTCGGCTTCTTCCCCATGCAGTACTCGTACAAGAAGTCGATCGCCGACCAGACGCCTTCGGCGTCGTGGCCGGGGAGCGGGAGCACACGGCCGCCGGAGTAGCCCACGGCGATGATCACGGCGTCGTGGTCGGCTCGGAGCTGCTCGAGCGTCACGTCCTTCCCTACCGTCACGCCGAACTTGAACTCCACACCGAGCTCCGCTAGGTCGCCGATCTCCTTGGCCACCACCTCGCGGTCGAGGCGGTAGAGGGGCACGCTGGTCACCAGCAGTCCCCCGGCGATCTGCTCGCGCTCGTAGATGGTGGCGCGGTACCCCATCTGCACCAGGTCATAGGCGGCCGCCAGCCCGGCTGGGCCGGCGCCTATGATGGCCACGTGCTCGGAACGGTGCACCAAGCTGGCGAGATGGCCGGGGTACCGCACTTCGCGGTCGTACACTTCGTAGCAGGCCCGATGGAGTTGTCGGATGGCGATGGGGTCGTCGAGATACGAGCGGCGGCAGACATCCTCGCACGGGTTGTTGCATACGTAGCCCAGCACCGCCGGCAGCACGTTGCGCCGGCGCACGATGTTGTAGGCCTCGATATGGCGTCCGGCTGCCACGAGCGCGTTCTGCCCGCGGGCGTCCACATTGGCTGGGCAGCCGCCCTGGCAGGGGGCGATGCGCTGCTCGTCGTGGAGCCCGGTCATCAGGTCGTTGAATTCGAGCGGCGGGGCGTCTGTGATGGGTGGTGGCTCGTGATCCATGACGCCGCGCAGGCGAAGCGGGCCCCGCCAACGGGGGGAGAGTTGTGCCGGTTCGCCGGGATACATGCGCGTCACCGGCGGTGAGACCATGCGCTTCATGGTCTCGGCGTGGCCCTTGACGATGCCCACCCACGGTCTGACGAGGTCGCCCAGGCTCATCGGTCCACGTCTCCCATCACGGGGTCTATCGTGCCCACGATATTGATCAGATCCGAGAGCGTGTAGCCCACGGAGAGGGCGGGCAGCATGGCGACGTTGTGGAACGAGGCGCCCCGCCACTTCATGCGATAGGGCTTCATGCCGCCGTCGCTCACGAGATAGCAGCCGATCTCCCCGCGCGGGGATTCGAGGCGGGCGTACGCTTCCCCCGGGTCGGGCGTGGGAAGGCGCGGCACCCGCTTCGCCAGGATCGGCCCGGCGGGCATGTCCTCGATCGCCTGGTGGATGATCTTGGCGCTCTCCACGATCTCCTGGAAGCGTACCTCGGTACGGTCGTACACGTCGCCCGTCGTCCCGACCGGTATATCGAAGTCGAACCGGTCGTAGATGGAGTACGGCATGTCGCGTCGAAGATCCCAGCGTATCCCCGTGCTCCGCAGCACCGGGCCTTGGGCACCGATGCGCATGGCCTCGTCGTGGGAGAGCGTGCTGATGCCCTTGGAGCGCTCGTGCCAGATGTAGTTGTCGTGGAACAGGGTTCGGTAACTCGGCAGCTCGTCGATCACCCCACGCACGCCTTCGCGCACGCGATCCGTCCAGCCCGGGGGTGCGTCGTAGATCACTCCCCCCAGTCGGAGGTAGACGTAGGTGAGCCGCGCTCCGCTGATCTCCTCGAGCAGCTGCACGAGGCGCTCCCGCGCGTTGAAGCACCACAGGAAGTAGGAGGTTGCCCCGCTGTCGAGACCCAGGGCCCCCACGGACATCAGGTGGCTGGTGATGCGGTTGATCTCACCTGTGATCACGCGCAGGTGCTCCGCACGCTCGGGCACCTCGATGCCCATGAGCTTCTCGGCGGCCAGGCAGTACACCCAGTCGTTGTGCATGGCGGCCAGGTAGTCGGTGGTGCGATCGGTGAAAGCGATCACCTGGTGGTAGCTGCGGTTCTCCACGATCTTCTCGAGCGAGCGGTGCATGTAGCCGATGCGCACGTCGAGACCCGCGACCTTCTCGCCGTCGAGTCGCGTGACCATGCGCATCACGCCATGGGTTCCGGGGTGGTGCGGCCCGATGTTGATCAGGAAGTCTTGAACGTCCTCGGGCGCCGCGTATTCCCCTTCCGGGATCAGGTGCTCGGGAGCGATGGACGCGGGGCCGGTTCCGGCCGGGGGACCGGCGCCGGTGGCGGTGCGTGCGGGGTCGGGTGGCAAGTGGTCGCGGGTCATGTGTCAGAAGTACTCCGGCCGCTTGATATCCACGTGGTCCGCGTAGTCCTTGCGAAGGGGGTGTCCCACCCAGGTCTCGGGGTTGAGGATCCGCTTGAGGTCGGGATGACCGGCGAAGTTCAGCCCGAAGAGATCGAACACCTCCCGCTCTTCCCAATCCGCGAGGAACCAAAGGTCGGTGATCGTGGGCACCGCGAAGTCGTCACGAGGGATCCGGATCGAGAGGCGGGTGACCAGCTTGGTCTCGAACGAGTAGGCCTGGAGCGTGAGGGTGAAGTGAGCGGGCCAGTCGACGCAGGTGAGGAAGTCGAATCGGTCGATGCCCTGAGATCGGATGAACTCGGCCGCGGCTCGGTATCCCGAAGCGGGGGTGATGAGGCAGACCGCGCCGTCGCGCGAGTCGTGATAGCCCACAAGCGCGGCGCCGAGCCGATCGCGCGCCGCCGCCACGAACGCATGGCGTGCCTCCTCGCGCGCACCGACCGCCGGCTTCGAACCGATGCCCGGAACAGGGACAGCGCTCACGGGTGGTCGCCCTCGGCCTCGCCGCGGATCACACGCTCCAACTCGAGGATGCCGTCGATGAGCGCCTCGGGCCGCGGCGGGCAGCCCGACACGTATACGTCGACCGGGATCACCTGGTCCACACCCTTCACCACGCTGTAGCCGTCGTGGTAGTAGAGGCTTCCGGCGGTGGCGCAGTCGCCCATGGCGATGACCCAGCGCGGCTCCGGCATCTGGTAGTAGACCCGTTCCACCATGGGGGCCACCTTGTAGGTGACCGTGCCTGAGACGATGAGAAGATCCGACTGCCGGGGTGACCCACGAGGCATGACGCCGAACCTATCGAGGTCGTAGTGGGAGGCGTTGGCAGCCATCATCTCGATGGCGCAGCACGCGAGTCCGAACATCATCTGCCAGAGCGAATGGGAGCGCGCCCACGAGATCATCTGTTGCGCGGAGTGGAGCACGGCGCCCGGAGCCACGAGGAGCGGTCCGAACTCCCGGTGCTCCGGGTGGTTCAGCGGGACGATCGCCCCGTGGTCGATCCACCGGCGGGGCGGGGTCGGGGCGTTGCCGTCTGTGTCGGAATCCGCGATCTGTCTCACCCTGCCTTGTCCGTGCGCCATCCTCGGCCAGGTCGTTGGTCTGCCGTGCCCGTTCGCGGCACCCCCGAAACAACAAGCGGCCCGCAGACCTTCCCGCTCTCAAAGGATACTACGGGGGGAGAGGTGACGCCCACTGCGCGGTTCCCGCGCGGTACCCTCGTGCATAGTCTCGTCCGGTAGTATGGAATACCTAGGGCGGAACCGAACCGCCTCCGCGAGACGTGACCGGCAGGGGTTGGAGAGGCACTGCCCGGCCTCGATCTTGATTATGCCCACGGGCTTCGGGGTAGGCAAGCCAGGGGCGTCGACTGAGGGAGGGTAGGATTGAGCGGGGCGTACCTTTCAGACGTGCTATTCCTGCTTGGTTTCGCTCTAGCAGTCGTGACCATTCCCCTGGTCACCCTCGCCGCCTTCGGGTGGCTGCGCCCACGCTACCCCGAGGTGCTGAAGGCGGAGGCCTACGAGTCGGGTATGCCGCAAGCCAGCATCCCGCGTCGACCTTTCCACATGGCCTACTACAACTTCGCCCTGGTCTTCATCGTGTTCGAGGTCGAGACTCTCCTGCTGTTCGCGGTCGCTCCGATCTTGCGTGACGCCGGGTGGCTTGGGCTGGCCGAGGTCGGCGCATTCGTGGCTCTGGTCGCGCTCAGTCTCTTCTACGCGTGGCGCAAGGGGGCCTTGGTGTGGAGATGAGCTTGCCGCTCACGTTCGCCGCCGGCCTGCTCTGGGGCGCGGCGGCCTTCACCATCGTCGGGGCGCTCACGGCCGGGCTCGTGCTGGCCGAGCGCAAGGTGTCGGCGCGAATACAGGGCAGAGTCGGCCCGATGCACACCGGCCCTCATGGAGCCCTGCAGACCATCGCCGACATGATAAAGCTGGTGATGAAGGAAGACGTGCGCCCCGCCCGCGCGGACGCGACTGCCTTCCGGCTGGGCCCGCTGCTCGTGGCGGTGCCCGCGATTCTTTCTCTGGCGGTGATACCGTTCGGCGCCCCGCTCGTGATGCGCGACCTGAACGTGGGGGTGCTCTACTTCTTGGCCATCCCCGGCGTGACCGTGATAGGCCTTCTCCTCGCGGGGTGGGCCAGCTACGACAACTACTCGTTCCTCGGGGGGCTGCGTTCCTCGGCCCAGTTCATCAGCTACGAGATCCCGCGGAGCCTCACAGTGGTCACCGTGGTCATGCTTGCCGGCTCCCTGAGCACCGTGGACGTGCTCGACGCCCAGGCCACGGTGCCATACGCGGTGCTTCTGCCTTTCAGCTTCTTCCTGTATTGCGTCACCTCGCTGGCCGAGATCAACCGCCTGCCCTTCGACATGCCCGAGGCGGAGTCTGAGCTCGTGGCTGGATACCACACCGAGTACTCGGGATTCCGCTGGGCGCTGTTCTTCCTCGCCGAGTACGCGGGGTTCTTCGCGGCCGCGGCGTTCGGTGCCGTGCTGTTCCTCGGCGGCGGGAACGGCCCGCTTCTTCCGCCCATCGTCTGGCTGGCCGTGAAGACGGCCGCACTGCTGTTCATCGGCATGTGGATCCGCTTCACGCTGCCGCGCTTCCGCGCCGACCAACTCATGCGGCTTGCGTGGAAGGTGTTCCTGCCGGCCTCGCTCGCGAACCTCGTGCTTGCGGCCCTCATCATGCGGGCGCTCGGCTCGTGACCGAGTCCCAGAACATCGAACAGCTGCTCTTCGTGGCGTTCGGGATCGTCGCGGCCGGCGGCGCCCTCTTCGCGGTCGCGACGCGCTCGCTCCTGCGGTCGATCATCGCGCTGGGGGCCTTCCTCACCGCCGTGGCGGGCGAGTTCTACCTGCTTGCGGCCGACTTCCTCGCCGTCGTACAGATATTCGTGTACGTAGGCGGTATTGTCGTGCTCATGCTGTTCGCCCTCATGCTGTCGGCGTCGGGCGTGCGGCACCCCATGGCGGCGATCGATCGGCCGGCTCTGGGCGCCGCGCTCTCGTATGTCATAGGAGCGGGGGTGCTGTGGGGTTCTCTTACCACCGACCTCCCCTCGGTGGGAGCCGGCACGGATGACGCCGTCGACGCCCTGGGGCGGGCGCTCCTGGGCTCTCAACTCTGGTCGTTCGAGCTTATCGGTGTGATCCTCTTGGCATCGGTGATCACTGCGCTCGTCATCGTGAGAAGGGAACGTCGATGACCACGGCCGCCGTCACCCTGTCTTCGGTGCTCTTCGCCATAGGTGTGTTCGGTGTGCTCACCCGGCGGAATGCCATCTCGCTACTCGTCTCGGTGGAGATCATGATGAACGCCGCGATCATCAACCTTGTGGCGTTCTCTCGTCTGTACGAGCCGGAAGCGATGACCGGGCAGGTGTTCGCCCTGTTCGGTATCGGCATCGCGGCGTGTGAGGCTGCCATAGGGTTGGCTCTCGTGCTCGCGGTCTACAGACGCTTCGGCAGCACCGACGTGGATACCATCGACCTCCTCAAAGGTTGACCAGCATGGCCGGACTCCTCGTTGCCATGTTCGCCGCGCCGCTCCTGGTCTGTGTGGCGCTCCTCGCGGGTGGCGCGGTCACGTCGAGGTTGGATGAGACCGCCTCCCTCCGTCTGAGATCTCTCGCAGGTTGGATCTCCGTGGCAGGAACCTTCACCGCGTTCGTTCTGGCGCTTGTCGGCCTGTTCGCCGTCCACGGGGGAGAGGCTCCGGTGCTTCGCGCCGTGTGGTTCGAGGTGGGGGGGCTCGAGGTGCCGTTCAGCCTGAGACTGGACGGCCTGCAGGCGGTGATGGCGCTGGTCGTTTCGACGGTCGCCCTCCTGGTGCACCTCTACTCGATCGGCTACATGCACGGCGATCGCGACGCCACCGTCTACTTCGCCGAACTCTCGCTGTTCACATCGGCCATGCTCCTGCTCGTGCTGGCCGCCAACTTCTTCTTGCTCTACGTGGCCTGGGAGCTCGTCGGCGCCAGCTCCTATCTGCTGATCTCGTACTACTTCCAGCGCCCGGAAGCTGCCGCGGCGGGCAAGAAGGCCTTCTTGACCACGCGGGTAGGCGACCTCGGGTTGCTCGTGGCGGTGTTCGCGATCGTGTCCCAGGCCGGGTCGTTCGACTACGACGCGGTCTTCGCGTGGGCCGCTGAGCCCGGGTTCCCAGGCGCCTGGGCGGTCGCCGTGCCCCTGTTGGTGTTCGCCGGGGCGGTGGGCAAGTCTGCGCAGTTCCCTCTGCACGTGTGGCTGCCCGATGCGATGGAAGGTCCCACGCCGGTCTCGGCACTGATACATGCCGCCACCATGGTGGCGGCCGGAGTGTATCTCGTGGCGCGGGCCTACCCGCTCTTCGAAGCGGCCCCTGTCTCGCTCGACGTCGTGGCGTATGTAGGCGCCTTCACCGCCCTGATGGCGGCGTCCATCGCCGTCGTGCAGTCGGACATCAAGAAGGTGCTCGCATATTCTACGATCAGCCAGTTGGGCTTCATGATGGCCGCGCTCGGGGCGGGTGCTCCCTCCGCCGGCATCTTCCACCTGTTCTCGCACGCCTGGTTCAAGGCCCTGCTGTTCCTGGGGGCCGGCAGTGTGATCCATGCCACCGGCCGTCAGACGGTCGCGCGACTCGGTGGCCTGGCACGACGCATGCCGGTCACCGCCTGGACCTTCGCCGCGGGCGGCTTGGCCCTCGCCGGAATCCCCCCGTTCGCGGGATTCTGGAGCAAAGAGGAGGTGCTGGCCGGGCTGGCCGAGCATCATCCGGTCCTGCTCGGCCTGCTCCTTCTGGCGGGCTTCCTCACCGCGTTCTACATCACACGGCTGTTCTTCCTGGTGTTCTTCGGGCCGGAGCCGGCAGACGCCCCCGAATCCTCGCTCGCCCCGCCGGCCGGCCCGGCGAGCGCCGCGGCGCACCCGCCGGATGTCGCGGACGCGGGCGGTGAGGGCGTCTGGTCTGGAGTGAAGGAGTCCGGGTGGGTTATGAGCCTGCCTCTTGTGGTGCTCGGAGGGGCCTCGCTGGTAGCCGGGTTCGCGGGCGCGGAATTCCTCGGCCGACCTCTCCAGGACCTGTTGGGCCTTGAGGTAGCCGGTGCCGGGGCGGCCCACGATGCGCCAGCCTGGCTTCCGTGGGTGGCGACGCTCGCCGGGTTCGCGGGCGTGGGAGGGGGGTGGCTGGCGTATGGTCGCCGTTCCGGCCGCGTCGGTGGTCTGGGTTTCGACGCCCGGATGGAGAGTACCCTCGGAGGCTTCTATCGCGTGGTAGCGCGCGGCTATCTGGTCGACGAGTTCTACTCCCGTGTCGTGATCGGGCCTTTCGTCTCCGTGAGTCGCTTCGCGTCGCGGCGGGTGGACGCCCGCGTCATCGACGGCGTGGTCGATGGGCTCGCGCGCACGGTGGTTGCGGCCGGAGGCCTGGTGCGGCGCCTGCAGTCGGGCGAGGTGCGAGACTACTTGGCCGCGATGGCCGTAGGGGCGATCGTGGTCGCGGCCCTTGCCTTGGGGCTGCTGTGATGGAGGCCGTGTCGTGATGGAGGCCGTGCTGCTGCTCTTCCCCAAGGGGGCCATAGCTGTCGCTGTGATGCTCGCCCTGATGTTGGATTCACTCGCCCCTGGACGCGCTCGGCGCGGACTGATCATTGCCACCGTCGCGCTTCTGACGGTGGGTGCCGTGGTGGCCGCCGTGGGAATCGGACGCTCGGCTGCGTTCATGGACGGCGCCCTGGTGGTCGACCGGTACTCGATCTTCAGCGACATCGTCTTGCTGGCCTTGGGCGCTCTCGTGACGCTCGCCGCCCTCGATTCGGTCGGATCGAGCGCCGATGGGGGCGACTTCCACGTGCTGCTCTACCTTTCTTTGGGCGGCGCCTCCGTGTTGGCCTCCGCGGGCAACCTGATCGTCGTCTTCCTGGGCATCGAACTCGCGATCATCCCCACGTTCGCGCTCGTCGCGTTCCGCGCCGAGGATCGACGCAGCTTCGAGGCGGCGCTCAAGTACTTCCTCCTGAGCGTGTTCGCGTCGGCTGTGCTCCTCTTCGGGTTCTCCTTGGTCTACGGAAGCACCGGTTCGGTGCGGTTGCCCCCTGGCGTCGAGGTGGTCGCGTCGAACATGCTGATCATAGGTATCGCTCTCGTGCTCGTGGGGTTCGGATTCAAGCTCGCCGCCTTCCCCTTCCACCAATGGCTCCCTGATGCCTTCGAGGTGTCGCACCCCGAGGTGGCGGCCTTCCTGGCGGTCGGACCGAAGTTGGCGGCGGTGGTCGCTCTGGTTCGTGTGCTCGAGGGTCTCACTGCTCTGAGCGGGGCTTGGACGGCGGCCCTCGCCGGGGTCGCGCTGCTCACGATGTTGTGGGGGAACCTGGGCGCGTTCCGACAGACCCGTCTGCCTCGTCTTCTCGCGTACTCGGCTATCGCCCACGCGGGCTACGCGCTGGTGGGTCTGGCCGGTGGAGGCTCGCGTGGTATGGACGGTGCCGTCGTGTACTTCGCGGCCTACAGCGCAGCCGCGCTGGGGGCCTTCTTGGTCGTGGCGATGTTGTTGAGGGAGGGCCTCGGTGACAGGCTCGCCGATCTGCGCGGTCTGGGCCGGCGCAGGCCACTCCTGGCTGCGGCCATGAGTGTCTTCATGGTCTCGATGATCGGTGTGCCGCTCTTCGCGGGGTTCTGGGGGAAGTTCTCGGTGTTCCTGGGCGCGATCGAAGGTGGGTTGGTGTGGCTGGCGGTGGCCGGGGTGCTGAACAGCGCCATGTCGTTCGGGTACTACGGCAACGTGATCAGGCTGATGTACTTCGGGGATGCGGTCGACGATCGTGCGCCTGTCGGCGATCCTGAACCGGTCGGGGGGCTCGATGCAGCCGACGGACTCGATCGTGGCGGTGGATCCGTTCCGACGACGCCGGCCAATCGAGGGTCATGGGGACAGCGGCTCGCGCTCGGGGCCGCGGTCGCGCTGACCCTTCTTCTCGGTGTCATCCCCTCACTCTTGTTCGGGGCTCTGGGAGTCTCGTCGGGCTTCTGACGGCAAGGGGTTCCGCGAAGGGCCTGTGTCGGGGCTGGGGCGACCGGGTGGCGCCCGCGGCGGTCTATTCGGTGGCGGCGACCACTTCCGAGTGCGTAGCAGGCTCTTCCAAGTGCTGGAACGGGTCGCGAGAGACCAGGCGCGTGTCGCGGGCGATAGAGAGCGTGGCGCCCTTCCACTTGATACCCCTGGTGAGATATCCGGCTATCCACGCCCAGACGAGCAGCAGGTCGCGCACTGCCGTCAACGGCAGTTCCCTGATCCTTGGCGTCGCGCCAAGCAGAGTAGCCAAGCCCGCGTCGAGAGCCATCTTCGCGGCCAACGCCGATCCGGAGAGGACCAAGGTGCGGTCTGTGACCTCACCGGTGGCAACGGCCACACCGATGAGGGCGAGGGCGAGCAGCGTGGGGTTGGTGAGCGGCTCGAGGGCGTAGGCGGGACGCGAGACGGCGCGTCGCATAGCATTCCAACGGATGTATCTGCGCAGGAAGCCACGCATGCTCTGGCTCTCGCACACGCGATCGACGGGCATCGGTGAGATCACGACACGCAGTCCGCTTTGTTTGAAGAGCGTGGCCAGCATGAAGTCCTCGGCCAGGAAGCTTTGCACTGCCTTGAACCCACCGATCCGCTCAAGGTCCACTCGTCTCATCAGCATCGACTTGCCGATCACGCAGCTCGTTCCAAAGCGATCCAGCAGCGACACGGATCCGAACACGAAACCGTTCAGATATCCGTTGTCGAGGGCCGCACCGAGTGAGCCCGCCCCCGTGCCTCGCACAAGATGGCTGACCAGCCCTACCCTCGGGTCATCAAGATGGGAGACCGCCTCACGAAGGTATCCGGGGGCGACGCGCACGTTGGCATCGCTCACAAGCACCAGTCCGTGTTGCGCGATCCGGTATCCGGGGATCAAGTTCGCCACCTTGGGGTTGAGCGCGCCGCGGTAGTCGCCCACGATGATCGAGATGTCTATGTCGGGGTGACGCGTGCGCAACTCACGCACGAGCGGGAGTGCCTCGTCCAACGGGTCTTGCAGGCAGAAGATCAACTCGTACGACGGGTAGTCGAGTCTGCAGAACGATTCGAGGTTATCGGCGAGCCCGTCGTCGAGGCCGCATAGAGGCTTGAGAATCGACACGGGCGGCAGCGATGCGGCCGCTGCTCGAGGTGTGGCAGGTCGGCCTTTGTAGCTCGGGCGGCGGTGGAGCCAGGAGGCCACGAGCTGTGCGCAGCAGAACGCAAGCGAAACCGTCAGTAGGATCTCGAAGATGAGGGTCATGCGGTCATCTCAGCAAGCGTAGCGGGGGATTTCGGTGAACGGTGGGGGATTCACGCACTCACGAGTCGGTCAAGGTGGACGATCTTTCTCCCATATCGCCGGGAATAGTAGCAGAGCGGTCCGCCGCGTGTGCGGCCAACTCGTCAGCGGCGGCCGTGCGCGTGCGCTCGAGGGTCGTGAAGTCCACATGATAGAGACCGAAGCGGGGCCCGAGACCGATGAGCCACTCGTAGTTGTCGAGGAGCGACCACCAGAAATACCCGCGGATATCGAGGCCTGCCGCTCGGCAGCGTCGCACCACCTCGAGGTGGCTACGCATGTAGGTGATCTTGCGATCGTCATCTGTCTCGGCGGCACCGTTCTCGGTGACCACAAGCGGCACGCCCAGCGAGGAGGCGGTGAGCAGCACATCCGCAAAGCCTTCGGGGCTCACTTCCCACCCGGTCTCGGTGAGGCCGCGGCCCGAGCGGTCTTCCCAGAAATAGCCCGGTCTTCTCGGGTGGAACTCCGTGAAGTTCACGTGCGCCCGCGTGTAGTAGTTGACACCCAGGAAGTCGAGGCGACCGACGAGTGGCAGCGCGGCGATGCGTCCGAACGGCAGGAGGCGCAAGGTGACGCGTCCGGTGCGGAACGCTTCGAGTACGCTCCGGTTGTAGAGGCGGTCCAGCAAGGCCGCGGCCCAACGGTCCAGGAACGACCCGGGGCGATCGGGGTGGAACGGGAGCATGTTGTGAGTGATGCCCACCATGGCGCCGGGGCACGAACCGTGGATCACGGTGTACAACCGGGCGTGGGCTCGAAGCATGTTCGTCAGGGCTCGGTGGGCCGCGCGAAGGCCGAACTTCCCCGGCGGAGTCATGCCCGCGAGGTATCCGCCGGCCGCGTGGACGTTGGGCTCGTTCAGGGTCAGCCAGATCCTCACCGTGCCGCACAACTCCTTGACCATGCGCGTGGCGAACGCCACGAACTCCTCGAGGAAGGCTTCCTTGGTCCAATCGAGACCCTCCTCCGCCAACCAAGCCGGGGCGGTGAAGTGGTGCAGGGTCACCACCGGCTCGATGCCTCGCCGCCGCAGCGTGGCGGCGATGTCCGCGTACCTATCGACCTCGTCCTGCACCCATTCACCGCGTCGAGGGACCACGCGGCTCCAGGAGACCGAGAACCGGTACCCCCCGAGCCCGAGCTCAGAGACCAGATCCAGATCGTCCGCCGTACGCTCGTGGTGGCCCACCCCGCGGAGCCGAACGGCCTGGTCCGCGGCATCGACCACCTTCCACTGCGCCCAATCGGATGTCGGAGCCCCTTCCGTCTGGAAGGCCGAGGTCGCGACGCCCCAGAGGAACCCGTCACGGGGCAGTGGCTCGTCGCGGGGTAGTGGCTCGTCGCGGGGCAGTGGCTCGTCGCGGGGTAGTGGCTCGTCGACTGGGAGGCCTCCAGGCGTGGAGGTGTCTGTACCGGGTCTCTCTGAAGGAGGGCTCTCGGACGTGGTGGTCATTCGGCGCGCGTGTCTCCCTTCGGCGGCTGGGCGCCTCCTTCGGCGTGATCGCATCAAAGCATGGTGGCGTGCTCCGGGCAAGCCCGCGCGGTTTGGGGGGCTTCATCGTGAGGTAGAAGCTGCTCACTCATCGAACCCGTTTGGAAGGAGAGGGAATGCCCGATAGCGTCTACAAGCTGATCGATCTAATCGGAACCAGCACCACATCCTGGGAGGACGCGGCGAAGAAGGCCGTGGAACTCGCCGGCGAGACTCTCGACGACCTTCGCGTAGCTGAGGTGACCGAGCTCGACATGAAGATCGAGAACGACAAGGTCGTGGCGTATCGGGCGAAGGTACGCCTGTCGTTCAAGTATCACACCGACATCTGATCCTCGGAGTCACGGCACCGCGCTCGCCGCTCGGCTCGATGCCGGTTGGCGGGCGCTGCTGTCCTCGTCGCGGCGTGTGGCGCAAGATGCACGCCCTTGTGACGCCGCTACGGGGGCTCGGGGGCTCCTAGCTGATCTCTGGGGATTCGGCCGCCGGCTTCCAGCGCAACACCGGCTCGCGCGCGGCCAGGGTCTCGTCTGGGCGACGCACCGGCGTGACGTGCGGTGCCTCGAGCACGATCGCAGCGTCCTCGCGAGACTCCCGATCTATCCGTAGCATCGCGTCGACGAACGAATCGAGCGTGTCGCGGCTCTCCGTCTCTGTTGGCTCGATCATGATCGCCTCCGGCACGTTCAGCGGGAAATACACCGTGGGGGAGTGCATACCGAAATCGAGCAGACGTTTGGCTATGTCGCGCGCCGTCACCCCCGTCGTGTGCTTCTGCCGCGAAGCGGATGCCACGAACTCGTGCATGCACATGCGGTCGAAGGGCACGTCGTAGGTGTCGTGCAGCCTCACGCGAAGGTAGTTGGCGTTGAGGACCGCGTCCTCTGAGGCCCGCAGGAGCCCGTTGCCCCCCAGGCGCATCATGTACGCATAGGCACGCACGAGCACTCCCACGTTCCCGTAGAAGCCGCGCACCCTGCCGATGCTCGATGGGTGGTCTCCCACCAAGTGGAAGCCGGCGCCCGCCGGCCCGTCGGCGTCGGCGCCCGGCGCGTCGCGTCGTTCGACCAGGGGCGTCGGCAGATACGGTTCCAGTCGGGCGCAGACCGCTACCGGCCCGGCTCCCGGGCCGCCTCCCCCGTGGGGGGTCGAGAACGTCTTGTGCAGGTTCATGTGCACCACGTCCATACCCATGTCGCCCGGCCGTGCCTTGCCCATGATCGCGTTGAGGTTTGCTCCGTCGTAGTAGACGAGCGCGCCGGCCTCGTGTGCCAAGCGGGTGATCTCGAGGATGTCGTCTTCGAAGAGGCCGAGAGTGTTCGGGTTGGTGAGCATCACCGCAGCGGTGCGCTCCGAAAGAGCTTCGGCGAGCGTCCCCAGATCCACGAGACCGCGCTTCGAACTCGGTAGTTCGACCACTCGATAGCCGGCCATCTTCGCCGTGGCCAGATTCGTCCCGTGCGCGGAATCGGGCACGATGATGGTGTCGCGTTCGGCGCCGCCGTGATCGCGGTGGTAGGCGCGGATCATCAGGATGCCGACCAGTTCCCCATGAGCTCCCGCCGCCGGCTGGAGCGAGGCCCGGCACATGCCCGTCACGGCCAGGAGCGCTTGCTCCAGCTCCCACATCAACTCAAGGATGCCCTGCACGTCCGCTTCGGCCTGGTATGGGTGGAGCCAAGTGAACCCGGGGAGGGCAGCGAGTTCGTCGTTGATCTTGGGGTTGTACTTCATCGTGCACGAGCCCAGCGGGTAGAAGCCCAGATCCACGGCGTGGTTCATGTGCGAAAGGCGGGTGTAGTGGCGCACCACCTCAGGTTCCGCAAGCTCAGGGATGGCCGGTGGTCTCTGCCGCAGGGCTGCGCCCGCCAAGAGTTCGGCGGCGGTCGCGGTCTCGACTCCGGGCGCCTCGATCGCGGCCGCTCGATGTCCGGGGCGGCTCTTGTCGAATATGAGCGGCTCGACGACGGTGCCGCGCCCGCTCGGCTCTACGGAGACACGAGCGCTCATCGTCGCCCCCCCTCGCCCGGGGTTGTTCGGGGGCCCATGACCTCGTGGGCCGCGTCGAGGTACGCGAGGAGATCCGTGGGACTGTTCGCTTCTGTGACCGCCACCAGGAGGAGATCGCTCCACTCGGGTCGGAAACGGCCCAGGGGGACACCCGGATCGACGCCCAGGCGTCGCATCCGGGCCGCGAACGGTTCCGCTCCACCCGTGACTCGCAGCGCGAACTCGTGGAAGAAGGTCCCGCCGAACGCTGGTTCGAAGCCGGCCATCCCCGTGAGGCGATCGTAGAGGCTGTGGGCCCGAGTCACGCAGACCTCACCGAGTTCTCGCAAGCCGACGGGTCCGAGGAGAGCGAGGTGGATCGTCGCGGCGAGCGCGGCCAGCGCTTGATTCGAGCAGATATTTGACGTGGCCTTCTCCCGGCGTATGTGCTGCTCGCGGGCCTGTAGGGTAAGGGTGAAGCACACACGACCGTCTGAGTCGAGTGTTTGTCCCACGAGACGGCCCGGCAGCTGGCGTATGAATCGATCGCGGCAGGCCAAGAACCCGGCGGATGGTCCGCCGAACTGGGGAGGGTTGCCGATCGGCTGCACGTCGCCCACGGCTACGTCGGCGCCCTCTTCGCCCGGGGGGGAAAGCACCCCTGCAGCCAGCAGACTTTGCGACACCACCAGGAGCGCCCCGGCGGCGTGCGCCGCTTCGGCGAGTGGGGCTAGGTCTTCGACGACGCCGAAGAAGTTGGGTTGCTGCACGACAAGGGCCGCGGCGCCGTCGAGTTCCTCGAGTGCGGGAGGAAGTGTGCGACCCGTAACCGGGTCGATCGCGGCGTCGTCGACGGTCAGGCCTGGGCCCGAGGAGTAGGTGCGCAGCACGTCCGCGGCCTCCGGGTGAACGGCCGCGGATATCACGATGCGGTCGCGCCGCGTCTGGCGCGCCGCCAGGAATGCTCCTTCTGCGAGCGCGGAAGGGCCGTCATACATGGACGCGTTCGCCACCTCGAGGGCGGTGAGCTCGCAGATGGCAGTCTGGAACTCGAAGATGTGTTGGAGCGTGCCCTGGCTCACTTCCGCCTGATAAGGCGTGTATGAAGTCGCGAACTCGCTACGGGCGGTGAGGGCGCGCACCGCGGCCGGCACGTAGATCTGGTAGCAGCCCGCGCCGAGAAAACTGCGCGATCCGTACGTGCGATTCGCGTTCGCCAGAGCGGTCACCTTGGGTGCCAGTTCGCTCTCAGGGATACCGGGTGCCATGTCGAGCACGCACGTGCGAAGGTCCGCGGGGATAGTGGTGAACAAGTCGTCGACTGAGTCGACGCCGATGACTTGAAGCATCGCGGCGCGGTCGGCGTCTGTATGAGGCAGGTAACTCACCGGGGGTCATCCTTCGCCGAAGGTCGGGTAGAGGCGCCCCTATGCGGCCACTTGGGCATGGGTGTGACTCCTCGCCTGTAGAAAGGACGGTCGACTACGCGGGCCGGGATGGCCTTCGACTTCGAGACGACGGTGACGGTTCGTCCCACATCCGACATCTCCGGTTTCACGTACCCGAGGGCGATGGGGTGCCCGAGAACCGGCGAGAGCGACCCGGAGGTGACTTCGCCTACCACCTCGCCCTCCACGACGATCGTGTCTCCCGTGCGAGGAATGGCGCGGACGTCGGTGGCCAATCCCACCAAGAGGCGGCTTGGTCCCCGGGCCTGCGCTTCCAGCAAGGCTTCGCGGCCTTCGAAGTCTGATCCGTCGGCCCGCTCGAGATGAGTGAGCCAGCCGAGACGGGCTTCGTACGGCACGGTGCTCTGGTCGAGGTCGCGCCCGTAGAGCAGGAGTGCGGCCTCGAGACGGAGCGTGTCCCGAGCGCCCAGACCGCAGGGCGCGATGTCTCCGCGGCGGTCGGCGATGAGTGTCTCGCGCCAGAGTCGTAGAGCATCGGTGTGCTGCATCATCAACTCCACCCCGTCCTCGCCGGTGTAGCCGGTGCGCATGATGGTGGCCTCTACCCCCGCCACTGACGCGTTCACGAAGGTGAAGGGTGCGATGCCGCTGGGATCGCACGAAGCGATGGATGTGATCGCCTCGAGCGCGTCCGGTCCCTGGAGGGCGAAGAGGCAGGTGATGTCCGTCAGGTCGTCCAGCGTCGCGTCGCCCACGAGATGGTCCTCGATCCAGGTGCGGTCCCCTTCGGCGGGGCCCGCGTTCACGATCAAGAGGAGTCCGTCGTCTCGTCGATAGACGATGAGGTCGTCGCGGATGCCTCCCCAGGGCGTGAGAAGCACCGTATAACGCGCTTCCCCCGACCGCAGACCCGATATGTCGGTGGCCACGAGCCTCTGCACAGTCCGAAGGGCGTCGTGACCGCGGATCAGGAAGCGACCCATGTGGGACACATCGAAGAGGCCGGCGTGGGTGCGCACGCGGAAGTGTTCTTCGATGATGGAGGAATACATCACCGGCATCCGCCATCCGGCGAAGGGGCTGAACTTCGCACCCAGCTGCTCGTGTTCTACGTCGAGCGGAAGGCGGCGCGGGGTGCTGTCGTCGGGCTCCACCTGTCGGCGCTCCGTTCTATCTCCTGCCGGCGTCATCATGCCTCCTCGATCGACCAACCCTTGACTACCCCCCTCGGGGGTCGCTCTATGCATTTGTCCGTATCTTAGGCGTTTGCTCACACTCTCATCACGATCGCCGGGCACACTGATGATGGTAAGCAGCACATGACGAGAGGTCTTTCGAGGCCGAGGAGGTGAAGGCAAGTGAAGAAGATATTCGGACACAAGTGGGCCGTTGGTATCTCGGCCGCGATGCTCGTGCTGGCGCTTGGCGCGGTGTCGTGGGCGGCTGTTGGCGATCAGACGGCGCTCCCGGCGGACGACGGAGCGGCTGTGGCAGCGGCGGCTCCCGGCGGGTTCATGTTCGGGGAAGAAGGCATGGGTCAAAAGCTTGGGAAGCAGGGCGGTTTCGGCCATCGCGGTCCTGGCGGCGAGATCACCGAAGAGATGCGGCAGGCCATGGAGGAGCGTCGCGCTGAGATGGATGAGCGCAGAGACGCCTTCCTGCAGGAGGCCCGTTCGAAGATGACCGCCGAGGAGCAGCAGGCCTTCGACGCGCTCAACGCGACCGCTGAGACACAGCGTGACACTCTCGAGCAAGCTCGCGAGGATCTTCGGGAGACGATGACGAAAGTGCACGATCTGATCGAGAAGTACTACCCCGACGGTTTCCGGGGCGGCGCTGCGGACGACTCCAGCGCCACCGGCACGACGGGCGCGACACCAGAGGAGACCAGCTCGACCGGCATCTAGAGCACGGTCACGGTACTCGAGGCCGGATAGACGACAACCCTCCCCCCGCCTGCCGCCCGGTCCACCGGGCGGCAGGTATCCTTGCGTCGAAGAGCCCGAGTACCCGCCAGACCGCGGAACGGACTCGCTGTGAGCGCTCGTGGACACGAGGCTATGGCGGGCCCTAAGATTGACAGTACGTACACGGCGGCCGGAAGCGAGACGTGCGGGTCGCCCGTGCCCAGAACGCCAACACGTATGAGGAGTCATGGTGGAATCGAAGCAGGAGGCAGAAGGCTCCACGGTCGTGGTGGTCGAGGATGACGCCTCCATCTCCGAACTTCTCGAGCTGTACCTGGGCAGGGAGGGGTTCAGGGTGGTGAGCACCGCGGCCGCCGGCGACGCGGAGGCGCTCGTGAAGGCCCACGATCCCGTTCTCGTGGTGCTCGACCTCATGTTGCCCGACGGGTCGGGTCTCCAGGTGCTTCGCCGCGTGCGCACGTTCTCGGCGGTGCCGGTGATAGTCCTCACGGCCCGGGACACCGATCAGGACAAGATCCTCGGTCTCGAGCTCGGCGCCGACGACTACATGACCAAACCGTTCAATCCCGGGGAGTTGCTCGCACGGATGCGGGCCGTCTTGCGTCGTTCCTCGCCGCCGGAGGAGACATCCGTCTTGACTCTCGGGGGCGTGGAAGTAGTACCCGAGGAGCGAGTCGTGCGGGTCGATGGAGTCCGGACTGATCTCACGCCTCGGGAGTTCGAGCTTCTGCAGTACCTCCTGCTGAACCGGGGCATCGCCCTCTCCCGGGAGCGACTGCTCGAAGAAGTGTGGGGCTACTCGTTCTACGGGGATGCGCGCACGGTGGACGTGCACGTGCGGCAGATACGCAAGAAGCTGGGGCGTTGGGCGCCGATCGTCCAAACTGTCTGGGGGCTCGGATATCGCGTCGACCCGGAGGCTGAAGCCGCGGTAGGAGACGAGCCCGAGTGAGCTCGAGCGAACTCGGATCGGTAGGGCCCGGATCGACAGAGCCCGGATCGACAGGGCCCGGATCGACAGGGCCTGAGTCGGCGGGTGGCTCCATCCGCCTGAGGATCTCTCTCGCTCTGGTGGGCGTCTCGCTACTCACTCTTGTGGCGGTGGGCCTCCTGTTCTACGGGTTTCTGGGCACCTACGTCCTCGATCAACAGCAGGGAGTCATGGTCGGCCATGCTGAGGAGGTGGCGGCACAGGTCGAGGCGCTGCGTGAGCAGGTGGTGGTGCAGTCGTTCGACGCCACGCGAGCGCTCAACGCTCTTCTTCGCATCGACCTGCAGGTGTTGCCTCCCGGCGCCGGCATCTTCGTGGTGAGCGGGTCTCGCCTCGTGGCGCACGCGGGGCCTGGTCGCCAGATGGGTATGCCGCCGGATGCTTTGGTCGAGGAGGCTCGCCAGCTTGCGGACGGTGGTCCTTCTGCAAGCACGTTCCGTCTCGCGGGCGACGCTCGGTTGATCGTCGCGGCTGCCCCCGTCGACGTGGGAACAGGTGAGGACTCGTTCGTGCTGATAACCCTGGCCACCGCCGACGCTGTGGGCGACAGGGGAGCCCTGTTCCGCATCCTCGTGATCTCGGGAGTGGTGGGCATGGTGTTCTCCATCCTCATGGGCGCGCTGCTTGCCGGTTGGTTGAACCGGCCGCTCAAGCGCCTGTCGCGTGCCGCGGGTGCTATGGCCGGCGGCTCCTACTCCGAACCTATCTCGGGAACGTATCCCGATGAGGTGTACGAATTGGCCGCGGGTCTCGAGACCATGCGGCGCGAGGTGCGGCGAAGCGAGGGCTCTCTGCGAGGCTTCGTGGCGTCGGCCGCGCATGAGCTCCGCACGCCACTCACCTCCATACAGGGGTTCTCCCAAGCGCTTCTCGACGGCACGGCCGAGTCAGACGAGCAGCGCCGGCGGTCCGCAGCGGCGATCTTCCGCGAGTCGAGCCGGCTGCGGCGTCTCGTCGATGCCCTGCTCGTGCTTTCAAGATTCGATTCGAGGGAGTTCCGTCCCTCGGTGGTGCGGGTGGATGTGGGAGCCCAGGTGGCGGAAGAGGTGGAGCGTCTCGTCGATGCCGGCCTGGTGGGGGAGGGTCGCGTGAGGGTGACCACCTCTCCGCCGGAAGGCGCAACTGTGGGGTCTGATCCCGACATGCTCCGGCAGATCATCGCGAACCTCCTACGCAACGCGGCACAGTACGGAGGCCAAGATCCGATCGTCGTGCGCGCTCAGGTCGCGCCAACGGGATTGACATTGGAGGTCGAGAACGGGGGTATCCCCATGACGGGCGATGAGCGAGAGAAGGCGTTCGAGCGTTTCTATCGGGCGAGTGCGAGCCTCCGTACGGAGGGCTTCGGCCTGGGCCTCCCGCTGGTTCGCGAGATCAGCGGCGTGCTCGGCGGCTCGGTCGAGCTTGTGAGCGATGATTCGGCGACGATCTTCAGAGTCATCCTTCCCGACCTGGAAAGCCCGCCCGATCCGCCCCCACCCCAGGGAACCCCTGACTCCACGTCCGCACCGGCGCCCGCACCATCGTCCGACTCGCCGTCACCCACGCTCGATTGAGGCCTAGACCCGCGTCCGACGGAGATCGAGGCGGA
Source organism: Actinomycetes bacterium (assembly GCA_024637035.1). Classification (GTDB taxonomy): domain Bacteria; phylum Actinomycetota; class Thermoleophilia; order RBG-16-64-13; family RBG-16-64-13; genus JAHJSA01. The sequence continues at coordinate 39,949 of JAGXFW010000024.1, forward strand.
GGCTTTGCCAAGAACGTGTGAGCCCGCCCATCGCACTCTGAAGGCGGAGCGACATTCTTCGGCAGCCTGCTAGAGTGTCGGATATTGGCCATCCGGTGTTCCGCCACGAGCCTCACCGGGAAGCATGACAGCAACGACGGTCGCGAATGGGAGCGCGTGTGAGAATCAGCCTGATCGAACCGGCACCGCCCGGATTCCACATCTATAGCTTCGTCAAGCAGGTACGTCTTGGGTTGCCCCTGATCGCCACACTGCTCCGCGACGCCGGGCACGAGGTGAACGTGCAGGTGGAGGTGCTCGGCGAACTCGATTGGGACACCATCTTCGCTTCAGACCTCGTCGGGGTCTCCACGATCACCTCGACGGCGATGAAGGCCTACGCGTATGCCGAGCGGGCTCGTGCCGCCGGGATCCCGGTCGTGATGGGGGGTCCCCATGTGACATTCGAGACCGATGAGGCACTCGAGTTCGCGGACTACGTGGTGCGGGGCGAGGGAGAGGAAGCGATGTTCGAGTTGGTCGAGGTGCTCCTCGGCGCTCGCGAGGCCCGAACCGTGGCCGGCATGTCGTGGGTCGACGAGTCGGGGGCCCACCGCCACAACCCGTCTCGGCCGCTCCTTTCGTCGCTCGCCGGCCTCCCTCACATCGACCTGTCGTTGATACGCAATCACGAAAAGATCGATCCGTGGCCGATCCTCACTTCCCGCGGTTGCCCGCATGACTGCGAGTTCTGCTCGGTGATCATGATGTTCGGCCGCAAGCCTCGCACGAACCCCTGGGACCACACGCTCGAGTCGATACGTCAAGCCGACGGCCGTCCCATCTTCTTCTACGACGACAACTTCATCCTCTCCAAGCGGGCCACCAAGGCGCTGCTGGCCCGCATGATCCGAGAACGTTTGAACAGCTCCTTCTCGGCTCAGATCAGGATCGATTCCGTGCACAAGGGCGGGCGGACCGACCACGAACTGCTCCAGTTGCTGGTGGAAGCTGGGTGCGAGGGGGTCTACCTGGGCCTCGAATCCGTGAACCCCGACACACTCGCCGCGTTCAACAAGCACCAGAGCGTCGACGACATCGTCGGAGGTCTGGCGGCGCTCCATTCGTACGGCATCCTGACACACGGCATGTTCGTACTCGGTTCGGACGCCGACACGGTCGAGTCCATCCGCGAGACGGCGGATTTTGCCCTCTCGAGTGACATCAGTTCCGCGCAGTTCCTCGCTTTGACTCCGCTGCCCGGTACGAGGCAGACAGCACGCCTCCGCGTGGAAGGGCGCGTGTTCACCAACAATTGGAGTCTGTACGATGGGCTTCATTCGGTCTTCTGGCCGCGGAACATGTCACCCTGGGACCTACAGCGGGAGATGCTGCGCGCCCATCGGCGCTTCTACTCGCCGCGGCGACTGGCCGCCAACCCACGGCAGCGGCTCAAGGGTCTGTTGATCACTCACGGGTGGGAGCGGGTGCCGGAGAACATGGCGTACATGAGGGAGCTCCGCGCCTTCTGCCGCACCACAGAACCGCCGCCGCCGCCCTCAGACGCCGCCGCCGGGGTGATCGCTGTCGATGCCGAACCGGCCTTTGCGCCGACGCGTTCGGACAGCGCTCGCGATGTCTTCGGTCAGGTTGAGGCGTAAGCGCAAGGATTCCCGGCGTTTGGCCCGAAAGCCACAGGAGACGTATAATCGCGTTCGTCCCACTTCCCCGTCCAATCGGGAGAGAAGGTAGGTATCACTTGGCACGGGTCCTAGCCCTTGCGAACCAGAAAGGCGGGGTCGCAAAGACTACCTCCACCCTCAACCTTGGGGTCGCTCTCGAAGAGCTCGGCATGCGGGTTCTGATGATCGACATGGACCCGCAGGGGAACCTCACGATGAGTCAGGGCATCAACCCTGACGAAGTCAACCCGAGTATGTATAACGTGCTCGTGCAGGGGGTCAGCATCGGCGACGTCATCCACGCGGCCGAGGTCGATCTGGCGGTCGCCAGCATCGACCTGGCGGGCGCTGAGTTGGCGCTTGCCTCGGTGATCGGGCGCGAACGTGCGCTGACTCGCGCTCTGCTCTCCGTGCGCGACAACTACGACTACATCTTGATCGACACGCCGCCCTCCCTCGGGCTTCTCACGATCAACGCGCTCACGGCCTCGGACGCGGTGATCGTGCCCGTGCAGTGCGAGTACCTCTCTCTCCGAGGACTGGCCCAACTCGAAAAGACGCTTGAGCTCGTCCGCGACAACCTGAACCCCGACGTGCACATCGGGGGCATCCTTCCGACGCTTCTCGACGCGCGGACCTTGCACGGCAATGAAGCCGTTGAGCTTCTTCGCTCCAGTTTCGGCGACCTTGTCTTCAAGACGGTCGTGCGGAAGACGATCAAGTTCGCCGAGGCTCCAGTGCAGGGCGTGTCGGTTATCAAGTATGCTCCTAACAGCGACGCGGCGGAGTCCTATCGGTCGTTGGCCAGAGAGGTGCTCAATGGACAAAAGAAAATCTAGCCTCAAGAGCAGCGGCCTGGGGTCGCTGTTCCGCTCCACTGCGGCTGCGGAGGCTCGAGGCACGGAGCACCCCACGCGACCGACGGGCGATCGCCTGCCGCCCCCGACCAGCAGCGAGTCCCCCGTTCAGAGCCGGCGACAGCTCATCCAGCCCTCGCGCACGTTCCCGGCCGTCATCCGCATCGTCGGTGTGGGCGGAGCAGGGACGAACGCGATCAACCGCATGCTCGAGGCTGGGCTGGAGGGTGTGGAGTTCATCGCTGTGAACACCGATGTGCAGGCGTTGCAGACCTGTGAGGCAGACCACAAGGTGCGCATCGGTCGTGAGTTGACGAAAGGACTGGGCGGCGGTTCCGACCCGGACGTAGGGCGCCAAGCCGCCCAGAGCGCCTACGACGAACTGAAGGCCCTCCTCAAGGGTAGCGACATGGTGTTCATCACCGCCGGAGAGGGTGGCGGCACAGGTACAGGCGCGTCCCCGGTGATCGCTGAGATCGCCAAGAGCGTCGGGGCCCTCACGATCGGCGTGGTCTCTCGTCCGTTCGCATTCGAGGGCAAGCGCCGCAAGACGCAGGCCGACGAGGGTGTCGATCTGCTGCGTCAGTCCGCCGACACGGTGATCGTGGTGCCGAACGACAAGCTGCTCGAGGTGGTGGATCGCTCGACCTCCATGGTCGATGCGCTCCGTCTCGCCGACGACGTGCTTCGCCAGGGCGTGCAGGGTATCTGCGACCTCGTGACCGTACCCGGTCTGATCAACCTCGATCTTGCCGACGTGCGCACCATCATGACCTCAGCCGGCACCGCCCACATGGGCATCGGGGTCGCCCGCGGTGAGGATCGAGCCCGGCTGGCCGCTGAAGAGGCGATCAACTCCGCCCTGCTCGAGACATCCATCGACGGGGCTCGGGGAATCCTGCTCAATGTGAGCGGAGGCTCCGATCTGTCGCTCTTCGAAGTGCACGAGGTAGCGGAAGTCGTCAATGCGGCGGCCGATCCAGATGTGAACATCATCTTCGGCGCTATGGTCGATGAGTCATTGGGCGCCGATATCCGTGTGACCGTTGTCGCCACGGGCTTTGAAGGCGTGGGGCTCCCGAAGAGCGCCGACGCCCCGACGTCGTCCGCCCAGAGCGATGCGGCCGCCGTCGAACCCGCAGAGGAAGAGCACCCCGCGCCATCCCACCAGCCGACGGCACCGGCCGCAGTCGACCTCGACGTGCCGGCGTTCCTTCGCGATATGGACGACGGGGACTGACGCCCGTGCCCGGCCTCCGGATCCGGGACCTCATCGAGAGCGACCTCGATCAAGTCGTGCGACTCTGGGAGGAGTCGACGGCGTGTGGGGCGGCTCCCGTATTCCACGTTGGTGAGGCTGTCGCCGCGGTGCTAGCGGGCGAACCTTCCCTGGCCGCCGTGAAGGGCGATCGGATCGTGGGGACGGTCGTCACCAGGGTCGCAGGCGATCGGGCCTGGATCCTAAGGGTCGCCGTAGCCCCCGAACTCCGTGAGCAAGGCATCGGAGGCCTGCTTCTCGACGCGATCGACCACCGGCTGACGGCCCTCGGCGTCCATCGCAGCGCCGGACTGCTCCCTGAAGGCGAAACCGGGGAGCAGGCTTTCGTCAATTGGGGATTCGAGCGACGCTCGGGGGTGGACTACTTCGAGAAGGTGCTCGTTGCTCGGCCGGCCGAACGACAGGTTCTCGAGTCGCTCGGGGGCCAGGTCATCGAATCCGGCCTGTGGGAGCGTCTCAAGGGCATGGAGGCGGAGAAGTCGCTCATCGAACGGCGGGTGATCCTGCCGCTGGCCGAGGCCGAGGCTGCCGAGTTCCATGGCGTGACGCCTCCGAAGGCGATCATCCTGTTCGGGCCCCCCGGCACCGGTAAGACCACGTTCGCCCGCGGTATCGCCTCTCGGCTAGCGTGGCCGTTCGTCGAACTCTTCCCCAGCCGTCTGGCGGCTGGCGGGAGGGACGCGCAGGCGAACGAACTGAGAGACTTCTTTGCCGCGCTCGTCGAGATCGAACACCTCGTTCTCTTCATCGATGAGGTGGAGGAGATCGCTGCGAGTCGGGAGAGTATGCCGGTGACTCACGGGGTCACCAACGAACTGCTCAAGGCGATCCCGCTCTTCAGGGGCCAGCCGAACCGACTGTTGGTGTGTGCCACGAACTCGGTGCGGAGTCTGGACGGCGCCTTCGTGCGGCCGGGCAGGTTCGACTACCTTCTCCCCGTGGGTCCGCCGGACGAGACCGCTCGGGCGGCTATCTGGGGAAGGTACGTTTCCGGCATCACCGATTCGAAGGTCGACATCGAGGCCCTTGTCGCCGCGAGTTCACTGTTCACTCCGGCCGACATCGAGTTCGCCGCTCGGAAGGGGGCGCAGGCAGCATTCGAACGAGCTGTACTCGAGAAGTCCGGCGGACGTGCGGATACGGCCGACTTCTTATGGGCGATCAGCCAAGTAAGACCTTCGCTCACCCGCGCGATGATCCGCGAGTTCGAAGAGGACATCGAGCACTTCGCCCGCCACTGAGGGCCACGGCCACGCTTGCGACTCGCGCACCGTGCTACAGCGCGAGTCTCGCCTTCCTCCAACCGCTGTCCGCCAACCTGGTGGTGCGCTCCTTGGTCCATCGTTTCATCGCTTCGAAGCTGGCGCGGGCGTCGCCGTTGGTCTGCGCCATGAGTTCGTGCATCTCCATGGGTTTGTCGAAAGCATCGGTGGGGGTGAGGCCGTTCCAGGTGGAGAAGTCGTGGTCGAAGATCCACTCCGGCGTGAGCTCGGTCGGGTCTTCGGGCGCGCGCCCTCGAGCCTCGAGATGGAAACCGGCCAACTCCATGTTGTACTCGATGATCCACCCGTTGTCGTCGACCATGGTCGATGGGTCGAACTCCACGCTCTCATGGCAATCGGGGCAGTGTATCGCCACGACGGTCTCCTCGGGTAGTATCGAGTCCGTATGATGAAGGCTGATCGTCCCGTGGCCGCAAGAGCAGTGCTTTGTGATCGCCATGCACATGAGGTCGTCTCCTGGCGTTGTCGTGGTGTGCGGGCTCTCGTTGCGTGATACTCGACGCCAGCGCGCTCTATGAAGCGATCTTGAGCGTTCGGCGAAGTGTCCGTGACCTCGTAGTTCGGGTACGCGAAGGAGCGTGCTCCTCGGCGTTCGTCAACTGGATATGTGCCCGGTCGTCAAGCGGGCGAAACTGAGTGGTCCGCCCGGGCCGGTGCCATGGGAGAGGAGGCAAGATGAAGGTGATCGGGGAGATCCTTCGGGCTGCGGTGGTGCAGATGAACACCACCGCGGACGTCGACGCGAACGTGACGACGGCCCTTCGTCTCATCGACGAATCCGCCGCTCGGGGGGCTCGTTTGATAGTGCTTCCCGAGAAGTTCCACTATCTGGGCCCGAGCGCAGGTGTTGCGAAAGCTCGCCTGCGTCTTGAGGGAGCCCTTATGGGGCGCTTCGCGGAGGCCGCCCGTGCCTACCGTGTGCATCTTGTGGCGGGCAGCGTGTGGGAGGAGGTGCCGGGCGAGGACCGCACCTACAATACGTGCGTGGTGTTCTCCCCGGACGGGAGTCGATCCGCTCTGTATCGGAAGATACACATGTTCGATGTGCAGGTGGGAGGACACGTCTACCGGGAGAGCGATGACTGCCTCCGGGGTGAAGAAGTCGTGGCCGTGACGATACGCGACTGGGCCGCGAGGGGGGAGGGCGGTGGAGCGATCGCCGCCGGAGATACGCCCCTCACGCTCGGACTAAGCGTCTGCTACGACCTGCGTTTCCCCGAACTGTACAGAGCGCTGGCGGATCTTGGCGCACACGTGGTGACGATGCCCTCCGCCTTCACCACCACCACGGGTCGAGACCACTGGGAAGTGCTCGTGAGGGCCCGGGCCATCGAGAACCAGGTGTTCGTGATCGCGGCCAACCAATACGGCAAGCACGGGGCGAGCCTCGAGTCGTACGGACGGAGCATGATCGTGGATCCTTGGGGGCTCGTGCTCGCCCAAGCGGCCGACGGCGAGGGTGTCGCCGTCGCCGACCTCGACTTGGGCGCAGTCGCCAGGGTGCGTGCGGCAGTGCCTTCTCTGGCGAACCGTGTGCCCGACGCCTACGAGCGTCGCGTGCTGCTCGACGGGGGCGCGTGATCGCCGGCGGTCAAGTCGCGCTCGAAGTGCAAGACGGCCTTCTCGCGCAGGCCCAGGGAACGGTAGAAGGCGTGTCCGGAGAGGTTCTCGCTTTCGGCCGAGAGGAAGAGACGCGCACAGTTGCGGTCTCGCGCCTCCCGTTCGGCCGAGGCCAGCAGTGCGCGTCCGACGCCCGTGGCGCGGCATCGCACTGCGACCACGACGTCCTGCACCTCGCACACGAGTGCCGCGGACCACGTGCTGAGCGTGAAGATCAAGCTGCAGGCGCCTATGACCCCTTCGGGTGATGTGGCCACCAGGAACACGTGGTCGGGTGAGTCGAGGATGCGGCGCAGGACCGAGGTGAGGGCGTCTCGGGGAGGTGGCGGGAACGCATGGTGGGCCATGATCTCCTCGAGCAACCCGATGAGGGGCTGGAGGTCGTTCTCGCAGGCCGGCCGTACGGTGATGGGGTCGATGTCCCTCATGGCGTGTAGGGTAGCAGGGGGAAGAGACGTGTGCCCACGATGGAACAGGGAGACAGCTCCATGTTGTACTTGAACGGTGCTTTCATGGCTCTCGAGCAGGGTCGCATCGCAGTGGAAGATCGCGGATTCCAGCTGGGCGACGGCGTGTATGAGGTGCTGAAGGTCGATGCGGGCAAGCTGCTGTGGATGGAGGACCACCTCGATCGTCTCTTGTGGAGCCTCGGGGAGATACGCCTGCACGAAGCCCTGGAGGGTCACCCCCTTCACAGTATCCTGCCCCGGCTTGTCGAATCGTCCGGCGTGGTGCGCGGATCGGTGTACGTGCAGGTGACCAGGGGAGTCGCACCGCGGGACTTCCTGTTTCCCGAGAGGACGTCCCCGACGGTGCTCGCCTACGCTCAGGAGGAAGAGTTCGTCGGAGCCGACGAGTTACTCGCGGGCATCACTCTCCATGCTGTGGAGGACATCCGGTGGGCACGATGCGACATCAAGTCCACGAACCTCCTGGCCGCGGTGCTCGCCAAGCAGGCCGCCCGCGAAGCCGGAGCGGGGGAGGTGCTGTACGTGAGCCCGGAGGGACTGGTACGAGAGGGTGGTTCCTCGAACGTGTTCGTCTTCCTAGACGGTGTGCTGAGGACGCACCCCGCGAGCAACCGCATCCTCAACGGGATCACCAGGCAACATGTTCTCGAACTCGCTCGCGGTCTGGCCATCACCGTGGATGAGACAGCCGTGCAGTTCGACGATCTCATCAGGGCCGAAGAGGTCTTCATCGCGTCTACTACTCGTGACGTCATGCCTGTGGTGGGCGTGAGTGCGCCTGACCGGGACTATCTGACTCTGAGCGGCGGCCGCCCCGGCCCCGTGACCCTTCGTCTGGCCGACGCGATGCGAGCCGCTATCGCCGTGGAACTCGGCGCTCCGTCTCCCACGATGCTCGGCTCGAGTTGATACCCGGCTGAACGGCACCGGTGCCGCTGCGACGACCCGCGGCCCCGCGATGAGCCCAGCGCCCGGTTTTCGACCGTGCCTGTGGGGGAATAATCAGCCCGAAGTGCAGAACAATCACTGGATTCCTCGGCATGCGTGCGTTTCCGTGCCCGGGATCCCCCGGCAATCGAGGGCGCTCGAGCCTACGTTCTTGCTCTTCTCAGGAGCAGGAGGGAGACGTCTGAGTGAGCATCAAGCGCATACCTGAGATCCCCGGGGCACCCGGCGATGCATCCGGCGATGAGGACACTCCCGCGCAGGGAAATGGGCGCGACGCGACGGTCGCCTCCGCTGCTCTCGGCGCCCCCTGGGAGTCCACAGTCGAGAAACGAAGGTCCCGGTCAGGAACGACGCGCTCGGAGCCGTCTCAAAGCGGGTCGGACGAACCCTCTATCGGTACGTACCTGAATCAGATCGGTGCGGTGGCACTTCTGACCGCCCAACAGGAAGTCGAGCTTGCGAAGCGCATCGAGCTTGGTGATGAGGCGGCACGCCGGGAGATGATCGAGGCCAATCTTCGCCTGGTCGTGTCCATCGCACGCCGCTATGTGGGGAGGGGGCTCAGTTTCGCCGACCTGGTGCAGGAGGGCAACTTCGGGCTCATGCGTGCCACAGAGAAGTTCGACCATCGGCGCGGCAACAAGTTCTCCACATACGCCACATGGTGGATCAGGCAGGCCATCACCCGCGGGCTGGCCGACAAGGGCCGAACCGTCAGGTTGCCCGTGCACATCGTGGAGAGGATGTCGACGATCAACCGCATCACGCAGGATCTCCGCCAGGTCCTCGGCCGTGAGCCGACCATGGAGGAGGTCGCCGAGGCGGTCGGGATCTCGCCCGACGAGCTTCAGGCCCTCTTCGATGTGGCTGAGACTCCGTTGAGCCTCGACATGTCCATGGACCCCGAAGGAGATTCCGCGGCACTCGGCTCTATCGTGTCGGATCCCGATCAAGTGTCGTCGTTCGATCAGGTGTACACGGCTCTGCGCTTGCGCATCGTGGCCGACGCCATCCAGAGCCTGCCCGAGCGCGAGTCGGAGGTGTTGATACTGCGGTACGGTCTCGGTGGCCAGGATCCCTGGACCCTGGGTGAGATCGGGGAGCGACTGGCCATCAGTAGGGAGAGGGTGCGTCAGATCGAAGCCAAAGCTCTTGAGCGCCTGCGCTTCAACGGGATGATCAGGCGCTTCCGCGAGACCGCCTGACGGCTTCCGCCTGTCTGCGCAGGATGCGCGCCCGCCGTATGTTCTTGCTGTCGGCCCCCGTGCCCTCGGTGCCCGGCACCTCGAGTACGAAGGGCGCCGCGAGAAGGCGTTCCTCCGTCATCGAGGCCATCAGACCGTCTCGTCCGAGCAGGCCGTCCCACAGGTTCTCGTGCCGGTCGCTCCTGCTTCCGAATGCCGTCTTCGAGTCGTTCAGGTGTACAAGCCCGACGCAATCGGCGCCCCCCGCCTCGCTCAGTTCGTCCATCAGGCCGGCCACCCCCTCCGGCGTGTGCACCGGCACTCCGGCGGCGAAGAGGTGCGCGGTGTCCAGACAGACGCCGATGGGGAAGGGCGCCGCACGCACCAGCCTTCCGAGCTCGCCGGCGTCGCGGCCGAGGGAGTCGCCGGCCCCGGAGCTCCCCTCGATCAGTAGGCGCGGCATCGGCCCCGGGACCTCGCTCCCCCCGCGGAGCAGATCCTCGATCTCAGCCGGTGATCCCGCCCACAGCTCGGTGGTGCGGGCCCGCAGGATGTCCTCGGCTCTCTCCAGGGCCTCCACCACACGGAGCAGACCGGCTTCGAAGCCGGCGCCCCGATGAGATCCCACGTGGGTCACCACCGCGGCTGCTCCGGCAAGCATGCCCCAGAGGAGGGCATCGGCCAGCGACGCCGAGGACTTCTCGCGAAGTCCTTCGTCGGGCGATGCGAGGTTGATCAGGTAGATGGTGTGCACGAAGATGGGGATGCCGCGTGCGGCCATCCCCTCCCCGAAGCGTGCGGTCTCGGCGGCACCGAAGGTGGTGCCGCGCCACATGCGGGGGTTGCTCGGGTGCACCTGCACGGCCTCGACCCCGAGGCGATGCACACGGGCGGCGCATTCCGCCAGCGATCCGGCCGTGGACACATGCGCACCCACCAGGGGGAGTTCGCGCGAGGAATCGGCAGGCGTGGGGTGTTCGGCCTTCGCATTCGCATCCCTGGGAACGCGCCTCACACATGCCCTCCTGAGTCTCCGAACGGGTAGAATCTCCGGGATGATACCTCTTCGCGACAACATCCCCACCACGCGGTTCGCCTACGTGACCTATCTGCTCATCGCGGTGAACGCCCTGGTGTTCATCTTCGAACTCACGCTCGGCGCGCCGGCGCTCGACGACCTGATCGCCCGCTTCGGCTATGTCCCGGCGCTGGTCACCGGCACCGTACGGTCGGGGGAGTTCGATCTGTCGATCATGGCCACGCTGCTCACCTCGACCTTCCTCCACGGGGGCTGGGTGCATTTCGGCGGCAACATGCTTTACCTGCACATCTTCGGGAACAACGTGGAGGACGCCATGGGTCGACTCCGCTTCCTGATCTTCTACTTGCTGATCGGCGCGGCGGCGAACATCGGTCAGATCATCGTTGCCGCGGACTCCGTGGTGCCCGGCATCGGTGCGAGCGGGGCCATCGCGGGAGTGCTCGGCGCCTATCTCCTTCTCTACCCGCGGGCGGGAGTGCTCGTACTGGTGCCGATCGTGTTCTACGTGCGCCTCTTCACGGTGCCGGCGTTCGTGGTGCTGGGCTTCTGGTTCGTGATCCAGGTGTTCCAGGGTTCGCTGACGCTGGCCGCAGGGGAGGCCGGCGCGGCGGGCGTGGCCTTCTGGGTGCACGTGGCGGGCTTCGTCCTGGGCATGGCGCTTGTCCTGGTGTTCCGAAACCGGCAGATGACGGGGGTGAAAGACACGTGGCTGTAGGTGAGCACGAGAACGATCCGGCTGGGTCGGATGCTGAGGTGTCCGAGTTGCGCTTCCTGGTGGGCACGGCATGCAGCCGTCTGATCAATCTGTTGATGGATCCGAGCGCCCCTCACGGCGAGATCGCGGAGGAGGCGGGGTTCCTGGCCGACCGTGCGGGTCGCCTGGCCCGCCTTCTGGGCGACGAAGCGAATCGGTAGCTTGCACCGCTTCCTTCCCTTCATGCCGGGACGCGTTATAGAATCGCGCCTATGAAGCTTGCTCCGAGCCTGAATCCGGCCGTCCAACCGGCGCGCGTGCGCGTCGATGTGGGCTCGCGCGTGTTCGTGGGCGATCTGCTCTTGCCCGATGTGGCCTTCCGCTCGCGGGTGTCAGACGTCATGAACGACCCGAAACGTCGCTTCCTTCCGCTGGCGAACGTCGAGGCACTCGACGGGAAGACAGGGAGGGTGCTCGGTCATACGTCGTTCCTCCTGCTGCGCGTGGAGGCGATCGACGTGCTCATCCCACTGTTGGAGCCAGCTGAAGCACCCGGACTCGCGTCGTAGTATGGGCGCGCGCCCGGACGCGCCGCCCTGGCTCGAGCAGCTGCCGTCGGGTCTGCGGGTGTGGGCCCTGGAGCCGTACTACGGCGGTTCCCATCGACACTTCCTTGATGGTCTGTCCGGAGCGAGTCGTCACCGCATCGCCATTCAGGGACTGCCGGGGCGCAACTGGAAGTGGCGCATGCACGGCGGATCCCTCGCCCTTGCCCACGAGTCGCTCGTTCGCGCACGCGAGGGCGCGCAGCCCCAGGTGCTCTTCGCCTCCGACATGCTCGATGCCGCCGCGTATCTCGGGCTGGTTCGCGATGCCTTGGCGGCGACACCTCTGATCGTATACATGCACGAGAACCAACTCACGTACCCACTGCCCGCCGGAGTGGAGCGGGATCTGGGCTACGGCATGAAGAACATCACGAGCGCTCTCGCGGCCGATCGAGTGGTCTTCAACTCACGGTTCCACCAGCAGGAGTTCTTCACGGCGGTCGAGGAGCTGTTCGAGGTTCTCCCGGACGAGGTCCCTGTTTGGGCGCTCGAGCGGCTTGACGCCCGTAGCGAGGTGATCCATGTGGGCTGCGACCTTCGGAGCCTCGACGAGTCACGGCACGCTGAGAGTGCACAATGGGGCGACCTCGCCGCCGGCCCGCTGATCTTGTGGAACCAGCGCTGGGAGTATGACAAGGCGCCTGGCGACTTCTTCCGAGCGCTGTACGCGCTGCAGGAGGAAGGGGTCGCGTTCCGCGTGGCGGTGGCGGGCGGCAACCAAGGGCTGCCCACGGCGGATTTCGTCGAGGCGAGACACAGGCTCGGGGAGCGCATCGTCCAGTGGGGAAGGGTGGAGGATCGTCGCCGATACGCGTCGCTGCTCTGGGCTGCCGACGTGGTCGTGTCGACTGCCCTACATGAGTTCTTCGGTGTGTCGGTGGTGGAGGCCGTGTACTGCGGCTGCCGGCCCGTACTCCCGAACAGACTGAGCTACCCGGAGCTCCTACCGCGTGACGCCCATTCGCGTGCGCTCTATGCGGAAGGCGACGTGGTGCCCGCCTTGCGCGCTGCGGTGCATGAGGCGGCCGAGGCGGCGGGCGGGCCGGGAATGCCTCCGTGGTCCCTTGATTGGCAGAGAACCTGGGTTGCCCGGTACGATTGGAGTAGGTTGGTTCCGTGGTATGACGAAATGATCGAGGAATGCTGGGAGCGCGCGACTAGGGGGGGAAGATGCAACGGCTGAGGATCGACTACGCACTTTGCATGGAGGAGGCGCTGGGCGCGCGGCACGGGCTGTCGCCCTACCTCGTTGAAGCGCTCCGCCTGCCTCTCGAGGCCGCCGGGATCCACCTCGCGGAGCAGCGACGGGCCGGTGGGCTTCCCTGGATGGACCTTCCACGGAGAGACCCCGCCGACGTACTCGACTTCGCGGCCCGGTCCACCGGTCGGTACGACGACGTGGTGGTCTTGGGCATCGGCGGCTCGGCTCTGGGCACCAAAGCTCTGGCGACCGCCCTTCTTTTTCCGTTCCACAACCTTCGCTCGTCCGACGACCGCAAGGGGTCTCCCAGGCTGTTCGTGGTGGACAACGTCGACCCCGACGAGATCGTGGGCCTGTTCTCGCTGCTCGATCTGCGCCGTACTCTGGTGAACGTGATCTCGAAGTCGGGCACCACCGCCGAGACCATGGCCGCCTACCTGGTGGCGCGGAAGCTTCTCATCGATGTGGTCGGAGTCGAGGGTCTGCCGCAGCATCTTGTCTTCACCACGGACCCGTTGGGAGGCGTGCTGCGCAAGATCGGCCGGCAAGAGGGCATCCCTCTGTTCGAGATCGGCTCTGGAGTGGGAGGACGCTTCTCGGTGCTGAGCCCGGTGGGTCTCCTCCCAGCCGCCCTTACGGGCATGGACGTGCCCGGGCTACTGGCGGGCGCGGCGGAGATGGATGCCTGGATCGGAGAGACCGACGTGATCTCGAACCCGGCCTTCGTGTTCGCCTCCCTGCAGTTCCTGCACTACACGCGGAACAAGAGGCGGTCGAGTGTGATGATGCCCTACTCGCACGCGCTGGTGGACGTGGCGGACTGGTTCCGTCAGTTGTGGGCGGAGAGCCTGGGCAAGGCGGTGGACCGTGATGGACGCACGGTGAACGTGGGGCCCACACCCATCAAGGCCGTCGGCGCCACGGATCAACACTCGCAGGTGCAGCTGTACGTGGAAGGCCCGGATGACAAGGTGTTCACCTTCTTGCGCGTGGAGCAGTTCGACCACACAGTCATCATCCCCGAACTGCACGCCGATGAGCATGCTCTGGCCTATCTCGGAGGCGTTTCGATGGCAGGCCTGTTGAACGCGGAGCAGGAGGCTACCGCCTGGGCCCTGGCGCAACGCGGTCGTCCGTCGCTCACCATCACCCTTCCTCGGGTAGACGCCCATTCGGTTGGTCAGCTCCTGTATCTACTGGAGTTCGCGACGGCGGTGTCGGGGGAGCTCTACGATGTGAACGCCTTCGATCAGCCGGGAGTGGAGTTGGGCAAAGAGGCCACCTACGGGCTGATGGGCAGGCCCGGCTTCGAGGAGATCGCCGAACGTATCCGCGGGGGAAGCGGCGACGAAGAGAACGGCCGAACGTACCGTCTGGAGTGAGGTGAGCCGGGCGTTCGAGCCGAGACGACTCCCCACGTGAGACGGCGCAGCGAGCCTTCCGCGCGCGCTGGGTGAACGCTGACGTCCTCGGAACGAACGTGCCCGCGGCCCACGTCTTGCGCACGAACGTATGTTCGGATACGCTGACGAAGTGAGCTACCGAGTCATCGCCCATCTGGACCTCGACGCGTTCTTCGCCAGCGTGGAGGAGAACGTGGATCCGTCGTTGCGGGACAAGCCCGTGATCGTGGGAGGCGGGGAGCGCGGTGTTGTGAGCACCTGCAACTACATCGCCCGCCGCTACGGGGTGCACTCGGCCATGCCCATGCGCACGGCGCGGCGGCTGTGCCCTCAGGCCGTGGTTCTGAGCGGAGACCACCGTTTGTACGCGCAGTACTCCCGCCGCTTCAGTGACATTCTCGACGAGTATTCACCTCTGATCGAGAAGGTGGGCATCGACGAGGCCTTCGTGGATCTCACCGGCACCGAGCAGCTGTTCGGGCCCGTGATCCGCACGTGCCGCACCATGCAGCGCAGAGTGCAGGAAGACCTGGGCTTGAGCGTGTCCGTGGGTCTCGCCACGAACAAGCTGGTGGCGAAGGTAGCATCCGACTTCCAGAAGCCGCACGGCTTCACGGTGGTCCGGCCGGGCGACGAGGCCGGGTTCCTGGCGCCCCTGCCCGTGGAGCGGCTGCCCGGAGTCGGCCCGGCGATGCTGAGTCAACTCCGCGACCGGGGCGTCGTCACGGTGGGTGACCTGGCGGTGGTACCGCAGCGCCTGTTGATGCTCTCATTCGGTGAAGTGGGCGAGGTTCTGGCGCGGCGGGCCCGGGGCGAGGATCCCAGGGCGGTCACGCCGCGGGAAGTCGTGAAATCTATCTCTCGGGAGACCACGTTCGAGGAAGACACCACCGACACCGCGCTCCTCGAATCCACCTTGCTTCGTCTGACGGAAGACGTCTGCCGACGCCTGCGTCGCCAGCGGCTGGAAGCGCGCACGGTGACGGTGAAGATCCGATACTCGGACTTCATCACCAACACGCGCTCACGCACGCTGCGCCGGCCTCTCGACGTCGATGAGGCGTTCTTCCGAGAGGTGCTCGACCTCTTCCGTGAGGGGCGCCAGCGTCGCTACCGCATCCGCCTGGTGGGTGTGGGGCTGTCGAACCTGGTGCCGCGAGCTTGGCAAGACGACCTGTTCGACCAGGAACTGCCGCTCCTGCGTGACCTCGACCTGAAGCTCGACGCTATCAGGGAGAAGTATGGCAGGAACGCGATCCGTAGGGGTGCAGCCGAGGAGTAGCGTGCGGCCGGGGAGGAGTAGCGTGCGGCCGGGGAGGCGCAGCCGTGCTGCGACGCCCACCGGGCATCGCTTCTCTGCCGGCCCAGGGCCGCCTATTCGCCCAGATAGATCGGGTCGAGCTCCGCGAGGATCGCCTTGCAGCACTCGCATTCCTGCCGCATCTCGGGCTTGGCGTTGACGTGGTCGAACGACCAGCGCAGTTCGGCCTGGCCCGGGGGCCCGATGTGCGAATCGGCGATCGGGTACAGCACCTGGTTCTCCTTGGTGATGTGCTGCTCGAGCAATCCCGCATAGTTCCGCAGATTCGCCGCGATGGTCTTGGCCGCGGTCTCGTCGCCCGCTCGGTATCGGTCGTTGGCTTCCGCCGCGACGCGCACGAACTCCCGGCCCTCGTCGTGCTCCCGCAGCATGACGGCGACCGGGCCGCCCTCTTCGGGCACTCCCGCCTCGTACATGGCCGGAAAGAGCAGGTCTTCCTCTTTGGCGTGGTGGTACTTGTCCGCGTAGTTGCGGATGAAGTAGATGGCTTTGTCGATGTGCTCGGGGTCGACGGGCTCCTCGGCTTCGAGCCGCCGGACCATCTCCCGCACCACCTGGATCATCGCCAGGATGTCTCCATGTTCGCGCACCAGATCTTCAGTTGGCCTCATGGTCGTGCCTCCGACTGTCGTCCGTATTTCGCCGTCGTTTGAATACGGCATTCGGGATGTTGCCGCCGCGACCGCATCGCAAACGAGGCGTGGCGGGTAGTGCGGGCTCGCCGACTGATCCCGCCGGACTAGCGCCCCGTTCGGTACAGCCGTATCTCGGAGATAGAGGTGTCATCCCAGGTGGCGCCAGG
Source organism: Actinomycetes bacterium (assembly GCA_024637035.1). Taxonomy (GTDB): domain Bacteria; phylum Actinomycetota; class Thermoleophilia; order RBG-16-64-13; family RBG-16-64-13; genus JAHJSA01. The sequence goes on from JAGXFW010000024.1 coordinate 56,322, forward strand.
ATATGTGGCTTGTATGACCAATCGCACCCATTCCGTCGCGATGGGTGGAGGCGTGATCGTCTGATATCCGCCGTCATCGTGCATCTGGATCAACTGGGCGGAGCCATCTGAGTACTCGATTCGGATGGTCTTGAGACGCGGGTTGCCTTCGAACCTGCGCTGGTCCTTCTGGTACCCGTTGGCGATCTCGATGGTCGAGAGCACCGTCGGCTCGCCGAGATCCAGTCTCACCCATTCGTCTTCCCCCTGGCCGCCGACTCCTTCGGCCCAGCATGTGGCCAGGTCGCCGTCGACGAGGTTCTGCGGCCGGTAGTCGTTCTCGCCCTCCGGAGGCAGGGTGGAACTGGCGGATATCGGCACCGCGCCCACCGGGGTGCCGCGGTCTTCGGTCGGTCTTGACGAAACGGTCGTACTGGACTGGCCGGTGGTCGTGCCCGCCGTGGAGGTGGTCGCACCGCCAGTGCTCGTGCTTCCCGCCGTCGTGCTGGAGCTGGTGCCCGCCAGGCCCGTTGTGGTCACGCTCGCCGTGTCTCCGGGGGGTCTGATGATGGTGAAGTAGATCACCGCGGCCATCCCCAGCGCCGCCACCACGAGGAGGAGCGCCAGGAGCACCGGGGTCATTCCCCAGCGTCGTTCCGCCTCCACATGGCGATATCCGCGGGGGAACTCCGGGTCGTATGGCCCTCCGGGGTCGTAGGCGCCTCCCGGGTCGTACGCGGCTTCGGGAGGGTCGGGCATAGGTGACGCGGGTGGAGTCAACGGGAGAGGGGGAGAGGGCTCCGGGAAGGCCGCCGGCCCCGACTGCGGCGCGTGTTCGACCAGCGTGTCCTCCTCCTCGTCCTGCAGGTAGGAGCCGCACTCACTGCAGAAGAGTCGGTTGACCCGGTTCTCGGTACCACAGACCCTGCAGACGATCGGGTGTTGGGGATCCTCGTTCATGTTCCTATTAGTATTCGACGCAAAGACCACGGTCCTTCCTCATCCGGCCGTTGACGCGGGCGAGACCTGTTCTTCCACGGGTGTCCGTGGGAGGTCGGGGCATCCCGACCCTCTGGTAGAATCTTTGGGCCACGAAGGCAGTGCCCCGTGCCGTGCGCGCGCGGGCGAGACAGTGAAAGGCACCGTGAACCGCACCGCCGTCGGCCACACAATGCACTGCCGGCTCGATCAGTCCACGTCGGCAGTCCTCGAAGGCGGCCCAGACCGGGCTCCGTTCCTAGGCGGGCGGGGATATGGCGTCGCTCTACTGGCCACCCTTGGCTCACCACGGCTGGATGCGCTCGACGCGCATCAGCCATTCGTCCTCGCCGCCGGACCCCTCACCGGCACCTCGGCTCCCAGCTCCGGCCGCTTCGCGGCCGTCGCACCCTCGCCCCTCACCGGCACGGTCTTCGATGGCAACGCCGGCGGCCGCTTCGGCGTTCGGTTGCGCCAAGCGGGGGTGGATGCGCTCGTCCTCACCGGGGCGGCGGCCGGCTGGTCGGTGGTCGTGGTAGATGGGCGTGGGGCTCACGCGGCAGACGAGCCGCCTCTTGTGCGCGTAGTGCCTCTGTGCGAGGTCTGGCCGGAGGCCGACCCCAGCGACGCGGGGCTGGTGTGGTCGCGCACGGTGGAGGGGTTGCGTGCGGCGTTGGGGCCTGGCTTCAGCTTGCTGCTTCCGTCTGTGGCGGGCAGACGCGGAGCCCTCCTCGGTTCGCTTCGCACCGACGACGGACGCAATCTCGGCCGTGGTGGGCTCGGCGCGGCTCTCGCCGCCAAGAGGGTGTTCGCGGTCGCGGTGGCGGGCGACCGGGCGCTGCCGGTGGCCGAGCCCGATCGCTTCTCGTTCCTGGTGTACGAGGCCGAGAAGCAGATCTGCGCGAACCCCGTCACGAGTCGCGCGTTGCCCGAGTTCGGCACTGCCGTGCTCATGCAGTTGGTGCACCAGGCGGGGGCGCTCCCCGCGCTCAACTTCACCACCACCTCCTGGCCGGGCGTCGAGCGCATCTCCGGCGAGTCGGTGCGAGACGGGTTGGCGGTGGGGCGCAAAGGGTGTTTCGGATGCCGCATCCGGTGCACGCCCCGGGTGGCGGCGCAGTCGTGGCGAGGCGGCTCCGACATCGGCTCTCAGGCTGGCGATGGGGCGGCGGGGGACACCGGACCCGAGTACGAGACACTATGGGCGCTCGGGGCGGCCGTCGGGGTCGATGACCTCGGGGCCATCCAGGAGGCCAACCGTCTCTGCGGGGAATACGGGCTGGACACCATCTCCACGGGGGCCACGATCGCCTGTGCGATGGAGCTCTCGGAGCAGGGTGTGCTCGGGCACGATCTGCGGTTCGGGGACGCTAACCGGATGGTGGAGGTCGTACGGCAGATGGGCGAGGGGAGTGGCTTCGGCGCCGAGCTCGCCGACGGGTCGGCACGGTTCGCGCTGGCCTACGGGCATCCGGAAGCGGCGATGCACGTCAAGAGCCTCGAGTTGCCCGCGTACGACCCTCGCGGCATGCACGGGCAGGGCCTTGCGTACGCCACCTCGAACCGGGGCGCGTGCCATCTGCGCGGCAACATGCTCGGGCCAGAGATCCTCGGCATCCCCAAGATGCTCGACCGCTTCAGTACCGCCGGCAAAGCCGGCATACTGCTCAATCTTCAGCACCTGTCAGCCGTCTTCGACTCCATCGGCCTCTGCAAGTTCGCCGGATTCGCCTTCGGCGAAGAGGTGCTGGCACGCTTGATGTCCGCTGCCACGGGGGAGCCGCTTGCCGCTCAAGACCTCCTTCGCGCGGGGGAGCGCATCTGGAACCTCGAACGCCTGTGGAACATTGGTGCGGGGTTCTTGCGTGCGGACGACACGCTGCCGCACCGCGTGCTGAACACCCCGCTGCCCGATGGGCCCGCGGCGGGGCGCACCTTCGATCTGGCACCCATGTTGAACGAGTACTACCGGGCGCGGGGTTGGGATGGTGAGGGTGTGGTGGGGGCCGAGAAGGCGGCGGCTCTCGGGTTGGAGGGATATCGAGCCGCGCTGGTACCCGCTCAAGCCGTACCTGGAGATCGTGTGCCTGGAGACATCCGGTCGGAGGACGTCGTGTCTCGCGATGCCGTCGCCGGGGCGGACGAGGAAGAGTCGAAGGGAGGGGGTCGTCATCTACGAGCAGTTCCGTGACATCGGGCGCGACTGTTTCGTCGCAGGGCTGGTGAGTTCCCACGCGGGCAACATGTCGGTGAAGGTGGGTGACCGGCTGGTGATCACCCGCCGGGGCTCGATGCTCGGGCGTCTGCGGCCCGAGGACCTCATCGAGACAGGCATCCACACTGACGACAGCGGCATCGCGCTGGCGTCGAGCGAGATCGTGGTGCACCGGGCGGTCTACAGCCGCACAGCGGCACAGGCGATCATCCACGTGCACCCCCCGCACGGGATAGCCCTATCCCTGGAGCAGGACGAGATCATCCCCATCGACTCGGAAGGGTCGTACCTCTTCCACAGAGTGCCGGTCGTCGCGGCCGAGCGGACGGTGGGCTCCGACGAGATGGCCGAAGTGATCAGCTCCGCACTCGTGGAGTACAAGTTGTGCATGCTGCGGGGACACGGCTTGTTCGCGACCGGTCACCTGCTGGAGGAGGCGTATCAGTGGGCGAGTGCCTTCGAGGCCTCGGCCCGCATCGCATATCTCGTGCGCGCCGCCGGCATCCGCCCGGTGGAGTACCGCAAGGAGAGCGAGCGCTACAAAGATTGGTGACCGCCGCCGGCATGCCATGCCGCCGCATCGACCGCATGTGGCCCGGTCCGCCCGCGGGGAGGCCAGCGCCGGTATGATACGAGACCTACCAGCAAGGGAGAGCCCCGTGGCTAGGAGCACCGCCGGACCCATAGACCTGCGCAGCGATACGGTGACTCGTCCGTCGCCCCAGATGCGACAAGCCATGGCGGACGCCTTGGTCGGCGACGACGTCTACTCCGAAGACCCCACCATCAACATGTTGCAGGAGCGGGTCGCGGGGATCCTGGGCAAGGAAGCTGCGCTGTTCGTGCCCTCGGGCGTCATGGGGAACCAGCTCTGCGTGCGAACTCACACTCGCCCCGGCGACGAGGTGCTCATACACGAACTCGGGCACATCCTCAACTACGAAGGCGGTTCCGCGGCCGCCCTGGCCGGGGTCCAATTGAGGCCGCTGCGTGGCGAGCATGGCCAGTTCGATCCCGCCGACGTCACCGACGCGATCCGACCGGCGCAGGAGCACTTCGCCCACAGTCGCCTGGTCTGCTTCGAGAACACCCACAACCGGGCTGGTGGGACGGTGTGGTCGCTGCCACGCATGAGAGCGGTGGCCGAGCAGGCTCGCGAGCATGGCCTCGCGGTGCATCTGGACGGTGCCCGTCTTTGGAACGCCCACGTCGCGACGGGCGTGCCTTTGAACGCCTATTGTGCGCTGGTCGACTCGGTGTCGGTGTGTTTCTCGAAGGGGCTGGGGGCACCCGTGGGTTCGGTGATCGCCGGCTCGGCGGAATTCATCCGAGAGGCGCGATTCCACCGGAAGAAGTATGGCGGCGCGATGCGTCAGGTGGGCATCCTCGGGGCGGCGTGTCTCTACGGTCTCGATCACAACATCGAGAGGCTGGCCGACGACCATCGGAACGCCCACATCCTTGCCGACCGACTTCGGGGGGTGGAGGGCATCTCGATCCCCCACCGCGTGGAATCGAACATCGTGATGCTGGAACTCGCGGACAGAGGTGTCACGGCGGCCGACGTGGTGCAGGCCTTGGCTGCCGAGGGCGTGCTCGTGGGGCCGGTGGACCGCACCAGGGTGCGCTTCGTGACGCACATGGATGTGGATCACGAGCAGGCGGAATCGGCCGGCGAGATCGCGGCGAGCGTCATCGGAGCGATGCACTGAGCTCCCACCGGGGCATCGGCTCGGTCGACTGCGGCGCATGAGCGCGGGGAGCGGTCGCCTCGGGGCGGAAGACCCCGGCGCGCCGTATGCCCGTCTCGCGGTCGTGGCGCTGATCCGGGAGCCCGAGCAGTCACGGTGGTTGCTCGTGCGTGCGCCGCCGGCGCCCCCGGCACCGCTGGGCGCCCGGGAGTCGTGGGCTCCCCCCGGGGGTCGTCTCGAGCGCGATGAGGGCCTCGAGCAGGCGGTGGTGCGCGAGATGCGGGAGGAGTTGGGCCTGGAGGTAGGGGTCGCCGGGCCCTGCTACGCCTATCTCACCATGCACAAGGGGGAACGCACGTTGGCCGTCAGTATGGCGTGCCGCGCACCCGGCCCCGCACCCCCGCTCACCTTGGACCCGGCCGAAGTGCTGGATGCTCGCTGGGTAGCGGTTGAAGAGTGGCTCGACATGGCGGCGGGCGGTTCCACCCCCTGGTCGGCTGGGGACATCAGCCAGGCGACCATGCTGGCAACGATGTTGCTCGACGTGAAGCCGGGCGCGTGACGGACGTTCCGACTCCTCCACGCCGTCCGGGCCTGATGGTCCGGCGGACGGTCTCCCTGGTGCCCGGCCTGGCGCTCACCATCGGTCTCGGATGGGCGAGCATCTGGCTGGCCGACGTCATCGGCGTCCGTCTACTCGGCTTCGACAAGACGCCGGTGTCTCCGGTGATGCTCGCCATCGTTCTGGGCCTGGTCGTCAGGGCGGTCGCTCCGTTCCCGGCGGCGCTCAAGCCGGGGGTGCAGTTCTCGGTCAAGAGGGTGCTCCGGTTGGGTATCATCCTTCTGGGCATACGTCTTTCCATCGGCGACGTGTTCAGCCTGGGTGCATACGGTGTGCCCATCGTCGTGATCTGCGTGGCGGCCGCCCTGTTCCTCACCACCCGCCTTAACCGCCTGCTCGGACTTCCCGGGCGCCTGGGGGCGCTGATCGCCGTGGGAACGTCGATCTGTGGCGTCACGGCGATCGTGGCCACGGCCCCCGTGATCGAGGCGGAGGAAGACGAAGTGGCGTATGCCGTCGCGGTCATCACCGTGTTCGGACTGATGGCCACACTGCTGTATCCCTTCGTGGCCCACCTCGTCTTCGGGGGACGCGAGGTGGAAGTGGGGCTCTTCCTGGGTACGGCCGTGCACGATACGTCGCAGGTGGTGGGAGCCGCCTCGGTGTACGCGGACATGTTCGGTGCGCCCCGGGTGCTGGACGTAGCCACGGTCACCAAACTGGTGCGCAACGTGTTCATGCTGGCGGTCATCCCGCTGGTGGCCTTCCACCATGCGCGGAGCAGCGGAGGTCAAGAGCAGTCTGGGAAGATCCCACTTGCCCGGCTGTTCCCGCAGTTCATCTTGGGCTTCCTTCTCTTGGCGGTGCTGCGCTCGATAGGAGATTCGGGCGTAGGCGGCGGGGATAACGCGTTCGGGGTGTGGGACGCCTCCGCCTGGACCTCTCTGCACGGCACGCTCAAGACCTGGGCCGAGTACCTGCTGGTGGTCGCGCTTGCCGGCGTGGGGTTGAGCACGGATTTCCGCAGTTTCGGCCGGCTCGGGCTCAAGCCGTTCCTGGTCGGGCTCGGGGCCGCGTTGGCGGTGGGGGTAGTGAGTTTTGCCGCGATCTCGGCGCTTGGAAGCCTGGTGACCCTGTGACGACCTTCGGCGGCGAGCGGCGAGGCGTCTCGCCGCCGTCTTCGGATCGGCTACCGGCCGATGATCCTCTGAGTCAGTGCCGCCCGGTTCGAGCGGCGGCCGGTGCGCACCTCCACCCGGTCGGCGCTGACCATCATCTTGGTGGCTAAGTTCACGCCTAGCCACCGCAACGGCTCCGGCTCCCACCGGCGCGAGCGATGGTCCACCCAGGGCAGTTTCGTGAGGGCGCTATCGGCCCCGGTGATCAGATCGGCTAGTGTGCGGCCCGCGAGGTTGGTGGTCGAGACACCGTTGCCCACGTACCCGTCGGCCCACGCGAGGCCGGCGCCCCGGTCGTACCCCGCCGAGGTGGTCCAGTCGCGCGGGATCGCGACCGGCCCGCCCCACGTGTGAGTGACGCGCGCGGTGGCCGTCGGCGGCAAGAGCGTCGCGAGGACGGTCTTCAACATGGTGAAGACGGCGGGGTCTTGCTCGTAGGCGGAGTCGATGCGGGACCCGAGGTGGTACGGCGTTCCGCGACCCCCCAGTGCGATGCGGCCGTCGGCCGTGCGGGCCGCATAGATGATGAGATGCCGGGCGTCTGCCCACGTGGCGTGGTTCGTCCAGCCGAGTTCCCGCCACACCTCTTCGCCGAGCGGCTCGGTGGCGATCATGAGCGAGTACACAGGCACCAGGGAGCGTCGCATGCCGGGCAGGTCGACCGTGAAACTCTCGGTGGCCCGCACCACGACCTCGGCCTTCACGCGGCCGGCCGGGGTGTCGACGCCGCCTCGCTCCAGCGCGAGGGCCGGCGTGCGCTCGTAGATGGGCACTCCCAGGGCCTCGACGACACGGGCGAGTCCGCGGGCTAGTTTGGTTGGGTGGACACGCGCCGAGTGAGGGCAGTAGATGGCCCCGAGCGCGCCCTCGATGGCCACGTGCTCGCGGGACTCATCGGCGCCGAGCAGGCGAAAATCTTCCTCGCCGAAGCTCCAGCTTCGCTCGTTGAGGACCTTGTCTCTCACGGTGCCGATCTGGGCCTGGTTCGTGGCGAAGACGAGGTTGCCGCCCACGTGGAAGTCGCAATCGATGCCTTCGGACGCGGCCACCCGACCGACCTCGTACACCGTGTCGAACATGGCCCGCTGCATGTCGATGACTCCTTGGCGACCTGCGACCGCCTCCATCTTCTCGCGTGGGGTGGCGAACCGGGCGGAACACCAACCACCATGTCGACCGGAGCCGCCGAAGCCCGCCACCTCCTTCTCCAGGACCGCCACCCGCAAGGAGGGGTCGGCTTTCTTCAGGTAGTAGGCGGTCCAGAGCCCGGTATAGCCAGCCCCGACGACGGCCACATCGACGTCGATCGGGCCCGTAAGGGAGGGGCGGGGGCTGAAGTCGTCCCCGGCCGTGTCGTGCCACATGCTGATCGCTCTGTAGTCGGTCATACGATCACTCACCCACCTTTTCAATCGAGTCTTCCGATTCTCAATCGAGCGGTACGATCTTCAGTCGAGCGGTGTCGCGCGTTTCGAGCGGTACGATGTTCAGTCGAGCAGCCTGATCTCGATCCTCTCCTTGCCCGCACCGGGGTTCTCGCGCTTCAATGAGATCTCGCCCAGTTCGCCGGTGCGTCGGATATGAGTGCCGCCGCAGGGCACCTGCGCGAACCCCTCGATGTGCCAGTATCTGTGCTGGGCGGACTCGTCGCTGTAACCACTTGCGATCTCCAGGTCGGCGGCCACGAGGCGCCTCAAATCGCGCAGGACCAGAGGAAATGCCTCGGCGATGCTCCCGGCGGACCACGCGAAGTCCAGGCGCATGATCCGATAGCGGGCGTACCAGTCGATGGCCACGACCACAATGTCGTCGGGAGTAAGACCGTGATCCGCGGGGAGCGTGTACACGATCTCGTCCGCGCGGACGTCGGCATCGAGGATCTCGTGGCCGCCGATGGTGCCGCGGTCGGAGTGCTGCCCGCCCGAGAAGGCGAAGGCGACGGTGCGGTCGACAGTCACCTCGGCGCCGTGCACTCCGGTCACGCGGGCCGTGGTCTGGGTGAGGTATGGGTCTTCCCAGAAGAGCTTCCTCACGGCCATCGGTGTTGCAGACCCTCCCGCTCAGCTGTCGTCCACGGTCCGTTGCGGCATAGGCATGTAGGCTACCATGCGTTGGTGCGTGAACGTCATCCGTCTAGGCGTGGGGCGGCCGGCCGGCCGCGGGCGCATGAGGCATGTGTCGGGCGTAGTCAGGCGGTGGTAGAGTGTAGCCGTCGCGCGCTGCTCACCCCGGCTTTGGGCGATCGCCCGTACAAGGCGTTCGTCGCCGGGTTTAGGAGAAGCCATGGACGTGGATATCGTCGCCGGGTATCTGGGCGCAGGCAAGACCTCCTGTATCCTAGAGATGATCAAGAATGACCCCGATCCGTCACGACTCGCTGTGTTGGTGAACGAGTTCGGTGACGTGGGCATCGATGCCGCTCTTCTGGGCGAGGGCACCGAAGTCGTCGAGCTTGCCAGTGGTTGTATCTGCTGCACCCTGCGCCTCGACTTCCGCACCCAGATCAGTGAGATCGTCGATCGCTGGCATCCGCAACGTCTCCTAATAGAGCCCACCGGCGTTGCCACCGTCGCCCAAGTCGTTCGTTCACTGCGGCACAGCGACCTCAAGGACAAGGTCGGCGGCGCCCGTGTGTTCGTGCTGGTCGATGCGGTCACGTTCGCCGAGCGATTGCGCGACAGTCCCGCGTTCTTCTCGTCCCAGGTGACACAAGCTGACGTGCTCTTGCTCAACAAGACGGACTTGGTTCCGCCGGAGCGGACACAGGCCCTGAAGGGGGTCTTGGAACACATGAACCCCGAAGCGTGGATCATCCCCACCGTCGGCGGCCGGATCGGAGAAGACGCCGAGCTACCGTCTCCACATCCTCTTGAAGACCCCGGGGATGCGGAAGTCCTCACCGGTTTGGCATCGCTGAGCTACGAAGTCGACCGCTTGGTCGAGCGGCGGGAAGTCCGGGGACTGTTCGATGGACTCATTACCGGGGAGATGGGCCGGGTGGAGAGGGCCAAGGCGATCGTGCGCACGGTCGATGGCTGGTATCGGTTCGATGTTGCCTCGGGGCGGGTCGACGAGCGTCCATGGAGTCCGGCGCCCGGGGGACGCTTGGTGATAATAGGCACAGACTTGAGCAATGCAGATCTCGACGGGGCCGTGCGTTCGTTCGGCGGGAAGAAGGCATGAGAGTGGAAAGGTACGGCATCGCCCTCGACCTGGGCACAAGCGGCATCCGGGCGCAGGCGGTCGATCTGCGTAGCGGGGAGATCCTGTCCACAGCCATCACGACGCAACACCCGCTTCCGGGCGGGAACGTCATGGATCACCTGCACTTCGCCGTGGAGACGTCCTCGACCGGCATGTCCTCGATCACCCACACCCTGATGATCGACTCTGTGAACAAGGTCATCGATGCCCTGCGCGTGCCGCGAGCTCACGTCGAGCGGGTGGCCATATGCGGTAACCCCATCCAGCTTTCCCTGTTCCAGGCGATGGAGATCCGCGACCTCGCCTATGCAGGCGAGAGCAAGCGGGCCTCGTTGGGTGTCGAGGTCCAAGCACGCGAGGCGCGCATCATCACCGCGGGTGACATCGAGGGGCTCGACTTGCCCAGCGGCGCCGAGTTGGTCGTGCCGCCGGCCGTGCGGCACGAAGTAGGTGCCGACGCGTTAGCCATGATGCTCAAGTCGGGCATGCTCGACCGCGATGAGATCGCCCTGGTCACCGACTACGGCACGAATGCCGAGATGGCGTTGAAGATCGGCGACCGGGTGGTGACCGGTTCGGCTGCCTGTGGGCCGGCGTTCGAGGGTCAGGCGATCAAGTTCGGCATGCTGGCGGCCCCGGGGGCCATATCGGACCTCGACCGGGTCGACGGTGCCTACCGCAACCTGGTGCTCGACCCACACATGTACGCGGCGGAAGGCGACTTGGTCGATCCTCGGACCGGGCAGGTGAATGGCGAGGGTGGCATTCGGGCGCGCGGCATCACGGGCACGGGCGTGATGGCGCTCATCGCTCTGGGGCTCGAGGACGGGGTGCTGAGGCTACCGAAGATAGACTCCGCCGATGGGCTGATGCATCTGGCGGATGGGATCGCCCTCTCGCACCTGGACGTGGGTGAGGTGGGCAAGGCTATCGGCGCCGCGCGCGCGGGTCACGTCACGCTCGCGCACGAGCTGGGCATCGACCTGGAAGAGGTGAAGGTCGCATACATGGCCGGCGCTTCAGGCACGTACGTCGACGCGTTGAAGGCTCAGGCCATCGGTATGGTGCCCGCGGCGGTCACGACCATCTACCAGGTTGGGAACACGTCGCTCATGCTGGCGCGCGACCTGGTGCTCGACCCCGAGCATCTGTGGGAGATCGAGCGTATCGCCAAGGATCTGCGTGCGGCGCACTGCATGTTCGCCGAGGCGCCGGTCTTCAAGCAGGTCTACGTGCTCGAGCTCTCCTACTGGACGGAGGGCATGCCGTGGGACATGTACCTGAAGTTCATGAAGCGCGCGGGCTTGCCGGCGCCGCGCGAGCACGCCGTTCCGGCGAAGGTCATCCGCTTGGTGGAGAGGGATATCCCAGACATGGGCAGCCGAGGTCTGGCCGTGGTGGAGGATGTGGGCATGTCCATGCTCGCCTGCTTCGAGGGCTGCACCGAGTGCGGCAAGTGCGGGGAGAACTGCCCCGAGGATGCGATAACGCTTGGCCATGACGAGCAAGGGCGACCTCAAGCGGAGGTGCGGAGTGCTCGTTGCCTGGGTCTCAGCTGTCTCCGTTGCGAGCTGGGTTGTCCTGAGCACGTCTTCCGTTTCACCGAGTTCCTGCGCGCCAGGTAGGGGGTGGGGCGCGCTCATCGCGCGCCCGGCGAGCAGGTGACAGCCGCAGCGTCGGGGTCGCGCCGTGAGTCAACACCCGATCACCTTTGAGCACCTCTTCTTTCCGGGACTGAGTCCGGGGGAGAGCGAGCGCCTCGAGCGCGAGCTCGAGCTCATCGAGACGTCCGCGTGTCTATTCGCATCCGGGCTCTGCGGTCTGGATGTTCACATCAGCTGGTCCCTCGGCCGTGCCGAGCCCGTGACGTGGATGCAGTCGCGCGACGACACCCTTTCGGTGCATCTGTGGGTCGACCTGCTCTCACCACGGAACCTGCCCTCCGACTCGGTGACCGGCGAGCCTGTCTCACTCGGGGATGCGGCTTCCGCAACAGCCCGGCGTATTCCCATCGAACGGGCCGACTTCCTCCAAGCTTTCCGTACCGGCTTCCTACACGCTTTGGGTCGGGTTCTGGGGGCGCCCGCCATGGCCGGTCGACAGGTGGGAGCGACAGGCGCAAAGGGCTCTGTCAGCGTCGCCGACCTCGCGACACCTGAACCGTTGGGTTGGGTCCTTCGTCCACATCATCAACGCTGGCGCCGCCTTCCGACATCTGTGCGCGCTCGTCTGAGCGAACGGGAGACGGTGAGCGCGGTGCGCGGCATTGTCGAGCATCTCGAGGGAGCTAGGACCGACGCTCTGCTTGCACGCCGTTTCGCCGGAGCCGTCCGCCACCTACAACCCCGTTTCGCCGGTGACCGGGAGCTCGGCCGTTCCGCCGATCCGGCGGTCGCCCTGCTCGGCTTGCTGGCCCTGGCGATGAGGGCCGGCGGCTCCGACACGATGGCCGAAGCCGCCGCGGTCGCAACCGGCCTGTCCGGGTCGGAGGATGCCTCGGACGTGCGGCACTCCTCCCACGTACAACATGCGTTCGAACGACTGGCTCCCGCGGCACGGCGTATCGCGGACAGTGACGACGCCGAGGCTGCGTATCGTCTGGCGGAGTTCGCGGTGTACGATCTTCTCCCGGTGCTTCTGGCTCTGGGCGACGTTGTCGTTGTCCCCGTCCCGGCGGAACCTCTTCCCGCGCCCCAGAGCACGCGCTCTCCCGTGGATAGACGCGGAATCGCCCAGTTCTGCGGCATTGCCCGAGAGGTGGCTCCCGACGTAGTCCAGGGTCCGATCGGAACGGTACTCGTCACGCTGCCGCACTTGGTTGCCGGGCACGCTCTCTTCCGCGTCGACCATGCGCTTGCCCGCGATCTCGTGCCCGATGCGACGCTTTCCGGCGTGCTGCGCGGAATGGTCGGCGAGTACGGTCCTCAGGCGCTCGAGGCCTTCGCCGAGCAGGCGGGACCGCTCCGTCGTGCGCTGCGAGTCAACTGGGAGCGACGCGAACACGGGCGCTTTCGCAGCGGTACGCACGTGGGTATCACCAACCTGCGCCGCTTCGTGACGGTGGAGGACCTGCGACTGTTCCAACGCCTGAAGGCTCCGCAGGCGTTGAGCTACTACTTCCACGTACTGGTGGACGTGTCATACAGCATGTTGCACGAGCGCAACGTCGAAAAGGCCCTGGCCATCGCGTATGCGTTCACCGAACTGCTCCACACGGCCCGAGTGCCGGTCGACGTCACTCTCTACTCCTCGGGCATCACCGAGTTGTATGACCACCAGCGAGATACCCTTCAGCCTTGGTTCGGCGGCGATTTCGGCTATCTGATGTCCGGCACTCTGGAGATGGAGGCGATCGCGTTCGCGAAGCAGAAGGCCGACCGCCTATGGCACCAGCGGAAGATATTCGTCGTTGTGACCGACGGCACTCCATCGACGATCTCGCTGCCGGCGGTAGGGGCATCCTCGCTGCACGAGTACTACGAGGAGGGGCTGCAGCCCTGGCTGACCGCAGCCGGCATCGAGTTGCTGGCGGTGGGCATCGGTGTCCAACCAGACTACCACCGTCGCGCAGTGGCACTGACTGAGGGGTGGGATGCCTTGGGCGTGTTCATGGGCCTGCTAGAGGAGATCGTGCGTGAAGGGGCCGCGCGGAGTCGGGACCTCTGGGAGTAGCGTGAGAGGCGGAACAGGGCCGCACGAGATGCGGCGGGAGGGCGACGCCGAGGGAGTGGGAGCGCTAGGCTCCTGCGTCGAGGCGGGCTAGATCCCAGGTGGTGGCGTACGCGAAGATCTGTTCGCGGAAGATGGCCTTCATGCGATCGTCGAGCAGGTCGTAGAACGCCATCTTGGCGGCGCTCACGGGGCCCAGATGAAGCGCGAGTGCCGCCCACGACTCCAAGGTGCCGGTGCTCATCACGAAGTTGAACGAGTGCACCCGCTTCGCGAGGATCTCCCGGCAGACACCGGCGACCTGCAGTATGGAATCGAGCATGTTCGTGTGCTCGGGTCGCGAGAGCGCCGGAAGGCGCTCGAGCAGGATGGTGCGTTCGGCCTCGAGGTCGAGGAACCCCATGCGTACCGAGGCCCAGCGGCGCAGATAGGCGGCTGAGAGTTCCTTGGTGCCCGGATACAGCGTGGGGTACTCCCCGGGGTTGAAGGTGGCGTAGATGCGGCACCAGGCGTGTTGATGCACCACCTCGTTGTCCTTCTCGACGACCACAAGGGCCCGCGAACCGTCGAGAAGGCCGTGGAGTACGAACCACACCTCCTGGCCGGTGGCGTTCATCTCCTCGAGAAGCAGAACCCCCCCTCCGCGCACGGCTGTGGTCACCAGCCCGTCCTGGAACATCACCGTGCCACGTCCGGCGGGCAGGAGTCTGCCGATGATGTCGTCGGTGGTGGACAGGCCGTGAAGGTTCATGCGGTAGACGGGCGCGCCAAGGAGGGAGGCGAAGTACCGCACGAGTTCGGTCTTGCCCACGCCGGTATGTCCGTGGAGGGCCAGCGGTGTATTGAGGCTGTACGCGAGAGCGCAACGGTAGAGGAGAGCGTCGTGGTCGAGGTAGAAACCGAGCGGAGGGACAAGGTCTGCCCGGCCGGCGAGCAAGGCGGTGGGCCAGCGCCGCAGAACCACGCCTCGTTCTACGGTGCGGCCTTCTTCGTTGGCGAACGACCCGGTGAAGAGCAATCGATCGTCGCCCACGAGGTACACGTGATCGAAGTCGGTTCGCTCCGTGGCCACCACCGGAGCTGCGGTGACCTCGCGCGCCGTAGCCAGCAGTGAATCCATGTCCGTCGCCGCAAGATCGGGGTACGGGACGTGCTCCATGTTCTGTCCAGTCTGTTGTCGGCCGGTCGCAAAGCGGAGGCCGGTCCAAGATGCTGGACCGGCCTCCGTGAGGTTGCTCGCGCTACGCCCAGATCACTATGAGACTACACCACGAGGTTCCACTTGGCGCGCATGTCTTCCCACGACATGCCCGCGGCTGCGTCCCCGGCCATCTCCGGGCCTTGCTTGGCGAACGTGGCATACACGCCTCTGTCCCAGCTGGTCACCCACTCTTCGGAGACCGCACCACCGCTGGCTACGACCGGGATGTTGATGCCTTCCTGTGTAAGGAGTTCGGCGACCCGGTGGAACGCGGACATCGTGGTCGTCATGAGGGCGGTGCCCGTCACGAGATCGGCCTTGTTGTCCTTGGCGGCCTGGACGACGGTCTCTTCCGGCACATCGGAGCCGAGGTCGATGACCTTGTAGCCGTTCGCCCTGATCAGAGCGGCGGCGACGTTCTTGCCGATGTCATGGATATCGCCGTGGGCGCAGTGCATCACCACGGTGCCCCTCTTCACCACCGCCGAACCTAGGGCCTCCTCAGCCATGTTGAGCCCGACCATGAGAGCGTCGGAGGAGAGGATCACCTGGGGCAGGTAGTAGACCCCGTCGTCCCAGAGCTTGCTCACCTCGGCCATGCCGAGGATGAGGGTGTCGATCACCGTCTGGGGACCCTTGGACGCTATGGCCGCCTTCGAGGCTTCGGCCACCATGTCCTCGTCGCCCTCTACTACTCCCTTGGCGATCGCTTGGAGTGCGGGGTCCGTGGAAACGTCCGCAGCGTCCCTCTTCTTCGGAGCGATCTTGATGTCGTAGCGGATGAAGATGGGGTCGAAATTGGTTAGATCGTTGACTGTCTTTTGCATCGATGCCCTCCTGCGATTCGAGGATCTCGCCGTTGGCGGGGTCGTCTCCGCCACTCCTTCGGATGTGCTCTCACGCTGCCCCTCAGAAGCCGTAGGAGGTGGGGTCGAAGCCCGGCACCTTGCTGTACTCGCTGAGGCACATGTCGACGAAGTCAGCCTCGTTGTCCGGCAGCGCCTCGACGTCGGCGCGGGCCTTGGCGAGCGCGTCCTTCTCGAAGTCGGTCAGCAGCATCTTGCTGTCAGCGTCGATCAACTCGGCCGTCTTCAACACGGCTGCCTTCGCCCGCAAGTAGTAGCTGTCGACGTTGGCCACGATGGCCTTGCCGATTTCGTACGAGTTGTCGGGCGACAGCATGAAACCGTGCACATCACGATACTTGTCGCTCGCCACGTTGATAGCCTGCAATTCCTTGGCGTAGCCGAGCTCGATCGCAGCGTTCATCTGAGCCACGTTGTAGCCGAGGATCTCGGTGAAGACCTCGACGCTCGAGCCACCGAACATGTCGTGGTACTCGACCGCCTCATTACTCCACAGGTCGACGACCGCCGCCACCAGGTTCGACTGGAGCTCGGCGTGCGCACATGCCGAGGCAACGCCCTCCATGGTGATGGGCACGCCGGTGATGGCCTTGATGATCGGGTCTTCGTAGGCGCAGTCCTTCGTGGGCCCGGTGGCGCCGCACTCGTAGGCCACCAGGGAACGGGCTGCCGAGCAACCGCGTGCCAGGGCGGCGACCGTGTGCGGGACATCGGTGGCAGTGAACCCCCCTGCCATGAACATGGCCGTGTTGCCGCGGGCGCAGTCGGTGTCACCCCCAGGGGTGATGCCGTGCTTCTCGGCTATGGCGACGATCTGAGGCCACAGCCAGGCCATGTCTATGCTGGACAGCACGCCGATGCCGAAGATGATCCCCTTCATGTCGTTCCGCTGGATGGCGTAGTCGAAGACCTCCTTGCCACCCATGGTCTCGATCGAGAGCACGTCGGCGCCGTTCGCCGCGGTGGAGTCGAACGTCTCGAGCATCCAGTCGATCTCTTGGCACTTGCGCATGTTCACCATGTCGGGCTTGCGAAGGTCCGCCACGGTGGAGATCAAGGCCGATTTGAGGCCGTACTTGTCGTAGTACTCCTTCATCTGGGCCTTGGCTTGCGTGAAAATGGCGGCCGCCCACTCAGGCTGGCTCGTCATCTGGTAGATGTGCTCGAACTCGATCACGATGCTGGGGAAGCCCAGGGCCGCGCAGTGGCTCAGGGCGTCCTCGGTCATACGCTGGTACTCTTTGAGTATCTTCGCTTTCGTGGCCTCACTCCCCGGGCGGGGATGGGGCACGATCTGCGGGTGGACGTGCTTCTTGCCAAGCTCTACCGGACCAAAGCCTATGGAAACCGGATGCTTCGCTGTGCCGAAGATCATCTCTTCCCAGCTTCCATAAGCCATCGACGTATACTTAGGCATGCGTCTCCCTCCGTTGGTTCGTGTGAGTCCAGCTTGCAGGCCACCGGCCCGTCTGTTGGCGTCAGTCGGTCGGTCTGTGGCGCCAGATGAGATCACTCCATAGGCCGCACCTTTCCGGGGGCACTGGGGAGCCGCACCGCTTGAGGAACCGAACGGCTCGATGTCTGAGACCGTCGCGCACGGATCTTCTCGCGGACTTGGATCACCGACCCGTCGTTGTTCCATGAGATCACGTGACGAGATAGTGGTAGAGCAGCATGTACATGAGTGCCCAGAGCGACACGACCGAGCCGACGACCCCGCCGATGTTCAGTCCGAGCAGAATGTACGTGGACACGGTGGTCAGCACTCCGACTACCAGCACCTCCAACATGACTCGATTCCTGGTGTTCACGTTGCACGACCTCCTGGTTCAGGGTCCGTCGCTGGTGCTCGAGGGCTACAGCTTCGAATAGAAAGACCCCACCCACAGCGCTGTCATGACAAAGACGAGGCTCCACGCGATGTACGTGAGCGACATCAGCGGGTAGGCTTCCGAGATTTTCCCGCTCACGTCGCCGCCTACGATCGCAGGAGTGATGGCTTTGAAGAGATACGTAAAGGCCAGGCCGAGTGCGAGTATGACCACCGTGCCGATAGCCTTGCGGACCATGGGTACCTTTTCGGCCGGGAGGCCCCAGTAGCCGGTGAGGCACAGGGTCCAGAAGATGACCCACAGGCAGATGTCCAATCCCAGGAGACCCTGAGCGGTATCCGAGCCTCTGACCGTCCATTCCAAGAGGTGCATGACGTAGGTGCTGATCGCGGCGAGAACGACGACGACCCCGACGACCCCGATCTTGGCTGCTGTTCTGCTCATCGCGCTACCCCCTACACCAGTTTGAGGTGTTGGACGAACACGAGCCAGACAAAACCCCAGTGGAGGGGTAGTAGGGAGAGCACCTGGGAGCCGGAGGTGAAGTTCAGACCGAACGATCCTTCGGGTAGCCCGTATTGGGCGAAGTGTGTCGTGAGCATGACAGACACAGCCGTGCCGACGAAGGCGATGGCGGTACCGCAGGCCTTCCGCACGACCTCAGGGGAGAAGGTCTGTTCGCCCTCGAGCGTACAGGAAAAGCACTCGCCTCCGCCCATACCCAGGTACAGGCCGATAAAGAAGGTGAAGAACAGCCCCCAGTAGGCGAAGACAGCTGAGAAGTTGGGCGCCGTCACGAGGAGGCTGGTGTCGCCGGGGCTCATCTTGCCCATCCACCAGAATACGTACGTGATCGCCGCTGCCACAGCCCAGAAGAGAACCAATGCGAGTACGCGCTCCGTGGCTTTGGAATTCATCAATCCTCCAGAGGTCGCGAGAAGAAATGAACCGGTACGAGGGAATCCATGGCCATACTAGGGCGTCGAGGCGTCCGGACACATAGGCATCACCCTCCCGTGTGGTGCCGACTGCGTCACCATATGCGCGAGGGGAGTAGGATAGGGCGCCCTTGGCAAGGCGCCCGAGATAATCTGACCGGCCGCTACATCGCTATTCTTGCCGCGCGCACTCCCCGAGCCGGATACTGACTAGCATGAGGGAAGTCGGCTCGGAAGTCAACGCGAAGCGACGCTGAAGTGACGCACCCGCACCCGCACCCGGAGGCGCCCGGCCATCGGGGCCGGCGGTCCGCGCTCTCAGAGTGAGGTGCCGCCAGGTGCTTCCACGTCGCCCAAGCCGCGCTTCGGGTACCATTCGCTGAGGTGCGCGAACATGGACGCCGCGACGACGGAGGTGAGGCGGGTTGAGGTTGCTGCGCGAGATGTGGGGCACGCCTGGGGGCCGTGGGTTCGTCATGCTCGCGGTCATGTCCGGGGCGTTCGGCTTCGCGGTCAACGCGCAGCAGGGCCTCTTCACCAATTTCTTCGAAGAGGTGTTGCTGCTCGAGGGCCCTCAATTCGGCTACATCACCGCCATCCGTGAAGTGCCGGGGTTCTTCCTCATCCTCCTCACCGCCGTGCTCTACCGCGTCCCGCTTCAGCGCGTCACCGCGGGCGCGCTCGTCTTGTTCGGGGTGGGGCTGGCTCTGATCGGGTTCTCGACCAGCTTCTGGGGAGTCGTTCCCTGGGTGGTGCTGTCGTCCCTGGGATTCCACACGGTGCTGCAGACCCAGCCCGCCCTGGGCATGAGCCTCACCACCGAATCGAGAAGCGGCCGGGTGCTCGGGCAGATGGCCGCTATAGGCCAAGCAGGCACCCTCGTCGCGCTCGGGGCGATCCTCCTGGCCTTCCACTTCGAACTCGTGTCGTTCCGCCCCATGTTCGTCCTTCTGGGGGCGATCGCTGTCATCGGTGCGGTGGCCATCTTCCGGTTCCCGAATCTGCACGAGGGACAGGCCCAGGTTGCGGCGATGCGTCGGGAGCCGATCGTCTTTCGACGGGCGTATCGGTACTTCTACCTGCTGAACATCCTCGACGGTGCCCGACAGCAGATCTTCTTCTCTTTCGGGCTGTGGGTGCTGGTGAACCGGTTCCACCTCGGGGTAGCCCAGATCTCGGGGGTGCTACTGGCCGTCGCGTTCGTGAACATGGTCTCGTCCACGTGGGTGGGCCACATGATCGACAGGTACGGGGAACGTCGCACGCTTTCTCTGGTGAACCTGGGGTTCGTGGTCGCCCTGGCCGGTTACGCGCTTGCGAACCACGTTGTCATCGCGATCCTCTGCTACGTGATCTACTGGTTCGTCGGTCCGATCGCCCCGCTCGGAGCCGCCACCTACCTACGCAAGATCGCCGTGCCCTCAGAGGTGGCCCCGAGCCTGGGCATGGGGGTCACCCTGTTGCACGCCACGGCGATCGTCGTGCCGGTGGCCGTGGGCTACATCCTCAACTTCGTGGGCTATCAGATCCCGTTCCTCATCGCCTGCGGCTTCGCACTCATCACGTTCTTCGTGACGCTCAGACTGGACCCGCGGGCCCAGCGGTCGGCCGAGCGCGTCGCGCTGGACGCCGCCGCGGGAGTGTAAGGGCAGAGCAGACGCCCACTCCTGCGTGACTCAAGGGGGTTCTTGGGGTCCGCGCTCGGCGTGCCCAGCCTTCGTTTCGAAGAGCTGTCGACGGCTGCCCGAGAATTTATTCTGAGAGAATGCACATCAATGGTTTAGGAACATGAGGGATCTCCAATAAACTCTCCAGATTCTCCTTAGCGTGCACAGGGGGAGGGTCCTTGCAGTCGTCCTAATCGGACGGGTGAAATGGGGGATGGTAGCCCGATGCTCTGTCTCCGCGCAGTATGCGCCGGAGGCTCAGCAGGGAAGGCAGGCCCCGAAGACAGAGAGGAAGGGGAGAAGGGAACGATGGCACGAGAGATCACACGACGACAGTTCTTCAAGGTCACAGCGGGGGGCATGTTGGCCCTCTACGTGGGGTCGCGGCTGGAAGGTTTCACGCCGGTGGCGTACGCGGCCATTCCCGGCGGCACCTTGGATCCCGTCACGGGTGTGGGTAAATATCTCACTCCGATGCTCATCCCGCCGGTGATGCCGAGGGCGAGCCAGATCAAGATGAAGGACGGCAAAGACGGCGACTACTACGAGATCTCGATGAAGCAGTTCGAGCAGCAGATCCTGCCGGTTGGACTGCCGGCCACAACCGTCTGGGGATACGGAGCCGTCACGGCCGCCAGCAAACAAGGGTTGCTCCTGCACAACGCCCCCTCGCTCACAATCGAGGCCCAGGCGGATAGGCCGGTCCAGGTTCGTTGGATCAACGGTCTGGTCGACAAGAACAACAAGTACCTACAGCACTTACTTCCGGTGGACCCGACGCTGCACTGGGCGAATCCGCGCGGCGGCATTGCCGGTCGCGACATGCGCCCAGTCTTCACCAGCACACCGGGCCGCTACACCGGCCCGGTGCCCATGATCACCCATCTGCACGGCGCTGTTGGCGTGGGCGATGAGAGTGACGGCTACCCCGAGGCATGGTACTTGCCCCACGCCGCGGACATACCAAAGGGCTATGCCACCGATGGCACCTGGTACAATTTCTTCGCCGCCAAAGCCGAAGCGAACAATGGCGCCAAATGGAAAAAGGGCTACGCGACCTTCGAGTACCCGAACCTGAACCGCGCCTCGACCCTCTGGTACCATGACCATTCGTTGGGCATGACGCGAGTGAACGTGTATGCAGGCCCGGCTGGCTTCTACATCGTTCGCGGCGGCCCCGACGGTGACGGTGCCGTACTCGACAGCCGCACCACCACACCTGCGGTGCTGCCTGGCCCCGCTCCGAAAGAGGGCGACAAGTTCCCCTCCGACAAGACGTACTACGAGATCCCGATCGTGATCCAGGACCGCTCCTTCAACGCGGACGGTTCACTGTTCTACCCGGACACGCGCGAGTTCTTCGACGGGATCGTCAGTCCTTTGATCCCGAATGGTCCGGAGGCAGAGCAGTTCTCGCCCATCTGGAACCCGGAGTTCTTCGGGAATACGATGATGGTCAACGGGAACACGTGGCCGTTCCAGACCGTGGAGCAACGGCGCTATCGTCTTCGCTTCTTGAACGGCTGCCAGTCGCGCTTCCTTATCCTCGATTTCGACAAGATCCCCGGCATCGAGGTGTGGGCGATCGGCAACGAAGGCGGCTTCTTGAGTGCGCCGGTGAACCTGACGGCGACGAACAGAAATCGTCTCCTGATGGCCTTGGCGGAACGTGCCGACCTCATCGTCGACTTCACGAACGTCCCGGTGGGCAATCACATCCTCGGCAACGTCGGTCCCGACGAGCCCTTCGGCGGAGGCGAGCCGGACGGCGACTTCGACGTGGCCGATCCGGACAGCACCGGACAGATCATGCAATTCCGAGTCGTGCCGGCAGTCGCCCCCGATCCCAGCACGCCCGCGCAGGACCTGCGGCTGCCGGCCGTTGCTCCGCTACCCGTGGAGACCGTCACCCGGAAGCTTGCGCTCATCGAGGCGATGGGTGAGGGTGTCGACGCTACCGGAGCCGAGGTCGAGGGCCCGGTCGAGGCGCTGCTTGGTGTGGTGAACGAGGCAGGCGGTTGGACGCCCGTGAAGTGGATGGAACCGGTCACCGAGAACCCGGCCGTCGGAGCTACGGAGGTGTGGGAGTTCTACAACACCACCGGTGACGCCCACCCGATCCACGTGCACGAGACGGTCTTCGAAGTGGTGAGCCGCGAGGGCTTGGCGCTCGACGGTGAAGACGTCGCAGACCCCATCGCACTCGACGGCGTCGTCACGGCACCGGAGTCGTGGGAGACGGGCTTCAAGGATACGGTCATCGCCTACCCCGCTCAGGTGACCCGCATCCGTGCCCAGTTCAACCTGCCCGGCCAGTTCGTATGGCACTGCCACATCCTCGAACATGAGGACAACGAGATGATGCGGCCGTTCCGGATCGGAGATCCCCAGCCTGGTCAACCCGGGTAGCGTCTAGTTACGAACGCCTCTGAGTGGTGGCGCGCGGCCCGACGGGCCGCGCGCCACCGATTCCATGGCTCGGTCGCGACGTTCGTCGATCGCGATTCGAGCCCCCCGTGTTAGGCCCATGCGCTCAGCGGGCATCTACCCACGTACGCGCCCCTCAGCTTCCGATGGACGACCGCGTCTCACATCGATCCGCCGCGGGGCCGCATCATCTTCGCCGCCGCCACACCGGCCGCGGCTATACGCAAGGAGTGAGTCATGGGCAACATCGTCGAACTCGATGTCCGCGAGATCCCGCCCTACGAGCGTCACGGTCGCATCTTCGACACGTGGCATGCGCTTCCGGTGGGGGACGAGATAGTCCTCACCAACGATCACGAGCCTCGCCCGCTCTACTATCAGTTCGAGGCGGAGTACACGGGGCAGTTCGAATACTCGGCCGAAGAGCGTGGGGAGCATTGGTGGGAGGCACGCATCAAGCGGATCGCCGCCGCTCCCGCCACCGACGAGTAGGCACAGCGCGGGGCGATCATGCGTGACGCCGGGGGCCCGGCCGGACCGCTCGCGGCGTCGGGCCGGTGCTAGAATGTGTGCCCTCGTCTCCCCGGTCCCGCCATTGTTCCGTCACACCAGGAGGTCGCATCAGTGGATAGAGATACCGCGCTCCGATTGGTCGAGGAACGAGTCCCCAACCGGAACCTCGTGAATCACATGTTGGCCACGGAGGCCATCATGGGTGCGCTCGCCGACCGGCTGGGCGGCGAGCGGGAGCGGTGGGCGCTCGCCGGTCTGCTCCACGACCTCGACGTGGCCGAGACGGCCGAGCTCTTCGAGGAGCACGGCCTGCGTTCGGTGCGATGGTTGCGCGAGGTGGGCTTCGACGATGAGCAGGTGTTGCAGGCGATCGGCTCTCACAACCCCGCGAACGGGTCGCAGCCGACTTCGACCCTCGATCGCGCTCTTTTTGCGGCAGACCCGCTCACCGGCCTGGTGATGGCCGCGGCCCTCATCCGGCCCGAGAAGAAGCTCGAACTGGTCCAGTTGAAGAGCCTCAAGAATCGCTTCAAGGAGCCGTCCTTCGCGAAGGGCGCGCGTCGTGAGGATATCGCCACGTGCGAGGATCTGGGCATCCCTCTGGAAGAGTTCCTCGCGATCGGGCTCGACGCCATGAAGTCGGTGGCCGCCGACCTCGGGCTGTAGATCGGAGCGCCATGACGCTCGAAGGAGCCCGCTACAGTCACACCAACGTGATCGCCCGCGACTGGCGGGTGCTCGCCGGCTTCTACCAGGAGGTGCTCGGCTGTGAGGCGGTGCCCCCGGAGCGTGATTACGCCGGGCCCGGACTCGAGGCGGGCACCGGAGTGGCGGATGCCACGCTCGCGGGCGTGCACTTGCGGCTGCCCGGACATGGTCCCGATGGTCCCACCCTCGAGATCTACTCGTACTCCCGTCTGGCGGACGGTCCGCAGCCGGCGGTGAACCAGCCTGGTCTGGCGCACCTCGCCTTCGAGGTGGCGTCGGTGGTCGATGCTCGCGGCGAGATCCTGCGGGCCGGCGGCGCCGCGGTGGGTGAGGTGGTGACCCTGACCACGACGGTGGGGGCCCGCGTCACCTGGTGCTACGTCACCGACCCTGAGGGCAACATCCTCGAATTGCAGTCCTGGGTCTGACCGGGTCCGTGGCGGATGTGGTCGCCAGCGGAGGCGGTGCGTGACGAGGCTCCGCTTGAACCCCGCCCCGTGCGAGCTACTGTGCGCTCCCGCGTGGCTAGAGGTGCTCGAAATGGGCGGGTCGTAGCGCGCCTAGATCGGACTCGGCCAGCGTCCGGTCGATGGCGGCGATCAGCTGGTCGCGCTGGCGGGGAAGCGCTCCGTGCAGCGGCAGGTAGTTCGTGATGTGGTCGGAGACCAGGGTGACCGGTACCGTGATGTTCTCGAGGAGCAGGCGGGTCTCCAGCAATGCCTCGCGGGGACCGGCCTCGACGAACTCGCCGCGCCGCCTCTGGTGCCAAAGAGGTGTGTCTTCCTGGATGTACAGGGTGCGGGGTCGCACGATGTCGGGCTCGATGGCGTTGACCACGGCTGCGGTG
The DNA here is from genome assembly GCA_024637035.1 of Actinomycetes bacterium. Lineage (GTDB taxonomy): Bacteria > Actinomycetota > Thermoleophilia > RBG-16-64-13 > RBG-16-64-13 > JAHJSA01. The sequence goes on from JAGXFW010000024.1 coordinate 80,797, forward strand.
CCCAGGGCATGCTCCCGGTAGCGGTCGCGCCCGCCGAGGCCGATGAGCACATAGAGGCTGACGGGGAAGCCGGCCTCCTTGAGCTTGCGCCCGGCGGCGACCATCTCGTCGGGGGTCACACCCTTCTTCACCCGCCTCAGTACCTCTTCGTCGCCGCTCTCGAGGCCCAGGTAGACCACGCTGAGCCCCGCCTCGCGGAGTTCCTTGAGTTCGGCTACTGTCTTACCCTCGCGGATGCCTCTCCGGTCGGGGCCGGGATCACCTGCGACCTTCGGGAGGGTGGTCCTTCCCGTGGTCGACGGCTCGCGGTCGACGGCCGGAGTGGCCGGTGCGGCCGGCGTGGGATCTTGCGCGAGGTAGCGAGCGCCACCATACGTGCCTACATGCTCCAACTCCGGGAAGAGCCTGTGCGCTTCCTCTAGGAGCGTGCGCAGTTCGTCAGTGGGTAGTGCTATGGTATTTCCGTCGGCGAGGAACATGGCGGGCACGTGTCGATGAACACGCCGCGCCTCGCGCACGTCGTCGAGCACGTCGCCGATGGGCCGGGTGCGGAACCGCCGGTCCTTGTACATGGCGCAGAAGGTGCAGCGATTCCACGGGCACCCGATCGTGACCTGGATGATCAGGCTGTGTGCCTCGCACGGCGGACGATAGATCTGGCCTTCGTAGCGCATGGTGCTGATTCTAGCAGCGTGAGCGCGGGGCGATGTTCGGGGGAGGTGACGGGTGGAGTCCACAGGCGGCGCGTACGCCAGGGCGATCGAAGACGCCACCAAAGAGTTCCAAGCGGCGGTGCCGGCCGTGATGGCGCGGGCCGCCGGTGTGGAGTTCCGAGTGGCCCAGAGTCCCGAGGAGGCGAGCGTCTTCAAAGTGCCGTTCATGGACGCGCTCCTCGACATCTCACACCCCGACGGTGCTGTCACATCTGGCGGCAAGGGTGCTGTCGTGGCCGTCATCGTGGTGGCTCTTCACTATCTAGCGCGGTCGGTGGGACCGCTCGATCTCGCCGAACCCGTGCGCTTCCCCGGGCTGCCCGGCGCGAGCGCGTACGCGGGGGCGTTCCGCTCGCACAGTGAGGTGCCTCTGCTTCAGCGCTTCGGCGAAGACGGCGCGGGTTTCGTTGCGGCGGTCTCCGCGCTGGGGGGCGTGCCCGATGGTGGCATAGAGCACCCGGAGGTATCCTGGGAGGTGCCCTTCTTCCCGCATCTACCGCTAGGGGTGCGCTTGGGGCTCGCGGAAGACACCATGCCCGCGGAATGCGTGATCACGTTCCCCCGCCGCTGTGGCTTCGTCTACCATGTCGAAGACCTTGCGGTGATCGGCGAGTTGTTCGCCGCTCGGCTGCTGGAAGTCGCCGAGGCCACGTCGGGCGCCGAGGAGCACGCGGAACTGATGCGTCTCACCACTCTGTTCAGCAGGGTAGAGGCCGATCTTGTGGTGGCGAAACTGCGCAGCGCCGAGATCGAGGCTATCGTCCAGCCCGAAGCTCTCTCCGTGGTCTTCGGGCTCACCATGGACGGTCACGCGCGCCTGCACGTGCTGGTGCGTCCGGAGGATCTCGCCGAGGCTCGGGGCGTCCTGGACGTGGAGGTCATCCCGTGAGGCACCAGCCCATGGCGGATGCCGCTCGGGGCTGGGACGCGCGTCTTGAGCCACTGGTGGCGCTGGAGCGCGGAGGGTGCGTCGAGCAGGTGCACCGCGGGGTTGTAGCGGTGGCCGACGCCCGCGGGAATCTCTTGGGGGGCGTGGGCGACACGGAGATGTCGGTACTCTTGAGGTCGGCGGCGAAGCCGTTCCAGGCGTACGCGCTTGTCGCGAGCGGGGCTGCGGACGCCCTCGGCCTGTCTGACGAGGAGATCGCGGTGATCTGCGCGTCGCACGCCGGCGAAGACCGTCACGTGGCCGTGGTGGCCGGCCTCCTCGAGCGCCTCGGACTCTCGCCCGACGATCTTGCGTGCGGGGTGCACCAGCCGTTCAGTCGGTCCGCTCGGCGAGATCTCATCCTGGGTGGTACAGCGCCGTCGCCGCTCCAGAACAACTGCTCGGGGAAGCATGCGGGCATGCTTGGCTTCTCACTGTTCCTCGGGGCGCGACTGCATGACTACAGACAGCCGACCCACCCCGTCCAGCGCGCCATCGCCCTGAGCGTCGCCGACCTGCTCGGCCGCGCTCCTCAGGGTCTGCTCAGAGGCATAGACGGGTGTGGCGTGCCGGTGCTCCGCGTCACGGTTCGGGAAGGCGCGACGCTCTTTGCCAGCCTTGCGGAGGCGGCTGACCCCTCTCTCGAGCGGGTGCGCGCCGCGATGACCGCGTATCCGGCCTTGGTCGGAGGCGAAGGGCGGTTCGATACCCGGTGCATGAAGCTCGTGCCCGGTGACCTGGTCAGTAAAGAGGGTGCGGCCGGAGTTCAGGGCCTGGGGCTCCGGGCCGGAGTGGACAGGCCCTGGTCTGTGGGGTGCTTGGCCAAGATCGGAGACGGCGCGGCTGCGGCCGTGGCGCCGGTTGCTGGGTCGTTCCTTCGGGTGTGGGGTGAGCCGGGCGCCGGAGAAGATCTGGGCGGCGAGGACTCCATGGTGATCCAGTCTCTCGACGGGACGGACGTGGGCCGTCGGATGGTGCTGTTCCCTGATTCGGCCTTGCGCAGGCAAGAACCCGCCGGCGGAGCCGGGGGATCGTCAACGGCTCGGGCCGGAGCGGATGCCGCGAACGGGGCCGAGATCACGTTCGTGGGGAGCGTTTCACTCGATCGGGCAGCAGAGCGCTTCCTGCGCAAGGAGTGGCCGGCGGCCGACGCCGAGATCTTCGGTAGGACGAACGAGTGGAGTGCCGAGTCGCTCGATCTGGTGGCCCGCTCAGGGCGCCACGTGGTCGGCGTGCTGCGTGGCCAGTTCCTGGGAGGAGTCGCCACGGTCAGCGAGCTTCTCGTCAAGAAGGAAGAGCGTGGTCGAGGTGTTGGCGGTCGCCTGATGGGCTTGTTCGAGGCGGAGGCCGTGAGACGCGGTTGTCACAAGGTCACCCTACGCACTCCCACGGGCGCCCGAGCCGAGGCCTTCTATCGCGGCCTCGGGTACGCGCGGGAGTGCAATCTGCTTCGGCACCACCATGGCCACGACTTCGTGGGTCTATGGAAACCACTCGACTGAGGAGCGCGTAGAGCGCTGTATACTGGCGCCTGCGGGATGGGGCGGTGGTCGCCCAAGCCCGTCCCACTAGCGGGAGGCGCCTCTTGTTCAGGATCATCTACCTCTTCTTCCTCTCAGACCCGCCGTCCTGGGTCGCCTACGCCCACGCCGCGGTCATCTTCGCTCTCATGGGACTGGCCTATGTCCAGGCGGGTCGGAAACGCATCGGGTTCATGGCCGTGTTCCTCACCATGACCGCCATCTTCATGTTCGATATCTTGGGCTACCTCCCGTTCTTCGCCTGGATGCGCGTACGTGAGAAGCGGCGCGCCGCTGCCTCACAGGCAACGTCAGCTGATTGATCTCGAGGGCTGATAGGCCTGGACGGGTGGCCGAGCTTTGATATCATTTCTGGAGCACCGAGCGGCGGAGATTGTGGGAGGTCGATCACCACGGATAGATTCGAGTCCATGTTCAAGGGTTGGGTGATGACTCCCCGTTGGCGGGTGTTCGGCGGGATCGCGATAGGCCTGCTCGTGCTTGCCGCGGTGGCCTTCGTGGCCGTGCAGTATGCGACCGCATCGTCTCTCGGCGGTGTGATGCCCCCCGAAGGCGGCATCGTCGACAGCTCGGAAGTCGTGGTGTCGGTGGCTCTGCCCGGGTTCGAGCCTGGAGCCGCCCAGGTCGAGATGTTGGTGGACGCCGAGCCGGTACCCCCAGATGTCCTGGAGCAAGTGGCCGGCGGCGTGCGCGCCCAGGTACGGCTGCGCGACGGCGCCCACTGGGCGCGCGTCACGGTGGATTCCGGCAACATCTTCTCGCGTCGCATGGTGACTCAGTGGGAGTTCACCGTCGACACCATGTCCCCTTCGGTCACCCTGCGTGGCCACGGACAGACCGTTTACTTCGTGACGCCGGAGTCTCGCGTGGACCTCGTGTTCCGCGAGCCGGTCGAGGCTGTACTCGAGATCGATGGCACTGAGGTCGCCCTTGAAGGCGAGGGTGGCGACCGATTCGCGGAATTCCAGCTGAGTGCGGGCAAGCACGAGATCAGCGTCTCCGCGACCGACCCCGCCGGGCACGTCACCACGAAGAACTGGACTGCATGGGCCGACTTCAACGCCCCCAAAGTCACCGAGATCTCGTGGCCCGAGGCGACCTGGGACGAACCGACCGCCGGCCTCGTAGTCGAGGTCGAAGACGATCAGCCCGAGGGTATCGATTTCGCGCTGCTCATCGACGGCGCCCCGGCCGACTTCACGCGCGTTCCCGTGCCCGAGAACGAGAACGCCCGTCGGTTCGTGGCCGACACCGCCGAACTCGCCGAAGGTGAGCACACGATCGAGTACGAGGTCACGGATCGCGGCGGTCGCACGCAGGGCCGCGCTGAGACGGTCCTGGTGGATTCCACCGAGACCTTCGGAGCCCGCGAGATGGGCCTCGGGGCGCGGGGACGTGACGTCACGGAGCTTCAGAAGGTGCTCGTGCGTAGGGATCTGCTGACGGGCGACCCGAGCGGTGTGTTCGATGAACCTACCTCGGCCGCTCTGGTGAGCTACAAGTCGGCCAAGGGACTCGATCCGACGCCGACACTCGATCAGAAGACGCTCGTCAGCCTTCTTGGAGCCATCCGCATAGACATCTCCGAGCGCCGCCTCTATCTCTACGACGGCGAAGAGGTCGTGAAGACCTACCCGGTCGCGGTCGGCGTGTCGCGCTACCCGACGCCGAAGGGCGACTTCCGCATCATCAACAAGGCGTACCATCCGACGTGGACTCCGCCCCCCTCGCCGTGGGCGGCGGGCTTGGAACCCGTGCCCGCCGGCCCCGGCAACCCGCTGGGCACGCGCTGGATGGGTCTCTCCACCCCGCACGTGGGCATTCACGGCACGTACGCGTCCGGCTCCATCGGCACCGCCGCATCTCACGGGTGCATCCGCATGTACATCAGAGACGTCGAGGAGATCTTCGAGCTGGTGTATGTGGGCACCCCGGTGCAGATCGTTCCGTGAACCAACGGGACTCAGCGAAGTCCCACGTCGGCAAGCGGAGCGCGGGAAAGATCGTGCGCGACCTCCTGCTCGTGTTCGTGATCCTGGCCATGGGGCTGCCATTCCTCGTGACCCGGGTGGGAGACGCGCATCTGACGCCCCAGCAGACCGAACACGCCCGTCTCGCCCGCCTGGCCGCCTACGCGCAACAGGATTGGCTCGCCAACTCCATGTCGAACAAGGTGGTCTCCGCGGAGACCGTGGACACCGGGACTCGCATATCGCAGCGCTACTACACGTTCTTCGGGTTGCCGTGGGGCTCGTCTGAGGCGGTTGTGGGCGAGGATGGGCAGGTGAACGACCTTTCGACGAGCCTCGCTCTGGGGTCGCTCTTCTAGCGGAGGGGCTGTGTGATGGGACTGGGTCGCGGGAGCGCGCTCCTGATCGCGCTGGTCTTCGTGGTCGCGTCGCTCGGCGTCATCAACACCCTCACCATGAACGTGCTCGAGCAGACGCGGGAGATCGGCCTGCTCCGGGCCGTGGCTATGACCCCGACGCCAGTTGCGGCGCATGATCCTGTCCCAGGCGCTCGGGATGGCGTTGGTGAGCCTCGTTCCCGGCCTGATGGTGGGATTGGCTGTGCAGTACCTGCTGAACCAGGGCACTCGAGCGGTGGGGGGATGCCCGTGGAGTTCGACGTCTCCCCGGTCGTGCTCCTGAGCACCATCCTGGCCGCCCTCGTGATCTCCTTGTGTGCCGCCTACTTCCCCGCCCGTCGCGCCGCGCGGCTCGACATCGTGCAGGCGCTCCACTACGAGTGACCTCGGATCGGATCCCACCTGGCAGGTGTCTTTGGGGGGTCGGCCTTCTGGTATTGAGAGGTAAGCCTTCTGATACGATGCAACGCTCAGAGTGTGATGGTGTCCGGAGTGGGTACGATACCGCGTGCCTTTCGAGGAGGAAGTGAGTGAGCGGCGCATGGCTGTCGTCCTAGGCATCGACATCGGCGGGAGCAAGATCGCGCTCGGGCAGGTGAGTCGAGAGGGCCGTCTGATGGCTGCGCCGCTGCGCGCCACGAGTGACACGAGAGGCGAGGCCGAGTTCCTCGAAGGACTGCTCCGGGCGATAGAGGATTCCCTCGAGGCCATGCGTATCCTGGGCGAAGAGTGTATCGGCATCGGCATCGGGTGCGCGGGCACCGTCGACACGGCGCGGGGCACCATCGTGGTCTCCCCGAACCTGCCCCTGACCGAGGTGCCGCTCGCCCGGATCGTGCATGAGCGGGTCGGCATGCCGGTGATCCTCGATAACGACGCCAACGTGGCCACCCTTGCCGAGGCGCGAGTGGGAGCTGCGGCAGACGCGCACCACATGGTGATGCTCACTCTGGGCACCGGTGTGGGCGGGGGACTACTGCTGGGCGGCGAGCTCTACCGCGGCGCGACGGGAGCTGCAGCCGAGTTGGGCCACACCATCGTGGCCGCCGGCGGCGAGCAGTGCCGTTGCGGAGCGTATGGTTGCCTCGAGGCGTATGCCTCGGGAAAGGCTCTCGAGCGGGTGGCCGCCCGCCTCGTGCAGGCCGGTGGTCTGCTGTCGAGCCGCGCCGGGGAAGCCGGCGCCAGGATCGGGCCTCGAGAGCCGGCCCCGGTGGTCGCAGCCGCGAGGGCTTCCCGCGAGGCGTTCTCGGAGCTGCTCGACCTGGAGCCCGTTCACGCATCGGTGCGAGTGCCCGTGGACGAGATGGCCGCGCTCAGCGAGAAGGATACCCTCACGGGGGAGGCGGTCGGCAGGCTTGCGTTGGACGGAGATCCGGCGGCGCTCGTAGCGGTGGCACACGTGGGAGCCTGGCTGGGTGTGGGAGTGGCCAACCTGGCGAACATCTTCAATCCGGAGGTCATCGTGGTGGGCGGCGGATTGAGCAGTCTGGGCGACCTGCTCCTCGTGCCGGCTCGCACCGTGCTCGCAGCTGCAGGCCTGTCACCGAACCGCGATGTGGTGGAGCTGGTGACGGCATCCGCGGGTGCCGACGCAGGGGTGATCGGAGCGGGTCTGGTTGCGTGGGAGGACCTCGCCTAACAGGCAGGTGTCGATCCCCGCCGCGCTACAGGTACGACCTCTCGATGCCGATAACTTTCGGATAAGATGATCGATGCTCGTGAGGCTTGCGCAAGCCCGGTTGGGCGAACGGTACCCTGTGAGCGTTGGTGATAGTTCCACTGTGACGACTATGGAGGACGAGTGACCCCCGAAGATTCCTTCTACAATCGACCGTTCGTCGGGGCGGAAGCTGAAGAGCGAGAGGTGGTCACCATCGGCGTGGTCGGCGCCGGACGGCGCATGACGCCCTTGCTCAGCCGGATGATGGAGTACGACTACGTCGATGTGTTGATGGTGGTCGACGCCAATCCTCTGGCTCCGGGGATCATGATCGCTCAGTCCCTCAACGTCCCGACCAGCACGGATGTTGGCGACATCTTCGTGATCCTCGAATCCATCGACTTCCTGTTCTGCGTGAACGACGACGTCGATCTCAGAGATCGCGTGATCGAAGAGTTCCGCAGGACCAACAATCGGCGCACGATCTTCCTGAACGAATTGGCGTCGCGCTTCATCACGTCCCTCACGAAGGACGCGCGCCATCTGATGCAACTGGTCCCTCCGCCTCTCCCGCATGGCGAGAGAGACGGATTCGAAGTCGGCTAGAGCCGCAACTCCCTTCGACGGCACCAGTGCCGAACGGGGGCACGATTGCTCTACATATGCGCGACGCCCATCGGCAATCTCGACGACGTGACACTGCGCGTTCTACAGGTGCTGCGCTCCGCTGATGTGATCCTGTGTGAGGACACTCGACACACCGGCGGCCTACTGAGACGCCACGAAGTCACCCCCCGCTCTCTCTTGAGCTTCCACGAGCACAACGAACTGGCTCGTCTCGAACGGGTTCTCGCCCTGCTTTCAGAAGGCAAGGACGTGGCGCTCGTGTCCGACGCCGGCCTGCCCGGCCTCTCTGATCCGGGCTTCACGCTCGTGCGGGCTGCCGCCGAGGCCGGGTTCGAGGTGACGGTATTGCCGGGCGCCTCCGCTGTGCCCACGGCCCTTGTCGCTTCGGGATTGCCCACCGACCGTTTCGTGTTCGTGGGCTTCGTCCCCAGGGCCAAGGCGAAGGTGGTGGAGTTCCTTGAGGGAGCCGGCCGTGCCGGCGGCTCGGTGGTGGCGTTCGAGTCGCCTCATCGCCTCCGAGCCACGTTGGAGGCGATCGCCACACGGTGGCCGGACCGACTCGTCGCCGTGTGCCGCGAGCTCACGAAGGTGCACGAACAGGTGCTCCGCGGCACCGCGAGGCAGGCGCTCGACGCGCTCGACCCGCGGGTGCGGGGTGAGGTCGTGTTGGTGCTGGCGCCTGTAGAGGATGCGGAGGCGGGCGCCTCAGCATCGTGCGGCGCATCGCCTCGGGAAGACGAGCACGTGCGAGACACACTCGCCGTGCTTCTGGCCAAGGGGTTCCGCACCAAAGAGGCCGCGGACCTCGTCGCGGGCCTCACGGGCCTCGATCGGCGCACCGTCTACGCCGCGGCGCAGGAGGCCAAGACGCGACTCAGCTGAGTGCGGGGCACCGGCCCCGGCCCGCAGGGCGAGGGCTCTCTTTCTGGTAGAATAGCGGCGCCTCGCCGGCTGCAAGACTGCCTCAGCGGGCGGTCGCCCGCACTGCGCCGCTGGCCGGCACCGCGCACACCTCGCACACGGGAGCCGACCTCCGCACATGGGCAAGTTCTACGTCACGACCCCTATCTACTACGTGAACGACGCGCCGCACATCGGTCACGCGTACACCACCACGGCCGCCGATGTGGTCGCCCGTTTCCACCGCCAACTGGGCGATGAGGTGTTCTTCCTCACGGGCACCGATGAACACGGGAACAAGGTGGAGCAGGCCGCGACGGCCCGCGGTGTCACCCCACGCCAACACGCGGACGAGATGGTGGAGAAGTTCAAGGAGGTGGTGCGCAAGGTCGACGCCACCAACGACTTCTTCATCCGCACCACCGACGCCGAACACGAGGCCTTCGTCCAGCGTTTCGTCGAACGTTGCCGTGAGAGCGGAGACATCTTCGAGGGCTCCTACTCCGGCCTGTACTGCTCGGCGTGTGAGGCCTACTACATCGAGGAGAACCTGGTCGACGGCCTTTGTCCTGACCACGGCATCGCGCCGTCCTTCATGGAGGAGAAGAACTACTTCTTCCGGCTCTCGGCGTACCAGGAGAAGTTGGCGCAGCACTACCGGGCGAACCCCGGCTTCGTCAAGCCGCGCCACCGCTACAACGAGGCGCTCTCGTTCATCGACCAGGGCCTCGATGACATCTCGATCTCTCGCGCCACGTTGAAGTGGGGCATCCCCGTTCCCTGGGACGCATCCCAGGTGATCTACGTGTGGGTAGACGCCCTGATCAACTACCTAAGCGCGCTGCACTACGCTCCCGGCGACGATCTCGTTGCCCGCTTCTGGCCCGCGACCTACCACATGATGGCTCAGGACATCCTCAAGTTCCACGGCATCATATGGCCCGCGTTGCTCCTCTCGGCCGGGTACGATCTGCCCGAGCACCTCTTCATCCACGGCTACTTGAAGCTCGGCGGAGAGAAGATGTCGAAGACCCGAGGGAACGTGATGGACCCCTTCCCCTTGATCGACGAGTATGGTCCCGACCCCTTCCGCTTCTACTGCTTCCGCGAGGTGAACTTCGGGCAGGACGGCATGGTGGGCGAGGACAGTTTCAGGGCGCGGTACAACGCCGAATTGGCCAACGACCTGGGCAATCTGCTCTCGCGCTCGGTGTCGATGATCGTGAAGTATCGTGACGGCGCGGTGCCCGCGCCGACGGGGCGCACTCCCGATGCTTCGCCCCTGGCCGCCGACGCCGCCGCCGCCGAGGCGACCGCGAAGTCGCGGCTCGAAGAGATGGAGCTGACCGGAGCCCTCGAGGCGATATGGGAGTTCGTACGGCGGCTCAACCGCTACGTCGAAGAACAGGCGCCATGGAAGCTGGCGAAGGCCGGAAACGACCAGGCGCTCGACGGCACCCTCTACGATCTCGCGGAGGGTCTTCGAGTGCTGGCAGTCCTGCTTCACTCGTACATGCCCGGCACGAGTCGCGAGATCATGAGCCGGTTGGGGCTGACCGCGCAGATCACCGACTTCGCCTGGCAGGAGGCCTCGTGGGGCCGACTCGCGCCGGGCGCCGTCGTGGTCACAGGCGCGCCGCTCTTCCCCCGCATCGAGATCGCCGAGTAGCGCCCACGACCACGAGGAGCGCGCTCTGTTCGTAGACGGCCACACTCATCTGGATCACTGTCGCGCGCCGGCGGCGGAGTTGGTGTCCGCGGCCCGCGCAGCGGGGGTGGGCGCCATCGTGCAGTCGGGCACCGACGTGGCTTCTTCGCGCCTCGCCGTGCGGCTTGCCGAGTCGTACGACGATGTGTGGGCCACCGTGGGCTTCCATCCCCACGACGCAACGGAGGCGGACGAGCAGGGCTTGGCCGCCATCGAGGAGCTCGCTCAGTCACGTGTTGTGATCGCGTTGGGTGAGACGGGCCTCGACTTCTATCGTGACCACTCGCCCCGAGACCGCCAGGAGCAGACCTTCGTACGGCATCTGGAGATCGCGCGCGCCGCGGATCTTCCCGTCGTGGTGCACACGCGCGAAGCCGAGACACGCACGTTCGAGTTGTTGGCGGCGCACGCGCCGGATCTCACGGTGGTCTTACACTGCTTCTCCGCCGTGGACCACGTCGATCTGGTGCTCGAACGGGGCTACTACCTGAGCTTCGCGGGGAACGTCACCTACAAGAACGCCCCCCGCCTGCGCGCCGCCGCCGCCGCGGCGCCCCGGGACCGCATCCTCGTCGAGACAGACGCACCCTATCTGGCCCCTGAGCCGCTGCGGGGGCGTCCGAATTCTCCCGCCCTGGTGGCCCACACCTATCGCCTGCTCGCGCAGGAGTTGGGGCTTCCGCTCGACGAGTTGGCCGACCTCGTGGTCGAGAACCTAGCCCGAGCCTACCCTCGCATCGAGTTGGGGGAGTGAGCGGCGACCGCACCCCGCGGCAGGTCTCTCTCGCCCGGCTGGTCGAGTTCGGCATCGTGCCGAAACGTAGCTTGGGGCAGAACTTCCTCGTAGACGACAACATCATCAGGGTGATCCTCCAGCGCCTGGCGCCGCTTCCCGAGGACGTGGCCATCGAAGTGGGGGCGGGGTTGGGCATCCTGACCCGAGCGCTGGCTCAGGCGGTCGGGCGCGTGCACGCCTTCGAGATCGACCGTTCCCTGGCCCCCGCCCTTGAGGTCACGCTCGCCGACCCGGAGGTCGCGGAACGTGTTCTCCTTCAGTATGGCGACATCATGAAAGTGTCCCTGGAGTCGCTCGATCCGCTCCCCACACTATGCGCGAGCAATCTGCCCTATTCGGTGGCCGCGCCGTTCCTCGGCGAAGCGCTCGAACGACTTCCGTCGGTGCGCCGGTACTGTCTCATGATGCAGAGGGAGGTGGCCGAGCGGCTCGCGGCTCCTTCGGGGGGTAAGGACTACGGATCGCTGTCGGTGTGGGTCCGACTGCATACGCGCATAGTGGAAGTGCGGGCTCTCTCCCGCACGATCTTCCATCCGCAGCCCAACGTGGACTCGAGTCTCGTGACTCTCGAACGAGCTCCCATCGACCCGTTGGTGATCGAGCGACCAATCTTGCTGCGAGCGGTAGTGGAAGGGGCGTTCTCGCAGCGGCGCAAGCTGGCCGTGAACGCCCTCGCGGCCGCTCTCGACGTGCCCAAGGAGTCTTTGGGAGAGGTGTTCCGGCTGGCGGGAGTCTCCCCGCAAGTGAGGGCGGAGGCGGTGGAGCCGCCCGGTTTCGTGGCCCTGGCTCGAGGTCTGATGGAGTTGGGTTTGGATGACCGATACAATGAGGCCCGCGGCCGCAGCGGTCGAACCGGGTCGAGCCGACGATAGGGGTGCGTACGATATGGCGTGGTTGAACGAGCACCGGAGGCCTGCCGGCAGTGAACGGATGCTGTGGCCGTCGCTCAATGCGATGGTCGTGGGGGCGATACTCGTCGTGCTGGTGATCGCGGTCGGCTGCAGTGCCGAAGACCCTCCGGATATCACTGTCGGGGCGCTGGGTGCGGCCGTGGGCGACGCGAAGCTCGACGACACCGACTTCGAGGCCCTCCGTTCTTCGTTCACCACCGAGGCGTACGTGAGCACCGCCGAGCCGGAGCAGGGCAACTATCAGCTCTACCTGGCCGCGAAGGCAGCGGATCTCGGTCTGAACAAGCCGGGGCCCGGCACGGTGGAGGTACGCAAAGAGGTGTCGGGGGACGCGGCCACCTTCTCGTTCGTGTTCGAACGCAAAGAGGGGTTGTTCGCCGTGGCGGACGTGGGCGTCGTCGAGATCCACCTGGAGCGGACTGACGCGGAGCCCTACCCCTGGCGCATCAGTACCATCCAGCTGTTGAGATGACAGTACCGAGCGGCAGCGTCATCGTTCGCGCGCCCGCCAAGATCAATCTGAGTCTCCTCGTGGGGCCGCCCGGTGTAGACGGCTACCATCCGCTCTCGACGGTGTTCATGCCGGTGGACCTCACCGATCGTTTGGAGTTCGCTCTTCGAGCGACTCCCGACGTGGGCGCCGGCGAGCCTCGGTTCCGCGTAGAGTGCGACGGCATCCCGAGCGAAGCGAACCTCGTCTCGAAAGCCCTCCGGGCCGTGGAAGCGCTCACTGGGTGGCGGTTCTCGGGCAGCGTCAGCGTGGCGAAGGGCATCCCGGCGGGGGCGGGCCTCGGCGGGGGATCCTCCGATGCCGCTCTCACCCTCACCACTGCCGCCGGACTCGTGGCCGACCTGGGTGGGCCAAGCCTCGACGAGGGAGCGTTGCGCACCGCGGCGCGCAACCTGGGCGCCGACGTGCCCTTCTTCCTGGCTCCGTTGACCTCACTGGCCGCGGGCGTGGGTGATGCTCTCGAGCCGCTTCCGCTGCCGCACCTGCCGCTTGTGCTCGTCCTCCCGCAAGAGGAACTCTCCACCGCCGACGTGTACCGGGCGTTCGACGGTGACGGGCTCGCTGAGGACCACGAGATGTTCGAGGCGAGGAGGCGTGAGAACGAAGGCGCGTGGCGCGGGCTGTCGCGACAATGGACTGAGGGGCGTGAGAACGCCGAGATCGTGCGCGGTGTGGCGGCGTTGCTGGCGAACGACCTGGAACGTGCGAGCTTCGCCCTGATGCCAGACCTCGCGCGCACCAAGCGGGCGCTTGCAGGCGGCGGAGTGTTCGGGTCGCTCATGAGCGGTTCCGGCCCCACGTTGTTCGCCGTCTGTGACTCGTGGGACGCGGCCGAGCGCACCGCCGAGAGGACGCGTCGAGAAGGGCATGAAGCGTTCTCCACGTGGGGAGGAGCCCGTGCTCTCCCTGGTGCTTGACACCCTGCAGCCCTCTGCCTATACTTCCCGGGCCGGTCCGGGCCTCGAGCCCGGTGCGCCGGGCGCGGGAGCGATGGGGCGTAGCCAAGCGGTAAGGCAACGGGTTTTGGTCCCGTGATGCGTAGGTTCGAATCCTGCCGCCCCAGCTTCTTTCTATCTCGCCTTTCGTGTTTCCGCGGGGTGTTCCATCCGGGCGGGAGTATGGGTAGACTCGAAACCGTCACACCCGGGTCTGGTCGGCGGCTATGGTCAGCCTATCGGGGGCGCACATCGAAGTGAGTAGTTCGATCGATACTGCTGTCGTCCTCGCAGCCGGCCTAGGCACGAGGATGCGCTCCTCGCTACCCAAAGTGCTCCACCCGATCTGTGGAGAGCCGCTGCTCACCCACGTGCTGCACGCCCTGGAGGGCGCCGGCATCTCCCGTGTGATCGTCGTGCTCGGTCCCGGGCGTGACGATGTGCGCGCCGTCCTGCCTGAGAGCTGCACGGTGGTCGTTCAGGACACTCAACGCGGCACCGGCGACGCGCTGCTCGCCGCCGACCGTTGCCTCGGCGACGTACCGATACTCGTGGTCCCCGGCGACACGCCGCTCCTCACCGCGGCCGTGTTCCAGTCACTCATGCAGGAGTACCAGTCGGAGGCAGCCGCCGCCGCTGTTCTTACCATGTGCCCTCCCGATCCCTCAGGATATGGTCGCGTGATACGCGGCGCCGACGGTACGGTGCTCCGCATCGTCGAGCATCGCGACGCTTCCACCGAGGAACGTGCTGTGGGTGAGGTGAACGTAGGAGCGTTCGTGCTTCCCGCTCGTCTTGCGATCGATCTGCTCTCGCGCCAAGACGCGGCGAACGCGCAGGGCGAGGTGTATCTTACCGACGTGGTAGCGGGGCTGTGCGACCTCGGCCGGAAGGTCGTGGCCGTGCCGGTGGGGGATCACCGGGTGGCCCTCGGCGTGAACACCCGAGTGGAACTCGCGGAGGCTCAGGAACACATGCGCACGCGCATCTGTACGGATTGGATGCTGGCTGGAGTGACGATCGAGGACCCCGCGTCTACGCACATCGACGCCGGTGTCACTCTCGAACCCGATGTGCGACTCCTGCCTTTCACGTGCCTGCGCGGGTCGACCCATGTAGCCGCTCGAAGCGAGATCGGCCCTGGCTCGACGCTGGTGGACACACGTGTGGGCCCCGACTGCCGTGTGCGCCACTCGTATACCGATGGGGCGGAACTCGAAGCGGGTGTCCAGGTGGGTCCGTTCACCTACCTGCGCCCGGAAGCTCATCTCGCGGAGGGCGCCAAGGCCGGAGCGTTCGTCGAGATCAAGAAGAGCCGGGTGGGACGCGGCAGCAAGGTGCCACACCTGAGCTACATCGGCGACACTACTATCGGCGAGGGCAGCAATATCGGCGCGGGCAACATCACTGCCAATTTCGACGGCCGCGAGAAGCACCGCACTGTCATCGGTGATAACGTGCGAACCGGCTCCGACACGGTGTTCGTGGCTCCGGTGAGAGTCGATGACGGGGCGACCATCGGTGCAGGCTCGGTGGTGACGAAAGACGTGCCGGCCGGCGCCCTAGGTATCGCGCGGGCACGGCAGCGCAATATCCTGGGCTACTCCTCGCGGGCGAAAGCCGCCCACGCGGGGCAGGCGGGGCCGGACACATCCGCTCCACGGGAGGATGCGGACATGGGGGCACCGGGGGAGATCCCGGAAGACCAGGGAGGATCACATGACTGACGGCCCTGATATCCAGGCAACCGTCCGCCGGGCTACGTACCGGTCGCTCATGCTGTTTTCGGGCCGCGGCAACCCCGAACTCAGCGAGAGGATCGCGGAGAAGCTGGGCATCCGACTGGGGTCCGTGCTCACGAAGACCTTTGCCGATGGCGAGATCTACGTCAAGTATGGGGAGAGCGTGCGCGGCGCCGACGTCTTCATCGTCCAGCCGACCTGCCGGCCCGTGAACGAGAATCTCATGGAACTCCTCATCATGATCCAGGCCGCGAGATTGGCGTCGGCGCACCGCATCACCGCGGTGGTGCCCTGGTACGGCTATTCCCGGCAGGACAAGAAGAGCCAGCCTCGGGAACCCATCACGGGGCGTCTCGTCGCCGACCTGCTGGTCGCCGCGGGCGTCGACCGAGTGCTCACCATGGATCTCCACGCTGGCCAGCTGCAGGGGTTCTTCACTATCCCGGTAGATCACATGACTGCGATCCCCATGCTGGCCGACTACTTCCGCTTCAAGGGTCTCGATGACGTGGTGGTCGTGTCGCCGGATGCCGGAGGGCTCAAGATGGCGAAACGGTTCGGCGACCGGATAGGGGCATCGCTGGCGGTTCTCACCAAACTCCGCCCGGAACACAACGAGTCGAGGGTGATGCACGTGATCGGCGATGTGGCCGGGAAGACGGCCATCATCGTCGACGACATCATCGACACCGCCGGCACCCTGTGCAAGGGGGCCGAGGCGTTGATAGAGCGCGGCGCTGAGGCAGTGTATGCCGCGGCGACCCATCCTGTACTATCAGGACCCGCGCATCAGCGCATCGCCGACTCTCCGATCAAGGAATTGGTGGTGAGCGATACTATCCCGCTGCGCAGCGACGCCAGCCGCGAGAAGATCGTGGTGCTGTCCAGCGCTGGCATCTTGGCTGATACCATCCACAACGTCTTCGCCGACGAGTCGGTGAGCGCCCTCTTCCAGGGCGAGAACCAGCTCTTCTAACCACGGCGAGACCCGAATACCAGGAGAACACATGGATACTGTGAAACTGACCATCCGGCCCCGCGAGGAGACCGGCAAGGGGCCGAACCGCCGCCTGCGCGCTGCGGGATCCATTCCCGCTGTCGTGTACTCGAAGGGCCAGGAAGCGATCTCGTTGAGCATCGACGCGGCGGCGCTCAAGGGCGCGTTCGCCGGTGGCTCGAACGTCGTGCTCGAACTCGAGTACGAGGGAGGCAAGAGCCGCAAAAAGCACTTCGCGGTCGTCAAGGATTACCAGCGACACCCCACTCGCAACGATCTTCTGCACCTCGACCTCCACGAGGTCGACTTGAAACAAGAGATCGAGGCCACGGTGCGGATCGAACTCGTCGGCACCCCTGTCGGAGCTCTAGAGGATGGTGTGCTCGATCACGCGCACTGGGAGGTCACGGTACGGGCGCTGCCCACCGAGGTGCCTGCACATCTTGAGCTCGATGTGAGTGCCCTGAACATCGGCGACAACCTACGGGTGTCCGATCTCACTGCTCCCAAGGGTGTGACGATCTTGGACGACCCCGAGATCACCGTTGCATCCGTGCATCCTCCGCGTGCTGAGGAAGTGGAAGAAGTGGAGGAAGTCGAGGGCCTCGAGGGTGAAGAGGGCGAAGGCGCTGAAGGTGCCGAAGGTGCGGAAGCTGCCGAAGGGGACGCTTCGACAGAATAGAAGCGGCGCTCGTTCATCTGTTTCGTCACTGGAGCCGGGGGATCCGGGTGTGCCTGCGCGGCGCCCCGGCCCCCGGCCTTTCTTCCGGGTAGGTGCACATGTTCCTAGTGGTGGCTCTCGGAAACCCGGGTGCCGAGTATCAGCGCAACAGGCACAACGTCGGCTTCATGGTCGGGGAAGAGCTGCGTCTGCGCGGTGGGTGGCCCGCGTTGCGCACCCGTTTCCAGGGCCTGTTCGGCGACGGACAGCTGGCGGGCGAGCGAGTGTCCGTGCTTCTGCCGCTCACGTTCATGAACCGGTCCGGGCAGGCTGTAGCTGAGGCGGCGCGCTACCACCGGGTGCCGCCGGAGTGCATCCTCGCCGTGCACGACGATGCCGAACTGCCGTTCGGAGAGGTGCGTCTGAAGGAGGGCGGGGGTCTTGGCGGCCACAACGGCCTGCGGAGCATGGAGGAGCGTCTTGGCACCCGCGCATACTGGCGCGTGCGAGTGGGCGTGGGCCGCCCGACATCTAGCCGCATCTCCCTCGCGGATTTCGTGCTGAGTGATTTCTCCGAACCCCGTGAAGAAGTGCTCCTCCTGATCGGCGCCGCAGCGGACGCGGTCGAGGCGTGGGTGCGGGCCGGGGGCTCCGACATCGCGCCGGAAATCCACGGCGCGCGAGACGTCGGCGGCGCGCGGGAGGTCCGCCGCAAGCCTGAAGTCGATGACGCGTCCAAGGCCGATTGAGTAGATCGTGAGTCTGTAGCGTGTCCGATCTCACCACTTTCCTAGCGAGGACGCCCGACTTCCAGGCTCTGCTCGAGCGTGCTTCCAGTGAGCCGGCTCTCGTCGAGGCTCCTTCGTTCGTGCACGAGTACGTCGCGGCGACGGTGCTGGCGGCGCCGGCGTGGCGTGGGGACACCTGCCTGGTAGTCACGGGCGGGCAGGATCTCGCTGAGGAGGCGGCTCGGGAACTGAGCCTCTATCTACCCCGTCGCCGAGTGCTGCTTCTGCCGAGTCGCGGCGTGTGGTACGGGTCGGAGGGCGTCGTGCCGCCGCGCGTGGTGGGGAACCGGTCGCTCGCCCTGGCGGCCCTGGCCGGCCCCGCGGTGGTGGTGGCAGAGGCGGCGACGCTCTTGGAGCGCGCGCTCCCGCCGGCGGCCCCGCCCTTGGTCATGAAGGTGGGCGAGCACACTCGTTTCGACGACCTCGCCGGTACGCTGGTCGACCTGGGCTACGAGAGGGTCGACCAAGTCGAGGATCCGGGTGAGTTCTCGGTGAGGGGTGGCTTGGTGGATATCTTCCCCACCACGGAACCGGCCCCGGTGCGCGTCGAGTTCTGGGGCGACGACGTGGAGAGCATCCGCAGCTTCTCGGTGTACTCCCAGCGATCGCTGGCCTCGCTCGAAGAGGTGCATGTGGTGGCAGCTGAGGAAGACACTACCGCGGAGTCACGACCAGTGCACGATCTCCTCCCTCCGCAGGCGCGGGTGCTGCTACTCGACCCGGCGCGAATAGACGGTCGGGTCGAGGCCTTCGTCGCGGACCTCGACGATGTCGCTGGGAATGGAGCGGGTGGCGGGTCTGGGTGCGGCGAACAGGAAGTCCGGCGTGCTCGCGACTGCTACCTGGCCTGGAGCGAGGTGCGCTCCGCCCTCGACGCGCATCTACCCCTGACTATCCGCCGCCGCGGAGACGCGGGACGGGAACGCGATCCCGCGGCCGCGGCCGCCCTCACCATCCGCGCGACGAGCGGCGAGATGCCCATCGCCAGCCTTCCCGACGCCGAGAAGGCGCTCGAACGGCTCGCGGCTGAGGGTCTTCGGGTGGTGGTTGCCTTCGAGTCGCGGGCCGAGGCGGAACGAGCCACCTTCATCCTGAAACGTGTGTCCGGCAGGCAGGCGACTGCGGGACAAGTGCCCAGCGAACCCGGCATCTCGTATCTGGGGGTGCCGCACCGCCGTCACTTCGTGCTTCCCGATGCCCACCTCGCTCTGCTCACCGACACCCTGCTGTTCCCCCGGCGCCGGAAGGCGGCGGGTCCGAAGCGACTATCGGTAGGTGCCGCGCTCTCGAGCTTCCGTGACCTGCGCAAGGGTGACTTCGTGGTGCACGAGGACCACGGAGTCGGGCGCTTCGAAGGCATCTCCACGAAGACGGTCGCGGGGGTCACGCGCGACTACCTCGACCTGGTGTTCCGCGACTCCGACATGCTCTACCTGCCGCACGATCAGATCGGCAAGGTGGGGCGCTACGTCGGCGCCGACGCGACGCCTCCGGCCCTCTCGAAGCTCGGCGGCAAGGCCTGGTCGCACATGAAGACCCGGGCGCGTGCCGCTGTCAGGGAGATGGCTGCGGAACTGCTGAGACTGTACGCACTGCGTCAGACCACTCCCGGACACGAGTTCCCCGAAGACGGCGACTGGCAGCGTCGCTTCGAGGTCGCCTTCCCGCATGTCGAGACCAGCGACCAGCGGCGCACCATCGACGAAGTCAAGGACGACATGGAGCGGCCGCAACCGATGGACCGGCTGATCTGCGGCGACGTGGGCTACGGCAAGACCGAGGTCGCCCTGCGTGCTGCTTTCAAGGCGGCCATGGACAGCAAGCAGGTGCTCATGCTCGTGCCCACCACCATCCTCGCTCAGCAACACTACGGCACCTTCCGCGAACGCATGGGTGAGTTCCCGGTGCGCGTGGAGATGGTGTCGCGTTTCCGGTCGCCGAAAGAGCAGCGTCGCATCCTGAGCGAGTTCAAGGCTGGCTCTGTCGACGTGCTGATCGGCACCCACCGCCTCCTGTCCGCCGACGTGCAGCCGAAGGACCTGGGGCTTGTGATCGTGGACGAAGAGCAACGGTTCGGCGTCGCCCAGAAGGAGGCGTTGCGCACCCTGAAGCTCAAGGTGGACGCGCTCACCCTCTCAGCCACGCCGATACCGCGCACGCTCCACATGTCCCTTTCCGGAGTGCGGGACATCTCGGTGATCGAGACGCCGCCCCGCGATCGTCATCCCATCCAGACCTACGTCGGCGTGTACGACGAGCAGATGGTCCGGAGGGCGGTCGAGCGTGAGGTGGGCCGTGGCGGTCAGGTCTTCTACCTGCACAACCGGGTGGATACCATCGAACGTGCCGCCGTCCGGCTGGCGGAACTGATGCCGGAGGTCCGATTCGGCGTCGCCCACGGGCAGATGCCCGAGACGGCCCTTGAAAGGGTCATGCTCGACTTCCTCCGCGGCGACTACGACGTGTTGGTCAGCACCACGATCATCGAGAGCGGACTTGACATCCCAAACGCGAACACACTCGTGGTGGAGAGGGCCGACCTTCTGGGGCTCTCTCAGCTGTATCAGATCCGTGGGCGCATCGGGCGCTCGGCGCGGGTGGCTCATGCCTTCCTCTTCCATCCCGACGAGGAGGCGCTCACTGAAGAGGCTCGAGCCCGCCTCTCCACACTCGCGGACTACACGGAACTCGGGTCGGGCTTCAAGATAGCGATGCGCGACCTGGAGATCCGCGGTGCGGGGGACCTGCTTGGGGGCGAGCAGTCGGGTCACGTCGCTGCCGTGGGATTCGAGCTCTACCTCTCCATGCTCCAGGAGACCGTCGATGCCATGGAAGGCCGGGAGACAAGGGCCACGACGACGGCCCGCATCGATGTGGGTGTGGACGCCTACGTGCCCTCATCGTATATCCCGTACGAAGCCGCCAAGGTGGACCTCCACCGGCGGATCGCCACCACCGAGGGCCATGAGGCCCTCGCGGAGTTGCGCGAGGAGTTGCGGGACAGGTTCGGAGACGTGCCGGAACCGGTGGACAATCTCATCTTCTTGGGGGAGCTGCGCGACACCTTGCAGAAGCTCGGCGTCCTCACCCTCTCGGTGCGCCGTCACAAGCTGACGATGACAGGTCTCACGCTCCCCCAAGGGAGTCGGGAGAGGTTGTTGGCCCGCGACCGACGCTATGTCTATTCGCCCACCCGGGGGGATCTTAGCCTTGGTCTGCGGGGCGACGCGCGTTCCGTGCGTCAAGCGGTCGAGGATGTGCTCGGTGATATACTGCCTATCTGGTCGGGGGCGGCCTCTGAGGCCACCTGACCGAGTTCCCTGCCAGGAATCTGATCTACCAGTGGGCGTCCGGAAGTCGCCCGCCCTGGACTTCACTTGAGACCATAGGAGAGTCGAATCGTGAGCAAGAGGATAGTCGCTACCATCGTCATGCTGGTCCTGCTGGCGGCGGCGGCTGGGTGCGGCGGAGGCGACCTACCGAAAGATGTCGCTGCGCAGGTTGGCGATACGGCCATCACCATTGCGACCCTTGAGGCGCGGGCCGCTGAGATCAGTGCGCAGAACCCCGATCTCGTGCCCGATGCCAAGGAGAACCCAGAGCAGTACACGGACTTCGTCAAGGACGTGCTCGATTACCTGGTCACGCTCGAGGTGGTCAATCAGAACGCGGCGGAACTCGGTGTAGCGATAACCGACGAAGAACTCCAGGCCAAACTGGACGAGCTCAAGGTCATGTTCGGTGGTGACGAAGAGGCCTTCAATGCCGCCCTTACCGAGCAGAACATCACCCTCGACCAGTTGACCAGCAGTCTGCGCGAACGCGAGTTGCTGGACGCCACGGTGGAAGCTGTAACGAAGGATCTCGTGATCTCCGACGAGGAGATCGCCGCCTACTACGAAGAGAACCAAGCCCAGTTCCAGGAAGCTGAGAGCAGGACCGCCCGTCACATGCTCTTCGCTCCAGGCGACGCGGTGGACCCCGAGGCCGAGTTCACCGATGAAGAATGGCAGGCGGCGTTCGATGACGCCGAGGCGGCACGGAAGCGAGTGTTCGGCGGTGAGGACTTTGCCACGGTCGCCCGCGAGGTCTCGGAAGACCTTGGCTCCAAGGAGCAGGGGGGCGACCTCGGCCAAGTGGCGCGCGGTGTGATGGTCCCTGCGTTCGAGGAGTCTGTCTTTACGCTGGAGGCCGGCGAGGTCTCTCAGCCGGTGAAGACCCAGTTCGGCTACCACCTCATCAAGGTCGAGTCGGTCAATGAGGCGCGGCAGCAGCCCCTGGAAGAGGTTCGCGACCAGATAGAGGCGACCCTGCTGGACGAGGCGAAGAAGGCAACGTGGGATAGCTGGCTGGCCACAGCCAAGGAGACCGCCGGGGTGCAGATCGCCGAGCCGTACGTGATAGAGACCACCACCACGACCGCGGCCGGCGAGACCACCACGACCGCGGCGGGCGAGACCACCACCACGACCGCGGCCGGCGAGACCACCACGACCACGCAGTAGGCTGGGATCGACAGGGCCATGGCAGCCAACGGCGGGGTCGGCGAGTGATCGCGCGATCCCGCGGGGCTGGGTGGACTCGGCGGCCTTCGAGGGAGGTTTGATGGCGGGAGCTGGGCAGGAAGAGGGCGCCGCCCCGCCGCGGCGGGCGGCGGTCACCGAAGAGTTGGCCGCTCTCTACGACCTGACCGCGAAGCTTCGTCGCGAGTGTCCCTGGGATCGGGCTCAAGCTCAGCCCGACATCGTCGCCTACACGCTCGAAGAGACCTACGAGCTCATCGACGCCGTTCGCTCATTGGGCCCATCGCCGTCGGATGATGCTCCACAGCACTCCGACGTACGCGGCGAACTCGGCGATCTGCTCTTCCAGGTGTACTTCATCGCTCAGGTGGCCGAGGAAGCAGGATGGTACGATCTTGGCCACGTGGCCGCCGGTATCCGCGACAAGCTCGTGAGGCGCCACCCGCACATCTTCGCCGAGGCCCACGCCGACACGCCCGCCGAGGTGCGCCGCACGTGGGATGACATCAAGCGCCACACGGAGGGTCGCGAGGGCATCTTCCACGAGGTGCCTGAGGCTTTGTCTGCCGCCCTGTATGCGCAGAAGCTGCAGCAACGGGCCGCGACGGTCGGGTTCGACTGGCGCGAGGCGGCTGAGGTGTTCGCGAAGATCCGCGAGGAGGCCGACGAGCTCGAGGAGGCGCTTGAAGCGGCCTGCAAGCGCGATGCGCGGTCCCCCGCGGCAGACCCTCGAGTCGGAGCCTCCGGTACAGATCCTGAGGTCGCGGCCGAAGTGGGCGACCTGCTCTTCTCGGTGGTCAACCTGGCGAGGAAGCTCGCCGTCGACCCGGAACTCGAACTGCGCGCCTCGGCTCGTCGTTTCATGCAACGCGTGCAGCAGGCGGCCGAGATGGCCGATGCCGAGGGCGCGAGTTTCGAGGAGATGGACCTGGAGACGCAAGAGACCTACTATCAGAGGGCGAAGGCAGCGACGAACTCCGGGAGCTCGGCCGATGAGCCGTCACCTCGGCATGAAGTCGATGACGGGAGAGAGGGCGCGACGCGCGGCGACCGCGGCCCACAAGCAGAGGGAGCGTGAGTTCATTGACGGTGATCCTCGACATCTACGGCCGACAGATACTCGATTCGCGCGGCAACCCCACGGTAGAGGTGGAAGTGGAGCTGGCGTCCGGGGCCCGCGGCCGCGCCGCTGTGCCCTCGGGCGCTTCGACGGGCCAGTTCGAGGCTGTGGAACTGCGCGACGGTGATGACGCTTATGGGGGCAAGGGCGTCCTGCGCGCCGTCGCCAACGTGAACGAGGTCATCGCCGATACGTTGGTGGGCCTCGACGCTCTCGACCAGCGCCAGATCGACCAGATCCTGCTCGATCTCGACGGCACCCCCAACAAAAGTAACCTTGGCGCGAACGCTCTCCTCGGCACGTCGCTCGCCGTGGCTCGGGCGGCCGCGACTGCGGTGGGCATGCCGCTCTACACCTACCTCGGCGGCGTAAACGCCCACCAGTTGCCCGTCCCCATGATGAACATCATCAACGGCGGGAGCCACGCGGACAACAACGTCGACCTGCAGGAGTTCATGTGCATGCCGGTCGGCGCCGAGACGTTCACCGACGCCCTGCGTATGGGGGCCGAGGTGTTCCATTCGTTGAAGAAGGTACTCTCGAGCCGCGGCCTGAACACTGCCGTGGGCGATGAGGGCGGCTTCGCTCCCGATCTCTCGAGCAACGAGGAGGCCATCAAGGTGATCCTCGAGGCGGTCGAGAAGGCCGGCTACACCCCGGGTGAAGAGATCTTCATCGCTCTCGACCCCGCTTCCACGGAGTTCTTCGACGTCGATCGCGGCCTCTACGTGCTCGCGGGCGAAGACCGCACGCTGACCCCGGCGGAGATGGCCGGCTACTACGCCGAACTGTGCGACCGCTATCCCATTATCAGCATCGAGGACGGCATGGCTGAGGAAGACTGGGAAGGGTGGGCCGCCATCACCGATACGCTGGGTTCCCGCATCCAGCTGGTGGGTGACGACCTCTTCGTCACCAACACCCAGCGGCTCAGCCGGGGCATCGAGCTCGGTGTCGCCAACAGCATCCTGGTGAAGGTGAACCAGATAGGCACGCTGTCCGAGACCCTCGACACGATGACCATGGCCCACCGGGCCGGCTACACGACCGTGGTGAGTCACCGGAGCGGCGAGACCGAAGACTCCACGATCGCCGACCTCGCTGTGGCCACCAATGCCGGCCAGATCAAGACGGGCGCGCCTTCCCGCGGCGAGCGCACTGCGAAATACAACCAACTTCTTCGCATCGAGGACCAGCTGGGCGAAGTGGCGGTCTATCCCGGTATGAAGACCTTCACGAACCTGCGCCGGGGGTGAGGCGCGGGTGAGCGGAGTCGAGGGCACGGAGTCCGATCCCGCTCGATCCGGGCTCGGAGGGGGTAAGGGGTCTGCGTTCCGGCGTACGCGCATCGTGGCGACACTCGGCCCCGCCTCCCAGACGCCTGAAGTCGTCGAGGCGCTTCTCTCCGCCGGGGTCGACGTAGCGAGGGTGAACTTCTCGCACGGCACGCGCGCCGATCACGGGCGCCAGATACAGCTGGTACGTTCGGTCGCGGCCCGCTTGGGGCGCAACGTGGCGGTGCTTCAAGATCTGCAGGGCCCGAAGATCCGTGTCGGCCGCGTGGCCGGGGGGGAAGTGCTGCTGGTCGCGGGCGCGTCGCTGCGCCTGCACCCCGACGACGGCACCTTGGGCACGGCTGAGCGACTCGGCGTCTCCCTGGCTACGCTGGCGGACCAACTCGCCCCGGGTACGGCAATCCTCATCGATGACGGGCGGGTGCGCCTGCGAGTGGTCGGTGTAGACGGCGAGGCCGTGCGCTGCGTGGTCGAAGTGGGCGGCGTGGTGGGGGACCGCAAAGGGGTGAACGTGCCCGGGGTCACACTCGACGTGCCATCGCTCACCGAGAAGGACGTGGCCGACATCGAGTACGGCGCCGAGTGTGGCGTGGATCTCGTGGCCCTTTCGTTCGTGCGTTCGGCCGCCGACGTGCACCGATTGCGCCGAAGTTTGGAGTCGCTGGGCAGCGGCGCCCGCATCATTGCCAAGATCGAGAAGCACGAGGCCCTCGCACACATCGACGAGATCATCGAGGCGTCCGATGGGGTCATGGTGGCACGCGGCGACCTCGGCGTCGAGATCCCGCCCGAGCAGGTGCCGCGCTGGCAGAAAGCGATCATCCGTCTGGCGACGGCTCGAGCGCGCGCCGTGATCACGGCTACCCAGATGCTCGAATCGATGACCGCGGCGCCCACCCCGACCCGTGCCGAGGCTTCAGATGTGGCAAACGCCGTCTACGACGGCACCACGGCCGTGATGCTGTCGGGTGAGACCGCTATCGGGGCGTACCCAGTCGCGAGCGTGGCCACGATGGCCCGCATCGTGGCCACGGTGGAGGAGGACCTGTTCGGCGCCCGGGGGGGCATGCTTTCCGCCGGGGTCTCCCAGAGGTTCGCGGATTCCCGGCCTGTCTCCGGCTCGGAGATCGTCGCGGCGGGCGGTGTGACGCCTCCCGATACCACAGAGGCCATCAGTCGAGCCGCGTGCGCTCTCGCGGCGGACCTCGGCGCTGCGGCCATCCTGACGCCCACCCGGACGGGAGCAACGGCCAGGCAGGTGTCGCGGCACCGTCCGCATGTGCCGGTGATCGCCACGACTCCGTCGGAGGCGGTGTGCTCTCAGCTGGCGCTGGAGTGGGGGGTCGTGCCGCTGGTGGTCGTGGAGGCCTCCGATACAGACGAGACGATCCGGGTGGCGCTCCGCGCCGCACGGACCACCGGACTCGTGAAGACCGGGGATCTCGTGGTGGTGACCTGCGGTGCGCTGGTCAACGTGCCGGGATCGACGAACGTGATCAAGGTGGAACGGGTCTAGGACTCCGTGCAGGAAAGTCGACGTATGGAGCGAACAAACGGCTAATGACTACCACTCCCAAAACAGGCGCCGGCGGAGGCGCTGGAACATCCAAGACCAGCCGGCGTCGTCAAGCTGCCCGTACGGTGGCTTCGCCGAGCCCGGCCGAACGCGCGGCGGTCAAAAGGGGCTCCGATCGCCGTGGGCGGGGCATCTCCCCATGGCTCGCGATCATCGTGCTCGTCATCGCGGTTCTTGGCATCGCCGGCAGCGTGAAGCCGTTCAACGATCTTCAAGAAGTGAGGCGGGAACAGGCAGAGATGGAGGCGCAGGTCGCTCTTCTCGAGCAGGAGAACGCCGCGGTCTCCTCGCAGATCGATCTCCTCGAACGTGACTCGTATGTAGAAGCGCTCGCCCGGTCTGAGCTGAACCTCGCTCGACCCGGGGAAGACGTGTATATCGTCACGGGAGTCCCAAAGAGCGCCTCGTCCTTGGCGGAGGAACCGACCGCCGAGAAGCCCGGGCCTCTCGAAAGACTGCTCGATTCCCTGCGAAGTCTCTACTGACACCGTCTCTAGGCGGGTCTCCGGTGACCGAGGAAGACAGCGATCTGCGCCTGGCCGTGTGCGGCCAGGTGGGACGCGCGCCGCGCGGGGAATGGCACGTGGTGGCGGTCTGTCCGTATGGTCTGCCGGCGGTGGTCGAGACCGCTCCGTATCTGGATGACGGCGCTCCCTTTCCGACTCTCTACTACTTGACGTGTCCCTCCGCGGTGGAGAAGGTCTCACGGGCCGAAGCCGCCCGCGGTGTAGAACACCTTCGCCGCCGGCTCCACGATGACCCCTCCTTCTCGACCTCGTTGCGCGAGCTGGATCGTCGCTGCCGTGAACGAAGGCGCGAATTGGCCGACGAGACTCCGGACGCCGCGAGGATCGACCGGGGCGCGGTGCTGGATCGCGGAGTCGGAGGCCCTGCCGGCGTCGAAGTTGCCACCTGCCTGCACGCGTACACCGCGGCTCTCATTGCCGCCCGCGCCGGCGTCCTAGGGGAAGCCTTCGCCGGGGACGCTCTCGGCGAACTTGATGGCCTACTGACGACCGGGGGGTCGCTCTGGTGCACCGACGCCCGCTGCACCTCCCTACTCCCGGGCCCTCCACGTATCAAGGCGGCCATCGACGTGGGCACGAACTCCGTTCGACTGCTAGTGGGAGCCACTGGAAGCGGTACCGGTCTTCGCACGCTCGCTCGCAGAGCGCGGGTCACCAGGTTGGGAGCGGGGTTCGAGAGGACCGGGCCGCTCGATCCTGAAGCGGCGCGGCGTACCGCGGAGGCTGTGAGCGACTTCGTGAAGGAGGCCCGTCAGCTGGGCGCGGAGGTCATTGACCTGGTGGGGACGAGCGCTTCGCGTGACGCGTCCGACGGACCCGAGTTCGTCGCAGGTCTCGGGGCCGAACTCGGCATCCGCGCTCGGGTGGCGAGCGGTCCGGAGGAGGCCGAGCTCTCCTACCGAGGCGCCACCCTCGACCTGCCCGAACAAGACATCGTGGTCATCGACGTGGGCGGGGGGTCCACGGAATTGGTTCGTGGCATCGCCCAGGCCGGCGACTCCGGCCCGCTCGTGGGCGGGCGTGCCTCAGACGCGGCGGCAGCGGCTGCCCACCTCGCTCCCGCCTTCGATGCCGTGAGCCTCGACCTCGGTTGTGTGCGGGGAACGGCAGCCTGGTTCCGTGACGATCCTCCCACACACCAAGAGCGGTATGCTGCCCGGGATGCGGCGCGCGCGGCTTTCGAACCATTCGCCATGGACTTCGGGCCATCCCGGCCTTCGGCGGATTCGGAGTCGGCCGGCCTGCCGCCCACAGGCTCTCGATTGGTGGGTGTGGCAGGCACCATCACCACACTCGCCTGTCTGATTCTGGAACTCGCGTCGTACGACCCGGTCGCCATCCACCTTCGGCGGTTCTCCCGCTCTGACTTGGCTAAACAGGTCGACCGCCTCGCGGCCCTTGGGGCCGAGGAGCGGGCCGCCTTGCCCTGCATGCAGACGGGTCGGGCAGGAGTGATCGTCGCCGGCGGCGAGGTGCTTCTGGGGGCCATGGAGGCTCTCGGATGGACTGAGGTGACGGTCTCCGAGCGAGACATCCTCGACGGCATCCTCCTCGAGGCAGCGCCCTAGACCAGGTCGGGCTTCGCGACGTCAGGCGCGG
The DNA here is from genome assembly GCA_024637035.1 of Actinomycetes bacterium. Taxonomy (GTDB): domain Bacteria; phylum Actinomycetota; class Thermoleophilia; order RBG-16-64-13; family RBG-16-64-13; genus JAHJSA01. Next base: position 109,223 of record JAGXFW010000024.1, read on the forward strand.
CGTCAGGAGGTGACCCAGAGTTCGGGTGCGCGGAGGGAGCCGTGTGCGCCACCCCTGAGACGCGAATCTAGCCTCGGGCTGGTAAAGTTGTCCAGGCTCGGGCCGGAGTGGCGGAACGGCAGACGCAACGGTCTTAAACACCGTTGGGCTAACACCCGTGGGGGTTCGACTCCCCTCTCCGGCCTCTCGTTCGGGTGCTCACGCCCGCGGCTCTCCTGTCGAGCGCCCGCGAGCTCAAGCCCAAGGGCCGCTTCGGTGGGGCCCCTGGGCTTGCCGCACCGGCCTGCACTGAGTGCAAGTTGCCCTCATTGTTGCTGCTCCGTTTTCGCAGTGCTTCCCGTGGGTACGTCATGGCTCTTAGAACGCCGCTCTTCGATCCGACGGGGGATACCATGAGGAAGCAGATGGGATACGCACTCGTGTGCGCTTCGCTGGTTGCCGGACTTGCTCTTGTTTCGGGATGCGGGGGCTCGGACACTGTGAGCACACTGCCTCTTCCGACGACTCTCTCGACCTCCGCTCCCACGGACGCCACGTCCGGCGGCGGGGCCTCGGCCGGGGACGCGGTCTTCGCATCGACGTGCGCCGGTTGTCACGGCGCGGACGGAACCGGCGCTTCGGGGCCTGATCTGACCTCACGCGGCACACTTACCATGGAGCGTATTGTCGACCAAGTGACCAATGGTGGCTCCAGCATGCCCGCATATGGGAGCAAGCTCTCATCAGCCGAGATCGATGCGGTCGCCGAGTACGTGCTCGGCTCGATCGTCAAGTAGAGGCGACCGGCAACCGACGGTCGGCAACCAACGGTCGCCGACCAACGGTCGCCGACCAACGCCGGGCACCGCCGCCGGCGCCAACGGCCCCGGCACCCGGCACCGATCATCGAAACATGGGGCGAAGGCCGCTTGGGCCCCACCTCGGCGACTCGGTGATCAGCGCAGCTGATGGGTCGAGCGCCGACGCCGCCGACCCCGCCGGTCGATCCTTCGGCCACGGTCTGCTTGACCAGAGTGCCTTGGGCTTGCTATAGGTGTCGGGAGTCGCATGCGGGTGTTGCGCTGCGTCTCTTCGGGCCTTCCTCCCCTCGGGAGGCCGAGAGCCGATGAGAGGAGCCCTCGAGATGCAGTCGCGCCTTCTGTGCCGCTCGACCCAAAGCGCCGCCACGACTGCGCTCCTGGCCGCCGTCTTGGTGGCCCTGATCGCAGTGGTCCTGCTTCCCAGCGCCGTTCCTGCGATCGCGTCTGAAGGGCCCACGTATCAAGCCATCACCGGTGTCGACCGCTACGCCACCGCCATCATGGTCTCCAAGAGGGCCTATCCTCTGGGAGCCCCCGTGGTATGTGTGGTGAAAGGCGACGACTTCCCCGACGCCCTGGCCGCCGCACCACTCGCCTTCGCGCAGGGCGGGCCGGTCATCCTGACTCCTTCCTCAGGCCTCACCGAAGCTGTGAAGACCGAACTCGGCCGCCTCGGGGCGAGCACCGTGTACTTCATCGGTCTGCCTACCCGTATCAAGCAGCAGGTGCAGGATGCGCTACCCGGAGCCACCATACGGTCGTTCGTGGGGACCGATCGCTACCACACCGCCACGCTTCTTGCCGAGGAGCTCGCGACCGTCGTCGGGCCTTCGGACTACGTCGTGTTGGCGCCCGGGGACAAGTTCCCCGACGCACTCTCTGTGGCCCCTCTGGCGGCCAGCAAGGGTTGGGCCATCCTCCTCACCCCGCAGGCGGGCAAGCTGCCCGAGGTCACCGCGTCGATGATCAAGACGCTGGGGGCTACCAAGGCGCTGGTGGTGGGCACCTACGTGAGCCCGCCCGCCTCCGTGGGGGAGGTCACGCGAAAGGTCGGCACCGATCGTTACCACACGAGCGCCCTCGTCGCCGACTACGCAGGGGGCCAAGGCCTCTCCTTCGCTCATGTGGCCCTGGCGACCGGCGAGAACTACCCCGATGCTCTCGTCGTAGGGCCGTATCTTGCGCAAGACGGCGGGATCTTGCTTCTGACACAGCCGGGCGGCGTGCCGAACGCGATCGCGAAGACTCTCACGGCCCGCAAGGCCGACATCAAGCGCATCGACCTGGTCGGACTTCCCGCCTCTCTCGAAGGGGTGGTGCGCGGGTTGTTCGCCCCGGCCTCGCTCACGTGGAGCACGATCGAAGCGGGATCGAGACACACGCTGGCACTGCGAGGTGACGGTTCGCTGTGGGCTTGGGGCAGCAACGGCAGCGGCAGGCTGGGGGACGGCACCACGACACCTCGGAAGACACCGGTGCGCATCGGCACGGACACCGACTGGAAGACGCTCGGCGCCGGCGACGCGCATTCTCTCGCTATCAAGACCGATGGTTCTCTGTGGGCGTGGGGCAACAACGCCGGCGGCCGACTTGGCGACGGCAGCACCAGCACCAGAAAGGCACCGAGGCGCGTCGGCGCGGACACCGACTGGGTCGCGGTGTCCGCCGGCAAGGAGCACTCGCTTGCCTTGAAGGCCGACGGTTCTCTCTGGGCCTGGGGCGTCAACCTGTATGGGCAGTTCGGTGACGGCTCCGCCACTGGGAGCCTTGTCCCCGTGCGCGTGGGATCGCTCACCGATTGGGTGCTCGTGGACGCCGGCGCCGAACGCTCGCTCGGGGTTCGGGCAGACGGCTCCCTGTGGGCTTGGGGGCGGAACTACATGGGCGTCCTTGGGGACGGCACTTCGATGGACCAGCTCCTTCCCTCACGGGTCGGCTTTGCGACCGGCTGGTCGGCGGCCGCGGCGGGCGATCACCACACGCTGGGCCTGAGGAACGACGGCTCCGTATATGGTTGGGGCCTCAACTGGTACGGGGAGGTGGGCGACGGCACCGGCGGAGCCGAGTCGGAACGGCTCACTCCGGTGCGCGTGGGCTCCGCGACGAACTGGACGATGGTCGCGGCCGGCAGTGGCCACTCCGTGGGTCTGAGGTCCGACGGCTCCATCTGGGCCTGGGGCATCAACTGGTATGGTCAGTTGGGCAACGGGTCCAACACCGACCGCTCGTCGCCGGTGCAGATGGGATCCGGCAAGGACTGGGTGGCGGTGAGCGCAGGCGAGTCGCATACGCTCGGCCTCAAGCGCGACGGCACCCTGTGGGCGTGGGGGCGCAACTACGAAGGCCAACTCGGCGACGGCACGACCAACCACCGCTGGACGCCGGTGAAGGTGCTGACATCTCCCACCGGCTAGCTTCCCGTCGTCGTGCGAAGTGGGTGGCGAAACGCGAGTCAGTCAGGGGGCAGGCGACCGATGGGTGAGTTCACGGGCAAGACCGCGTTCATCTCTGGGGCGAGTCGAGGCATCGGCTTGGCGATCGCGGTGCGGTTGGCCGCGGAGGGCGCCGCGGTCGCCTTCATCGCCAAGACGGCGGAACCGCACCCGGCCCTTCCCGGCACCGTGTACACGGCGGCCGCCGAGATCGAAGCCGCGGGAGGCAGGGCGCTCGCGATCGTGGGGGATATCCGCTCAGACGAACAGGTGCAGGCGGCTGTCGAACAGACAGTCTCTGAATTCGGAGGCGTCGACTTCGTGGTGAACAACGCCTCGGCGATCGACCTGTCGCCCACGGAACACCTGCCCATGAAGCGCTACGACCTGATGCAAGACGTGAATGCGCGCGGCACCTTCCTGGTGTCGAAGGCCTGCATCCCGTACCTGCGTGCGGCGCGGAGGCAGGGCCGCGACGCCCATATCCTCACGCTGAGCCCGCCTCTCGATCTGCGTGCGCGCTGGTTTGGAGCGAACCTGGGCTATGCCATCGCGAAGTACGGCATGAGTATGTGCACGTTGGGGCTGGCTGCCGAGTTGGCCGACGAGGGCATCGCTGCCAACAGCCTCTGGCCGCGCACCATCATCGCCACCGCCGCGGTGCAGAACCTGCTCGGCGGCGACGAGGCCATGGCCCGAGCGCGCCGTCCCGAGATCCTCGCCGACGCCGCCTACGAGATCCTTCGCAGACCGAGCACGGAGTGCACCGGCAACTTCTTCATCGATGACGAAGTCCTGGCCGAGGCCGGCACCACCGACCTGTCAGCCTACTCCTACGGAGACGAGAGCGGGCTTCAGGGCGACATATTCCTGGGCGGCTGGCTGGGGGAGGAGTGACGTCCGCGACTCCCTCGGACGACCGCATCCCCACCAGCACCTGCGTGGGCTATGGGGTGGGCTCGGTGGGCACCGGTATGTTCGCCTCCGTGCCCGGTCTGCTCCTGTTGTTCTTCCTCACCGATACACTTGGTGTCGCCGCTGGAGTGGCCGGACTGGCGGTGTTCGTGCCGAAGTTCTGGGACATGGTCACCGACCCGGTGATGGGCACCATCTCCGACCGGACAACGTCGCGGTGGGGGCGGCGCCGGCCGTACCTTCTCGCCGGCGCGGTCACGTTGCCTGTCTTCTTCGCGCTGATGTTCGCCGTGCCCGAGTTCGAGTCGCCGCGGGCGAGCTTCCTCTACGTGACCGCGATGTTCGTGCTCGCCGCCACGGCCTTTACGATCTTCGTCGTGCCGTACGTGTCGATGCCCGCCGAGATGACCTCCTCGTACCACGAGCGCACCCGCATCATGTCCTACCGCATCGCCTTCATGTCCGTGGGTATCCTGGTGGCCGGAGCCGCTGCGCCGGCCATCGTGGAGTTGGCCGGGGGAGGCAGAGGCGGCTACGCCATCATGGGTGTGGTCCTCGGTCTGGTGTGCGGCGCTGCCATGCTCGCCACCTTCTTCTCGACGCGCCGGGCGGCCTTCACGACTAAGGCCGAGGTCCAGCCTCCCCTGCGCGAGCAACTCGCGGTCGCGCTTCGCAACAGACCTTTCCTCGTGTTGGTGAGTGCGATGCTCGTCCAGTTGTTCGGGGTCGCTATCGTGCTCGCCACGGTGCCGTTCTACGCCACGTACATACTCAAAGGTACGGGCTTCACGGTGACCATCATGTTCGTATGCCTGATCCTGCCCGCGGTGGCGGCGATGCCTCTGTGGTTGCGGATTTCGCGGCGCATCGGCAAGTCGCGGGCCTACATGGCGTCGGTGGCCGTGTTCGGGGTGGCGACTCCCCTCCTACTTCTGGGTTCGCCGGAGCGGCTGCCGTTCGTCTATGCGGTGGTCGCCGTGATGGGCCTGGCCTACGGCGGCACCCAGTTGTTCCCCTTCAGCATGCTGCCCGACACGATCGAGGTGGATGCCGCGAACTCCGGCATGCGCCGCGAGGGCGTGTTCTCCGGCGTGTTGACGGCCGCGGAGAAGGTGGGCATGGCCGCGGGTGGTCTCCTCGCCGGCGTCGTGCTCCAGGGTTTCGGGTTCGTGGAATCGGTGGCGGGGCAGACTGTCGCGCAGCCCGACAGCGCTCTCACCGGCATCCTGATCGCGTTCTGCGTGCTGCCGGCGGTGTTCTTCGCCCTGAGCCTGCCCGTCTTGGCGCGCTACGATCTGAGTGAGGAGCGCCTGAACGCGCTGACCCAGCCCGGTGTCTAGCCGGCTGTTCGAGTGAGTGACGTGGGCGGCCGGCGCGGCCGGCCGCCCGCAGCGACGAAAGGAGCATGACGGCAGTGAGGATACCGGAGCAAGGAGCGCCCATGGAGGGCGTGTTGGCGTCACTCCAGGCTTTCCGTGTCGACGATCTGGCCACCCACGGTGGCCGCACCTGGGCCTACGTGTATGAGACGGGTCGACCGGACATAGAGGAGATCGCCGAGAAAGCCTACACGGCCTTCCTGGGGCTGAACGGTCTTGACTTCACGGTGTTCCCCAGCCTGCTGCGGGTGGAGACCGAGGTGGTGGCCATGGCCGCGGCACATCTCGGCGGCGACGAGAGCGTGGTGGGGAGCTTCACCAGCGGCGGCACGGAGAGCATCATCTTGGCGGTGAAGGCGGCTCGAGACCGGTTCCGGCGGCTGCGCTCCGCGGCGCCCGACGCAGCTAACGCGTCCGGTGTGCATCACACTTCGGGTTCACGCCGGCCGAACATCGTCGCGCCCGTCACCGCCCACGCCGCCTTCCACAAGGCCGCTCACTACCTCGACGTCGAGCTGGTCCTTGTCCCCGTGGACCCCATCACCTACAAGGCCGATCCCACGGCCATGGCCGCCGCCATCACAGCCGACACCATGATGCTGGTGGGATCGGCCGTGTCGTACGCCCACGGTGTCGCCGACCCGATCCGGGAACTCGGCCGGCTGGCTTTGGATCGAGACCTCCTGTTGCATGTGGATGGATGCATCGGCGGGTTCTTGTTGCCCTACTTCCGCCGGCTGGGTGCCGAGACGACCGACTTCGACTTCACTGTGCCTGGCGTGACCTCGATCTCGATGGATTTCCACAAGTACGGGTACGCGCCCAAGGGCGCGTCTGTGGTGCTCTATCGAGAGGCGGCGCTGCGGCGCGAACAGTTCTTCGTGTGCGCGGACTGGCCGGGCTACACGGTGGTCAACTCGACGGTGCAGAGCAGCAAATCGGGTGGGGCACTCGCCGCGACCTGGGCGCTCCTGCACTACCTCGGCGACGAGGGGTACCTCCAGCTGGCCGGCGAGGTGCTCGACGCCACGCGCCGCCTAGTATCCGGGCTCCGCGACATCCCCGAGATCCAGGTCATGGGCAAGCCGGAGTGCAGCCTTGTCGCCTTCACCTCGGAAAGCTTGAACGTGTTCCACCTCATCGACGAGATGCGGGAACTGGGGTGGTATGTGCAACCTCAGCTCGGCAACCGAGGCTCGAAGGAGAACGTGCACCTCTCGGTGGACCCGGCCAGCCGCGGGGCGGTCGACGGACTTCTGGAGGCGTTGCGGGAGTGCGTCGAGAGAGTGCGGGGGATGGGCCCCGCACTGCCCGTCGAAGTGCATCGAGTCATCGCTTCATTCGATCCCACGACAGCCGGGCCCGAGTCCGTGGGTGCTTTGTTCGAGGCGATCGGGGTGCGAGACGGACGCCTGCCTGCTCGCATGGCTCCGGTGAACGAGGCGATGAACATGCTTCCCCCCGCCGTGACCGAGGAGATCCTGAAGGACTTCGTGAACGATCTGTTCGTCCACAGGAGTGCCTAGCTACGGGCGGAACTCCACTGCCACTTCGAGGTCCACCTGCTCGCGCAGGCGCGCGGTGATCTGCTCCGTGACTGATCTGCCGGCTTCCTCGAGCAGGCCCTCGGCGGCTGCTCGATCTCTCGCCAGGGCGCCCATCGCGTTCACGGCGGTCTCGGTGTCGTCGGCACCCAGACGGTTCCACAGCCCGTTGTCCCACTCCACGATGGTCATGTTCTCTTGCTCTACCGACAGCAACTCAGGGGCAGGGAACGTCACAACGACACGCTTGCCGGCCTTGTCCACCTCGACGTCCACGCCCTTCCTCAGATCGAACCCGGCCTTGACCGAATAGGTGCCGCGGGCGCGAAGGCGCTTGGTGGAGAAGAGCCAGCGGTTCTCGTAGCCGCGCTCCACGCTGAGGGTCCGTTGCACGACGGCGAGTTCGGCGACGTCGGTGGATTGCTCCAGGATCACCTCGTTCTCGATGCTGATGCGAGGTTCGAACTCGAACGTCTGGCGGAATGCCTCCGAGATGCCGGCGGCCGTGCGGGCCGGCCACGTCTCGACCCGCCAGAACACGAAGGCGGCGAGGCCGGCCAGCACCAGCACGATGCCTACCAGCGCGAGAGGCCATGCTTTGTGCTCCGATGCCATCTTGTCTGCTCCAGGGTCGGGAGTGTCACTCAAGTAGTATCGCACGTGGCCGGTAGACTCAAGCGCGTGGTAGCCAGACTCAACCCAGGCGTTGGAACCCTTGGGTGCTGATGGTACCGCCGCCTGACCCGTCGCGGGGCCTCGGGCCGACGAGCACTCTCGAGCGCTCAGGCGGAGGTGTCGGTCGCGCGGAAGCGGGCCGGCGATCGGCCCGTGTAGGGCTGCGAGCCCTCATCTTCGTCGAGCGAAGCGATGATCCGTTGCGCGACCGGGTCGGTCTCCACAAGACCGACGAATGCCTTCACCACAGACGGATCGAACTGGGTGCCGGCGCAGCGCTGAAGCTCCAAGACCGCTTCGGAGTGGCTCCGGCCAGAGCGGTAGGGCCGGTCGGACCGTATCGCGTGGTAGGCGTCGGTGGCGGCGATGATACGTGCGCCCAGGGGTATCGCTTCGCCTTGGAGGTGCCAAGGGTAGCCGCTGCCGTCGAAGCGCTCCTGGTGATGGAGCACGAGAGGCACCACCTCGCGCAGTTCGGGAGCTTGTTCCAGGATGGTCTTGCCGAGCGCGGGGTGGGCGCGGATGCTCGCCCAGTCCTCACTCGAGAGCGCCGATTGCTTGCTGAGGACGGTATCAGGCACTCCGATCTTCCCCACGTCATGCAACAGAGCACCCACCTGTACTCGCTCGACCTCCACCTCCGGCAGCCCTACGCGGCGGGCAGTCGCCGCGGCCAACTCGGAGACGAACTGTGAATGGCTATGGGTGTATCGGTCGCGCACATCCACGGCCGCGGCAAGGCTCCGCACGACGGCGGCACGGCTCGAACCGGAGAGGTGGAACACGTTGTTCATGTTGGCGGTGGGCTCCGGCAGTCCTTGGGCCAGTTGGATCTGATTCCCCCCAAGGGACTTCGCGAACCCGACGGCGAGCTTGGCTTCGCCGACGAGCAGAGCCGGCGTGTCACCGTCGGTGGGATAGTAGGCCACGCCAACTGTCGCGGTCACCCGCGCTCCGGTGCCTTCCGGCGCCAAGAAGCTGACCGACGCCACCATCTGTCTCAGCCGCTCGGCAGCGTCGATACCGCCCTTGTGCAGGGTGTGGGGCAGGATGACGGCGAATTGGTCGCCGCCGAAGCGGGCGCAGAGGTCTATATCGCGAACGGACGAAGTCAGGCGGCCCGCCACTTCCCGAAGCACCCGGTCGCCGGTGCTGTGGTGGTGCCGGTTGTTTATGCCATGGAATTGATCGAGATCGAGCAGGAGCAGCGCGAACGAATCCCCGAAGCGGAAGGCCCGGTCGCACTCGTGGCTGAGACGGTCTTGGAAAGCCCGGTGGCTGGCGACGCGGGTGAGGGGATCGAGTCCGTCTTCCGCGGAGTGGTCCACGCGGAGCATATGCGCTGTGCGCGTGTAGGCCGCGTAGGTGGCGACCCCGGTCGCGACCCCGAGGGCGAGCAGGGTCTCGTGGCTGGGAGACCAAGGGACAGAGGGCGCGACACGCTGGAAGAGAGCCGCGCCGGAAGCGAGTACCAGGAGGAGCGCGGGGAACGCCGCGGCGCCCGCGGCTACAAGAGGGGTCGATCGGATCCTGCTGTTTCCGCGGAGAGGGTCCCCGGCAGGGCCGTTCCGTCTATGAGTCGCCCAGTCTCCGGCGATAGCCAAGCCGAAAGCGAGCAGGCCGATCTCGGCCGCCATCCCCATCCATCCCACGTTGCGAAAGCCTCCGCCTCGCCTGATTCTCCCGACCGCTCAGTTCGACGGCTACCAGGGTGACTCCTGCCGCGAGGGGTAGGTTCTTGCGCGCCTGGTAGAAGGTATCCGGTCACGGCCTGCGCACGTGCGCGCCCGGTGCAATTGGGGCGTTTTCCCTATGGCGGTCGGGAATACCTACACGCATACTGTTACCGCACACTGAGCGCCTGGCGGGCCCCGATCGAGAGAGCGGGGGAACCGCATGTGAGTCGCCCGTGTGAAGCAGAGGCACCTCCCGTGCAGGCCCTGGGACAGGGGCCGAACGGAAAGGCCGCCCTACCCGGGCGGCCTTTTCTATTGCCCGTTCTTCGACTGCCGCCCTCGTGAAACGAAGAGGCCGCCTTTGTCAGGCGGCCTCTTCAAGTACTGTTCTTCGAACGATGTCGCCGGCGATCAGTCGAGGGCGATGGCGCCTTCCGGGCACTCGTCCGCGGCTTCGTCGCAGCAACCGGCGTCGTCGCAGCCAGCGGCGTCAAGGACGTGGCTGATTCCGTCATCGCCGATTTCGAAGATATCGGGGCAGATATCCTCGCAGATGCCGCACCCTGTGCAGAGATCGGCGTCGACTTTGGGGGTTGCCATGCTATGTGTCCTCCTCTTGTGCGTGTGACCGAGCCAACTCTGTATGCGGCTCGGCGTCTGTGCAAGGACGGAGTATAGCGCGGAGGCGGGGGATGGCGCGAGACATTTTTTCCCGACCCCCCTTGGTGGACGCGGGGCACCCGCGTCGATATCCTCCCGATATGGTCGCAGATGGATCCTTCCCGCGTGAATATGAGTCACCCGAACCGGTGTGTCGAGCTGATCTTGTCGGCGTCGTGAGGGGGGCGTGCAGGAGCGAACGCATGTTCCGCCCCGGAGCCGGGGCGGTGGTGATGGTCTCCGGCGGTCAGGACTCGATCGCACTCCTTCATCTTCTGGCTACAGGGGCGCTCGGGGATGAGGGTCCCGCCTTGCTGACGGCTGTGCACGTGAACCACCATCTGAGAGGCGAAGAGAGCGACGCTGATCAGCGGCTCGTCGAGGAGCACTGTGCGGCGCTGGCGGTCGACCTGCGCATCGATCATGCGCCGGTGGACAAGAGTCGTGGCAACGTGCAGGCGGAGGCTCGCGAACTGCGTCGGAGTGCCGCGCTCGACGCCGCCGCCCGATCGGGCGCCTCGACGATCGCGCTCGGGCACACGCTCGACGATCAGGTCGAGACCATGCTGTATCGGCTTGGGCGCTACGGCGGTCTCGATTCGTTCGCTGCCATGAGGCCCGTGGAGGCGCCGTGGGTGCGGCCTCTTCTGAGGCTGCGCCGCGCCGAGACCGAGCGCTACTGCGAGCTCAACGGTCTACGGTTCGCGCGCGATCGCGGCAACGACTACCCCGGCTACATCCGCACAGGCATCCGGGCACTGGTGGTGCCCGCGTGGGAAGCGGCCCTGCCCGGCGCCGTGAAGGCCGCTGGGCGCGCTGCGGAGGTGGCGGCCGAAGCGCACGAGCTCGTCGCGGAGGCAGTGGCCGCGGCCATGGCTGATTCGGAGCTGACAGGCGAGGGGCCTATCGGATCTCCGTCGCACCGTGTCTTCTCGGTGTCACGACTCAGAGGCCTGAGTGGTCCTCTGCGCCGCGCGCTGCTGCGCAGTGTCCTCGAGTCGTCGCGCGGCCTGGGGGCTTCACGGAGGGTGGTGGGAGCGGTGGAGGGGCTGCTCGGGGGTACCGAAGCGGCCGAGGTGCACATCGGAAGGGGGTGGACCGCTCGGGCGGAAGGCGGCCGTCTCTCGTTCCAGGAGGCGGGGGCGGGCGGAGTCCCCACCGCGCAGTCGGCGTCGACGCAGTCCGAGTCCGATCGCGCCGACCGGCAGGTCGAGCTACCCTGTCCCGGTGAAGTCCGCTGGCGAGGGCTCGTGGTCGGAGCCGACACCGCCGCCCACTTCGCGGCGCACGACCCGCGGGTAGAGGCGTACTTGGATGCCGGCGTGTTGCGGGGTCCGCTCTGGGTGCGAGGGGTCCTGCCCGGCGACATGATCCGGCCGCTCGGCGCCTCGGGAAGGCGGCGCGTACAGGATGTGCTGGTCGACGCCAAGGTCGCTGGCTCGTCGCGGTCGCAGGTCCCGGTGGTGGGATGTGAGGACTGCCTCCTGTGGGTAGCGGGGTTCATCGTGTCGGAGGAGGGTAGAATAGACGCCGGGACCAAGGCTGTGGTGCGTCTTTCGGTAGCCAGAGCTCGATGTGGAACGGTCTCTGAACCATGAGTCGAGCCGACTCGGCGGGGGTCGGCGTGGCGAGGCGGCAGACAGGAGGTCTGGTGTGGCGGGAGACGACGGAGAGACTGGCGTGAAGGACCCCATCAAAGTGCTCATCGGTGCCGAGAAGCTGCAGGCACGCATCGACGAGTTGGCGGCGCAGATCTCTATCGACTATGCGGGCCGGTGTCCCGTTCTCATATGCGTGCTGAAGGGCGCGGTCTTCTTCATGGCGGACATCGCGCGCAGGCTCGACTTCGACATGGAGATGGATTTCATGGCGGTGTCGAGCTACGGGTCTTCCACCGATAGCTCGGGTGTCGTACGTATCTTGAAGGACCTCGACATGAACATCGAGGGCCGTCATGTCTTGATCGTTGAAGACATCATCGACTCCGGCTTGACCCTCAAGTATCTGACCAAGAACCTCAACTCACGCAGGCCCGCCAGCCTGGAGATCGTGACGTTGCTCGACAAGCCTGGTCGCCGCAAGGCGGTCCTTCCCTGCAGGTACGTGGGGTTCGAGGTGGGCAACGAGTTCGTCGTGGGTTACGGCCTCGACCACGCCGAGAAGTATAGGAACCTCCCGTACATCGGGATCGTGGATGGGCTTGCTGACGAAGAGGGGCACTAGCGGATCCGGCGTGACCCCGCGCTTCATGCAGGTACCCCTATGGTAAGATTCTGGCCCCTGAACAACGAAGGTGGGAGTCCGCTTGGGTAGATTCTTCAAGAGCGCCGCGTTCCCTATTTTGATCGTCCTGCTGATCGCGTTCTTCGTGCAGAGCCTCTTCACCGGCGCACAGCCGCAGAAGGACCTCACGTTCATGGAGTTCCAGCGGGCGGTCGAAGGGAAGCAGGTGTCCGACGCCGTCATCAAGACGCGCGACGGGCTGGTCGAGGGCAGCCTGAAGAGCGGCCAGAAGTTCTCGATAGGTGTGCCGCCCGACTACGACATCGCCAAGTTCATGGTGGACAACGAGGTCGATTTCAGCACCGACGTGCAGCGGCAGTCGATCTGGGTGTCGCTCCTCTCGACCTTCCTCCCCATACTCATCCTCGTCGCCTTCTTCCTGTTCTTCATGAACCAGATGCAGGGTGGCGGCAGCAGGGTGATGAGTTTTGGCAAGTCGAAGGCCAAGCGGATGAGTCTGGACGCCCCCAAGGTGACGTTCCGTGATGTCGCCGGGGTTGACGAGGCCGTCGAGGAACTCATGGAGATCAAGGAGTTCCTGGAGAACCCGAAACGCTTCCAGGCGCTCGGGGCGCGCATACCCAAGGGTGTGCTTCTGTTTGGTCCTCCGGGCACCGGCAAGACGTTGCTCGCCAGAGCTGTGGCGGGTGAGGCGGGCGTACCGTTCTTCAGCATATCGGGCTCCGATTTCGTCGAGATGTTCGTCGGCGTGGGCGCGAGCCGGGTGCGCGACCTGTTCGAGCAGGCCAAGCAGAACCAGCCGTGCATCATCTTCATGGACGAGATCGACGCCGTCGGTCGGCACCGAGGCGCAGGCATGGGCGGTGGGCACGACGAGCGCGAGCAGACGCTCAACCAGCTTCTCGTCGAGATGGACGGCTTCGAGGCCAACGAGAGCATCATCTTGATCGCCGCCACGAACCGCCCCGACATCCTCGATCCCGCGCTGTTGCGTCCCGGTCGCTTCGACCGGCAGATCGTCGTCGATCGTCCGGATCGCGAAGGGCGGAAGGCGATCCTCGACGTGCACACGAAGGGCAAGCCGCTGTCGCCGGCTATCGACCTCGACGTACTTGCCGCATCCACTCCCGGCTTCACCGGAGCCGATCTGGCCAACCTGGTGAATGAGGCGGCCCTTCTGGCGGCCCGAGCCAACAAGAAGATCGTCGAGATGGACGAGCTCGAAGAGGCCACCTTGCGGGTGATCGCCGGTCCGGAGAAGAAGTCGCGGCTGCTGAGCGAAGAGGAACGCCTTATCACCGCCTACCACGAGACCGGTCACGCACTGGTCGCGCACCTCCTTCCCAACGCAGACCCCGTGCACAAGGTCTCCATCATCAGTCGGGGACAGGCTCTCGGCTACACGATCACGTTGCCCACCGAAGACAAGTTCATGGTCAAGCGTGGCGAGATCATGGACAAGCTTGCCCACATGCTGGGCGGGCGGGTGGCCGAGGAGGTGCGCTTCGACGACATCACCACCGGCGCCTCGAACGACCTACAGCGCGCCACCGAGACGGCCCGCCGCATGATCACGCAGTACGGCATGAGCGAGAGCCTCGGGCCTCTCACATTCGGCCACGATCCGGGGCAGCCGTTCGTGGGTCGTGACTACGGAGCCGGCCAGGAGTACTCAGAGGAGACCGCACGCCGCATCGACGAAGAGATCCGTAGGGTCATCGACGAGGCATACAGCGCTGCCACGAGACTCCTCCACGACCACCGCGAGCAGCTCGACTTCGTGGCGGGGCTCTTGGTGGAGCGCGAGACCATCGACAAGGACGAGTTCGTGGCGCTGCTCGAAGGCGGTGACCCGTCCGAAGTCTTCAAGGTGCGCGACGAGAAGAATGCAAGAAAGAAAGCGGAGGCTGAGCGCGCGGCCGCCCAGCGCAAGGCGCGTGAAGAAGCCGAGGAGCTGAAGAGGAAGGCGCGCGAGGAAGCTGAGGCGGTCGAAAACGTCGACGATCTGCCCGAAGCGGGCGTGGGCATCGCGCCCGTACCCGGGCACGACGACCACGACGGTGACGATGGAGATGGGGCCGCTCGGTCCGACGCCGGTGTCGCACTCGACTCAGATGGCGACAGCGACCCCGATGGTGCGGGCGACACTGACTCTGACTCCAACGGCGACGGCGACTCCGAGTTCGAGGATGATCGCACGGTGACCGCGGACCGTACCGGGGGCATGGGAGACGGGGATGCCGCGTGAGCGCGGAGGACTCGTCACCCGAGAGTCACATGGATCTTGACAAGATCGAGCGGGGTATCCGCTTGGTGCTCGAGGGGATCGGCGAGGACGCAGACCGTGAGGGTCTGCTCCGCACGCCGAACCGTGTGGCCGAGATGTACAAGGAGATCCTCGACGGCACTCACATCTGTCTCACGGACCTGATCGATCCCATACCGTCCGATCAGCATCAAGAACTCGTACTGATCAAGGACATCCCTTTCTACTCCATCTGTGAGCACCACCTCACGCCTTTCTTCGGATTCGCGCACGTGGCCTACATCCCGTCACGATGCGGCAAGATCGCCGGCCTCTCAAAGCTCGCGCGCCTCGTGAAGGTGGCCGCCGCGCGTCTCCAGCTCCAGGAGCGGCTCACAAGCTGTATCGCCGACACACTCGTGGAGGCACTCGATCCCGAGGGCGTCCTCGTCTTGGTCCAGGCGGAGCACCTCTGTATGTCGATGCGCGGTGTGCGCACGGCAGGCGCTCAAACGGTCACATCGGCGGTGCGCGGCATTTTCCGCACGAGTTCGGTCACCAGGGCCGAAGTACTGTCTCTGATCGAAGCTCCTCGGAAGTAGGAGGTCGCGTGATGATCCCCAAGGCGGAGGTCGCGCGATGATCCCCAAGGCCGGTCTGGCTCAGGTCGTGGCCCTTCGCGACGTCGACGAGGTGCGGGCTCTTCTCGATGACATGCGGGTGTCGCCGGGCGGCACGGGCATCATGAAGCGCAAGGCGCTCTTCCGCGTCATCCGCGTGAAGGGGCTGGACGTTCGCGCGGCCAACATCCTCAAGCAGGAGATGCTCTCGCGCGGCGGCGAGGTGGCCACCTCGCGCGATGTCTACGAGATGGGTGCCACCGAGGCGGAGTGTCTGATCATGGGTACGCTCGCCCAATATGAGCGGCTGCTTCCGAAGCTCAGAGCCCAGCCCTTCGGGCTGAGAGAGATCGCCGACTCCATCGCCGCGGTGCTCGCCCATCACGATGCCCACGCACCTCTGTTCCACCCTGGGCTCGACTTGAGCCGACATCCTCGCATAATGGGGATCCTCAACATCACGCCGGACTCCTTTTCCGACCCGGGCGACCACTTCGATGCGGACGTCGCCGTCGCCGCGGCGTGGCGTATGGTCGACGAAGGCGCCGACATCATCGACGTGGGCGGGGAGTCCACTCGACCCGGTTCCGGTCGGGTGCCCGCCGAGACCGAGATGCGCCGGGTGCTGCCCGTGATCAAGGCTCTGGGCCAAGCCCTGCCCGCACCCATCTCTATCGATACCTATAGGGCGGAAGTCGCCGCCGCCGCCCTGGAGGCCGGCGCCTTCATGGTGAACGACGTCTCCGCGCTGCGCATGGACCCTGAGATGGTCGCGGTGGTGCGTGACGCCGGATGCCCCGTGGTGCTCATGCACATGCTCGGGGAGCCGAAGACGATGCAGGAAGACCCCTGGTATAGCAACGTGGTCGAAGACGTGTACGCGTTCTTCGTGGAGCGCCTCACCCATGCTGTGGATGCCGGTGTACCCGAGGAGAACCTCATGATCGACCCAGGGATCGGTTTCGGCAAGACCCTGGCCCACAACCTGGCCCTGGTGCGCCATTTGGACAGCTTCCGCTCACTGGGGCGCCCCGTCGTGTTGGGCGCTTCCCGCAAGCGGTTCCTGGGGGATCTGCTTGGGCTGCCCGAGGCGAAGGACAGAGTGAACGGGACCGTCGCCACGAGCGTGATCGCCGCTATGCACGACATCGATGTGCTGCGGGTACACGACGTGCGCGAGAACGTGGAAGCCATCCGCCTCACCCGGGCCGTCTTCCCCACCCACGAGAACTGACCCTGTGCGCCACGCTCGAGGAGGGAAGCCGGTGGACATCCATATCGACGGTCTCCAAACGTACGGCTACCATGGGGTGCTGCCTGAAGAGAAGACCCTCGGTCAACAGTTCATCTTCGACCTCCGCCTGACGTTGGCCGACTGCGCCGGCGTCCGCAGCGACGACGTCGAGGACACGATCGATTACACCGAGGTGATCGACGTGGTCACCGAAGTGGCCACGTGTGCCAGCTTCGACCTGCTCGAGAAGCTCGCCGGGTCGGTTGCGGATGCTCTACTCGAGCGCTTTCCAGTGGACAAAGTATGGGTGCGGGTCACCAAGCCGCATCCCCCGATCCCGTGTGCCGTGCGGGGTGTGGGAGTGTCACTGGAGGTCGGGAGGCCGCGATGACGTCGGGGCCTGTGGTTGATGGCGCCGTAGTGCGGTCGACCGTGAGGGCGTTCCTCGGTCTGGGCTCGAACGTGGGGGACAGCCGCGCGTTGTTGGCCGCTGCGGTGGCCGATCTGGAAGGAACGGCCCGCGTGCAGGTGGTCGGGCTCTCGCGACTGTATCGCACCGCCGCGGTGGAACTCGAAGACCAGCCCGATTTCCTGAATATCGTGGTCGAGGTGGCGACCTCGCTGGGCCCTCTCGAACTCCTCGACGAGGCGCAGCGACTGGAGCGCGACGCGGGTCGTGAGCGCACCGTACGGTGGGGGCCGCGCACGCTCGATGTGGACGTGCTCTGGTACGATGGCATCCTCATCGACGAGGAGCGCCTCCAGGTGCCGCACCCACGTATGGAAGAGCGGCGTTTCGTGCTGGAACCCCTGGCGGAACTCGACCCGCACCTGCTGCTGCCGAGCGGTCGCTCGGTGCGCGAGGCGCTCGCCGACACGCTTGAACAGGCAGTCGAGGTGAACGACCCCCAGAAGGAGAGAGACGCGCTTTGATGGACTATTCGGCCATGCAAGAAGAGTTGAGGGCCCTGGCGAGAGAGAAGAACGCTGTGGTGCTCGCGCACAACTACCAGAGGGCCGAGGTGCAGGATGCCGCCGACTTCGTGGGCGACTCCCTCGGCCTGTCGCGCGAAGCGGCGGCCTCTGAGGCTAGTGTGATCCTCTTCTGTGGGGTCGACTTCATGGCCGAGACGGCCGCCATCCTCGCTCCGGAGAAGACGGTGATCTTCCCGGAGCCACGTGCCCATTGCCCCATGGCGGCGATGGTGGACCCCGAAGGGCTGGCGGCGCTCAAGGCCGAACACCCCGGGGCGGTCGTGGTGAGCTACGTGAACACGTCGGCCGCGGTGAAGGCCCTCTCCGACGTGTGCTGCACGAGCGCGAACGCCGCTGAGGTCATCTTGGCGATGCCCGCCGATCGACCCATCATCTTCACGCCCGACTGCAACCTGGGTGCGTGGGTGTCGCAGAAGACCGGTCGCGAGCTGATCCTCTGGCAAGGGTACTGTCCCACGCACGACCTCATCCAACCTGAAGACATCCTCGAGGCGCGCGCCACCCACCCGGATGCCAAGGTGGTGGTGCACCCCGAGTGCCGCCCCGACGTGACCGCGCTCGCAGACGCGGTCGAAAGCACCTCGGGCATGATCCGTTTCTGTCGCGAGGACGACGCGCTGGAGTACATCGTGGGCACGGAAGAGGGCATGATCCATCGTCTGTCCGTCGACGTACCGTCCAAGCGCTTCCACCTGGTGAGTCAGGCCGTCGTATGCCCCACCATGAAGATGACCACCCTGCGGAAGGCGATCGAAGCACTGCGCACCGGGGGCCCGGTCGTCACGGTGCCGGAGGAGACGCGTGCCAAAGCGTTGGCCGCTGTGCAGCGAATGGTGGAGATCGGCCGTTGAACGCGACGGGCCACTGGGGGAGGGCCCGGTGAGCGAACAGTCTGGACGCCCGTATCTGATCGCCAGCGGCGGAGCGAAGGTGCGCTACCGTAGCCACGATGTCCTCGTGGTCGGCAGCGGCATCGGTGGTCTGACGACCGCGTTGGGCGCCGCTCGCAAGTGGGATGTGGCCCTTCTCACGAAGAGTTCGCTTTCCGACACCACGACCTTCCTGGCCCAAGGCGGCATAGCGGCGGCCGTCGGCCCGCTCGATTCGCCCGACCTCCACTTCGCCGACACGTTGACCGCGGGCGCGGGGCTGAGCGAAGAGATCCCGGTGCGCGTGCTTGTGGAAGAAGGTCCCGACCGAGTGCACGAACTCGAGTTGTTGGGCACGAAGTTCGATCATCGTGACGGCCAACTGGTCCTGGCATCTGAGGGCGCTCACTCGGTGCCGCGCGTGGTGCGAGCGGGGGGCGACGCAACGGGCTCAGTAGTGGCCGGCGCCCTGACTCAGGCCATGATCTCCGGAAGTTCTGTGGAGTTGCGCGAAGGCGAGTTCGTCATCGACCTGCTCACGGACGGTGGCACATGCATCGGCGCTCTGTCGATCGACGGCGAGGGCGTCCTCACCTTGAACCACGCGCGCGCCGTCGTGATGGCCAGCGGGGGCGCGGGTCAGGTCTACTCCCGCACAACGAACCCAGATGTCGCCACCGGCGACGGCTATGCGATGGGGTACCGCGCGGGAGTGGTCCTTCGCGACATGGAGTTCGTGCAGTTCCACCCTACCGCGCTGCACGTCGATGAGAACCCCACTTTCCTCCTCACCGAAGCCTTGCGGGGCGAAGGGGCGTACCTCACCGACGCCAAGGGCGAGCGGTTCATGCTGGGAGTACACGCGCGCGCCGAGCTCGCGCCGCGAGACGTGGTGGTTCGGAGGATGCGGGAGGTGATGATCCGCGACGGTGTGGACCACGTGTTCCTCGATGCCGGCCATCTGGATTGCGAGTTCCTGCGTGAACGCTTCCCGACGGTCTTCGGGGGGCTCGAGTCGCGGGGGTTGGACCTCTGTCACGCCCCGGTGCCGGTGTCGCCTACCGCGCACTACTGCATCGGGGGGCTACTTACCGATGTGTGGGGTCGCACATCGCTGCCCGGGCTATATTCGTGTGGAGAAGCCTCGTGCACGGGAGTGCACGGCGCCAATCGACTCGCCTCGAACTCGTTGCTCGAGGGCCTCGTGTTCGGCGACCGCATCGCGCGTGATCTCGACCGGTTGCTCGCGCAGTCAAGCCGTCCGGTGCGGAAGTTCCGCCTCGACTTGCCCGACGAACAGCGGGAAGGTAACCCCCCCTCCGAGGTCGCCGCGGCCCGCCGGACCGTGGGCGAGATCATGACTCGGTGCTGCGGGATCGTGCGCGACGCCTCCGGGCTCTCAGAGGGCGCGCGGCTCATCGCAGGGCTGCGCGATTCGCTTCGACCGCCGGGTCGCGACGTCGATGAGCTCGAGTTGTTCAACCTGCTCACTGTCGCCGCACTCACGATCAGTGCGGCGACGTCGCGGCTTGAAAGCAGGGGCGTCCACCTGCGCCTCGACTACCCAGAGGTCGATGACGTCAATTGGCGGCGGCATGTCACCGTGCAATACGATGAAGCGCGGGAGGCCGCGCACGTGCGCGTTCTGGGCCGGAAGGGAGAGGTGTGAGACTCGATGAGACCACGTTGAGGCTCGTGCGCCTCGCTTTGGCGGAGGATCTCGCTGGGTTCGGGGATGTCACGTCTGCTCTCACTATCGACGCGGCCTCTCGATCCAAGGCGGCTATCGTGACGCGCGAGGGCACCGTGGTCTCAGGGCTCGACCTTGCCGCCGCCGTCATGTCCGAGGTCGATACCGATGTCGCCTTCGAGCGCCTAGCCGACGACGGGGGAGAGGTGGGGCCGACCGTGGCCATCGCGCGGATGGTCGGGCCCTCGCGGAGCATCCTCGCAGGGGAGCGCACGATGCTGAATCTGCTCACAGGCCTGTGCGGTGTGGCAACGCAGGCCCTTCGTTTCGCCCGGGCGGTGGAGGGCACCGGCGTTACGGTGGTGGACACCCGGAAGACCACACCGGGGCTCCGCCTGTGGGAGAAGAAGGCGGTGCGCGATGGGGGGTGCGGCAACCACCGCTTCGGCTTGTTCGATCTGATCATGATCAAGGACAACCACGTGGCGGCCGGGGGTGGGGTAGCGGCTACCGTGACGCGCGCCCGCCGAGGGGCTCCGTTCCCCATGAAGGTCGAGGTGGAAGTGTCCGACGAGCAGGGGTTGCTCGAGGCGCTGGCCGCCGGAGCCGACATCGTCATGTTCGACAACGTGGGTGCGGTCGAACTCAAGCGTCTGGTCTCGGTGGCGCGCAGCCTGCGGCCCGAGGTCGTGCTCGAGGCGTCGGGCGGGGTGACCCTGGGGTCGGTTCGGCCCATTGCCGAGACCGGAGTGGACATCATCTCGACCAGCGCTCTCACGACCGGCGCCCCGCCGGTGGATCTTGGTCTTGACTTCGAGTAGCGGCAAGGAGGCGTCGTGCTTCTCGCGGTAGACATCGGCAATACCCAAACCGTGCTCGGTCTGTTCGAGGATTCCGTTCTCACGGACCAATGGCGAGTGTCGACCGAGGTGCAGCGTACGGCCGATGAGTTGGGAGCGTTGCTCGACACGTTGCTGCGCACCCGGGGGTTCTCCTTGGGAACGGTGAGCGCCGTGGCGCTCTCCTCCGTGGTGCCCGCCCTCAATCGGGAGTACCTTGCGATGAGCGACCGCTATCTGGGGGTCACTCCCCTCGTGGTGGGGCCGGGGGTGAAGACAGGCATGCCTATCCTC
The DNA here is from genome assembly GCA_024637035.1 of Actinomycetes bacterium. Lineage (GTDB taxonomy): Bacteria > Actinomycetota > Thermoleophilia > RBG-16-64-13 > RBG-16-64-13 > JAHJSA01. Next base: position 130,335 of record JAGXFW010000024.1, read on the forward strand.
ACCGCGAACCCCCGCGAGGTGGGCGCGGATCTCATCGTGGACGCCGTCGCCGCCTACGAGGACGTGGGGGGCGCCTGTGTGGTCGTTGACTTCGGTACGGCCACCACCTTCGGTGCCGTATCCGCTCGAGGGGAGTATCTGGGCCACGCGATCGCGCCTGGCATCAATACTTCGCTCGAAGCTCTGGCTCGGGCCGCGGCCAAGCTTCCCCGAGTAGAACTGGTGGATCCCGGCAGCGTGATAGGCAAGACGACCGTGCACAGCATGCAAGCCGGAGCGGTGTACGGGTTCGCGGGGCAGGTGGACGGCATAGTCGCTCGCATGCGTCAGGAACTGGGCGGCGAGGCGGTGTCGGTTGCCACAGGGGGACTCGCGCCGCTGATCTTCGAACACTCCACGACCCTCGACCGGCTGGACGAACACCTCACGCTTCGCGGCCTGGAGATCGTCCACCGGCGCAATCGGTAGGCGCTCATGGTGGCGTCGCGGCATGAGCCGATCGGGGGCGGCGAGGATCGATCCACCCCCGTCCGGCCCGCAGCGATGACCGACCCGTTCCTTGTGGGACCCGTCGTCGTGCCGAATCGCGTGATCCTGGCTCCCATGGCCGGCATGACCACCAGCGCCTTCCGGCGGCGGGCACGCGCGTTCGGGGCGGGCCTTCTGGTCACCGAGATGGTGAGCGCGTACGGACTGATCTACGGGGATGCCCGGACTCGGCACTTCCTCGAGTTCCACGAGGACGAACGACCCCTTGCCCTTCAACTGTTCGCCGACGACCCCGAGGTGCTCGCCCGTGCCGTGCACATCGTGCTCGACGGACCGCGGGTGCCCGACATGATCGATATAAACATGGGCTGCCCGGTACGCAAGGTGATGAAGACGGGCGCCGGGGCCGCCCTTCTGGCGGACCCGGCGCGAGCGGGGATGGTGGCGGCGGCGGCCGTGCGCGCCGCCGCCACCATCCCGGTGACCGCGAAGATCAGAAGCGGTCTGACGCCCGACCACGAGGTCGCAGTGGAGGTTGCCAAGAGGCTCGAGGAAGCGGGCGTGGCGGCCATCGCCGTTCATCCACGGGCGGCCTCCCAGCTCTATCGTGGTCGCGCCGATCACGAGGTCACGGCTCGCGTCGTGCGTGAGGTGAGCCTGCCCGTGTTCGCGTCTGGCGACGTGTTCGGCGCAGCCGAGAGTCGACGCATCATCACCGAGACGGGTGCGTCGGCCGTGATGGTGGCGCGCGCCGCTCAGAGCGGCCCCTGGGTGGTGCGCGATATCCTCGACGGTGTCGACCGGCCGCGCCCTCCTCTTGCCGAGATCGTGACGGAACTCCGCGCGCTGCTCGCCGCCGCTGCCTCCGATATGGGCTCAGCGCGGTCGGCGAGGTGGATCAGGAAGTCTCTGGGTTGGTATCTGAAGGGCTCGGGCCTTCACCCCGGTGCGGTCGATGACCTGCGTTGCCATGTGGGCGCCGTCGCCCTTGACTCCGCCTTGGAGTCGCTCGTCCCTGGTCCGTCGGCATCGTCGATTTGACTTTATGACCCTGGTTCACCTATACTCCCGGCCTGAATTCGCCCGGGTATACGTGGTGGTGGGAGAGGAAGGTCCAAGAGTGCAGAACAAGGAAATCGTCCTAACCCAAGAGGGTCTGAAGAAGCTTCAGGAAGAGATCGAACGTCTCTCCACGGCAGAGCGCCAGGCCGTCGCTGAGCGCATCCGCGAGGCGCGAGACTTCGGTGATATCTCGGAGAACTCCGAGTACGACGCTGCCAAGAACGACCAGGCCATGCTTGAGCATCGCATCGGTCAGCTCGAGGAGAAGCTCCGGCGGGCTCGCGTGATCAAGGAATCCGAGATATCGCGCGACAAGGTCTCGGTCGGGGTCACGGTGACGCTGAGAGACCTCGACTGCAAAGAGGACTTCAAATACCAACTCGTCGGTTCCGCGGAAGCGGATCCCTCGAACCACAAGCTCTCGAACGAGTCGCCGGTGGGTCAGGCGATCCTCGGCAAAGCGGTGGGCGACACGGTGACCGTTCCTGCGCCGATCGGATCGGTGCGCTATGAGGTCCTCAGTATCGAGGTGGTGTGAGTGAGCCCCGCCGGTGCGACCATCGGACCTCCGGCGGGAGACGATGTAGGCGGCGGCGGTGAGGCCGCGGTGCCGAGTGAGACTGGTGCGTCAGAACACGGTCATCAGCTCTCGGAGCTGGAACGCGAACGGCACGCCAAGGCCGATCGTCTGGCCGCCGCTGGTGTCGAGCTCTTCGCTCGTCGCTTCGAGCCCCGCACGACCGCGGGTGAGGTACTCGAAGCTCACGGTGGCCTCGAGGCCGGGGAGTCCGCACCGGAAGCTTCCCATCGTGTGGCCGGGCGTGTCGTCGCCCGCCGAGAGCACGGCAAGGCTGCCTTCCTCACGGTACGTGATGGATGGGACGATCTGCAGGTCTACGCCAACGTCAACACGATCGGGCGCGAGTCCTTCGACTCGTTCACGGGGCTCGACCTAGGCGACATCATCGGCGTCGAGGGGCATCCCTTCCGCACCAAGCGAGGCGAGCTCTCGCTGTTCGTGTCCTCGTGGACTCTCCTCACCAAATCGTTCCGCTCTCCACCGGAGAAGTGGCACGGGCTGCAGGACCGAGAGACCCGATACCGCCAGCGCTACGCCGACCTTGTCGCTAACCCGGAGGTCGGTCGCCAGCTGACCGTGCGCAGCGAGCTGGTGAGCGCCATGAGGCGGTTCCTCAGCGAGCGGGGCTTCCTCGAGGTCGAAACACCCATCCTCCAGCCGCTGCCGGGCGGCGCCCTCGCCCGCCCCTTCTCCACGCACCACAACGCTCTCGACGTGCAGCTCTACCTACGTATAGCGCCCGAACTCTATCTGAAGCGTCTCCTCGTGGGCGGCTTCCCGCGGGTCTTCGAGATCGGGAAGAACTTCCGCAACGAGGGGATCTCTCCCATCCACAATCCCGAGTTCACCATGATGGAGCTCTACTGGGCCTACGTGGACTACCGCGAGATCATGGAACTCGTGGAAGAGATGGTGCCTGCCATCGCCCAAGATGTGCTCGGCACTACAAGCATCGTGGCGGAAGGGCGAGAGATCGAACTCGCCGGCCCCTGGCCGCGGCGCACGATCGACAGCTTGGTGGTAGAGGCCCTTGGTCTCGGCATGGCGGACATGCGTGCTGATGTTCCCGGAGCCCGCTCTCTTCTGCGGGCGAAAGGCGTCGACGTCGAAGGACGAGACACGTTCTCGTCGCTGGTGGACAAGACCCTGAAGCACCTGGTGTGGCCCCGCATGGTCGAGCCTATGTTCGCCATCGACCACCCGGTGGAGCTCAGCCCATTGGCCAAGGTCCATCCGCTGGATCCGACGCTGGTAGAACGCTTCCAGCCCATCATCGCGGGCAGGGAGGTGGGTAACGCCTTCTCTGAGTTGAACGACCCCCGAGATCAGCGCCGCCGGTTCGAGGCTCAAGCGTCGAGCAAGGCTGCCGGTGATGAGGAGGCCATGGTGCTCGACGAGGACTTCCTCAGGGCCCTCGAGTACGGCATGCCGCCGGCCGGCGGTCTGGGCATCGGGGTCGATAGACTGGCGATGCTCCTCCTCGGAGTCGACTCCATCCGAGACGTCATCCTGTTCCCGCAACTCCGTCCCGAGGAGTTCTAGTCGGCCCGATATCTGGGCCGCGAACCTGTGTTCGCCAGGAGCGGTCGGAACCGTCTCGGTGTGCTACAATGAACGAAGTTACGGACCCTTGCGTTCTGCTTCAATATGGTTCTTGAGCAGGCATTTCGTCTTAGTCATCAGTTCGTGCGATGAATCCAGCCCGCCACGGCGGGCTGTCTGGTAAGAGAGGAGGCGGGCCACGTGTTCAGCGATGGTTCCGACTGGAAGGCCGCTCCTGGCGGCGCGCGTGTCTGCGACGCGTGCGGTGCTGAACCGGCTACCGTCCACGTCCTGCGCCTGGACGGCGAGGGTATGAATCACTCCCATCTCTGCCAAGAGTGCGCCGAGGGTGAAGCGGGTCAGGTGGAAGGCGCAGCACTGGTTGTGGCTATGCCTTCGGCCGGCACCATCGGTGCCACACCCGGGCGAGTCGGTGGCCGCTCTATCGACGAGAACGGCGATTCTTTCTCCCCTCTGTGCGTCGTGTGCGGCACGACCTTGAACGACTTTCGAGAGAGCGGCCTATTCGGGTGCGCCGCGTGTCACGAGTTGTTCCGCGGTCACGTGGGCGAGGTGGACGAATCGTCGGTGGAAGGCGCGGAGTATCAGGGGAAGATCCCTCTGCGCATGCCGGGTGACAAGACCGAGCGCCGGGAAGTGGTCCGTCTGCAGCGCATGCTGCGCGAACTGATCGACACCGAGCGCTTCGAGGAAGCCGCCGGAGTGCGCGATCGCCTCACAGACATCGAGGCTGGATTCTCGAACCGTAGGGTCGATGGATAATCCGCTGATACTCGCCTCAGGACTCACGGTCTCTCGGAACGAGATCGCGGCCCCCTTCCCCCACGTGGGCGACGACGTCTCGCTTCGCTCCGTCGCGGAACGTGTGCAGAGTGCGCTGAGCCACTGCGGTGGTCCAGGCGAATGGGAGATCCAGACTCTCGCATCGCTTCCCCCGGTGCAGCGCAACTATCTGTCGGAACGGGGTCTGATGACACCGTCGTTCGCGGCCAATGGAGGCGCGTGGCGGCTCTACGGCCTCTTTCAGGGTGGGCGTGCCGCCGTCGAGGTCAACGGGGCCGACCACATCAGACTCCTCACCTCGGGGCCGGGCGAGGTTCTGTCCGAGCTGTGGGCTACCATCGACAGTGTGGACGACCAGCTGGAGACCGAGATCCCCTACGCGTTCGATGAGCGCTGGGGTTATCTTACGGCCCACCTCGACGATTCCGGCACCGGTCTGAGGGCATACGCCACCATCCATGTACCGGGCCTCATGATCACGGGGCGCCTCGGGGGCATAGCCCTCGGCCTCGTCCGCCAAGGGCTAGGTTTGGCTCCGTTGTGGAACGGCGCCGGCGGGGTCTTTCAAGTTTTCAACAAGCGGGCCCAGGGTACATCCGAAGGGCGAATCACCGATTCTGTTGCAGCTGCTTCGGCCGATATCGTCGATCAGGAACGCACAGTCCGCAAGAGGCTCTTCAGGGAGAACGCGGTGAGTGTGCGGGATCACATCGGTAGGGCGCTCGGCACGGCCCAGCAGGCCTGGTCGGTCTCCAACGCCGAGGGTCTCACCCTCGTATCGTCCATCCAAGTCGGCGTTGCCATGGGTCTGATCGAAGATTCTGGATTCGGGACCGAAGATACTCTTCTGCTGATGCGCCGTATCCAACCAGCCCATCTCGTCGTAGATGAAGTGGGGCCGGGTTTCGCGGGTCTGGAAGACCCGCAGGTTGACGAGGTCCGCGCTCGCACCCTCCGTCGTTTGTTCGCAGGAGCGCGCGCAGAACTATAGAGAGGTAGTCATGTTCGAACGGTTCACGGAGCGTGCACGACAGGTGGTGGTCCTCGCGCAAGAGGAGGCCCGCGATCTGAAGCACAGCTACATCGGCACCGAGCACCTTCTGCTCGGTCTCCTCCGCGAGGGCGACGGAGTCGCTGCGCGTGTGCTCACCACTCTCGACGTGTCCCTTGAAGATGTGCGAAGCGAGATCATGCGCATCGTCGGCGAGGGCGAGCATGAGTCACAAGGCCAGATACCCTTCACCCCGCGCGCCAAGAAGGTTCTTGAGTTGGCTCTTCGGGAGGCGCTCTCCCTCGGGCACAACTACATCGGCACAGAGCACGTGCTCCTCGGCCTCGTCCGCGAGAGCGAAGGGGTGGCGGCCCGTATCCTGAACGACGTCGATGCCGATGCCGACCGCATCCGCCAGGAAGTCATGCGCATCCTCTCCGGGCCTAGTCGGAGGTCGCAGAAGTCGGGTGCACCGGTCGGTCAGACCAAGAAGGCATCCAAGGTGCTCGACCAGTTCGGTCGGAACCTCACGAAATTCGCAGAGGAAGACAAGCTCGATCCCGTCATAGGTCGTGAGATGGAGATCGAACGGGTCATGCAGATCCTCTCGCGGCGCACGAAGAACAACCCAGTGCTCATCGGGGAGCCCGGCGTAGGCAAGACCGCCGTGGTCGAGGGGTTGGCCCGCCGTATCGCGGCCAACGAGGTGCCCGAACTGCTCAAAGACAAGCAGATCTACACTCTCGACCTGGGCGCCCTGGTGGCTGGCTCCAAGTATCGCGGTGAGTTCGAAGAGCGTCTCAAGAAGGTGATGAAGGAGATCACCGAACGAGGCGACATCATCCTCTTCATCGATGAGATCCATAACCTGGTCGGCGCCGGCGCCGCGGAGGGAGCTATCGACGCGGCCTCCATCTTGAAGCCGGCCCTCGCTCGCGGCGAGCTCCAGACCATCGGCGCCACCACGGTAGACGAGTATCGGAAGTACCTGGCGCGCGATGCCGCGCTGGAGCGGCGTTTCCAACAGATCACGGTGAAGGAGCCCTCGGTCGAGGAGACCCAGGAGATCCTGGCCGGCCTCCGCGATCGTTACGAGGCTCATCACCGCATCAGTATCACCGATGAGGCTCTGGAAGCGGCCGCCTATCTCGCCGATCGTTACATCAGCGACCGGTTCCTTCCCGATAAGGCTATCGACCTCATGGACGAGGCTGCCGCGCGGAAGCGCATCAAGTCCATGACTGCTCCACCCGACTACAAGGAGCTCGAGGATAAGATCCAGACGGTTCGCAAGGAGAAGGAAGCGGCGATCGAAGGGCAAGAATTCGAGAAGGCCGCCAACCTGCGCGATCGCGAGCGCCGTCTCATCAACGAGAAGAAGGAACTCGAAGAGCGGTGGAAGAGTTCCGACGAGGGCTCCCGCGCCTCCATCGGCGAAGACGAGATCGCCGAGGTCGTGGCGATGTGGACCGGTATACCGGTGGTCAAGCTCACCGAAGCCGAGACGCAGAAGCTGCTGCGCATGGAAGAGGATCTCCACAAGCGCGTCATCGGCCAGGACGAGGCTCTGACGGCGGTATCGAAGGCCATCCGCAGGTCGCGTGCCGGTCTCAAAGACCCACGACGTCCGGCTGGCTCGTTCATATTCTTGGGCCCCTCTGGGGTCGGTAAGACGGAGTTGGCCCGAACTCTCGCCGAGTTCCTGTTCGGTGACGAAGACTCCCTCATCCAAGTGGACATGTCTGAGTACATGGAGAAGCACTCTGTCAGTCGGCTCGTGGGTTCGCCTCCGGGCTACGTCGGCTATGACGAGGGCGGGCAACTCACGGAATCCGTGAGGCGCAGGCCTTACAGCGTGGTCCTGCTCGACGAGATCGAGAAGGCCCATCCCGATGTGTTCAACATCCTCCTCCAGATCCTTGAGGATGGACGTCTCACCGACGCGCAGGGGCGCACGGTCGACTTCCGCAACACCATCGTGATCATGACCTCCAACATCGGGGCCGGAATCATCTCCAAGGGCCAGACTCTCGGCTTCGGCGAGCGCACCGACGACGGTGGCCTCGAGTACGGCGAGATGAAGACCCGGGTGATGGGCGAACTCAAGAAGGTCTTCCGCCCCGAGTTCTTGAACCGCATCGACGAGGTCATCGTGTTCCACAAGCTGAGCAAGGACCAGGTCTACGACATCATCGACCTTCTCCTGGCCAGATTGCGCGTGCAACTCGGCGACCGAGGCATAAACCTGGAGCTCACCAACGAAGCCAAGGAGCTGCTGCTCGAAGCCGGATACGATCCTGGCATGGGCGCCCGCCCGTTGCGTCGGGCGATCCAACGGATGGTGGAAGACCTCCTTGCCGAAGAAGTGCTCTCGGGGAAACTGCCGCCCGGCTCGACGGTGGTCATGGCTCGAGATGGTGACGAGTTGGTCGTGGCTGAGGTGCTGTCGGGGTCCGCCGAGGTCTTGGTGGGCGAGGAAACGTAGCAGAACGGAGTCGATTGGCGCGAAGTCGCAGTATCTTCGTCTGCAACAGCTGCGGCTACCAGAGTTCGCGCTGGCTCGGTCGGTGTCCCGACTGTGACGAGTGGAACACGCTCCAGGAGGAGATGCCCGCGGTCCGGGCGCTTCCTGGAGGCAGGCGGGCGACCGAGGTCGCACCTGTGCCGCAGAGGCTTGCGTCGGTAAGCGCGCACGCCGAAGAACGGTTGAGTTCGGGCCTGAGCGAGTTGGACCTCGTGCTCGGCGGCGGCTTGGTGCAGGGTTCGGTAGTGCTGGTTGGAGGCGAGCCGGGCATAGGCAAGAGTACGTTGCTTCTGCAGGCGTTGCTGGACCTGGAAGCGCGTGGTGTCGCGACGCTGCTGGTGTCGGGCGAGGAATCGCCGGCGCAGGTGAAGATGCGTGCGCGTCGCCTCGATGGTCCCGTAGACGATCTGCGGTTGATCAGCGAGACGCGCAGCGCTCAGGTCTTGGCGTGTCTCGAGGAGCAGATGCCGGCCGTGTGTGTGGTCGACAGTATCCAGACGATGTGGTCTGAGGAGATCTCATCGGCACCGGGTTCGGTGTCGCAGATCCGAGATGTTACAGGACAGTTGCTTCGGGTGGCGAAAGGGAATGCGATCACCATGCTGTTGGTGGGACACGTGACCAAGGCTGGCGATCTGGCCGGGCCTCGAGTTCTGGAGCACATGGTAGATGCCGTCCTGTCGTTCGAGGGAGATCGCACCCGTCCGTACAGGATCCTTCGGGCGGCGAAGAACCGTTTCGGCTCGACGAACGAGGTGGGCGTGTTCCAGATGACGGGCCGCGGTCTCGTTGGAGTGCCGGATCCATCGGCTCTGTTCTTGGAAGACGGTCCCGCGAGTCCCGGGGCGGCGATACTGGCGGCGGTCGAAGGTTCGCGGTGCCTCTTGGCGGAGGTGCAGGCGCTGGTGGTGTCGAGTGCGCTGGCGATGCCACGTAGGGTCACCCGGGGCGTCGACGGCAATCGGTTGGCGATGGTGACGGCGGTGCTCACAAGGCGGGCCGGCATGCGTTTGGGAGAGTGCGACATCTTCGTGAACGTGGGTGGTGGGCTGTCGGTGGAAGACCCCGCGGCCGATCTGCCTTTGGCGCTTGCGGTGGCCTCGGCGCTGCACGACAAGCCGTTGCCTGGTGTGGCGGCGTTCGGGGAACTCAGCCTCACCGGGCGCGTGCGCTACGTGGCTCACGGTGAGGTGCGTGTGCAGGAATTGGCCAGACACGGCATCGAGCGGGTTCTCGCCCCCCGTCGGAATGTGGACGAGCTTCGTGATCGGGGCGCCGTGCCCCAGGGCGTGACGCTGCAGGCGGTCGAGGACATACAGGACGTAGTGAGAGGTGTCATTGCCTAAGACGCAGATTCCCGCTAGCGATCGACTTCTCGAGGCCCTCCGGCTGGTAGCGCCGGGCACGGTGATCCGTGAGGCACTCGACAACATCGTGCGCGCTCGAACCGGCGCGCTCCTGGTGTTCGCCGACAAGGACCAGGTGGACCCGTTGGTGACAGGCGGCATCCCCATCGGCGCCGAACTCACGCCCATGGTGGTGTACGAGTTGGCCAAGATGGACGGGGGGATCCTCTTCACGCGTGACGGCGGGCGCATCACTCACGCCAATGTGCACCTGATGCCCGATCCCAGCATCCCGTCCATGGAGACCGGCACGAGGCACCGCACCGCGGAACGGGTGGCCAAACAGATCGATGCCCTCGTGCTCTCGATCTCGGCGGCTCGAGACGTCGTGTCCTTGTACATCGATGGCACCCGTTACGTCCTCGAAGAGATACGGGTGATCTTGACCAAGGCCAATCAAGCCCTTCAGACGCTCGAGAAGTACAAGTCGCGCCTCACCCAGGTGTCCACGTCGCTGAGTGCGCTGGAGTTCGAGGACGCGGTCACCCTCTACGATGTGCTGAGCGTGCTCCAACGGTCGGAGATGGTGTTGCGTGTCGCCCGGGAGATCGAGCGCTACATAGTGGAGCTGGGCGGTGAGGGCAGGCTCATCCGCATGCAGTTGGAAGAGTTGATGGTCGACGTGAGGGAGGACCAGAGATCGGTGCTCCTCGACTACCTACCCGATTTCGCCGATCTGAGCGCCGATGAGGTAGCCGTGGGCCTGAGCAGGCTCGATTCGGACGCCATCGTGTCCCTGCCGCGCATCGGCGAACTCCTCGGGTACGCCGGCGACGTCGATCCGATCGAATTGCATGTTTCCGCGAGAGGCCACCGCATGTTGCGCAAGATCCCCCGCCTCCCGAAGGGTGTCATCGTGAACCTGGTCGGGGGGTTCTCGAGCCTTGAGGACATCATCAACGCCACCACCGATGAGCTGGTTGCCGTGGACGGAGTCAGTCCCGCGCGTGCTCACGACATCAAAGAAGGGTTCCTACGTCTGAGGGAGCTCAATCTGCTAGAGAGGTACGGATGATGGGTGAAGAACTAGCTGTCACGTTCAAGGTTGGAGACAAGGTCGTCTACCCGCACCATGGGGCGGGCAGGGTGCTGGAGGTCTCCGACCGCGATGTGTGCGGCGACACGAAGGAGTACATGACCATCCGCATCCTCCACAACGACATGACCGTGATGGTGCCGGTGGAGAACGCAGAACGTGCCGGCATCCGATCGGTGATCGACGAGGTGTTGGTGCACGAGGTGATGGGCGTGATCCGCAACGATCCCACCACGATGCCCATGAACTGGAATCGACGCCTCAAGCATAATCGGGACAAGATCAAGTCGGGGGATATCTTCGAGGTCGCGGATGTCGTGCGCAACCTGGCGCTCCGAGACGCGGAGAAGGGACTCTCCACCGGTGAGAAGCAGATGTTCGGCCGAGTGAAGAAGATCTTGGCGTCGGAGTTGATGTACGCCATGCGGGTCACCGAAGACGAATCACTTGCCCGCCTGGAAGAGCTGCTTGCGGAGATCTGCGACCGGACGAGCTGCCAGTAGTCGGTCAGATAGGAGGGAAGGGAGGGGGAGGTGCGAGCGATTGTCGTCTTGACCCGCGTGATCCTTACCATCGTGGGAGGGGTCGCGGGCTACGAAGCAACGAACCTGGGCTTGTCTTATGCGTCATTATCTAATCGTTATTCGCTTCTTCTGTTGGGCCTGGGTATCGTTGTCGTCGGCACGGTCGGTATTGTTCTTGGAGGAGTAGTCGCCCGTCAGTTGTTCCGCTTGGGGGCGTGGCTTGAGCGTGTCACCGCCCGAGTGAGCGCAGCAGCACTTCTGGTCACGAGCCTGGGGCTGATCCTGGGGCTCGGGGTCGCTGCCCTGGCCAGCTTGGCAGTCAAGGATCTTCCTGTGGTCGGGGTGTTCATCCTTCCCCTCATCTTCGCAGCCGGTGGGTATCTGTTCGCGTTCCTCGCGTACACGCGAAGCGCGGACATCAGCCGCGTTCTCGGTTTCAAGAACATAGGCGCCGATCGGTCCGGTGGTGACCATCCTCCGAAGATACTCGATACCTCGGCGATCATCGATGCCCGCATCGGCGATCTCGTGCCGACTCACTTCCTCGAAGGCGACTTGGTCATCCCGGCGTTCGTGCTCGAGGAACTGCAATCGATCGCAGACGCCACTGATCCGCAGCGTCGAACGCGCGGCAGGCGTGGGCTCGAGTGTGTCCAGCATCTCCAGGACACCTACGATCGCGTGGTCATCGTCGATCGCGACTTCCCGGGCATCTCTGAGGTGGACACGAAGTTGCTGAAACTGGCGAAGGAGTTGGGCGGCAGCATCCTCACAACGGACTACAACCTGAACAAGGTCGCCCAGATCCAGGGGGTGACGGTGCTCAACGTGAACGAACTGGCCAACGCGCTGAAACCGGTGCTTCTTCCGGGTGAGAGTCTCGCGGTGCGGGTGATCCGGGAGGGCAAGGAGGAGGACCAAGGTGTAGCCTACCTGGACGACGGCACCATGGTCGTGGTGGAGGGTGGCCGCGGCAAGATGGGCCAGGAGATCCACGTGCAGGTCACCTCGGTTCTCCAGAACCCTTCGGGGAAGATGGTCTTCACCAAACTGGCTTCGTGAACAGCGCATGAGCACCCGCCGCGATCCAACGGCCGACACTTCTGCGCCCCAGCCCGGCCGCCTCTCGATCATCGTTGCGGCCGGCGGCCACGGCGTCCGCCTGAAGGCCGACCAGCCCAAACAGTACATCGACCTGCTCGGTGTGCCGATGCTGCAGCGTACTATCGCGGCCCTCGATTCCTGCAGGGCTGTCGACAAGATCGTGGTGGTGGTCAACGCGGAAGACGTCGACTATTGCCACGCCGAGATCGTGGCCGAGCGGTTCTCGAAGGTGGTTGCTGTGGTGGGTGGGGGGAGAGAGCGGGCGTTCTCGGTGCGGAACGGCTTCAACGCGCTGGGCCGAATAGGCGCCACCGAGTTCGTCGGGGTGCACGACGGGGCTCGCCCGCTCATCCGCTGCGAAGAGATCACCCGTGCGCGCGAAAGGCTGGCTGCGGCCTCGACGCTCGCCGGCGTCGTACTCGCTGTTCCCAGCGTGGACACCCTGAAGCGCGTGGATGCTAAGGGCCTCGTGATCGAGACGCCGGAGCGGGAACGCCTCTGGAGGGCTCAGACCCCACAGATCTTCCGGTGGCGGCGCTTCGCTGTCGCCTATGACCAGCCCGACTCTGTCCTGGCCTCCGTCACGGACGATTCCTCACTGGTGGAGGCCACCGGCGGCCGCGTCGTCGTCGTGGAGGGCTCGCCGGAGAACCTGAAGGTCACCGATCCCGCCGACATACTCGCAGCCGAGCAGATCCTGGCGGCGCGACGACGTTGAGCGGCGGGCCGGAACTCGGAGCGACCGGCGCGGGCCCACCGACGGCCGCGGGCCCACCGACGGCCGCGGCCCCGTCCGGGGCCACGGAGGGCTGCGGTTCCCGGGAAACGGCTCCCTGCTACCGTACGGGTCTCGGCATCGACGCCCACCGCTTCGCGCCGGACCGTGCGCTCGTGCTTGGCGGGGTACGGCTGCGGGACACGCACGGGCTTGCCGGCCACAGCGACGCCGACGTCCTCGTGCACGCCCTGATGGACGCGCTCCTCGGCGCGGCGGGCCTGGAGGATATCGGCCACTACTTCCCAGATTCCGATCCGAAGTACGCCGGAGCAGACAGCGTGGAGCTTCTGCGTCAGGTGGTGCGCCTGCTCCATGAGCGCGGCTGGCGGGTGGGGAACGCGGACGCCGTCGTGGTGTGCGAAGAGCCGCGCATCGCACCACACCGATCCTCCATGAAACGCGTTCTGGCGTTGGCGCTGGCTATCCCGGAGGAACGCCTCGGTATCCGCGGCACGACGACGGAGGGCATGGGTTTCCCCGGCCGCGGCGAGGGTATCCTGGCTCAGGCCGTGGTGTTGATCGAACGGTGACTCCGCGCCCGCGCATCGCGTCGGAGCGACGCGATGGACCACCGCGGCCGGCGCATCTTGACTCCCGTGCTCCCGGCGGTGGCCCCGAGCGCGGTGGTGTAGCATAGTCACGACCGAAACATACCCGGTTTGGGAGCATGCATGAGTGACGTTCGAGTGAGATTCGCCCCGAGTCCGACGGGCACGCTCCACATTGGGAGCGCCCGCACGGCCCTCTACAACTTCCTGTTCGCGCGCCATCACGGCGGCACGCTCGTCTTGCGGGTCGAGGACACCGACCTCAAGCGCTCCCGGCGCGATCATGAGATGAGCATCGTGCGCGATCTTCATTGGCTTGGCCTGCAGGCTGACGAGGGCCCCGACGTCGGCGGCCCGTACGGCCCATATCGGCAGAGCGAGCGGACGTCCCTGTACCAAAGTGGGATCGAGAAGCTCCTTGCGTCAGGCCACGCCTACCATTGCTTCTGCACTCAGGAGCGGCTCGACGAGCTGAAAGAACGGCAGCTGGCCGCGGGCCTCATGCCGAAGTACGATCGCCTGTGCTATGAACTGACATCCGAGGAAGTGACGGAACGCATCGCCGCTGGGGAAGAGGCGACGGTGAGGTTCTTCGTCCCCGAGGGAGACGTCACATTCGACGACCTCATCCACGGGCCTATCACCTTCTCGTCCGACGTCATCGGGGATTTCATCATCCACCGCACCGATGGGGGATTCGCCTACAACTACGCGGTGGTCATCGACGATGCGGGCATGCACGTGACCCACGTGGTGCGCGGTGAAGACCACATCAGCAACACGGCCCGCCAGCTGATGTTGTACGAGGCGCTCGGCGAAGAGGCCCCGCGGTACGCGCACCATTCGCTCATCCACGGAGCCGACGGCGGCAAGCTGTCGAAGCGTCACGGGGCCACTTCTATCGGCGAGTTCCGCGACATGGGCTACCTGCCCTCGGCGGTAGTGAACTACCTGGCCCTGCTCTCGTGGAGCCCCGGCGACGAGCGCGAGAAGCTCACGCTGGAGGAGCTGGTAGCGGAGTTCGATATGGCGCGGGTGAGCAAGAGCGCCGCGATCTTCGACCTCGACAAGCTGAACTGGCTGAACGGCCTCTATATCAGGGACCTAGCGGTGGAAGAGGTCTCCGAGTACACTCGCCCCTATCTACACGAGGCCGGGCTCGAGTTCGATGAAGGCCAGCGGGAGATCGTCTCAGCGGCCATCCAACCGAAACTGGTGACTTTCGGGGACGCACCCACGCACGCGCAGGTCTTCGCCGATGAGCCTATCCTGACCGCCTCGAGCCACCTAGAAGCGCTCGATGAGCCGGGCGCTGATATCGTCTTCGCGCTTCTGGCCGAGGCACTCGAGGCCCGTGATTCGGAGTACTTCGTGCTCGAGCAGGCCCGCACGATCCTGGCGCGGGTCGGTGACGGATGCAAGGAGCGAGACATAAAGGGGAAGGCGATCTTCAAGCCGCTTCGTGTGGCCCTCACCGGCTACGACCAAGGCCCCGAGCTCTTCTACCTGATCGCCGGATTGGGCCGGAGCCGCCTCCTGGCGCGCCTGCGCATCGCCCTCGGCTATCTCGCCCAGCGTGGAGGCCTGGCGTGACCGAGATGCGGCTCTACGACTCGCTCACCCAGGAGAAGCGCCCGTTCACGCCACGCGACGGCGATCACGTCACCATGTACTTCTGCGGTCCCACCGTCTACAACTATATCCACCTCGGCAACGCGCGGCCCTTCGTCATCTCAATGGTGGCGAAGCGCTACTTCGAGTCGCTTGGGTACAAGGTCACGTTGGTCGAGAACATCACCGACGTGGATGACCGAATCATCCAGAAGGCCATTGAGCAGGGGCGCACCTCGGCCGAAGTCGCCCGGGAGTTCGCCGACGCGTACATCGAAGACACCGACCGCCTGGGTCTCGGTCGCCCCGACATCGAGCCGTATGCCACCGAGCACATGCCCGAGATCATCGACCTCGTGGAGAAGCTGGTGGCGGCGGGCCACGCGTATCAGGCCGGCTCCGATGTCTACTTCGGTGTAGAGACCTTCGAGGGCTACGGCGGCCTCTCCAAGCAACAGACGGGTGAGATGAGGCACGGCGCCCGTATCACTCCGGGTGAAGACAAAGCGGACCCTCTTGATTTCGCTCTGTGGAAAGGCGCCAAGCCGGGGGAACCGTCCTGGGAGAGCCCCTGGGGTCCTGGACGCCCAGGGTGGCACATCGAGTGCTCGGCCATGAGCCTGAAATATCTCGGCCCCGGCTTCGACATCCACGGCGGCGGGCGCGACCTGATCTTTCCCCACCATGAGAACGAGATCGCGCAGGCTGAAGGCGCTCTGGGCGGGGAATTCGTGCGCTTCTGGGTGCACAACGGCATGCTGAACACCAAGGACGAGAAGATGTCCAAGAGCGTTGGCAACATCTTCATGCTGCGCGAAGCCCTCAAGGAATACCGGCCCGAGGTGCTGATCGCCTACTTCGTCGGCAGCCACTACCGCAGTCCCATGGACTTCAGTCGCGAACTCCTGGCCGAGGCTGGTCAGCAGGTGGGACGGCTTCGCAACCTCTTCCGTACGCTCGACGATTACATCTCAGGTGGTGGCGCCTCGAGTGCTCCCGGTGCCGCCTCGCCCGACCAACCGCCGGCTGCCTCCGACGAAGAGGCCTCCGAGGCGGCTGCGGCCTCCGTCCCAGCACCATCCGGCGATGCCGAACTGCTCGCCGCTGCTGAGGCGCGCCGCGCGTCGTTCGACGAGGCTCTCGCCGACGACCTGAACACGGCCGCTGCTCTGGGTGAGGTGTTCGCCCTGTCGCGAGAAGCGAACACGGCGTTGGCCGCGGGCACCCTCAGCGCCATCGGAGCTTCGGCGCTGCGCAAGCGGATAGGTGCGATGGTGCACATCCTGGGACTGGACGGCGCCGCGCAGGTCGCGGATGAAGTGCCAACCGACGTGCTCGAGATGGCGGCGCAACGCTACACGGCCCGAGCCGCCAGAGACTTCGCCGAGGCCGATCGCCTGCGCGCCGCGATCGTCGCACGCGGGTTCGAGGTGCGCGACAGCGCCGACGGCTTCAAGGTGGTGCCCGGCGAGTAGGAGAAGACGTGGCCGATCGTGACAACAGGGCCGCTCGAGGAGGGGGCCGTCGCCGCGACACGGGGCGTCCACAGGTACCCGCAACCGGGGTAGCCCCCGGCCACGAGACGATCTACGGCCGCAACCCCTTGCGCGAAGCGCTTCGCGGGCGCCGCCGGGTGCACCGAGTGTGGGTGCAGGGCGGAAAGGCCGGCTCCGATCTCACTGCTGAGATGCACGGTTGGGCGACCGAAGCCGGGGTGTCCGCACCGCCGGTGGAAGTGCGCAGCCTCGACGAGCTGGGAGAGCTGGCCGCCAGCTCGGACCACCAGGGCGTCGCCGCCGAGGTGGACGCTTTTCCATACACGCCGGAAGGCGAGGTGCTCGAGCGTTTCGATCTCGTCGTGGTGCTCGACCGCATCCAAGACCCGCACAATCTCGGAGCGATCATCCGTACGGCGGAGGTGGTGGGCGCGGCAGTCGTGATCCCGCGGCACCGCACGGCCGTGGTGACGGCTGCGGTGGTCAAGGCGTCGGCTGGAGCCACGGAGCACGCGGCAGTGGCCCAGGTGCGTAACCTCACCGACTTCCTCTCCGATGCGAAGGCCGCGGGGTTCTGGGTGTACGGCGCCGATGCCTCTGCGACGGCCTCCCACTACGACCCCGACTATCGAGGCAAGACGGTCTTCGTGCTGGGCTCGGAAGGGGAGGGACTTGGTCGGAGGGTGAACCAGGCCTGCGATGTGGCCGTGCGGATACCCCAGGTGGGCCGAGTCGGTTCGTTGAACGTGAGCGTCTCGGCCGGCGTCCTGCTCTTCGAGGCGCGCCGACAACGGGCGGGGACAGTGCCCGCCCTCGGTGGTGATCCTCCCGGCGCAGCCGTCCCCGGCGGCGAGGCCCCCGGTGGTGAGGCCCGATGACGGTCTACCTCATCGACGGCTACAACCTCATGCACGAGTTGCGTCGCTCCGGAGGTCGAGCGATGGCCGATGACCTCGGCCCGGGCGAATTGGAGGACGAACGCCGACGCCTCGTCGATCGCATCGCGAGCTTCATGGGGGGCAGCTCCGACAAAGCCATCATCGCCTTCGACAGCAGCAACGCCGCGTTGCAGCAAGGGCAGAGTGCAACGGCGAATGTGGAGGTGCTCTTCGGCTCCTTCGAACGCTCCGCGGACTCCATCATCGAACGTGCCACATACCGGCTGAATGCAGCGGAAAAGATAGTCGTTGTCACCTCCGACTACGGGTTGCAGAAGACCACCTTCCTTGCCAATGTGACCCGTCGCTCCAGTCGCCAATTCGCCTCCGATCTGCAAGAACACACAAGAGAGGTTGCAATTAGCGAGAAATGCACTAGAATGGTGCATCGTGTGGAGGATCGAATCCCTCGTAAGGGACTCGAAGAGTTGAAGGAGCTTCGCCGGCGACTCGAGGAGGCGCCGGAAGAAGAGGGGAGTTGAACCCGGCAGAGGCGTGGGCGCCGGGCACCACCCCGGTCAACCGCGGTTTTGGCGGAGGGAGGCGAGGCATGGAGAGCACGGCTCGTATGGGCTATCCGCTCATCGACTGGAACGACGACGAGCAGCTGGTCCGGCTCGCCAAGGCCGGCAACGGCGACGCTACGAAACACCTTCTGAAGAAGTACCACTACTTCGTGCGCATGAAGTCATACTCGTACTTCATCGCGGGCGGCGATGGCGACGACCTCATCCAAGAAGGTTACATAGGCCTGTTCAAGGCGATCCGGGACTACCGCGAAGAAAAGGCCCGATCCTTCCGCAGCTTCGCTGAACTGTGCGTGACTCGCCAGATCATCACCGCGATCAAGACCGCCTCCCGGCAGAAGCACTCTCCCTTGAACACCTACCTCAGCTTCAGCCACAGTCCAGCAGGCAGCAGCGGGTCGGACGATCGCACTCTGGCTGATCTCATCCCGTCGGGACGCACGAGCGACCCGGTCATGCAGGTGATCAGCACTGAGGAATTGGCCAGCCTCATGGACTGCCTCCAGCGCCTGCTCAGCCCGCTTGAGTCCTTGGTGCTCCGCTACTACCTCGAAGGTCACTCGTACGAGGTGATCGCGGAGTACATCGAGCACGACACCAAGACGGTGGACAACGCTCTGCAGCGCATCAAGCGCAAGGTCACCCTCCACCTGGATAGTCGGAAGGTCAACGGGGAGTAGCCCCGAGCTGGGTGCCCGCGAGGTCACCCGTGAGTCCTTCTGTTCCAACCCCCTCGGCCTGAGTCGAGAATCCGGCGCCACGGCGCCATGCGCCTACCCATCGAACCTGATGACGGTCACGCGCGGTCTCGCTGCGTATACTCCAAGTGCCGGCGTCGCATGACGACACGCCCGGGCCGATCTTCGGCCGGGGTCTCCGCCAGGCGAAGAATCCTTGAACCGAGAACGGGAGCGACTGGATGGCTGTGGACGACAAGAAGGTGATCTACTCGATGATGCGGGTGGGGCGGGTGTTCCCACCGAAGAACCAGGTGCTGCACGACATCTCGCTCGGCTTCTTCTATGGAGCGAAGATCGGCGTGCTGGGTTTGAACGGCTCGGGTAAGAGCACCTTGCTGCGCATCATGGCCGGGATCGACCAGGAGTACCAAGGAGAGATCGCCGCCGCGAAGGGCTTCTCCGTCGGCCTGCTCGAGCAGGAGCCGCACCTCGACGAGCAGAAGACTGTCATCCAGGTGATCCACGAAGCTGTGCAGCCCATCGTGGACCTCATGGCGCGCTTCGACGAGGTCACGGCCAAGTTCGCCGAGCCCGACGCCGATTTCGACGCCCTCATCGAGGAGCAGGGGAAGTTGCAGGACAAGCTCGACCGCGTGGACGCTTGGAACCTCGATTCTCGGCTCGAGTTCGCCATGGGGGCCCTGAACTGCCCGCCCTCTGACACCCCGATCTCCGTGCTCTCGGGTGGCGAGCGCCGGCGGGTGGCCCTCACCCGGCTGCTCCTCACGGAGCCCGACATCCTGTTGCTCGACGAGCCCACGAACCATCTCGACGCGGAGTCGGTCGCGTGGCTCGAGCACCACCTGCGCGACTACAAGGGCACGGTGATCGCCGTCACCCACGATCGCTACTTCCTTGACAACGTCGCCGGCTGGATCTTGGAGCTCGACCGGGGGCATGGCATACCGTGGAAGGGTAACTACACGTCCTGGCTCGAGCAGAAGCAGGAACGGCTCCGCGTGGAAGAGAAGAGCGAGTCGAAGCGCCAGAAGACCCTGCAGCGGGAGCTGGAGTGGATCCGCATGTCGCCGAAGGCTCGGCAGGCCAAGGGTCAAGCCAGGCTGAACGCCTACGAGAGTCTCTTGAGCCAGGAGTCGGAGAAGCGTCGTGAGGACCGCGAGATCTACATCCCGCCGGGCGCCCGTCTAGGCGACGTGGTCATCGACTTCGCCGGCCTGAACAAGGCGTACGGGGAGAGAGTGCTCCTCGACGACTTCAGCGCGAGCATTCCGCCGGGATCCATCGTGGGCATCATCGGCCCGAACGGCGTGGGCAAGACCACGCTCTTGCGCTTGGTGACCGGCACAGAGGCGCCCGACGCCGGCACGGTCACCGTGGGGGACACGGTGCAGCTCGCCTACGTCGATCAGTCCCGCACGCTCGACCCGAAGAAGTCGGTGTACGACGAGATCTCCGGCGGCAAGGAGACACTCACCCTGGGCAAGCGCGAGATGAACGCCCGCGCTTATTGCGGGAGCTTCAATTTCCTGGGCCCCGACCAGCAGAAGAAGGTGGGAGTGCTCTCCGGAGGCGAGCGGAACCGGGTGCACCTCGCCAAGACCCTCACTGAGGGCGCCAATGTCCTCCTGCTCGACGAGCCCACCAACGACCTCGACGTGAACACCCTGCGCGCATTGGAAGAGGGCATCGAGTCCTTCGCGGGCTGCGCCGTGGTGGTGAGCCACGATCGCTGGTTCCTCGATCGCGTCGCCACGCATATCCTGGCGTTCGAAGGTGAGGGACGTGCCCGCCTGTTCCTGGGCAACTGGTCGGACTACGAGGCCGACTACAAGCAACGCTTCGGCGAAGAGCCTGGAGCGGTTCGGGCTCGGAGGCACCGGGGGTTGGAGCGCTGACGCATCACCGTAGGGTCGTGAAGCCCGCTTCTTCGAAGCGCCGCACCATGCTTCGGATAGGGTCGTAGTCCGCGTCGTCGACCGCGACGAAGCGATCCACCATAGCGAAGTCCAAGGCCGCCCGTCCCGCCGGGTCGTCGCCCATGGCGAGGAGCGCGGCGCGTAGATCCGCTTTGAGAGCCTCGGGAAGCCGTCTAGCGGCCGCTACCGGTTGAATGGGCGAGGGGCCCAGCGCGCCCACGATGCGCAGGCGGGCCGCGAGTTCGGGGTGCGATCTGAACTCCACCCCGAGCACGTGACTGTCGATCGCGGAGGCGTCCACCTCATGCGCTGCCACCATGCGTATCGATCTCGCGTGAGAACCGGACTTCACCACCTCGCCGAAGTACCCGGCGGTCTCCCCGAGTCGCACGAGGTGGTCCAGCGTAACGCCATAGCCCGAGTGGGACCTTCGGTCGTTGTAGGCCCAGGAGGCTCCGCGCAGGTCCGCGAAATTGCCGACGTCGCTATCGACGGCGACGATCACGTCCGAGAAGTAGATGGGCCTGCCGCCGTACCGCTCCCCGGCGATGACCGGAGCGGCCAGGAGTTCCAGGGAATTGGGATTCCGCCGTATCAGGCGGATATAGGGGAGGCCTCAGAGGAAGCCCGCGTCGACTTCGCCCGCAGCCAACTGCCCATAGGCTGACCCCGTCTCGAGGGTAGTCGGTATGTGGAGGCGATCCGCCACGAAGTCCGTCACTCCCTGGTAGAAGGGGGCGAGGGTGGCCGACAAGTAATTGCCGAAGCGTACGGTCGTGGCGGGCGGAGCGAATGTGTGAGCCGCCGGTCTGGTGTCAAGTGACGGCCGGGTTGTCGTCGGGCGGACCCGCGTCGAACTCACCATCATCGGCTGAACGAGCGTCGGGCGGACCAGCGTTGAATGGGCTGAGGTTCCCACGTCACGGCCTCGGTGCTAGTGATTCTTGCTACTAGAAGTTGTTCCCGTCGAGGCCGCCCCCCAACCCCGCCGATGGGTGAGCGCGCGCCCGTGCGCACGGGTTTCCGAGGCGAGTGCCGCGTGCTCCCAGGGCCAGGGCCTCGCGGGCGTCGACCTTTGCATGCGGCGCCGCGACCCGTACAATCTACGAGCAGCATCCGCCGGCGTGGCTCAATGGTAGAGCAGCTGATTTGTAATCAGCAGGTTGGGGGTTCGATTCCCTTCGCCGGCTTTCGTATCGCCACTCGTCATGGGCGGCGAGTCCAGCCGCGCCGCGGCGGCGGCTCTGGATCACTCAGGGCTCGACCGGCCGCAGCACACTCACTGCCAGCGGGGTGCCGTCGGCGTCGAACGCCACCACGCTCCACGAACTGCCGGGTGTGATTACCGGCCCGGATATATCCGCGGGACGCTCGACGGGCAATCCACCGAGGTTCACCCTGGTCTCCGAGCCGTTCCAGGCCCAGAGCGGCTCGCCGTCGCCGTCCAACACGACCAGGCGGTAGCGTGCGGCTCCAGCCACAGCCTGCCACTCGAACGTGGGAACCTCGCCGGCGCCCGAGACGGTCGGGCCCGTCAACTCGATGGATGCGAGGCCCGCGTCGATCGGGGTACCCTGGACCTCCTCGATCGCCTCGACGGTCGTTGCGGTACTTTGACCGCTGTTTCCAGCCGTTGTCGTGGACCCTTCGGTGCCTCCGGATGACCCGCAACCGGTGAGTGGGAACACTAGGAGTGCCGCCGCGACGGCGACGACTGCCGCATGGAGTACCAGTCTGGCTCTCGGATGCCTCGTCATCAGAACGCGAACCCGTGGGCTTTGGTCGCCAGCTCGCCGAGGCCGGCTTGGGCCGCCGCCAGATAGATCAACACGGCATCTACCTTGTCACCCTTGGCGATATCGTCGTCGAGTTTCTGGTTCAACACCTGCTCGAACTTGGCCTTGAGCTGCGCGGCAGCTTCTGAGTCGGGCGCTGCCGAGCCGACCGCTCCGATGTTCACCGACGCGATGAGCATCTCGGCGATGTCAGCGCCCGAGTATGCGCTCGGGTCGTCGAGGATCTTGTTCATCAGCTCCGTGAACCTCTCGATGAACCACGTGTACGGTTGCTTGCCCTTCTCGAGGTTCGAGGGCGCTTCGTTGCACACCGACGCCTTGACCAGGTTCGCCGTGAACTCATCCACGCCGATGACAAGGGCGAGCACCTCGGTGGTGCTGGGATTCGGAGTGCCCAACAACTCGGTCATCTTCTCGACCAACTCCACGTACGACTCGTCCCAGGACTGGGTGCCGTCGTCGCCGGGAGCGGCGATGCGTTTGGCGGTGAACGGGCCGACGACCGAGGTGGCGAAGCCCGCCGCCTGCTGGCTCTCACGCGCTTGGTTTGCCAGGTCTCCCTGTATGAAGGTGCACGAGCCGCTCGTGGGCCAGAAGCTCCCTTCGGCGGGGAGGGCGACCTCGTACCCGCTCACGCCGACACTGGGTATCGTGATCGAGATCGTGTAGGTGCCATCGACCGTGGCGGCGCCGTTGCCGGCCAGGCCGCCCATACCGCTGATGACCCCCGAAGCCGATTCACCCTCGGGCATCGCCACGTTGACCTTGGTGGGAGCGAGAGTCCAGAGGCCGTCGATGTTGCCCTCAGGATCGACGTTCAACTCGAAGTCGTAGACCGAGGCTCCAACAATAGTGACACCCACGTCGTTGCCGCTGATCGCACCTGTCCAGACGCCCTTGCCTTTCCACTTGCCCGGAGGGAAGGGCATAGAGGGCTTGGCGGCTAGCACCGGGAGCGCGGCGAGGCCGACGAGCAAGGCTGCTACGAGTATGATGCCGATGAGCCTGCGCACAGCGACCCCTACTCTCCAGTTGCGATTGCCATTCCACTGCTAGTGGCGACCAATGGGTCGAGTCTCGCCGCAAGGAATATATTCGAAACTCGAACCCGCGTCGAGCACAGGGTGCCGCGTGGTGCCGCCGGAACGGGCGTCTTGGTAGCCGCGTCGCACCTTGACGTTCGCTCGGCGCCCCCGTAGGTTGCAGGTGCCTGGTCGGCAAGGAGGGGTCGTGGGTCTGGGACGAATCAGGCATCCTGTTCGCACCGTCAGCGTGGTGCTGTTCCTGGTCACCGCGATGTTCTTGGCCGGCCTCGCGGCGTGGCCGCCTGCCTCGACGGCCGGGCTCGCTCCGGAAAGCGGCCAGCGGATCGCCTCTTTGTTCCAGCCGGGTGACCCGGTGCAGGCGGGCCGCAGGTACGGGCTCGTGATACTGAATGAGTGGAACCATGAATGGATCCCCCTCCTGAAGGCGGCCGACCCCTCGGTCCGTGTGCTCCTGTACAAGAACGCGTTCTTCCTCCGGGGAGACGACAACTCCTCGACCGTCGGGGGGTTCGCGACGGGGGAGCGTGTCGATACCCGACACCCCGACTGGTTCTTGAAAGACGGATCCGGCCAGCGGATCGTGTTCGAGTACTATCCGGGAGTCGACTTCTATGCCATGGACTGGGGTCGTCCCGAGTGGCGAGAGTATTGGGCGGATCGTGCGGTTCGGCGGGCCGTCGACCTGGGATTCGACGGGCTCTTCCTCGACGACCTCTACACGGGAAGGTGGGGCCCGATCAGCGGGACGCTCGAAGGATATGCCGACGATGCGCAGCTGCAGTCCGCGGTTCGCGGGTTCCTTGCCACCGCGTATGCGCGTGCGAAAGCGCCGGACCCGGATCTCCTTGTAGTAGGCAACGTGGTTGACCACCTCGACTCCCCGGGTCTGTTCGATGATTGGCTGACTATCACCGACGGTCTGATGGACGAGCAGTTCATCCATGTGGGGTCAAGTGGTGATTCCGGCTTCAAGTCGCCCGGCAACGGATGGGAGCGGCAGCTTGCCGAGGTGGAGGCGGCCGAGCGTATGGGAAAGGCCGCCGTGTTCGTGAGTCAGGGTGCGTCCGCGGACGAGCAGACCATGCTCTTCACCTACGGCACCTACCTGCTTGCGGCGGGCGGTTCCTCGTACTACTACCACGTGCACGACGGATCGATGGACGCAGCCACCTGGTACGGCGTGTGGGGGCGTGACCTCGGCGCCGCCCTCGGGCCCTACAACGTCACCGGCCAAGGCGTCTACACGAGGGCCTTCACCAGGGGGATGGTGGCGGTCAACCCGATGTCCACCGGCGAGGTGACGCTCGAGGTGAGCGGGTACCGGGATTCCCACGGCGCCGCAGTGAATCAGATCATCCTTGGCCCGCACTCCGCTACGCTGCTGTACCGCCGCATCGACGCTCGGCGACTGATCTTCGAGACCCTCCCCGCGGTCGAGTGGCCCGGACGCGCCGCCGTCCGGTAGTCGGAGCGCGCCGCCATCTGCATCTGGTACGCTACGAAGCTGTCGCCGCTTCTCGTTCCCTCGTCACCCGACCAGCGTTTGAAGGAGACATTCCGGTGGATGCCCGCATCGCTCCGCTTGCTCGCCAGCTGCTCGACCACTCGCTCGACCTGCAGCCGGGTGAGAGGGTCCTGATCGAGGGTCAGACCGGCTCCGAAGAGCTGGTGCGAGGTTTGATAGCCGAAGCTCACGCGAGAGGGGCGCTGCCCTTCTTCGAGATCGTCGACCCTCGCGTGCGTCGCGCGCAACTCCTCGGCGCCTCCCGCGAGCTGCTGGATATCGAGATGGCATGGCGTCTCGCCCGCGTGCATGACGTGGACGCCAGGCTCCATATCCTGGCCGGAACGAACCTCTCCGAGTTGGCGGACGTGCCGCCGGAGATCATGCGTGAGGGTCACCAAGCTTCCAGATCCTTGCTGGAGGAGAGCCTCAAGAAGAAGTGGGTGGTGCTGCGCTTCCCGAACGCGGCCGGCGCGCAGGCCGCAAGCATGTCCACCGACGGGTTCGAAGACTACTGCTTCCATGTCTCGAGCCTTGACTACGCGAAGATGGAACGAGCGATGGACCCTCTGGTCGCCCTGATTGAGGCGACGAAGGCCGTGCGTATCACTGGCCCCGGCACCGATCTCACGCTGCGTCTGGACGGGTTGCCCGTGGTGAAGTGCGCCGGTAGACGCAACGTGCCTGACGGTGAGGTGTTCACGGCGCCGAAGCTCGACTCGACCGAGGGTGTCATCGCCTTCAACGCTCCCGCCGTGTTCGACGGCATCACCTGCGACGATGTGACCCTGACCTTCGACCGGGGCAAGGTGGTGAAGGCCACCGGTTCGCCTCAGACGAAGATCGACGCCCTGTTGGGCACCGACGAGGGCGCCCGCTTCGTGGGCGAGTTCGCGCTTGGAATGAACCCGCTCATCGAGCGTCCGATGAAGGATGTACTCTACGACGAGAAGATCAGCGGCAGCCTTCATATGGCGTTGGGACTCGCCTACGATCTGGCCGACAACGGCAATCGCTCGGCTATCCATTGGGACCTAGTGCTCATGCAGACTCCGGAGTGGGGTGGGGGGGAAGTGTGGTTCGACGGTGTGCTCGTGCGCAAGGACGGCCTCTTCGTGCTTCCCGAACTGGACGGCCTGAACCCAGAATGTCTCGTGGGGTGACCGGCAGGCTACAGGGCGCGTCCGGGCGCGTGGGCAGGCCGCCCCGAGCCATCCTGATCGGGCTGCTCCTCATGGTCTGGGTCGTGGGCTCCGCGTGCCCGTGGCCGAAGGACGAACCGCCTCAGTCCACCACCTCGGGTGCAGTTTGGGCCTCGACGACCACGACCACGGATGTCGTGGAGACATCCACCACGACCACAGAACGCCCCGCGGCGAGCACGACGACCACCCGCCGCCGCCCGCCGTCGCCTATCCCCGCCGGTGGCCTGGAGTTCGTCCGAGTGCCGGGTGATGCACGAGTGGTGGCGCTCACGTTCGACGCCGCCTACGACCCAGCTCCGCTCGACGACATACTCGGGGTGCTCGACGCGGAAGGCGTGCCCGCAACGTTCTTCCTCACCGGCGAGTTCGTCGAGGACTTCCCCGATGAGGTGGCCGCGATCGTCGCCGCCGGACACCCGATAGGGAGCCACTCGTACTCGCATCCCGACTTCACGAAGCTCTCTGACGACGAAGCGCGCGACCAACTCCAGAAGACCGCCGCCCTGCTGCGTGCTACCCGCGCCGGCGACCCCCGGCCGCTGTTCCGCTTCCCCTACGGCGCCCGCGATCGCGCGACGCTGGCCCTGGTTGGCGAGGAGGGCTACGTGAGCGTCTACTGGACCATCGACACTCTGGACTGGAAAGCCGAGCGCACCACCGCGCAGATCCGCGACACCGTTCTCTCGAAAGTCGCCCCGGGGGCGATCGTGCTCATGCACGTGGGCGGAAAGAACACCGTCGCGGCGCTTTCGGAGATCATCCCCGGGCTCCGTGCGGCCGGATTCGGCTTCGTGGAATTGGGCTCGGCGATCGGCGCCGCTACCGCCGGCCCTACGGCCACCGAGGATTCGGGCTGACAGCTCGCCGGGGGTATCCCAGCACGTGCGCGAGTCAGGCGCCTGAAAGGAGAGAGACGCACGATGGACCACAAGGGCTTCCTGCGACAGGTGGTCGAGTTGAGCCGGGAGAAGTGGAAGGAATATGAAGGTGGCCCCTTCGCCGCGCTCGTCGTCAAGGATGGCGCGGTCGTCGGGCGTGGGTGGAACCGGGTAACGGGCACCAATGATCCCACCGCCCACGCCGAGGTGGTCGCGATTCGCGACGCGTGTCGCACCATCGGGTCGTTCTCACTCGAGGGGGCGGTTATCTACTCGAGCAGCGAACCGTGCCCGATGTGCTTGGCGGCCATCTATTGGGCGCGATTGGAGAAGGTGTACCACGCGAACGCCGCGGCCGAAGCGGCCGCCATCGGCTTCGACGACGCGTTCCTGTATGAGCAGTTCGCACTCCCGTCGTCTGAACGCTCGCTTCCGGTGGAGCGACTGTTCGTGGAGGGAGCACTCGACGTGTTCGAGGGGTGGGTCGCCGACCCCGATACCGCGCCCTACTAGGAGGCTGCTGAAAAGCGAAGCCTCGGCCCCCAGAACACACTGGGCGGCGCGATACGACGTCCTCGGTCGCGCCCGCAGCGCTGCTGCCACGGGGTGACCCGGCCGAAATCCCGTGGTAGGGTTCAATCGACGCGTGGAAGGCGGCTTGAGGAGGAGAACATGGGGGAAGGCTCGCCCGAAGCAGTACTGCGTTGCGAGGGTCTTCGCAAGTCCTACGGCGGCTTGGTCGCGGTGGACGGGGTGGGGTTCCACATCGCTCCCGGCGAGACCTATGGTCTGTTGGGACCGAACGGGGCCGGGAAGACCACGTCCATATCCATGATCGCCGGTCTGCTCGAGCGCGACGCCGGCGAAGTGATGGTCGCCGGGAAGCCGCTCACCACGAGGAGCACCGACGCCAAGCGGGTCGTGGGACTCGTGCCTCAGGACATAGCTATCTACCCCGACCTCACCGCTCGCGAGAACCTTTCGTTCTTCGGCCGCCTGTACGGGATGCCCAAGGTCGAACTCAAGCAGCGGGTGGCCGAGGTGCTCGAGATCGTCGGGCTCGCGGATCGGGCAGGCGATCGGGCGGAGGAGTACTCAGGCGGCATGAAGCGCCGCCTCAACATCGGGATAGGCCTGCTCCACCGGCCCCGGCTCTTGATCCTCGACGAGCCCACCGTGGGAGTCGACCCCCAGAGTCGCAACGCCATCCTCGAGAGCGTCGAGCGCCTCAGTGTCGAGGGCATGGCCGTGCTCTACACCACGCACTACATGGAGGAAGCGGAACGCCTCTGTGACCGTGTCGCCATCATCGACTCCGGCAAGATCGTCGCCGAGGGCACGCGCAGGGAATTGGTCGAGCTCGTCGGTCAGCACGACCGCGTGCGCCTCACCGCTACCGGTGACCTCAAGGCCGCAGTTGACGCCGCGTGCGCGATCGATGGTGTGAAGGGTGCCGACGTCATCGACGGCGGCATCGACTTCTTGGCCGACAGGGCAGGAGATCGTCTGATAGAGATCCTCACCAAGGTCGGCGCATCGGGCGTGATCGTCAGCAGCGTCCGCGTGGAGGAGCCCAACCTGGAGGCAGTGTTCCTGCACCTGACGGGCAAGGCACTCCGAGACTGACATGGCCCTTCTGCGGAGTTCGCTCCTCATAGCCCGCAAGGACATCACTCAGCGGATACGTGACCGCTCGGTGTTCATCTGGGGTCTCATCGCGCCATTCGGTCTCGCCCTGATCTTCAGCTTCGTGTTCAACCCCGTCTCGGACAGTGAATTCCACGCGGAATACGTGGTGGTGAACGAAGACGGCGGCCCGGTCGCCGACGGGTTCGAAGCGGCGCTCGCGAACGTGGAAGCGGGGGGCATCGCCACGATACGCTCGGTGGAGAGCGCGGAAGAGGCGCGCCGTCAGGTCGAGGTCGGTTCCGACGCCTTCGCCGACGAGCAATTAGCGCGTGCCGATGCCGCCTTCCTTATCCCACCCGGCTTCAGTGAGGGGGTGCTTGCCGGTCGAGGGGGAGAGTTGACGGTGGTGGGGGCCAGGGGCTCCGAGCTCGGGGCGTACGTGGCCCGAGCGGTGGCTGAGGGTTTCGTGGCCGAACTGCACGCGGTCGACGTGGCGGTGAAGACCGTGTTCCCGCCCGGCGTGGAGCCTACAGCGGAGCAGGTAGGGGCGCTGATACCCGCTGCGATGGCGGTAGCGAGCCCCATAGCCGTGGAAGACATAAGCGCAGGCACGAAGCAGTTGGATGGCACGACCCAGATGACCGCGGGCATGGGGGTGTTCTTCGTGTTCTTCACAGTCGCCTTCGGCGTGAGTGGTCTGCTCGAAGAGCGGCAGTACGGCACCATGACCCGCCTGCTTGCCGCGCCGATCCGCCGTGAGTCGATAATCCTCGGCAAGGCCATCACCTCCTTCGTCCTTGGTGTGGGAAGCCTGGCGGTGCTCGTGGTCGCCTCGACGATCCTGCTCGGGGCCGAGTGGGGCGATC
This sequence comes from Actinomycetes bacterium, assembly GCA_024637035.1. Lineage (GTDB taxonomy): Bacteria > Actinomycetota > Thermoleophilia > RBG-16-64-13 > RBG-16-64-13 > JAHJSA01. The sequence continues at coordinate 159,836 of JAGXFW010000024.1, forward strand.
CCCTTGGCGTGGCCGTTCTCGTGGTGGCGGTAGTCGTCTCGGCGATGGGTGTGTTGGCGATCGTGGCTTCGGTGGCGCGTACTCAGGAGCAGGCGGGTATGTTCGCCTCCATCGTCTCGCTGGTCTTCGGATTGCTGGGCGGCACCTTCTTCCCCGTCGACCAGGTGGGTGGGGTGCTCTCGAAGGTCAGCCTGATCGCTCCACATGCTTGGTTCCTTCGGGGGCTTGGCGATCTCGCGGGCGGCGAGGTGGCCGCCATATGGCCCTCCGTCGGGGCGCTCCTAACCTTCGGAGTCGTGACTTCGGCGGGTGCGTGGGTGTTCCTGAAAAAGGCTGTGACGCCGTGAAGGCCCTGGTCATCGGCGCGAACAGCGTGCGGCGTCTCTTGCGCGACCGGGCCAACATATTCTTCGTGTTCATGCTGCCCATGCTGCTCATTCTGGTGCTCGGCGCGGCGTTCGGCGGCGGGTCCGACCCGCGCATGGGCATCGTCGCCGAGGGTTCGGGGCGGCTCGGCGCTGAACTCGCCGATTCCGTGCGTCAGACCGAAGGCGTCGACGTGCGCGACTACCCCGACAAGGACGCGCTCGTCGTGGCGGTGGAACGAGGTCAGCTCGAGGCGGGTCTGATCATCCCCGTAGGATACGACGATACCCTCCGCGGCGGTGGGTCCGTGGCTCTGGAGTTCGTGGCCCGCACCGATCCGACTTCCCAGGCGCTGCGGAACACGGTGGACTCGGCCGCGGTGCGCCAGGGCACGTTGCTGCGTGCGGCCGCCTTCGCGGAGTCCCAGGGGGTGATGGAGTTCTCGGACGCTCTTGAGTTGGCCGGGCGCGTGGCCGAGGCGAGCCCTGAGGTGCTCGTGACACAGGAGGCAGTGGGCGAGCCGTTCGTGTTCCAGCGTCTCGGCACGTTCGACATGGGCGCATATTCACAGCTGCTCTTGTTCATCTTCCTCACCTCGATGACGGGGTCGTCGGCGCTCATCCAATCGCGGCGTCTCGGCGTCTCTCGTCGCATGCTTGCCACGCCCACGTCGGTAGGCACCATCCTCGCCGGGGAATCGCTGGGGCGGCTGGCCGTGGCCCTGGTGCAGGGGCTGTTCATCATCTTCGGGTCGGCGATCGTGTTCGGGGTGGATTGGGGCGATCCGGTGGCGGCCGCCGCTATCGTGATCGTGTTCTCCATGGGGGCCGCTGCTACCGGCATGTTGATGGGCGCAGTCTTCAAGAACGATCAGCAGGCCGGCGGTCTCGGTGTGGTGATCGGGCTCGGGTTGGCGGCTCTCGGAGGCTGCATGCTGCCTCTCTCGATCATGAAACTCTTCTCGCCCGGATTGTGGCGAGTCGCGCACGTGACGCCACACGCGTGGGGTATCGAGGCGTTCGAAGAGATCATCATCCGAGACGGCACTGTGGCTGATATCGGCCTGCAGCTTGCTATTCTGGCGGGGTTCGCGGCGGTGGTGTTCGTGCTGGCAACGTGGCGGTTGCGGGTGGCTCTCACCCGATCCTAGCGGACGTCGCCGCATCTCGGCCCGTCCTCGCGCCGGGCGGTCGGCGCCTCCCGTCGGGGTCCCGTCGCCTGGACCACACCTTCTGGACCACACCTTCTGGGCTACACCTTCCGGACTACACCTTCCGGGATGCTCTAGGCGGGAGCCACGGACCTCGGCCAAGAGCGTCGGCGAGGGCTTTCGCTCCGCCGCTCAGAACCGGCTCCCCGTGAGTCACCAGCACGCGGTCGATGTCGAGGCCCGCGAGGGCGGTCATGGTGGGGAGGAAGCGTTGCTCGTACCACCGGCGCCGGCTCGGCGTATCGACCGGGTTCTCCCAGAGGTGGAGTCCGCCTTGGAACTCGACGATCGCGTCGCCGAAGACCAAGGAGCGGTGGGACGGGATCTCGATCGGTAGTTCGGCGCGCACCGGACGACCGATCCGATGTACCCGGGCGATCCCATCTATGTCCTCGCCGCCGGCGAGAGCGTGGAAGGAACGCGTGTCGGTGAGACGTTTGGCCACCAGGCGATGGCCGAGGATGCGGGCGTCGTTACCGCGATAGCGGCGCTGCAGGAGTTCGGCGGAGCGGGCATGGTACGGGATAGAGATGACGATGCGCACCGGTCCATCGACCACTCTGTCGAGTTCTTCGAGAGCCGCGTCCGCCTCGCCATCGACCAGGGGGTCGATCAGCAGCGTGGTCTCGCCCACCTTGATGGCGTAGCTGCCCACCAGGGCGCCGAACGCGCCTGGGTGCCACTCCGGGTGGCGGCGCTCCCAGCGCCAGATGCCCTCACTGAGTTGTCGTATGCGCTGCATCGTGGTGTCCGGTATGCCCACCGGGGGGTCTTTCGAAAACGCCGTCTATCCCTGTATCAGACGCTCGTGGGGATCTTCTGCCACAATGGATGCATGATGCATTGACTTGCGGCGCCGGTGCGGGTCGGCGCACGCGCAGTGGGAGGAGGTGGACATGGGACGCTCGCGGATGAAGCGAGGGGTTACGTTCGGGAGTCTCGCGGCCGCCCTGTTCCTGGTGGCTGTCGCGCTCGTTCCGTGGGATGCGGCCGCAACCGCGGCGGATCCAACCACCGGCGCGCAGAAGGCCGACCATCGTGGCGAGAGGGTGCTGCTGAAGTTCGACGGCACTCTCGATGGGGCGGAGCGGAGCGCACTGCTCGAACGATACTCACTCGAGGTCGAAGAGAGCCTCGATTCTATCGGCGCGCTCGTCGTCGCTCCCGCCGCGGCGAGCGGCACCGCCCGAGGCGAGGACATGGGAGGCGGCGGAGAGCTCTCTCTGAGCAGTCGGGCGGCCGGTCAGCCCGATCTGGACGCGTTGTCGAGGGAGCCCGGAGTAGCTTGGGCGGAACCCGACACGCTGTTCTACTTCGACAAAGTGCCCAACGACCCGGACTACGTCTACCAGTGGTACCTTCCGGCAGTCGGCCTGCCCACCGCTTGGGATGTTTCCACCGGTGTGCCAACCACCATCGTGGCGGTTCTGGACACCGGTCTCGCCAACCACAATGAGTTCCTCGGCCGGGTGGTCTCTCCGCACAGTGTTATCAGGAAGCCACCGAACCAGAGCGATGTGACGGACCTCTTCGGTCACGGCACCGCGGTCGCAGCCGTCGTCGCAGCGCAGGGCGACAATGGTTCGCTGATCAGCGGCACGGCATGGGGCGTGGGCATCATGCCGATCCACATCAGCAACGATGGCTCGGCGTACGCCTCAGACATGGCCCTCGCCATCGAGTACGCGGTGGATCACGGGGCGGATGTGATCAACATCTCCGCCGGTAGCGACAAGCGCAATGAGACCGTGGCGGCCGGCATCGCCTACGCCCAAGCCCACGACGTGCTGGTGGTGGCTGCGTCGGGGAACGGTAGTAGGAACGACCTCGTTCAGCATCCGGCCGCCCTTCCCGGGGTCGTCGCGGTGGGATCGATCGGAGAAAGCAAGGCGCGGAGCGCATTCTCGAACGGTGGGCCTGAGCTCGACCTCGTCGCCCCGGGGGAGAAGATCTTGACCTTGATCCCGCCTCACCCCGCCTACCCTAGCGATCCATGGCTGGAGGGATTCGTGAGCGGCACGTCCTTCGCCACGCCGATCGTGAGCGGCGTCGCGGGGCTTATCAGGTCGGTGGCTCCGAGCATGAGCGTCAAACGCATGGCCGAGCTTCTGTCATACACCGCGGCAGACCTCGGGCCGACGGGTTGGGACCAAGGCTACGGTGACGGGCTCGTCGATGCCGGCTCCGCCCTCGTCTCTGCGGTCGACACGACGCTACCCGAGGTCGCCTTCCTCTCACCAGCGCCCGGTGTCACGGTGGGCGGCGACGTCTTGGTCTCCATGGAGATCTTCGATGCGGTTGGCGTGGTGCGGCTAGAGATCCGCTCCAACGGGAAGCCTCTGGGCTCCTTCGTTCCACGGGCCCCCAACCCGGGCACCTGGGACATGGCGAAATGGGGCCCCTGGATGGTGAACTCGATGAAGTCGCCGATCAAGTTCGTCTACGACACGAATGGCGATACTCACGATTCGTTGGTGACGATAGAGGCGAAGGCGTCAGACGCGGCCGGCAACAGCCGCACCGCCAAGGTGACGGTGAGGATCAACAACAGGCCCCCACTGACATACACCACCCTCACCGGCGCCGACCGCTACGAGACCGCCATCCTGGTCTCCAAGCAGGCCTACCCCTCCGGGGCTCCCGCGGTCTGCGTGGTCAAAGGCGACGACTTCCCCGACGCCCTCTCCGCCGCCCCCCTGGCCTACGCCTTCGGCGGCCCTGTCATCCTCACCCCCTCGGGTGGTCTCACCCCGGCCGTGAAAGCGGAGCTGCAACGTCTCAAGCCCGGGAAGGTCTTCTTCATCGGCCTCCCCGAGGCGGTACGGAGCAGCCTGGTGGATGCCGTCGGTAGTGCGGATATCGTCACCATCCGGGGAAAGGACCGCTACGAGACCGCCGCTCTGCTCGCCGCACAGCTGAAGACCAAGCTCGGCAAGGTGGAGAAGATCGTACTCGCCTCCGGGGATAGGTTCCCCGACGCCCTCTCCGTGGCCCCCATGGCCGCACGACAAGGCTGGCCCATCCTCCTCACTCCGCAAGCCGGACCGCTTCCCAAAGTCATCTCCTCCCAGATACAGGCCCTCGGTGCCACCTCCGCCCTGGTGGTGGGCACCTACCTGAAGCCTTCCGGCATCTCGGTGACCTCCAAGATCGGCAAAGACCGCTACCACACCAGTGCCCTGGTAGCCGAGTACGGCACGAGCATGGGTCTCTCCTTCGCCCACCTGGCACTGGCCACGGGGGAGAATTATCCGGATGCGTTGGTGGCGGCGTCGTTGCTGGTTTCCGACCAGGGGCTGCTGGTGCTCACCCGTTCCAGCGTGCTGCCGTCGTACACGAAGTCCCTACTGACCAGCCACCGCGCCAACATGGCGCGCATGGACTTCGTCGGCCTGCCCGCGGGAATCGTCTCCGAGGTCAAGACGCTGCTGAAGTGACGGGAGCGTCGGCAGGGCGCGAGAGGCCTTCGCGCGCACAGCCGAGTGCTGACCTCGCGGGCCTTCTCAGCGACGTGTCATGGAGACAGCTCGGCGGAGACGGTCCATGATCGCCACGCCGAGACCCGTCTCGGGAAGCGGCCGCGCGTAGATCACGTCGAGTCCCCGCTCGTCCAGCCTGTGGAGAGCTGCGAAGAAGCGTGTCGCGGCTTGGCGAAGATCGCCCGAGTCCGACAACTCCTCCACCACGGCGAAGCGATCATCGTCCTTACCCCGCGTGAGCGTGAGCAGGCCCGCCGCGTCAAGGTCTGCAGTGGCCCCCGGCTCGCCTAGGAGCAGGGGCGTGCTGGGGGCGTAGTGAGCGTCCAGTTGCCCCGGTGCGGCGGGTCGCGAAGACGAGAGACGGCGGTCGATCACCCGGCCGAGCAGGGCTTCGATGTCTTCCACTGCGATGGCTCCCGCCCTCAGCAAGGTGGGTGTATCTCCCGTGACGTCGATGATGGTCGACTCAAGACCGCGGTCGGCGGGGCCGCCGTCGAGGATGGCGTCGATCCGGTCCCCGAGTCCCGCGGCCACGTGCTCCGCGGTGGTGGGGCTCAGCCGGCCGAACGGGTTGGCGCTGGGAGCCGCCACCGGAGTGCCCACGGCCTCGAGGAGGCGATGGGCTACGGGGTGCGCGGGCACCCGCACCGCCACGGTCTCCAATCCGGATGTGACGATGTCGGGCACGACTGCACGCCTGGGGAGCACGAGGGTGAGAGGACCCGGCCAGAAATGGCCGGCGAGAATCAGCGCGGTGGGCCCCATGTGTCCCACGGCATCCACCTGGGACACGTCGGCTACGTGGAGGATCAGCGGATCGAAGTGTGGGCGCCGTTTGGCTTCGAAGATGCGGGCGCACGCAAGTGGGTCGAGGCCCAGGGCGCCAAGACCGTACACCGTCTCGGTGGGGAACGCCACCAGGCCACCGGCACGGATGATCTGGGCGGCCCGTTCGATGGCGTCGTCGCGCCGGGCGTCGAGCAGTTCGGCCCTGCGGGCCGGCCCGGTTGCATCGACCGTGTTGTCGGGTGGGGTGACCATCTAGCCGGCGGCGATGGCAGACGCCCCAGCGAGTGCCAGGATCACCCCCGCCAACTGCTGCTTCTCCAGCCTCTCGTGCAACAACAAGTGCGCCAATCCCACCACGACTACGGCGGAGAGCGACGAGAGCACCGCGACAAGGCTGAGGAACCCACGTTCGGCCGCCAGGATGAAAAGTACCGCCGCGGTGAGGTGCAGCGCGCCGGCCGAGACCGCACCCGCCCATACACCGGCCGACATGCGCGACGGGCGGGGATCGAGACGCTCGGTCCCGCTACCACCCGCTTCCCGGCGGCGAATCGAGCGCAACCCGTTGAGCGCCGCGATGGTTGCGAGCGTCGCCAGCGACGTGATGCGCGCGGCCACCGGCGGCCAGAGCGGGTCGTGCTTCGCTGCGGCGGCGATGCCTACGAGTATGAGTCCAAAACAGATCGCGGCCACCACGGCCAGACCGGCGGCGAGGGTGTTCCTCGGCCGGCGGGCATCGTGCGCCGGTGCTCCCACTTCCACGGTGCCCACGATGGTGGCGGTGCTGCCGCGCTGGTATACCGCGAACCCCACGCCCACGAACACGAGCAGCATGCCCAGTGCTTGGATCGCGCTGGGCCGTTCTCCCGCTACCAACCCGAACACCACCGGCACCGCGCCACAAGTAGCTGCGATAGGGGCCACCACACTCATCGTGCCGACCGCGAGAGCCTCGAAGTAGGCGACCATCCCGATCGCCAGTGCCACCCCGCCGAGGAGCGCGGGCGCCTCGGCGCGCCACCCGGGGAACGGGCGGTCCAGGAGGTAGAGGACTGATAGTCCGATCACGAAACCGGCGATCTGGCTCACGAACACGACGGACCAGGTGCGGCATCGGCGGCTGGCAAGCGCAGCCGCCATGTCGCCGATTCCCCAAGCCAGTGATGCGGAGAGTGCGATGATGGCAGCGGTCACGAGGTTGCTCGGTGTATTCGATGTCTCACGGCCGGCCGCCTTGGGTAGTCCTCTTCACGTTCCGGACATGGTAGCACCGTCGCCTCGCCTTTCCGGGAGCGGCCCCCGTGATGTCGAACGAAGGACGTAGCTATACATGGCCCCCATGTGCACGCTGTTCGCAAGCCTCGCGTCACGCCACCCGCGGCCCTTGGGCACCCGTTCGTCGCCGGCCGCGGATCGCGCCGTTCGCCGGACTCGCCCCCGGTGAGCCGTCTGCCCGGGCCTGCCCGGCGCACGGTGGGCTTGCTCGCGCTGTCTCAGGGCCTCGCTATGACGGGGAACTCCCTCGTCCTCTCGACCTCCGCGCTGGTGGGAGTCGCCCTCGCCACGAACCCGGCGTTGGCCACGCTGCCGGTCGCCCTCCAGTTCCTCTCGACGATGACCAGCACCATCCCGGCGTCGTTGTTGATGGGCAGGGTGGGGCGCCGCATCGGCTTCTTGCTCGGGGCGCTTCTTGGGGTGTCCGGAGCGGCGTTGGCGTCTGCCGCCCTCCTCACCGGACGTTTCTGGCTCTTCTGTGTCGCCGCGGTGATCTTGGGGACATTCAACGCTTTCGCGAACTACTACCGGTTTGCCGCTGTGGACGCAGTAGGACGTGCGGCCGCGGGCCGCGCGGTGTCACTCGTACTCTTGGGCGGGGTGCTGGCCGCGTTCGCCGGTCCCAACGTCGCTACGATCACGAGGACATGGGTGTCCTCGGCCGAGTTCGCCGGTTCGTATCTCTTCCTGATCGGGGTGTACGTCGCTGCCTTCCTGGTCTTGAGTTTTGTGAAGGTGCCCAAGGTCGAGAACGATCCCGCTGCCGAGCCGGCCAGGCCTTTGCGCGCGATAGCCGCGCAGCCCGCGTTGGTGGCGGCAGTCATCTCGGGGATGATGGGCTACGCGGTGATGTCGCTGGTGATGACCGCGACGCCGTTGGCGATGAAGGCCGACGCGCATGTGTTCAGCAGCACCGCGTTCGTGATCCAGTGGCACATCGTCGGTATGTTCGCACCGTCATTCGTGACCGGACGCCTGATCGAGCGCTTCGGATTGATGCGCGTCATGTGGACGGGTGCCGCGCTGGAAGCGGCCTGTGTGTTCGTGAACCTCACCGGCGGCGGGATGGTGCGCTACTGGACGGCCCTGGTGCTCCTGGGCGTCGGCTGGAACTTCCTGTTCATCGGGGCCACCACTCTGCTCACTCGGGCTCACAGCGAGGCCGAGAAGTCCAAGACCCAGGGTATGAACGATTTCCTCGTCTTCTCGGCGGTGGCGGCCGCGTCTCTCTCCGCGGGCGGCCTGCAGCACACGTTCGGATGGGTGGGAGTGAACGTCGGGGCGATCCCCCTGATCATGATCACCGCGGGCTGTCTCGCGTGGTTCTCGCGCACATCCGCGCGCTCGCAGCCTCTGCCGGCCTGACCGACCGATTCGGCTTCGTACCGTTCGACCTCCGGTGGGGGCCGGTCGACCGTCGTCAGGTTCCCTTTGGCGCCGCGCGGCGGTACGATATCCCCTCGGAAGGGACCCTTCACGCTCTCACCCCTCGCCGGGAGTGGTGCGCGACCAGAGCCTGTCGACAGGGCAGGCCACGGGTCCAACAGAGGAGGGGGAGATGCGCGAGCCGTGGACACAGGTTCTCTTGGATGATCTCGTCGAGGAGCGGGATGACCTCTACGGATACTACGATCTCTCGAAGATCCTTCGACTCAACAAGCTCCGCGCCAACATCTTCCGTTTCCATCCAGGAGAGAAGATGGAGTATCACTCCCATCGGGAGCAAGAGGAGTTGTTCTTCGTCATGGAAGGGAACTGCACGTTGGTGGTCGACGGTGTGCGGTCGGCATTGGGTCCCGGTTCACTCGTGCGCCTCGACCCACGGCCTCGACGCCAGATACGCAACGAAGGTGAGCACGACTGCGTGTGGCTGGCGGTGGGCGCGCCCGGCATCGACAACGAGTGGGTCGAACACACCGAGGAGTAGGTTCTGTCGAGCCGTATGCTTGACCGCTTGTCCCGCCGCGTGTTAGGAAGCAGGTAGCCACTTACCTCGAGAAGGAGGACCGTCCAGTGATCGTGACGACGAAAGAGTTGTTCGCGGCCGCATACGGCAACTACGCTGTCGGAGCCTACAACATCAACAACCTCGAGCAGGCTATGGGCCTCTTCAGAGGGAACCTGGACTCACGGGCACCGTTCATCATCCAGATTTCGAAGGGCGCGCGTTCGTACACCGACAAGCGCATGCTCGAGGGCATCATCAGAGCGGCCGACGAGGTGTTCCCAGAAAGCATCTTCGCCGTCCACTTGGATCACGGCGACTACGAAGCCGCCATGGACTGTATCGAGAGCGGCTTCTACTCGAGCGTCATGATCGACGCCTCCGCCGAGCCCCTCGCCGAGAACATCCGCATCACGCGGGAGATCGTGGAGGCCGCGCATGCCAAGGGCATAGTCGTGGAAGCCGAGCTCGGCCAATTGGGTGGGGTGGAAGAGCACGTGCAGGTGGAAGAGAAGAACGCCCACCTCACCGATCCTGCCGAAGCGCTCGAATTCGTCGAGGGCAGCGGCTGTGACAGCCTTGCTGTGGCGATCGGTACGTCTCACGGAGCCTACAAGTTCTCGGGCGATCAAGCACTGCGTCTCGACGTGCTTGCTCAGATACAGGAGCGGTTGCCGGGCTTCCCGTTGGTCATGCACGGCTCGTCGTCGGTGCCTGCTGAGGAAGTGAAGCGCATCAACGAGGCCGGAGGGACGCTGGGCGGCACGAAGGGCGTCGACGAGGACGATTTCGCGAAGGCGGTCCCGCTGGGCGTCACCAAGGTCAACATCGATACCGACGGCCGACTCGTATGGACGCGGGTCCATCGCGAGTTCTTCCGCGACAAGCCCGAGAAGTTCGACCTGAGGGACCCCGGCAAGGTGTTCATGGCCGAGTATGCCAAGTTCATCGCCCATAAGAACGAGAAGCTCGGTTCGGCCGGACGACTGGACGAAGTGCGGGAGATGCTGGCTCCCTAGAAAGCGCCTGGGCGGAGCGTTGGCCCCGGCTCACGGGGATCTTCTGCCGCATCTCGTCGACACCGGGGGCCTCGCGGCCCCCGGTGTTTGTTCGCCTGGACATGATGCTCCGCTCACGGATGGACGGAGGTCTATTGGTCACGTGGCCCACGGAGCGATATCGTGCTGGCATCAGCGACCATTCCCCGGCTGTTGTGGGGTTGTTGACCTGCGCCGTCCCCGTCTGAGGAGGAGTAGATGAAGAAGATCGAAGCTATCATCAAGCCATTCAAGCTTGACGAAGTAAAGGATGCCCTGCAGGGAGTGGGGGTGAACGGGCTGACGGTGAGCGAGGTGAAAGGTTTCGGGCGCCAACGTGGCCACACGGAGGTGTTCCGGGGCGTCGAGTATCAGGTGGACTTCGTTCCCAAGGTCAAGGTCGAAGTGGTGGTGGAAGACGGCGCGGTCCCCGCCGTGATCGAAGCCATCACCAAGGCCGCCCAAACCGGCAAGATAGGCGACGGAAAGATCTTCTTGCTGCCGATGGACGACGCGATCCGTATTCGCACCGGCGAGCGGGGCAGCGACGCCCTGTAGATCGATACAGCCGTGGTGCGGGAGGGGCGGCTCGCGATGACTCTAGGGAGCGAACCGTCCGCCTTCCTTCGCGAAGCGCTCGGGGAGCTCGCGGGGCAGCACGCTGCCGGGATCGGTGGGCGCGCCCTCGCGCGAAAACGCGCCGACGTGGTGGACTTGGCGCTGATCTCCCTGTTCCGCAAAGCCGAGACCGAGGCTCCGTGGGGTCCGTATCGGGAAGCCGGCCTTGCGGTGGTCGCTCTGGGGGGCTACGGTCGGCGCGAACTCTGCCCGTTCTCGGATGTCGATCTGATGCTGCTCTACCGCCCCGAAGAGCAGCCTCGCGTTGCGGCGGTCGCCGAGACGCTGTTCTACCCTCTCTGGGATGCCGCGCTGGAACTCGGGCACGGCGCCCGTACTGTCGATGAGTGCCTCGATGTCGCAGTCGAGAGTATCGAATTGCTCACCTCGTTCTTCCAAGCGCGACTGCTCGTGGGCGATCAACGTCTCTTCCAAGAACTGCTGGATCGACTCCACGCTCAGACCATCGTCGACGGGGGTGCATCCTTCCTGGCCAACGCTCGGCGAGCCCGCGAGGCGCGTCATGCCGCGTTCGGCGACACGCACGCGCTGCTTGAGCCTCACCTCAAAGAGGGGCGCGGAGGCTTGCGTGACGTACACGAGGCCCTCTGGCTCTCATTCGTGTTCGGAGGTGGCTCCGGCTACGACGGGATCGCGCAGACAGGGTGGCTCACGGAACAAGCAAGCGCCGATCTCGAAGCGGCCACCGACACGCTTCTTCGCGCTCGAACCTCGTTGCACTACGCAGCCGGGCGCAAGGTAGACCGCGCCTACTTCGACTACCAGGCCGACCTTGCCGATCGCTTCTGTGCTCCCGCCGGGGCGGTGCCGGCGGATCGAGTGCTCGCGGAGATCTCGGCCGCCGCGGAGGCCGTTGCCGTGATCACCCAGGAGGTCTGGAACGCCGTCTTGGGCGTCGTCCAGCAGCCGGGTGAGCGGCGCGAGGGGGTGGCGTCCGTGTCGGAGCTGCCGGCTCAACGAGCCACCGACCTTCTCGCGCTTCTGCGCGCGGGCTCGAGCGCGCTTCCCGCCCTCGAGAACCTGTCGCACCGAGGGATCCTCTCGAGCTGGCTGCCCGGCTGGGAGTCCGTGCGCTTCCTCGGCCAGCGGGAGAGCTTCCACACCTTCACGGTAGACGGTCACTCTATGCGTTGCGCCCTCGCCGCCGCGGAACCCGAGTCTCTGGGGGAGTTCGATCAGCTCGCTCAGGCCACTGTCGAGGCGTATCGCGGCACCGAGGCGCACGATACGCTCTTGCTTGCCTGTCTGCTGCATGATCTGGGCAAGGGTCTGGACGGGGTCGACCACGCCGAAGTGGGCGCGACGCACGTGGTGCGGGTGGTGGCGGGGCTCGGTCTCCCAGTGCACCAGCAGGACCTCGTGGCGTTCCTCGTCCGTCATCACCTTCTTCTGCCGGACACTGCCTCTCGCCGAGACATCGACGATCCGTCACTCGTCGATCGTGTTGCCGGGATCGTGGGCGGTCGTGTCCGGCTCGAGCTGCTGTACGTGCTGACCGTGGCTGATTCGGTCGCAACAGGCAGGGCCGTCTGGTCCCCCTGGACCGCCGCCCTCGTTCGCGAGCTGTTCTTCAAGGTCCTCGGCGCGCTCGACAAGACCGCGCAAGAAGAACCTCCGGGCTCGTTTCCGGCGGTCGCGGAGCAGGGGGCGCGTCAGAGCGAGGAGTCGGCGCTGGAGGTCGTCGTGCCGGCGAGAGGGCTCGGGGACGAGCTCGTGCTGCGCATCGCCAAGGGGGCGCTGCCGGGCGTGCACGAGTTGAACTTGGTCACGCCTCCGCTCGTCGGTCTGCTCGCGCGCGTGTCCGGTGTACTCGCCTATCACGCGATCACCATCCTCAGCGCGCAGGTGCGACCCACCGTCGATGGGATGGTGGCTCGGTCGTTCCGAGTCTCCGACTACTTCGAGGAGGAGATACCTCACTCTCGTTGGCACCTGGTGGCCGAGGACCTCGGGCGAGCGCTCGAGGGCAGGATCGGGCTGGATCATCGTCTGGCGGAGAAGGCGGCTCGATATCTGCCTCAGGCCCCCCCCGACCGGCGCACTACCGATCGAGTGGTGGTGGAGAACGGGGCGTCCGAGGCCATGACGGTGATCGAGGTGCACGCCAGCGACCGCATCGGCCTGCTGTATACGCTGGCCAGGACCCTCGATGACCTTCTTCTTGATGTGCGTCTGGCGAAGGTCTCCACCATGAAGGAACGGGCAGTCGACGTGTTCTACGTTGCAGACGCCAATGGCTCGAAGGTCACCGACGTCGAACATGTGCGGGAGGTGGAAAGGGCCGTCTTGTTCGCACTCTCGCGGGGGAGTGCCCTCGAAGGGACCGTCTAGGAGTGGCGCCGGGGCGCGACCCTGGCTCCGACTGTGCCCTCGACGGCGGAGCGTGTATCCTCATCTGCGGTCATCTGTTCAAGGAGGCGAGCCGTCGCCCGCGGACGGTTGACGGTTCCCAGCAACGAGGACGGTGTGATGGACCTCACGAAGACTCCACCCCGTTCGGGGGCTGAGAAGCTCGGCGATTGGCCGTGGCTCCCCCGAATGATCGACAAGGCTCGGGCGACCTACTACGGCAACCCTGGCTCCTACAAGCATCCGTGCCCGCGGGACACCCGGCTCTTGCGCGAACTCGACATCTCCGTAGGGCAGTTCAAAGAGATCATCGATTCCACCGAGACCGACGCTGAAGTGCTCGCCCGCGTCGAGGCGCTACGGGGTTGACTGTTCCCCCAGTCCGGGGCTAGGGACCTCACGCGAGGCCTGCCAAGGGTGCGCGGGCGCGGGACTTTGCGCAGTGTGTCACTTGTAATGGTCCTAGTGGTTATCTAGACTCTCCCGATGGAAGCCCGGACCCGGGTCGACGGATGCTGGCCGGGGTCCGAAAAGACGTGTCAAGCAGAGTTCACAGAAGGTGATTGGATGGTTCTACGAGTTCTAGGGGTCTTGGCTCTGGTCATCGGTGCGATTTTCGCCGCGGTCATGTTGCTGGTGCTCCTACCGTTCCTCGACAACTTCAACATGAGTCTCTTGATCCTCGCCGGAGTGTTCGGGGTGCTGGCCTACGTGTTCCTCGCGATAGGTTGGCAGCTGTTCCACCCGCCGGACAGAAGCGGGATCCGCGCCGATGAATCCCCCGCCGAGGGGGACGATGAGGCACACCTGGTCCCGACCGCTGAGGCCGCCATCGGGCTGACCTCCGGTGCGAAGGCCCTTGCGGAGGGCGCGCACCAGCCTGTTGAGCCGGTCGTCGGGGTAGTGAACCCCGCACCGGTGCCAGTGGCCGAGGCCGGGATCGTGCTCGCCGTCGAACCCGCGCCCGTGGTCGCCGAACCCGCGGCTGCCCAGGTCGAACCCGCGGCCGCTCAGGTCGAGCCAGAGCCAGAACGTGTGCTGGAGCCTGAGGCTGAGCTGGAGCCGGAGCTGGAGCCTGAGGCTGAGCTGGAGCCGGAGCTGGAGCCTGAGCCTGAGCTGGAGCCGGAGCTGGAGCCTGAGCCTGAGCTCGTCTACGCCGGCGTGGATTCTCCCTCGGGTTTGGAGGTCGGTGCGGCGCCGTCTGAGCCCGCCCTCGTGCCCCCGCGTACGCCGGAGTCCATTCTTCCGCCGGAGCCCGTGGTCGAGTCGTCACCCACTCCGGAACCGGCGCCCGCCCCCCCGGAACCCGCGCCCGCGCCCTCCGTGCTCGTTGTCGACGAAGTCGCGGATGACGGCACCCCGCCGGACGGCGACTCCAAGCAGCTACCCACCGACGGCGCACATCCCTCCGGCCATCGGATCCCCGACCGCCGCGCTCGATCCACCTTCAAGAAGAAGGGCGCAGCTCTCCCTCGCAGGTAGCCCGTCACCGAACGTCGCGACCCGCGACCTCGGTCATCTGTGCAACAACTTCTTCACCTCAGGCTCAACTCCGCCCTCCCGTCTGCCGAAGTAGAAGCCATGGGTGACACATCATGATCCTCTGGGGCAAGATCCAGGAATTCTCCATCTTCAGCATCCTGCAGTTCCTCGCTGCCTATCGCAAGACCGGCGTCCTCGAAGTGCAGGATTTCGAGGAGTATGGCTACATCTACATGAGCGACGGCAAGATCGACGCCATCTCTCTGCCGCTGGCCGACGATCTGCTGGGCACCAGGCTCGTGGCGGCCGGGGCTGTGACGGAAGAGCAGGTGAACGAATGCCTCCTCTCGGTCTGTAGCGAGGAAAGGCGCGAGCCCCTCGGGTTCCTGCTCCTGGAACGCGGCTACACCGATCGAGATAGCCTTCAGAAGGTCGTCAATCAGCAGACGTACGATCAGGCACTCCAGCTCTCGAACTGGATATCGGGCACGTTCAAGTTCGTGGCCGAGAGCAACCCTCGCAAGTTCCCCATCGCCCCGTCGATCTCCGTGCAGGAGCTGCTCCTCGACGCTTCGCGCCGGCTTGACGAAGGGGAGCGGCCACGGCGCGAGAAGATCCAAGTGGAGGATGAGCTGTGCCTCACCTGCACGATCGCCTGCGACGAAGAGATCAAGGCTCGGTATCTCAGAAGCGACATCTGCTTGTGGCGCAACATGCCCACGATAGTGCGCGACCATGCGTTCAAATCCCTGCCGAAACGCAATGAAGACGGGCCGCCGCACGTCGACCTGCCCTTCCTGTAGCAGACGCATCCCGAGTGATTGCAGTAGACTGGGCTCATGCGCGTCACCCTGGTTTGCGTCGGCCGCCTCAGCCGGTCGTTCCACCCCGTCTTCGAGCACTATAGGGACCTCCTTCGGCCTTACTTCACCCTGAAGGTCGAAGAGGTGCCCGAGACCCCGCTCGCTCACGGGGAGCGGAAGGTGCTCGCGTCGGAGGGTCAGGCACTGCTGCGCCGGATGCGATCTGGGGTGTTCACCGTGGTGCTCGACCGTGGAGGGCGGCAGTTGTCGTCGGAGGACCTCAGTTCGACGCTGGCCGAGCGCAAGGTCTACGGCACGAGTGACTTCCAGTTTATACTTGGCGGCGCTCTGGGGCTCGATGAATCGGTGCGGGCGTCTGCCGACTTGGTGTGGTCGCTCTCCGAACTCACCTTCCCGCATCAACTCGCCCGCTGCATCGTGCTCGAGCAGCTCTATCGGGCGATTAGGATCGAGCGGGGCGAGCCATACCACCATTAGGCCGTGGGCGCCGGCCCGGCTTTCGGAAGACGGAAGGATTGCTCACGCACAGTCGGAGATGATGACGGGAGCGTGGGCGTCGAGAGGAGAGATCAGGTTGCTTGAACACGCGGTACAGAGGGTGGTTTCCGAGTGGATCACCGCCGAAGGCTGGCCCAGTGTGGCGGAGATCGTGGTCGAACGACCCGCCGACAACGATCATGGTGACTACGCTACGCCGGTGTGTCTCCAATTGGCCAAGTCGGCACGCCGCGCACCGCGCGCCCTGGCCGAAGAGCTGCGCGACAGGTTGCTTGCGGACCCCGAGGTGTCGGAGTCGGTGGAGGCGGTAGAGGTCGCCGGCCCCGGGTTCGTCAACCTCACCATGCGTGCCTCGGCCTTGTCGGGTGCTGTGCGCACGATGCTGGCCGCGGGCGACGATGTCGGCAGAGGCAGGAGAGAGAGACCCCTTCACGTGCTCCTCGAATACGTGAGCGTGAACCCCAACGGACCGTTGCACGTGGGGCACGCCCGCTACGCGGCGTACGGCAACGCCCTCGGTCGCATCATGACCTTCAGCGGTCACCGGGTGAGCACGGAGTTCTACATCAACGACTATGGCAGGCAGATGGAGATGTTCGGGCGCTCGGTCGCGGCGCGGTACGCGCAGGCGCTTGGCCTCGACCTTCAGGTGCCCGAGGACGGATACCAGGGCGAGTATGTGAAGTCCATCGCCGGCACCATCATCGCGGAGATCGGTGACTCCAGGCTCGAGGAGCTCGGCGCCGGGGGACTCGAAGACGCCGACGCTCCGGGGATACACTTCTTCCGGGTGCGCGGATACGAGCTTGTTCTGGAAGAGATGCGCGCGGAGCTCGACTCGTTCGGCGTGAGTTTCGACCGTTGGTTCAGCGAGACACCCCTGCACACCGAGGGCCGCGTACAGGGCACCATCGACCAGCTTCTGGCCTCCGGCGACGCGTATGCCCGTGACGAAGCCGTGTGGCTGCGCACCATGCCCTTCGGCGACGACAAGGACCGAGTGCTCATCCGCAGCAACGAGCGCCCCACCTACTTCGCCGCAGACATCGCCTACCACCTCGACAAGTTGGAGAGGGGGTTCGATCATCTCATCAACATCTGGGGCGCCGACCATCACGGATACGTGCCCCGCATGAAGGCGGCTGTGGAGATCCTCTCCCACGACCCCGAGATGCTCGAGATCATCATCGGTCAGATGGTCAACCTGCTGGAAGAGGGCGAGCTGCGCCAGATGTCTACGCGTCGCGGCGAGATGGTCACCTTGGGTGAGCTGGTCGATGCAGTCGGCGTGGACGCCGCGCGGTTCTTCTTGGTGACTCGCTCTCACGACCAGACTCTCGACCTCGACCTCGGGCTTGCCCGGCGGCAGTCTTCCGAGAATCCGGTGTACTACGTGCAGTACGCGCATGCCCGCATCGTGAGCATCCTGCGGAACCTGCCGGCAGAGCAGGCGGCTTGGCTTTCTGACGAAGGCGGGCTTGCGCCCACCTCCGGGGAGGACATCTTCGTGCTCACCCACGAGCGGGAGCTCATCAAGGGTCTGGCCGGGTTCCCGCAGCTGGTCATGGAGGCAGCCGACCGGCGTGCGCCGCACCGGGTGGCGGGCTACGCCCAGGAGTTGGCCGGGCTGTTTCACGTGTTCTACAAGAACTGTCGGGTGATCGGCGTGGAGCCCGCGGTCTCCCGTTCGCGCGTGGCACTCTGTCTGGTCAGTCAGCGGGTTCTGGCGCGGTGTCTGGATCTGCTCGGTGTCAGCGCTCCCGAGAGCATGTAGGGACCGAGAAGATGCCGGAACTCCCGGAAGTCGAGACAGTCCGCTGCCAGCTTCAGAAGACACTTCCGGGGCTGCGCTTCGAGTCGGTGACGCAGGTCGACCCCTTCATCCTGCGCGACATGAGTGCCGAGGCGGTGCCGGCGGCCCTCGAGGGTCGGGTGGTGCAGCAGGTGGATCGAGCCGGGAAGTTCCTCGTTCTCCCGCTCTCGGGCGGTCTGTTCCTCACCGTGCACCTGGGGATGACCGGCAACCTCCTGATCTCGGATGCGGCCGAGGCGTTCACGCATGTGCGCTTCTCGGCGGTCCTGGAGGACGGACGGCGTCTCGTGTTCCGCGATATACGCAAGTTCGGCAGGGTCCATGTGACCGAAGGGGGACCATCCGCGCGGATCGAAAGGCTCGGCCCCGACGCGTGGCTTGGTGATTGGGGGCCGGAATATCTCGCGGATCGTCTCGAGGGTCGCACCGGTGCCCTGAAAGCCTTTCTGCTCGACCAAAGGAACCTAGCGGGCATCGGCAACATATACGCCGACGAGATCTTATTCGGGGCCCGCCTCTCGCCGGTCCGTCCGTCCGGCCGCCTTGCCCCCGGTGAAGTGGAGCGTCTGGCCGTCGAGATCAAGGAGCGACTTGCTGAAGGGGTGCTGGCGCGGGGGTGCACCGTCTCCGACTTCGTGGACAGCGAAGGGCGACCAGGGACGTTCCAGGAATCTCTGCGCGCCTACGGACGTCAAGGTCTACCATGTGCCTCGTGTGGACGGCCCCTGGAGCGCATCGTGGTGGCTGGGAGGGGCACGATCTACTGTCCGGTGTGCCAGCCGTAGGGGGCGGTGCTGAGTAGGCCGCTGAAAAGCGAAGCCTTGGCGCCCCGGAAAACGCACTGGCGGGGCGGCGTCACTTTTCAGCAGCGCCTGCTAGCGCCGAGGCCAGTCGACGAAGACCTTGCGGCTCTTGAGTTCGCCGGCCGACCGAAGCCGTTGCTCTTCAGATGTGCCGTGCACGAGCGCCATGAATCGATCCACGTCGTCCGGCGCGACTCCCACGGTCTTCGATACGACGAAGATGGTCAGGAAGCTCAACGCCACGCTCACGCCGCCTGGGTTCTCCATTTGCAGCCAGAGCGGGAGCAGGTCTTTCCCGAAGATCATGAACAGGCTCGTGCCGAGACCCACGAACATGCCCGCGATCGCGCCCGCGCCGGTCATCCCCCTCCACCACAGTCCGGTCACGAGCACTGGGAACAGGGTGGAGGCCGAGACCGCGAAGGCCAGACCTACCAGCACCGCGATCTGCATGTGCTCGACCGCCAGACCCAGAAGGAGGACTACCACGCCCATTATCGCGGTGGAGCCTCTGGCGACCAGGACGCGTGTGCGCTGGCTGGCCTTCGGGTTGTAGAGGTTGTAGTAGAGGTCGTGGCCGAGGGCCCCGCTCATGACCACCAACAGGCCCGCGGTGGTCGAGAGCACGGCCCCGAGTGAGCCTGCGACCGCTATCCCTAGGGCCAACTGCCCTCCGAAGTGCATAGCTGCAGCCGGCACCGCGAGGTTCTGCCCGTCGAACGCCAGCCAGTCGATGGTCTGTGTCGAAAGGGTGTTGAAGCTCGACGTCGACCCGGCCTCGGTCAGCAAGAAGAGGTACTTCATCGCAAAGCCTATGAATGGCGTCATGAGGTAGAAGGTCCCGATGAAGACCAGCACGAGCATCACGCTCCACCGTGCCCGGCGCCGGTCTGGGTTCGTATACATGCGCACGAGGATGTGCGGCAGGCCGGCGGTGCCGCACACGAGAGCCAGGAGCAGCGACAGTGACTTCCACAGGTGCTGCCCGCCCGTAGGACCCAGATACCCCTCCGGGACGAGGGTGTGTTCGTTCGCGGCCGCCATGCGCTGGATCTCGCCAAGGACCTTTCCATACGGAAGCCCTCCCTGCCACACGAGGAGCGTTACCACGAGGATCGCGCTCCACAGCACCCAGAACTGGAACACCTGGGTCATGGTGGCTCCTCTCATGCCCCCCAGCACCACATACAGCGTGATCGAGCCCGACATGAGGGCCACCGCAAGTGGATACGGGATCTGGGTGAGTATCACCAGGATCTTCGCCGACCCGAGCAGTTGGGGGGCAGTGTAGAAGAGGCTGATCACCAGGACGCAGAGCACTGCCACGGCGCGCCCGGTGTTCGTATGGAACCGCCCGCCCACGAAGTCGGGGATAGTGTACTGGCCGAACTTGCGCAGAGGGCCGGCGATGAAGAAGAGCACCACCGCGAATCCGAGGAAGAACCCAAGAGCGTAGTAGAGGCCGTCGAAGCCGAGGAGGAAAGTGAGGCCCGAGATGCCAAGAAAGGATGCGGCCGAGATGTAGTCGCCCGATATCGCCGAAGCGTTCTGGAGAACGCCCACTCCTCGTCCCGCCAGGTAGTAGTCGGCGGCGGTCTTCTGGAGTTTGCGAACGTTCCAAGCCAGGAGCACGCTCAGCGCGAGCAATCCCACGCCGAAGGCCAAGGCGAAGAGCGGTACCTCGACGGCAGAGGCCTGTGGCATCAGGGGACGTCGTCCATGTGGTTGGCGACCAGCACGTACACCAGGGCGACCACCCAGGTGACGGGGTACGCGATCACCCCGATAGCCAAGAAGGCTGGGCTGAAGTTCCGCCAGATCGGCACCGACATGAATCCAGGGAAGAGATGACTGGCCACAACGGCCAGGAGAACGGCTACGAACAAGGAACCGCCGGCCGTGAGACTCAGCCGGCGTTGTCGTTTCATGAGGATGCGCACCATACGTTCGCTCTCTTCGCTCCAGTGGTCCGTAGCGCGAGATCCATAGACATCGTCAAGTTCGTCGTCGACGAGTTGATCGCTCGAGAGGTCCCATGCGCCGTATCTGTCCTGCCCCTCGCTCGGCGGTATGTTCCTTCGCAGTGTGTCGCTCATGCCGATCCGACCGTCGTGCCACCCTGAAGCAGGCCGTCGCGCGCCGTCTCGACGCGGGCCGTATCGGTGAGGTTGTCATCGTCGGGCAGGCAGAGTTCAAGGGGAAGGGCGAAGCCGACGGTGGTGCCTCGCTGCTTGTCGCTCGACAGGAGGAGTGCGGCCCTCGGTCCGTAGAACGCCCGTAGGCGACGATGCACGTTGAAGATGCCGATGCCGTGCTTCTGAGACGGTCCAGCGTTCTTCATCTGGCTGAAGACGGTGGGGTCGAAGCCGACTCCGTCGTCTCGCACCTCTACGTGGAGGTCGCCGTTCTCGATCCACGCTTGGATGTCTATCTTGAGGCGCTTGCCGACTCCGCCCTTGCCGTGCTTCACCGCGTTCTCCACCAGAGGCTGGATGGTCAGAGGTGGTATGTAGAGGTCGAGCACCGGAGACGCGATGGTCTGCTCGACTGACAACTCCGGACCGAAACGGGCCTTCTCGAGCTGCAGGTAGCAGTCCACGTATTCGAGTTCTTCGCTGACGGTGATGAAGTCTTGCGGGCTGCGCAACGTATGTCGGAAGAAGTCGCTGAATGCCATCACCAGGTTCCGGGCTTCGGCCGGCTTGGTGCGGCAGAACATGGCGATGGTGTTCAGCGAGTTGAACAAGAAGTGGGGGTTGATCTGGGCTTGAAGCGCACGCAGTTCGGCGGCCAAAGTGGCTTGGCGCTGCGTGTCGAGTTCAGCCAGCTCCAGCTGGCTCGAGAGGAGTCGGGCGAGCCCGGCGGCCACGGCCTCTTCCAGTTCGCCTATCTCTTTCGGGCGGGAGTAGTAGAGCTTCAGGGCACCCACCGCCTGGTCTCGGACGATGAGTGGCGCGATGATCGCCGAGTGAAGAGGGCAGTCCAAGTAGGGACAGCCGATATTCCAGCGGTTGTTGACGACCTGTACTTCCTTGGTACGCAGTGCCTCGATGGTCGCCTTGGTCTTGATCTTCGTGCCGGGAAGGTGGTGGTTCTCGCCCTCCCCGACGAAGGAGAGGATGCGGGTCTGGTCGGTGAGCGACACCGCATCGAACTCGAGCTTGGCGAAGATCAGATAGGAGACGTCTCGAGCCGACTCCGCGTTCAGTCCTTGACGCAGGTGGGGAAGGGACTCGATCACGATGTCGAGGATCCCTTCCGCCTGGATCGCCTGCTGGCGGCTGATGTCCTTGAACGTGTCGCGCCCCATGCCGACCCACACGACGATCGCCACCGTGGAGAAAGCGACGACCGGCAGCAGAGCGATCTCGATCCAGGTGAGTTTCCATTCGCCGGCGTAGAGGAACCCGGCGACCACGCCTGCTTGGATCGTCGCCAGGAAGCCGCCCATGATGAGCGGGCCACGTATGTCTCGTATGATCGCTCGCGGAGACGCGCCCGGCTGCTCCACGTCGCTTCCCCCTCGGCTCGGTGTGCATCGCCCTCAGTATAGCGTTCGAGGCTGCCCGTCGGACGACCGATCGGTGGGTCAGCTGTCGGGCAGCGGATCCTCTCCGCTCGGGGCCTCCACATCGGTGAACGCCATCAATTCGGGGGGGACCACGACCTCTTCTGGTGGGCGTTCGCGCTGCAGACCGATGATGGCGCCGACCACGAGCGCGCCGCCCAGGAGCTGGGGCCAGGCGAGGATCTCGCCGAACCAGAGGAACGCCAAGACGCCCGCCACCATCGGCTCGAGAGTGGCGACGATCGTGGCCCGACTGGCGTCGATGTATCGGAGCGCGGCGAAGAAGGTGGCAAAGGGGATGAGGGTGCCCAGAAGGCCGACGATAGCGAGAAGCGCTAGGTTACTGGGGATGAATGTCTCAGGAGCGATCTTCCACGGCGGCTGGAGGATCAAGAGCAGGATCGTCGTGAGGCTGAAGCCGTAGAAGAGCGAGGTGGACACGCTCATGCCCAGCTGCTGTAGGTGCTCGCCGATAAGGATGTAGGTGGCGAAGGCCGCCGCCGCCCCGAGCCCGAACAGGACTCCAGCGGCCGAGAGGCTCAGTGCTTCCAGATCGTACGCCTTGACCACGAGGGCGCACCCCATGAGGACCGTTATCAGACTGACGATCGTCACCCGCGAGATGCTCTTGCCCTGAAGGAGCCAGGCGGTGATCACCACGAGGGCCGGGGCGAGGTACTCCAGAAGGATCGCGGCCGCCACATTCAGTCGTTCGATCGCCGAGAAGAAGAAGACCTGGGTGACAGCCAGCGCGACGCCGAAAGCGACCACCCAGATGGCGGTGGAGCGCGAGAGTCGGAGCGTCGCCGGGTGCCGCAAGGCCAAATACGCGAAGAGCACGACCGCGGTGATGAGGCTCCGAGCCAGTACCAGCGTGACCGGGGTCACGGCCCCTTGCATGAGGAACTTGCCTAGTGTGCCCGAGAAGCCCCACAGGGTAGCTGTCGTGACTACCAGAAGATAGCCCCGTGTCCTCAGTGGGATCGACTGCACCTCGCGGAACCTCCCGGTTTCGCCCGGGGGTCGCTCAGGGCACGGGGCCGGCTACCCAGTCGGGTCATGGCATGAAAAAAGCGAGTCCCGAGTGAACTCGCTTTTCATCCTTCATCGACTTCCACTGCCACCGCTTCGTCGTACTCCGCGACCGTTTACTTTCGCGTTTCCTCCACCGTGGTATCTGTGGGAGTCTCCAGATGCTGCGTCTGATCTCTCGGGACTCGTTTACTATTGTACCTGGCCAGACTCGGATGTCAATACGATTCTGGGAAGGACTTCCCGCAAATACCGCCAATCGCGAGCGGTTGGCTCGTCCGCCACAGGCGTACCAGATGTGGCGGAGATGATCCGAAGGTGAGGTGGGCCGGTCTCCGTCCGAAGCTCAGCCTCTCGACCATCCCCGCTGGTGCATGCAGCGAGAAGCTCATGGTAGAATGCCGCAGTCGTCTGAAGGTGCGGCGGGCGGAGTTAACTCAGCTGGTAGAGTGCCAGCTTCCCAAGCTGGATGTCGCGGGTTCGATCCCCGTACTCCGCTCCATACCTTTTCATCCTTCCTGGCTGTTTCCGGGCAACTTTCGCCCCGTTCGTAGACGTCCTCGCTTGCGTCGATGGTACCCTAGGGGGTATACTGCCGCCCAGTGGGCGCGGTCGTCTCGAGCCGGTGACCGTACCCAGGATGTTGGTCAGGGATCGTTGGCCAGGTCCCCGAGACCTATCGACTGCACCGGGAGGCCCGTTCATGACCGAGACCACTGCGCCCAGCACCAGAGCAGACGACGATGTCGAGCGCGTGCTGAACCGTCTGAAACGGATCGAAGGCCAGGTGCGCGGCCTGCAGCGCATGATCGACGAAGGCAAAGAGTGCGAGCAGGTCCTCACCCAGTTGTCCGCGGTGAAATCCGCACTCGATCGGGTGGGCATCCATCTGATCAGTCATCGCATGAAGGAGTGCCTGGATCGTAACGCGAAGTCGTCCGTTGATGAGGAAGCTATGGAGCAGGCCTTCGAGATCTTCCTCAAGTACGTGCAGTGCGTACGTTGACCTCGCCTGTCTGATCCTACCTCCCGCCGCGCCTGCGCGCTTTGTGCCGGTGCGGCCGCGCCGTCCTAGATGGCTACCTGAGCTGACAGCCAGCGGACTACCGCGCGATGCATCTCATCCGATCCCTGCAGTGACGAGTGGTCGCCGCCCGGCCTGATCCACATGTCTACAGGCCCGCTCAGGGCATCGGCCAGCGATAGGACATCAGCCAGAGGCACGACTTCATCGCAGCGAGCGTGCAGCAGCAGGACCGGACAGCGCACCAGATGGGCGGCCCCCAGGATCGGGTGGCTCTTGAGGTGCTCGCGCATCTCGGGCAGGTGCACACGCAACTCGAGTCCCCGGTCGGCGAGCGCTTGGCGCTGGTCGTCGCTTTCAGCACGCATGAGACCACTAAGGAGCACCTGCTCGTTCGCCGGACAGATGAGCGCAGCCGCGGCGAAGTCGGCGGCTGCCGCGGCCAGCACCCCGTAGTAGCCGCCCATACTCGAGCCCCGATAGCAGAGTCGGTCACCGTCGATGCGGGGGTCTTGGCGAAGCCGATCGGCGGCCGCCAGGATGTCCTTCTCGGCTGGTCCGTCAAGATCACCCACGCTCTCACCATGGCCGCGGAAGTCGATGGCCAGAACAGCGAATCCCTCCTCGCACGCGATGCTGCAGAATCTTTGATGGCGGCCGCGCCGACTTCCCGCTCCGTGACCCACTATGAGGCCGGGCGGTGAGGCGGCGGGTGGCCCGTGCTCCGTGGGGAGATAGAGGGTGGCGGCGAGAGAGAACGCCGCGGCTGGGAGCGGGGCGAGCTCCATGCGGATCTCCTCCGTCGAGAAGCGGCTCGTGGTGGCTGGGGCCCCGCGATCCATCGGGTTCAGATGTTCAGGAACGAGATGTTTGGGAGGTTGCGGTAGAGCTGGTGGTAGTCGAAGCCGTAGCCC
Source organism: Actinomycetes bacterium (assembly GCA_024637035.1). GTDB lineage: Bacteria > Actinomycetota > Thermoleophilia > RBG-16-64-13 > RBG-16-64-13 > JAHJSA01. Next base: position 184,883 of record JAGXFW010000024.1, read on the forward strand.
ACGAAGAAGTCATCCGGCACCATGAAGCCCACATAGCGTATCGAGACATCAGCGATGCGGCGGTACGGGCGATCGAGCAGGGTGCACACTTCGAGGGAGGCCGGGCCGCGCAGAGAGAGCGAGCGCAGTACATAGTTGAGCGTGAGGCCGGTGTCCACTATGTCTTCCACCACGATCACATCACGGTCTTCGATGGGGTGATCGAGGTCTTTCACGAAGCGGATGGCCTTCTGGTCGTATGTCTGACCCGACTCCCCGTACGATGAGATGGCCATGAAGTCGATCTCGACCGGCACGTCGATGTGCCGCGCGAGGTCGGCCACGAAGAACATGGCGCCCTTGAGCACCGATACGAGCAATACCTCGCGCCCCTCGTAGTCTGCGGTGATGGTCCGTCCCAGCTCGACGACTCTGGCTTCGAGTTCCTCGGATGAGAGGTAGACATCGCCGATGAGTCCGCGGCCGTCTGGAGCGCTCGGATCCTCCGATGATCCGGCAGGCTTCACGAGGGCTGGGACATGTCGTACTTCTTGGCGAGCTGGATGAAGTCGTGTTTGTAGAAGAGTTTGATGCGGATCTCGGGGTACTGCTCGCGAAGACGCCGCACCTTGCGGTTCTTGGCGGTGACCAGCGACTGCTTCATCTGGGTGACTTCGAGATAGAGATCGAGGTCGGTCAGGTAGAAGTCGGGGGTGAACGCCTCGACGATGTTGCCGTCGGAGTCCGTCTCTAGGATGAAGGTGCGAGGCTCGTATTCCCAGGGCACTCGGTGGTAGTCGAGTATCTCAGCCGCCTGCCTCTCCGTCTGGGTGACGAAGCGAGGCTGCTTCGACCCGCGATAGTACGAGAAGTAGGGAGTGTCTTCAGTCATCCTGGGACCCGATTCTATCAGACTGCTCCTTCGGCGTGACCACGGGCGTTGTGGTACCGTACAGCGGTAATTACCTGTTCTCACCCGCTTTCCTGCAGGAGTCTCGATGACACACACCCTCATCTACCCCTCGCACAGCCGGCATGGCGCGAGCGGTCATCTGGAGGTCGACGGCTGTGACGTGGTCGATCTTGCCGCAGAATTCGGCACCCCGCTCTTCATCTACGAAGAGAAGACATTGGAAGACCAATGTCGCCGGTATCAGGAAGCGTTCCGCGCGCACACCGATGATTTCGAGGTGATCTACGCCAGCAAGGCCTTCTGCTGCGTGGCTGTGTGCCAACTCGTGGAGCGCCACGGTATCTCCATCGACGTATCCTCGGGCGGCGAATACCACACGGCGCTGATCTCCGGTTTCCCCATCGAGCGCATCTTCTTCCACGGCAACAACAAGACCGAGGATGAGCTCCGTTATGCTCTCGAACACGGTGTGGGTTTCGTTGTCGTCGACAGCTTCGACGAACTCCGGCTCCTGGAGCGACTGGCTGCCGAGCGGGGTGAGGTGCAGCGGGTGCTGCTCCGCATCACGCCGGGTGTCGAGGCACACACCCACGAGTACATACAGACAGGTCAGCTCGATTCGAAGTTCGGCTTCGGGTTGGTGGAAGGCCATGCAGACGAGGCCATCCGCATCGCCCTGGAGGCCGAGCATCTGGACCTGATGGGGCTACACGCCCACATCGGCAGCCAGATCTTCGAGCTCGAGGGATTCCGTCGTGCCATCGGGGTGCTGGTCGATCTGATCAAGCGGGCCCACGACAGCGATGGGTTCGAGTGCCGCTACCTCAATGTGGGCGGCGGTCTCGGCATCCGCTATACGGAGGCCGACGCCCCCGTCACCGTCGACGAATACGTGGACTGCAAAGTGCGAGGCGTCCAGGAAGAGATGGCCCGAGTGGGCCTCCCGATGCCGCGGGTCCTGGTGGAGCCGGGGCGGTCCCTGGTGGGCAAGGCGGGCATCACCGCCTATCGAGTCGGTACGATGAAAGAGGTGCCGGGCATCCGCACCTACTTGGGCGTCGACGGCGGCATGAGCGACAACATCAGACCCATGCTGTACGACGCGCAATACGAGGCGATGATCGCCGATCGAGCCGATGACGAGCTGGACACCTTGGTGACCGTGGCCGGCAAGCACTGCGAGAGCAGCGACATCCTGGTCAAGGATGTGATGCTCTCCGACCCACGTGTCGGCGACGTTCTCGTGCTCCCCGCCACCGGCGCCTACTGCTACGCGATGGCCTCGAACTACAACGGCAACCCGAAGCCCGCGGTCGTCATGGTGCGCGATGGGGAAGCTCGAGTGATCATTGAGCGCGAGACGTACGACGATCTCGTCGCCAGGCAGCTTCCGCTCGAAGGTCGGGTGCAAGGATGAGCGCCCAAGGGGCACGTATCGTCGGGGTCGCTATTCTCGGTTTCGGCACGATCGGGTCCAGCGTGTACCGCATGATCGAGAAGGAGCGGGAATCGATCCTGGAGTCCACCGGTGTCGAGCTTCAGGTGATCCACATCCTCGATAACGATCCGGCGAAAGTCGGAGTGGGGGCGCCGGCGCACCTGTTCAGCGCCGACCCCCACGCGGTGCTCTCCGATCCGGCAGTGGACGTCGTGGTCGAGCTCATCGGAGGGGTCGAGACCGCTTTCCGGTTCATCGAGACGGCGTTCCGCAACGGTAAGGACGTGGTGACGGCCAACAAGCAGCTGGTTGCCAACAGGGGCGCCGCGCTGTTCGATCTGGCCGGCGATCTGGGTAGGCAGCTTCGGTTCGAGGCATCGGTCGCCGGGGCCGTTCCAGTGATCCGGGTGATGCGGGAGGGCATGTTCGCCGCGGGCCTTGATGCGGTGTACGGCATCGTCAACGGCACGACGAACTACATCCTTACGGCGATGTACGAGGGTGTCGGCGGATACGAGGACACGTTGGCGCGGGCCCAGGCACTCGGGTACGCGGAGGCCGACCCCACGGCTGATGTGGGCGGGGGGGACGCCGCGGCCAAGATGGCGATCCTGGCTTCCATCGCGTATCGGTCTCGAGTCACGATGGCAGATGTCACTTATGAGGGCATCCAGGCGGTATCGCTGGAGGACGTGCAGTACGCGAAAAACTTCGGTTTCGTGGTGAAGCTCGTCGGTGCGGCTCGCCTAGTCGATGGACGGGTGAGCGTGCGCGTGCATCCGGCGCTCGTCCCGAATGGCCACCTGCTTGCTTCGATCAACGGATCCATCAACGCGGTCTACCTACAAGGTGAGGCGATCGGCGAGATCATGCTGACGGGCCCGGGGGCCGGGGGTGACCCCACGGCGACCGCTGTGGTGGCCGACATCGTCACCATCGCGGGCACGGAGCGTGCCGGTTTTCTTCAGAATTGCAGCTGTTACCGCGATCTTGAGTTCCTTCCCGAGAAACGAGCGGTTTCGGCCTTCTTCATCCGCATGCAGGTGGAGGACCGCGCAGGAGTGCTCGCCCAGATCTCCTCGATCTTCGGAGAGCACGGAGTATCGATCGAGACCATGATCCAGAAGGGACAGAGAGACGAGGCCGAGTTGGTGTTGATCACCTACCCGTCCGTGGAAGAGCCCTTCTTCCACGCGATAGACGGGATCGCCGGTCTCGACTGTGTGAGGAGCCGGCCCATGACGATCCGGGTGCTGTAGACCGGAGTTGACGCCGCGAGATCTGGTGCGGTGGCTGCGAGGTGAGTGATGTCCAAAGGGTGGAAGGTCTTCTTGTGGATCGCCGGCGTCCTCATGGTGGGCTATGCGGTCTTGATCGTCGCGCTACTCGCATCTTCCGGCGACGGCGTCGCCTGGGGCTCCGGTTCGGGCACCGTTGGTGTGATCCGGCTCGATGGGGTCATCTCTGCCGATAGCGGCCCGACGGCCTTCTCGGCAGGGGGTATCGATCCTGTCTCGACCGTCGAGCTCCTGCAATCGGCCGACGAGGACCCCGGCATCGACGCTGTCGTGCTCCGGGTCAACAGCCCCGGAGGCAGTCCGGCCGCGTCGTGGGAGATCTACCAGGCGGTAAGCCAGATGCAGAAGCCGGTGGTGGTGTCGGTGGCCGACGTGGCGGCGTCTGGTGCGTACTACTTCGCCAGCCCGGCCGACGTGATCATGGCGGCTCCCACGTCGGAGGTGGGCAGCATCGGTGTCATCCTCATGGCGCAGGACTTGGAAGGTCTGTTGGAGAAGGTGGGCATACGGTATACGGTGCTCACCAGGGGCGAACACAAGGACATCGGCAGTCCCGCACGGGCGATGACCGATGAGGAGAAACGCATCCTGCAGGAACAGGTGGACATGATCTACGAGCGATTCATCGCCGACGTGGCCGATGGTCGCGCCGGGCTCGACGCCGATCAGGTGCGCGAATTGGCGACAGGCCTCACGTATCCAGGCGAGGAAGCGCTGCGCCTCGGTTTGATCGACGAACTGGGCTCCTATACGGATGCGCTGGATGTGGCTGCCGATCTTGCCGGGCTCGATCTCGAAGATTACGGAGTGACGGACCTGCAGCCGGAGTTCGGCACAGACTTCCTCTCTTTGCTTCTGGGTGTGAGCAGCAGCGCCCTTCGCCAGATCGGTGTGGGTCTGGCGCAGGGACTCACCGCACCCGCGGTCGACGGCGCCCGACTGCGCCTTGAATGACCCGCCCAAGGAGGTGAGGGCTCCCCTCATGGATTCGAAGACCCGCTCTCTGCGTATCGTGCATTTCTCCGACATCCACTGTGGTTCGCAGTACTTCGTGCCCAACCTCCTGGAGCGCACGCTCGTGGAGATCAACGACCTCGCGCCGGACATGGTGGTGATCACGGGCGACCTCACGAACATGGGCTACCGTCAGGAATTCCGGGAAGCTCAGGAGTACCTCGAGAAGCTGGAGTGCCAAGAGGTGCTGGTGGTGCCCGGCAACCATGACAGCCGTAACGTCGGCTACATGCACTTCGAGCGTCTGTTCGCGCAAAAGCGAGATTCCCTTATCTCCAAAGGCGGAGTGACCGTGCTGGGGATCGACTCCACCGAGCCCGACCTCGACTACGGCCGCGTGGGCCGCCACCGGTACGCGTGGATAGAAGAGCAGTACGCGGAGCATCCCGATGACTTCAAGATATTCGCCTTGCACCACCACCTGCTTCCCATCCCCGGAACGGGCCGCGAACGCAACGTGGTGCACGACGCGGGAGACGTGCTCGAAGTGCTCATCTCCCAGGGAGTCAAACTGGTGCTCTCCGGGCACAAGCACGTGCCCTACGCCTGGCGACTCGAGGACATGTTCGTGGTGAACACGGGCACGGTATCCACCCTACGACTACGGGGTAACACGAAGCCCTGCTACAACGTGGTGCAGATGGAGGGAGACCACGTCACGGTGACGCGGCGCTACCCGTTCCATGGCGGAGAGGTCATCGTGGAGTTCGGCGAGGGGGACACGACCTACGTGCGCCATGACTTCCAGCTCGATCGGGTGGTTACGGAGTCGTGAGCGCCGAGGGGCCGGCGGCCGGCGGCTTCCCGCCCGCAGCCGTCGCTCTCATCGACGGTGAGCACTATCCCCCCGTGGTGGTCGATGCTCTGCACGCGCTCTCACACCGCTTCTCGTTCCGCGCCGCCCTGTTCTTAGGGGGTTTCGAGAAGATCAAGCAGGGCGACCTCGCCGCTGCCGCGGCCGGGATCTACGGGCTTCCCGTGCACTTCCCCGACTCCTCCGGCGTCGAAGCCACGTTGCACCGATTGGTCGATACGTATCGTCCCTCGGTAATCGTTGACCTCAGCGACGAGCCTGTGGTAGGGTACCAGGAGAGGTTCCGGCTGATCAGCCATGCGCTGGCCCGGGGCGTTGCGTACGAAGGATCCGACTTCCGTTTCTCACCTCCAAGGCTCGACCGCCTTGCCACGAATCCCTCGCTTTCCATCATCGGGACCGCGAAGCGCGTTGGAAAGACGGCACTGAGTGGCTACGTCGCCCGCATCATGGAAGACCACCTGCGTGGGTCCACCGAGCGGTGGGTGCGTGAAGGGTCGGGGATCGTGATCGTACCGATGGGTCGCGGCGGACCCGCGGAGCCCGAGGTGATCGATGGTGCGGTGCGGGTGCTTACAGCGCAGGACCTCTTGGAGTGGAGCCGGGCGGGACGTCATGCCGCCTCCGACCACTTCGAGGACGCGGCCCTGAGTAGGATGACGACGGTGGGTTGCAGGCGATGCGGTGGAGGGATGGCAGGCGAACCCTTTGTCTCCAATGTGGCTGAGGGGGCTCGTGTCGCCAACGCGCTCGGCCCGGCGCTCACCATATTCGAGGGGAGCGGTGCGGCTTTGCCCCCAGTGGCTACGGATGCTCGCATGCTGGTGGCCGGCGCCCACCAACCGCCGGAGTACGTGACGGGATACCTAGGTACGTATCGCGTCCTTGTGAGTGATGCGGTGGTTCTTACCATGGCGGAGGAGCCGCTGGCGGATGCGGCACGCGTCGCCCGGCTTGTCGAGGAGGTGCAGGTCATAAAGAAGGACGTGCCGGTGATCCCGGTGGTGTTCAGGCCTCGACCCATGGAGCCGATAGGCGGCAGTTCGGTCGCTCTCTTCACGACGGCGCCGGCGTCGCAGGAGTCCGTGCTTCGGCGGTACCTCGAAGAGCGGCACGACTGCAAAGTCGTGGCCTTCTCGAGTCGCCTGTCTGATCGAGCGGGTTTGCGAGAAGACCTGGCCCGGCCCGAGTTCGACACGGCTGAGATGTTCCTCACCGAGATCAAGGCGGCCGCCATAGACGTGGTCGCGGAAGAAGCGGATCGGCGTGGAGTGCCCACTGTCTTCGTGGACAACATCCCGATCGAGACCGGGGGCGCACGCGAAGGTGAACTCGCCGAGACGTGCCGCCTTCTTGTCCAGACGGCAGCCCGAAGATACGGGAGCGCATGACGCCTTTGGGAACAAGTGAGAACGGCCAAGATGGGATCTCGCTGCGCATCGTGAGCAAGGGGCACGGAGTGCCCTTCTCGAAGGGCCTCCTCGCTCAGTCGCTCACCGCGACGGGCCTCTCGCCCGACAGGGCGTACAGGGTCGCGATCGAGGTTGAGAAGCAGGTGCGGCACACTGCTAGTCTCGACATCTCGGTCGAGGAGCTTCACGCCCTTGTGGGACGCGTCCTCGCAACGATGGAGGGCCCCGAAGTGGTGGCTCGCTACCGCAAGTGGAATCAGATAGGCATGGCAGAGAAGCCGGTCATCGTTCTGATAGGCGGCGCGACAGGAGTGGGAAAGAGCACGATAGCCAGCCAGCTCGCGAACCGGTTGGGCATCGTCCGTCTGATCTCGACGGACTCGATCCGCCAGGTGATGCGCACCTTCTTCTCGCCGGCGCTGATGCCGGCGATCCACTACTCATCGTTCAACGCGGGCGCGGCCATACGGGTGCCGGTCGGCAGGAATCTCGACCCTCATCTTGTCGCCTTCGTGGAGCAGGTGGAGATGGTCTCGGTGGGAGTGCAGGCGATCATCGAACGCGCGATCACCGAAGGCACGTCGCTGGTGGTGGAGGGAGTGCATATCGTACCGGGCTTCCTAGATCCTTCGAACTCTACTCAGGCGCTGCACCTCCATCTGACGGTGGCCGTGAGCGACACGGACCTACACATGAGCCACTTCCTGGTTCGCGAACGCGAAACCGACGGACGCCGCCCATTCACCAGGTACGTAGAGCACTTCGAAGGCATCAGGCGCATCCAGGACTTCATCCTCCAGCGCGCAGCGGTCGAAGGGACCATCGTGGTGGACAACGTGAACATAGACGATGCGGTGGGCACCGCCGTGGACGCTCTCTACGCAATGATCGAAGAGGGAGAACAGGTCCCAGTCGTGACGGGTGGTGAGGGATGACCTCCGAAGACGGCCGCCGCTGCATGTGCACGGACTTCGTTCGAGTCACCGAGGCGGCGGCGCTCGCTGCCGGCCGATGGATGGGCCACGGAGATGGCGCCGCCGCCGATGCAGACGCCCAAGCGGCCATGGCCTCGGCGCTCGACAGGTTGCCGATCGAAGGTGTTGTGGTGATCAGTGAAGGCGAACGCGAGCAGATCGCGCGCCTCTTCTCGGGCGACAGGGTGGGTGCAGGGGGCACGCGGTGCGACATCGCGGTGGATGCCTTGGAAGGGGCTGGTATCGTGGCTCGCGGCCAGGCCGGGGCTATGAGCGTCGTGGCGGCGGGGCCGCCGGGCGGCCTCATGTCGATGCCGAACATGTACCTTCAGAAGCTGGTGGTCGGCGCCAAGGCCGCCGGCTTGGTGGATATCGACGGCCGTGTGACGGAGACCTTGCGGACCCTTGCGAAGGCATACGAGCGGCCGGTGGCCGAACTCACCGTGATCATATTGGACCGCCCGCGCCACGAAGACCTGATAGCCGAAGTGAGGCGGACCGGCGCGCGTATCAAGCTCATCCAAGACGGCGATGTCACGGCCGGCATCGCCGTCGCGATGCGGGATGCTACGGATCAATTGTACGTGGGGATCGGCGGCGCCGCGGAAGGCGTCCTCACGGCGGTGGCCATGACGTGCCTTGGAGGCGAGATCCAGGCGAAACTCTGGCCCCTGTCTCGAAGAGAGGTCGAAGCGGCGCGGCAGCACGGCATCGACGACATCGAGACCACGCTGCGCACCGAAGACATGGTCTCGGGGGACGTGATCTTCGCCGCCACAGGAGTGACGGAGGGCGAGTTCCTCAAGGGCGTCGAATATCTGGGCTACGGGGTCCGGTTGCATTCGATGGTGATGTGCAGCCGCTGTCGAGATGTCCGCATGATCCAGGCCACACATCTGCACCCCGAAGTGGGGCGCTAGCGAACTTCCCCGAACGTGGGTATTCGAAAGGCCGGATTCCCCGGCAGAGATATGGAGCGTGAAAGTACACATGTCGAGACGATCGGAAGAAAGAATGGCAATGGAGGGTGCATGGAGCTGACAGAGCTGGAACCGAGGCTCCTATCCGACCTGCATGTGGTTGCGGGGGAACTCGGCATCAAGAACTTCAAGAAGTACTCGAAGCAAGATCTCATCTCGAAGATCTTGAGCGAGCAGTCGGTGGACCGCGGCGTGCAGTACCGCACCGGGTTGCTGGATGTGTTGCCGGATGGTTTCGGTTTCCTACGCACCCAGGGCTACACGCAGTCCGACTCAGACATCTACGTGTCGCTTTCGCAGATCCGGAGGTTCAAGCTCCGCCGCGGCGACGAGATCACGGGGCAGGTGCGCACGCCGAAGGACAGCGAGAAGTACCACGCTCTGCTCAAGATCCAAACGGTCAACGGTCTCGATCCGGAGCAGGCGCGACATAGGCCGAACTTCGACTCGCTCACCCCCCTCTTCGCCGAGGAACGGCTGCGCCTGGAGACCACGCCGAACCATATCGCCCCTCGGGTCATGGACCTCATCTGTCCGGTGGGCAAGGGTCAGCGGGGCCTTATCGTGTCCCCGCCGAAGGCGGGCAAGACCACGATCCTTAAAGAGATCGCCAACTCCATAGCCGTGAACAACCCCGAAGTGCACCTGCTCGTGCTGCTGGTTGACGAGCGGCCCGAAGAGGTCACCGACATGGAGCGCTCGGTGAACGGAGAGGTGGTCAGCTCGACGTTCGATCAGCCCGCGGAGAACCACCTGCAGGTGACCGAACTCGTCCTCGAGCGCGTGAAGCGCCTGGTTGAAGTGGGTAGAGACGTTGTCGTGCTGCTCGACTCGATCACGAGACTGGCCCGTGCCTACAACCTCGCAGCGCCGGCTTCCGGCCGTATCCTTTCGGGTGGGGTCGACTCCGCGGCGCTCTATCCGCCGAAGAAGTTCTTCGGCGCCGCACGCAACATCGAGGAGGGTGGGTCGCTGACCATCCTGGCCACAGCGCTCGTAGACACCGGGTCGCGCATGGACGAGGTGATCTTCGAGGAGTTCAAGGGCACCGGTAACTGGGAGGTGAGCCTGAGCCGTCAGCTGGCCAACAAGCGTATCTTCCCGGCCATCGACATCGAGAAGTCGGGCACGCGCCGTGAGGAGCTCCTCATGGAACCGGCGGAAGCGAAGATGGTGTGGAAACTCCGCTCCGTGCTTCACGCACTCGATTCGAACGCGGCCATCGAGTTGCTCATCGGCAAGGTCAAGGACACGAAGTCGAACCAAGACTTCTTGGAGGGCTTGCGCAAGAACTCCCGTTGACTCGGGAATGGCTCGAAGACCGCCCTTTGGGCTTCCGATCGAAACGGAGAGGATCGTGACTGCTCAGATCGGGGTCGCCGGCATCACGGTCGGCCACGCCACGAACCAGGAAGCGGGCACAGGGTGCACGGTGATCCTGGCCCCGCACGGAGCGGTCGCCTCGCTCGACGTGCGGGGCGGTGCGCCGGGCACCCGCGAGACCGACATCCTCTCACCGTTCTCTACGGTAGGCGAGATCCATGCGGTGCTGCTCACGGGCGGGAGCGCCTTCGGCCTCGCCGCCGCCGATGGTGTCGTGGCCTATCTCGAGGAGCGGGGACACGGGTATCGCACCCCGTTCTCTCTGGTGCCCCTCGTGCCGGCGGCCGTCATCTACGACCTCGGAGTGGGCCACCCCCACGTGCGACCCAGAGCCGAAGACGGCTACCAGGCGGCGGCCGCGGCGACGAGCGTGATCGACGAGGGATCGGTGGGTGTGGGCACGGGAGCCACGGTAGGCAAGATCCTCGGCGTTGATGGATGGATGAAGGGCGGCTTCGGGGTGGCGTCGGTGTGCCTGCCCGGAGGTGTGACCGTGACGGCCTTGACGGTGGTCAACGCCTTCGGCGACGTACTCGCCGAGGACGGAGCGGTGTTGGCGGGAGCCAGACGAGAGGCGAGTGGCAGTGAGGAGGGCGAGGGCCTTCGGGCGGTGAGCTCCGACCAGTTCCTCGATACCCACGCCTATTTGCTGAACCTCGCAGAGCATCCTCGTTTCGCGACCGCCGTCGAGCACACCACACTCTCGGTGGTGGTGACCGACGCCAGGCTGGGCAAGACTCAGTGCGCTCAGGTAGCTCGAATGGCTCACGACGGCCTGGCTCGTGCGATAGCTCCGGTGCACACGCCCGTCGACGGCGATGTTGTCTTCGTGCTGTCTGCCGGCACTCTGGACTCGAATGTCTTCCAACTCGGATCAGCGGCGGCCGACGCGGTTGCCGCGGGCATCCGGCGGGGCGTGCGACTGGCGCGCGGCCGCGTTGGGATCCCCGGTCTCGGCGACGCGTGACGTCGTGCGGGTGATCACGACAAAGACGGAGATGCGCGACCAGGTGCGGGGCGCGCGCGGCTCAGGTGCGGCCGCCGTGGGGTTGGTTCCCACCATGGGGTATCTGCACGAGGGGCATCTCTCCTTGGCGCGTCGGGCTCGGTCGGAATGCGACCTTGTCGTCATGTCCATCTTCGTCAACCCCACCCAGTTCGGCGCCCAGGAAGACCTCGAGAGCTATCCGCGAGACCTGGAGCGCGACGTTGCGATGGCCGACCAAGCTGGAGTCGATGTGGTTTTCCACCCGTCGGCTACTGAGATGTACGCGCCCGGGCACGCGACGTGGGTCGATGTGGAGGGACTCACCGACCATCTGTGCGGGGCGAGTCGTCCAGGACACTTTCGTGGAGTGACTACAGTGGTCTCCAAGCTCTTTGCCGTGTGTGAGCCCGATCGCGCCTATTTCGGTGGCAAGGATGCCCAGCAGTCCCTCGTGATCCGACGCATGGCGCTCGACCTGGATCAGGCGGTCGAGGTGATCGTGTGTGCCACGGTGCGGGAGCCCGACGGTTTGGCCATGAGTTCTCGCAACGCCCGCCTCACGTCCGCGGAGCGCGCCCAGGCGCCTGCCATGTACCGAGCCCTCCTTGAGGCTGAAGGCTCGATCGGCGACGGGGAGCGCGATCCGCACGTCATACGTGCGGCCGTCATCGGCAGGTTGGCGGACGCACCGTCGGCGTCCGTGGACTATGTCGAGGTGGTCTCCACGAGCGACCTCCGGCCCGTCGATCGCATAGACGGCGAGGTGCTCCTGGCTGCCGCCATCCGGTTCGGCGCCACCCGGCTCATCGACAACCTGCTGGTGTCACCGCCCGACTGACCAGCGGCCCGCGCGTTCGAGCGGTTCGGCGGCTCGTGGCTCGGCGGCTCGGGGGCTGTTCGGGGG
>JAGXFW010000025.1 GCA_024637035.1 Actinomycetes bacterium
AGCACGTACTTCTGGGCCACCCGCGCCGAGCACATCACCCGGATGATGCGGGCGTTCGCCGGGTACTCCGAGCGACCCACACCCGCGATGTCCACCGCCCCCAGCGCGCACCAATGGCAGACGAAGGCGATGATCTTCTCCTCCGGCTTCTCCTCCAGAGCGGCCTCGATCTGGGCGGCGATCTGGGCGTCGCCGTAGTGCACGATCTGGATGCACTCCTTGGGGCAGTCGGCAGCGCAGAGACCGCAGCCTTTGCAGAGCGCCTCGAGGATGTGAGGGTTCTTGTCGATCTCTTCGATCGCGCTGAAGGGGCAATTCTTCCAGCAGAGGCCGCACTGCGAGCAGTCGGTGAGGTCGACCGTGGCCACGATGCCCTCGGCCTCCACGTGCCCCTTGGTCATGGGGATGCTGGCCCGCATGGCGGCGCCCAGCGCCTCCTCGCGTACGTCGCGCAGGGGCTTCGGCGATCGGGCCGAGCCGGCCAGGTACACGCCGGCGGCGGCGAAATCCAAGGGGCCGAGCTTGACGTGCGACTCGGTGAAGAAGCCGTCCTCACTTGCCGACACCTTGAGCAGGCCGCGAAGGTGCTGCACGGTCTCGTCGCCCTCGAAGCCCACGGTGAGCACCACGAGGTCGGCGGGCAGCGTGAGTTCCTGGCCCAGGAGCACATCGTGCACCGTCACCACCGAGCGGCCGTCGGCATCGCGGGACACATCGGGCGGGCGCGCGTCGCTGAAGCGCACCGTCTTGACGCCCGCCGCGAGTATCTCCTTCATGTGGGCGTACTCGTCTTTGACAGTTATGAGGTCCTTGTAGAGCAGATAGACGTTGGCCTCGGGGTCGCGCTGCTTGATCTCGAGAGCGTTCTTCAGCGCCACCGTGCACCCGATGTGGCAGCAGCCGCGTTCCTCGTTGCGCGAGCGCACGCACTGCACGATGACCACGTCCTTGGCGCCGAGCGGGTCGCCAGCCTTCAGGCGGCGCTCCAGTTCGAGCTGGGTGATCACGTCGCCGCCCGTGCCGTAGCCGTAGTGGCCCGTGGCGTCGAGTTCGCGCATACCCGTGGCCACGATGATGGTGGAGGCGTCGAAGGTGCCCGGCACCCCGGCGCGGTCCACCGTCACGGTGTAGTTGCCGATATAGCCGGTGAGTTCGGTGATGCCGGTGCTGGTGAACACCTCGATGTTCTCGTTAGCCGTCACCTCGTCCACCAACCGCCCGACCACTTCAGCGGCCGGCACGCCCTCGGGCGCCACGGTGTTCACGTCCTTGAGGAGGCCGCCGAGCCCGTCCTGCTTCTCCACCAGCCGCACCACGTAGCCCTGGTCGGCCACGGCGATGGCCGCCGTCATACCGGCCGCGCCGCCGCCGATCACCAGGCAGTCGGTCTTCACGGGCAGGCGGATCTCCTCGCCCTCTTCGAGCAGGCGGGCCTTCGCCACGCCCATCTTGACGAGGTCCTTGGCCTTCTCGGTGGCGATGGCCTTGTCGGCTTTGTGCACCCAAGAGACCTGCTCGCGGATGCTCACGAACTCGAGTTGGTAGGGGTTCATACCGGCGGCGCCCACGGTGTTCTTGAACAGCTTCTCGTGGGTGCGGGGCGTGCAGCAGGCCACCACGGCACGGTTCAGGTCGTTCTCCTTGACCGCCTGCTGGATGCGGGTGAGGTAGTCCACCGAGCAGATCCACTTGCCCTCTTCAGCGAAGACCACGTCGCCCAAGCCCGCGGCGTACTCGGTGACGCTCGGGCAATCCACGGTGGCGGCGATGTTGGTGCCGCAGTCGCACACGAAGACGCCAACCCGGGGGTCGTCGCCGGAGGCGGTGGGTTCGACGGCGCCGGCGGGGCAGGTGGCGGAGTCGGGTGTGAGTTCGGCGCCGGGGGTCACCGCCACATCGGGCGCGTCCACAGTCGCGGCCGCGTCGGGCGCCGCGTCGGGCGCGACCATGTCTTCCTTGCGCTCGTCGCTCATACCGAGGCCTCCTCGGCAACGCGCACCCGGCGCGCCACGGCCTTCATGCTGGCCGCGGTCGCCTGCACCACGCTCTCGGAGATGTCGATGGGGCCGGTGGCGCCGCCGCAGAGGAACACGCCGGGCGTGGCGGTCTCCAGGGGCGAGAAGAGCGGGTCGGGCTCGGTGAAGAAACCCGTGCGCTCGTCCACGTCGATCTTCAGGGTCTTCGCGACGCGCTTGTTACGGTCGTTGGGTTCGAGGCCACTCGAGAGCACCACCAGGTCGAACTCCTCCTCGACGATGGTGCCGTTGATGATGTCCTCGTAGCGCAGCGTGAGGTTGTGGGTCTCGGGGTCTTCGGTCACGTCGAACGGACGCCCGATGATGTAGCGCACGCCCAGGCCTGAGGCCTTCTGGTAGAACTCCTCGAAGCCCTTGCCGTAGCTGGTCATGTTGTTGTAGAAGACCGTGCACTCGGCGGAGGGATCGTGCTCCTTGGTGATGATGGTCTGCTTGGCGGCCACCATGCAACACACCTTCGAGCAGTAGGGCAGGCCCTTGTCGCCCCGGTCGACGCACTGGATCCAGGCGATCTTGTGGGGGTGCTGCTTGTCCGACGGGCGGATGATGTCGCCCTCGGTGGGGCCGCCCGCGTTCATGAGCCGCTCGAAGTGCATGTAGGTGATCACGTTCGGGAACACGTCGTAGCCGTAGAGACCCTCGGGGGGCTCGTGGGTCTTGATGCCCGTGGCCACGATCACGCTCTGCACGTCCACATCGATGGTCTCGTCTTTCTGCCAGAGCACCACCGCGAACTTGCCCTCGTCGTTGCAGGCCTTCACGCAGTGGGCGATGGGGCACTCCCGGCACTGGCTGCAGTCGATCACGCACTCGCCGATGCAAGCGCCCTCGGAGCGCATACTGCCGTTGCGGCAGCGGATGTCGAGGTAGTTCTTGTTCGGCACAGCCTGCGGGAACGCCACCGAGATCAATTTGCGGGTGCCCCCGATCTTGCCGTCGATCTCATCGGGAACGGATACCGGGCAGGCTTCCACGCACTTGCCGCAGGCGGTGCACTTCTCCTCGTCGACGTACTTCGCCTTCTTCAGCAGACGGATGGTGAAGCCGTCGTCGGTCTGGGTGACCTTGCGGATCTCTGTGTTCGTGAGTATCTCGATGTTCGGGTGTGTGTTCACCTCGTACATCTTGGGAGCCTCGATGCAGATGGAGCAGTCGTTGGTGGGGAAGGTCTTGTCGAGACGCGCCATCGTGCCCCCGATGCTCGGGGTGTCGTCGACGAGGTACACGTGACGCCCGTAGTCGGCGGCGTTCAAGGCGGCGGTGATCCCGGCGATGCCGCCTCCGACTATCAGTACCGAATCAGACATCGATCGACCTCGTCTCGCGTGGGTGGCAGAAAGGCGCCCGCGGGTGGCGCTAGATCTCGGTGATGGTGATGGCGTTCGGGTCGCATACCCCCAGGCACCCGCGGCAATACAGGCAGTTGTCGGCCCGTACCACCTCGGCGGGGCCGCGGCGCATCTCGAACACGTCGACCGGGCAGATGTCCACGCAGCGGCGACACCCGTCGCAGAGCTGCTGATCGAGCCCGATCAGATAGATCTCGTACTCGACTGGACCGTGGCGCCTCATGGAGACGAACCCCCTCTTCGTGCCCGACGCGGCCAGGGCACTTGGCCTGCGCTCCTCCTTCAGCCCGTTTATTGACCAACCAACCAAAGAAGGATTGACCTCAGTATAGCAGGCGGATAAAGGGATGCAAGCGCCAATACTAGAACGGCGGCCAATAGGCGGAGACGGTGTTGAGGATCGCGTGCCGGGGCCTGGTGGGGGCAAGATGGGTCTGCGCTCGAGCAGCCACGACGCCGCTCTCGGTCGGGCGCGCGGACCCGCCCAGCTCCTTCAGTGCTGCCACAATCGGCCCAAAGTATTGGACAGACTTCGGTCCCTTGAGCCCGTCGTATCGAGGTACCATCAAGTTCCCCCTCGCTACTTCCGACGCCTTGGGCTTGACCCGCTAGCGGAGCGAGCCATGTCGAACCTTGGTCAGTGCGCTCCCTCGTCCATCTCCGCGAGCAGTCGGGCGCACTCCTCGCGAAGACTGGGGGCTTCGCGGACTGCATATCCCCACACGAGCCGGTCATTCACGGTCATGTACCCGTGCGCGAGCTGATTGCGGAAGTCCACGATCGTGCGCCCTCGCGTGACGCGGACGAAGAGGTCCGGCGCGAGGTCGCCTAGGTAGTTGATGGCCTCGCCGATGATCATGAACTCACGCTCGACCGCCGAGCGGATCATTCGGTTCGCGAGATACGACTCCACGTCGATACCCTCGACATCGGCGGCGATCGCGTCGCAAGAGACAACGATGTCCTCCACGAAAGCGCGCGGCTCACGCTGCATACAGAACCTGCTTCGTACGCTCGACTTCCGCGAGGATGTAGCGGTTCTTGATGGCATCGCTCATGACGAGGTCGACAGTCGAGCCGAGAAGCGCGCGCAGTTCCTCCAATAGTCCGAAGTAAGCATCGATCAACTGGAACGGGTCCTGGTCCCCGAAGTCGGCGAGCAGATCGACGTCGCTCTCGCCCATACGGTAGTCATCACGGATGGCCGAGCCGAACACGTCCATGCGCACGACCCCGTACTTGCGGCAGAGATCGGCTATCGCCTCACGCTTGCTCTCGAGTGTAGCTAGCATGGTCAACCTCCAAGCCTATGGACCCGCCCAGAGGCGGTGCTACCAGGCCACCGGGCGTGCCGCCTCGTTGGAGGCGGTCTGACTTCGGCCTTGAACCGCCTCAGATTCCGCGTTTGACGCGGAATCTGAGGTCGCGTTCGAAGGCTTTGTTATGCTTCGTTCATCATATCGATTGTTTCGTTGACAGCCTTGACCTCTTCCTCGGATATCTCAGAAATCCCGTAGTCCGGGGACTTCAGCCAGTCGGTGTGTATGGATGCATAGGCAATTGGTGCGCATCCGATGGTCAGGCCGTCTGGATCATCAAGTGAACCCACGCAGAGTTCTGCGAACTTCACATTAGTGAGTGTCTCAGCGTAGCGCTGTTTGTAGGTCCGAATGAAGACGACACCATCTTCTGGGTAGGCGGCCAGAACTTTCGCAAAGCGATAGCATGAGTTCCTATTGTCCCGAAAGGCGTACAACTCGCCACCCTGTAAGACTGTCTCAGATGATTTTTTCATAATTTTCTCCGTGCATAACCGTACTTCTGCAATCTGCCGAACTCCACCGCAGCCCGCCTTCTGTCTGCATATGTATCTCTCCAGAAAGCGACCACGACACCCGGAACGCCCTCTCGGCAGCGGAAGCGGACCGCCTACTCCGACGACGCCCTGCGCATGGGCAGACCGTATATGTCGCGGCTCTCACTCGTCAAGCGGGTCATGCACGCCTCGGCCCCGGCGAGCCAGAGCGTGGATGGTAATCATCGTCGGACGCACGATGTTGCCCAGCCTACTGCACGACCACCATCCCGCAGAGCGTGCCGTGCGGCACTTCGTCCGGGGTAGCGCAGCTCCCGATGGGATAGATGTCCCAGCCAAGCCCCGCGGCTAGGCGGAAGACATCGACGCCCACCGCCTCCAGCGAGGGTCGTGACTTGAGTGAGAAGCGGCATTTCTTGCCCTCGAGCGCGGCGCAGTCGTCGAGGCGGCCGCAGAACGTGTGCCGGCACGAGCCGGCCGCTAGCCCGAAAGCGAGGTAGTGTCCGTCGTAGAAAGCGAGGCTCTCGAGGTTGGAGACCACGTCGTAGACCTTCTGGTAGGCGTCGACGCGCTCCTCGATCGTGGCGCGATCGCGCACGATCACAGGCGGAGGCACGTCCACCCCGAAGAACACGGCCCACCGGTAGCCATCCAGCAGCGCGCGAAGCTCTGCCGGGGTCAACGTGTGGGGCGGACAGTTGGCGCCCACGCCGTAGCCGAAGCACCGGGGGATGCGGCACTTCAGTGTGACCCGGTCATCGACCGGGATGTCACCCACCGGGATCACCGCAGCCCGGGACGCCCCCTGCTCGAGCGCCGCCTCCCGATACTTGCTCAGGTCGGCGTCGAGTTCCGCCGCGTACATCTCCGGCTGGACCTTCCGTATCTCCCTCATGCGTCCCCCTGCTGCGGAGTGCTTAGTAGTCGGCGAGCGGCCGGTCGAGCGGATCTGTGGCCGCCGCTCCAAGCCCGCTGCAAGCCTAGCAGACTCCTCCCGGGACGCGTGGTCCTACATCCCCGACGCCGGCATCACTTCGAAGACGTCGACGGCGAAGTCGGCGGATCCATCACCGAGGAACGGGTGCCCCTCGACAAGCCGTACCGCAGCGCTAAGGTCTTCCGCTTCGACGATCGAATAGCCGGTCAGGGAGATGGGTTTTCCTGCGGATCCGTCACCCACGGCCGAGGCGCCGGGACCGAACGGGTTGCCGAAATCGGTGAGTGCCGGGCCGACCTTCTCCCCCCACGCCATCCATTTCGCCATCTCTCCCGCCATCTGGTCCTCTGACATCTCGGCGTGTTCAGTGGGCTCGCCTTTGTAGAGCAGCATGAACTTGGGCATCATAGTGTCCTTCTTCAACCCTTGCACTAGTTCCTTTTGTATACCGTACAATGCGGCATATTAGTCGGCGGGCACCTCGCGGGGGGTTCGTGCGTCGAACGGATCAGAAACGTCCCGACTCCCGAGGAGGTCCACCCATGAACCGCATAGCCACACGCATCGTCTCCGCCCTCGTCCTGCTCGCTGCGTTGACCTTGGCCGGCTGCGCCGCGACCGAAACCACCACGACCGCACCTCAACCGGCCCCTGACGACGCAGCGATGGGGACCAGGCTCGCGCCCGGTCTGTACGACATGGAAGATGGCACGTCCGAGGCGATCGGTACCCTTGAATGGGTCGACCTCGAAGGAGGCTTCTGGGCGGTCATCGGGGGCACAGAGGCGACCGGGGACGTCGGTACGACGGTCGCGGTGATCGCCAACGCGGCCAAGGACGATCCCACATATACGGCGCTGGCCGGTGGAACCGTCCGGGTCGTCGGCACGAAGATGTCGGGGCAGTCGATACGCATGGCCGGTCCCGAACTCGAGGCCGCCTCGATCTCCGCGATCAGCGATACGGGCGCCGCGTACGAGTAACGTCAGAGCCGACACCATGTGGCGAAGAAGACCCCCGCGAGCCCGGGGGTCTTCTTCCGTGTCGCGCCTAAGCGATGTCGTCCAGCAACGGACCCAGGCGCACGCGCATCTCCCGAGCCTTCGCCGCAACCCTGCGGCCGTGCTCTCCGGCCTCCTCCACGGAAAAGGTGCCGGCTACCGTGACCGTGCCAACCGGCCGCACGATTCCCCGCCCACCCACAAGCGGCGCACTCACCGCCATGAGCCCCGGAGTGATGGCGCCGAGATCGGCGCCGAACCCCGCGCGACGACACAACTCGAGTTCGGCGCGCACCGCGTCGAGGTCTTCTGGGTCGCTACGTGGATCGCCGTGGAAGAAGAGAGGCGGGGACGACATCAGTTCCTCGCGTTCGCCTTCCGGAAGGAAGGCAACGATCGCTTTGCCCATCGATCCCCAGGTCAGAGGATAGTGATAGCCAACCCTGATCGAGACGCCGATGCCACCCGGCGACCCGCTTCGTGCCACCACATACTGCTGGGAGTCTCGGATCAGCGTCAAGAAGGCCAGAGTACCGGACGCCACGGCCAGTTCTTCCAGGAATGGGGCGGCGGCGCGAGTGAGGTCGGTCTGGTCGAGCAAGGCGCGAGACAGGAGGAGAACGCCCGGACCTAGGGAGTAGGTCTTGTCGTGCTCGTTCTTGGTAACCAGGTTGGCGGAGCGCAAGGTGTTCAGAATGGCCTTGCCCTTGCTCTTGTAGATGCCCACCCCGGCGCAGACCTCCGTGAGAGTCGACTGCCCGCGCGGATCCCCAGCCAGGAAGTGGAGCACCTTGATGGCCTGGTCGACCGCGGGCACCTTCTGCCCGTAGTCGGTGGGTACCTCGTGATCGGTGACCGGAAGCGTCACGCCTACCGCGCTTCTCCAACGGCCTCCTCACGCCGCTTCTTGAGCGCCGCGAGGATCATGTCGGGGGTCACGGGCAGACGGTCGAAATCCACGCCGATGGCGTCGGCGATAGCGTTCACGATGGCGGGCGCGGGAGCAAGCTGCGTGCCCTCACCGGCCTCCTTGGCGCCGAAGGGCCCGATGGGGTCGTCGGTGTCGATGTGGATACCTTCCATCTCTGGGAGTTCCATCATCGTCGGGAAGCCGTAGTCCAGGAACGATGGGTTGTGCTGCTGTCCGTCGATGCAGGTGGAATCCTCGTACAGCGCATAGCCGATGCCGCCAAGGATGCTGCCCTCGAGTTGCCCTTCCACCAGCATGGGGTTGATCGGTTGGCCACAGTCGTGGGCGGTGAGCACCTTGATCACGTTGACGCGGCCGGTCTCCAGGTCGACCTCGACCTCGGCGGCTTGCGTCATGAACGAGTAGTTCGGGCTCAGGTTGCCGTTGTTGGTGAGCAGCGTCGTGGCCGAATCAGCCGGCGGCACCCACGCACCCCGGCCCACGATGGGCAGCGAACGGTCGACGTACTGGTACTGACGCAGCACGTCGCGCATGCCTACACTGCGATCGGGGGTGCCGCGCACCCAGAAGAGGCGGTTGGCGGCCTCGATCTCGTCGACCTCGCACCCCAGGGCCTCGGCCACGACAGGGAAGAGTTGCGCGCGGATGTCGTTGGCGGCGTTGAGGGCCGCGTTACCGGCCCGCACCGTCACGCCGGAGCCGAAGGTGCCCGCGTCCAAGGGACACAGACCAGTGTCGGCGGCGGTGATGTGCACGTCTTCCATGGGCACACCAACCCGCTCGGCCACGATCTGGGCGATGACGGTCTCGGCCCCTTGCCCGATGTCGGCGGCGCCGGAAAGTATGCTCACCCGTCCTTCACTCGAGAGCTGGACCACGCACCCGGAAGCCAGGTGCGACATGTTCGCCACCCCGCTCGGGAACGAGGCGCAGGCGATGCCCACACCACGGCCGAAGGGGAGCTTGCCCCTCTTCTCCTTCCAACCGATAGCCCGGGACGCTTCGCGCACGCTGTCGGCAAAGCCGCACGTGTTGATGATGAAACCCGCCGGATGCGGTTCACCGGCCTCGATGGCGTTCAGCAGCCGCATCTCCGAGGCGTCCACGCCGATGCGCTTGGCGATGAGATCGATCTGGCGCTCGATGGCGAAACGCGGCTGGGGGATACCGTGGCCCCGCATCGCTCCGCCCACCGGCTTGTTGGTATAGACGTGGTAACCCTCGTAGACGAGGTTCTCGATCTTGTACGGGATCATCACGAAGAAGCAGGAGAGGGTGATCATGAGCGGCGCGGTGGAGTTGTAGGCGCCGCCGTCGGCGTGCGCGGTGATCTTCTGCGCGATGATCTTGCCCTCCGTGCTCACGCCGGTCTTCACCGTGAGATACATCGGGTGACGCTGCCGGGTGCTCTGGAACACCTCCTCGCGGTCGTACACGAACTTGACCGGGCGCCCCAACTCCTTCGCGAACCAGCACGCGCAGAAGTCCTTGGAGAACATGTCGATCTTCTGGCCGAAGCCGCCACCCACCGTGGGCTTGATCACCCGGATGTTCTGTTCGGGGATAAGAAGAGTCGTTGAAAGGTTCCGCTTGAGGAAGTACGGGATCTGTGTGGCCGACCATAGGGTGAGATCGCCGTTCAAGGCGTCCCAGCTCGCCAGGGCCGCGTGCGGTTCCATGGGAGCGTGGTTCTGCGCCTGAGTGTAGAAGCTGTCCTCGAAGACGTAGTCGGACGCGGCGAAGCCACCCTCGAGATCGCCGAACTCCTTGTGGATCTGGGCGCTGACGTTCCCCGGCGTGTTGTCGTGAACCAGGGGGGCGCCTTCCTTGATGGCTTCCAGCGGGTCGAACACCGCAGGCAGTTCCTCGTACTCCACGGTTATCAGGCGTGCCGCCTCCTCGGCGGTCTCCTGGTCGACGGCGACCACCGCGGCGACCTCGTCGCCGATGTAGCGCACCTTCTCACGGGCGAGAGCGTGCTCGTCCTTGGCTTTCGGCACGATGCCGTACACCCGGTCGGGGATATCCATGCCCGTGATCACGCCCTTCACGCCGGGCAGTGCCTTCGCTTTGGACACGTCGATGCTCTTGATGCGTCCGTGGGCGATGGTGGAACGCACCAACTTGCCGAAGAGCATGCCCGGGAGCGTCAGGTCGTCGGTGTACCGGGCCTGCCCGGTGATCTTGGCGGCGGCGTCGTGCATGGGCACCCGCTGCCCGACTACGTTCAGCACCTTCATCGCGCACCGCCTTCCGCCCCTTGGGCGACCGCTTCCACGGCCTCCACGATCTTCACGTAGCCGGTGCAGCGGCAGAGGTTCCCGGCCAACCGGCGCTGGATCTCGGCCCGTTCGGGGTGGGGGTTCTCGGTCAACAGTTCGGTGGCGCTCATGATGAAGCCCGGCGAGCAGAACCCGCACTGTAGAGCCCCATGGTCGACGAAGGATTGCTGCAACGGGGAGAGTTCGCCGCCCTCGGAGATGCCCTCGATGGTGCGGATCGTGCGGCCTTCCATGTCGGCGGCCAGAGTAAGGCAGGCCAGGACTGCGTGACCATCGACGATCACGGTGCAGGCGCCGCAGGCACCGAGGTCGCAGCCCCGCTTCGTGCCCGTGAGGAACGCCTTCTCGCGCAGCGCTTCGAGCAGGGTGGTGTTCGGTGCGCAGACCACCTCGTAGTCGTCGCCGTTGACGTTCAGCGTGAGGACCCGCTTTCGATCCATCGATAGTCCTTTCTGGGTTCCCGCCTCTTGGGCGGCCATCAGAGCAGGCTCCCCGCGGCTCGAGTGAACAGGGCCGACATGAGTTCCCGCTTGAAGCTCCCCGATTGCACCGTGGTGCGGGTGATCGTGGCACCCTTCGGAGCCAGCGACGCGACCTCTTCGATCACCGCGGGCGTGAGCGCCCGCCCGGCGAGCGCCTCTTCCAGCGCGGCAGCCCGCATCGGCATGCGGTCCACGCCGGTGAAGGCCACACGGGTCGCATCACCGTTGCGCCACACCGCGGCACCCACGATGGGGAAGTCGATGGCCCCCCGCAAAGCGTGCTTCAGGTAGGCCGAGCCGCCGGCGGGCGAGCCTCCACCCGCCGCGTCGGTCGCGGGAGCCGCGTCCGTCGCCGCACCGTTCGTCGCCGACGCATTCGGGATCACAACCGCGGACATCACTTCCGCGGCCCCCAGGGTCAGCGGAACCTTGCCCTCACCCGAATAGAGCTGCGCCAGAGGGAACTGTCGCACGCCGTCCGGCCCTTCCACACGCACCTCGGCGTCCAGTACGAGCAGGGCGGCAGCGGTATCGCCGTGGTAGGTGCAGAAGCAGACACCTTCCTTCTTCATGACGTGGCAGTAGTCGCCGCCCGCCTTGTAGCAGAGGGCGCGCACGGAGCGCCACTCCACCGACTGGTTGAAGAAGCGGCAGCGTGTGTTCTGGAGCAGGTTGCCCGCGAGGGTCCCCATGGTCTGGTGGCGGTACGAGCCCACCACCGACGCGGCCTGTGTGAGGGCGGGGAACCTGGCCCTCAGCCCCTCGTCGTGCTGCACTTTCGTCAGGGTGACGCTCCCACCTATGACGGTGGCCCCGTCCTCCGAGCGCACACCCGCCAACTCCGGCACACGCGAGAGGCTCACCAAGGCAGCGGGCTGCTCGACCCGGTGCTTCATGTTGACCAGGAGGTCGGTGCCGCCCGCCACCGGACGCGCGCCCGGCACCTCGGAGAGCATGGTCACCGCTTCGGCGAGCGAGCCGGGCTGGTAGTACTCGAACCTGGGTAGTCGCATCTATCCGCCTCCTGTGCGGGCGTGCCGTTGGGGTGCGCCCGCGCGTGCAGGCGGTCGATCGTTGTCGGCGCATGAGTAGGGTCAGCGGGGCCGAGTCCCACGCACCAATCACCCGGAGTCGTACTCCTGCGACTGGGAGTTCTGTAGAGCGCACCCGCGGCCTGCTGAGCGTACTCACCCAGTATATGGTGGTTGGTGGCAGCCAGTCAAGAAGAGCGTGTGCGTATGCCTCCGATAGCTCGGGAGGTCGCAGGTGCGTACCCGCGTGCCTCAGCCCAGGTGAGCATCCACCGCCATCAATAGCGCGGCCGCGGCCCGATCGATGTCACCCGCCGTGGTCTGGATTCCGAGGGTGAGCCGAAGGGCACCCAGCGCCCGCTCCGGCGAGAGTCCCATCGCCAGGAGCACGCCTGAGGGGCTGTCCTCGCCCTCGTGACACGCCGATCCGGTGGACGCTTCCACTTCGGCGCACGTGTCCAGCACCTCCCGACCGAGCGCCCCAGGCACACTCACGTTCAACGTGTTCGGCAGCCTGTCGGTGAGGTGACCGTTCAGCTCGAGGCCGGGGATGCCCGCTACGAGTAGCTCGTGCAGTCGATCTCGCAGCGGCCGCACCTGTGTAGCAAACGTCGCCAGACCGCGCTCCAGCGCCAGGGCGCAGGCCTCACCCAACCCGGCGATGTAGGCCACGTTCTCTGTGCCGGCGCGGCGGCCACCCTCGTGACCCGCGCCGTGGATCACCGGCTCGAGTGGCACACCAGCACGCACGAACAGGGCGCCCACGCCTTTCGGCGCCCCCATCTTGTGACCCGCCACCGTGAGCAGGTCGATGGCGTCGTCAAGCACGTGGATGGGCACCTTGCCGACGCTCTGAGCCGCGTCGATGTGGAAGAGCACGCCCCGCGCGTGGCAGAGGGCGGCGATCGGCACCACTGGGTTCATCACGCCGGTCTCGTTGTTGGAGTGCATGATCGACACGAGCACGGTATCGCGTCGAAGCGCCCGGGCCACGTCCCCGGGACGCACGCGGCCGTCGCCGCCCACGGGCACCACGGTGAGCTCCCATCCTTCCCGCTCGAGAAAGCGGGCCGGAGCCGTCACTGCGGGGTGCTCCGTCGCAGAGATCACCAGGTGGCGGCCCTTGTCGCGGTGGGCGTAGGCGACTCCCTTGAGAGCCAGGTTGTTGCTCTCGGAGCCGCTGCCGGTGAAGACGATCTCGGTGGCGTCACAGCCCAGGAGCGCGGCCACCTGCCCTCGTGCCCGGGCCACCGCCGCGGCCGCTTCACGGCCCGCGGCGTGGTCACTCGAAGGGTTGCCGCCGGGACTGCGCAGGTACGCCTCGATGACCGTCGCCACCCGTGGATGCACTTGCGTGGTGGCGTTGTTGTCCAGATAGATGGGCATGGTCTCGCTCGACCCCCTCCGTTCCGACGATCCGGCGAACGTCCTTCACTTTCGGGCGACCCGCCACCTCTTGGCTTACATACCCGCCTACGAACTTCATGTATCCGAACGTTCAGTGCGGCGCACTCCGCTTCTCGCCACATGGCCAATGAAACGGCCGTCCGTCTCGGCGAAAGTGTCCGGTAGGCTACAACAGCGACCGTTCGGAGCTGCCACGTGGATGCCATCGACAGCGGAGATACCGCCTTCATTCTCGTCTCGACCGCGCTGGTCATGCTCATGACCCCGGGGCTTGCCCTCTTCTACGGGGGCATGGTGCGGAGCAAGAACGTCATGAGCGTCCTCATGCAGAGCTTCGTACTCATTGGTCTTGTGTCCATCGTGTGGGCCGTGATCGGCTATAGCCTAGCCTTCGGATCCGACCACGGGGGAGTGATCGGCTCACTGGAGTGGATAGGCTTGCGCGGTGTCGGACAGGCGCCGAACGCCGACTACGCAGCCACCGTACCCCATCTGGCCTTCATGATGTTCCAGGGGATGTTCGCCGTGATCACTCCGGCGCTCATCACCGGGGCATTCGCCGAACGCATGAAGTTCTCGACGTTCCTCGTCTTCAGCCTACTGTGGACGGTGCTGGTCTACAGTCCGACAGCCCACTGGGTGTGGGGAGTGGGAGGATGGATCCGGGAACTCGGTGCTTTGGACTTCGCCGGCGGAACGGTGGTTCACGTCAGCTCGGCCGTAGCGGCCCTCGCTGCTGTGTTGGTCATCGGCCGGCGGCGTGGCCACGGGACGGTGGCCATGCATCCACACAACCTGCCCATGACCCTCATGGGCGCGGGCATCCTCTGGTTCGGTTGGTTCGGCTTCAACGCCGGCAGCGCCCTCTCCTCGGGAGGTCTCGCGACCCAAGCGTTCGTGACCACGCACCTCGCCGCCGCCGCCGCGGCTCTATCGTGGGCCGCCGCCGAGTGGGTGCATCGAGGCCAGCCGACCAGCCTCGGCGTGGCCTCCGGGTTGGTGGCGGGTCTCGTGGCCGTCACCCCAGCCGCAGGATTCGTGGGGCCGATGTCGGCCATCGTGATCGGACTTGTGGCGGGCAGCCTCTGCTACTTGGGCGTACTCGCGAAGTTGAAGCTGGGCTACGACGACAGCCTCGACGTCGTCGGCGTTCACGGGGTGGGCGGCACGTTCGGTGCGATTGCAACCGGGCTCCTCGCGCAGGCGGCTGTCAACTCGGCGGGCGCGGACGGTGCTTTCTTCGGCAACCCAGGGCTGCTGGCCAAGCAGGCAGTGGCCGTGTTGGCGGTCATGGCCTGGTCATTCGGGATCACCTACGGCATCGTAAGCCTGCTCAAAGCGTTCATGGGCGCCCGCGTGGACGAAGAAGCCGAGATGCTGGGGCTCGACCTGAGTCAGCACAGCGAGGCAGCCTACGCATTCGGAGCGGATGGCGGTTGGCGTCTGCAGCCAGAGCAACTGGGCGGTCATCCCGAGGCGACTGGGCTCACGGGCTAGGCCCCCGCGCGGCCGGACGCCCCCTGCTCGCGCCCCCTGCTCGCGCCCTACTTCTTCGCGAACTTGAACCCCGCGAACTGCCCCGAGAGCTTGTTCATGAACTCCGGGAGGTTGTCCCCCAGACCGGCCGCCTTGAGAGCAGCATCGCCGGCCTCCGGTTTCCACGCGCCCGAGGCGACCTTCTCGACGATATGCATGCCCTTCAGCATCTCGGGGGGCGTGGGCTTCATCTTGTAGTCCTGAGCCATGTAGCCTGTCTTCGTCTCGACGAAGGAATGCGTGGCTTTCTCTGCCTGCTTGTAGGCGTCCAGCGTATTGCCGTCATGATACGACTCGGCCACCTTGGTCTCGTAGGTCTTGCCCAGGCCGTCGGGGTCCCGAAGCGTCGACTTGCCCTGCTTGGTGAGCGACAGGTTGCTTGTGGTCTGGGTCCTTTCCAACTTCCCAGTCGCCGGGTTCTTGACCCACGCTTGGTCGGACATGTCCACGGAAGCTTCGGCGTGATAGCCATCGGTGGGGAGTTGCTGCCGCTGACGCGACCACTCCGCGGCCTTGGCCGGGTCCTTCGGACCGCCCGTGACCTCGGAGAAGATCTCCTGCGACTTCCCTGCCCACTTCTCCTTGGGGATCTCGATGAAGATGTCCTTGCCGGTCACAGGGTCCTTCTTCACGATGCCGGCACGATAGTCGCGATCTGTGCCGTGCGCATCACCAAACGGTTCCACCTTCACCTTCTGACCCTTGGCCTCAGGCACGTTCTGCTCCACCCACTTCGCCAACTGCGCGTCGTGCTTGCCGTACACCTCCTGCCGCGCGTTGTCGTAGGCCTCCCACGCTTTGGGGTCGTTCTTCCGAAGTTCGCGCGCGCCGTCGGGGTCGCGCATGATCTTCTCCATGGTGGAGTGGTCTACCGTGGGCTTGCCGTCGGCCCCCTTCGTGACTTTGTCCTTCACGCCCTTCGCCATCTTCTGGGCCCGGGTGCCGGGATCGGGCGCGTCGAACTCGGGAGCGTGTGCCGCCGGCTTGTGCCGAACCGTCTGCTTCTTGGCGCCGGGGCCGGGATGCACGACGCTGCCCGGGGCCGGCGGTGGGCGAGGCGGCTTCTGGCCGGGCCTCACGACGCTGCCCGGAGCGGGGGGCTTCCGTCCTGGCTTGGGCGCCGTCGGGCGCTTGGGTGCCTCCACCTCGGGCGTCCCTTTCTTCGCCCCCGGGGTCGCCCCGGGGGTAGCGCCCGTCACCATGCGCAGGAAGCTGATGATGGCTTGGTCACGCAGCATCTTGAGCGTGCGCTCCATGGCCCCGGTGATACTGTGCTCCGGGTCGAGAGCCCATTCCTTCGCGAACGTGTAGCCGATGAAGGCCAGCCACACCACGGCCTTGTTGCGCCCGGTGAGGTGGGCGATGAAGTCGGGGTCGGTCCACTGGCCCTCGACGACGTTCAAGCCCAGGACGATCTGCTGCTTCGCCCACCACGTGAGGTCGCGCCCGTCGACGTACGCCTCCATGGCCGAGACGAGGACGGGTTTCGCCATCCCCAGACCGATCGCGCCGAGGGAGCCGAGGATGGAACCGCTCGCCACCCCGAGAGCGATGTCGCCGCAGTAGGAGATCCAATCGAGCACCCCCTCCACCTGCTCGATGTACCAGGCGATCTCCTCCCAATCGGCAGCCTCTTGGCTGAAGGCGTTCTCCGAGATGTCCCAGACGCGCTTGCGCATCTCGTAGAGACCCTCGGCCCCCATGAGCGGGCCCCGCTCCACCACCAGGTCACGGAACTTCTGCTGGTGTTCGCGCGGGGCGAAGTCCTCGATGATCTTGAGACAGCGCTCGCGTTCCAGTTTCCATTCCGGGGAGAAGGGCGAGGTGTCGACGCCCAGCAGCTTCAGTGCCACGTCGGCGGAGAACTCCGGCTTGTCGAACCCAGGCACCGACGCGCGCAGGATCGCCGGCACGGGCTCCCCGGAGGTGGGGAGTTTCCGTGCCAGGACCGCCCTGAACGTCGCCGATGGGTTCTCAACACCGCGTCGTCCGGTGTGCTCGATCGTGAACTCGCGGAACCCGAGCGCCGTGTGCCCCGGCGTCTTCTCAGGACCGCCCGGTCGCCACTCGACCGCGTCGGAGAGCTCCGGCTCCAGCCGGATCGTTCCGGACTCATCGCGCGCATAGACCCGCACGTCGATCTCGGTGGGTTCGCCCTCGCCCCGCGCCTCAAGGTGGAAGGTGCCGTCCGGGTGACGCCCCACCGGGTCCACGAACAGGCCCTCACGGGTGACGCTCACCTTGAGATACCGCTCGAGACGGTCCCAGCCCTCGCCGTCCGCCGCAAGGACGAGGGTCGACACCTCTTCGGGACGACCGATGTCGGGCAGGGCGACGGCGTCCTCGGTGAGGGTGACCACGGCCGTTGACGCCGTCTCCCGCTTGATCTCGACCCGGGCGACGGGCCGGTCGCCTTCCCGCCACTTCGACGTGAACGCCCACTCGAGGCCGCCGGGATTCTCGACCCACAGCACGGATTCAGCGATCTCTCGAGTGCCCACCGAGAACTCCACGGAGTCAGGCCGACAGTCGAGGACGGGCGGACGCTCCAAAGCCACCGTGACGCTCCCCTCGAGGATCTGCACGCCCAGCTGTGCGGTCGCGGCGACGCGAACGGACTCCGGAGGGGTGACGGGATGGTCGGGATCGGGGGGTGACGCAGCGATGGGGATGGCCTTGCCGTCGGGCACGTCTACCTCTTCACCCACATCGAGCCAGTCGGCCGCCGACGGGCGGCCGAAGCGGATCGAACGCCGTGCCGTCTCGAGGTCGAAGGCGGGGTTGGCCTGCGCCGCCGGGCTGGGCTTCAGCACGGCCACCACCCTCGCGACGTCGCGACCATTCGGCTTGAGCGACTTCCCGGGGGGCTCGAGGGTCACCTCGAGCGTGCTCTCCTGCTCGCCGGTGAGGGACACTTGAGCGGATGTCGCACCCTTGGAGGCCCGAGCCGCGACCCCGAGAGCGGCACCCGGCGCCACGTCCCCCGTCTGCCACACCGCGGCCTCCAGAGGCGACGGGCCGGAGGTCGGCGCCACCCCGACCCCCGGAGGCGGCCGCAGCGTCACGGTGGCGTCATCGGCTGGCTCCACTGCTCCCGAGGCGAGCACCTTCCACACGCGCGCCGAGAACCCGGCGGAGTACGCGGATGAGAGATCGAGATGTTCAGTGGAGAGTTCGAGCACATAGCCCACGTGCTCTTTGGGGTCGAGCTTCTTCTTCTTGCCGCGGCCGGAGGCTGCAGCACCGGCCACAGCAGCCGCCGCGGCCGCGACGGCGCCGGCTGCCGCGCCAGCGGTCTCCCAGGGGAGGCCACCCTCTGCGCTCTGGCTGCCACCACCAACCTGAGTCGAGCCGCCATCGGTCCACTCGATATCGAGGCCCTCGAATACCGTCTGATTCTCTGCCCACAGCGCATCGAGTTGATCGAAGTAGGCGGGTCGAACCA
The DNA here is from genome assembly GCA_024637035.1 of Actinomycetes bacterium. Classification (GTDB taxonomy): domain Bacteria; phylum Actinomycetota; class Thermoleophilia; order RBG-16-64-13; family RBG-16-64-13; genus JAHJSA01. Next base: position 18,254 of record JAGXFW010000025.1, read on the forward strand.
TCACACCGCGTCCCACGAGAACTCCGACATCACCAAGTGGGATGTAGTAGGTGATCGATCGGCTCATCTCTAGAACCCCGGTGAAGGACTCACCCGTCGTCTCGACAGTCCCCTCGGTGAAGTATGCCGGCTTGCCGAACAACTCGATCGTGCCGTTGCGGTTGGCAACCGGTCGGTCGGAGTAGGTGGTGAAAGGCACGGAGGTGGCTTCTCCGCCTCCGAGAGGGTCCTGAATCGGGGTATTCGCAATGCGTTCCCAGTCGAACCCGTCAAGGAACACCTCGAGATCCTTGTACGGATCTCCCGGCACGATGGATACGAACACCGATGATCCGAAGGCCGGTAGGCCGTCCTCCGTACTCTCTTCGCGCTTGACCGATGTCAGGTAGTTCGGTTCTCCGTTGGGCGCGGCGTTCTCCTTGAACTGCCACGCTGCGGGCTGCACGTTGAACTTGACGGTGGCGACGGGCTCGGCGAGCGCGGGGGCGCTCCCGGCCAGCACCGCAAAGACGACGCTCCCGACGAGAAGACAGAGTCGGACGGTTCGCGACAGAGGAGTCACCGGTGTACGCCGCGCGCGAACGCTCACTTCCGGAACCCCGCGATCGCCGTCGAGACAGCCAGCACCAGCCCGGAAGCCACGACCACCAGACTGGGGATCAGAGTCACCAGGCTGCCCGGGTCCGAACGGGCGCCGAAGGCAGCCACGCCCAGCGAGACGAGTTGCACCCCGCCCGTCACTATCGAAGCGATCCCGGTAAGAGCGCGCAACCGGCCACCCCCCCGGCCTGCGACCATACCCAAGACCGAGGTCGCGGCCCCCGAAAGTACCCGCATCGCAAGCATGGGCACGTTGACTGCGCCTCCCGAGAGCAGGGCGATGAGCACATCCATCACCACCGTCACCGCAAGGCCGGCGGCCGGGCGGCGCAAGTTGGGCCGGGGAGCCATTGCCAACAACGACGGCGCGGCGGCACGGGCGAGCCCGGCGACGTCGGCGGTCTGTCCCCTCGAGATCGTCTGCCAGGGCAGCGTGAGCGCCAACCCTCCGAACGAGCCGACCGAACTCACGATACCCGCTGCCGAGGCCGTCCCAGAGAGCACGGCCGTGACCCCCCCGGAGTGGGGCCGTGGGGGCGGAGGCGGGGTCGCGGTGGGCAGAGGCGCGGCTGTCTCGGGGGGGAGCGCGGGCGGCGAGCCCGCGGGCTCCGGTGTAGCGCCCGGCGAAGCCCCCACCGACGCGATCCGGGCACCGCAGGAGATGCAGAAGGCCTTCCCGGGCACCAGAGTCGAGCCGCACTCGGAACACGCAGCGGGCATCGGGGGCGACCCCGGTCGTCGGGCACCGCACGCCGTGCAGTACAGCACGCCGGGCGCCAGCTCGGCCCCACACGTGGTGCAGAAGGTCACCGAACGTGCGCTCACGCGCCCGACTCGGTCATCGCGTCCCCATACGCTGCCGCTGTCGACCCGCCATCCCGCCTCCGGTATCTCGGAAGTGGTACGACAATACTACGGCCGGTCAGCGCGGCACAAGCAAGGCGGGCCGGCATGTGGGGTGCATCGGACTTGGATGCGCCGCGAGAGACGCACAGAACGGCCGGGGCCCGCTACCCGCGGACCCCGGCCCGTCCTCGATCTACCTGCCCGCGGTCTCTACCTTCTCACGGGTCTACATCCCCGTGAAGTCCGCCTTCTTCCCGCTCACGAAAGCGCCGATCCCCTCAACCGCGGCCTTGGTCTCGGCCACCTTGCCGAAGGCCTGGTAGCCGATCTCAAGAGCGGCGGGCAGGTCGGGGGCGCCGAGGCCGTCCTTGATGGCCGCCACGATGATGTCGATCACCTCGCGGGAGAGCACCATGCCGTCGGCCGAGACCGCCTCACCGGCCACCAGGGCTTCGTCGGCCACCAAGCTGAGGTCGGCGGCGGGCAACGGCAGGGTACCGGCGAGGCTGCGGGCGCGCTCGGCCGCGAGCCGCACGAGCGCCTCGTAATCGGCCTCGACCGCGGACACCATGCCGAGTTCCAAGGCTAGGACAGCCGGGAGCCGGTCGGCGCGAGTGATCATGTCGGTGAAGATCTTGGCCGCGGCGGGCCACTTGCGGTAGGGCACCACCAGACCACCGATGCCGGGCAGGATTCCGAGCGTGACCTCGGGCATCTGGAAGTAGGCCTTCGGATGCGCCACGATGTCGTGGCAGCGGGTCGCCAGTTCCATGCCGCCGCCGAGCGCCAGACCGTTCACGGCCGCGACAACCGGCTTGGTCATGGTATCGAGGTGTAGGAGGAGGCTCCCTGAGTCGCGTGAGTAGTCCACGGCCGCGGGTCCGTCGCCCAACATCTCGGTGAAGCGTCCGATCTCGGCCCCGGCGCAGAAGGCGCGGGTGCCGTAGCCTACGATGACGAAACCGGTCACCGAGTCATCAGCCTCGAAGGCGCGGAGTACCGCCAGGATCTCGTTGTTGACATCGTCGCTAAGCGCGTTCATCTGGGCTGGGCGGCGGATGGTGATCACCACCACGTCGTCCAGACGATCGACTAGTACGAAGCGGTTGAAGGCGGTGGCTGCCTCATAATGGTCGAGCAGCTCAGGGCCGGGCAGCCCCGGGCGCTCCGCGGCCAGGCGCTCGAGCACCCGGGAGACTTCGCCCTGGCCGGCCTTCGCCATGAAGTCGAGCGGGCTCTCCTTGAAGCCGAGGGCCAAGAGGGAGCCCAGGTGCAGGTCCTCGGGCGCACCGATGCCACGGGCGACGATGTCCAGACACTGGCTGAACAATATGCCGAGCAGGCGGTCCCGCACAGCTCCGCGGAGTTCGTCGGACACCTCGACAGGCGTGCCGGGCCTATTGACCTCCCAGCGGTCGACGCTGAGGAGGAGTTCGGTGGGCTTGTAGGCCGGACTCTCCACCATCTGCCGCGTGTTGCACTCGTAGCTGATGGGGTTGCCGTTGGCCATGTTCAACACGAAGAACGGCCCGGCGTGCACGAACTCCTCGGCCACCGCGTCCACCTGCTTCGCGGTCACGTCGCCCCGCATCAGGAGGTTGGCGGCGTCGCAGGTCCAGTTGTCGAAGATACGGTCGAGCATGAAGGCGATGGCGTCGTCGGTGACCAACGGCACCTTGCCGGTGACGGCGAACATCCAGCGCAGATAGTCGACCACTTCACGGTCGCCACCCTCCCAGGTGATCACTTCGACGGCGGGGTTGCGCCAGGCAGGGGCGAAGAAGTGGGTGATGGCCGTGCGGCCCGGCAACTTCATCTCGTCGAAGAGCCAGGAGGCGGGGATGGAGCTCGTGTTCGAGCAGATGATGGCGTCAGACGCCACGCGCTCTTCCACCATCGCGAAGATCTTCTTCTTGAGCGGGATGCTCTCCGTCGCCGCCTCGATCACCAGATCGGCATCGGCCAAGGCGTCGTAGTCGCTGCTGGTCACGACGCCTTCAAGCACCTTGGCGGCCTTCTCCGCGTTCATCTTCCCGCGCTTGATGCCCTTGTCGATATAGCTCTGAAAGCGGGGTACGACACCGGCGAGGGCTTCCTCGCGGATGTCGATCAGGGTGAGCTTCAGGCCGGGCACAGCTGTCTTGAAATAGTAGCCGATGTCGGGTCCGATGGTGCCGGCCCCGATGATGGCCACGTGCTTGGGCAGATCGGTGCGCGGCGAACCGAGCAGTGGGTTGTGGAACCCCGGATACAGTACGTTTTGACTCATCTTCAGCGCACTCCCCTATCCGACTTTGATGACGAGGGAGGCACCTGTGTCTCCGGCGGCGCACCCGGCGAACAGGCCGAGGCCACCGCCCAGGATCGCGAGCTCCTCGATCAGTTCGATGATGCAGCGTCCGGCGGTGGGGCCCTGCGGATGTCCGTAGACCAAGGGACTACCGTAGTTGTTGAAGCTCATCGGATCGAGGTCCATCTCCTTGGCCATGTACATGTCGTTGACCGCGAAGGGGTTATGCGTCTTGATCGCCTTCATATCGCCGAGCGAGAGGCCGGCCTGCTCCAGCGCCATACGGGCCGCGGGCACCGGGGCCGCAGGCATGAAGTACTTCTTCGCCCTGGCATATCCGAAGGAGAGCACCTGGACGCTGGGGCCGTCGCCGCCCATCTCGCGCGCCCGCTCCTGAGTGGTGACGATGATCGAGGAGTTCCCATCGGCCGGGTGCGTCTGCGAACCGTAGGTGAGCACGCCATCAGGCACGACGGGCCTCAGGCCGGCAAGGCCCTCGGCCGTGGTCGGGAAGATGCCCTCATCCGCATCGAGTGTGATGGTCTTCTTCCGGCTTACCTGGTACTCGACAGGGAACATGTAACGTTTCTGGAAGGCGCGATCGTCGGCCATGCCGTCCATGTACTGCTCGTAGCGACGGAGGGCGACGGCGTCGCACTCCTCGCGGGTGATGCCGGCTTCCTTGGCCACTTCCTCCGCGGTGGCCACCATGGCCATGGGCGCCCAGGGGTGTCCCTCGAAGTTGTCCATGATCCAGTCTTCGACGTCCACCTGGCCACCGGGGCCGTTGGGGTTGGGCCACGTGCTGTGGGGGCCGTTGGACGTGCGGTCGACCATCAGGTTGAACACCAGGCCCGCCGTGCCTACTTCAACCGCCATGGCGGCCTGATACACGCAGGTGGTGGAGGTACTGCACGCCTGGCTGATCCACACGCCGGGCACGTTCTCGGCACCCATGATCGTCGCGGCCAAGGGCCCGCCGAAGAAGACATGGGGTTGCGCCACCGAGCAGCCGAAGTTGACGTAGTCGATCGAGCCGGGATCCCAGCCCTTGCCGGCCAGCCACCGGGCCGCTGTTGCCCCACCGAGGGGCAGGGAGTGCACTGTCGAGAGACTCCCCTGCCAGCGGGCGAACGGAGTGCTGTAGTACCCACCGTACGGGATGAACGCCTTCGTGAACATGAACTCCACCTTCCTATGGGCGTGACTTCGATACTGGACCGTGTCGATTGACAGCGCGGTACATCGGGGCACGGACGACGGAGCATCGAGACGACTCTCGACGGTCCGCGGCGCCTCAGTGATTATCTGTGCTAACTGGCCGTCCAGTCAAGAGTGACGCGTCCGCGTCTGGTGGCGAGGTGGTGGTGAGTGCGGCTAGGCGCTAGGTTTGCTGCTTTGCTTCCCACTAATACCCTGGCTAGGTAGTTGCATTCCCTCGCTTTCGGGTATCATTGGATTGTCAGAAGACCATAAAGTCGGCTGGCCGTGTGGGTAAGCGGCACCGCCATCGAGGCGCTGAGGAGTCAGGGATGGAGATCACACAAGAAACCAGCGTAGGCCAGATCGCAACCACGATCCCCGCCTCGATCGACGTGTTCGAGCGCTTCGGGGTCGATTTCTGTTGCGGGGGAGACAAACCCCTCTCCGAGGCGTTGAGAGGAACCGGCGTCTCCGTGGGCGACCTGCTGGCCGAGATCGAAGCTGCGGTAGCGGCCCTCGCATCCGAGCAGCGCCTCCACGAAGACTGGTCGGAACGCGATCCCTCCGCGCTCGCCGACCACGTCGAGCGCGCGCACCACACGTATCTCCGGGAGAAGCTCCCGTTCGTGGGTGAGAAGATGGCCACGGTCCTCCGCGTGCATGGCGAATTGCACCCCGAACTCTTCGAACTCGGGCGCTTGCTGGAGCAACTTCGCAAGGAGATCGAGGCCCACCTGGAAACCGAGGAGACCGTCGTGTTCCCCGCCCTGCGCGAGATCGTCGAATCCGGCGCCTCGGGCACGAAGGGCGCGGCACTCGAGGACTCCCTGCAGATGCTGGAGACGGAGCACGATGAGGTCGGCCGCCTCCTGAAGGGCATGCGGGGCATCACATCGAACTACCACCCGCCGGCCGGGGCCTGCGCCACGTACTCGGTGCTCTTCCGAGAACTGCAGGCGCTTGAGGCCGACATCCATAGGCACGTGCATCTGGAGAACAACATCATGTTCGCCGCGGCCCGGAAGCTGATCCGGTCGTAGGTCGCACCCTGGGGCGGCGCTCGGGTGAACCGAGGCGCCGCTGATTGCGCTCGCGGCGCCTCGGTGGCTGGACTTTAGCTAGATGTGCGGCAGTACTCCGTCCCAGGCGCACATGTAGATGTGCTTCATGTCTTCCAGGGTCGGCTGGCGCTTGTTGTCACCGGTGCACGCGTCTTCCAACGCGTTCTTGGCGATCAGATCGACCGATGCCATGAACTCGTCTTCAGGGATACCGAGGTCCTTGATCCTGGTCGGCATCCCCAAGGCCCTAGCCAGATCGAAGATCTTGTCGATCAATCCAGAGACCAACTGGTCCACGCTGACGCCCCGCACCCCAAGAGCAAGGGCCACGTCGGCGTAGCGCGAACTCGAAACCGCCGCGTTGTAGGCGACGACGTATGGCATGAGCGCCGCGTTGGCTCTGCCATGCGGAACCCCCCACACAGACCCCAGTTGATGGGCAAGCGAATGGTTGATGCCGAGCCCACAGTTGTTGAACGACTGCCCGGCCACGGCTGCCGCGTAGTGCATCTTCTCCCTCGCGGTGGCGTCGCTGCCATGTTCCACAGCCCTGGGTAGCCACTCGAATGCCAGTTGAAGGGCTTTGATCGCCGGTCCGTCAGAGAAGTCGTTGGCCGCCGCAGCCGCGTAGGCCTCGAGAGCATGCACGATGACATCCATCCCGGTGTTGGCGGTCACGTCGGGGGGCACTGTCAAGCAGAGCTCCGGATCGACGATCGCCATGTCGGGCACGAGTTCGTAAGAGTCGATGGACTTCTTGACCGCCGGAGTCGCCTCCGTGTCGGTGATCACGGCGCCGATGCCCACTTCGGTGCCGGTTCCGCTCGTGGACGGGATCGCGATGAAACGCGCCTTCGCTCGAAGCGGCGGGATGGAGAAGGGAACAGACGCCACTTCCCACGTCATGTCGGGCAGTTCGTAGAACACCCACATGGCCTTGCCGGCATCGATGGAAGACCCGCCGCCCAGGCCCACGACGAGATCGGGCTGGAATTCCCTCATCATCTCCACACCCCGACCGACGGTGATCCGCGACGGATCGGGCTCGGCCTCAGCGAACACCGCCACCTCGGTGCCGTTCGCCTCCAAGAAGCTCTTCACGCGATCTACCCAGCCGAGCTTCAGCATCACCGCGTCGCTCACTATCATGGCACGGGCCGCCGGAAGCTCCGTCACCCGGGAGATCGCTCCGGCCCCATAGAACACATTACGCGGTACCGTGAACTGCATCATCTCCGAACTCCTCCTCTACCGGTCAGACTCCCAGGAACACCTTCTGGATCTCACTGTCGGCTTCGAGTTCCTCAGCTAGGCCCGATTTCACGATGCGTCCTTCACGCATGAGGTAGACCCTGTGGGCTACCTCGAAACTCACCTTCACGTTCTGCTCGATAAGACAGACGGCTATGTCGCCGCGCTCCCCGATCTCCTTGAGAGCCTCGATCAGGTTCTTCCTGATGATAGGCGCCAAGCCTAGAGTCGGCTCGTCCAAGAAGAGCAGCTTCGGACTTGCCATCAAGGCTCTGCCGATGGCTACCATCTGTGCTTCTCCGCCACTCAACGTACCGGCTTGCTGGTTGACCCTGTCTCGTAGGACCGGGAAGAGATCGAACACCTGGTCGATCGAAACCGTTCCGTCCTTCGGCGCGTTGTACGCTCCAAGCAGCAGATTGTCCTTCACGCTCATGAAGTCGAAGAGGTACCGTCGCTCCGGGCACTGGACCAGCCCGGTCTGCACGAGCCGCCGGTTCGATAGGCCTCGGATGCTCTGCCCGGCGAACAGCACCTCGCCGGCCCACTCGACGAGACCGGTCACGGCATTCACAAAGGTGCTCTTACCGGCGCCGTTGGGCCCAACGATCGCTATGCACTTCTCGTCTTGGTCAATATGGAGGCTGATACCCTTGACCGCCTCGATATTGCCGTACTTCACCTGTAGATCCTGGACCTCGAATAGACGCATATCAGCTCATCCCATGTACGCGTCAACGACATCTTGATTGCTGAACAGCTCTTCGAACGTGCCTTCCGCTATGACGACGCCGCGGTCGATCACCGTTGTGACGTGCGCGACCCTCTCGACCAGAGCGAGGTTGTGATCGACGACCAGCACGGTCAGCTGCCTCTCTTCCGCGATCTTCCTAATGATCTCGATTACTTCCATTCCCTCTTCGAAAGACAGCCCGGCAAAGCACTCGTCGAGCATGATGAACGACGGCCTGGTAGAAAGGGCCTTGGCGATCTCAAGCTTCTTCGCGCCCAACGCCGAGAGGACATCGGGGTTCTCATCCATCTCCCCTTCCAAGCCGACGGTCTCAGCTATCAGCATCACGTCGGTGGCCGGAAAGCCGTTCACCATGATCCCGAGTTCGATGTGCCTCCGGATGGAAAGCTCGGGCACGTACAGAGCGGTCTGATGCGTCGCGTTCAGACCCTTTCTGACTCTATCCCAGATATGCATGCGCGAGATATCTTCGCCCCGGAACCAGATGCTGCCACTGTCCGGTCGGTGGACGCCCATGATGGTGGTGATCAACGTGGACTTGCCGGCGCCGTTGGGCCCGATCAGCCCACGCACCTCGCCCTGCTCTATGTTCAGGGTGACGCCTCCGAGCGCTATCACGCCCGGAAACACCTTCCCGACATCCCTTACTTCCAGAACAGGCATTACCCAGCCTCTTTGATCGATGATGTGCTTCGCGAGACCTCTACTGAACCGACTTCCTTCCAGGCACCACGCGCCGTATGGCAACCTCTAGGATCGAGATGAGTCCCTTGGGCCACAGGAAGTAGATCGCGAATCCCAGGCCATAGATGATCAGGAACTCGATGTGCGAGCTGACTACCGGCTTGAGCAGGAAACCCGCAAACACAACGAAGTAGGCTCCAACGATGGACCCGTAGAGGCTGAATCGGCCACCGATTATCGCGATGACCACGATTCGGATCATGAAGGCGAGCTCGAACGTGTTGGAGACGACAGCTGCTCCACTGTAGTGCACGTACAGCGCCCCGCCGGTGCTTGCCAGGAGACCGCTCAACAGGAGCAGGCGCCCCGTGTAGCGGTGCGGGTCTGCGCCGGCGGTCCTCACAATGTCCTGGCTTTCCCTCGCGAAATCGACGATCTTCCCGGAATTCGAACTCAGGAACCTCGAGTAGCCATATCCGAACAAACACAGAAGGGCCGCGATCCCGATCGCGAAGCCCAATGTGGAGAAGATGCCGTCAAGAGGCGAGAGGCCGAGATCGCCATTGGTGAGGGGCCGAGCGTAACCGGATAGCACCAAGTTGGTGAGGGCTATGATCGACAAGAAGCTGACCATCTCGAAGCTCAACCCCGAGACGCGCTTGTGGATCGGGTTCAAGTAGAGCCAGCCCAAGAGCGTACCGACGATAGACCCGATCACTATGCTGACGGGCATCGGCCAATCCAGGTGGTAGTTGAGAATGGCGCTCGTGTAGCCGCCCATTCCGATGAAGATCACGTGCCCCAGGTTCAGATAGCCGCTGTAGCTGGTGAAGAAGCTCCAGCTCATGGCGAAGATCGCAAAGAAGGTGGCTGAGATCACGAACGATATGTCTGCCCGGAACAAGACAGCCGCAAGGGTCAAAGCCACGAACGTCGCTGCCCATCTCACAGAGTCTCTCGACACTAGATCCAGTCCTCCTACTTCGCAGGCAAAGCCCCTAGCCTATCCGCTTGCCTGCGAGGCCCCTTGGTCGGAATATCAAGATCGCAATCGCCAAGCTCAAGATCACGAACGCTCGGATACGCGGATCGATGAACGTGACCACCGCGACTTCGAGCCAGCCCACAAGCACCGTCGCGATCATGATGCCGTTGATGCTGCCCAATCCTCCTACCGTGGTGATGGTGAACATGATCACCAAGGGGTAGGCCCACATATGCACGCTCACGCCCAGATAGCCGCCGTAGAAGTAGGCCCCTAGGGCAAGCAGTACGCCGCCGACGCCGTACACGATCGCCTGGATCCTGACCACGTCCAGACCTATGACCTGGCTGCCCCGCACGCTCTGAGGTATTCCTATGACCGCTCTGCCGATGTTGGTGTTGTGAGAGATGTATCTCAATCCGAAGAGGGCGATCCAGCCAACGGCACCACCAAGAAGCAGCTGCTGTCTGATCTCCACATCGAAGATATTCACGTTACCTGAGAGTAACGGAGCTATTTTGAACGTGTATCCGGATGAGAAGAACTTGGCCATCAGGCTCTCTACACCAAGAGCTAGAAGGATCGTAGCGAAGAAGACACGGTAGGGGTTGTCGCGCTGCGGACGGATGAATAGAAGATAGTGGGCGACGCACAAGAGACCCAGGCCCGGTGCGACAATCAGCATGGTCCCATTTCCAAGGTATGGGCTGAGCTCGACGATCATGAACGCTCCCACCATGAAATAGGCCGGAAGAGCAATGTCGAAGAATCCGCCTAACCCGCACACCAAAGAGAATCCAACCGTCATTATCCCGTAGAGAGAAGCGAATATCAGACCGTATATGATTACGTATACTACGTTCTCAAACATACGAACGGTCTCCCGCCAAGCAAGAAGGGGAGGGTGTGCCTCGCGGCCGGAGAAAGGTGGCCCCACGCGTCGCGCGAACCACGTCCGCGGCCAGTGGAGGGGGCGCCCAGACGGAGCGCCCCCCCAAGAGGTCAGCCAACCGGAACATCAAATACGGGTTCGCGTGTCGTCAGCCAGCTTAGGCGTTCGGTGACTCTGGGAAGAACGGCGGGAGTTGATACTCGCCACCGGCCAGAGCGGGTGGCCAGATCGTCACGAGACGGCCGTAGTCGTCAGGCGTGCCGGGAAGCACGAAGCTGTCCGCCGGAGCGATCTCTTTCGGCTGCCATTGAGTCATCGGATTGAGCGTCGAACTCATCCAAAGCCCTTCCCCACGTGTGGGATCGGCCTTCGCCCGCTCGGCCTCGTCGATAGGCATGGCCCACGTGTGGGGCCAAATCCCCTCGCCCGGACCGTAGAATCCGCCGGCGACTGGGGCGTCTGGGTAGTAGGTCATCTCGAGTTCCTTTATGACCGCGTCAGTCTCGATGGTGCCCGCCCGCTCCACAGCTTCCTGGTATGCCTTGATCCCACGCCACGTGCACTCGCCCAGCCACATGGGCGTCCTCGGGTCGTCGGAGTACGTTGTGAACCATTCGGTGAGGAAATCGCGCCACTCGGGGCTGTGCTTTTCGAGGCTTCCCCAAGTCGAGGTGGTAGCCATCGGGCCCCAGGCGCCGTTGCTTCTCTCCCAATACCCATAGTCGTTCAGGATGCCGTTGTGGCCGAACATGGCGATCGGCACCTTGGAGTCCCAGGCTTGGTTCGCCAACTTCTCCCCGAAGACCGAGATCATGGTCCAGATCATCTGCGCGCCGGCCTTCTCCGCATTTCTGAAATAGGGCGTCAGATCTTCGACATCCAGCGGCACTACGTCGATGCCTACGATCTCGAAGCCCTTCTGTGGAGCCGAATCCTTGAAGTACTGTTCGATCCCTTCCGTCCACACCATGTCTTCTCTGATCATGTACGCCTTGTTCCAGCCGAACTTCTCTTTCAGCATGATGGCCGGTTCCTCGACGCAGTAGTACAGACCGTCATCGATGGCGGTGAACATGAAGTAACCCTTGAACTTCTCGTAGTCATCCCGGACGTTGACCATGTGGCCTTGGGTGGACGCGAACATAGAGAGATACAACACGTCGGGATTCTGGCCGATCCTGCTGAGGAGTGCCGATTCGACGTTGTCGTCGGAACCGCTCAGGATGACGTGGACCCCCTCCTTGAGCAGCGTCTCGTAGGCGGTTATCGCCTGCGCGGTCTCCCAATGGTCGTCGATCGGGCCAACGATCTCGATCTGCTTGCCGATGATCCCGCCGGCGGCATTGATCTTCTTGATCATCATCTCGGCCGGCCTCAGCACGTTCATGCCCGTGGGGTCTGCCATCGGGCCCATGATGCCGATCTTGATGACGTCGCCAGACGCGCCGGTGGTGCCGCTGGATCCTCCATCACCGCAACCAGCCAGGAGCCCGCCCACGCCGGTTCCAAGACCGATGGCGGCGCCAGCTACGCCCGCCGTCTTGAGGAACTGGCGGCGGCTCAGAGGCCTACCGCCGAGAAGTCGCTTGCTCAGATCAGAATCGAGGTCGGGTTTCTTCTCGCCGCTCCGCATCACTACCCTCCTGATTTCGGTGCCTCCGCATGGCGCACGGGGAGCCACAATCGTATCAACGGCTCGTATGGCCGGTCAACACGCCATCAGCCTCTCGCGGCCGCTGGCATCCGAAGCGGTGCCCCCTACTTCGCGCGCCCCAACAACCTCCGCCGAACCGCGGCTCCTTTTAGCCACTGGATGGCCTCGGTGGGGTTCAGCTCCTTCGGACAAGCTTCGACGCAGTTCGTTATGGTGTGACACCGGTACGAGCCGCGCTCGTTATCGAAGCGGGGCAAGCGTTCTTTGCGGGCCTCGTCGCGTGAATCCACCTCGAAGCGGTACGCCTTCAGTAGCGCTGCGGGGCCGAGGTAGTTGCCCTCACCCCACACCGAGGGACACGAGCTGTAGCAGCTGCCGCACAGGATGCAGTCAACGGGCATGTCGAGCTTCTTGCGGTCCTCCGGCGACTGGATGATCTCCTTCTCCGGCGGTGCGGAGTTCCTGATGATGTGCGGCATCACGGTCTCGTACTTGGCGAAGAAATCGGTCATGTCACACACCAGGTCTTTCACCACCGGCATGTGGGGCATCGGCTCCACCGTGATCGGCCCATCGTCCAAGTGGCGCACGTTGGTCTGGCAGGCGAGGCGATACGTGCCGTTGATGTACATGGCACACGACCCGCACACGGCCGCCCGGCAGCAGTAGCGGAACGAGAGAGAGCCGTCGAGGTTCTCCTGGATGTAGAAGAGGCCTTCGAGCACGGTGAGGCTCGACTCGTACGGCACGGTGAAGTCGTCGTACCGATCGTCGCCGGTGCCGTTCTGATCGTCGAGCTTCTCGGGATTGTGACGCTTGATGCGGAACGTGGCTTCGGGCATCAGTACTTCCGCTCCTGTGGTTCGAACATCCCCAGGCCCACGGCCTTGGCTTCAAGGCGGGGGCCACCGTCGGTCTGGTAGAAGGCGAGCGTATGCTTGAGCCAATTCGCGTCATCACGATCCGGGAAGTCGGTGCGCGAGTGCGAGCCGCGTGACTCCGTGCGGGCGAGGGCCCCCGCGGCGATGCCGAGAGCCACATCCACCATGCCCTCGAGTTCGAAGGTGCGGATCATGTCCAGGTTGAACACGCCCCCCGCATGCCGCAGTTCCGCCTCCTTGACGCGCACCTTGAGATCCAGCATCTTGTCCAGCCCCGCCTGCATCACCGAGGCTTCGCGGAACACACCGAAGTGCTCCTTCATGGTCGAGGTCATGGCCGCACGGATGGCGTAGGGATCCTCGCCGCCCTCGCGGTTCGCGAGGTTCCGCACGCGATCGCGAACATCGGCCAGAGCCTCCTCACCCGCGGCGGCGCTCCCGCCGAGATCTTCGAGCCCATCGATGTACTGGGCCGCCGCCGCACCCGTCCGCCGCCCGAACACCACCGTCTCGAGCAGTGAGTTGCCGCCGAGCCGGTTCGCCCCGTGCACCGAGACACAGGCGCACTCCCCAGCCGCGTACAGGCCGGGCATAGAGGTCCGGCCGTCCATGTCGGTGTCGATACCACCCATGGAGTAGTGTTGGCTCGGAACGATCGGGATGGGCTCCTCGATCGGGTCGACGCCTTCGAAGTGAATGGCGAGGTCGCGGATGCCGGGCAGCTTCTCCAAGATCTTCGGGGCTCCAAGGTGACGCAGGTCGAGGTAGACGTAACCCTTCCCGTCGATACCGCGGCCCTCGTTGATCTCGGTCTGGATCGAGCGCGAGGTGATGTCGCGCGGTGCAAGCTCCATAGCCTTCGGCGCGTACTTCTGCATGAAACGCTCGCCGAGGCCGTTCAGCAGGTAGCCCCCCTCACCGCGGGCGCCCTCGCTCATGAGGATGTTCGTCGTGAGCAGGCCGGTGGGATGGAACTGCACGAACTCGAGGTCTTTGAGAGCGACTCCCGCGTGGTACGCCATCGCCATGCCGTACCCGGTGGAGATGATCGCATTGGTAGAGTTGCTGTACACCCGGCCCGCCCCGCCGGTGGCGATCACCACAGCTTCGGCCTGGAAGAGCTCGAACGTGCCTCCGACCATGTCGTAGGCGACGACCCCGCGACACACCCCCTCATCGACCACAAGGCGGGCGACGAACCACTCCACGTACATGGGCACACCGGCCTCGATGGCCTGCTCGACCATGGTGTGAAGCATGTAGTGCCCGGTCTTGTCGGCCCCGTAGCAGGTGCGTGGGTAGCCGGCGCCGCCGAAGGGGCGCTGGGCGATGCGGCCGTCATCGAAGCGGGAGAAGGGGCATCCGGCATGATCAAGTTCGTAGATCACCGGGATCGCGTCCTTGGTCATCTGAGCGACGGCGTCCTGGTCGGCCAGATAGTCGGAACCCTTCACCGTGTCGAACGCGTGCTTCTCCCATGTGTCGTCGGCCGAATCCGGGTGATTGGCAAGCGCCGCGTTCACCCCACCTTGGGCCGCACCGGAGTGGCTCCGGCCCGGCCATACCTGCGAGACGATGGCCACATCGATGCCCTGCTTCTTGGCCTCGATCGCCGCGCGAAGGCCGGCAAGGCCCCCACCCACGATCACAAGCTCGTGATAGATCATCCGCTAGTCCCTTTCCCTATGCGGTCAGCCATGGCCACAGTGCCCACGCGCCGTAGCCGAAAGCGGCCACGCCGAAGACGAAGAGCCCCCAGCTGAGCATGGTCTTACTTCGTCCTGAGAAGCCGTAGTCGAGCAGCACCATCCGCAACCCGTTCAGGGCGTGGAAGATGCCCGCGCCGAGAAGGGCGAAGTCCACCACGACGAACAACGGCATGGCCAGACGGCCGGCCACGTTGTCGTAGGAGAGTTCCCCCAGATTCAATACGTGGGTGGCTACGATGTGCACGGCGAGCCCCACGATGAGCACCACCGCCGTCAACCGCTGGAGGAGCCACAACCACATGCCTCCGGCGTTCTCTTCGATCACTCCCTGTCTCACCGATAGACTCCTGTCGGACGCCATGTCACGCGCCGTGCGAGGCGATGAACGATAGCGAGATATAGGCGAACACGGCCATGACGACCACGGAGATCGCGATGACCGCCCAGAACAGCGTCTTCTGTTGCCGGATCGCAACGCCCAGGTCGAACAACAGTACTCGGATACCGTTCAAGGCGTGGTAGACGACCGCCGCCAAGAGGAACAGGTCGAGCACGATGAAGAGTGGGCTCTCCAGAGTCTCGAACATCGTGTTGAACCCCTCGGCGCCCGTGGCCGCGCCTCGGGAGATGACCCAGATGTGGGCGAACAGATAGAGAGCGAGGGCCACGCCGCTCACCCGATGGAACAGCCAGGCCCACATGCCCGCGCCCTTCCAGAGACCGGCCCCTACATTGGCCGTCTCCCGGTCCTTCTGGCTCAAGACCCCACCTTCCTTTCGAACTGCATGCGCCCTTGCTCGTAAAGGTCGCCGCCGTGGATATCGTTCACCACGATCGCTGGGAACTCCACCACTTGCATCTCCCGGATGGCCTCGGGGCCTAGATCTTCATACGCGATCACCCGGGCCGCCTCGATACTCTGGGCGATGAGCGCGGCCGCACCACCCACCGCGGCCAGGTACACGGCCCGATTGCGCACGATGGCATCCTTGACGGCTTGGCTCCGGTACCCCTTACCTATCATCCCTTTGAGGCCCATGTCCAGCAAGACCGGCGTGTAGGCGTCCATGCGGCCCGACGTGGTGGGACCGGCCGAGCCGATGGGTCTGTCGGGTCGCGCGGGTGACGGGCCCACGTAGTAGATGATCTGTCCGGCCACATCTATCGGCAACGGCTCGCCCTTCTCGATGAGCTCCACCAGTCGCTTGTGAGCGGCGTCGCGCGCGGCGAGGATGGTGCCGGTGATGAGCACGCGGTCGCCCGCGCGCAGGTCGGAGATCACGTCATCGGTGAGAGGGGTCGCGACGGTCCTGTTCATCAGATCACCACCTGCTTGTGTCGAGCCGAGTGACACTGGATGTTCACCGCCACCGGCAGCGACGCGATGTGCGCCGGAGCATCCTGCACGAACACGTCCATCACGGTGATGCGGCCGCCCAGCCCCTGCGGTCCGATGCCGAGGTCGTTGCAGCGCCGCTCGAGTTCGTCTTCGAGTTCGGCGAGGACCGGATCGGGGTTGCTCGAGCCCACCTCGCGCATGAGCGAGCGCTTGGCGAGCAACGCCGCACCTTCGAACGTACTGCCCACACCCACGCCCACCACCATGGGCGGGCAGGCATTGGGTCCGGCCTTGGCGACCGTATCGACCACGAAGTCAACCACGCCGGGCCGCCCCTGCGAGGGCTTCAGCATCGAGAGGGCACTCATGTTCTCCGCACCGCCGCCCTTGGGAGCCAGCGTGATCTTCACCTGGTCGCCCGGCACGATGCTGGTGTGCACCACGGCCGGGGTATTGTCGCCGGTGTTCTTCCGCTCGGTGAAAGGGGCAGTCACCGACGACTTGCGCAGGAAGCCGTCGCCGTAGCCTCGGCGCACCCCCTCGTCGATAGCGGACCCCAGGTCGCCGCCTGCGAAGTGCACGTCTTGCCCCACTTCGAGGAACACCACGGCCAGACCGGTGTCCTGGCACAGCGGCAGGTTCCCGCCTCGGGCGATGGTGGCGTTCTCGAGAAGTTGTCGGAACACGTCGCGCCCCGCCTCCGACTCCTCCTCGTCTACCGCCCGCTCGAAGAAGCCCACCACATCCTCACCGAGGTGGTAGCAGGCGTCGATCGCAAGCCGGGCGACGGCGTCACGGATCTCGGCGACATCTATCTCTCTCACTTCGCCACTCCTTCCGCGGAGAGCACCCTACTCGGCACAGGACAGGTCGATCATCTGCTCGGTATGACGCCGCACCTCTTCTGGATCCTTGGGGTCGCGGGCCTTGCCGTCTTCGATGGCGGCGCGGGCGACGGCGGCGGCCACGGCCGGCGCCACGCGAAGGTCGAACGCCTCGGGGATCACATGGTCCGGCGAGAGGTCGTCGCCAACCAGGTCGGCGAGCGCGTGGGCGGCGGCGATCTTCATGTTCTCGGTGATGTGCGTAGCCCGAACGTCGAGAGCACCGCGGAAGATGCCGGGGAACCCGAGCACGTTGTTCACCTGGTTCGGGAAGTCGCTTCGCCCGGTACCGACGACGGCGGCGCCCGCTTCGCGCGCCAAGTGGGGCATGATCTCGGGGTCGGGGTTCGCCATGGCGAAGATGATCGCATCCTTCTCCATGGAGCGGATCATGTCTTGCGTCACGGCGTCCTTCACCGACACGCCGATGAAGCAGTTCGAGCCCTCCATGGCGTCGGCGAGAGACCCGCACCTGTTCTCTTTGTTGGTGCGCTCCAGCATCTCGCGCTTCACGGGGTTCAGGTCGTCGCGCTCGGAGCAGACGATGCCCTTGCTGTCGACGAGCATGATGTCGCGCACGCCGAGGTCGAGCATGAGCTTGGTGCATGCGATGCCGGCGGCGCCCGCGCCGTTCACCACGACGTGAAGATCGCTCAGTTCTCGTCCGGTGATGCGGCAGGCGTTGATGATGCCCGAGAGGCAGACCACCGCGGTGCCGTGCTGATCGTCGTGGAAGATGGGGATGTCTGTGGTCTCCTTCAGACGCTTCTCGATCTCGAAGCAGCGCGGGGCCGAGATGTCCTCAAGGTTCACGCCGCCGAACGAAGGCACGAGCAACTGAACGGTGCGCACGATCTCATCCGGATCCTGGGTATCGAGGCAGATGGGGAACGCGTCCACTCCGGCGAAGGCCTTGAAGAGCACGGCTTTGCCCTCCATGACCGGCAGCGCGGCCTTGGGGCCGATGTTGCCGAGACCCAGCACCGCCGAACCGTCGGACACCACGGCAACCATGTTCCAGCGCCGGGTATACACGTCGACCAAGTCGGGGTTCTTGTGGATCTCGCGGCACGGCTCGGCGACCCCGGGCGTGTAGGCCATCGACAGATCGTGCTTGCAGCCCGTCTGCACCCGGCTTATGACTTCGATCTTCCCACGCCATTGTGTGTGCAGCTGCAGGGCCTCTTCCTGGATGTTCACTCCGAGCCTCCTTGCTCCGGTCGTGGGGCCCGCGGCCCCCGATCCGCGCCGGCCCCTGGAATGCAGAAGATCCAGCAACCGACGCCCGCGATCTAAACGATCTCCTTCAGCATCGACGCTGGATCACCAGAGCTCCCACCGCACCGGATTCCCGGGAGATAGACTCACCGGACCGGCGACGGCCGCCGTAGCGACAGCTATGTTCACGCGCACTTGCGCCTTGTGTAGTTCTAGCACAATCCCCCTCCGAGCGCCACCCGCCCCTCCCGCCTTCTGGTCGCCGTCCGCCTTCAGAAGCCCCCCCGGCGCTTGCGACCGCACTCACAGGCGAGTAGACTCCGCGTACCTCGGCGGCGATCCATGGGATCGCCGTGCGGGCGTGACCAGTCACGGATCGGGGAATCGGGGGAACATGCGCGTCCTATCGGGCATCCAGCCATCTGGACGGCTGCACATAGGCAACTACTTCGGGGCCATCCGGCAGCATCTTCACCTGCAGGCCGAGAACGAGGCCTTCTACTTCATGGCCAGCTACCACGCGCTCACCACCGTGCAGGACCCGAACGAGCTGCGGGCGCTCACGTTGGGGGTGGCCATGGACTACCTGGCGCTCGGCCTCGACCCACACAGCACGGCGCTGTTCGCTCAGCAGGACGTCCCCGCCGTGACCGAACTCACCTGGATCCTCTCCTGCGTCACGCCTGTGGGACTTCTCGAGCGGGCGGTGAGCTACAAGGACAAGGTTGCCCAAGGGCTCATGGCCAATCACGGCCTCTTCGCATACCCCGTGCTGCAGGCCGCCGACATCCTCATCTACCTCTCGAACCTCGTGCCGGTGGGGCAGGACCAGAAGCAACACATCGAGATCACGCGCGATATCGCCGCCAAGTTCAACGCTCAGTTCGGCGAGATCCTGGTGATACCCGAACCGTACATCCTTGAGGAGACCGCCGTTGTACCGGGCGTCGACGGCCGCAAGATGTCGAAGAGCTACGGCAACGAGATCGGCATGTTCGAGGAAGGGAAAGCCCTCAAGAAGAAGGTGATGAGCATCGTCACCGACTCAGCGGGCGTCGCGGACGCCAAAGACCCCTCCGAGTCGACGCCGTATCTGCTCCTCAGCCTCATGGCATCCCCGAACGAGACCAGGGAGTGGGCCGAGCGCTATGAGAACGGTGGGATGGGCTACGGTGAGGTGAAGAAACGTTTGCTCGAACTCCTCGACGACACGTTCGGCCCCTACCGCGAGCGCCGGCGGGAACTCGAGGCCGATCCGGCCTACGTGGCCGACGTGCTCGAAGACGGAGGCCGTCGGGCCCGTCTCGTGGCCAACGGTGTGATGGAACAGGTGCGGGAAGCCGTGGGCCTGCCCATCTCCTACAAGCCCCCGCGATAGACGACCCGCGCCGATAGGCTCCGCAACCCCGGAGCCCCACGACCGCCGAGTCGGCGATAGGAACGATGCAACGTGACAACAGAAGCTGATAGCTTGGGGCGCGTCGAACTCTACGCCATGCGCCTGGAAGCGCTGCAGAGGCTGATCGCGGGCGTGGCCCACGAGATCAATAACCCACTCACCTCAGTGCAGGGCCTGGTGGCGCTCCTCGAGGGTGAGGTCGAAGACGAGCAGGCCCAACAGGACCTCAAGATCGTGGGCGGCGAGGTGCGTCGGGCGGTACAGATCATCAAGGGTCTGCGGGCATTCGCCGGTAGGATCGGCGAGGAGCCCCAACCGTGTTCCCTGGGTCACATCGTGAACGTGGTGACGGACGCTCGCGGCTACGAGACGCGCGCGAAGGGCATCGACCTCCTCGTGGCCTCCGCGCCCGATCTGCCCTTCGTCATGGCGGCGCCGCCCGACCTGCATCAGCTCGTGCTCATGCTCCTGCTCCGGGCGGAGGAATCTGCCGTGGGCATGATGCGCCTAGAGGGTTCCCCACCTCAGGCCGTGAGCATCGCCGTGACCGTCGCCCCCCACGCGGTGCTCCTCACCGTGGATGACGGCGGGCCCCCTCCGGCGCCCGCCGCGGAGCACGTCTTGCGCGCATGCGCCCTCGCCGCCGCCGACCTCGGGGGGTCGCTCTCAGTGGAGGCGACGCCCGGGGGAGGCACCAGGGTCACGGTGACCCTTCCCGCGGGGCTCTGACCCGCAGAACGAAGAACCGCCTCGCCTGCCGGGGGGAGCAGACGAGGCGGTATGGAGAGAGTGAGCGTTGGGACCGGCCCGGCCCCGAAACGTCGCAGACTACCCGGTGACTCCTTCGTCGGTGATGGCGAGTGCCGCATCGAAGATCTCGTACGCCTCACGCATCTCCGCTTCCGTGATGCAGAGTGGCGGGTTGCTGAACAGGTTGTTCCAGTTCACGAAGACGAAGAGGCCGTTCTCCTTCAGGAAGGCTCCCAGCTTGGCCATCTCGGGGCTGCTGCCGTTGAAGGGGGCCATCGGTTCCTTCGTCTGGCGGTTCCGCACGAGCTCGATCACGCCGAACAGGCCGATCGAGCGCACGTCGCCCACCGACGGGTGCTTCGCCTTCAGGTCGGCCATCAGGTCGGCCATCACTGCGCCCATGCGGCGCGCGTTCCCCACCAGGTCGTCCTCGTGCATGACCTTGAGGTTGGCCACCGCGGCGGCCAGCGACATGGGGTGGGCGTTGTAGGTGAGCCCACCATAGAACTTGTGGTCGTTGAAGTACTCGCGCAGCTTGCCGTTGATGGCGACCGCGCCCAGGGGCATGTAGGCTGAGGTGAGCCCTTTCGCCATGGTGATGATGTCGGGCACGACGTCCCAGTGATCGACAGCGAACCACTCACCGCACCGGCCGAGGCCGGCCATGACTTCATCGGCGACCAAGAGGATGCCGTACTTGTCACAGAGCGCGCGGAGGCCCTGCAGATAGCCGTCTGGCGGCACGATGATGCCGTTGGTGCCGGTGACCGGCTCGATGAAGACCGCGGCTATGGTCTCCGGGCCCTCGTACATCATGACTTCTTCGACCTGGTCGAGGCATTTCTGCGAGAAGACGTCATCGCTGTCGCCCTCGGTGTACAGCTGGCTGCGGTACTTGTAGGGATCGAAGACGCGGATAACGCCGGGCATGCCGGGCTCGTTCGGCCAGCGGCGCGGGTCGCCGGTGAGCGTCATGCTTCCGGCCGTGGCTCCGTGGTAGGAGCGGTAGCGCACCATGATCTTGTGACGGCCGGTGTAGGCACGCGCCATCTTGATGGCGTTCTCGTTGGCCTCGGAACCGCCAAGCGTGAAGAAGAACATGTCGAGGTCGCCGGGAGTGATCTCGGCCATCATGGGGCCGATCTCAGCGCGCACCCGCGTGGCCATTCCGGGGCCGGCATAGGCGAGTTCCTCGGCCTGAGCCTTGATGGCCTCGATCACCCGCTCGTCCCCGTGGCCGATGTTGACGCACATCAGCTGGGAGTTCATGTCGGTGTAGCGCTTCCCGTGTGCATCCCAGAAGTACACGCCCTTGGCGCGAGCCATCGGGATGGGATCGACCTGCGATTGCACCGACCAGGAGAAGAAGGTGTGCTTCTTCGTGAGGTCCACGATCTCCTGAGCCGACATCTGCGTGTCAGTTGCCATGCGCACCGCCTCCGTCATCCAGTGTGAACGTTCGACGGGCCGGCCTCTCGGCCGACCCGTCGAACGGCTTGGTTCTTAGCTCCAGGTACCCATGGTCTTCGGGTCCCAGATCCAACGATTCACCACGACCTTCTTGTCGGTGAAGAAATCGATCGCGTCGCGACCCATGCCGTGCAGGTCGCCGAAGAAGGAGTCCTTCCGACCGGCGAAGGGGAAATAGGCCATGGCCGCGGGCACACCGATGTTGATACCGATGTTGCCGGCGTTCGCCTCGTACTTGAACTTACGGGCGGTGAAGCCGTCCTGCGTGTAGATGGAGGCGGCGTTACCGAACGGGCTCTCATCGATGATCTTGAGTGCGTCGTCGAGGGTTTCCACCTTCATGATGCAGGCCACCGGGCCGAAGATCTCTTCTTTGGCGATGGTCATATCCGGCGTCACGTTGTCGAAGATGGTGGGGCCGACGAAGTAGCCTTCCTCACACCCCGGGGTGATGACGTCGGGGTTCCTGCCGTCAACGAGAAGAGTGGCGCCTTCTTCGATGCCCGTCTCGATCAGGCCCAGGATGCGGGCCTTCGCGGAAGCGCTGATGACCGGACCCATGAACACACGCTCGTCGAGCCCGTAGCCCACGGTGACCTTCTCGGCAGCCTCTTTGAACGCGGCCGACGCCTGAGCGTGGACCTCGTCGCCAACACACACGAGCACGGAGCCGGCCAGGCAACGCTCTCCGGCACAACCGAAGAACGAGTTGATCCAGTTCTGCGAAGCCTTCTCCATCACGGCGTCGGGCATGACCACCAGGTGGTTCTTGGCTCCGGCCTGAGCTTGAACGCGCTTCTTGTGCTTGGCGCCCTCGTGGTAGACGTAGTGACCCACGCGGGTGGAGCCGACGAAGGAGATACCCTTGATCAGCGGATGATGGAGCAATGCGTCCACCACTTCCTTGTCGCCGTTCACCATGTTCATCACGCCCGCCGGAAGACCGACTTCCTCGATGAGTTCGAAAACGATCTTCTGACTGATCGGGTCCTGCTCCGACGGCTTCACGATGTAGGTGTTGCCGGCGGCTATGGCGTAGGGCCAGAACCAGAACGGCACCATCATCGGGAAGTTGAAGGGTGAGATGCAGGCGAAGACGCCCATGGGCTGGCGGATCATCTCTTCATCGATGCCCGGAGCCGCGCCGTCTTCCAGGTTGTAGCCCATCATGAGCGACGGCATGCCCGAGGCGACCTCGAGGTGCTCGATGCCGCGCATCACGGAGCCGCGTGCTTCCTCCAGAGACTTGCCGTGCTCCTGAGTCACGATGCGCGCCAGGTCCTCGAAACGCTCTTCCATGAGGTGCTTCAGCTTGAAGAGGTACTGGATGCGTGTCTGGGGCGGGGTGCGGCGCCAATCCTGGAATGCTGCCTGAGCGGCCTGCGCAGCCCTGTCGACCTCGGCGGCGGTGGACATGGCCACCGTGCCGATCTCCTTGCCCGTGGCGGGGTTATCGATGGTGAGGATCCTGGTGCTCTCGGACTGGACGAAAGCCCCGTTGATGAAGTTCGGGATGCTGCCGTAGTGAGCCTTGAACTCCGGGATCAAGACGACTGGTTCTGTCGTAGCCATGTATCCGCCTCCTGGTGCGCTGAGCTTCTCGAGATTGTGCGATGATCGAGTCGGTCGGTCGTGTCCCCCCCGGTGCGGGCCACCGCCTCCTGGCTGCCCCGGTGCCCCCAGACTACCCGCTGTTTCCGAACACGGTCCAGTGGTAGTATGCACACATGTCGCCACTTGTCACAGCGTCGTGCACATGAGTACAGCCCTCCTCACTGTCCGCGACCTGTTGGCGGAGCCCGATTTCCGTCTCGAGGCGTGGGCGGGCTCAAGATCCTACGGCCGCGCCGTCGACGGCATACACCTCTCCGAGCTGGACGACCCCACTCCATGGATGGTGCCGGGCAGCATCCTTCTGACCACCGGGCTCAATATGGACAGCGACCCCGCCGCCGGCTTGAGGCTCGTGGAGACGTTGAGCGTGGCCGGCATGTCGGGTCTCGGTGTCGCGCTCGGACACTACCTCTCGGCACTCCCCCCTGAGATGGTGCAGCGGGCTGAGGAGATCGGCTTTCCACTCTTCACGCTTCCCATAGACGTGCCGTTCCGACGGGTCAGCGCCTTCGTCTACGACGCGCTCGCCTCGCGCGACACGTATCGTCTTCGTCGCAGCATGGCGGTGCAGAGTCACCTGCTCGAACTTCTGATCGAGGAGCGGGGAGTAGAAGAGCTCGTGCAGCAACTCGCCTACCTGTTGGAGACCACGGTGCTGCTCTACGACGGCCGTGGGTCCCTGCTCACCCTGGCTCGGGGCCAGGCGCGATTCTCCTCACGTGGGATGGCCTCGGTGTGGCAAGGCTACCTGGAACATCGGGGAAGGAGAGAGATCCTGCCCGCATTCCGGTCCTCGGGGTTCCGCGTGTCGTACCGAGAAGTAGCGCTCCATGGAGTCGTGGAGCGGGTCTTGCTGGCGGCGTATGTCAACCGCCCCATCCCCGAACTTGCGGAAACGACGCTGTCGTTCGCCCAGAAGCTCCTCACGCTCGACGTGCTGCGAAACCGCGACGTGGCCGAACTCCAACGACGCATGCGAACCGGGCTCATGGACGACCTCGTATCTGGCATCGGCACCGAGACGGAGCTCTCGGCGCGGATGCGGCAGTACGATCTGGCGCCCGAGAGATCATGGAGGATCGCAGTGCTCGACGTGGACTCCTTCTCCGAGCGCTTCCCCGCGGAAGGACCCCACACACACCGCGAGACGCGCATGCAGGAGTTCAAGACCACGCTCCTCGAGGCGGTGGACTCCTTCCTCACAGGCCAGGGTTTGCCGTTCCTCACCATGCTCAAGAGCGACTCCGTGGTGTGCCTCGTGCAGTTCGCGGACACAAGCGTCGCCTCGGCGGAACGCACTCTGGTCTCGTTGCGAGAGGCGGTGGAGACGAAACTGGCTCCCATGACCCTGTCCGTGGGGGTGTCCGCCGCCGCGACCGGAGCGACCGGCGCCGCTGGCGCCTTCCGGCAGGCCCGCGAGGCTTTGAGCCTCACCAAGCCGGTGGAAGGGTTGCGCACCCGCTTCTTCGACCTGATCCATCCTCAGAGCCGGCTGCTGGACTCCCAGAGCGTAGAGGGCCTCACCGCCATCTACGCGGAGACGATAGGGCCCCTCGACGAACACGACCGCGAGCGCGGCGCTCAGCTCCTACGGACGCTGGAGGTATTCCTGGCCGAGGAACGCTCGCTCAACCGAACGGCCGAGACCCTGCACATGCACCGGAACACTCTCGCGAAACGCATGACCCGCATCGAGGAGATCCTCGGCCGGAGCCTGGCGGTCACCGACGACCTCGTGGCGATCGGCCTGGGCCTCCGAGCGCGGGATCTGTTGGCCGGAAGACGCCCGTCATGACTGGCGGCGTGCCGCCGGTCCCCAAGTACACGTGACCAGAAGGCAGGTAGCGGCATGACCGATTCACATGAGAAAGATCTCGCGGACGCTCCCGAGTCCGGCGCGGTGGGCATCGAAGGCTCGTACGGCGGCCAGGGTGACCCGCGCGACCCAGCTGCTCGCCCCGGCCTTGAGGGGGCGGTCAAGGAAGCCTTGCGGTGTCTCGCCGAGGTGCTCGAGATCAGACTCCTCAGCGACGAAGAACGGGCGAGTATCACCGGGCTCGAGACCGAAGCCGAGGTCAGCGGTGCGGCGGGAGGCATGTTCGAGTTCGTGAACCAAGGCATGCGCGAAGCGATGGCCTGCGAGTTGGCCTTCGCCGCCCTGACCGGCCCCATGCTCGAAGACCCTCCCGAGCCCTGGACCATCATGCTCGACGACGATGGCCAGGTGATCGGGGAGTGGTTGGCCGAGAGCCGGCGCGAAGAGGTCAAGGAGAGCGGACGAGCCATCTTCCTTTCGCCCGACTTCGTGCTCTACAAGGATCGCAAGCCGAAAGGCAAGGGGCGTTTCGTGATGCCCTTCATGTGCGTCCCGCTGCCGGGCCCCGACGAGCTGAGTACGTGCGGAATGGGAACACCTTCCGGCCTTGCCGACGAGTACATCCGCAGCCTGATGGGTAACCCGGGCAAGGAACTGGCAACCGTGGTGATCGGCATCAACACCGGCGCCACGGGCAGGACGTCATCGGAGACTTCAGAGGGAGGCACCAGCGATGAGTGAACCGCGCACCACACCCTGGGTCGGCGACTTGGGGACCGTGGCTGAATACGCCACCGACGGCATCGTCAGCAAGACCTTGATCGACGAACCCCGCGTCAAGATCGTGTTGTTCGCCATGTCGGCAGGCCAGTCGCTTTCCGAGCACACCGCGAGCATGCCTGCATCCATCCACGTCTTGGAGGGCACGTGCTCGATCCTCCTGGGCGAAGACAGGCACGACGCGCCTCCCGGAACCTATGTGTTCATGCCGGCGAACCTCAACCACGCCGTCGACGCGGTCGAGGACTCTGTGTTCCTCTTGCACCTGCACCGCGGGGAGAACTGAACCAGACAGAACTGAGGATCGGATCATATACCCCATAGGGTATAATCGGCGAGACGGTGATCGACCTCTCTGTCGACGCTGAGATACCGCCGCCCGGGTGCGCGAACGCAGCCCACGTACGCGGCGACACCCGAGGAGGATCGAGATGACGAGCAGCGAGCCCGGCGACAGCGCCGAGGCGAAAGCCAAAACCACCGAGAAGAAGACCCCACGCACCACGGGTGTCGCCACCGCGACCGTCCGTGCCGAGATCGACGCGGGCATCTGTGGCTTCAACACGACGGTCCGTGCGGAAGCCGAATCCATGCGCAAGGTGCGACTCGACATCGAGAGCGACTGCCCTCAGATCCGCAAGGCGGCCGAGCAGCTGCCCGAGATGGACATGCTCGAAGAGCTCAAAGCGGGACTCGGTCATGGTCATGTGTATGGGGTTCTGTCCGGCTGCGTGCGGCACGTCACCTGCCCGGTCGGCTCGGGCATCCTGAAGGCAGCGGAGTCGGCGGCCGGCCTGGCCCTGCCGAAGGATGTCAGCATCAAGCTGACCAAGGAGTAACACCGGCACATCAGGGCGCCACTACGGCGCCCTGGGGCGATCGGCGCCCCACACGCTGGGGGGCCGAGTCCACGCCCGAGGCTACTCCACCAGCACCAGCCCCGTCCAACGAACCGGCTCGTCCGAGGAGAGCTTGATGGGCAGGCCGGCGTTGGCGGCGGTTCTGAATACGTCGATACCCACCCCCTCCATCGAGGGGCGCGCCTCCAACGGCCGCCGGCAGGGGTCACCGCTCGCCAAGTCTACGCACTGGGGGCACAGGATGCAGATGCCCCCGGTGAACCCGGCGGCGTAGTAGTAGCCTGCCTTGAACGCCTCCGCCTCGAGTTTGGTCACCAGCTTGCCTAGGGCGCGGTTCTCTGCGCCGTGTAACTCCGCCTCCAACTCGACGACGCTCTTGCCGCCCATGCCCTCAGCATCCAGGTCGAGTGAATTGCGCGCCGACTCGACCTGCACGAGCAGCGCGACGGAATAGCGGTCGAGGGTGCGGCGGAACTCTTGCACCGACATGATGTTGGGAGGGCAGTGAAGGTAGTTGGCGTAGCCGGGGCACACCGGCACCGCACACTTGAGGCGCACGCGTTCGTCCACCACCACCTGTTCGGCCGGCAGAAGCGCCGCTCCGGTCGCCCCCAACTCCAGGGCCTTCTCCACCAGGAACGTGAAGGCGGCCGGAGCCTCCCCGTGGAGCGTCAGAGCCTTCTTCCCACTCGCCATCTGCATCCTCCGTGCCGGCCCCCCTCGATGGGCGAGGCCTCGCTGGGTGGGTAGGGGGGTCACTCGGCCCCCGCCCGAGACCGTCATCGTATCAGACGGAATGAGCCCGACAAGGCAGTACAGGGGGGGCCGGCCGCGGCGCGCCGATACCCCGCTGACGCCACCCCCCCGAGCGCTACGTGCAGACGACGTTCTGCGATAGGCTAGGATCGAAGTCCTTGACGGCACGACACCCGACGCAGTGACTTCACACATGCTCCGCGACAGCTCAGGGGGTACGAGGATGACACCAAAGGGCTACGCGCCCGCCGATTCATTCGAGTCACCGCGGTTCAGCGGTGTGCGCACCTTCATGCGCCTGCCTGCGGTGAGTGACTTCGAGGGGGTCGACGTGGCCTTCCTCGGCGCGCCGTTCGATACGGGGGCCTCGTTCAGAGTGGGGGCTCGCTTCGGGCCGGAAGCGGTGAGGAGCGCCTCTCACCTGTTGCGACCCTACAACGCGGGCGCGGGGGTGGACATCTTCCAACACGTATCGGCGGTGGACGCGGGAGACCTTTCGGTGGTGCCGGGGTTCATCGCCGATTCGTTCACCAGGATCGAAGCCGGCCTGCGGCCTGTGCACGAGGCTGGAGTCGTGCCGTTGGTGATCGGTGGAGACCATTCCATCGCCTTGCCCGAACTCCGGGCAGCGGCAGCGGTGCACGGCCCCGTGGCGCTCGTGCACTTCGATTCGCACTCAGACACCTGGGACTCCTACTTCGGCCAACCCCTCAACCACGGCACGCCGGTTCCGGCGCGCCATCGAGGAGAGGCTCATCTCGCCATCGCGTAGCATCCAGTTGGGTATGCGCGGCCCCCTCTACGCGGCCTCCGACCTCGACGACGCCCGCGCACTCGGCCTAGACCTCCTCACCACGGACGACATCCGCCGGCTGGGTTTCGCCGAAGTCATCAAGCAGATCCATTGGCGGGTGGGGAAGGCCAAGGTGTTCGTGAGCTTCGACATAGACTTCCTCGACCCGGCCTTCGCCCCGGGTACAGGCACGCCCGAGGTGGGCGGCTTCACCACCTGGGAGGCTCAGCAGCTTCTGCGCGGCCTCGCAGGCATGGACGTCGTGGGGGCCGACATGGTCGAGGTGCTGCCCGCCCACGACCCGGCGGCCATCACCGCCTTCGCGGGAGCCGCCGTGCTCTTCGAACTGCTTACGCTCGTCGCCATCAGGAGACGTGATTCGTGATCCAAGCGCAGCGGCCGCCCGCCTCTGACCCCATAGACCTCACCCAGCCGATGGGGTCGGGCATGCCGGCGTACCCTGCCGACCCACCGGTGGAGATCGTCGCGTACCGGAGCCACGATACAGACGGCTACGCCGCCACGCAGTTGCGGCTGGGTACCCACTCGGGCACACACGTCGACGCTCCCAGCCACTTCTTGGTCGACGGGGCCACCATCGACTCCTACCCGCCCGCCCGCTTCTTCGGCGCGGGAGTCGTGCTCGATCTGCGCGCGGGCCCCCGGGAACTCGACGAGGCCACAATGCGCGCCGCCGCGACGGCAGCCGGCGGGCTGGAGACCGGTGACTTCGCGGTGCTGTGGACGGGCTGGGATACGCACTTCGGCGACGACTTCATGGTGGAGCACCCGTTCCTCACGCCGGACGCGGCTCAGGTACTGCTCGAGACTGGGGTGTCCCTCGTGGCCACGGACGCACTGAACGTGGACTCCTCAGAAGGCGGGGAGTTCCCCGTGCATCCCCTGCTTCTGGGAGCCGACGTACTGATCGTGGAGAACCTCCGCGGGCTGGCGGCCCTGGGCTCCGGGCGGGCCTTCTTCGCCTTCGTCCCACTGCGGCTGAAGGGGCTGGATGGCTCGCCCATCCGGGCCCTCAGCTGGAAGGTCTAGGTCGGCGCCGGCTGACGCGGCCGCTTGGCGACCGCTGCACCGCGGCTGTGTCGGAACGCGCACCGGCCGGGGCGGAGCCCCGGCCGGGAGGTCAGGCGTCGTATCGAGCCCTCGTGCGGCTAGACCGCGGTCGCTGGGCCGTTCTCGTTCAGACGGTCGCCTCCTGTTCGCCGGGCGCTTCTTTCGCGAAGACCATCTGCCAGAAGGTCATCAGCAGGCCCACGATCAGCACGACCCCGAACACCAGCACCACCTTGAACCAGAACTGCATGTTGGCCTGCGCCACCATGAAGCCCTGGCCGAGCACACGTTCCACGTACGTCTGGATGATGCCGGCCACCGCCATGGCGACTCCGAGACCGAGTACAGCCAGGCTCATGATCCAGAACCCGGATATGGCCGCGGTGGCATCCACCTTCCTGACTCCCCGCAACTTCGGCATCGCGTACCAGAACATGGTGAAGTTCAGAAGCGCGTAGGCGCCGAAGAAGGCGAGGTGCCCGTGGCTGGCCGTCACCTGACTCCCGTGCGTGAAGTAGTTGATCTGGGGAAGGGTGTGCGCGAAGCCGAACACCCCGGCTCCGATCAAGTGACCCACGGCGGTGCCGACCGCGAAGGTCCACACCACCTTGTCCTTGATCACGACACCCTTCTGACGCTGCGTGCGGAAGGTGTCGATGACCATCGCGATGATGGGCAGCACCTCCATGGCGCTGAAGATCCCTCCGATCCACAACCACGTGCTCGGGGCGCCGATCCAATAGTAGTGGTGACCGGTGCCCGCAAGACCGGTGAACAGGAAGAGTGCGGTCTCGATGTAGAGGTACTTCTCCACCACCCTCCGGTCCACACCCGTGACCTTGATCAGCACGAAGGCCAAGATGGCGGCTGTCACGAGCTCCCATGCGCCTTCCACCCACAGGTGCACCACCCACCACCAGTAGAACCAGTCGATGGTGAGGTTCCGATAGAAGGGCATGCCGAAGATGTACAGCAGCGCCAGGAAGACGAGACCTCCCAGGAGCATGCCGAGGATCGCGGTCTTCTTGCCCTTGATGACGGTCATTGCGACGTTGAACAGGAAGATGAGCGCCCCGATGACCACCACGAAGTCCAGCGGTGTGGGGATCTCGAGGATCGGTTTGCCCTGCGTCCATCCGAAGGCAAAGCCAACAAGAGCGATGACGCCTGTGGCCACGAAGGCCACCAGTTGGATGTACGCCAGTTTGACACTATAGATCTCGCGTTCCGCTTCCTCAGGCACGAGGTAGTACGTGCCTCCCATGAATCCGAGGAGCATCCACAGGACGAGCAGGTTGGTATGCATGGCCCGCGTGAGGCCGAAGGGAAGCGCATCCACGATGTTCTGCGGGATTGTGAAAGCGTAGCTGATCCCCAGCCATAGACCCACGAGCAGTTGGAGCACGAAGAGAGCGAGGGCGATGACGAAGTACCAGTAGGCCACCCGCTGAGAAGCATAGGGAACGAGCACTTCTTCGCCGCCGGTCACCTTCTCCGGAGCGGCTTCAGTCATCGTCGTCTGTAGAACGGCTGCTTCCGCCATTGTTCGTCACCTCCTCACTGTTGTTTGGCGAGGAACTCGCCGATGGCTGAACGGTCGTCGTCGCTCACGGTGGTCTGCGGCGGCATCGTCGATTGCGGATCCACCGATGTCGGTTCGGCTATGTAAGCCGCGACGGTGGCCGCGTCGTACGTGGCGCCGATGGTGTCGAGGGCCGGGCCGATGCTACCGCCCGCCCCGCCGATGGAGTGACAGCCGATGCAGTTCTGCTGGAAGGCGGCCGCCCCCCGAGAGAGACCGGCGCCACCGGTAGCCCGGCGTTCTGCGGCCGACATCCGCTCCTCGGAGTCCTGCGGCGGCCAGTCATGGTTGTCGATCTTGGAGACCCACTCGAGGAATGCCGCTAGGTCGGTGGCCTCCTGCTCGGTCACGCCCAGGTTCGGCATCTTCCGGAAGGAGTCCTTGAAGACCACCTCCGGCTGCAGCACCACCTGCTTGATCCCTTCGGTGCCTATCCGCTTATGGACCTTGGTGACGTCCGGCGCGTAGTACACGCCGAATCCCAAGATCGTGTGGCATAGGTTGCAGTTCTTCTTCTCCCAGACGCGCTTTCCAGCGACCACCTGTTCGCTGAGTTTGTCCGCGTTGGTGAGAGCGTCCACCTGCCGATGGGTGTCCCACGTAAGGCCCAGGAAAATAGCGAGTGATGTGAGCGTGCCGGCCAGAAAGATGTAGAACGCTTTCTTGTTGACCACGTAGGGCGCCTCCTTTCTCTTTCAGGGCTTGTCATTCGTACGCCTGACCTCCTCTGATTCCAACATGTTCGCAGGAAAAACTCAAGAGCTAGTCGCGCGGCGACATCGGACGGGCGTCATACGTCGCGCCGAGGAGGGACCCGGACGAGCCGCCGGAGTCGTGCAGGGCGCCAGGAGCACCGCGGGCGCCGCAGACGGCGCCTACTCGTTCGCGGGTTCGGCGGGCTCGGGCTCGGGCTCGGCCGCGTCGGCTGCGTCGTCATGTGAGAACCGGTCGCGCGCGGCGCTCCAACCGCCCTGGAACAGGTCGGCCACCCCGTGGGTGAAATCGCGGGCTTCCTCGAGCATCATCTCTTTCAGAGCAGAGGAGTAGGCTCCCACCGACCGGTAGCGCTCGTATCGCTGACGCAGCAGCTTCTTGAGCGGGATGTTGTCGACCTCGGAGACCTCGCGCACCAGCGCGTCGCGCAGTTCGCGCGCGGCGGACTCCGGATCGGCGTGGGCTCCGCCCTCCGGCTCCGGGATCACGCCATCTACGATATGCAGCTTGATCAGGTCGGGCGGAGTGAGTTTGAGCTGGTCGGAGATGTCTTCCGCCCGGCTCGAGTCGCGGTAGAGGATCGCGGCCGCGCCTTCGGGCGCGATCACCGAGTAGATGGTGTTCTCCTGCATGAGTACCCGGTCGCAGGCGCCAAGCGCCAGGGCCCCGCCCGAGCCGCCCTCACCCACGACCACCGCGACCGTAGGTGTGCGCAGGTCGCTCATCAGGCTAAGGCAGGTCGCCAGGCTCATGGCAATGCCCCGCTCCTCGGCCTCGAACGTGGGCATGGCGCCCGGGGTGTCGATAAGTGAGACCAAGGGCAGACGGAATTTCTCGGCCAGACGCATAGCCCGCTGGGCCTTGCGATAGCCCTCGGGAAGCATGCGCCCGCCCCTTCGGCGAGCGTCGCCGTGGCCTCGTTCCTGACCCATCACGACCACAGAGCGTCCGCCCAGCTTTGCGAACCCCATGACCAGGGCGGGGTCGTCGCCGAAGAGACGATCGCCGTGGAGTTCCACGAAATCGTCGAAGACGCGGCCGATGTAGTCGAGAGAGGTGGGGCGGTCGTCGCGGCGCGCTCTCTGCACCACGTCCCAGCTCCGGCCCTCGGGGAGCGCGACGGGCTGCTCCTTGCGCACCGTCTCCATCTGCTCGGGGCGGAACTCGTCGGCCAGACATGAGAGCAGAGCGGTGAGCACCGACTTCAGGCGGGCCGGTTCGACAACGGCGTCGATCATGCCGTGCTCGAGGAGGAACTCTGCGGTGTGGGAACCGGGGGGGAGCGGCTCGCCCATCGTCTGCTCCACCACCCGCGGGCCTGCGAATCCGATCAGAGCACCGGGCTCGGCCAAGATCACGTCGCCCAAGCAGGCGAAGCTGGCGTAGATGCCCCCGGTGGTCGGATTCGAGAGGATCGAGACGAAGGGCACCCCGCGCTCGCGGAGCCGGGTGGCCGCCGCGGCCGTCTTCGCCATCTGAAGGAGCGAGATCATGCCTTCCTGCATACGGGCGCCACCCGAGGTGGCGACCGTCACGATAGGCGTGTCCTCACGGGTGGCCCGCTCGAAGGCGCGGGCGATCTTCTCGCCCACCACCGAGCCCATGGATCCACCCATGAACTCGAAGTCGAGCACCGCCAGTATGGCCGGAAAGCCGCCTATGCGGCACTGTCCCGTCACCACGGCGTCGCGCAGCCCCGTCTTCTCGCGGGCGTTCTTCAGACGCTCGGGGTACGACTTGTCGTCGGCGAAATGAAGCGGGTCGGCGGCCGAGAAGTAGCGGTCGGTCTCCTTGAAGGAGCCGGCGTCGGCCAGGCGCTCGATGCGCTCCCTCGCCTTCACAGCTCCGCCACGACCGCCTGCACGAGCTCTGCCACCTGGGTGGGGTTCACTCCCACCCGTATGCCCACGGCTTCCAGAGCCTCCTTCTTGGCGCCCGCGGTGCCCGACGTGCCCGAGATGATCGCGCCGGCATGGCCCATCTGCTTGCCCGGGGGCGCCGTGAAGCCTGCGATGTAGGCCACCACCGGTTTCGTGACCTCACGAGTGATGAACTCCGCCGCCTGCTCCTCTTCGTTCCCGCCGATCTCGCCCACCATGGCGATCACCTTGGTCTCGGGGTCGGCTTGGAACCGGGCGAGGATATCGATGAAGCTCGAACCGACGATGGGATCGCCCCCGATGCCCACGGCGGTCGACTGACCGAGACCCTTCTGGGTCAGCTCGTTCGCGATCTGGTAGGTGAGTGTGCCGGAGCGACTGACCAGACCCACGTTGCCGGGCAGAAAAATCTGGGGCGGCATGATGCCCACGTTGGCCTTCCCGGGGGATATGACACCCGGGCAGTTCGGGCCGATCATGGCCACGCCCTTGGCCCGCAGGTAGTTGTACACCTTCAGCATCTCGTGGGCCGGGATGCCCTCGGTGATGGTCACGATGAGGCGAACGCCGCTGTCGATGGCCTCATACATGGCATCGGCCGCGAACCGCGGCGGCACGAAGATCATGGAGACGTCGGCTCCCGTGGCGGCCACCGCATCGCTCACGGTGTCGAACACCGGGATACCCTCCACGTCCTGCCCGCCCTTACCGGGGGTGACCCCGGCCACCACCTGCGTGCCGTACGTGCGATTGCGGAGTGCGTGGAAGGAACCCTCACGCCCGGTGAGACCCTGCACGACGAGTTTCGTGCCCTTGTCGATGAGAATGGCCATCAGCTCTCCCTCCCGGCGGCCAGCGCTACGGCCCTGTCGGCGGCGTCGAGCATGGTGGCCTCCACGTACAGGTTGGGCACATCGGCCTGGGCGAGTATCTCGCGCCCCTCGACATCATGGGTGCCGTCAAGCCGCACCACGATGGGCATCGTGATGCCCATCTGTGCCACCGCGGCGAGCACGCCGTTGGCCACCTCGTCACACCGAGTGATGCCCCCGAAGATGTTGAAGAAGATAGCCTTGACCTCTGGGTCGGAGGTGATCACCTCCAGTGCGCTGACGATCTCCTCCGCCTTGGCACCGCCCCCCACATCCAAGAAGTTGGCGGGTGCGCCTCCAGCATCGGCCACCACGTCGAGGGTGCTCATGACCAGGCCGGCGCCGTTCCCGAGCACGCCTATGTCGCCGCCGAGTTTCACGTAGGTGACACCCCGCTCCAGAGCCATCTGTTCCTGAGGGTCCGCCGCCTGGACGTCGCGCATCGCCACCACCTCCGGATGGCGGTACAAGCTGTTGTTGTCCACCGAGAACTTCGAGTCGAGCGCCACGAGACGCCCGTCAGCGGTGAGGATGAGGGGGTTGACCTCCACCAGCGTGGCCTCGTAGCGCGTGAAGACGTCCCATAGCTTCGTGAAGACCTCGCTCATCGGTCGCACGAGTTCGGCCCCGAGCCCCGCGCCGAAGCACAGACGGCGGGAGATGTAGTCGCTCCACCCGGCCAGGGGATCCACCCATACACGGCTCAGCGCCTCGGGATGCTCGTGCGCGACCTGCTCGATGTCCATGCCGCCGATGCCCGAGAGCATGGCGAGCACCTTCTTCGCTCCCCTATCGAGTATCAGCGCCGCGTACATCTCGCGCGCGATGTCGGAGGCCTCCTCGACCAGCACGCGGTGCACGGTGTGTCCGTGGATGTCCATGCCGAGAATCGCCTCGGCTGCGGCGCGCGCTTCGGCGGGGCCGTCGGCCAACTTCACGCCGCCGGCCTTGCCGCGGCCCCCCACCTGCACCTGCGCCTTCACCACGACCCGGCCGCCGATCTCAGCCGCGGCCGCCTCAGCTTCCTCCGGCGTCACCGCGACCATGCCGCGAGGCACAGGCAGACCCACTGTGGCGAAGAGCTCCTTGCCTTGAAACTCGTACAGATCCATCCAAAGACCCCCCGATATCGATGACCTCGTCCCCCGGAGGGTCGCCTGGTAGCCCCCCTCCGCCGCGTGAGGACGCGTCGGTCAGATGTGCACCGATCCGCCGCCCTTGAACTGCCCGAACTCTTGGCGAAGCACTCCCGCGATCTCTCCCAGAGTCGCGTAGGCGCGCAGCGCGTCCTTCATCGGATAGAGCAGGTTGTCCGACGACTTAGCCGCCTCACGCATGCGTTCGAGCGCCGCGTCCACTGCCGCCTGGTCGCGCTCCTCCCGCAGATCCGCCAAACGCCGCTCCTGCAACGCCTGCACAGATGGGTCGACTCGATGCAGCGCGATGCGCGGCTTCTCTCCCGATGCGAACTTGTTCAAGCCCACGACGACGCGGTCGCCCCGTTCGATGGAACGCTGGTACTCGTACGCCGAATCCTCGATGGCGCGCTGCATGAAGCCCTGCTCGATCGCCTTCACGGCGCCGCCGAGCCGGTCGATCTCGTCCATGAGGTCCTGAGCTTTGGCCTGGAGGTCGTCGGTGAGGGTCTCCACCGCGAAGGATCCGGCCAGCGGGTCGGGGATGTCGGCCACCCCGGACTCGTACCCGATGATCTGCTGGGTGCGCAGGGCGATGGCCACGGAGTCATCGGAGGGCAGCGCGAGCGCCTCGTCGAAGGAGTTCGTGTGCAGAGACTGCGTGCCTCCGAGCACGGCCGCGAGCGCCTGGAGCGCTACGCGCACCACGTTGTTGTGCGGCTGCTGAGCGGTCAGAGTGCAACCCGCCGTCTGGGTGTGGAAGCGGAGCATCTGGCTCTTCGGATCGGTCGCGCCGAAACGATCGCGCATGATGTCCGCCCACATGCGCCGCGCCGCCCGATACTTGGCGACCTCTTCGAGCAGGTTGTTGTGCGCGTTGAAAAAGAATGAGAGCTGGCCCGCGAAAGTGTCCACCTGCAAGCCGGCATCAACGGCCGCCTTGACGTAGGCGATGCCGTTGGCCAGCGTGAAGGCGAGTTCCTCCGCCGCCGACGAGCCCGCTTCCCTGATGTGATAGCCGGAGATGGAGATCGTGTTCCAGTTCGGCAGGTTCGCCTGACAATACGCGAAGATGTCGGTGATGATGCGCATGGAAGGGGCAGGCGGGAAGATGTACGTGCCGCGGGCGACGTACTCCTTGAGGATGTCGTTCTGGATCGTGCCCCGGAGCCCGCGAGTGTCCACGCCCTGCTTCTCGGCCACCAACTCGTACATGAGTAGCAGCACCGCAGCCGGCGAGTTGATGGTCATCGATGTCGACACCTTGTCGAGCGGGATGCCCTCGAAGAGCGCCTCCATGTCGCGGAGCGAGTCGATGGCCACCCCTACCTTGCCCACCTCGCCCTCGGCCAAGGGGTGATCGGAGTCATACCCCATCTGGGTGGGCAGGTCGAAGGCCACCGAGAGCCCGGTCTGGCCGCGCTCCAGCAGGTAGTGATAGCGGCGGTTCGATTCCTCGGCCGACGCGAAGCCTGCATACTGGCGCATGGTCCAAAGGCGGCCCCGATACATCGAGGGATACACTCCGCGCGTGAAGGGGAACTCGCCGGCGGAGCCGAGATCCCCCTCCCAGTCCTTGTCGGCTACGTCGGCCCACGTGTACACGGGCCGGAGTTCGACTCCCGAATCGGTGAAGCGGGCGCTGGGGCCACCCGAGGTCGACTTGTCCTCAGCCATGTCTACTCCTTCGCGAGACGGACGGGCCTCAGCCCCTCTGTACCAACTCCGACAGCACACCGAACGTGCTCTTCGGGTGCAGGAAAGCGATGCGAGAACCGGCGAGCCCGATGCGTGGGGTCTCGTCCACCAGACGTACGCCCGAGGCCTTCAAGCGCGCCAGTTCGCCCTCGATGTCGTCCACGGCGTAGGCGATATGGTGCATCCCCGCACCCTTGTCGGCGAGAAAGCGTGCGATAGGGGAATCATCGCGGATCGGTCGCAGCAACTCTATCGTGGTCTGCCCGATCTCGAGGGCTACTGCTTCGACCCCTTGGTCTTCAAGGATCTCTCTGTGGTGCACGTGCAGAGCGAACCCATCCTGGTACAAGGCAAGGGCGGCGTCAAGGTCGGGGACGGCTATGCCGAGGTGATCGATCTTGGAGAACATGTGGAGAATCCCTCCTTGTCCGGCGAGGCGAGTGGACGGCACGTTCTTGGTATGTCATCTGACCCTCCGTGCTCCGCCCGGGGTAGGGACCGAGTCCGTAGCCCGGGGGGGGAGACCATGATAGTCGCTTGGCCCACGGTGCGCCACTAGTGCGCCGCCCGGGTCCCGGCTAAGGGCGCGGCGGCGGAATGGGCGGCCGGCGCAGGCGGATCGGCGGCGCCCTGACTGGACGAGCGACGCGCGCCGCCCGGGCGAGTTCTACCCTGCGCCCTCGGCCACGAGGGCTCTCAACGCCTCGGTCAACTCGGCCGACCGCACGTAGCCCACCTCGGGAGCGCCGTCGGCTTCGCGGTGCTGGTACTTCACCCAGTCGGGCTCCAGGGTAGCCGCCACCTCCGAGAACAAGAACACGCGGCCGTCGGAGAGGGTCACCCGGACCCCCGGAGGAGTAGTTCATTCGAAGAGCAGATCGGGAGGCCACAGCGCGCGGGCCTCGGCCGTGGCCGAGAAGAACCGGGCCACCGACTCACCGGCCGGCCCTGAGGGATCTACGTCCACCCACCCTTCTCGGGCCACCTGTAGCTGCGCGAGATCCTCGACGGCGATGTCCGGCCCTGGATCGTAGATGCGGTATGTCCAGTGCCCCACCGCTGCGCCGAGCACGAGCAGCACCACCACGAGCACCGCCCACCCGCGCCGACGGCGCTGCGTCATCTGGCCTCTACCTCGGCGGCGAGGCCGGCCATCACCTGCGCAAGCGCCGGCGACTCCAAGGAGCCCAGGTAGCTGCCGTCGCCCTCTGAGATGCCCACGTGTCTGTCATCCCCGAGGATGAGATGGAACTGCAGCCCATCGTCGCGGAACAGTACGAGCAGCAGCGCGCCCTCCCGGCGCTCTACGGGCACGTTCGACACGGGGGCCTGGTTCACGGAGGCGAGCACGTCATCGACGAACCCTCCATCACTACCCCGTTCGTGCACCTCGAACTCGCGGATGTTCGTTCCATAGGGGCCGTAGGCGTAGGAATCGATGCGCGACCCGTCGAGCAACGCGTCGGGTTGGGCGAAGTAGAAGAAGTAGGCGGCAAGACCAGCCACCAAAGCTGCCACGACGGCGAGCCGGAACGATCGCTCCGCGATCACGGGGACCCGATCATCCCCTCCGGCAACCGAAGACCCTCGATGATCACCGTACCCCCACTCGGGGGCCGGAACGCCATCTTCGGCGTCAGGCCGGCCGGACCACGGAACGTGACGATGAAATCGAACGTAGCGCCTTTGAGAAGCGACCGAGGCCCGGGACCTGTGAGTGTAGGCTCGGCTTCGGCATACGCTCCCCCAACGTCGAGGGAGAAGTGGAGCGGGTCGATGCGAACGACGGCGTCACCGTCGTTCGAGGCACGACCGAACGCTTGGTAGTACACCTGTCCGGATGCCAGGCCCGGCGGTGGTGAGGTGTCGACCGGCCATCGAGGTCGGGTCGGCACCTCGGCGGGATAAAAGCTCGTGATCACGACGGCCATTCCCGAGACGGTGAACGGCTCACCCACGCCCACACTCATCTCCACCGGAGTGCCTCCATCCGGGTTCGTGGTGCCACCCGATGCCGGTGTGCCACCGTCCGAGCAGGTGAGCTGCCGCACCCCGAAGGCGACCGCCAGCACCAGCACGACGACAGCCACGAGTCGCAACATACGCTTGTTCGGTCTCGCTCTGGTGATCCTTGCCATCAGGCGGCTCCAGGCGCCCGAGGGGCGCCGCTCTGGGAAACCCGGCCGGCCGGACGGTCGCGTGCGTGCACCCCGGGACGTCCGTGCCAAGGTCGTCATGGTACCTTACGCCCGCCGTAATCGCCCACCGTCTGGGGGGACGGCATTGTCGATCTACGCCTGGATCCCTCGCACCAGGAGCTCGGCCAGCGAACGACCCATCGCGACCGGGTCCCCGTACCGTTCGCGCAGGCCGTGGCTCACGTGCACTCCGCGCGCCGCCGCCAGGAGCAACGGAGCGGTTGTGTCGGCATCCACGTCGCGGAAGTCGCCCGCCGCCATGCCTTCCACCAAAACAGTTGCCAACTGCGCCACGAGCTCCTTCTCCACACCGTCGATGCGCTCTCTGATCTCGGCATCCACGAAGAGGGACGGGTCGCGCCGAGCCAGCGTGGATGTGCCCGCCTGCGTCGACAGACTTCCCACGTAGGCCACGAGTCCCGCGCTGAGTCGCCGCTGGAATCTCCCCTGGCCGCCTTCCGGGCCGACGACACGGCGGTCGTCGGGGCAGCCGGCGGGACGGTCGCCGCGACCCTCGTCATGCGCGTCCTCGTCGCCGCCGGCGAGCGCCTCGGAGACAGCTTCGGTGACGCACGAGCAGTGACGCTCCACCAAGGCCAGCAGGACGCCTCGCTTCGAGCCGTAGTGGTAGTACAGGGCCGGGATCGACACACCCACACCCTCCGCGATCTCGCGCACCGAGGTGGCCGAGAACCCTTTGGCCGCGAACAGCGCATGCGCGACCACCAGGATCCGCTCCCTCACGCTGTCGTCAGGAAGGCTGAGCGTGCCGACGTCGCCATTCGGAGTCGGCTTCACGCCCTGCTCCATGCCACCTTGACTCTCTTCTCCACGGTGTGGTTCAATGTGCCCCTTGTCGCTTGCTTAGCGAGCGCTAACTATAACACCCGCGCCCCGCGGAACAAGCGCGCAGGAAGGACCTGAGTTGGCCAACCCCTCCCGAAGAAGATTGATAGCTGTCATGGTTGGCGTAGGCCTGGGTATGCTCCTCGCGGCCCTCGATCAGACCATCGTCTCGACCGCGATGCCCAAAGTCGTCGCCCACTTGGGCGGCTTCGAGCTCTACTCCTGGGTCTTCACCGCCTACATGCTCACCTCTACCGTCACCGTGCCCATCTACGGCAAGCTGTCCGACCTGTACGGGCGCAAGGTCTTCTTCATGTTCGGCATGGTGGTCTTCATGGTGGGTTCCGTGCTCAGCGGCGGCGCGGCCACCATGACGCAGCTCATCATCTTCCGTGGGATACAGGGCATCGGCGCCGGTGCCCTGATGCCGGTGGCTCTCGCCGTGATCGGCGACCTCTTCCCGCCCGGGCAACGCGGCAAGGTGCAAGGACTCATGGGCACCGTCTTCGGGATATCGAGCGTGGTGGGGCCCACCCTCGGCGGCTACATCACCGACAACCTGAACTGGCGCTGGGTCTTCTACGTCAACATCCCCGTGGGGATAGCCGCGCTGGTCGTGGTGGCCTTCACTATGCCGCGCGGCAGCGCAGGCCGTCAGGGCCGTTCCATCGACTACCTCGGCGCGGCGGCCCTGGTGGCGTCCATGGTCCCGCTGCTGCTGGGTCTGTCTCAAGCCGGTGGGGACCATCCCTGGCTCTCGTCCTACATCCTCGGCCTGTTCGCCTTTTCCGCGGTCATGCTGGCGCTGTTCGTGCTCATCGAGTCACGGGTCGAAGAGCCGATCCTGCCTCTTGGCCTCTTCCGCAACAGGATCTTCAGCGTCTCGGTCGTCGCCGTGTTCTTCACGGCGGCCGGCATGTTCGGCACGATCATGTACATACCCCTGTTCGTGCAGGGGGTCATAGGGACCTCAGCCACGAGCTCAGGCTACATCCTCACCCCGATGATGATGTCGATGATCGGTTCGTCCATGATCGGCGGGCAGCTCATCAGCCGCTGGGGACGGTATCGGGTGATCGCCCTTGTCGGCCTGGGCATCATGGCCCTGGGCATGGGCCTCCTCGCGTCCATGGGCACGAGCACCACGGGCAGGACGGCCGTCTACTACATGGTGGTGACCGGTCTAGGCCTCGGAGTCACGATGCCCCTGTACGTGATCGCCGTTCAGAACGCGTTCGACCATTCCCGCATGGGAGTTGTCACCAGTGCGGTAGCCTTCTTTCGGAACATCGGGGGGACGGTGGGCGTCGCGGTCATGGGCAGCCTGATGGCTTCGAGCTTCCAGAACCGCGTGGCAGATTCCATGCCTCAAGCCCTGAGCAACGCCCTATCGCCCGAAGCGCTCGCCACTGTCAGCAACCCCCAGGCCCTGCTGAACCCGGAGGCCCAGGCAGCCATCGCCGCCCAGTTCCCCGCCGGGCAAGAGGGCCTGTTCGCGCAGCTGCTCGACACCCTGCGCACGTCGCTGGCCGGATCGATCTCGTTGGTGTTCATGATCGGGGTGGGCGTCGTGGTGCTCGCGTGGCTGATCAACCTGTTCCTCGAAGAGATCCCGCTGCGGAAGACGCACGACTTCCCGGGTGCCGCCGAGGCCGGTCCGACTTCCCCCGACGACACCTCGCAGCGAGCAGCGCCGGTGGCTGGCGCGCTCGCGCCGCAGTCCCCCACGGCCCTCGAACCGGCGGATCAAGGGGCCGACTAGGGCGCCAACCCTCGGCGTCCAGCGCCCCTACGGGCGGCCGGTCAGCCCGAGCGCGGCGGCGTGCCGCCATCCTTCGTGGTGTGCCTCGAGGCTGGGACCGGGACCGGAGCCGCGCCCACGTCAGCGGTCGGGCGAGCCGAGTGCCTCCAGGTTCACCGGATGCGGCACCCTCGCTCCAGACAGGGCGGCGATCGCGTTCCGCGCGGCCAACTCGGCCATCCGCCCGCGAGCCGCGTGTGTCGCACTGCCGAGATGGGGGAGCAGCACCACGTTCTCGAGGCCCGCGAGGCCGGGGTGGACCGCGGGCTCATCCTCGTACACATCGAGGCCCGCGGCGCCCAAGGGACCGCCCCGAAGCGCCTCGACCAGCGCTTCTTCATGCACCACCGGACCACGTGCCGTGTTCACCAGCACGGCTCCCGGCCTGACCAAGGCCAGCTCTCGCGCCCCGAGCAGGTGATGAGTCCCCTCCGTGAGGGGCACATGCACGCTGATGATGTCGGCCTGGACCAGGAGACTGTCGAGATCGGAGCAGTAGCGCCACTCAGCCCCGGCCGGTGTTTCCGTCGCCTCGAGTGGACCGGAACGCCGCGTGTAGACCACCGGCATAGAGAAGCCCACAGCCCTACGCGCAACGGCACGCCCGATCTGGCCCATCCCAACGATGCCCAGCGTGGCGCCGGCCACATCGACGCCCAGCAACATGGTCGGCGCCCACCCGTGGAACGCGCCCGAACGCACCATGCGGTCGCCCTCCGGCACTCGGCGCGCGGCGGCAAGGATCAGAGCCCAGGCGAGGTCGGCCGTGGCTTCGGTCAAGACCCCCGGTGTGTTGGTCACCAGGACGCCGCGCGCCGTGGCCGCGGCGACGTCGATGTTGTCGTAGCCCACAGCGAAGTTGGACACGACCCGCAGTGAAGGTCCCGCCGCATCAAGGACGGCGTCGTCGATGCGCTCGCGCAGCGTGCAGAGCACCGCGGCCACTCCCCGCACCCCTTCCAGAAGTTCGACAGGGGTAAGATCGCGATCCTCCTCCCCGCCGCGCAGGGTGAGGCTGTCGCGGAGCAGGGTGGGCCCGGGCTCGGGGATCCGTCGCGTGAGGAACAGCAGCGGCTTCCCTCCGCTGGCCGTGGTCCTGTCGCGGCCGAGTGCTTCACCAGTGGCATCGTCGCCAACACCCATGCCCACCTGCTCCTTCGATCGTCGGTGTCCGCGTCGCGGGCTTGGCGGCCGCCGAGCGGCCCATCACGTCGCCACGCGTGTCGCGGCGAACCGTCAGCCGCGCGCGGCCGGTAGCTCGAGTCTACGGAAAGTCTATCGCCTCGGCCCTGTCAGTCGAGACCGGCGCCACCTACAATGGCTATGGGGAATCGACCGAGGGGGGGAATGTCCTGAACGACGGTCCAGCCGCGGCACACCCGGTGCCTCGCACCGCCTGGTATCGCGACAGGCGGGTCTTGGCATGGGCCATGTTCGACTTCGCCAACACCCCCTACGTGGTGATCGTCGCTACCGTCGGCTTCTCCACATACTTCAAAGACGTCGTGGTGCACGGCGCCCGCTCGGGTGACTTCCTCTGGGGTCTGGCCGGATCTGCCTCCATGATCTTCGTGGCCCTCACCGCCCCGTACCTGGGTGCCTACGCCGACGCGGCCGCGGCCAAGCGCCGCCTCCTCTTCATCTACACGCTTGTGGTCGTGCTGGCGACGGCGCTCCTCGGCACGGTGAAGGAAGGCATGGTCGTCTGGGCCATGCTGCTGTATGTCTTGGCCAACATCGGGTTCCAGGGCGGGCAAGCCTTCTACAACGCCTTCCTCCCCGAGGTGGCCCGCGATGAAGACCTGGGGGCGGTCTCTGGACTCGGCTCCGCCGCCGGGTACGTGGGCGCCCTCCTCTCTCTCTTCGCGGCGCTGCCGTTCTTCTGGAACGGATTCGAGGAGACGAATCTCGGCAACGTGCGCGGTATGTTCGTGGCTGTCGCCGTGGTCTTCGCCGTGTTCAGCATCCCCACGTTCGTACTACTGCGTGACGCACCGCGTCCACGAACGGCACTCGCGAACTCGGGATTCGTGGCGAGTCTGCGCACCCTGAAGGAGGACCTCACCAATCTGCGCAAGAACCGGGCGCCCTTCCTCTTCCTGGTCTCCTATCTTCTCTACATGGACGCGATCACCACGATGACGGCCTTCGTGGGGATCTACGCCCGTCAGACTCTCGGACTCAGTCTCCCGCAGATATTCAGCCTGCTCATCATCTCCCAGATCACGGCGATCCCCGGCTCGGTGGTGCTGGGCCGGGTAGCCGATCGCTACGGTGCGAAACCCACGATCACGTGGCTTCTCATGCTATGGATAGTCATGTTGATACTGGGCGTCGTCGCCACCGGCTACTCGATGCTCGTCTTCATGGTGCTCCTGGCAGGGGTGGCCACCGGTGGGCTCTTCTCGGTGAGCCGCAGCATGATGGCGCTTCTCTCGCCCAAAGACCGCGAAGGCGAGTTCTTCGGTTTCTACGCGGTGGCGGGGCGCATCTCGGCGATAATCGGGCCGGTGGTGTTCGGGGCGGTGTCGTCGATCTCGGGGAACCAGCGGCTGGCGCTGGGCTCGTTGCTCATCATCATGGTCGCCGGATTGCTCGTGCTGC
Source organism: Actinomycetes bacterium (assembly GCA_024637035.1). Classification (GTDB taxonomy): domain Bacteria; phylum Actinomycetota; class Thermoleophilia; order RBG-16-64-13; family RBG-16-64-13; genus JAHJSA01. Next base: position 63,145 of record JAGXFW010000025.1, read on the forward strand.
GGCGAGTGCCTATGGATGCTGCGGCTGCGGACCGGGCCGCGAGCGGGACCGCGCCATGAGCGACTTCGCCTCACAGCCGCCGCCCGAACCTCCCGCACCGCCCGATCCACCGCTGGCGCCGCCACCCGGCCGCGTGCGCGTAGGCACCTGCTCCTGGACGGACAAGACCATGCTCGCGTCCTGGTACCCGAAGGGCGTCACCTCGGCCGAAGAGCGCCTGCGCTACTACGCGGAACGCTTCGACACGGTAGAGGTGGACTCCAGCTACTACGGCCTGCCCTCCGAGCGCAACTCGGAGCTGTGGGCGGAGCGCACTCCGCCGGGCTTCACCTTCCACATCAAGGCCTTCGCCATGCTCACGCGGCACGCCGTGCGCCCGAACCAACTGCCGGTGCCGCTCCGCTCCGCCTACGATCTCGAGGTGGACAAGTACGGCCGGGTGATCCACCCCCCCGATGAGTTGCGAGAGACGGTGTTCGAGTGGTTCTCGGCGGCGCTCACTCCGCTGCGCGAAGCGGGCAAGCTGGGCCTCATCCTGTTGCAGTTCCCGCCCTACTTCGTGGCCGACCTGCGTAACCGCGAGTACATCCTCCGGGCGGCCGAGTTGCTGGCGCCCGACCCCGTGGCCGTGGAGTTCCGCCACGCGAGCTGGGTGTCGAGCGACGAACTCCCCCGCACTCTCGCCCTCCTCGGCGACAACGACCTCGCCTACGTGTGCGTGGACGAACCCCGGCTCGACTCGCCCACCGTCCTACCGCCCCTCGCCGCAGTGACGGCGCCCGCCGCCTACGTGCGTTTCCATGGGAGGAACTCCGCAACCTGGAACGCCCGGGTGGAGACCGCGGCCGAGCGCTTCCGCTACCTGTACGCGGAGGATGAGTTGCGGGAGTGGGTGGAGCCCATCACGACGATGGCGAGCGAGGCCGACACCACCTACGTCATGTTCAACAACTGCTACAGCGACTACGCCCCCCGCAACGCCTCGCAGCTCTCCGGCCTTCTGAACCTGGGCCCGGCTACGCCCGGCGTAGAATGAGACGGGGCCCCGGCCTGATCGGCCGGGGCCCCGCATCGCACTTCAGGTCCACGAGCGGCGCCGCCCTGGCGGCGGCGACGGTCGCGTCTCTTCGAGCTATCCTACCTTCGGCAGGCGAGCCTGAGCTTCGAGCACCTTCTCTTCCGGATACGCGTAGTCCTGAAGGTTGCCCGAGAGGTAGTTGTCGTAGGCGGCCATATCGAAGTGGCCGTGACCGCTCAGGTTGAACAGGATGGTCTTGGCTTCGCCGGACTGCTTGCACTGCTCGGCGGCGTTGACCACACTGGCGAGAGCGTGCGAGCTCTCGGGGGCCGGGATGATGCCCTCGGTGCGAGCGAACTGCACGGCGGCCTTGAAGCAGGCGTTCTGCGTGTAGGCCTCAGCTTCGATCAAGCCGAGATCGAGAGCATGGGACACCATCGGAGCCATACCGTGGTAGCGCAGGCCACCGGCGTGGATGCCGGCCGGCACGAAGTCGTGACCCAGAGTGTGCATCTTGAGCAGCGGCGTCAACATGCCGACGTCGCCGAAGTCGTAGGCGTAGATGCCCTTGGTGAGGCTCGGACAGGCCGCGGGCTCGACCGCGATGATGCGGGTCTCTTTGCCCTCACGGATCTTCTTGCCGATGAACGGGAAGCTGATGCCGGCGAAGTTGGAGCCACCGCCCGCGCACCCGATGACGATGTCGGGGTATACGCCGGCGTCGGCACACTGCTCCATGGCTTCCTGACCTATGACGGTCTGGTGGTGCATCACGTGGTTGAGCACGCTACCAAGAGAGTAGTGGGTGTCGTCGTTCGTGGCGGCCACTTCGACGGCCTCGCTGATGGCCATACCGAGGGAGCCGGTGGAGTCGGGATCGTTGGCCAGGAAGGCGCGGCCGGCGTTGGTGGTGTCCGACGGGCTCGGGATCACTTCCGCGCCCCAGGTATGGATCATGCTGCGCCGGTACGGCTTCTGCTGGTAGGAGATCTTCACCATGTAGACCAAGAGCTCCATGCCGAACATCTGGCAGGCCATAGAGAGCGCGGAGCCCCACTGGCCGGCGCCGGTCTCGGTGGTCAGCTTGGTGATGCCTTCCTGCTTGTTGTAGTACGCCTGCGGCACCGAAGTATTGGGCTTGTGCGAACCGGCCGGGCTGACGCCTTCATACTTGAAGAAGATCTTCGCCGGGGTGTCGAGTGCCTTCTCCCAGTGGGGCGCCCGGTACAGCGGCGTGGGCCTCCACAGCTTGTAGATGTCCTGCACTTCTTCCGGGATCTCGATGTAGGGCTCCGGGGTCATCTCCTGCATGATCAACGCCATCGGGAAGAGAGGCGCTAGATCGTCAGGTCCAGCCGGCTGCAGCGTGCCTGGATGCAACGGCGGCGGCAATGGGGCCGGGAAATCCGAGTTCAGGTTGTACCAGGACGTCGGCATACGGTCTTCCGACAAGAAGTACTTCGTCGCCATTATTCCCCCCTTGGAATAGATCGTGGCGCGGTAGGACTTTCAAACTAGACCACCGGACGGTGCACGTCAATACCGGACGTCCAGTCAGTACTGTACGTCGTACAGCGGGGTAGATTGGCTTTTGCAGGCAAAATCCTTCACAAGCCGGGTTCGACGGTGCGCGAAATGACTCGTCGCGATGGGCTTATTGACCGCCGGGCCGGTATCTCGGGTGCGCCCGGGCGGGCGTGTGCTGGCGCGTCGTCGACCGGTCGCCCGAACGGTCCGTCCTTGAATGTCCGCGGAGGGTGCAGTCGGAGTTGACCCGAGACAAGGTTCTAGACACAGCGCCCGGCAGCCGTATACGATGCGCCTCAAAGCTGAAACTTGGCAAGCAGACCGAACAGTCAGCCAGCAGTTCGGTGCCTGAGCCGCAGGTTCCAGCCCACACGCAGACACCGGGAGGGGCAATGAGGCAGAGGGGTCTCGGCAGGTGTGTCTCCGTCGCTGTGTTGCTCGTAGCGCTTGGCGCTCTTACCCTCTTCCTCGGTGGTCCAATGACACCGGCTCTGGGTGTGTCTCCATCCATTTCCACAGAGCCGGGCGTGGTACGCGAACTCGTTGAAAAGCGTACGGCCAACTCTCAGACCTTCCTGCTTTCCGACGGGCGGCTGCGCGCGGTCGTCAGCAGCGGCTTCGTCAACTACCGCGACGAGAGTGGCGCCTGGCGGCAGATAGACACACGTCTGGTGGCTGGCACGAGGTCCGGCGACTACGTATCCGCCGCGACCCCGATCGAGGTCACCGCAGCTTCAGACTCGCCGGCTCGTGTCTCTCTCGCCTATCAGGACTCCACCATCACCCTCGGTCCGAAGAACGCCCGTCCCGCACAGTTCAGCGTGCGGGATTCCGTTGCCACCTATCGCGGCATCGCGACGGACGCCGACCTCACCTACCAGGTCCTCGGCGACGGCGTGAAGGAGACCATCGTCCTGCGCTCTCCCAAGGCGGCGAACACCTACACCTTCACCATCTCCCACCCGGGCCTGCTCCTGATGCAGGATGAGACGACCGGGCAGTGGGGGCTCCGCACCGCCATGGAGCACGACCCGCTCTTCGTCCTCGGTGGCTTGAACGTCGCCGACTCCTCAGTGAACGAAGCCGGCGATCCCGCCTACTCTGATGAGGCCGAGATGCGGGTGGAGCCGGGCACCGAGGAGAGCACCGTCACCTACACCGTCCCGCGCTCCTGGCTCGACGACAAGGAGCGCGTCTACCCGGTCCTCATCGACCCCACGGTCACCGCTGTCGCCTCCACGGGGGACACATTCGTATCGAGCGCCTCCCCCAACACCAACTACGGGTCCGATGACGACATGCACGTCGGGTATTACGACTCGACCACGGGTGACTGTCGTGGCCTCGTTCGGTTCGACCTCCCTGCCGACCTCCTCACCGGCGGCTACGTGCAGAGCGCCGATCTCTACCTGCGCCAGAACTGGCAGTCGGTGCTCGCCCCGAGCGTGGCCCGTGTGGGAGCCATCGACCGGGCCTGGAGCGAATCGAGCACCTACAACTCCCTCGGTGGCCACTACATCATCGAGGCCAAGGAGGTCGCCACCGTCGCGGCCCGGGCCCAGGACCTGCATTTCGACTTCACCCAGATGGTGCAACGGTGGGCCACCGGCAAGTACGTGAACCACGGGTTCGTGATCTACCAGGAGTGGACCGAAGGGCAGACCTACTGGCGGAAGATCCTCAGCAAGGAGCACCCGACCTCGAGTTACAGACCCAAGCTCACCATCACCTACACCGCGCCACTCGACGTGACCGCTTCCCCGTTCAACGCGAAAGGAGACGGCACGACCGATGACACCGCGGCCATACAGGGCGCCATCAACGCCGCCGACCCGAACGGCGGAGTCGTCTACTTTCCGAGCGGCACGTACAAGGTGGGCGGCTTGAACCTCGCCAAGAGCAACGTCGTACTCCGTGGTCTGGGCACCGCGAGCGTGCTCGTGCCCGCGTCCGCGGCGCAAGGTCATCTTATCCAGGTCGGTGGGGCGACCGCCGTCACGAACGTGCTCGTCGAGAACCTCAACCTGCGCCTCCCCCCGTCGGGCGGCGGGGTGAGTGTGGCGGGCGCGGGCGGAGGCAGCAACGTGCGCATCCGTAACAACACCTTCTCCGGAGGCAACGACTCGGCGACCACTCACGCCCTTGGTGTGGCCGCGAACTTCACCTCAGTCGAGGTCACCGACAATGACTTGGCGCTGGTCACTTCGGTGCCGCTCGACATCGAAGGGGACTCCGGGTCTGAGCGCATCGTGGCCCGGAACACGATGCCAACCGCCCCCTACCAGGCCGACCTCATGTGGGGCATCGACCGCTACCAGACGGCCATCCGCCTCTCTCAAGCCGCCTTCCCCACCTGGGCAGAAGGAGTGGTGCTGGTCTCTGGTGAGAACTACCCAGACGCGCTCTCCGCAGGTCCCCTAGCAGCGGCCTACGACGGGCCCACCCTGCTCACGCAAGCGGCTTCACTCAATGTGGGCACCAAAGCGGAGTTGCAGCGCTTGAACCCAAGTCGGGTCTTCGTCGTCGGTCTCGGCACCTCAATATCGGACGCGGTCACACACGCCCTGCCCTCAGCCCAGGTCACTCGGCTCGCGGGCCCCAGTCGGTACGACACAGCCGCCTTGGTGGCCGCAGAGGTCAAGACCAAGCGCTCCCTCGACGGCCTCAGCGTCACCAAGGTGGTCATCGTCCCCGGTGACGGCTACCCCGATGGACTCACCTCTGGACCCATGGCGGCCAAGAACGGCTGGCCCATCCTCCTCACCCCGAAAGCCGGGCCCATACCCGCGGCCACGCAGACCGCCTATCAGACTACCCTCGGCGTGAACCAGGCCGTCGTGGTGGGCGTGAACGCCGGCGTGGCTATCCCCGGCATCGAAAGTCACCGCATCAACGGTGCCGACGTCTTTGCGACCTCCAGTCTCGTGGCTCAGTATGCCGTGCAGAACGGCTCCTCCTATGCCCACACCGCGCTTGCCACCGGCCTCAACTTCCCTGATGCTCTGGCCGCAGGCTCCTACCTCGGCGCCGACGGAGGCGTACTGCTCCTCACCAACGGGACCTCGATCGCTCCGGACTCGGTGGCGCTCCTCGAGGCGAACTACGCCGCCCTTGATACCCTCGACTACATCGCCCTCCCCTCGCTCTGGGAGGCCGATGAGAACTGCGGCGCTTGGCTGCCCGAGGCGCCGCAGCACACCTCGGTGGGCCTCGGTGCCTTCGCGCGACACGAAATGGGTGTCAGACTCGACCAAGGAACCCTGCAGGTGGCGGTCACTGACCTCGCCATCGACTCCTTCGGCCCCTCAGCCACGCTCACCCGGGTCTACTCCTCGTCGCGGACCTCGGAGCGGACGGCCGAGACCCTGGGCCTCCCGGGGTGGCGGTATACGTTCGAGCAGTCGCTCAGTTTCCCGAACGCCAACAGGATCGACTACACCGATCCAACGGGCGACATCCACATTTTCGTGCGGAGCGGCCCCTCGACGGCCGATTGGTGGACACCGCCGGCGGGCTACGCCGCCAACCTCGGGAAAGACGGCAGCGCGTGGAAGCTGAAACTCCCCGGCGGGAACACCCTCGTCTTCGACTCCTCCGGCAGGTTGCTCTCCGAGGCCGACCCCAACGGCAACACCACCACCTACAACTACACCGGGGGCGTTATCGACAGCATCAAGGCCGCGAACGCCCAGGTGATCGACGTGACCGTGAGCGCCGGCGCGTTGACCGGTGCTGTCTACACGACAGCCGACGGCGTGCGAGCAGTCGCATACGACAAGGCGGCGAAGACCGTGACCTACTTCCCAGGTGTCTCCGGCCTTGAGCACGTCGTGAACTACACCTACTCGGGTGATCTACTCTCATCCATCAAGGCTCTCGACTACACTACGAGCAGCGATCCGGCGGCGGCGTTCACCTATTCGTCCGATCGCCTCACCCAGTACAAGGCGCCCGACTACAACGCCACGACCAATACCGACGCCCGCACCGAGATCGCCTACGGCACGAAGACGGCCACACTCACCGCCTACGGGTTCGTGTATTCTGCCTCGGCCATCACCGGTGCCGCGAACACCCAGATCACCCAAACCTTCACCTGGAACGATTCCGGCACCATGGCCTCGAAGACGAATCCGAAGACGTCGTCCGAGACCACGACTGAGACCTGGTACTACCAATACGAGCCGAGGACCAACCTCCCGACTAAGGAGACCGACCCGCTCGGCAAGACCCGCACCTGGACCTACAACCTGCGTGGGAACCAACTCACCGAGACCGACCAACTGAACCGGACCACCACCTACTCGTATCCTGACACCGACCCCGGCATCCCGCACTACCTGCAGATCCGGGTAGCTGCGGACGGAGACGACGCACGCAAAGAGGGCCCGACTGTCTACGCGACCGGGTCCGCCTGGCAGGCCGTGGGGAAGGGCTCTTCGGTGCTCAGCGAAGGCTGGCGCTTCCGGAACGTGGACATCCCCAAAGGGGCCACGGTCCGCGACGCCCGGGTCCACCTCTACGCAGCGTACGACGCGAACGGCAATCCGGCTTCGGTGGTCTCGAAGATCGGTCTGGAGGCCGCGGACAACCCCGGGGCGTGGGCGCAGACGACGCACGAGCCCATCCTCAGCAAGCTGACCACCACCCAGGCGGCCTGGTCGGTAAGTGCCTGGAAGCAGGGGCAGTGGTACTCCTCACCCGATCTCTCCGCCTCGGTCACCGAGGTGATCGGGCGCACCGGCTGGGCGGCCGGGAACTCCATGGCCGTCATCTGGGCCGATAACGGGACCGCAAGCGGCAACTACCTGAAGTCGGGCGACTACTACGGCGGGAACCCGGCGCTCTTCACCGTCTACTACACCGTCCCCTTCGACCCAAACCGCGACGAAGTGGGCGGGGTCACCGACCCCCTCGGGTCGAAGACTACGGTCACCCGCGACAAGAACACCAACCCCACCGAGGTCACACGCACTCTGAACGCGACCCAGTCGGAGAGCACCAAGTACACCTACGAGGACGAAGCGGTCGGCTCCGCCACCTACAAGGGCGCTCTCACACTGGAGGAGAAGCTCATCAGCGGCACATGGGGCGGTGCCAACGCTGCCACTGCCACCGACTACGACACCGGCGGCTACGCGACGAACGGACAACCGAACAAGGTGGTCCAGAAGACGGTGGCGCTGCAGGAAGGCCAGTCCTCTCCACCCGACCTCACCACCACCTACACCTTCGACGACTTCGGCCAACTCGAGAAGGAGACGAACCCTGACGAGGTACTTGTGGCCGACAACACCTACGACAAAGCCGGTCGGCTGCTCATTTCGATCGGCCCCGCCTTCCCCTCCGGAGGGGGTCCTGCCACCCAGGTGAAGACCCACCACGTGTACAACGGCTGGGGGTTCGAGACCGAGACCTATCAGACTTCGACCGCCGACCCCGGGGCCGCCAAGTACAACCGCTCGGTGGTCGCCTACGACCGTGCCGGTCGGGTCCTGACGGTCAAGGATCGCTTGAGTTCCACGACGTTGGTGCGTATACGCACCAACATCTACGACGGCCGAGGACTCCTCATCTCCACCGACGACACCACGGTCAGCGACCTTGACGCGCGCACCGCGTACGACGCCCGGGGCCAGGTGGTCGCGTCGTGGGCGGGCGGCGCCTGCACGGGAACCGACTATGAGATCGCCAAGGCCACCCGCTACCTCGATGGAACCACCCCCGCCTATGACGCTCTCGGTCGAGTGACAAAGAGCGCTCCCCCGGGCGACAACCCCACCACCTTCACCTACTACGACGACGGGCGCCTTCACACCAGGGTGCTGCCCGACGGCTCGCAGGAGACCTACACCTACGACGCCGGCGGCAACCTCACGCAGACCGTCTCCACCAAGGACGGCACGAGCTCGGCCACCTACGACCTCGGCGGGCGCCGCCTGACCCAGACGAGCGCCGCCGGCCTCACCACGAGCTTCGCCTACGATCTCCTCTCCCGGATCACGAGCGCCGGCGCGGGTCCGGCCGCCTCCACCTACGCTTACAACACCCTCGGCTGGCAACTACGGGTGACCGACGCCGACGGCTTTGCGACGGTCCGCGTCTTCGACAAACTCGGACGCACGATCTCGGAGACGACCGCCGATGAGACCACCACCTCGACCTACGACCCCGCCGGACACCTCACGAAGCAGGTGGATCATCAAGGCCGCTGGCGGGAGCTCTCCTATGACCTCATGGGGCGGGTGACGCGGGATCTGCAAACCTTGTCTGGCACCCCACGGGTCTCGGTGAAGGACACCACCCTCACCTACGACTCGCTCGGGCGGGTGCTCACCACCTCCGACGCCGTTCGCAATCTGGGGCACACCCTGACCTACCCGGAGAACACCCCCGCCCCCACCACCGACCAGGCCGTGGTGGGCACCACAGGCACCGACGCCGTCCAGACCACCCTCACCGTGGCTGCTGACGGATACGAGACCAGCCGAGCGAGCGAAATCTACAGCAACCCCGCACTCCCCACCATCACCCGCACGGTGGGCCCGCGCGACACCGCGCACCGTCCGACCCAAGTCACCACCCAGACCGGCGCCTCCACCTCCATCTCTGCCCAGTACTCCTACGACACCGCCGGACGCCTGAAGCGTCAATGGGGTCCCACGGGCGCCGCGGGCTCCGGCTACCTCGCAGGTGCCGCCACCACTGACGCCTATACCTACCACCCGACCACAGGCCTAAAGACCGGCGAGAACCTCCGCCTCCAGAGCGTAGGCACGGCCGGGGTCCTCACCGCCTCCTACACCTACACGACCGCCGGCCGCCTGGCGACCGCCACCGTGAACGGCGTCTCCGACACCACCACCTTCGACCCAGCCGGGAACCTCACCAGCTTCACCGGCACCACCCTCACCTATCAAGAGAACCGCCTGGCCACCACCGTCACCGGTGGCGCCACCACCTACTACACCTACGATGCCGGGAAGCGCTGGCGTCTCTCCCAAGGCACGACCACCAACACGAGCGACCCGAACCGCATCCGCTACACCTACACGGCCCAAGGGCGCTTGGCCACCTACCTGAACCCGAGTACCTCCGTCTCCGCCGCCTACACCTACGACCAAGAGGGCCAGCGCACGCAGTCTGCGGTGACCATAGGTTCGCAGACCACCGCCACCGACTTCTCCTACCAGGGACTCCAGCTGCAGAGCCTGGGAGCCACACAAAGCGGCGGCACCAACCCCACCTCCTGGAAGGTCACCTACCTCTACGACGAGCAGGGCCGCCCCTACGGCGGTGTCTACCGGAGCCCGAAGGAGAGCATCGCCCCTCTATACTTCGGCATCCTGACGAGTGACCGAGGCGACATCGTCTCCCTCCTCGATGCAAACGGCACCCCCTTCGCCGCCTATCGCTACGACGCCTGGGGCAAGCCCACCGGCACGGGGAACGTCGGGACCGGCGTGTGGAGCAAGTCCACGAGTCTCATCTCCGCCGGAGTCGCAAGCGCCATCGCGACCCGACAGATCCTCCGCTACGCGGGCTACGCTTTCGACCAAGAGAGTTCCCTCTACTACCTCTCCTCCCGGAGCTACGACCCCGTCACCCGACAGTTCCTCTCCAAGGACCTCTCCCGCAACGACGGGGAAGAGAGTGCCTACCAGTACTGCGGAGGGAACCCGGTGGCGGGGGTGGATCCTACGGGGTATCGGATGGACGAGTTCGCAACGTCGCAGGAGCGGCAGGCGGCGGAGATCTCCCGGGGTAGGATCAAGAAGGCACAGAGGGCGTCGAAGGCACGGGTGCAGCGGCGGAGATTGGACGAGAAGGGCCCCAAGCTACCTACATCTGCTGGAAACCGATTGCGGGGCCTTGGAGTTGCGCTCGATTTATTCACGGGATACGGTTCGCGAGACCGTGTGTACAGCCCATCGTCCCCCGAGACCAATGAGATGCGACATGCCTGGGGCCGAGACATGCGCGATGCCTTCGCTAAGGAAGACTACCGGTCTACCAGGTGGAAGTCGGGTCATGTTACGCCCTTAGTGATGCAGTTGGCCTCTGGTCCCGACATCTTCAACACCATGAGCCAGGCCGGCGGTGTCTCGGGTACTGTAGCGCCCTTACCGGATGGGAGGGCCAAGTTCGAAATCACAAACGAGGCCGGGAGGGAGTCGTTCTTCAATTTCATCAACCTACCGCTTGAGCTGTTGGTGCTCGGTTCAGCCAACAGCCCAGTCATCTCGAATGCTGACAAGGAAGAGGGTCCCTGGAGCACGATACGGCAGACCTTCTACTGGTATGAGTCCATGGAGGACCTTACAAGATGACCAAGAGCAGTCGTCGTGTGCGGGGATGCGGAACGACTGCCATCGCGGTCGCGCTGGCCCTGATCGGGTTGACGGCAGCATTGATGTGGCCGTTCCCAGTCTCCGACGGCCATCCCTCCGGCCTTGTCGGGACATGGAAAGGAGAGGGCGTGCCGTTTGAGATGAGATCTTCGAGTGAAGACAACGAATTTCAAGTGGTGCTCATTTTGGCTCCCGACGGGTCGAGCCACGAGGAAATCTGGCGGGCTGGTCGCTTGGAACGGACTCTCTCCGGGAGTTGGGTCGTCGAAGGTGGTCGTCTGCGGGTCACGTTCATCGACCCAACACTTGACGACGTGCAGATGGAGCCACCGGCTCGGATGTCGGTCCCCGTCTACTGGGGCCTCAGCCAAGGTACCTACATTGATGGCGGTGGCCATGGGGATGCCGGCATCGCCTTGCACAAGACGTCCTCCGAGGTCTCCCGATGAGTAGTCGAGTGGTGGGTAGCGGAGGAGGGAGCGGCCGCTGCCATCGCAGAGACGATCAAGCCTTTGGGGGCTGATATCGTTGTACGCCTACGAGGGCCTGGCGCAAGGCTCGCTGCGGACCCCGAACACTATGGGTTTGAACACGCAAAGCGGCGGCACCAACCCCACCTCCTGGAAGATCACCTACCTCTACGACGAACAGGGCCGCCCCTACGGCGGCGTCTACCGGAGCCCGACAGAGAGCACCACCCCCCTCTACTTCGGCATCCTGACCTCAGACCGAGGCGACATCGTCTCCCTCCTCGACGCCGCCGGCGCCCCCTTCGCCGCCTACCGCTACGACGCCTGGGGCAAGCCCACCGGCACGGGGAACGTGGGGACCGGCGTCTGGAGTAAGAGCACCGGCCTCATCAGCCTGCAGGTGGCCACCGACCTGGCCAAGCGCCAACCCCTGCGCTACGCTTCCTACTGCTACGACGCAGAGAGCTCCCTCTACTACCTCTCCTCCCGGAGCTACGACCCCACAACGAGGCAGTTCCTCTCCAAGGACCTCTCCCGCAACGACGGGGAGGAGAGTGCGTATCAGTACTGTGGGGGGAACCCGGTGGCAGGGGTGGATCCTACTGGGTATCGGATGGACGAGTTCGCGACGTCGCAGGAGCGGCAGGCGGCGGAGATCTCCCGGGGTAGGATCAAGAAGGCGCAGAGGGCATCGAAGGCACGGGCCATGTACAGACGACTGAACCCAGGGGAGTCTGCAGCCAAGGAGGGCACCGCGTTCTCAGCGTCCCTATCCGTGCCCGGAGGCATGCGCGGACTGCTGAACCGCTTGTCCTTCGACCCCACTCCTTATCGCTACAGGGATAAAGGGTCGAACGTAGGGGTTCCTGGTGTTCCTATCGGCGTGAGCAACGGCACGGCCGTCAACTACGGGCCCACCGGGAGGGCGGTCTCCTCTGTTCCCTACGACGGCATGTACTTGGGCGGCCTACCCGCCTACTACGATCAGACTGGCTACGGTAGTGTTGAGCCCAACACCCGGTATGTGCAGGGTGGTTTGGGGTTCATCGTAGGTGCCAACTTCAGTATGAACCTCTCACGGATCGGCGACGCCTACTCAGCTGCCTATGAGCCCGGTGATTCTATACTAGGAGCCGCTTGGAACGGCGCGAAAGCGTCCGGGGCCGCTGCAGGAGCCTTCTTTGCCGATCCAGCAGAATATCTCACAGTGGAGGGCGGCTGGTTGATCAGCTCGGGCCCTTCCCTACAGATGATCAATACCGGCGAATTGCAGGGGATGTGATGGACGGGCTGATCGCCAATGCGAGAACGATCCTCGGGCTCGGCTACGTCCTCATGAGGTACGGTCGGAGGATCGGCCACGCAACGATGCCGGGCCCCGAACAACTCAAAGAGCTCAACACGATGACCCTCCGCCTCATCGGGTTGCTCATGTGGCTGGCACCTCTCGCTGGGGTGATCTATGCGGTCTACGACTACTTCACGCGGTAGAGATGTCCCATCGAGCAACCGCCGCTTGCCAAGGCCGAGTTGTTCGATGGCCTCTGGGTGAGTGTCCAGCCCGAACGCGAACCAAAGCGGCGGCACCAACCCCGCCTCCTGGAAGATCACCTACCTCTACGACGAGAACGGTCGCCCCTACGCCGGCGTCTACCGGAGCCCGAAGGAGAGCACCACCCCCCTCTACTTCGGCATCCTGACCACCGACCGAGGTGACGTCGTCTCCCTCCTCGACTCCGCCGGCGCCCCCTTCGCCGCCTACCGCTACGACGCCTGGGGCAAGCCCACCGGCACGGGGAACGTGGACACCGGCGTCTGGAGTAAGTCCACGAGTCTCATCAGCCTGCAGGTGGCCACCGATCTCGCCACGCGCCAACCCCTCCGCTACGCCTCCTACTACTACGACGCAGAGAGCGGCTTCTACTACCTCTCCTCCCGAAGCTACGACCCCGTGACCCGACAGTTCCTCTCCAAGGACCTCTCCCGCAACGACGGGGAGGAGAGTGCCTACCAGTACTGCGGGGGGAACCCGGTGGCGGGGGTGGATCCGACGGTGTGTTCGATACTCTAATAGTTGACCACCTGAGGGCCGTTTGATCATCGAATAGTTGACCACCTTCAACACCAAGTCCTGTACCGTCACCCCCGTTCATGTGGGGCGCCGCGTACAGGGGAAGGGCATGTGCTGAAGATGGTCGACGTGGAGTTCATCAAGAAGCGGCAAGACAAGGGCTGGTCGATCCGTAAGATCGCCCGACAACTCGGCTACTCACGCCAGACAGTGCGCAAGGTACTGGCCGGCCCGGTTGAGCCTCCCCGCTATCGCCCCAAGGTCCCCCGGCCCCAGCCGGTCATGGGCCCGTACCTTCCCATCCTTCGGGGCTGGCTGGAAGCAGACAAGGAAGCCCCTCGCAAGCAACGTCACACCGCCCGTCGGGCCTACGACCGGCTCGTCGCGGAATACGACTTCCCCGGCTCGGAGGTGACCGTGCGCCGGGCGGTCAGAGAACTCCGGGGGAGCCTCACCGAGGTCTTCGTCCCTCTGGAAGCCCTCCCCGGCAAGACCGCCCAGGCCGACTTCGGCCAAGCGCAGGTTCTGATCGCGGAGCGCTTCCAGCGCGCCTTCCTCTTCTGTCTGCGGGCGAAATACTCTCGGGTGCCCTTTGTGATCGCCTTCCCCACCGAGAAGCTCGAGGCCCTGTTGGCCGGCCACGTGGCGGCGTTCGAGTTCTTCGGCGGGACCTTCTCCGAGATCTGGTATGACAACCCAAAGACGGCGGTCATCCGGATCTTGGCCGGGCACGAGCGGTGTGAGCACGAGGACTTCTCCCGTCTGCGCGCCCACTACCTCTACGATTCAGCCTTCTGCACCCCCGGAGAGGCCCACGAGAAGGGCTCGGTGGAGAACCTGGTGGGATATGTCCGTCGCAACGCCCTCGTGCCCCACGACCGCCCCTTCGCCTCCTTCGAGGAGCTGAACGCCCACCTTCATGCCTGGTGCGAGCGGGAGCGGGTGCGCAGCGGAGAGGTCTGGGCGCTCGAGGAGACGGCGCTTCGGGAACTCCCAGCCCACCCCTTCCGGGCCGCGAGTTCCCGGCCAGTGTCGGTTTCCAAGCTCGCCCTCGCACGCATCGACTACAACCGCTACTCCGTGCCCGTCCGTCACGCCGGGCGTCTCCTGCGGGCAGAGATCTTCGTGGACAAGATCGAGATCTACGCCGGCGAGCAGCTCACAGCCACCCACACCCGCAGCTACGAGCGAGGCGGGACCTTCATGGAGCTTGCCCACTACCTGCCCGCCTTCGAGCGGAAGCCCCGGGCGGCGGCGGGCTGCGCGGCCCTCCATCAGGCCGACCCCGTGTTCTTGCAGGTCCGGGATCTGCTCCTCCGGGAACCCGGAGGCTACCGCGTCTTCGCCGAGATCCTGCTCCTCGGGCTGCGCTTCGCGCTCCCGGTGTTGGCCGAGGCGCTCCGGGCCTGCCGTGCCTCGGGGAGGCTCTCCGTCGCAGGAGTGCGTCAGCGCTGCCTCAACCTGACCCACACACTGCCGGAACCCGCGGTGGTGCCGGACGTCCTTCAGCTCCCCCTGGCACCGCCCGACCTCGGTCGCTACGACGCCCTGTGTGCGGTGGCCCGATGAACGCCGACGTGGCAAGCGCACAGGTGGCGCTCTACACGCAGGAACTGAAGATGCCGGGCCTGCGCTCCCACTTTTCGGAGATCGCCCGGGAGGCCCGAGGGACAGAGGAATCCTACGAGGCTTATCTCGTCGCCTGTCTCAGGGCCGAGATCGAGTCGCGACGGGAGCATCGCCTGCAGGAGCGCCTGAAGCAGGCCCGCTTCCCGCACCGAAAGACGCTGGAGGAGTTCGACTTCACCCTGGTGCCGTCCGTCAGCAGGGAACTCGTCCTCTCCCTCGCTACGGGTGAGTTTGTGCGGGAGCGGGAGAACGTCATCCTGCTCGGAGCGAGTGGCACCGGCAAGACACACCTGGCCGAGGCCGTGGGGATGGCCACCATCTACGCCGGTGCGCGGGTGCGCTTCACAAGTGCCGTCACCTTGGCCCAGGAGCTCCTCCTCGCCCAAGACGAGCATCGGCTGCCTCGTTACCT
>JAGXFW010000006.1 GCA_024637035.1 Actinomycetes bacterium
CCACCAGGGCGCCAAAGCCGCTGTAGCCGGAGGTCGCGTCCGGTGCCCACGTCTTCCCGCCGGCGGGTGTGGTGGCGTCGTAGGATTCCGCTTCGATGGACACCAGGCCGTCGGCTCCGGAGTCTTGGAGGATGGGGAGGCCGTTCGGCTGTCCCTGGATCACGTCGATGGCCATCAGGGCTTCGGTGGGGGGGTCGACCCCGTCGCTCGCGCGCGCGGTGATCAGATCCCGCTGCCCGGGGACCGAAGGAGCGCGGTACGTGACGTTCTGGCCGGTCCCCACGAAGGTGCCGTACTGGGCCTGCCAGGTGTAGGTGAGCCCGCCGCCATCCGGGTCGCGGGCCACGGCCGTGAGGGCCAGCTCACCGCCCGGCGAGGTGTAGTAGCGTCCGGCGTCGGCCAGAGGCCCGCGCGTGAACACGGGCGACCGGGTGCCACTCAGCCCGACCGGGTCGCCGTACACCTCCACCTCTGCCAAGCCGGCTCCGCCGCCTCCGACCGTGTCGGTGAAGCCGGTCACGGTGATGGTGAGGGAGGTCGTTTCCACCGGCACGGGTAGGACGAACTCGAACGGGGTGAGGGCGTCGTCGGGCAACGAGCCGACCGGCACCAGGGTACCGCCCCCGAACGAGAGCATGGCGCTCGTCACCCGTTTGCCCAGCATGGGCCGATCGAAGAGCCGCACCGAGGTGATGCGATAGGTGCGGGGCCATGTGAGCGTGAGTGACTGCCCCACCCCGCCGCCACCACCCGCCACCCACTCAGCCTGGGAGCCGGCGGGCGCGCCGTCCACCACGCCGTCCACCGCGTTGCTCGGGAGTTGGAACCCAGCGGTGTTGGCGCTCGAGGCGGTCACGGTGGCGGCCAGGGCGATGTTGCGCGACCAGGGGTGCTTCCAGAACACCTCGTCGCTCTTACCGAAGGCGTAGTTGAAGCTGACCCGCTGAGAGACATGGGCGTCGATCATCCGGAACTTCAGGTTGCCGGCTAGGTCGGTCGTCTGCATGTCGCTGGGCACGGGGATGCTCACGCGGGCGGCCCAGGGGAAGACCTTCTGGGGCAGGTCGGGAGGCATGGTCAAGGCGACGGTGGGCGTGAAGCGAAGGATCTGGTCGGCGTAGTTCGTGGGAGAGCCCGTCTCGACGGGCAGGGGCCAGAGCACGTTCTTCCAGAAGTTCGCCGGACTCGGCGGCGGGAAGGTGGTAGGCGCCCAGAGGTCGGCGTAGGGGTAGGCGGTGGGATTATGGATCACGGCCGAGTAGACGTCCGGGCGGATGGTGGGGTCCTGCGCCTGCACGGCCGCGAGCGCGTCCACCAGATAACGGTAGACCAAGCGATGGTCGGAGTGCTCGTCCGCCGGCGACTGGGTGTAGATCTTGGTGGGACGGTAGCGCCGAAGCACCTCCGCGGTATCCGCGAGGATCCGGTCGCTCCGGTACGCACCTGGGACTCCCGTCCGATACGAATGGAAGTCCCGCCCGCCGAGCCCGCGGTCTCCGTAGGTGGTGGAGCGCCCCGTGGCGGCAGACACGTACACCGCACCGGCCGGGTCCCGATAGTTGTTGTAGATGGACCGTAGTGCCCCGCCGGCCGAGATGCCCGGGTATCCCAGGTAGATCACGTCGTCTTCGGGAAGGCCGACGACCGCGACGGAGGCGATGCCCTCCGCCTGGCGCACGAGCCCGCTGGCGGCGCCCTGGTGGTCGCCGTTCGTGACCACGACGACCTTGGTGGGTGCGCCCACGGCCAGAGCCGTCTTGAGGATACCCGCCATGGCCAGCGCTTCGTCGTCCGGATGAGCCACGAAGACCAGGATGGAATCCGACGCCGTCGGCGCGTCGGCGGCCGAAGCGGGCACGGCCGCCAGTCCCAGGCCCGCGAGGACTCCCACCAGAAGGAGCAGCACGTAGGAACGTCGGCACGAGAGATGCTGGACCCGGGTCATGTCGAAAGGACCCTTTCGGGAGGCGCGTCACTACTATCCAAGATGCTAGCACGATTTCGTTTGAGTGCAACTCCAATGGCAGGTGGCGCTAGACCGTGATCAAGAGTCATTCCCCAGACCTCCCGGCACGTGCCTGCTAGAGCTGGAGCGAGCGAATTCGACGAGTGGCTTCACCCGGCCCCGAACGGATCCTGCCCTTCGTACACAGCGTTCCCCACCACGATCGTGTTCGCCAGCGCGGCCATCTCCCGTGCCTGCTCGGGCGTGCTGATGCCGCCTCCGTACCAGAGGCGGGTGTCGCCGAGAACCCGCCGTACGGCCCGGACGACCTCGGGCGATCCGTACGACCCGCTGTATTCCAGGTAGAAGACCGGTAGCTTCAACATGTGTTCGGCCAGTCGGGCGAAGGCCACGACGTCGTCGATGCCCATCGCGGCTCGGGCGCCTGAGAGGCGTGCGACCGTGGCATCCGGATTCAGGACGCAGTAGCCCTCCACGACCACCTTCCCCCAGTCGATGACGTCGGCATAGCGCTTGATGGCCGCGTGGTGGTGACCGACCACCCAGTCCACGTCATGGCTGTTCAACACCATGGGGACGAGGTAGAGGTCGAACCCCGGGCACACGGCTCGAGCGTCGGAGATCTCGAGAGCCACGGGCAGTAGGGGCGGACCGGTCGGCGAATGGTGCCTCACCCGGTCGAGCACCGCACGCACTTCTTCGACCCCATAGCCTCCGCTGCCGCCGACCACCACAGCATCGGCGCCCCAGGACAGAACGGTCGCCAGCCGTTTGTCGCTCACCGGACGGGCCGGGTCGAGCTTGACGATGCGGCGCCACCCGCGATGATCGACGTTCATGTGCGCTCCGCCTGGCTGTGACTCCGGCTCCACCTGGTTGAAGACTCTCGCCCGCCTACCCGTAGAGACTCCGCACAGCCTCGCGGAACACCTCGGTATGACGGTCCACGTCGGCTTCCGTGGTGCCGGGGGCGATGAGCGCCATGTTGTGGAACGGCGTCATCAGGATGTCGCGGTTCAGGGCGAAGAGGTGCATGTAGCGGTCCAGGTCCTCGTCCACCGCGGCCGCGGCCTCGGCGCCGTTCCGGGGAGGTTCCGGGCGGAACCAGTACTCGGTGCGGCACCCCAGGCGCTTGACGATCCACGGTAGCCCGAACTCGGCGATGACCCCCTCGACTCCCTCGTTGAAGCGCTCGGCCAAGGGGATGGTCTCCTCGTAGGCCGCCTCGTTCAGCACGTCGCGCAAGGTGGCGCGCATGGCTGCCATGGCCAGGGCATTCCCGGAAAGCGTGCCGCCGATGCCACCGACGTCGGCGGTTTCATAGTCCCAACGTTCGCGGATACGGTCGGCCACCTCCGTCGTGAACCCGTAGACGGCGCAGGGGATGCCGCTGCCGATGGGCTTGCCGAGCACGAAGAAGTCGGGCTCGAGGCCGTGAGCGCGGGTGTAGCCACCTGCGCCGGTGCAGATGGTGTGGGTCTCGTCTATCACCAGGAGGGTGCCCGTGCGCCGAGTGATCTCCCGCAGGGCGTCGTGGTAGCCGGGATCGGGATGGATGATCCCGATGTTGGTCATCGCCGGCTCGGCGAGGACACAGGCCACGTCGCCGGGAGCGAGGGCCTCTTCCAGGGCGGCTATGTCGTTGAACTGGATCACCTTGGTGGTGAGCGACGGGTCCACCGGCGGCCCGATGTTGCCGGGCCGCGGTCCCGCGACGCCATCGGTGACCGTGATGAAGGTCTCGTCCACCGTGCCGTGGTAGCACCAGTCGAACACGAGGATCTTCGGGCGGCGGGTGATGTGGCGGGCCAGACGCACGACGAACCGGTTGGCGTCGGTGGCGGTCATGGCCACCTGCCAGAAGGGCAGGCCGAAGCGGTCTGAGAGTTCCTCGGCGACGAGCACGGCGTCCTCGGTGGGCAACATCATAGTGATACCACGACGCAGTTGCTCGGTGATGGCGGCCACGGAGGCCGGGGGTGAGTGCCCGGTCATGGCGCCGGTGTCGCCCAGGCAGAAGTCGAGGTAGCGGATACCGTCCACGCAGGTGAAGTAGGGGCCGGCGGCGTCCGCCACGAAAAGCGGGTAGGGTCCGGCCCAGCGGGTCATCCAATTCATCGGCACGCCGTCGAGCAGGTGTTCCTTCGCCCGCTCGAAGAGCGCCCGCGAGCGCGGGTGCCGTTGCTCGAAGAGCTGCGCCTCGGCTGTCAGGAGGTCGGCGAGCCGCCCTCGGTCGAGCCGTTCCGTTCCGTCAGTCATCTTCCCGCCTCCACCTGGGTGCCGTTCCGTCTCATGGTGCCGGTCGAACGTGATCGCTGGCTACCAGATGATGCCCTTCACGGTCGGTTGGATGGTCGTCCCGAGCCCTACGAAGTCGAGCGCGCGTACGTCGGCAGCGTTGGCGACCAAAGCATCTCGCATCGGGGCCGGCAGCCCCGTCCTCTGAACGAGCAGCAGCATCCCTCCATCGGCGACCAGATACGGCGCCACCACCAACGCATCGGGGAAGTTCTCGCCGGTGGCCAGAGCCACATGCCCGAACGACAGACCCATGCTCTTCGCGTAGGCGGCCACGAGAGCGCCGGTGTGGTAGCGGTCGGTGCCCACCTTGAAGACGGCGTCGGTGACTGAAGACGGAGGCAGCACCCAGGTGCCCACGACCAGGCCTTGGGTCACGCCCAGCACCTTGATCTCGTCCGCCGTCACCTTGGGAAGTGGGCCGGCCTGGGGAGTGAGGAGGATCGGCCAGCCCATCTTCGCCGCCAGCGGTGCCGCGGAGAGGGCGTCGGGGAACTTGTCCCCGGGCACGAGTACGATCCGTTCTATCTTCCCGAGCTTCGTCTTGAGTTCTTCTGCTAGCAGCATGGCTGTCCGGTAGCGGTCGGAGCCGCGGATGGTCTTGATCTGGGCACCGGGCAGTGCAGCCGCCAGCGCGGGCTTCACCGACTCCGCGAGGCCCACGAAGAACACCGTGCCCGGGTCGAGCCGCTGCAACTCCGCCACGACGGCGGGGGTGAGACCCGTGGACGGCGTGATGACGACCGGGCCGCCGAAGGCCCGCGCAAGAGGCGCGCACGCCAGCGCGTCGGGGAAGTCGTCGCCCTTCACCAGGAAGACCACCGGGGCGCCAGTCGGGAAGGCCTTCTTCGAGACCATGATCGCGGTCTCGTAGCGATCCGCGCCGGTGAAGTCGTGGTAGACCGTGGGCAGACGTACGCCCGTGAGCACCTGAGTCGGCGCGAGTTTGTCGGCGGTGTCGCCCGTGCCGAGCTGCCCCTCCTCGTTCTCGCCCCAAGCCCATAGGGTGCCGTCAGCCTTGAAGGCGAGGCTGTGATAGAAGGGCGCGGCGATCTCCTGCCAATCCACGCCCGTGCCGATCTGCGTCGGAGTAAGGCTCGGGGTAGTGCTCCCGGAGCCGAGTTGTCCGCTCGCGTTCGCGCCCCAGGCCCACAGGGAGCCGGTCGTCTTGAGCGCTACCGTGTGGCCGCCGCCGGCGGCGACGCTGAGCCAGTCTATGTCTGCCCCGATCAGGGTGGGGATGAGACGTTCCAAGATGTCCCCGGTGCCGAGTGCTCCACCACCGGCCCCGGTCCCGTTGTATCCCCACGCCCAGAGAGCACCGCCGGTCGTGACCGCCGCCGTGTGCGCTCCACCGGCGCTGATGGCCAGCCAGTCCGCCGCCGAACCGATCCGGGTGGGAGTATGGCGTTCTGTGGCACCACTGGTGCCAAGCCGTCCGTTGCCGTTCCAGCCCCACGCCCACGCAGATCCGTCGGCCTTCAGGGCAACGCTGTGCATACCGTTGGCGGAGATAGCACGCCAGTCGGTGGCTGCGCCGATTCGCGTGGGCACGAGGCGCTGGTTGGTGTCGCCGGTGCCGAGTTGCCCGAAGTAGTTCGCACCCCAGGCCCACAGCGAGCCGTCGGCTTTGAGGGCGAGCGTGTGGTTGCCGCCTCCGGCGATGCTGCGCCAGTCGGTGGCTGCGCCGACGCGGGTGGGGGCGAGGAGCGGGGCGGTGTCACCGCTTCCGAGCTGCCCGAAGTAGTTCTCGCCCCACGTCCACAAGGACCCGTCGGCCTTCAGGGCCAACGTATGCGCGCCTCCGGCGGCGATGCTGCGCCAGTCGGTGTCTGCGCCGATGTGGGTGGGGGTGAGACGCTGCGCTGTGTCTCCGGTGCCAAGTCGGCCACTGTCGTTGCGGCCCCATGCCCACAGAGAGCCGTCGGCCTTGATCGCCAACGAATGGCCGAGACCGGCGGCGACGGTCTGCGGAGATGAGAGGCCGCCGCTCGAGGCGAGGGCCGGGGTCGCCGCGAAGAGGACCAGAAGGCCTGCGACGATGAAGGACAGACGGCGGCACAGCGGGCGTGTTCGCATGAGATCCCCCATGAGGTGGTGGTCGATCGTTCGCGGCGGCTCAAGTATACGGAACCCGGTGCGCGGGACCAGGCACTCGGGCCCAGGTACTCGAGACCCGGTGCGCGGGACCCGCGCACCGTGACCCAACCTATCGCGCGTCGGGAGTCTCGGTCAAGCCGAGCGGAGCCGTCGCCTGGCGGGCTCGGCAGCCGTATCGGGCGGCCGCGTCGGCGTCTCGTGGCGCTGCAGCGGTGGCGCAGTGTCTGTGGGTCGTTGGCGCCAGGGTGGCGCAGTGGCGCCGCCGGCTCTACCGCGGCCCTACTTCCAGACCAGACGCCCCTCCACCTTCGAGGAGAGGTTCTGGCTCTCGCGGAGGTACTCCTCGAGCACCTGCTTGGCCGAGGTGGCCACCACTTTGTGCTGCGTCATCTCCTCCGGCGTGAACGTGAGGTAGGCCGCGGCGTTGTTCGCGTGATAGCCCTGCACGCAGACGGTGTAGGTGCGGTCGGGGGTGACGGGGTCGCCGCCGACCATCAGCGAGAGCATGCGGTCGGCGGCGGCGTCGTACACAGCGGCGACGCTCGAGTTCACCTGATAGCACTCACCTTCGCCGGTGCGGTTCTCGTTACGCATCCAGTGCGCGAAGGCTCGTTCGAGAGCCTGTCCCGGGATCTCGTAGCGGTGCAGCGCATCGTCGTAGGGGAAGCAGGAGGTGAGGTCGCCCAGGGTCACGGCGGCGCCCAGTTCTTTCACCCGCACCGAGCCGCTCCCCAGGAGCATGACGTCGGCTTGGGCGCAGGCGGCGAACACGTCGGCGATGGCGTTGCCGAGCGCGGTCTCTTCCTCGCGGGCGGGGTGGGTGAGTTTCCGGCTGAACTTGCAGAGGAGGGCGCCGTACTTCGCGTCCACCTCCGTCTTGAAGGTGCCGATGTAGTTCTTCAGCACCGTGTCGGGCTCGGCGATGCCGGATTCGATGGGCACCAGGGTCCAAGTGTGCTCGACGATGCTGTTGGTGTCGTCGTCGACCACGATGTCGAACCGGCCGATCTGGTCGGTGCCGACCCCGGCTTGGGCGATGAGGATGCCGTTCTCCACCAGCGGCGCATCGAGGATCGAGTGGCTATGCCCGCCGATGATCATGTCCACCCCCCACTGCGGATCGAGCATGCGCGCCAGCTCGATGTCCGAGTCGAGGCCGATGTGGGTGAGGAGGATGGTGAGGTCGATATCGTCGTTCTTGTAGGCGTTGGTGATGCGTCCGACCGCCGAGCCGGCTTCCTCCAGGTCGACGAAGCTCCCGATGAGGCTGTCTTGGGTGAGCGCGTCCATCACCTTCTCGGTGAGTATGCCGGTGAAGAGGATGTCGAACCCGGCCTTCTTGACGATGTGGTGCGACTGCATCAGGCGGCGTCCGCTGCCGCGGATGAACAGGTTGGCGTTCACGATGGGGAACATCGCCATCTTCTCGAGGAAGAGAAGGTGGGGGAGGCCGTAGTCGAGTTCGTGGTTGCCGAGCGCCACCACGTCGGGCGAGAGGTAGTTCATGATCTCGATGGTCGAGATGCCCTTCCACTCGGAGTCGATGATCGACCCCTGGAGCATGTCCCCCGCGATCACGTAGATCACGTTCTCCTCTTCTTCACGCACCTTGTTGAGGTATCCGGAGAGGAGGGCGAGCCCCCCTACAAGGTCGCCCCGGCCTTCGATAGCTTCGGCGAGGAAGTCGCCGTGCATGTCGTTGGAATGAAGGATGGTGAAGCGTTTGGTGTTCACGTGAGCCCCCGGTCTCGTGTGCGCGGCGCAATGCTCCGATGCCCGAATCGTACGTCTCCGGGGAGGCCTCCGCAAGGCCGCGACCGACTACGATCGAGGGCTCGAGAACGGGAAGATGTTGGCCTTCCAGGCGTCGGCCATGCGTTTGGGAGAACTGACGGGCTTGGTCACCCAGGGCATGAGTGAGAAGGTCGACGATGAGGTGCTCGCGCTGCGGGCGCGGGCCGAGGCTGCCACGCGGGGGTGACTCGACGGTCCGTCTGGGCGAATCAGCCCCTGGATCAGCCCTTCTTCCGCCGCCCGCGTCTGCCGCCGGGCGCCGGGTTTCCTGATGTCTCGGGACGGCGATCGCGCATGTTGCGGATGCGAGCCTCCTGCTGTTCGGCGACGTCGTCGAGTTCCTCCTGCAGCTTGAGGTAGCTTTCGAGGCGCTCTCGCGGAAGGCTGCCCGCCTCGATCGCGGCCGTCACAGCGCACCCAGGTTCCGTTCGGTGCTTGCAGTCCGCGAAGCGGCAGCCCGAGATGAGCGACACGATGTCGGGGAAGGTGGCCGCCAACCCCGAGTCCGCATCCCAGAGGGCGAGCGCACGCAAGCCGGGAGTATCGATCAGCACGCCGCCGGACGGGAGAGGGAAGAGCTCCCTGGCGACCGTCGTGTGGCGCCCCTTGTCATCGAAGGCTCTCACCTCCTTGGTCTTCTGCAACTGCTCGCCGGCAAGCAGGTTCAACAGCGTCGACTTCCCCACGCCGGATGCGCCCAACAGCGCGACCGTCCGGTGACCCGTGGTGTATTCGGCGAGTTCCTCTATGCCCAGGCCGGTGATGACGCTGGTCACGTGGATGGGCACGTCGAGCGCCACCGACGCGGCCGCCTGCCGCGTCGCCTCCCCCTGGCTCGGATCCAAGAGTAGGTCGGCCTTCGTGAGCACGACCACCGGCTGGGCACCGCTCTCCCAGGTGAGCACCAGCTCCCGCTCGAGGCGCCGCAGGTTCAGGTCGCCGCCGAGGGCGTGCACGAGGAACACCGTGTCCACGTTCGCGGCCACGACCTGACGGGCCGTGGGCTTGCCCGGATCGCCGCGCGTGAAGACGGATCGGCGGGGCAGGATCTCGTCGATCACCATATTCTCGAGCAGGTCATCGTCGCGCATGACGACCCAGTCGCCCACGGCGATCTGCACGGGGTCTTCCACGTCTCGGACGAGGTCGGGAGCCGCCTCCGCGCGCACGTGGCCTGAGGCGGTGAACACGAAGCTGCTCCCCCTATCGACGCGGATCACCCGCCCAAGCGTGAGGCCCAGGGCGGCGTGGGGGCGGAAAAGGGCTTCCACACGGTCGTCGAAGCCCAAGGGGGTCAGAGCGGCGGCGATGGCGGGGTCAGACATGCGATCCGATCGTGAGGGGGGCGCCCGCGTTCATCTGCGGGTCACCAGGCAGGATAGTACGAGGGCGATGGGCCGTCAACCCGGGAGGCGTGGCTAGCTAGGCGAACAGCTGGTAGTACAGGGTGCGGGCCGGTTCTCCTACTCCCGCCAGGCTTTCCTGCGTGATCTGGTCAGCTGTCTCGAAACCGATCACCTGCACCAGATTGGCCTTGAAGAACGATTCGTATGTTTGGAGCGCCCGAATCACCTGTGGTGCGCCGCCGGCCACCGGCGACCAGCAGACCGTACCATTCTTGTCGATGCGTATCGGTATCTCCTGCTCGCGCACGAAGGTCTCCAGCCGTACGCTCAGCCGAACACGAGTCTCTGCGCCCGCCTTGGCTCCCACCATGTCGAGCTGCGCCTGGAGCAGTTCGACAGCGCTCGCGGCCAGACTGTGAGCGTGGCCGGCTTCCTCCCGATGACCTAGAAGAGAGAACGATGCGTACCCCTCGTACTCCTCCTTGGGAAGGATGTCACGAACAACGTCGAGCACCTTCTCGCGCACCAGTGCCGGGCCGGTCTCCACAGCGAACTGCTCGACGAACAGGTCGACCAGGTCGGGATCGAACTGTGTCCCGCGGTGCTTCTTCAGCTCGGCGAGCACGTCGACGGGCCGGAGCGCCACTCGGTAGTTCCTTGTGGACGACATGGCGTCGTAGGCGTCGGCGATGGCCAGGATCCTTGCCGTGAGGGGGATCGCTTCGCCCGCGAGGCCGTCGGGATAACCGCTGCCGTCGAGCCGCTCGTGGTGGTGACGTACGGCGCCGATCACGGCCGCGCCCTTCAGCACCGGGCGCAGGATGTCCGCGCCTAGCGCGGGGTGGGTCTTGACCACCTCGAACTCCGCGTCGGTGAGGCGCCCGGGCTTCAGCAGGATGGCGTCGCGCACGCCGATCTTGCCGATGTCGTGCAGGAGTGCTCCGGTGGCGAAGTCGTTCACCAACTCGCTTGAGAGCCCCGCGAGCACCGCCAGTGCGACTGCGTGATCGCGCACCGATTGCGAGTGTCCGAAGGTGAAGGGGTCGCGCGCGTCGACCGCCCGCGCCAGCGACGTGACCATGCCCCAATAGGCGGCGACTCGGTCCTCGTTGAGACGCGCCTGGTGTATCGCGATAGCGGCCTGTTTTCCAAAGGTCGCCAGCAGGTCGAGGTCGCCGCGGGTGAACTCACCTCCGGCGCGCCGGTTTGTGAGGTTGAGCACCCCGTACAAGGCCCCCGATCGTTCTAGAGGCACGGACATCCCGTCGCGCACGTCGGCTCGATGGTGGTCGCCGGGGCCCTCGTCGTGCGGAGTCTCGCCACTCACAAGCAGCAGCGGCTTCCTCTTCTCGGCCACCCATCCAGCGATGCCCGATCCGATGCGGATGCGGATCTCGGGCCAGGCCGCCTTCGGTATGTCGCTTGCAGCTCCTACGACGAGGTCGTCGGAATCGCCGTCGAGTACGAGGAGCGATCCGGCCTCGGCATGCAGCAGGTGGATGGCGGAATCGAGGATGGTGGCGAGGATGACGTCAAGTTCCCGGTCGCTGTTTATCAGATCGTTGATGTCGAGGACCGCGGTGAGGAAGCCGTCCGTGCCCGGCGTTACGGACACCGGGGGAATCTTGGCAGGCGCAGTTCTAGGGGCGGTCGCATGTGCCAGACTGAGTAGAGTCTTCTTCTCGCTCAAGAGCCTGCCGTCTCCACTTCGAATCGGGTGAACGAACTCCGGACCATGCACGGGAACCGCGACGAACTGCGTTCCAGTTTCGTATCGGTGGAATAGTCTTTCTGCTTTAGTAGAATTGAGACAAAGGCCCCACGGCGGCGCGTGATTGCGCTAACCTGTAGGTGGAGTCGAGAGAGGGATGGATCGGGGGTTCGGAGCGATGGAAGCCGGGCAGGGCGGTCGAGGACTCACCTTGGTGGGCGGTCTGCTTCGGGAGACGCGCACCAAAAGTGGCCGGACCCTGGCCGAGACCGCCGAGGCGATGGGTGTGCGGTCCACCTACCTCGATTCACTCGAGAGGGGCGAACTGCATCGCTTCATGGGGCCCTCGTACGTGGAGAGCATGGTGGTGCGGTACGCCCTCTACCTTGGTCTCGATCCCGACCGCGTGCTCGATGAAGCCGTAGGCGTCGAGATGACGAAGGACTCCGGGGCTGACTCCACCACGGAGCCCAAGCCTTCGGTGACACGGCCGGTTTCCGCGAGCACGGCACCCGCCGCGACTCCCCGGGCTGCCGCACCTTCTGGGCAGGGTGCCGCCACGCCAGCCGCGCCGGTCGTACCTCCCACGCCTGCCGTACCTCCCACGCCTGCTGTGTCTCCCACGCCTGCTGTGTCTCCTGAGATCCCCCCGGCCGCGCGTCAGGCTCGACCGACTCCGCCGGAGACCTTGGCGTCGAGCTTCGAAGCGGCGTCCATTCCCGGATTCCTGAGGGAATCCGTGACCGAGAGGGCGGCGGCGAAAGACTCGGTTCCCGATGTCTCGACTGCCGCCGTGCCTGGGGCCGGTGTCTCGAAGTCCGCAGGGCTGATACCCGAGGGCGCAGAACCCGACGCTTCGGAAACACTTCCCCTGCTGCCCACTCGGCGGTCCGCTCGCGGGCCGGTGGTGCACTCGGCGACGGAGGCTGCGCCCGCGACCAGGCGCTCATCCCGGCGCAGCGGCGCGGATGTGGGCTCGGGCGGGGCCAAGAGCTCGGGCGGATCTCGGAGTTCGGGCGGGGCGGGCACCTCGAGCAGCGGCCGCGGTTCGTCGCCTCTGCTGTCCCGCTGGTGGATCATACTCCCCGTCATCACGGCGGTACTGGTGATCGGTTTCTTCGGCGCACGTGCCTTCGGGATCATCGGCGGCGACGACTCCTCCACGAGCCCGGTGACGCTCGCACAGCCGGCCGGCACGAGCACTACGCTGGCGGCTGACCTCGCAACCACCACATCAGGTCCACCGGTCACGTGGTTCCCCCCCGTGCAGACGCCTCCTGACGGCTGGTTGGCGGTGGGTATGCCGAGCACGGGCACCACCACGACCACCGGCTCGACGTCGACCACCGTCGCGACCACCACGAGCACCACCAGGCCTGCGGCTACCACCACCACGCGGCGACCCACGACCACCACGCGGCGGCCCACGACGACGACGCCGCCTACCACAGCCAAGCCCACGACGACGACGCCTACTACGACCCCTTCCACCACCACTACCACGACCGTGCCACCTACAACCACGACGACTACTACCCCGACCCCCTCGACGACCATCGACACGCAGCCGCCTGGCTGATATCTAGCAACACCTTCCTTCATCTCTCCGACGCCGGATCGCGCGCAGTCACTCCGCGCACTGATCGGCGAAGGAATGCGACGCGCGGCAGGGAACAGTTATTGAATGCGGCGTCGCGAGAGGAAGAGTCGATGAACATGATCACTGAGATCGAGGGGCTCCCCGCGGTAGGCGAGTGGCTGAGGCGTTCGAGGACTGAGGCGGGCCGGTCGCTGGACGACGTGGCAGGCGCACTCGGAATCCGCACGGGGTATCTGGATGCTCTCGAGCGTGGCGAGCTCAGCCGTTTCTTCGGGCCGACGTATGTGGAGAGCATGGTAGTGAGGTACGCGCTCCACCTCGGCATCGACCCGGATGCGGTGCTGCTGCAAGCCGCGCGAGAGCCGGGGCCTTCGACCCCCTCCGGGACCAGACCGCGTCCGCCCGTAGTTCCACCGGCCGCCAGACGTTCGACCGTTTCCCCGGCCGGGAAGAACGGTGCCACGGCGGCGCCCTGGGCGACGGTCGGCCCGGTGCGCACGCCTACGGCCGAGCCGTCCTCTGCCGCTCCGGAGCCGCCGAGCGCTCCCGAAGTAGCCTCCATTCAAGATCATCCGCCCGCTCAGGCAGCACCTCAGCACCCGGAAGGGGTCCCTGGCTTCGGGGCGTCCACGCTGGGGAACGGAGACACGCCCGCCTGGCTTGCGGAAGACCGCCCTCCGACCCGTATGGACCTGCCGGATGGCCGGCGGTGGTCTCGGTCATCCGAGACGCGTCCGCCGGAGCACGGAGAAGCTGTCCCGGCCGCGGCGCCGCAGCCCGCTCGGTCCATCCCATCCACCCCGGAGGCACTCCTCGCCGACCTGGAACGCATCGCGGCATCGCCGGCGAGCGGGCGGCGATCTCTGGCCGACAACGACGTCCCCCCCGTGGTCCCCGAGTCGAGGGTGGCGCGCAACAAAGCTCGCGCCGTGGCCCGCAGAGGCGAGCATGAGTCCTCTTCGGCGCGTGTGGGCCGCACCGAGTCCGGTGCCGCCGACAAGGCCCGTGCCCGGGGCGACTTCCGTCTCGGCCCGCGGCTGTCGCGTGCGTGGGTGGTACCGCCTCTCGCGGTGATCCTGGCGGTGTTGGGGCTGTTCGGCGCGCAGCAGTTCGGTCTCCTGTCGCTGTTCGGCGGGGACGACGGAGCGACGAGCACGACTCTTCAGGCCGCGGTGTCGTCTTTCACCACCACGCCATCCACTTCGACGGCGCCGTCGAGTTCCTCCGTCACGTCTGCCGCCGCCGCGGCGCCCCTGGTCTCATCAACCGAGTCGACGATGCTCTCCGCCACCACGACTACTGGTTCAGGCGCCCTGGTCCCTCCGGCCGCCGGCACGACCACGACGGCCTCATCGACTACCTCCACTGCACCCGCTCCTACCTCGACCACCACTACGACACCCGCGACCCCCGCTGCGCCGTCAACGGGCGGCGGCTTCGCCCTCGTCTTCAAGGCGACCACGGCAGACGTGTGGGTGGAGTTGACCTCCGTGGACACCGGGCGCGTGCTGCACGCGGGCGTCGTGGCCAAAGGCGGGTCGCTGGATGTGAAGGTCGATGGGCCGGTGAATGCGGTCATCGGTAAGCCGGAGGCGGTCGCTGTGACGGTCGACGGTCAGACGGTCGCCGCTCCACGGGCGTTCAAGTGGCGCATCACGTCGGCGGGCATCGAGCAGCGGGGATGAACTCTCCTCCGCCGCAGGCTCGCTACCGCGCTCGCGGCGGCGGGCGCGGCGGAGTCATCGGCGCACCTGTGGGTCCATAGGCGCACCTGTGGGTCGGACTCCCTGACCTGCTTGTCCGAGCCGCCCCGGTGCACTAGACTTGGCCGCTATGGATTCACCAAGGAATCAGAGCCAAGGCCAGCAGGAGACGATCGATCTCGGCGTGTTCATCCGGGTCATCCGGGAACGCCTTTGGTTCATCCTCGTCGTGGCCGCAGCCTTCGTAGCGGTCGTGCTGGTGCTTTCGCTGCTGACCACACCCAAATATCGCGCTAGCTCCCAGCTGCTGTACAAGATATCGAAGCTCGAACAGGCACTGACCGGCACGCAGGTGTTCGACGTGCGCGACGTCAACCGGGAGCTACAGACCGGAGCCGGGCTCGTGCGGCTCAAGGTGGTTGCCGAGGCCGTCCGCCGCGAACTCGGCGTGTCGTACAGCGACCAACGCATTCTCAGCATGGTCCAGGTGCGTCCGCAAAGTCAAACGAACCTCGTGGTGATCACCGCGACGAGCACCGACGCGTTCGAAGCCTCGCAGATCGCCGACGCCTTCGCGGAGCAGTTCGTCGATTTCCGGCGCACAGCTGATCGCCGCGCGGTTGCGGAGGCCGGTGCTTTGATCGAGCAGGAGATCCAGAGTCTTCCTGTGGCCGAGAGAGACTCGGGGCGTGGGCTTATCCTCACCGACAAGCTCAAGGAACTCCAGATCCTGGAGGCTCTCCAGACAGGCGGATTCGAGATCGTGCAGAGGGCATCCGTGCCCGAACAGCCGTTCAGTCCCCGCCCGTTGCGCAACAGCGCTCTGGCGCTTCTCGTGGGACTTGCCGCCGGCGTGGCGGCCGCCCTACTGCTCGAGTACTTGGACCGGCGTATCAAGGATGAGGACACGCTCTCGGACGTCCTAGGTGTCCCCGTCCTGGCGCGCGTTCCGCAGGTGGGGAAGGTCAAGTGGATCAAGGAGAGCAAGGAACGTTCTTCGCTGCCGATCGGGTTCATGGAGGCCGATTCCCCGACGCTCGAAGCATTTCGGACCCTTCGCTCCAATCTTCAGTACTTCCAAGTGGAGAAGCCCCTCCGCTCCCTGCTTATTACCAGCGCGCTCCCTCGAGAGGGCAAGTCTGTCACCAGCATCAACCTTGGCCTGAGCCTCGCGCTCTCGGGTTCCAGGGTGGTGCTCATCGAGTCCGACCTGCGGCGGCCCATGTTGCACAAGTACTTGGAGCTGAGCAACGACATGGGCGTCTCGAACGTCTTGGCGGGCACGCATAGCTTCTCCGAGGCCGTGCAACTCGTACGGGTTGAGAACCTCGCTTCGCCGCATTCGGGGGCAGGCAGACCGGGGGCTCGCGTGCTCAAGAAGAACATGTACTGCGTCACCTCGGGGCCCATACCCCCCAACCCCACCGAGCTGATAGGCTCCGGCAAGATGGCCGACCTCATCGAGAGCGCCAAGGAGATAGCGGACTACGTGCTGGTGGACTCCCCGCCGCTCCTGTTGGTGGCCGACGGGCTCAGTCTGGCCGGTCTCGTCGACGGCGTGATCATCTCATCCCATATCGGCCACAGTAAGGTGGACGAAGCTCGGGAGGTGCGCCGAGCCCTTGAGCGCACGAGTGCTCGAGTGATCGGTTGCATCGCGAGCGGCGTATCGCGCGGCAAGGGCTACTACTACGGCTACGGGTATGGTGTGTCCGATGGCTCCACGAAGTGAGAGCTCGGAATTCTCCGGCACGAGGCGGTTCGCGGGTCGGGTAGATGGGCGTGAGGTGGGGGCCGGCCGATTGAGGGCCGCTCTGACCAGCAGTGGGTCACCCGGCCTGGTTCTCCGCGACGTCCGTGTCCACCGTCGGCTCGATCCCGAAGACATCTCCGCCGCGCTCGGCGTACGGACCGAATACATCGAACCGGTCGAGGCCGACCGGGGCGACGAGATACTCGGCGCGAACCGCTCGATGAAGCTGATAGCGGAGTACGCCGCGGCGCTTGGACTTGATGTACAGGTGATCGAAGACTGGTTCGCCGGCAGCCGGAGCTACGATGAAGATCACGACGAGCCGGAGTTCCCGGTTGCTCGGTCCGAATCGAACGCGCGTGCCTCCCTACTGTTCGACGATAACCGGAACGCTCGCGCGGTCGCCGTTGCATTCGGTCGTCCGGTGCCGAAGGTCGACAACGACCTCAGGCTGCGCAGATTCGGCGTTCTGTTCCTTCTGGTGGGGGTGCTCTTGAGCCTGATCTCCCTCTATCCGCAGATACTCTAGGGAGCAGTGCCGTGGTGCCGCCGGTAGATGACGCCGGAACCGGCTCCCAGGACCGAGCCACACGCACTCGTGGGGCACTCGCCCGTTTCCGTGACCCCGGTTCCGTATTGAAAGCGGCGCGGGTCAGCCGAGGCTATGATGTGCGGCAGGTGGGGGCGATCCTCGGCATGCGTGCGGACTTCGTCTCTGCCATGGAGGAGGGCCGGTTCGACCGGCTTCCGGGTCCCGCTTCCTATGCACCCGGCATGGTGGCGCGGTATGCCTTGTTCCTCGATCTGGAGCCGCGCCCGCTTCTTGAGCGCATCCCTGGGGCGCTGCCTACGCCACCCCCGCCATCCGCGGCGAGTCGCCGATGGACGTTGCCGTGGGGGGAGCGCACAGAGAATGAGCGACGGTTGGCGCTGTGGACCCGGTTCGTCGGAGGGGTATTGGTTGTTGCGGGCCTGCTGCTCGTGGCCTTGGCGCTGAGCTGACCCGCGCTCAGCCGCGCTGGCGGAGCGCTATCCCACCTGTGATGCTCAGCACCCCGAGAGCAAGAGCGGCCAAGGGGAGGCCGGTGAACGGGAAACTGCTCCGCCCGCTCTTCTCCCCGCCCGCTGCCTTTGCCAACGCATCGGCGAGGGTGTCGCCCGAGTCGATGTAGGGCAGAGCCCCCTTCAGAAGGGTATCGAGCGCACTCAGCGTATCGGCTTGACCGTACTGCCGTACGGAGGCGTCGTTCAGATAGGCGTCGATCTCGGCCTTGCTGTACGGGCCGTCGAGTCTGCCGTCGGCCACGTAGTCGTTGTAGATGTCCTGAGGCGTGGCGGCGAGAGCAGCGGATGCGAGCAGAAGCAGACCCGTCGCCCCGAGCACCAGAATGGCGAGAATCTTCCTACCCACGCATCCTCCTTCGGTTGATGGCTTGTTCCCCTCAATCATACTACGTGCACTCTGCGGATACAGCTATGAGGTCGCTGCCGCGAAGCGCCTACGGGGTAGCGACTCGCTCGGTGAGGTCGAGGAGTGTTCGTGCCACCTGCGTGTTCAGGGGGTTGCGCTCTTGGGCTTTCGCTAGGTGCGTTCGGGCCGAATCTCTCAGTTCCTCGGGGGAGAGGCCGCGCAGGCGCGTCGCGTTAGCTACTGCCTCTGGGGTGAGGGCGGGGGAGTCGGAAGTGCTGCCGGCCTCCGTGGCGACACCCCCTTCCTCCAAGGCCTCCGCCAGCTGAAGCGCCGCCAGCGCCGCCTTGTAGTGCAGGGACCACGCCAGGGGATCCAATCGAACCGCCCTTTCTCGGGCGTCGAAGGCCAGGGCGAGGGCGTCTAGCCGTGCTCCCTGTCCCGCGGGGCGACCGGCGTCGGCCATGCGGGCGGCCGCCTCGTACACATCGGCAGTGGTGGTGAGCGGACTTGGCGAGATGGGGAGAATGCGCGCGGCCGTGGATGCCGCTCCCAGAGCCGCGACGCTGTCCGATGATGAGTTCGCCAGGGCGAGATCCTGGTAGCGCAAGGAGAGGTACTGTGGCGTGAGCGCAGCGATGGTCACCAATGATCCTGCGATCAGACACACGCGGAACCACGTGGAGAGCGGGCCGGGAGGCGAGAGCATGTTCGATCTGCCGGCGCGTCGTGTCGATCGTCGTTCGGAGGCGCGGTCGCCTCTCTCCCGCTTGTCACGATGGCGATCCGCGCGGCGGTACCCGGTGAACGGGGCGTCGGCAAAGAGGGGTATCGTGCCCAGATCCTCCACGCCCTGAGTCGCCGCCCTCTCGATTGGGTCGTTCAGGGCTTCGTACTCGGCGGAGTCGTCCCCGGTGCCGTCGGTGTCGTGGGACTCGTTGGCGGTGCGGTGCGTCGAGCCGCCGCGACCGATCAAGGCCGCCCACCGAGGCCACATGACGCCCGCCCGCGCGTCGATCGACGCCACACTTGCGGCGAAGAGCAGAAGGGCCACCATCGCCACACCCGGCATGTGCCAGAGCCACTCGACGCTGCCGTGCACGAGCCAATAGGCGAAACCCATGAGCAGTGCCACTTCCCAGGCGTATTCTGAGGAGTCGAGACCCCAGCGTCCACCCAGGAATTCCACATCAGGCCCACGCGCGGAATCCTCAAACCGGGGGTCGGCGGGGGGGAGGCGCTTTCTGTGCCGGAGCCACGTGTGCCGGGCTCCCTGCCAGGCGGCCGAGTAGCGGGCCCAGAGGATGCCCGCGGCGCCCACGGCGAACGCGCCGAAGAGGAGGGCGGCACCCACGACGCCTGTCTCCGAGAGCACCCGGAGCTCGATGCTGTGCGGCTGCCTCACTTTCGCGTTCTTGTTCGTGCGCCATTCGTCGTGGTAGTACATGTAGTTGCCCGCGCCCACTCCGGTGACCGGCTCCGCCTCGAACGCCCTCCACGCGACCCGCCAGAGGTCCCAGCGTCCGCTCGTGGACAGAACCGCCAGGCGAGACGAGGTCTCCGCCTCGCGCATCGAACCGCTCTGCCCCGACAGCGTGGTTACTTGGTCGGCCGTGAAGCGTTCCCAAGTGGCGCCTAGCCACTCTCTAGGTTCGCCCACCCGGCGCTCGAATGCCTGGTAGCCCACGAACAACGACCCTGCGATCACGAGCACGGCGAGCGCGCCGAAAACCGCCTTCATGCGGCCGCTCACGTTCACCCATCGCTCCAAGATCGCCAGCACGAGGCCCACGCCGGTCGCCACCGCGACCGCGATCAGGACGATGCGGGCGGCGGTCACGCCACCGATCTCCTCCGCGCCACGTGCCCAGTACTGGTTCAGGTCTGGGAACGCCCATACCACGAGGGCCGCAGGCGTGAGCAGGAACACGAGCGTGCGGAGACGGGCGGGGGAGATCGTGAACATGAGCAGAGTCGTGATGATCAGCGCGTAGAGTGCCCCACGCGATTGCGGTAGAACGGCTAGACAGATGAGGCCGGAGGCGGCACCGAGGGCCAAGCCTCGGACGGGTGCGAACTCGGCGCGGTCGGAGGCGAGCGACACCAGCGGCCAGAAGAGCACGAGGAAGAGGGCGCCCGCGTTGTTCGGGTAGCTCACCGGATAGCTGAAGCGGGTGCCCTGGGTGAAGAGAAGCCCGATGTTCGCCGTGTCGATAGTCCCCAGACGATATGCCACGATGCCTACGATCGCCAGCCCACCCACGAGCACCAGATAGCGGAACGCGCGTCGGGCGTTCCGGTCGGTGAGGTAGGTGAGTGCCAGCGCCAGCACCACGAGGTAGAGAGCGGAGCGGCCCACCTCTTCGAATGCCGCGTCGCGCGAGCCCGCCCATAAGAACGACGCGGCCACCCAGACCACGTAGAGGGCGAACGAAACGAGCACGACGAACGAGAGTGCACGGGGGCGCCGCGGGTAGCCTGCGGAAAGGCCGGCCACCAGACCGAAAGCCGCGATGCCGAGGCCGGGTAGGAGCCATTGCCGGTGCAGGAACCCGCCGTATGAGAAGGCGAGGAGTAGCCACACTGCCACCAGACCGACGATCGGCGCGGCGTTCAGCACGCGCTCGCGGGGAGAGGAGGGCAAGGCGCCCGATCGCTGTTCTGCGGCTCCGTACACGCGGGCATTCTACTACGAACTGAGGGGTCGGTTGCGTGACTAGCGTGGACCCGGCGCTAGTAGGCGCCCTTCCCGGCGAACACAACGTAGATGGTCTTCAAGAGGATCGTGATGTCGAGGCCGATCGACCAGTTCTCGAGGTAGTGGCGATCGAGTCTCACCATCTCGTCGAAGGTGAGGTCGCTCCTGCCCGACACCTGCCAGAGCCCAGTGATGCCTGGGCGGCCCTTGAGCCGCGCGAAGTGCGGGGTCTGGTACTCCGCCACCTCGCGGGGGAGGGGCGGTCGGGGGCCTACCACGCTCATCTCGCCGCGCAACACATTGATGAACTGGGGTATCTCGTCGAGACTCCAGCGGCGGAGGAAGCGGCCCACCGTCGTGATGCGGGGATCCGTCTTCATCTTGAAGATATGCCCTTCAGCTTCGTTCTCGTCTTCCAGTTCCGCGAGGCGAGCCTCTGCATCCTGCACCATGGTGCGGAACTTGAGCATCTGGAAGTGCTTCCCGTTGGCCCCCACGCGCTCTTGGCGGAACAGCACGGGGCCCGGGGAGGTGAGTTTGACGGCGAGGGAGATGAGCAGGAGTAGCGGCGACCCGATGACAAGAGCGGTCACCACGATGGTCAGGTCCAGACCACGTTTGAAGGTGCGCTGCACTTCGTCGAGCGGATCGACCGCCATCTCGACTACGGGCAGTTCGGCGAGGCCGTGCAACTTGGCGTTACGGTACGACTGTTCGAAGAGCGACGGCACGAGTTGGTAGGGCACACCTGCCGCGGTGAGCAGATCGGTGATCTCGGGGAGGTGCTGGGCTTCGTGTTTGTCGAGCGCGACGATGACTTCGTCTGCGCCCGTTTGGATCAGTGCCGCCTTCACGTCGCGCACCGTGCCCACGAGTGGCACGAGGCGTCCGTCGCCGGTGGGGAGGTGATCCCCCTGCTCGCCCACGCATAGTGAGCCCACGCAGTGCACGCCGAGCCACTGCCGCTTGTCGAGGAACGCCACCAGGTCGGTGGCCGCTCCGCTCCCGCCGACCACGAGCACCCGGCGTGTCGCTTCGCCTTGGCGGAAGAGGCGGGTCTGGTAGGCCCATAGGGCGTATCGAGATGCCAGCATGAGCCCGAGCAGAAGGGCGAGATGCACGAGAATCACGAGTCTCGACAGCGCTACGTAGCCGGTGAAGAACCCCTTGGTCGCGAAGGAGACCGCGATGACCACCATGTATGCCAGAGCGAGGTTCTTCGCGACGGAGCCGAAGTCGGCCAGACGCGTCATGCGCCGTCTGGCGGTGTACTGATCGTCTCGGAACAGCAGCACCATCAATACGAGACCGAGGAGCACCAGCGTGATGATATGCGCGACCCGAGGCATAGTGCCCTGCACGTATCTCAGCGGCAGCGCATACGTGCTGCCCACGAGAGCCACGGCTGCGGCCACCGGATCGAGCACCGTCAGGATGCGTCGAGGCAACGGCCTATCGGTGATCGTGGAGTCTGTGAGCGTGCCTATCCTCTGAGCCAATTCGAATCACCACGGATGCGTTCGCGAGGGGTCGGTCGGGTCGTCGTCATACTACCATCGTCAGGCCTTCGCTAATCTCGTCCGCTGGTATGCTTAGACCAACGATGAAGATCCTCCTGCACTCCCTCAACTTCGCACCTGAACCCATCGGGGTCGGCAAGTACTCCGGCGAGATGACGGCGTTTCTCACGGACGAAGGCCATGACGTGCACGTGGTGACCGCTCCTCCCTACTATCCTTCGTGGCGAGTGGCACCCGGGTACGGAGCGTGTCGCTACTCGGTGGAGCAGCGCGACGGTGCCAAGGTGACCCGCTGTCCCACGTGGGTGCCGAGCGATCCCACGGCGCTCACGCGTCTCCTGCACCTTGGTTCCTTCGCAGCATCCAGCGTGCCGCCATTGGCGCTCGCGGTTAGGTGGGCGCCCGACGTGGTGCTCGCGGTCGCGCCCACGCTTCTTGCGGCGCCCGGCGCACTTGCGTTGGCTCGACTCACCGGGGCGAGGTCGTGGCTTCACGTGCAGGACTTCGAACTTGACGCGGCGCTGGGTCTCGGGCTTCTCGGGTCTCCCGCTCGACACGTGGGTGAGCGCTTTGAAGTCGCCGTGCTCAGTGCTTTCGACCGGGTGTCCTCGATCTCTCCGGCCATGGTCCGGGCACTCGCGGGGAAAGGGGTGCCGCCCGATCGCGCGTACCTGTTCCCGAACTGGGTCGACACTCAGGCGATCAGGCCTCTCGCGGTCGCCTCCCCTTTCCGTGCGGAACTGGGTCTCGACCCCGGGGCGACCGTGGTGCTCTACTCCGGGAACCTCGGGCTCAAGCAAGGGCTCCACGTGCTCGTGCAGGCTGCCGCCTTGCTCGCCGACGTGCCGCTCATCCAGTTCGTGATCTGCGGTGAAGGCAGCGCTCGAACGGCCCTCATGCGGGCGGCTGAGGAAGCTCGGCTTCCGCACCTGCGCTTCCTTCCGCTCCAGCCGGTCGAGCGGCTCAACGAACTACTCAACTTGGCCAACATCCACGTGCTCACCGAGTTGCGTGGTGCTGCCGACCAAGTGATGCCCTCAAAGCTCACGGGCATCTTGGCGAGCGGCCGGCCGGTGGTCGCTACGACTACTCCCCGCACCTCCCTGGGCAAGGCGGTGTGTGAGTCCGGCGGCGGCGTGCTGGTTCCGCCCGAGGATCCGCGGGCTCTCGCCGCCGCCCTGCTCGATCTACATCGGCGCGCTGCCGAGGCCGAGAGGTTGGGCCGAAACGCCCGCCGCCACGCGGAGCGGCGCCTGGAACGTACGGCGGTACTGGGCGAATTCTGCCGCGAACTGGAACAATCGACGAACGGGGGTCGACGGTGAAGAACGTCGAGCAGCTTGTCGACAAGTACTACTCGAGCGATGCGTCTTCGGCGCGCCGCACCGACGGTACGAGAGTGTTCTACGACCTCGTGCTCACGAGCCTTCCTCGGCCGAGCGAATGCGCCGTGCTGAACCTGGGGGCGGGACCATCCGTCGAGGAGCCGCGGCGGGTGCGGGGCGCTTTCGCACGGGTAGTCGGCATCGACGTTGACGACGATGTCATGGGCAACCCCGATCTTGACGAAGCCCACGTGTACGACGGCGGCGACTTCCCGCTCGAGAGCGAGCGGTTCGATCTGGTGTTCTCCGACTGGGTGATCGAGCATCTTCCCGACCCGGAGGCCGTCTACTCCGAGGTCTTCCGGGTGCTGAAACCCGGCGGCTGCTTCCTGTTCCGCACACCCAACACCAAGCACTACGTGACGCTAGGGTCTCGCCTGCTACCAGACAGGCTGCACTTCGTGGCCAACCGGATGCGCCGCGTCGAACCCGACCACGGCACCTACGACACGTACTATCGCTCGAATAGCCCAGCACGAGTGCGGGCCCTACTCGGTGGCGGGGGATTTCGGAACGTGGAGGTGCTGTCCCTGGAGTCGCTTCCTGTGTACCTGAGGTTCAATCGCTTCGCCTTCCTCGCAGGGGTGTTATACGAACGGGTCGTGAACTCCAGTGAGGTGCTTGGATCGTTTCGGCGGACGCTGATCGCGAAGAGTTGGAAGCCGTAACTACGGCGGATTTCCCCAACCGACCATCTCGGGCAATTCTGGTTCGCGTCTACAAGAACTGGCGGCCCTCGCTGGTGCCGGAGGCGACGGTTGACCCGAGAGGCGTCCTATTCGACTGGACGGTTGCCTCCAAGTC
The DNA here is from genome assembly GCA_024637035.1 of Actinomycetes bacterium. Classification (GTDB taxonomy): domain Bacteria; phylum Actinomycetota; class Thermoleophilia; order RBG-16-64-13; family RBG-16-64-13; genus JAHJSA01. The sequence continues at coordinate 24,087 of JAGXFW010000006.1, forward strand.
CGTGTAGTCCGGTCTGACATCGGCAGCCAGTGTTGTCCGCCGATCAGCTTGGCCCTCGGCCCTACGATGTCGTATGCACCCGGATACTGCGCGAAACCCACGAACCCAGGCGGTAGGTTCACGATGTGGTAGAAATCCGTCTCGCCGGCGCGGGGAGAGTGATTCTGGGGTGGCGGGACGAGGCTTCGCCGAGGAAGGGTCATCGAGTCCGTGGACTCAGCGCTGCTCGAGCGGCTCGGAACGGCTACGGGCCAGCCATGGGCGACGGCCCGGTCACACCCTCTTCCGCGCGATCAACGCGAATGTGTTCTCCACGCCGAGTGCCGCTCCCACCGGCTGGAAGATCCGGCTCTGAGTGCTCCAATACGACTCGATCGAGCAGTCGAATCCCAGTCCTTCGAGCAGACGGCTGATAGCCAGCTGGTCGACACCGTTCCTCTTCACGTGGTATTCCGCGTTGTCGTGGATGGAGTCCTCCAAGTAGACGCCGCGCGCCCGTCTGATCTGTCGCCGTAATGCACCGACCGCGTCGCCCTTGAACACGCGCCAGGAAGCATACGCCGCGAGTGAGAAGACCCTGTCGAACTTCCCCATTGAATCGTACCGAAGGGGGTCTTGGAAGGAGAAGAACTGCCCGTGCTGGTTGAGAACCGACGCGGCGTCGGTGATCAGACCCAGGTAGTCAGGCACGTGGTGCAGGAAGGAGTTGGCCACGACGATGTCGTAGCGCTCCCCCTTCTTCAGCAGAGCGTCAGCGGCGACCTGGCATCTCACAGAAGTGGCCGGGCAAAACTGGACACCCCGATAGGTGATACTGCTCCGAGGCACATGACCACGGAGGAGCAGCGAAGATGCCAAGAAGACCGAGACGCAACCACTCACCGGCGTTCAAGGCCAAGGTCGCCCTGGAAGCCATCAAGGGCGAGGAACCCCTCATCCAGACCGCCGAGCGCTACGACGTGGCCGCACCGGTCGCAGCGTTGGTCGGCGCTCTCCGATGGGCCAAGGGGGAGCTGGGCATTTCGAACAGGATGGGCTTGTCGACACGGCTGGTCAATCTGATCGGTAGATCGCGCGGCAGACCGGCGGTGGATGCGACGACGCTCGAGGAACTCCGAACCCACTTCCGTCCTGAGGTGGAGACTTTGAGCCACCTACTCGGACGCGATCTCATGCATTGGTGCGACGTAGTGAGCGAGCAGTGATCCCAGGTCGAGGCGACCGGCGGCGGCTACCGGCCGCGGTGGGCCTCTGCGACCCGCACCAGTTCTGACGCCACACCTTCCCATCGTCGCCGACCGCGTTCTCGGTGGTGTGTGTGGGCAGCGAAGGCCCCACGTGAAGCTGCCTGATACGTTGTAGGTGAGGCTGCCCAATCCAGCAGCCGATTGACGGCGGGGGCGACGAAGTCGTCGTTGCGATCGATGACGAGGCCGGCAGTTTCGGGCACCACTTCGCGGATGGCACCGCGATCGTAGGCGATGACAGGAAGCGCGTGCATCATCGCCTCGTGAATCACGAGTGGCTCGGCCTCGTTCACATACTTGGTCGGGAATAGAAGAGCGTCTATCTCTCTGAAGAACGCCGTCTTGTCGGGGCCGTAGAGGGGCCCCAAGTAGGTGGTAGTGGTGAGCTCATCTAGCCGGCTGCGTATCGCTCGCTCCGTCTCGTCGTCCTGAAATGGGCCAGCCAGGCGAGCCTCGATGGGCTCGGCGCCCTCTTCGAGACGCGCTACCACGTCAAGGAACTCGAACACACCCTTTTCCGCTGCGATGTTGCCGAGGAAACCGATCGTCTTCAAGCCGACCCGTTCCGGCGGCGTGGTCCCGGCAGGCTCTAGTAGTAGCCCGGCGTTGGACACGGCGACGGTACGCCCCGCCGCGGTAGGGTAGGCGGACTCCAGTCTTAGAGCCATCCCCTCTGAGAGGACCACGTGGGTCGTCTGCCTGCCGGCCGCAGCGATTAGCGCTCGGGTCAACAGATTGGGTCGATCGAGATAGGCGTAGCTGTGGTAGTGGAGGAATATCGGGACGGCTCGTATGCGGGCCACGATCACGAAGAGGAGCTCATATACCTGCCCGAGGCCGCCCGACACGCTCATGTACAGTGCCTCGGCCGCGGCGCGTGGTTCTCGGATGAACCGGCCAAGGCCGGCGAGCACTCGCGGAAGTCGGCCGAACCGCGCCCAGACTGCCCGATCCAACGACGAGGCTGCCACGTCGATCACCAGTACGGATGCGCCGATCGAGCGGAGTTGGTCGGCGACTGCCGCGTTGACGGCGGCCATGCCGTGTACCGGTGGGGGTAGGGGGCCGACGAGAACGACCCAAGGACTCGCGACGGTGGGAGGTGTCGTCATGTCGTCTCGGTCTCAGATTCGCCGAGAGGCGTGTCGTTCAGCCGTGCGAGGACGGCGCGCATCCTGTCCGATTCCTCCGCGAGAGATTCATAGAGCCAAGCCGCCTCGGACGAGAGCCTGGGATCCGATCCCTGCTCCCCCTCAATGGGTGCATACATAGCATTGTGCTTTGTCCGCTTCGCCAGTCGGGATAGAGCGCCGGGAAGCCGCCTCTTCAGGGTCTTGCCGAGACGCTCCGCTGATCGAGATTGAAGAAGCAACGTCAACGGGGACCATCTCGGTAGGCTGGCTTCGTTGACTCTGGGGAAATCGTCTCGCCCATCGTGAGGCACATCGAGGAATGCCAGCACTTCTGAGTAGACTCTTCCCGGATCAGCGGCCAGGTTGTCCAACTCGATTATCATACGCTGGTCCGCGGGCACCAGCGACACGAATCTCTCGAGTTGGGTGCCGAGGGAGGCAACCTGCCGGTACTGGAGCAACTCCGGCGCGCGTGCGTGGCGTGGCACCCGCAACCCGCGGGCCCGGCTCTCCTGGGCCTCCCAGGCTTGTGCGATATCGGGAAGGTCCTCGTGGAGGAATCTCAGCATCTGGAGGTAGAAGGAGAGCGCTAGATCGACCGGTTCCCGCACCATCGCGATCATCTTGGCGTCAGGGTAGGCTTCGAGGATCTTCGCAACAGCCACTTCCGACATGAGGTAGAGCGTCGATCCCTCTCCGACGGCCTTGTGTTCCGGTCGTGCGCGGGAGAACAGGGCGAGGTAATCCTCGAGGAAGCGGACGCCAGCGAGGCTGCGCACCCCTGGGAGGTCATCGCACCAGAAGAACGGCTCCTTGGGATCGGAGAAGAACACGTTCGGGTGCTCGCGGAGATACTCCGCGAGAGCGGTCGTGCCGCACTTGGGCGCGCCGATGATGAAGAAGTCTGGGATGCGCTCGTGATGTCGCGCCATCATCGTGATCCGGCCCATTCACGCATCTGCATCGCGCTCCAGACGGCGATAGAGGGCGTCGGCCAGGCCTAGTAGGCTTGCGGCTCTGGAATCATCCCTCATTGCGGCTTTCATGGCTTGCTTCGGGAGCGCGCGGGAGGATTCGGGCAGGGGCATCGTGTATTCGACGACCATGCCCTTTCGGGCTGCTGCGACTCTGCGCGCGATTTCCTCTATCTCCGCGTGCACTTCGCGCACGTGATCCTCGGTGTGTTCGAAGGGAGAGAACGAGGTGTTCGCCCTCAGGTTGAGAGCCCGCACCACGGCGCCAAAATCTGTCACGACGGTCTCGAATCGTGCCACCGTGACATTCTGCCGGCAGTCCTCCACCGCGCTGTAGTAGTCGATGTAGTCGCGGAGAGCCTGACGCACGTTCGACGAGCGTCGATACAGCAGGTACGAGGCGGCGGTGTCGCCCGGATCGCGGATGATGGTGAGAACCGGGATGCCTCGGCTGGAGGCCGCCCGGACGATCGCAGGTGCGTGAAAATGATGCACAACGTCAACCGGCCGCGGCTGAGAGCGGATGAACGCGTAGGTGGCGAAGGTGTTGGCGCAGCGGGGGAACGCGTCGATCACCAACTCTGTGCCATGACCAAGCCTCTTGAGCGAACCATCGGCGGGTCGCCGCCGCGCGGAGACGAGTGGGAGGTAGATGGTCGGCGTCCTTTTAAGCCACGAAGTCGCCGCCCAGCGCGCGTTCGAAAAGGAGCGGATCATCGGGTCCTCCCCGTGACCACCGGGCGCAGATAGGAGGACACCCTGATGCGGCCTGCGCTCACGAAAACCACGATGGCAACCGACATGGCCGCGTTCATGAGCAGATCCGCGACCCCTGCGCTCAGATTCACGCCGATCATAGTGGTCGCAAGGGCGTCCAGGGTGAGGACGTACACGAAGATCGCTCCGAGATCCCGTTCAAGGAGGTACGGACGGAACGCCCGATAGTATGTCGCCAAGGCCAGCCCGTACAGGAGCATCCCCACCGCTACGCCGAGGAAGCCGAAGTTCCAGTAGAGTTCCACGGGAAGGCTTGGCGGGTGGCCCCCTCCGCGTGTGGTTTCGTAGGCACGCCCGTATACCTCAGATCCAAAACGATACCCCAGGCTGGTCTGCGGCTTGTCCAACCACATCGATCGGGGGATGGGAGCGGTCATCCAGCTCACCAAGCTCTCACCGTTCAGGTAAGGCACGTCCTGCGGGACTTTCTGCGCCAGAACGCTGGCCTTCTCAATGCCAACGAAGTTGCCGCTCGCGAAGATCTTCTCCGCGATCTGTACGGGTGAGGCTACCTCTGCGAGCTGCTCGACACTTCGCGCTCCCTCTCTGAGGCCGGTCATGGCGACGACCGCGACCAGTACGACGACGAACGGGAGGACGATTCTTCCGGGCTTCAGTCGGCGGGTCACGGAGCGGAGAGAGCCCGTATAGTAGAGGATGATGATCGCCCCGAGAGCCAACCACACGAGTTGACTGCGGACACCCGAGATCACCGGCCACATCGAAGCGGCGATGCCTGCTGCGACGAGGATGAGTCCGTTCCAGGACACCAAGCGCCTCTTCTCGGCGAGAAGCATGATGAGCGCCAGGAGGAAGGCGGGACGGCCCAATGAGGCGAGCCAGCGATGATACCCGAGTGCTATGCGGGTCCCATCCACGAACTCCGCGCGTTTGGCTGAGACGGTCCACACGCTCGTGATGCTCGCGCCCACGGCAGAGAGGAAGAGTGCCATGCCGGCCAGAGCGAGCAAGGCGAGTAGGCCGGCGAGGAACAGGGTGCGTTTCGAAGACCACTCGCCGAAGGCCACGAGTGGGATTCTCGGGAATCGGCTGTCGTGCGCGACAAGGTACCCGGCGACGAGGGCGGTCATGGCGATCGCCATCATAAGAGCGCCGTCGAAGAGGACGCTCTGCGGGTAGCTCAGGAGCAGGTCGGTGTGCTTGATCGGATCGGTGAGGGCGATCCATGCGGCACGCCCGGTGACCCCTAAAAAGACGTTGAAGGCAACAAGCGTGAGTGGTTCGAACAGATCGTAGTCACTGCCCTGAACGAACTTCACCAACACGGCGATGCCGAGGATTCCCAGGGGGATGAAGCCGAGGATCACTATCAGCGCGCTCTCCACGACCTAGTGCGCCTTTCGTGGATGTTTCGACACCGGGCGGTCTCAGCCCTTGGGCAGGACGCCGCGCTGTTCAAGAAGCGCACAGGCGCGCATCACGTGGACGTCGGTATCGCTCGTGTCCGCGATCTCGGGAACGTGAAGGTGGGCGAACCCGCGTGTAGCGTCTTTGTCCCCCACGCCCACGACGACGATCTCAGCCCCGTCGAGGACTGCCTCAAGCAGGGCAAGGTCGCTCTCGCCGATGTCGATGGCGGAGGCTACGAGGATAAGCCCTGAATCGAGGAACAGGTGCGCAGTCTCGGCGAAGCGCCTAAGGTGCTCCTCGCGGTTCTGGTGCAGGCTGTCGGGCGCCCGTTGCTTGAGGTCGGCGTCGATTCCGTACACCACGCTTCCGATGCCGAGGTAGTAGGTGGAGCGTCCCTGTGAGAAGAGCTCGCGTTCGAGGGCCTTGGCCAGGTCCTTCTTGCGCGAGTCGGCAGAGCCGGTGAAGAGTACGAGCGCGGGCTTCTGTCCGTACTTGCGGCTGCGTTCTTCCATCGAGATGCTGCCGCGCTCCCACTTGACGTTCCGCAGGAGCACCGTGTCGCGCACCCAGGCCTGGTCGTCGATCAGGGTGTCCTGCACGATGCCGCCACCACTGATCTCGTAGTCGTCGATCAGCACGAAGCGGCTGGTCTCGGTGAGTTCGGCGTCGATGTCGAAGGCCACGGGCCGCTCGCAGCGAAGCACGCACTCGGCCACGTCGTGCCGGCCGATGCGGTCGGCGTCTGGGATCGCCGCCAACGTGGAGGCATCGATCACGCGGGTGATCTCTTCCAGCCACACCGGCACGCGCAGGGTGCCCACGCGCAGCAGGTACTCCTTGTCCTTGGTCATCGCCTCGCGCGCGAGCCAGAACACACTGGCCCGCAAACGGGTGGCCACGCGGGGCGAGGGCTGGCCGGCGCGGCAGGCCAGCTGACCCCGGTTCACGTAGAGCTGTTCCTTGAGAGTGAAGCCGATGGCGTCGGTGGGGCGCACCGCGGGCACCGCCGAACCCTCGGGCAGTGGCGGGAAGGTCTCGATCGAGGCCACTTCTGACTTCTTGCCTGAGGGGTAGAACACCACCTCGTCGCCCACGGCGATGCTGCCGGCAGCCACGGTGCCCGCCACGATGCGGCGGGAGTCACCGAAGCGGGTGAACTTGTACACGTCTTGCACGGGCATGCGGAAGGGCAGCTCGAGGTCGGCGTGCACCTCGCCGAAGCCGTCGAGCACCTGGAGCACGGTGGGTCCGTCGTACCAGGGCATCAAGGCGCCGGGGGTGGCGATGTTCTCGCCTTCCACGCCGCTCACCGGCACGAAGGCGGCCGGTTCCACACCGAGACCCTGGAGGAAGGCCGTGTACTCGTCGCGGATCTCGCGGAAGCGCTCCTCGTTGTAGCCCATGAGGTCCATCTTGTTCACGAGCACAGCCACCTGGTCGATGCCGAGCATCGAGAGCATGTAGCCGTGGCGCCGGGAGTTCTCGCGCACGCCCTCCTGGGCGTCGATCACGAGCAGGGCGGCCTCGGCCCGGGCGGCGCCGGTGATCATGTTCTTGAGGAACTCGATGTGACCCGGAGCGTCGATGATGATGTAGTGGCGCAGCGCGCTCTTGAAAAACACGCGGGCCGAATCGATGGTGATGCCCTGGGCCTGCTCGTCTTTGAGCGCGTCGAGCAGGAAGGCGTACTCGAACGGTTTCGAGGTGCGCACGCAGAGGTCTTTCACCTGCTGCAGCTTGCCGTCGGGCAGACTGTTCGTGTCGGCCAGGAGGCGCCCGATCACCGTGGACTTGCCGTGGTCCACGTGGCCCACGATCACGATGCTCATGGCGGTGGAGGCAGCGTCGGCGGCAGGCGCGGCGTCGGCGGCGGCACCCATGGCGCCGGGCGCCCCGTCGCTCGAAGCGACGGCGCTCTCGCCGAGCGTGCCGGTCAACGTCTCTTCCTTCATCTACATGTACCCGTCGCGGCGTAGGGTCTCGAGCCCGCCGCCGTCGTCCTTGTCCTGGGCCCGCCCGGAGCGCTCGGCCACGTTCTTCAGTCGTCCGCTGCGGAGCTCCTCGATGATGTCGTCAACAGTGCGCGCCGGGGACTCGATCGGGGTGGTGCAGGGCTCGCAGCCCAGCGAGCGGAAGCGCGTACCGTCGCCCCGGTCGTAGTAGAGCGGGACGGTGGGGATGCTCTCGTACTTGATGTACTCCCAGATGTTCAGCTCGGTCCAGTCGAGCAGCGGGTGCACGCGCACGTGGGTGCCTGGGGCGAAGTCGGTCTTGTAGTAGCTCCAGAACTCGGGCGGTTGTTCGGCGATATCCCAGTTCGAGCCGCGGTCGCGGGCCGAGAAGTAGCGTTCCTTGCTGCGCGAGCCCTCTTCGTCGGAGCGGGCTCCCACGATCACACCGTTGTACGGCTCCTTGTTCGCGTCGACCTCGTAGCGGTCGAGCTCGTGGTTGAAGCGGTAGCGGGGCCAGCTGCCGTCGAGGGTGTGCTTGAGCGCCTGGGTCTTGAGGCTCTTGCAGCAGGCGATGCGGTCGATGGCGCCGTCGGGGTAGGTCTGCTTGGCGTCGAGTGCCTGGCGGTTCTGACCGTACACCATGAGGAGGCCCCACTCGCGGGTGAAGCGATCGCGGTACTCGATCATCTCGGGGATCTTGTAGGCGGTGTCGATGTGCACCAACGGGAAGGGCACGTGGCCGAAGAAGGCCTTGCGCGCCAGCCACAGCAACACCGTGCTGTCCTTGCCGATGGACCAGAGCATGCAGAGGTTCGAGAAGTTCGCGTAGGCCTCGCGCATGATGTGCACCGACGTGTTCTCGAGCTTCTTGAGGTGCGCAGGCAGAGGCTCGCGCTCCATCACGCCGCCCGGCACGGCCGCGGCCCCGCTCACAGACCCAGCCGCGCGAGTACGCGCTCCGTAGACTGCTTCACCGACTCCGTGCGCGTGTCCAACACCAGATCCGCCTCCAGTGGCTCCTCGTAGGGGCTGCTCACTCCCGTGAACTCCTTTATCTCGCCGGCAAACGCCTTCTCGTACAGGCCCTTCAGATCGCGCCGCCGACACTCGTCGAGCTCGCACGACACATACACCTCGACGAACTCACCCGGCTCGAAGAGACGGCGTACGAGCTCGCGGTCTTCCCGGAACGGGGAGATGAAGGCCGAGAGCACCACGACCCCGGCGTCCACCAACAATTTCGCAACCTCGCCGATGCGGCGGATGTTCTCGCGCCGGTCGTCATCGGAGAAGCCCAGGTCGGCGTTCAGACCGTGGCGGATGTTGTCGCCGTCGAGCACGTAGGTGTGCACTCCACGCTCGTACAGACGCGCCTCGACCTCGCGGGCGATCGTGCTCTTGCCCGACCCGGAGAACCCCGTGAACCACACCAGCTGCGAGGTGTGCCCGTTGAGGGTGCGGCGCTTCGTCTTGTCGACGCTGTAGCTCTGCCAGACGACGTTCTTGGACTCTGGTGCCATGGGCGCCATTGTATCAGTCAGGGCGGGCGCTTCCCTAGGTAGTCGTTCCTCGATGGGCACCAGAAGAAAGGAGTGGTGGGTCATTTCCAGCAAGTGCGTGGCGAGGCGTTGGCTGCCGTCAATCCTACGCGGGCCGCCCTGCACAAGGGCGGAATCATGCTATCGCCCCAACGGAGCTTCTGCTTGGATCGGTCGATGTGCGGCGGGCTCTTGCCATCCGGGTACCCGCGCATATGGAAGGCAGTGAACCGGCGATCGGCCACCTCACCGGCGGCCCTGAAGCTGAGAAACCGTCCGGCGTGGCGCGTTTGATCCCTGGCGGGTGGGCGAAGCTCCCGAGCTTCCGGCTCACGCGGCGCTGAACGCGCTGTGCTGGGGAGTGTATATGGTGACTATGATGCTTCGCATTCCTTCCGTATAACAGCGATATTGGAAAAGGCGAGCCAAGGAAATATTTGTGCCAGCCAAATTTCAAGTGGTTGCACCAATCGAAACCTATTTATGAATGGTAGGGGGAAGAAGTCATGGGAGTATTCGATTACATTCAAACCAGCTATATTCTCAAGGAAGTTCATCCAATGAGACCGGTCCCAAGCATATACATGTCCACGGTTCACGTAGTGTAACTTCGTGACGTTTCCCAGGAAGATACCTAGTCGCACAGGGTTGGGAACTGCCAAGACAGCAACTCCATTGGGCTTAAGCATTTTCATGATTCCCAAGAGAACGTCAAGTGGGCGATACGTATGCTCCAGAACGTGAGAGAAAACAATCACATCATAAGAAAGACCGGAATCGAACATAGCCTCAACTGAATCAATCATCATTATATCTTCGATTCCAGTCCTTTCCCTCGTAATGGATAAGTTGTTCTCATCGATATCGGCAGCAGTGAGTTTTAGGAGAGGGTTTCTTTCACCTATTTGTGAAAGTACGTTACCTACCCCACACCCAATATCAAGGACTGTACCAGATGTTCCTGCATATTTGCATACCAATGCAGCAATCTTATGGTGATAAGGCTTGATTGTCTGCTCATAGCTGATATGGACATTTGGTCTTGTCCGGTAAGCTTCATCTATTCTTTCATTTCTAGAAGTCATGTTATCTCCTTGCTCCCTATGAGGGAGGCCGTATAGAAGCTGCCTATGATCGACTCGGCCCAGCCGGTGTCAAGAGCGATTCTTGGTTTGGTTCTTCCTGCTCCGTTCGACTTCTTTGATCCCTCTTGCGCCGCCAAGAACAAAGGCGACGGGCACGCTTCCATTCGCGGCGGTTCTGCCGCTGCGTTCTCGGCCGGGACCTACGGGGTCACGTCTTCCGGATCAGCAGCAGATGCTCTCGGCCGCATCTACCGAATCTGCCGAACGGCGGCACAGTGAGGAAGTGCTGGTCTTCACCCGCCTCCCCCGTGAGCCCTGGCCGAATGCGGGCGGCGTATGCGGTCTGCGCGCTGGCGTGGACAGGCGGTCTTTTCCCGCGAACAGTCATCGAGGACCAGGTGTGTTCGTTGAGGGTACGGCGCTGCGTCTTGTCGACGCTGTAGCTCTGCCAGACGACGTTCTTGGGCTCTGATGCCATGGGCGTCATTGTATCAGCCAAGGCTGCCGCTTCCCGGCCACGAGGGGGTCGCAGGCGACAGCGTGGCCCCACGGACTCCGCGGCCCGCGGGCGCCGCGCAGGCGGGCGTCGCGCTCAGGAGCCGCTCTCTGCGTCACGGCCCCCACACCAACGGCACCACGATCACGGTCATCAAGAAGAAGAGTAGGTTCAGAGGGACGCCTACCTTCAGGAAATCGGTGAAGCGGTATCCCCCGGGGCCGTAGACCATCAGGTTCGTCTGATAGCCGATGGGAGTGGAGAAGCTCGCGGAGGCCGCGATGGCGACCGTGATGGCGAAGGGCAGCGGGTCGGCGCCCGCCTGCGCCGCTGTGGCCATGGCGATGGGGAACACGATCGCGGCGGCGGCGTTGTTGGTGATGACCTCGGTGAAGAGGTTCGTGATCAGGTAGACGGCCGCGATGAGGGCGACGAAGCCGAACTGGTCGGCCGCTCCGATGAGGGCCTCGGCGACGGCGCTCGCCACCCCGGTCTTGTCGAGCGCCTTGCTGATGCCGAGCGCACAAGCGATCACCACCAGCACGTTGATCTCCAGCGAGCGGCGCGCTTCCACCACCGTCACCGTGCGGGTGACCACGAGCACCACAGCGGCGAGGACAGCGGCGAGCAGGATGTTCAAGATGCCCGTCGCGGCGAGCAGGATCATGCCGCCGATGGTGACGAGCGAGATGGTAGCCTTGCGCCGGTCGAAGGCCTTCAGGTTGGCCACCTTGCTGATCATGTAGAAGTCGCGGGCCTGGTTCCACCGCTTCAGGAAGTCATCCCCGCTGAGCAGCAGGAGCGTGTCGCCGGGCCGGAGCCGGAGTTGGCCCAGGCCGGAGGTGATCTCGTGTCCGCGGCGGTGCACCGCCAACACGGCGGCGTCGTAGCGGGCGCGGAAATCGCCTTCGCGGATGGTCTTGCCCAGCATGGGTGAAGACTCCGAGACCACGGCCTCCACGACCCGGCCGTCGCCGCGGTCGCGCATGTGGTCCAGATGCTCGGCGTCGTGTATCGACTCGAGACCCCTCAACTCCTGCAGTTCTACGGCGCTCGCGGCCGACCCGGCGAAGACCAGACGGTCGCCGCCCCTGAGCCTCTCGCCGGGACGCACGGGGGAGAAGGTCTGTCCGGCGCCGCCCGCCCGAGCAAGTTCGGTGAGGTACACGTAGCGCAACTGCCGCAGACCCGCTTCCTCCACCGTCTTGCCTACCACGCTGCTGCCCTCCGGCACACGGAACTCGAAGACGTACTCGCGTCCACCGCTGGCGAACTCCTCGGCGGGGTCCTTGCGTGTAGGCAAGAGCCTGTAGCCGAGGGTGGCCATGAAGGCCACGCCCGCCACGGCGGCCGGGATGCCCACCCAGGCCTGGGTGAACATGCCGAGGGAGGTGCCCGTGGCTTCCAGGAGCATGCCGCTCACCACGAGGTTGGTGCTCGTGCCGATGAGCGTGCACACGCCCCCGAAGATGGCGGCGTACGACAGCGGTATGAGGAACTTCGAGGGAGCGAGGCCGCGCTTGAGCGCCCAGTCGCGGATCGTGGGGGTGAACATGGCCACGATGGGCGTGTTGTTCAGGAACGCGGACACGCCCGCCACGGGGCCCATCATGCGTAGCACCGAGCGGGGCCCGCCCGCACTTCGGCCCATGGTGCGGTTGGCGAGCAGCGTGAGCGAGCCGGAGGAGCGGGCCGCATGGGCCACGATGAAGAGCACGGCCACGGTGAGCATGCCCTCGTTGGCGAAGCCGGCCAGCGCCTCCTTCGGGGTGAGCACCCCGCCCACCAGGAGCACGGCGAGGCCGGTGAACACGATGGCGTCGGGCTCGATCAGTTCGAGCACCAACGCCGCGATCATGGCCACCACTACCGCCACCGTCAGCGCTGCGTGGAACGACATCCTGCCCTCCCGTGGGGCGCTCCTCACCATATCGACGCCCGCGCCCGCGACTAGGGCGACTACCGCACCTGGGGGATGGTATCAGTGTGTCGGGTTCTCCGCGAGAAAAGCGCGAGCGACCACCGCGGGGGGCTGTGGGCCCGAGGCCGCAGTGTGGGGCGGGCTGTGGCTTGAGGCTGTGGCCTGGGCGCCGCGATGGTAGGCTCTTCAGCGGCACAACGCGCGGCGCCGGCCCCCTCCGGGCCGTCGCTGCATGACGAGACAAACGACACGCGAGCCGGCGCCGACTGATGCGATGCCCGGCCCGGAAAGTGAGGCGCACGATGGATCTGACGGAACTCATGCGGTTGTGTGCTCTGGTGCGCGAGGCCGGCGCGGCCATCATGCAGGTGTACCGCGGGGGCGACGCCGCGCTCGAAACCGTCGACAAGGCCGACGGCTCGCCTCTCACCGTGGCCGACCGCGAGTCGCACCTCGTGCTTGCCGCCGGGCTCGAGGCGGCCTTTCCCGGTATTCCCGTGCTCTCGGAAGAGGGCCGCGCGATCCCCTATGAAGAGCGGCGCGGTTGGAGCCGGCTGTGGCTGGTGGACCCGCTCGACGGCACGAAGGAGTTCGTCAAGGGATTCGACGAGTTCACCGTGAACGTGGCCCTGATCGAAGACGGCGCGCCGGTGGCCGGCGCCGTGTACGCGCCCGCCCTCGATCGGCTGTATGCAGGAGGACGGGGCCTGGGGGCCTTCGTGCAGGAGGCGGGCGAGGAACCCCGGCCCATCACGGTGCGCTCCACGCCTCCCGCGGAGGGGCTGGCGGTGGTGCAGAGTCGCTCCCACCCCTCACCCGAGCTGGAGCAGTACTTGGAGGGCACATGGGTGGCCGAGCGCGTCTCGGCCGGCAGCTCGTTGAAGCTCTGTCTGGTGGCCGAGGGGCGCGCCGATCTGTATCCACGACTCGGCCCCACCATGGAGTGGGACACCGCCGCCGGCCAAGCGGTCGTGGAGGCCGCGGGCGGCGAGGTACGGGTGGTGCTGAGCGGCGGCGCGGCGGCAGGAGAGCCTTCGGCATTCGTCGACGGCGGCCCCCTAACCTACAACCGCGAGGATCTTTTGAACCCGTGGTTCGTGGTGCGGGCTGCATCGATATAGTCTGGGCCTTGAGTAGCAGGGGGTCCAACGTGTATCTTGTCGTCGGATGGAAACGCCTGAAACCACCTTCACCGACACCGAGGAGCCCGTCGAGCTAGCGGACTACCTCCGCGTCCTTCGAGAGCGGAAGTGGGTGGTCGTCGCCATCCTACTCGTGGTCGTGGCGGCGGCTCTGGCCTACTCGCTCACGCGAACGCCCCGCTACCACGCCACCGCGGTGCTCACCCGCGACCCCAACACCCTCACCAACACCCTCTTCGGCAGCCGCGTCTTCGAGACACAGGATGTGAAGCGGCTGCTCGAGACCAGCGCGCAGAACGTGAACATCGAAGCTGTGGCATTGCGCGTGAAGGACGCGCTCGGCTCACCGCTCTCGGCGGAAGAGTTGGGCGGCATGGTCGAAGCGGTGGTGGCCACCAACGCCGACCTCGTGCGGGTCACCGCCACCAGCACCTCGGCCGACGAAGCCTCCGCCCTGGCCAACTCCTTCGCCCGCGAGTACGTCGCCCACCAGGCCGAATCCGATAAGAATGCCATCAGCCTGGCGATCCAGGTGGTCGAGAAGCAGGTGGACGCCCTCACCCTCTCCGAACTCGCGAGCAACCGCGGGGTCTTCCTGGTGCAGCGTCTCGAGGAGTTGGCGGTGATCGGAGAGTTGCAGAGTGGGGGATTCATCCTCACGCAGTTGGCCCCCGTGCCCACCGGGCCGTTCGATCCGCAGCCCGTGCGCGACGGTATTCTCGCGTTGGCCGTGGGACTGGTGCTGGGCGTGGGCGCGGCCTTCTTGCTCGAGTATCTCGACCGGCGCATCAAAGACGAAGAGACGCTCACCCGCGAACTCGGCCTACCGGTGATCGCGCACGTGCCCCGCATCGGCAAGAAGTGGGCCCACGCCAACGACAAACGCTCCAACGCGCCCATCGGTTTCGGTAGCCTTGACTCACCCATACTCGAGGCATTCCGTACCATGCGCTCCAACCTGCAGTACTTCGAGGTCGATCGGCCGCTGCGCACGCTGCTCATCACCAGCGCCCTGCCTCAAGAGGGTAAGACGGTCACCACGATCAACCTGGGCCTCAGCCTGGCTCTCTCGGGCCTGCGCGTGCTCGTGGTAGAGGCCGACCTGCGACGCCCCATGGTGCACCGCTACCTCGAGCTTGGGAACGACGTGGGCGTGTCGAACGTGCTCGCCGGCACCCATTCGCTGGCCGAAGCCATGCAGCTCGTGCGCGTGGACGACTTCTCGCCGAGTGAAGCCCGGCGCAGCGGCCGGGGGCACGAGTCTGAGGGCGGCCTGCTCCAGAAGAACATGTATTGCGTGACCTCGGGGCCGCTGCCCCCGAATCCCTCGGAGCTTATCGCCTCGTCCAAGATGCGCGAACTTCTCGTCAAGGCGTCGGAGGTGGCCGACTACGTGATCATAGACTCGCCCCCGGCGCTGCTCGTGGCCGACGCGCTCACTCTTGCGGGGCACGTGGACGGGGTACTCATCTCGGCCCGCATGCACCACACCACGATCGACGAGGCCCGCGAGCTGCGTAGAGTGCTCAGCCGCACCAACATACGCCTCACCGGCGTGGTGGCCACCGGCGTCGTCGCCGGCAAGGGCTACTACTACCGTGGGTACGGCTACGGTTACGGCAGCTATCCAGCCCGCAAGGACGATTGACCGGACACAGTCCTCTGGTCCTTCAGACCGCTCTGCGCAGTGCCCACCTTCCCCCGAGCAACGCGCCCGAGCAACGCGACTGCGCTGAAATGCGTGCAGGTCGATCTCGAGCTGGGTGAAGGGGTAGGTCGCCGTGCCGCCTTCGTCGCCGACGGGCCGGGGGTCGAGGAGAGTCCCCCAGACGATCGTGGTCAGCACCCCGATGGTACGGGGGTCGCTTGCCGGGGCGACACCTCCAAGAGCCAGTGCAGCCACGAGAGCCAGGACAGTGACTTGCATGTGCGCAGCACGGCACGGCACAGGCCGGCAGAGATCCACTTCCTTTCGCCATCCGCCCATAGAGAAGACCCCGCCCCCCAAAGGGGACGGGGTCTTCGATGCTTCCCGTGGACCTCGGCTTTGGTCGCCTCTTCGGTCCGTCCTAGGCCGATAACGGCGGCTTTCCAGCCCGGCTATGCTCTACTGCCGCGGTGCCGTTCCGGCGTTACCAACCCCCCGTTGCCGGCCACAGGACTGTCGGAGGCCCTGCTTTGGCGGAGAAGGGGTGGATCAGCCAGCCGACCTGCGCAGGACCAACCCGCCGCCGAGCAACGCTACTGCGCCGAAGGCGATGAGAGCGATCTCAAGACCGGTGAACGGGAACGTGGTCGTGACGCCACTCGAAGCGGTCATCTGCTTCGCAAGCGTATCCAGCACGCCCAAGTTGTACGGGTCACCGTACTGATGCACCGTTGCGTCGGCCAGATATGCTTCGAGTTCGGCCTTCGTGTAGGTGCTGTCAAGCTTGCCGTTGTCCGCGAAGTCGTTGTAGATGTCCTGGGGGGTCGCCGCGAGGGCTACTCCACCGAGGGCCATGACGACCATGAGCGCGAGTGCAACGGTCAAAACAATCTTCTTCACCATGCAGGTCTCCCTTCTCTTATGATGCGATCACACTGCAGTTTGTGACCACATTCTTTCCCAACAACGGGCGAAACCATGCGGTGTACGCCCCATGCCGACGGTCCGACATCCGCCGATGCACACGATACTACTATACGCCGTCGACCCGTGTAAACCCTTGCGCGGCTACATTTTTCATGAAGATCGGCCCCAATGGCCGGGCGGACGGTCGATGAACGGGATGGTCGGCGCCACGCAGGGGGCCGGTCGCGCGCCCGGGAACGTGCCCACTCCGGCCCAGTCGAAAGGCTCGTAGGTGGGGGCGCAGGCCTTCAGGGCCGCCATGAGTTCCTGTGAGGAAGCGTGGCGGTCGGCCAGCGCGATCAACCTCTCCAGATCGCGCGCGAAGTCAGGTGGCAACGCGGTCGATTCATCGCATGTCTCGTCCCGGCAGTAGCGGGCCAACTTGATCAGCGGGTGTTTCGTGGGGGAGGTGCTCTCGCCGCGGCACACCAGGTTCTCGTGCAGCTTCTCCCCCGGCCGGAGCCCGGTGACGTCGATGCCGATGGAGTCCGCGTGGCCGTTCGCCATGAGGTCGATCATCTTGCGGGCGAGGTCCATGATCGGCACCGGTGCGCCCATCTCGAGGATCAGGGTGCCGTGGTGCCCCTGGGCGCCGGTTTCGGTGGGAAGGTCGTCCAGAGCGGCGGCTTGGAGCACGAGCTGCACCGCCTCCTCGATCATCATGAAGTAGCGGGTCATCTCGGGGTGGGTGATGGTCACCGGCCCGCCCGCTTCGATCTGACGACGAAAGATGGGGATCACGCTGCCCCGGCTGCCGAGCACGTTGCCGAAGCGCACCGAGACGAAGCGTGTGCGGGGATACCGCGGGGCCAGGTGGTGCAGTACGTGCTCGCCCACCCGCTTGGTGGCACCCATGACGTTCACCGGGTCGACGGCTTTGTCGGTAGATATGTTGACGAAGCGTTCAACCCCGGCCTGTGCGGCGGCTTCAGCCAACATGAGCGTGCCCTTGACGTTGTTGAGCACGGCCTGGTCGGGGTGCAGTTCCATGAGCGGCACGTGCTTGAAGGCGGCAGCGTGGAACACCACCTCGGGCCGGTGCTTGACGAACACCTGCTCCATCTTCGCCCGGCCCAATATGCTCGCGGGCACCAGGGTGTAGGCGTGGAACTCCGAGACCCGGAGTTGCTCGTGCAGGTCGTAGAGGGCGGATTCGTCGCGGTCGACCAGCACGAGTTCGGCGGGCAGGAAGCTCGCTATCTGGCGCACGAGCTCGGAGCCGATGGAGCCCCCGGCCCCCGTCACCAGCACGCGGCGACCGCGCAGGTAGGCGGTGATGTCCGCCAGGTCGGTCTGTGCTTTGGGCCGACCAAGGAGGTCTTCGATGTGGAGCTCTCGCGCGTCGGCGAGAGTCGCGGCGCCGTCCACCAGCTGGGAGAGGTCGGGCAGCGTCTTGATGGGCACGCCTGCCGGCTTGACCAGCCGGTAGATGCGGCTCATCTGCTCCGCGGTGGCCGACGGCGTGCACACGAGCACCTCGTCCGCCTCGTACTCAGCCACCAGCCGGGGCACATCTTCCACCGTGCCCAGTACGGGGTGGCTCTGCAGGCGCATGCCGGCGAGGGCGGGGTCGTCGTCGACCAAACCCACCACGTGGACGCGCGCCGCGGGGTTCCGGCGGATCTCGCGCACGATCATGTCGGCCGCCTGGCCGGAGCCCACCAGCAGCAGGCGTTTGCCTCCGCCCACGTTCGAGAGACTCCGCTCGTGGAACACCCGCCCGTAGAAGCGCACACCGATCATGGCGATCGTTGCACCGACCCCGCCTACGATCACCACGGAGAACGGCAGCAGGTGCCTCCCGGTGGGCCAGCCGGCGGTGATCAGGAACAGGACCACCACGGCGATCAGAGACCCCTCACCCAGACGCAGTGCCTGCGACAGGCCCACGTAGCGGTTGACGATGGTGTAGACCGACCCGACCCAGTTGGCCACGAGGTGCGCGACGATGGCCAGTGCGGCAAAGGTCACGAAGTGGCGGCTCGTGAATGTCAGTTCCGCGGGGATATCCCCGGCGAAGCGGAATAGGAGGGCAGCGTAATACGCGACCACGATGATGATCGCGTCGATGGCCATGGCCAGCAGACGCCGGCGTGTGAGTTTGAGTGCCGCCTTCATCGAATCAACCCTCCCAGGATGACGTTCGGCGCCCCGGTCCGTCTTCCTTTAGGCAGGCGACATGTCCAGGGACACCAGCCTATCTCTTGCGAGGGGTCGGGACAAGGAGGCGGGGGTTGCACCGAGCGGACGCGGCCTTCGGGTTGAGCTCGGTGCCGGAGCAGCCGATCACGAGCCTCGCGGGGTACCCCACGGCCTCGGTGTCCCCGATCTAGACGATCTGGATCCGGCCCGCCACGTGCAGGAAGAACTCGGGCGACCAGACCTCGAGACTCTCTGGGTGGCGCACGAACGGCTCCACGTCGCGTACCGCGCGACCCACGTCGAGTGCCGCCACCGTCTGCGTCAGCAGGTCCTGGAACGTCGATGCGTCGAGCGTTTCGTGCGACGTCCAGTCGCCGCTCTGCCGCATGCGGTGCTCCAGGTGGGCGAGGTGGAGTGTTGGATGGTTCGCCACGAACCACACCAGGTCGTACCAATCGCGGCCCTTCACTCGCTTCTTCCAGCGACGAAACAAGATGGCGTGCATCTTCCCGGCGAACAGGTCGGGGAGGGCATACGCGCGCACCGAGAAGGGCAGGGGCCGCAGCAGGAAGTGCGTCTGCGTGTCGAAGCCGCCAGGCGGATCGCGGTCCACCTCGAGTTTCACCTTGATGGTTTGGTTGGTCGGTATGCCTCGGGTGGCAGCGGCCACCGCGCCGATAGTGAGCAGGTGTTCAAGCGTGCCGGCCTTCAGGAACGCGGATTGCACGGCGCCCCGTGTGGTCTTGGGCTTGGCGGTCACCGTGACTGTGAGCCCGAAGGCTGCGAGTTCGCGCTCCAGGCTCCCCAAGTACCGTCCAAGGTCGAAGTCTGGATCGGGCGCGAGGAGCGAGAAGTCAAGATCTTCGGAGAATCGATCGAGTCCGTAGAGGATGCGCAGGGCGGTACCTCCGTAGAACGCTGCGTGCTCGAAGAACTTGGCGCGCCACAGGCCGAGAAGCGCCAGTTCCTGGAACACCTCGCGTAGTGCCAGGGTGTAGTCGGCCGTGGTGCGATACTCGTATCCCTGCAGCATGCGGGCCACGGCCTCGTTCACGGTGCGGCCTCCCCCTGCGTCGGGCGCGGTCGCAGTGAGCGCACGACTGCGGCAAGAAGGCGCAGCTTGCGCGATCCGTAGGCGTCAGCGATCGGCTCCAGGCGGTCCGCGTCGAGCGAGGCGAGTCCCGCCGGGTCGACTCGCAGATCGTCAAGAAGGTAACGCTCCATCGCGGTGACGCTAGCGATGCCGGAGCCTCGGTCGGTCTTCACTCGGTCGGCCAGCGCCTTCTCTGGGGTAGCGAGAAGGAACCGTCCCCCATCGATCTCTACGAGCTCCACGCCGAGCGGATACGCTGTCGGGGTAGCCGGGCGGTAGATGAAGAGTCCAACGGGGGTGTTGAACCGTCGAGCCCGGTTCATGGCCATGGAGGTGACCGCTTCCACACGTTCGGGGATCAAGCCGTGGTACTGCAACGCGTATTCCAGTGAGACATACGACGGCCCGTACAGCATGTTCGCCAGAACCTCACGTGAGTAGGGCCTTCTCGCATGGGCGGGGCCGAAGACATAGAGCCCTTTCTTGACGCGCACGATGTCGCCGCGACGGAGTAGGGAAGTGATCTTGTCCCGTGGGTAGGCGAGGTCGCCGAGGGAGCCGAGGAGCGCCTGGTAGTCGAACTCCTCTCCGTCGATGCGTGCCCGGAGGCGGGCGATCGGAGGCAGACTGTCGTCCATGCGGGGATTCTAGCAGAAACGAGCATAGTATGTCGAGTCAATGTCGACTTACTAGGCTCATATCGCGCTACGCAACGTCTGCGCCGGGCATCTGAACGGAGAGCCCCTCGAAGCGGGAGTAGTGCTTCTGATCGAAGGTGGCGATCCGACGAAGGCCGCGGTGCCTGATCCAACCGGCGTTGTACGCGTCGATGAAGTCGACGCTCGACTCTGCATACTCGAGCAGGGCCTCGGTGATGATGTCGCACCCCGGCAGCGATAGGCCCTCCATGTGGACGACTGCCAAGGCGCGCTCCACGACATCAGGCCTGGCCAGGTGGTAGTACCACTCGAGCACCCACACGATCTCGGCTACCACCATCGTATTGGTGACCAGCCCGACCTCTCCCGCTGCCGCCCGACGGAAGAGGGTCTCCGCAGACGCGACGAGCGTGGGCGGACCAGCGGTCGGCCGTCGGCGCCATGCCTCTTCGGGGGCGCTTGCTGCAGCCGGGGAGCGGGTCAGGCGGCGAACGGGCGTATGTCGCGTTCCAGTCGCTCGCCGATATCTCGGCGCGCCCGCTCGAGGTCAAAGTCGGCCTGCAGACCCATCCAGAAACCCTCGCTCGTCCCGAAGAAGCGGGCGAGCCGGAGCGCGGTATCGGCGGTGATCGCTCGTTTCTCGAGGACGATCTCGTTGATGCGCCTGGGCGGGACTCCGAGTTCGCGCGCGAGGCGGTTCTGACTCAAGGCCAACGGAATGAGGAACTCCTCCCTGAGGATCTCGCCTGGGTGGATGTTGGGTAGCGTATGTGTGGCCGGCATGACGGTCTCTCATTTCGGTCGGCTTGACGCCGGTTGTCAGTGGTAGTCGACGATCTCGACCTCGTGAACGTCTCCCTCGGCCCAGAGGAAGCAGACGCGCCACTGCTGGTTGATCCGGATGCTGAACTGGCCAGCTCGGTCTCCCCTGAGGGCCTCAAGCGCGTTCCCCGGGGGAATCCTCAGATCCTCCAACGAGCGCGCCGCGTTGAGCATTCGCAGCTTTCGACGAGCGACCCGTTGGATGTCGTGAGGGAGCCTCGTCGAGACTCGGCCATGCCAGATCTTCTCCGCTTCCCGCTCGCGGAAGCTCTTGATCACGGAATCACTATAACGTGGCGCGTCATAGAAGGCAATCCTTTGCAGTGCTGTCAAGAGCGCGTCGATGAGACTATCGCGGCGCAAGCATCGGACCTATCAACCATTGGTGGGAGCTTGGCGGGGTCGAGAGTTGCTGCGCGTGGCGCGATGAGCGTGTCACGCGCTCGTGGCGAGCCAGCCCTCTACTTGTAGGGCAACGCCTCCATCGGCACCACGCCGGCCAAGGCGTCGAACTCCGGGTCCTTGTGCAACAGCACCGCGTCGTTGAGGAGGGCGAACGCGGCGATGATCGCATCAGCCAGGGAGAGGCGGTGCAGAGCCTTGAGCCGCGCCGCGGTGAGCAGAGTCGACTCATCCATACCCCACAGGATCTCGATCGCGAGTTGCCTCACCAAGGCGGTGCGCCGATACGCTTCGGTCTCGCCCTTC
Organism: Actinomycetes bacterium; assembly: GCA_024637035.1. Taxonomy (GTDB): domain Bacteria; phylum Actinomycetota; class Thermoleophilia; order RBG-16-64-13; family RBG-16-64-13; genus JAHJSA01. The sequence goes on from JAGXFW010000006.1 coordinate 45,761, forward strand.
TCCCGGAAGGTGATGTAGTGCGCTTCCAGGAGGACCGGCCAGGGCAGCAGGGTCGTGGGCTGCTCGAGGGCCCGCTCGACCACGTCCGCACCCGCTTCGTCTTCTATGAACGACAAGAGCGCCGAGGTATCGAGGAGGTAGGGACGTGGGGCCGTTTCGGAGGTCGCGCTCATGCCGGGTTGTCCATGCCGGGGGCGTTCATGGTGGGGTCGCTCATGCCGGGTTGCTCAGGAATGGGCTTCGCGTTCTCGATCGAGTGCCCGTTCCGCCAAGAGGCGCTCGGTGAGCCTCTCGCCACGCCCACACCCACGCAGCGCGTCGAGTGGATCCCCCGGAACGGGGATGACCCTGATGGTCTCCCCGTCGTCCAGCCACACGAGCCGGCCGCCGTCTTCCATGTGGTAGCGCCTGCGGATGGCCGCCGGCACGGCGGTCTGTCCACGCTTGGTCACCGCTGTATGCGTCATCTCCACCTCCATGGCCGCATCTTACAAGGCAACTTATTCATCTACAAGGCAGACCAGGTTCTTGCCGGTATCTGAATCCACTCGGACGTCATCCGCAATCCGCAGACAGCGACGTCGGATCCGGCACCGTGCGTCGGGCTGCGGAGGGGGTCGCCGCAGTGGTCTGACAGAGCCTTGAGACGATCTCGGAGCATGGACGGCCGCGCTGAAGTGACAGTACAGCGCCCACCCCGCGCGCGGCTACCCCGTGGGTTCTCCGTCGACCCGAAGCCCGCCGACCCGGACGGGCGCCTACTTCTCACCCTCCTCGAGGAGCGCGAGGCCGGGCGGTGAGGGCCCGGTGAGGTTCTGGGACTCCTCGGCCCTCATACCCCTGGTCGTTGGGGCGGACGGTTCATCCGTCATGCATGCGTTGCTGGCCGAGGATCCCGACCTGATCATCTGGTGGGGGAGCGGCGTGGAGGGCGCGAGCGCCGTTCACCGCCTGCGCCGGGAGGGTGTGCTCGGTCCCCTGGAGACCGCCCAGGTGCAGGCCGGGTTCGCGAGTGTGCTCGACGCCGCCAACGTGGTCGAACCGACCGACGCCATTGTCGCCACGTCCCTTCGCCTGCTTACCGCCCACCCCCTTCGAGCCGCAGATTCACTTCAGCTCGCGGCAGCGTTCCTCTGGACCCAGGATCACCCGGCAGGCAGGGACTTCGTCTGTCTCGACGCGCGCCTGCGGGTCGCCGCGGCCCTGGAGGGGTTCCGGATCTTGCCGGGGACTCTGTAGGCGCGGCGGCCGAGGCCGTCACGCCCGACTAGCAACGTCTCCCAGGCGCCGGTCAAAGGTGGCGAGGGGCACCCGGAGCGACTGCGCCAGCGAGAGATATGCGGCGTCATGGACGGTGAGCCCACTGTCGAGAGCGAGTTGGGGCAGGGTCGCCCAGTCCGGGGACTGGAGAACGATCAACAGGCGGCGCGCGCTTTCGAGCTGTTCCAGGATCGCCTGCCTGCCGCCGTCCTCCATGTGGTAGCCGCCTGCGGATGGCCGCCGGCACGGCGTCCGTCCACGCTTGGTCACCGCTGTGTGCTTCATGGTCACCTCCATGACGGCATCTTGTGAGGCAACTAGTGCATCTACAAGGTAAGTCAGATTCCTGCCGTGGGCCCGTCGCGGCCTAGGGGGCAGGGTTCCGGGCCGTCTCGAGAGTCACACAGAACCCTGGGATCTCTTCTCCCAGTAGCCGGGGCGGCGCTTCGCCCCGGTCGACGTGCTTCATACCAACGGATCGTGGCGGCGAACTCGTCCGAAGCGGCCGAGTAGACTCGGACCGTCCGTTTCAACGCCCGAGGATCTCCCGTTCAAACCGCCGCTTCGCGGACTCCCAGGGTTCCAGCGTGGCGGTGTCGCCCTCGACGGCCGCCACTCGGCGGGCGATCTCGATCGCCCATGCCGCGTCGCTATCGGGATCCCCCGGGCCGTCGAGGCTCGCAAGGATTTCCGCTGCCACGTCGGCTCGGGCGTCCGCATCGAGCCGCAGGGCGTCGTCCAACACAGCTTGCGCGCTCTTCATCATGGTTCGATCTTACGCCTCAGCTTGTCGGCCAGCAAGCCGGCATGAGGTTGGTTTCGATGATCGAGGCTCACCCGTTCCGTCAACTAGCCGTCGCGCCCACCCCCAGGGGCAAGAACACTGTGAACGGCACCAGCGCCAACAGCGGGCGGTGGCACGGTGACCGTGGAGTGTTCGTGGCCCCTGCGCCACGCCGATAGTGCCTACCGTGCGAGTAGCGCCGGGTGACGGCATCGCTCAGACGCCCGCCGCGCCGCTCCACGGATCCGCCACCGACAAGCCGGCGATCTCCTCGAAGTCACCCACGTTGCGTGTAGCCAGGAGGAATCCGGCGGAGAGGGCCATGGCGGCGATCTGTGCGTCTTCTACGCTGATGGGACGGCCCATCCTCGTGCGCGCGGCCACCAGCACGGCGTACCGCGAGGCGGCAGACTCGTCGAACGCAAGGCAGCGGCCGTGGAACTCCCCGAACATGCGGGCCGCCGCCACCTGCAGAGCCTGCCTGCGCCGGCCTTCAGGCAGCAGCTCGACACCCAGTTCGATCTGGGCGCGTGTCACGGCGGAGATGTACAAGCGGTACCCTGGCTGCGCGTCGACCCATCGGAGGACCGATTCATCGGGCGCGTGTCGCATCAACTCCGATAGCACGTTCGTGTCGAGGAGGATCATGCCTTGCGCATCGTGAAGTCGGGGGCGGCTCTCGCGACGGAACGCTCGGGTAGCTCCAGGTCGACCCCTCCGCTCTCGCGGAAGAGCTCATGAACGCGGGTTCCGAGACCGCCGGCCTCCGTGCCTGGGCCCATGACCGCCCGGCGAAGGATCTGCCGAGCGGCCTCCTCCATCGAAAGCCCCTGCTTGGCAGCCTCCACCCGTAGGGTGGCCTTGATCGTCTCATCGAGGCCACGGATAGTAAGGTTCGCCACGGCTCCTCCCAGTGATAGCACTGAGAGCATTGTAGTCATTGCAGGCGTTCGGTGTCAACCCGGTGGCCTCGCCCGGGCGTCCGCCCACACCCATGCAGCGCGCCCAGCGGATCTCACACTTCGAGCACCCACCCCTCCTCGGCCGCCGCGGCGTGCCTCGCGAGGCGACGGTCGAACGTAGCGAAGGCGGCGGCCTTCCGTGCGGAGGCGAGGTGGAGCGCATCCGCGAAGTCCACGCCGTCTTCCATGAGAGCGAAGACGATGACGACCGCCGGGGCGTCCTCGACGGTGACGCCGGGCAGTCCGACGACGCCCCGCAGTGCCCGCAGGATGGCCGGCCCGTCGAGTCCGTAGCTGAAGCGGAGCACCCATTCCGTCTCGAGCAGCACGGTCTTGCACACGAAGACCTCTTCGCGCTCGAACAGCGCGGTGGCCCGGCGGGTCTGTCCCTCGTCGTCGGCGGTGACAAGCCGGACGAGGACGTTCGTGTCAACCGCGATCACGGTGGGCCTTCGCGCCGGCCGCCACCCCGGCATCCATCTGCTCGACGGTCTTCGCCGGCCCATCGTACCCGGCGGAGCCGACGACATCCTCGAGCCGTGTCCGCTCGAACGCGTCCGCGGGTCTGAGCAGCACGCCCTCCGGGGTGTCTTCCACGATGAACTCCATGCCCGCCTCCCACTCGTGGGCCGACCGGATGCGGCTAGGCAGGACGATCTGCCCCTTGCTCGACAGCTTGGTGGTCTCCATCTCCTCCTCCCTCGTGGCGTAAGTAAGACGTATGTAAGACAGTATACGTCGAAGGTCGCGCCGAGAGAAGGCGTGCCGGTTGCCGTTGTCCGAGGATGCCTCGACCGGCGCCCTCCGACTATCGGACTTTGGGTCGAGGTCGGCAGGTCGATCAGTCGGCCGTCCCGCCGATGTGAGGCTTACCGTGATTCGTCAGATGCCCGCCGCGCCGGGGCCCACGACCGCCCGGCGAAGGATCCACCGAGCGGCCTCATGTAGGCACTACAGGCGTGCGGTGTCAACCTGGGGTGGACTCCGCGCCGAGAAGGCGCACGCGCATCCCATGGCCCTCCACCCGAGCGAGGCGGGCGTCCGCGGTCCACAGATCGGCGTCCAGTTGCCGTGCCAGCGCGAGATAGTGGGCGTCGTAGGCGGCGGGGAGATCGAGCACGGATGCCAGGCGGAGCGCTTCAAGGTGCAGCGGAGCCGATGTCTCGAAGCGCACGGGGAGGCCGAGCGCGGCGTCGAGGGCTCGCTCAGCCGCGGTCGGGCTCAGGATTCCCGCTCGACGGTACCGATGGAGGGCGTTCGCCACCTCGTAGGTGAGGAGCTGGGGGGCGTGGAGCGCGCGCCCTTCTCCCAGCCATGCGTCCCACAGAGCCCAGGCAGCGGCGTCGTCGGGGCCCACGAACATCCGCACCACGAAGCTCGCGTCAACGCAGATCGCCGAAGCGCTCATCCCGCTCCTCGCGTGCGGCGCGTATGACGTCCTCCGCCGCGGGGACATCCCGCCCCCCTGACTCGGCCTTGATGAGCGCCCGCGCCCGCTGGGCCCGTTCCCGCCAGTCGGTGGTCTCGCGGGCCGCCAGGAGGCGTTCGTACTCGGCCACGCTGAGCACCACCGCCGCCAAACGCCCACCTCGCTCTACGAACACAGTCTCCCCCTCCTCTGTCACACGGCGCAGCACCTTGCCGAAGTGCACACGTGCCTCGGTGGCGCTTATCGCTCCGGTGGTCGTCGGCTGGTTGATCGATGTATCCATCAATCAACACTATAGCACGGGTGAGTGCAATCGGCCTTTGGGCCTAGGATGGGCGGTGGACCCCCATGGGGCCCGGGGTCGCAGTCGGGCTACTCCACCCAGTTCTCCACCCGCAGGCCGGGGTAGACGGCGAAGTCCGCGGTGTTGTTCGTGACGAGGATGGCATCCACCGCCACCGCGTGGGCGGCGATGAGCTTGTCGAGGGCGTCCCGGGTCCGTTCTCGGGTGGCGAGGCGGATGGGGCCGTAGGCGGCGGCCGCCGGGGCGTCGAAGGGGAGGGGGAGGATGTGCTCGGTCAAGAGGTCGAGCGCCTCCCGGTTCTGGGCCTCATGGGGTCCCGAGGCGGTCACCCCGTAGACGAGCTCGGCCAAGGTGACGGCCGACATGACCACGTCGCCCACCCGGAGCTCGGCGAAGCGCGCCGCCACCTGCGGGGGCTGCCGCGTCATCAGGTAGATGCACATGTCGGTGTCAAGCAGGTAGCGGGAGGTCACAGCGCCTCCCGATCGCCCTGCCGGTGCTCCCCACGGCCCTCGGCCATGAAGTCGTCGGAGAAACGGGCGAAGGCCGAGAGCGCCCCCGCCAAAGAGGCCCGCGCCGGCCGGATGCGGATCTCGTCCCCGATGCGTTCGATCTCCATGTCGAGGTCGGTCCGGTCGTAGACGAGCTCGGCCGGGATACGCACCGCCTGTGAGTTGCCGTTCCTGAAGACCCGAGTGAGGGCCATGACTCCACCTCCCGGCGACCAGCGCGCGCCCGCATGTGTGTACGTGTACATCCTATCATGAAGGTGGAGTCGAGGGTAGCGCGCGCGGGGTCTGCTCACCCATCGGCCGGAGGTCGTAGTTTGGCCCGGAGGCGACGCCCGCGCCCGCGAGGAGGCGCCCCTACTGCGTGGCTTCCCCCAACACCTCGAGCACCACGTCGGCGATGAAGTGCATGTGCTCGGGCTCCAGGGTGGGGTGCACCGGCAGCATGAGGGAGGTCTCGCCGAGTTCGCGGGCCACGGGGAGGCGCTGTGGCGGGACGAAGCCGGCGTCGATGAAGGCCTTCTCGCGGTAGATCTCGGGGCAGACGCCCACCGAGCCCGGCACGCCGCGGCGACCGATCTCGGCCATGACGCGGTCGCGGTCCCAACCGGGGCGGAGGTGCTCGGGGCGGACGAAGGCATAGAACTTGTACCAGGCATGCTCCACGTGGGGCGGCGGCAGGGGCACCCTCAGGCCGGGGGAGGCAGCGAGGCGCACGGCGAGGATAGCGGCGTTCCGGCTCCGGGCGGCCGTCCACTCCGGGAGCTTCCCGAGCTGCACCCGACCGATCGCCGCCTGCATCTCGGTCATGCGCCAGTTGCTGCCGAAGGACTCGATGTACCAGCGGAAGCCCGGGGCGTGCTCGCGGCCGTAGACGGCGTCGTGGCCTCGACCGTGGTCCTTGTACGACCAGGCGCGCTCCCAGATTCCGGGGTCGTTCGTGGTGAGCATGCCGCCCTCGCCGCCGGTGGACATGATCTTGTCCTGGCAGAACGACCAGGCGGCGCAATCGCCCCAGGAGCCGACCGGGCGCCCGCGGTAGGCGGCGCCGTGGGCCTGGGCGCAGTCCTCGATGACCTTGAGGCCGTGCGCTCCGGCCAGTTCGAGGATCTCGTCCATCTCGCAAGGCCGGCCGGCCAGGTGCACCACGATGATCGCCTTGGTGCGGGGCGTGAGCACCGCTTCGATGGTGGCGGCGGTGAGGTTCTGGCTCTCGGGGTCGACGTCGGCGAAGACGGGGGTAGCGCCCACGACCGCGACCGAACTCGGGGAGGCAACGAAGGAGCGCGGGGTCACCACAGAAGTGGCCGGGAAAAACTGGACACCCCGATAGGTGATACTGCTCCCTGGTACACGACCACGGAGGAGCATGCAAAATGCCAAGAAGACCGAGACGCAACCACTCACCGGCGTTCAAGGCCAAGGTGGCCCTGGAAGCC
>JAGXFW010000026.1 GCA_024637035.1 Actinomycetes bacterium
CTGGCCACCTCCGCCTACATCGACCGCCTGCTGCCCACCTGGGGCTGGACGCAGGCCACCGGGGACGGCCCCGTGGCTACCATCCTGATCCCCTCCCCGGGCGTCTACACGGTGAACCTCTGGATGCGCGAAGACGGAGCCAAGGTGGACAAGCTGGTGCTTAGCACCAACCCAAGCTACGTGCCCACGGGGCTGGGGCCGGCGGCGAATGCGCGGGCGCTGCCTGACAAGTAGAGCCCCACGCTAACGGACGAGCGGCGGAAGAATCCCGTCGCCGAACTCCACCGAACGCGGAATCGCTAGGCACACACACGCACGGCCAGCCGGGGGTCCACTCCGTGCCTCGGAAGGGTCACCTTCGCCCCCAACCGATGCTGCTGGGCGTGGACACCACCGATCGAGGGTAATTCTGCTGGCACCACCGATTCAGGGTGCAGCTTTCTTTGCCCGAAACTTAGAGGAAGATCACGATGAAGAAACCAAGCCGAACCCTGGCCGAAGAACCCTCAAAGCCGGCGCTCACGACCGGCGACGCACCGTACCATACGCCGCATCTGACCGTGTTCGGGGACATGTCCGTGATAACTCAGCTCACTGGAGATCGTCCTGGTGGAAAACGTCCTGGCACTTCTGACTTCATCCCATAGGCTGGCACCGTGGCCCCTGCGTGGCTAGCTATGATCGCCCGCACGGCGCGGACGGCCCGGACGCCGACAGCCCCCCTCGTGGATCCTCGTAGTGCCCCCGACAGGAATCGAACCTGTGCACGAGGTTTAGGAAACCTCTGCTCTATCCCCTGAGCTACGGGGGCGCGGAGGGCATTCTACCACCGGCCCGGCAGGCCGGACCACGGTGGCCGAGCGACGTGGCGCCACACGCCGCCGCGGGCGCGCAGACACGGCCCGACGGCGCGCCCGGGTGCGCGGATCTCGCTTGACCGCCGCCGAGAGGTTCCCGGCGCACATGCTGAGCACTTCCGGAGGCAGGCGCATGATTGTAGACTGGGTTCCAAGGTCCCGACCGCACGGACCCAGTGCATCGATCCACTCGATCGGGGGCGGATGACGGTGATCTCTACCACCCTGGATGCCGGCTCGGAGCAGTTCAAGGAGAACGCCCGCGCCATGGCCGCGCTCGTGGCCGACCTCGAGGCCAAGGTGGCCGAGATCGAACTCGGTGGCGGCGAGGCCGCCTGCGAGCGACACCTGAAGCGAGGCAAGCTGCTGCCCCGGGAGCGCGTGCGACGGCTGCTCGACCTCGGCTCCCCCTTCCTCGAGTTCTCGCAGCTCGCGGCCTGGGACATGTACGGAGGCGGGATCGCCGCCGCGGGCATCATCACGGGCATGGGCCGGGTGGCGGGCCAGGAGTGCGTCATAGTGGCCAACGACGCCACCGTGAAAGGGGGCGCCTACCTCCCGCTCACGGTGAAGAAGCACCTGCGCGCCCAGGAGATCGCCGCCGAGAACAACTTGCCCTGCATCTACCTCGTGGAGTCCGGCGGGGCCTTCCTGCCCTTGCAGGAGGATGTCTTCCCCGACCGAGACCACTTCGGGCGTATCTTCTACAACCAGGCCAACCTGTCGGCCAAGGGGATACCGCAGATCGCCGTGGTGCTCGGTTCGTGCACGGCCGGAGGCGCCTACCAGCCGGCCATGGCCGACGAGAGCATCATCGTGCGCAACCAGGGCACCATCTTCCTGGGTGGTCCGCCGCTGGTGAAGGCGGCAACCGGTGAGATCGTGACGGCCGAGGAACTCGGGGGGGCCGACGTGCATTGCCGCGTCTCGGGTGTCACCGACCATTACGCCGAGGACGACGCGCACGCCCTGGCCATCGCCCGGCGGATCGTGGGTACGCTCAACCGCGTGAAGAAGGTCGATCTAGCGCTCCGAGAACCGGTGGAGCCGGCGCTCGACCCAGCCGAGCTCGATGGAGTCATCCCTACCGACAGCCGTGTCCCCTACGACGTGCGTGAGGTGATCGGCAGGATCGTCGACGGATCTGAGTTCGACGAGTTCAAGAAGCTCTTCGGACCCACACTGGTGTGTGGCTTCGCCCACATCTGGGGCTACCCGGTAGGCATCGTGGCCAACAACGGCATCCTCTTCTCGGAGTCGGCGCTCAAGGGAGCGCACTTCGTTCAGCTCTGCAGTCAGCGGGGTATCCCGTTGGTGTTCCTGCAGAACGTCACGGGGTTCATGGTGGGCAGCAAGTACGAGGCGGGCGGCATTGCCAAGGACGGCGCCAAGATGGTGACCGCGGTGGCCTGCTCGCGCGTGCCCCGGTTCACCGTGGTGATAGGCGGCAGCTTCGGCGCAGGCAACTACGCCATGTGCGGACGGGGCTACAGCCCACGGTTCCTCTGGATGTGGCCCAACGCGCGTATCTCCGTGATGGGTGGGGAGCAGGCGGCAAGCGTGTTGGCGCAGGTGAAGCGCGACGCCATGGAGGAGCGAGGCGAGGAGTGGCCGGTGGACGAAGAGGAGGCCTTCAAGGAGCCCATCCGCGAGACGTACGAGACCCAAGGACACCCCTACTACGCCAGCGCCCGTCTCTGGGATGACGGCATCATCAAACCCACCGACACCCGCACGGTGCTCGGCCTGGCCATCTCGGCCTCGCTGAACGCGCCGATCGAACCGACCGTCCACGGCGTCTTCAGGATGTGACCTCATGAGCGGAGCCCCCTTGCTGAAGCGCGTCGACGAACTCGGCCGCGCGACCCTCACCCTCAACCGCCCCGAACTGCGGAACGCCTTCGACGACGAGCTGATCGTCTTGCTGGTTGAGGCGCTCGAAGAACTCGAGCGCGATTCATCGGTGCGGCTGGTGATGCTCGCCGCCACCGGCACGGCCTTCTCCGCCGGTGCCGACCTCTCCTGGATGCGCCGCATGGCCGGCTACACGCACGACGAGAACCTGGCTGACGCAGCGGCTCTGGCTGCGCTGATGACCACGCTCGCCGGTCTCAGGAAGCCCACCATCGCACTGGTGCAAGGTCCAGCGATCGCCGGTGGAGTCGGCCTGGTGGCCTGCTGCGACATCGCTTTGGCCACCGAGAAGGCCATCTTCGGTTTGCCCGAGGTGCGGCTCGGGCTGATACCGGCAGTGATCGCCCCGTACGTCGTGGCGGCCATCGGAGTGCGCGCTACTCGGCGGTTCGCCCTCACCGCGGAAGCATTCGACGCTCGCGAAGCGCTGCGGCTCGGGCTCGTACACGAGGTGCTGCCCGACACCGCGGCTCTCTTGGCGCGGGCCGATTCTCTCAGCAAGGACATCCTTCAGGGTGGGCCGAACGCGGTGAGGGCCACCAAGGAACTCCTGGAGGAGGTGTACCGCACCCCCCTCGACTACGATCTGATCGCCTGGACGGCGCGGCGCACTGCGGAGATCCGCGCGGCGGATGAAGCCCGCGGCGGGTTGACCGCCTTCTTCGAGAAGTGCGCGCCGCCCTGGGCGGAGGAGTGAGCCGGTGACGCCAAGCGCGCAGGTGGTGTTCGACCGCGTGCTCGTCGCGAACCGGGGCGAGATCGCCTGCCGGGTGATCCGCACTCTGCGCCGCCTCGGCATGAGCCCGGTGGCCGTCTACTCGGAGGCCGACGTCCGAGCCATGCACGTCACACTGGCGGATGAGGCCTGGCTGATCGGGGGCGCGCCCGCCGTCGAGAGCTACCTCCGCGGTGACGCCATCATCGACGTCGCTCTGCGCAGCGGGGCCCAAGCCGTACACCCGGGCTACGGCTTCCTTGCCGAGAACCCGAATTTCGCCGAGGCCTGCACGGACGCCGGACTCATCTTCATCGGGCCTCCCGCCGCGGCCATCCGGGCGATGGGCGACAAGACCGCCGCCAAGGCGCTCATGGAGCGGGCGGGCATCCCGGTGGTGCCCGGATACCACGGCGACGACCAGAGCCTCGAGACCTTGCGGGAGGCGGCGATCGGCATCGGTGTGCCTCTCCTGATCAAGGCGAGCGCCGGAGGAGGCGGCAAGGGCATGCGGGTCGTTGAACACCTCGACGAGTTCGAAGCAGCCCTGACGTCCGCCCGCCGGGAGGCGGCCGCGGCTTTCGGCGACGACCGCGTGCTGCTCGAGCGCTACCTTGAGCGCCCGCGACACGTGGAGATACAGGTGTTCGCCGACAGCTTCGGCGAGACCGTCCACCTGTTCGAACGCGATTGCTCGATCCAGCGCCGCCACCAGAAGATCGTCGAGGAGGCGCCCGCCCCCGGCCTGACACCGGAGCTGCGCGAACGGATGGGCTCGGCTGCGGTCGAGGCGGCCCGCGCAGTCGGCTACGTGGGCGCCGGCACGGTGGAGTTCCTCCTGGCGTCTGACGGCTCCTACTACTTCATGGAGATGAACACCCGCCTGCAGGTGGAGCATCCGGTCACCGAGTTCGTCACTGGATCGGACCTCGTCGAGTGGCAGTTGCGCGTGGCGGCAGGCGAGCCTCTCCCCCGTCGGCAAGGGGAGCTCGCGTTGCGGGGTCACGCCGTGGAGGTGCGGGTGTACGCCGAGCAGCCCACCCGCGGCTTCCTCCCCTCCACCGGCACCATCACGCATCTGCGCACACCCGAGGAGGGGCCGCACGTGCGCGTGGACACCGGCGTCCGCCAGGGCGACGCGGTCACGGTGCATTACGACCCATTGATAGCCAAGCTGGTGGTCTGGGACGAGGATAGGCCCACGGCCCTGCGACGGCTTCGCTCGGCGTTAGCCGATTTCGAGGTGGTGGGGCCCGCGACCAACCTGTCGATGCTCGCCGCCGTCGCGGCCCACCCGGCCTACGCCCGTGGGGACCTCGATACGGGTTTCGTCGACCGTTTCGTGGACGACCTGCTGGCCGACGCGTCGCCGGCCGAAGACACCCTTGCCCTCGCCTCACTGGGTGTGTTGCTCGAACGCAGGGCGAGCGCGGAGATGACCGCCCTCGCCTCGGAAGACCCCTGGTCGCCGTGGTGGAGGAACGAGGGCTGGCGACCGAACTCGCCGCCTCAGGTGGCGCTGGACCTCGGCGCGAAAGGCGCGCCGTCTACCATCCGGGCCCGTCCCGTGTTGGGCGGCTACCGTCTCGACCTGCCCACGGGCGCCATGACCGTTTTGGGCGAGCTCGATACTTCCGGGGGGCTCACCGCTGCCATCGACGGTCGTCGACGCCGCGTGACCGTGCTGCGACGAGGCTGCGCGCTCACGCTGATCGATGCGGGCCACGTGACCGAGTTGGCACTCGAGGACCACGAAGCGGCCACCGTAGACGACGAGGTGCCGGGCGGCCGTCTGACCGCCCCTATGCCCGGCCGCGTGTTGGCGGTGATGGTGGAACCGGGAGCGACCGTACGGAGGGGCCAACCTCTGCTCACGCTCGAAGCCATGAAGATGGAGCACACCATCACCGCGCCCGCGGACGGCACCGTGCTGGAGGTCTGCTTCCGGGTGGACGACGCCGTGATCGAGGGTCAGGAACTCATACTGATCGAAAGCCGCGCGAGCGGCGCCGGCGGGGCGCGGGTGCCCGCCTCGGGCGCCTCTGCCGCGAGCGCGCCGAGCACCTCGGGCAACCCCGCCGCGCCCCTCGATCCCGATGCGGATCACCCCTAGAGATGGCCGCGGAGCCCCAGACGGTGCCCACGCCATACCCCGACTTCGTGAAGATCGTCGAGGTTGGGCCGCGTGACGGCCTCCAGAACGAAGACCAAAGACTGCCGGCGGAGATCAGGATCGAGTTCATCGAGCGACTGGCCGACGCCGGCCTCACCACCATCGAGGCGGGGAGCCTCGTATCCCCCAGCTGGGTGCCCCAGATGGCGCAGACCGAACGGGTGCTCGCGGGGCTCCGGCACAGGGAAGGCGTGAGCTACCCGGTGCTGGTGCCGAACATGCGGGGCCTCGAGGACGCCCTGCGGGCGGGGGCACGGGAGATCGCCGTGTTCGCCGCGGCCTCCGAGACCTTCTCCCAGAAGAACATCAACAACACGATCGCAGGCAGCCTGAGTCGCTACGCCGAGGTGGCCGCGGCGGCTCGGGCGGAGGGTGTCGCCGTGCGCGGCTACGTCTCCTGCACACTGGGCTGTCCCTACGAGGGAGAAGTGGCGCTCATCGCCGTGCGCGAGGTCGCCGGGAGTCTCTTCGACATGGGCTGCTACGAGATCTCACTCGGCGACACCATCGGTGTGGGAACCGCGGAGAAGGCGCGCGCGATGGTGCGGGCCGTCTCGGAACGGGTGCCGGTCGCCCATCTAGCCGTGCACTTCCACGACACGTACGGCCAAGCGCTCGCGAACGTGTTGACGGCGCTGCAGGAGGGTGTCCGCGTGGTGGACGCTTCGGTGGCCGGCTTGGGCGGCTGCCCGTACGCACCCGGAGCCGCGGGCAACCTCGCCACCGAAGACCTGCTCTACATGCTCGACGGTCTGGGGGTCCGCAGCGGAGTGGACCTGCGCACCCTGGCCGCGGCCGGGCGGTTCGTCACCGGCAGTCTCGGCCGGACTCCTCGGTCGAGGGCAGCGCAAGCCCTCGCCGCCACCGAGGAGTGACCTCCGCCACCGGTGAGTGACACTCGCCACCGAGGAGTGTGACCCTCTCCACGGAGGAGTGACCTGCCCTAGGTGCTCTCCTCGAACAGCTCCCTACCGATGAGCCACCGCCTGATCTCGCTGGTTCCGGCCCCGATCTCGTAGAGTTTGGCGTCGCGGAGCAGACGGCCCGCCGGGTAGTCGTTGGTGTAGCCGTTCCCCCCCAACGTCTGGACGGTCTCTAGGGCCATCCACGTGGCCCGCTCGGAAGCGAAGAGGATCGCGCCGGCGGCGTCCTTCCTCGCTGCTTTCCCCCAGCTGCACGCTTCAGCCACGGCATACACGTAGGCCTTGGATGCGTTCATCGTGCAGTACATGTCGGCCAGTTTGCCCTGCATGAGCTGGAACTCCCCGATCGGATTGCCGAACTGGCTGCGCTCATGCACGTAGGGGAGCACCGTGTCCATGCAGGCCGTCATGATCCCCAGGGGGCCGCCGGCCAGCACGATGCGCTCGTAGTCGAGCCCTCGCATCAGCACGTACACGCCGTCCCCCACCCCCCCGAGCACGTTCTCCCTGGGAACCTCGCAGCCGTCGAAGACGAGCTCACAGGTATCCGAGCCGCGCATGCCGAGCTTGTCCAGCTTCTGGGCGGTGGAGAACCCCGGGAAACCCTTCTCGACCAGGAAGGCAGTGATACCGTGGGACTCGGCCTCACGGTCCGTCTTGGCGTAGACCACGAGCACGTCGGCCTGGGGCCCGTTGGTGATCCACATCTTGGTGCCGTCGAGCACGTAGACGTCGCCCTTCTCGATGGCCCGAAGGCGCATCGCCACCACGTCGGAACCGGCGTCGGACTCGCTCATGGCCAGCGCCCCCACCCATTCACCACTGATCAGCTTCGGCAGGTAGCGCGCCTTCTGGTCGTCGGTGCCGTTCAACACGATCTGGTTCACACACAGATTCGAGTGAGCCCCGTAAGAGAGCCCCACAGAGGCCGATGCCCGGCTGACCTCTTCCATGGCCACGACGTGGTCAAGGTACGTCATGCCGGCCCCGCCGTACTCTTCGGGCGCCGTCACCCCGAGAAGGCCGAGAGCGCCCATCTTGGGCCACAGGTCACGGGGGAACAGGTTGTCGCGGTCGATCTCCTCGGCGCGGGGCGCGATCTCGGCCGCCGCGAAGTCGCGCACGGTCTGCCGAAGCATGTCGGCGGTCTCCCCCAAGCCGAAATCGAAGGGCCTGTACCTCGGCATCACACGACCTCCCCGGATCTCTCGTCGACTCGCTCCCGCCCCCCCGGGCAGCTCCCCGCGTGCAGCCCGGCGCGAGCCCCGACCGTGGGTCCCCGCATGTGGGCCCCCGACCGTGAGCCACAGTAGCCCAAGTGTATACTGGCCGGGCCATGATCAGAGCCATCATATTCGATTGCGACGGCACCCTCATCGACACGCGGGACAAGATCGTTCCATTCTACAACCACGTGTTCGGCGTGCTCGGCCTGCCGCTGATCGACGAGACGGATCGGGCGGTGGTCGATCTGTGCCAAGGCCTGGCGGATCAGGAGGTGTTCAAGGTTCTGCTGCCCTCGGAGTCCCGCGCGGCGGTCTTCGACTACATCGACTCGCTCGATCCCGCCGACCTGCTTGCGGCCATCGACACCGAACCCTACGCACTCGAGACGCTGGACGAACTGCGTTCCGACTACCCGCTGGCGATCGCCACGAACCGCGCGGGCGACATGGAGCACATCATGCGCCACTTCGCCTTGGACGAGCGCGTCGGAGTGGTGGTGACGGCTGCGGATGTGGTCCGCGGCAAGCCGGATCCCGGCATGCTCCTGCTCGCGGCCGAGCGCCTGGGCGTGCCGCCCGAGGACACCCTCTACGTGGGCGACACCGACGTGGACAGGGAGGCGGCCGCGGCTGCGGGCATGGACTTCCTGCTCTACGCGCGGCGGTGCGACGGAGATGACGGGGCGGAACCAGGAGACGGCACCAGCGACGTGATCGGTGACCTGCGTGAGATACGGGGGCGGCTGATCCTGCGGGCCGGCTAGGCGCTCGGCGCCGGGCACCCGGCCGCTAGGAGTCCGCTAGGCGTTGTGCACCACGAGCCCGTCGCGCGGCACTCCGAGCGTGTCGCACAAGGGGCCGCACTTGCCCAACAGAAGGAACGTCACCTTCCCGCGAAGCGCTTCCTCCTCCTCGAGCAGCTCGAAGTTGGCTCCGCCTTTGGACACCACGAGATCCGCGTCGCGCACCAAGACCGCCACCTCCGCTGAGACCTCGCTGAGGACCGTGGCAGGCACCGCGAACGAGATACCGTTCTCGATCACACGCACCACCTCGGGCAGCCCGATCTGGCGAGCCTCGGTGAGGGTGGCATCGTTGATCACCGGCAACGAACGCACGACTGCGGTGATCTCGGGCCGACCGTGCCCGACGGCGCCGGGCGGGTGGTTGTCGTCGCCGGCGACACCGTCGTCTCCCCCGAACTCCCCGTACCCGCTCATCACCTCCAGCAGAAGCCGGTCGAAGACGATCTCGCCGCAGTTATCGGTGAAGTAGACCACGGTGCGCGCTTTCGCCAGACGTTCGCGGAACACCTCGACCTGCGCGTCATCCACCCACCGCGACGACATGCGCTCGAGCAACTCCGACGACGGACCGCCGGCATCCAAGCCGATCATGATGTCGAACACGTTCCCGGCTGCCGCGAGCTTCACCGCGGCATACAGCGGGTCGGGCGACGCCAGGACGAACTCCCTGGCCGCGGGCAGGAGACTCAGCGCGAGGTCGTTCTGATGGGCTTTGGCTTCCGCCAGCAGGTCATCGTCGCCGGTGAGCGCGACGAGTTCGCGCCACACCTCACCTACACGTTCGGCCGGCCGCAGGCCGCCGTCACCGGCGGACCGCACCACGGACAGGTCCTGACCCGCGAGCACCTTGTCGAAGAGGCGGGCGACCTCGTCTTCATCGCTCACCGCAGCCCGGATCGTCTCCAGACTCATACGCAGAACACAGGGCACGCACTCCGGCCAGACCCGCATCGAACCTCCTCCGGCCCGCCCGCTCCTATTGGAGGCGGAAGGCCGACTCCATGATCAGGCCCACCAGATCTTCGAAGGAGAGACCGTCCGCCTCGGCGGCAAGAGGCATGGTGGAGGTCTCGGTGAGTCCGGGTATGGTGTTGATCTCGAGGACCCACGGTACGCCGGCTTCGTCGAGGATGATGTCCACGCGCGCGAAGCCGCGGCAGCCGAGCGCCTCGAAGGTGCCGAGCGCTACCTGATTCACCTGTTCGGTCACGTCGGGGGCAAGCTCGGCGGGCACGGTGAAGTCGGTCTCGCCGGCGGTGTAGCGGGACTCCGTGTCGTAGAAGGCGTGACCGGAACGAGGCTTCGCCTCGACGATCGGAAGCACCCGGGGGACCCCGTCGTCGATGATGCTCACGGCCAACTCGCGGCCGGCCACGAACTTCTCCAGCAGCACCTTGCTGTCGAAGGAGAGCGCCGACACCATCGCCCTGGGGAGATCGCGCGCCTCGGCGGCGAAGTTGATACCGAGCGCCGAACCCTGCGCCGCCGGCTTCACCACGACCGGCAGGCCCAGCTCGGTGGCGATGAGATCGAGCGTGTCCTTGGCGCCCATCTCACGAAAGGCCGCATGGTTGAAGGCATAGAACGCCGGAGTCGGGATGCCCACGGCCTCCAGCATGTGCTTCGTGAGCACCTTGTCCATCGCCCGGATGCTGCTGGGCACGTTGGAGCCGGTGTAGGGCACTCGGAGGATCTCCAGAAGCTCCTGGACGGTCCCATCCTCACCACCCTTGCCGTGCATGGCGATGAATACGCCGTCAGGCTTGACGTCGAGCAGACGCTGCACCAGAGATTCATCCACGTCGATCGGAGTGACCGCGTAACCGCCCGCCTCAAGGGCGCGGATCACACGGTGCCCCGTGCTGAGGGACACGTCTCGCTCGAGGGAACGCCCTCCGAATAGGACACACACGTTCTTGCCGCTCACTGCCGCACCTCCCTGCCTGTCCATCCGGTCCCGGCCCTCACAGCCCCAGAGCCCGATACAGCTCCATCTGGTCGCTGATCACGGCGCCCAACCTGCGGACGCCTTCCTTGATGCGCTCCTCGTTCACGAAACTGAACGACAGCCTCATACTGTCCGTGCCGCCACCGTCCTGATAGAAGGCGTCGCCCCGCACGAACGCCACGTTCTCGTCGATGGCCTTCGCCAGCAGATCACCGGTGTGGATACCGGGGATCGTGGCCCACACGAAGAATCCACCTGCGGGGCGTGTCCACGTGGCCTCGGAGGGGAACTCCTCACTCAACGCCTCCAGCATCGTGTCGCGACGGGACGTGTAGATGCCGCGGAGGCGCTCGATGTACTCCAGCCATACACCGCTCGCGATCAATCCGTGAACGAACAGCTGGTTGAGCGGACTGGAGCACAGGTCAGTAGCCTGCTTCCCGAAGACGATCTTCTGATAGATGGCCTGCGGCGCCACGATCCAACCCGAGCGGATACCGGGCGAGATGATCTTCGAGAAGGATCCCAGATACACCACGTTGCCCGAGGTATCCAGGGACAGCAGCGTAGGGAGCGGCTCACCCTCGTAGCGCAGCAGGCCGTAAGGATTGTCTTCCAGCACCAAGAGGTCGCGTTCGGCGGCTATCCGTACGAGACGACGCCGGCGTTCGAGTGACAGCGTCGTGCCGCCGGGGTTGCTGAAGTTCGGCACCGTGTAGAGGAACTTCGGGCGCCGTCCTTCCGCTTCGAGCCGATCGAGCACGGCTTCGAGTTCCTCCACCACGAGGCCGTTCGCATCCATGGCGATATGGCGCACGTCGGCTTCGTAGGTGGAGAACGTGGTCAAGGCACCAGCGTAGGCCGGGCCTTCGGCCAGGACGATGTCGCCCGCGTCGATGAAGGTCTTGGTCACCAGGTCGATGGCCTGCTGACCCCCGGTCGTGATCATCACGTGGGCGGGATCGACCGACGTGCCCTCGGCGGCCATCACGAGCGCGATGTCTTCCTTGAGGAAGTCGAACCCCTCGGTGGGGCCGTACTGCAGCGCGAGGGCGCGCTGGGTGTCGGATATCTCCTGGTTGATCCGCTCGAACACGTCCTGCGGAAAGCTGTCGGTGGCGGGCAGGCCACCGGCGAGTGAGATCACCTCGGGGCGGGCCGTGAGGCTCATGAGGTCGCGCATGGCCGAGGACCGCATCACCTTGGTGCGCGACGCGTATCTGTCTTCATACCTATCGGTCTTGCGAGTGCTCATGGGTCGGGCCAGTATAGGCGTAGCGCACTCGCCGAACAACAGAGCGGTCGGGTGCGCGCCCCTCGAAAGGGCGGTCGGAACCGCTCCGTCTTGGCGGGCGGTCGCGTTCCGTGGGCTGCGCAGCCGGCCGCGCCGCCGGCCGGAGCCGTGCTACCATGAGCCGCACATGGATGTGCTGTTCGAAGGTCTACTCGCAAGCATCGGTCTGGGCGCCGGGCTCTCCAGTCTCTCCGGGCTGCGGGCCTTCCTGCCCATCGGCCTCGTGGGTCTGGTATCCCGCCTCGGCTGGTTCGGCGCATTCGACCTTGCGGGCACCAGGTTCGCGATCCTCGAGAACCCGTGGGTGATAGGCGCCCTACTCTTCCTCGCGGTGGCTGAGATCGTGGGCGACAAGGTGCCGGTGCTCGATTCCGCGCTCGACCTCATTGCCACGCCCGTGCGCATCCTCGCCGGGGTGATCGTGTTCGGAGCGGCTCTCGCCCAGGAGGACACCGCCGTCACAGCCGCGGGCATGGTCGGCGGAGGAGCCATCGCCTTCGCATCCTCGGCGGTCAAGGGCGTGATCCGACCCGGCGCCACCGCCACCACCGGCGGCGCCCTCAACCCGTTCATCAGCTTCTTCGAAGATGTGGCTACGTTCGTGGGCACGGCCGCGGTCGTGCTCCTCCCGGTGTTGGGCTTCCTGTTGATCGCATTCACGATCTTCGTCATCTACAGGTTGCACGCGGTCAAGAACCGCAAGTTCAAAGGCCTCCGTATCCTCAAGGAGTAGTCGGTCCACCACCTCGCCGGGTCTTCGGGCGAGGGAGTGCCTGCGCCGCTCCGCGTCGATGGGAGCGATCCGTGCCGTGAGTTCCGAGGAGTTCGACGACAGCCGGTTCGAGCAGTCGCGCCTGCGGATGGTGCAGGAGCAACTGCTCACCCGCGGGATCGCCGACGAGCGCGTACTGGCCGCCATGAGGCGCGTGCCTCGGCACCTCTTCGTGGACGAGATGGCGCGCCCGGCCGCCTACGAGGACGAACCCCTGCCCATCGGATCCGGGCAGACCATCTCCCAGCCCTACATGGTCGCCCGCATGACCGAGCTCCTCGAACTCGAGAGCGACTCCCGGGTGCTCGAGGTGGGGACCGGATCGGGATATCAGGCGGCGGTGCTGGCGGAGATCGCCGGGGAGGTCTGGACGGTCGAGCGCCACGGCGCGCTCGCCGAGCGGGCGCGCCGCGTCCTCGCACGACTGGGGCACCGCAACGTGCACGTGGAGACCGGCGACGGCTCCCTGGGCCTGCCGCACCACTCTCCTTTCGACGCCATCGTGGTCACGGCCGCCTCACCCGGCGTGCCCCCCTCTCTCACAGACCAGCTGGCACCAGGGGGACGTCTGGTGATCCCCGTGGGCGGCCAGGGGACCCAGCGCCTGCGCCTGATCAGGCGCGACCCAAACGGCCTTCAAGAGACCGACGTACTCGGGTGCCGTTTCGTACCCTTGATCGGCGCACACGGTCACCCCTCGGGAGAGGTGCGCCGCCTGCGCGTGCTCGTGGAGGGCCGGGTGCAGGGCGTGTGGTTCCGCGAGTCCACGCGCGAGGAAGCCGAACGCCGTGGCGTGCGTGGGTGGGTGCGCAATCTCGCCGACGGGCGCGTGGAAGCCGTGTTCGAGGGCGAGCCCGCCGGTGTCGACGCGCTGGTGCGGTGGGTCCGGCGGGGTCCCGAGCGCGCCCTGGTCACCGAGGTCACCGTGAGCAGCGAGGCACCGCAGGGCGAACAGGGGTTCCGCGTGACCGGTTGAGCCGCAGGCGCGGTCGGCGGCTACTCGGGCCGTTCGCCCAGGGTCACGTCGAAGCTGAGCTCCGCTCCCTTGCGATCCACGACGAGTGAGACGGAGTCGCCCGGCTTCATGCGTCGGAGGATGGAGTAGAGGTCTGAGTCGCTCTCGATGGCCTGTCCGTCGAACTCGATGATGATGTCTCCCTGCTCGAGACCAGCGAGTTGCGCCGGCGCTCCGGGCTCAGTGCCGGCAACGAGGACGCCGGTCGAACGAGTCAGGGTGAAGCGCTCGCGCAGGGCCTCGGTCACGGATACGTTGCTAACACCCAAATAGGCGTGCACCGCGCGGCCCGTAGACATGATCTGCCGGGCCACATCGATCGCCAGGTCGGCCGGTATCGCGAACCCCACGTTCTGCGCGCCGGTCGAACTCGGAGGCAGGTATGCCACGTTGATGCCGATGACCCGGCCACGCGCATCGACCAGGGCTCCACCGGAGTTGCCTGGGCTGATGGCGGCATCGGTCTGGATCAGATCGACCAGGGAGAACTGCGAGAAGCCGGGTTGCACCTCGAGGCCGCGGTGCACCCCGCTGATGATGCCCAAGGTCACGGAGTTCTCGAACCCGAGCGGGCTCCCGATGGCAACGGCGTACTGCCCGATCTGCACCTCGTCGAAGCTGTCGATGAAGGTCGCGGCCGGGAGATCGGACGCCTGCACCTCGAGGACCGCGAGATCGGTGAGCGCATCGCGACCGACGATGCGTGCCGCGAGCTCCTCTCCTGTAGCCAGGGTGACGGTGACCTTTTCGGCCTCGAACTCCTGCCCCCCGGTCTCCTGGACGACCACGTGGTTGTTGGTGATGATCATGCCGTCCGCGGTCAGGATCACACCCGACCCCTCAGACGCGTAGGTCTGCTGGCCGCCGAACCCAGGTACGGAGCCCTCCACCGCGACGTTCACGACGCTCGGGCCGACCGCCTCTGCCACGGCTATCGCCGGGCTGGTGAGCGGATCGTCGGCGAGGACTGATTCGGGGAGCGTTGTGAAAGCGCCCAGCCTGGTGAGGGTCGTGGCGTCGCCTGCCTGCTGACCGACCGTGGTGGTGGTGCCTCCGATCTCAGCGATCTCGGCGCACCCGGCGAACAACACCGATGCTCCGAGGAGCACGAGCAACCCGAACGTACGACGCCCCTGTCTGCCGATCATGTTCTCCGTCCTCCTCCAGACGAGAGGCCAAAGGTGGCCTCGCGGTTCTTCTCAGAACAGACTGTACCCGCTCAAGGTCAACCGGATGCAAAGGTATTGTGAGGGAAATGTGAAGAACAAGGAGCCGCGCGATGCGACGGCCGCGACGACCCCGTCGGGCAAGTGGCGGACACCCGGATCGCCAAGCCGCCGGCCGGGGCCCCTGGGATCGATCAGAGGAGACTGAGCAGGATCACCAGTACCCCGAGTGCGGCAGTGTAGATGGAGAAGACCCGCAGGCGGTGACTCCGGAGGAAACGCAACATGAAGTGCACGGCGAACAGGCCGGAGAGCAAGGCAGCCACAGCGCCCGCAACGTACACAGCGGTCCCCTCAGAGAAGCCGGCGGAGATGTCCTTGGCGTGGAGCAGGCCCGCGCCGGCGATGATCGGCACACTGAGAAGGAAGGAGAAGCGCGCCGCCGCCGTCCGGTCGAGCCCGAGGAACATGCCACCAGAGATGGTCGAGCCAGATCGGCTCAGACCCGGCGCGATCGCCAGAGCCTGGAAGCATCCCACGATCAGGGCGTCGATCAGGCCCATGTCGTCTACGGATCGACTGGTCACGGCCCTGCCCGAGACGTAGTCGGCCACCGCCATGAGGATCGCGGTGACAACCAGGAACGCGCCGACCGCGAGGGTGCTCTCGAACAGTGATTCGAAGAAGTCGCCCAGGAACACCCCGGCGAGCCCTGCCGGCACCGTGCCGATCACCAGCCACAGCCCCAGACGCCGCCACTGCTTCACCGAGCCCGGCTTGAGCCGCTTCGGCCAGAAGAAGGCGCCGGCCATCGAGTAGAGGTCTCGAGCGAAGTACCCGCCCACGGCGACCACGGTAGCCAGGTGGAGCATCACGTCGAAGGAAAGCGGCGGCGCCGGGATGCCCAGGAACTCCGGCACCAACACAAGGTGCCCGGAACTCGATATGGGAAGGAACTCGGTCAGCCCCTGCACGAGGCCGAGCACGATCGCTTGGAACACGGTCACAACGACCCTCGCCCCCCCTCGACAGGTTGCCGGAACAGCGATAGACCGCTACGCTCTTGATGCGGCCACGAGCCGCAGGATACCAGGAGAAGGGGGTAGGGGTGAAACTGACATTCCACGGACACTCGGCTTGGGAGGTCGAGACCGCAGGTGTCCGCGTGTGGATCGACCCGTTCCTCACCGGGAATCCGCTCGCCGATGTCTCCGCTGATGAGGTGCATGCGGACTTCGTGATCCTCTCCCACGCGCACCAGGATCACCTGGGCGACACGGAGACGATAGCGGCCCGCAACGGTGCAGTGGTCATTGCGATGAACGAGCTGGCCAATCACCTGCAGACCAAGGGCTTGCGGACCGAGGCATTGCAGATAGGAGGGGGCCAATCGTTCCCCTTCGGCCGCGTGAAGCTCGTACCGGCGCTGCACTCGTCATCGGCGGACGGACTCTACATGGGGACAGAAGCGGGCATCCTCCTTCGCGACATCGAGGGCACCGTGATCTACCACGCCGGCGATACTGGGCTGTTCTCCGACATGGCGCTCATCGGGCGGGCCGGTCTCGACGCGGCTTTGATCCCTATCGGAGACAAGTTCACCATGGGCCCGGAGGATGCACTCGCGGCGGTCGAACTGCTCAAACCCCGTCTGGTCGTACCGATGCACTACGACACGTTCGACCCCATCAAACAGGACGCCCGCGCCTGGAAAGCCGCGGTGGAAGAGCGCACCGGCGTACCGGTGCTGGTGTTGCGGCCCGGGGAGTCCTGCATCGTGACGGCGGGCGGCGGAGCCTGAGTCTAGCCCAGTCCTTGCGCCTCGAGTGCGGCCCCCACGGCGCGCACGAGGAAGACGGCAGCGATGGCTTTCAGCGCATCGCCCACCAAGAACGGCACCATACCGGCGCTGAGGGCCGCAAGCGGGGTCATGCCCGTGACGACGATCAGCCACGGCACGCCCACCGCATAGATGGCGGCGCTCGCAGCCAGGACTCCCACCCCGAGGGCCGTGGTCATGCGACGCCCGCGCCATCGCCGCGAGCGCGCCATGTCGGCAGCCGATCCCACGACGAACGCGGCCACGATGAAGCCCACCAGATAGCCGCCCGTGGGTCCAAGCAGCGCACCGACCCCGGCCCCGCCATTCGAGAACACCGGGACGCCCGCGACACCCACCAGCACGTATACGCCGACACTCACCGGACCCCAGACCCGGCCCAGGAGACCACCGGCCACCAGGACGGTGAGGTTCTGGAGGGTCAACGGCACCGGGTGGAAGGGGATACTCACCCACGCGGAGACCGCGAGGACGGCGGCGAACAGCCCGGCGAGCGCCAACTTGGCTACCCGTGCGGAGTCGGTGCCGGCTTGGCCCACGGCTCTCTCAGCGGAGAGCATGGCGGCCGCTCCAGCGTCTCCGTTCTGCTCCGGCACGTTCGATCCCCTTCCTGAAGGCGGTAGAAATGGGAAGTCTAGCGCAGCGAGCGGGGGTCTGTCCACCCACATGTCCTTCTCGGTTGACAACGCCAAGATGCACATGCATCACAGTGTGCAAGAGGCCGCGTGTAGGAGCGGCGCGCCGGAGGCCGCGCGAAGGAGCCGCCTGCAGGCGACCGCGTGTAGGCGGCGGCTTGGAGCTAGGCGGAGGCGGCCCGGAGAGTGACGTCCCCCGATATCACCTCATGCACGGCACCCGAATCGTCTCTCACCAGCAGGCTCCCATCCGAAGCCAGTCCGTCGGCAAGGCCGCAAAGGAACGGATCGCCTCCTCCGGCGCCGGCGCGCACATCCACCCGTCGTCCTCGTAGAGAATCGAGTGCTCGAAGCCGGCCGAGCACCCGGTCCCACCCTTCCTCCTCCACCGAAGCGAAGGCCGATCCAAGAGCCTCGACCAGTCCAACCAGCAGCGGGGTTCGCGGAGTGAAAGAGCCCCGGGCCTCGCGCAATGAGATGGGAGATGGTGCGCCGGGCGGAAGGTCGTGAAGCGAGACACCCGCCGCGGGCGTGCCGTTCACATTCAGACCGATCCCAACCACGACCCAGTGCAGCCGATCCATGTCGAGCGCGGCTTCCGACAGGATGCCGCACACCTTCCGCCCATCGATCAGCACGTCGTTCGGCCACTTGATCGTGACACGACCTTCAAGATCGCCGAGCGCGAGGATCGTGTCGGCCACCGCGACGCTGGCGGCCAGGGTGAGACGCGCGACCGACTGCGGCGAAAGATCCGGACGAAGCACCACCGAGAAGGTGAGGTCGAGCCCGGGTTCGCTGGTCCAGCCGCGCCCCAGTCGACCCCGGCCCGAGGACTGGAAGTCGGTGACCGCCAGGGCGCCGTGAGGAGCGCCGCCACGGGCGGCTTCCTGTGCCACCACGTTGGTGGAGCCGATCTCAGCATGGAAGAGGAATGGAGCGCCGAAGGACGGCGCCCGCGGCGCGAGGAGCGGCAGCACGATCTCCGGCGCGAGGATGTCGAAGGGAGGCAGCAGTTCGTAGCCGGCACCGGGGATCGAGGTGAGGGGCACACCGAGCCCTCTCAAGACGTCGATATGCTTGTGCACGGCCGCCCGCGACACGCCCAGCTGGTTCGCGAGCAGTTGTCCTGAGACTCTTCCCCCACCCTGCAGCCGAGAGACGATCCGAGCCCTCTGGACCACCCCTGCATCGAACATGCCATGATGCCCCGCGAACCACGCGTCCACCAGTTCGAACAGCGTGAGACCCGAGGATCCGAGAACGCCCGATGTCGGGCCCGGGTAGTCGCGGCCGCGATCTTGTGGCATCCTCTCCACGAATGGTTGTCCCTCTTTTTCCTGGAAGGTGTGTAACGGCACTATGGCCGTAGAATTCTTCGACCGGATAATCCGTGGCGGGTGGAGAGCCCGCCTCATCGCTGCAGTCGCGGCGCTCGTGGCCGTGTTCTTGCTGGCGATTCTATTGGATGCGGGCATCTCCTACAATCGAGTGCACCCCGGAGTGTCGATCGCTGGCGCAGGCGCGGGTCGCATGACGCCCGAAGCGGCGGAGGAAACCCTCACCCGCAGAGTCGAGCGCGCGCGGAACAACAGCATCACGTTGGCCGCCGACACCGGCCGGGAGTGGTATCTGCTGCCTTCCGACGTCGATGTCCAGGTGGATGCGGCCGGCACGGCGAAGAAGGCCATGGAGGTCACACGCACCGGGAGCTTCTTCGCGGACCTCCGCACCAAGTTCGGCCTCTACTTCTCGGGCACCGACGTCCCTCTCAGCGCGGCGCTCGACACCGCACTTCTCGACGAGGTTCTCGCCGAGATCACGGGCACGCTCGACGTGGAGCCGGTGAACGCAGGTCTCAAGATCAACGGCAAGGACATCGAGGTCATCGAGGGCAAGGACGGCCTCGTCGTCGATGAAGACGCGCTCCGCGACGACCTCAAGGAGTTGTTGTTCACGCTCGGTACGGGGCGGATCGACATCGTCATGGTGACCGAGACCCCGGCCATCCAGGCAGCCGACACCAGCGAAGCGGTGGCCAAAGCCCGCACCATGCTCGATGGCAGCGTGGGGCTCTCGTTCGAAGAGGTCGTGTGGGCTCTCTCGCCTGCCGAGATCGCTTCCGCTATGGACTTCACCACCGAAGGCGAGGGTGCGCAATCCAAGCTGGTTCCGTACCTGTCACACGAGAAGCTGGCGGAATTCTTCAAGACGGTGGCTACGGCGGTCGCGCGCGAGCCGAAGAACGCCACATGGGAGACCGACGGCGAGACGGCGACCTTGATACCGGGATCGCCCGGGCTCGCTCTGGACGCCGAGAAGACGGCCGAGAAACTCACGCTCGCCGCGCTGTCACCCGACGCCCGCGTCGCGACGGTAGAGGCGGTCGAGACGCAACCTTCACGCAGCACCGAGCAGGCGAAAGAGATGGGTATCGTCTCCAAGCTCGCCGGCTATACCACCGAGTTCGGCGGATCGGACGGCCGTCGAAAGAACGTGCAGCGCGCGGCCGAGTTGATCAACGGTACGCTGTTGGCTCCGGGCGAGGAGTTCGATTTCGACACGGTCGTGGGGCAACGGACGACCGCGAACGGCTTCACCACGGCTCCGGCGATCATCGCCGGCAAGCTCGAGGATTCGCTCGGCGGCGGCATCTGCCAGGTCTCCACGACCCTCTTCAACGCCGTGTTCTTCGCCGGTCTCGACGTGACGGCACGCAGCAACCACTCCATATACATCAGTCACTACCCCACGGGCCGTGATGCCACCGTGAGCTGGGGAGGCCCCGCGTTCCGGTTCAAGAACGACACCCCACACTGGGTGCTGATCAAGTCCGCGGCGAGCTGGAGCAGTCTCACCTTCGTGGTCTACGGCACCCCGGTGGGCCGCACGGTCACGTACACGACGGGCGACTGGTACGGCATCACGTCACCTACCGAGAAGCGCGTGAAGACCGCCGAACTGTTCGTGGGCCAGACGAGGGTGGTCGACGACGGTCAATCCGGCCGCAAGATCAAGGTCACCCGTACCGTGGTCGAGAACGGCACCACCGTCCACTCCGACTCCTTCGTAAGCAGCTACCCGATGAAGCCGAAGATCATCGAGGAGGGCACCAAGCCCACCACGACGACCACCACAGCGACGACCACGACCACGAAGCCGCCCGCTTCGACAACGACGACGGCCACGTCCACCACAGCGACGACGGCCGCTCCATAACCGCTCCATAGGAATCGTCTCTAGACCGACCGGCCCTCGGAGCCGGTCGATGCGCCCTCAGCTCTCATCCGCGCGCCCCGGGGACGCACCGCTGGCAACGCCACTCCAGCAACCCCCGCCTCACCCTTCCGCCGCGTCCGCCGGCCTGACATCCGACCCGCCCGACACTCAAGCGGTCGGCCCGCGCGGCCGATACTCGAATAGCGACGTCCGACGGACAAACGAGGGTGGACCCCGGAATGATGCTACCTCTCCCAACGGCTGTTCAAGATACGCCGGCCCGGGACATCTCAGAGGACGAGATCAAGCAGATCGCTATGCGGGCTGCCCGCAACGACCAGGAAGCGTTCTCGCGTCTCTACCGTCTATATTTCCCGCAGGTGTTCACCTTCATCAACTTCCGGGTGAGCTCGCGCGAAGATGCCGAGGACCTTGCGAACGTCGTCTTCGAGAAGGCTCTGCGCGCAATCGAACGCTACCAACCCAAGCCCGCGCAGTTCTCCACCTGGCTCTACACCATCGCCAAGAACTGCATCATCGACCACTACCGCCGTCGCAGGCTTCCGGTGGACGACGAGGCCGAGGCATCCGCCATCGCCTCGATGGACCTAAGTGCCGACCCAGTCGCCCGCCTACTCGACGAAGAGCGCAAGCGGACGCTTCGTGAGGCGCTTCACGTGCTCACCGAGGAGCAACGTGAGGTCGTGGAATGTCGGTTCTTCTTCGAGTTGTCGATCCAAGAGACGGCGCAGGCGATGGGCAAGACCGAAGGCGCCGTCAAAGCGATGCAGTTCCGCGCACTCGAGAACCTGCATCGGCTGCTCACCGAGGACATCGTCGGCTGACCCGCCGTGGACCCCGTGCGCCCGGTGCGGGCGTCCGTGCGTCCGGTGTCGGATCCGCCGGGGGCATCGACACTAGCCCGCGTCGAAACCTCCGCCCCCGCCCCCGCCCGAGTCACCCCCGCCCGAGTCACCACCGCTCCAATCGCTGGAGCCTGAGCCGGCGTCCGAACTGTTGAAGCCCGCCCACGCGCCCTGAAGTGAATCACCGCTCCCCGGGCCCGCGAGTGCGGCGTCGGACAGCGCCGTCAGTCCCGCGAACAGACCGGCCGACACCGCGGCGAGGCCGATGCCTGCCCCCACGCCCGAGATGCCCTCACCCGACCCGAGGCCCGATCCAGTCATCCCAGCGTGGATTGAGCCTGCTTCCGGCGCGTTCACGTCGGGCAACGGTACGAACCACGTGGGTGCCTCGACTGCTCGCTGGTCGAATCGCCGCGCCCAAGCCTCGGCGACTCCGAAGGCGATCGCGTATGGTAGAAAACGATCGAACAGGTGTTGCGCGGGCTCGAAATCGGCAAGGCGCTCGAGGTCGGCAAGATAGTCGCGGAACGCTTCCCACCGGCTCTTGGCCTCCTGTCCGAGCGGGGTGCGATACGGCATGAACGGGGAGAAGACCAACACGAAGACGGCCGTCACGCCGCCACCCACCCCGAGGAAGCCCCAGCCCGGCAGTCCCAACGATCCCATCGCCCCGACGGCCGCCACAGTCGCGACGGCGACGGCCAGCGCGACCCGACGCCAGAAACGTCGCACAGCGCCAGGGTCCTTGGAGAAGTAGCCGTCTTCAACCAGGGCGCCGTACACCTCGTCTTCGAACTCCTTGCTCATTCGCCTGAAGCGGCCCGTGATCTCAGTGGCCCGTATGGTGTCCTTCCGCTTTCGAAGGAAGAGGCCGCGAGCTACCACCCGATCCAGGCCCACAAGGTCGTCGGCCACGTCGATCCGCCGTATCGTCACTTCGACCGCCGACCCCGTGGGCGCCGTTCCACGTCCACGCACGGCTCGTTCGACGATCTCGAAATGGCCGCGACGGGCGAGATCCACCACCGAGGCGACCACCTCCTGCCTTCCCACGCGCCCGTCCATCAGCCCCCCGGCGACCGCGGGCGGCAACGCGGCGGGCGGTTCGGTCATGTGGCCGGCGTAGATCTCCGCACCTCTCGCGCCACCCCTCCTTGTGGCGACCACGAGCAGCAGGAATACAAGGGTGAGCAGGGGCAGCGCCAGCCCGGCCTTCGGAGCCATGAACGCCGCCACCCGCCTCGGAGTCCATCGGTAGTCCACCAGACCTTTGGGGAACCCGGCCACGACCCAGAGTCGGGTGCGGGGAGGTAGGTCGACGGCCTCCACAGAGAGCCCTTCCGCCGTGGAGGCAACGGAGACGGGAACGACACCGCCGGTGTCGGCTTCCAGAGACACGTCGCTCGCCGACACCGGTCCCGGCAAGATGATCTTGGCGCTCAGATAATCCACGGGCACCGGCGTGACGGCATCGAGCACGTGCCAGCGAAGGCGGTCGCCGTTGTCTCCGAACTCCACGGCTCCGCGGGCGAGATACGAGAGCTTCCAGCTATCGACAGTGTCCGCAAGCGACAGGTGCAGCCGCACGAGCAGTCTCTCGCCCTCGCGGGAGACCTCGTACTCTCCGGGTCGGTCGCCCCGATCGAGTTCTACTCCCCGATGCTCGACCCGGATCTCCTCGATGGCCTCCACTCCGGCCACTGGTATAGAGCGGGTCACGAAGCTGAACTCACCGTCGAAGCGGATGGAGAAGGTCTCGGAGACGAGCACATCTCCGTCGTCACGCACCTCGAGCAACACGTCGTTCCGCTCGACTCGCCATTCCTTGGCCCACGCGGCGCCGGGCACGACGAGTAGGGCGGTCATGAGCACCGCCGTCACGGCCAGCATGAGGACGGCCCAGGAATACCCGGGCCCAGCGGACCTCAGGGGCGTCACACGCGTGAAGACGCGCCTGGGAATACGCATGGGCGCGGCCGAGCCGAGGATCGGAGACCTAGACCGTCGGGCCACCGGGCGGCTGCGAGCCTGGAAGCGGCTCCGCCAACGGCGACGGGGCCGCCGTGGGCGGTGACGCCGCGGCCGCGGGCGGCGGCTGGGGCGGTGGTGGTGGTTCGACCGGCGGCGGCGATGCCACCGCTGGAGCCTGAGCCACGGCGCCCGAAGCGCCGGGCGCCGGTCCCGACAGGTAGGTCTCGGCGCCGCAGAAGGGGCACTTCACCAGACCCTTGCCCGCCAGTTCCACGGCGCCGCCGCAGCTGGGGCAGCTCCCCTCTTTGATGTTAGCCGCCTCGGCCGAGACCAACTCGCCCCCGTCCCAATCGACGTAGCCGGTGAAGAGGCCTTTCCCGATCAGATCGTAGATGTAGGCTCGCACTTCGTCGCGGCTCGAGTCGTTCTCGATGGCCAAGTCCGCGATCCCTACGCGACCACGAGTGGTCACCGCGTCGAGCATAGAGCGCTGCTTGTCGGCCTTGGTCTGCTGCTTGATCTCACCGCCCGAACGCAGGAGGAAATACGCACCCACCGCGAAGAACGGCAGCGAGAAGAGCACGAAACCGAGGGCTATGCCCGTGACCGATTTCCCCGTAGCCAGACCGGCACCCAGCCATACGGCTACGCCCGCGCCTACGATCATCAATACGATGCCAATCGTCCGGCTCTGCATCGCGCCTCCTTGCGCTCGATCCCGTGGTCACGCCGTCTGATCTCGCTTCGCGGCCTATCCGGCCCGGAAACCGCCTCCGCCCCCACCTCCGGAGAAGCCGCCGCCGAACCCGCCGCCGAACCCGCCGCTGCTCGACCCCGAACCCGACGGCGACGAGGTGAGTACGCTCGACATGCTGTTCAGACTGCTGAAGAGACTGTCGGAGATGCTGTCGAGGCTCGGAACACCGCCGCCCGGGATGCCCGTGGGGAGGCCCGTGTTGACACCGCCCGTGTCGGCCCATACCGGGCCGGGCTGGTTCTGACCGATGACCAACGGTCGATACCAGATGGGCGCTGGCAGTTGCATGTCTTCGAAGCGCCGCACCCAGGAACGTTCCACCCCGAAAGCGATCGCATACGGCAGGTACTTCTCAAAGGTGTCGCGCGCCGTCTGCATGTCCTGATACCTGCTGAGGTCCTTCAGGTAGTTGCGGAACGCCTCCCATTTTCGCTGCTCCGCCGCCCCCGCGGAAGTCCTTTGCGGCATGAACCGGGAGAAGCCGAGCACGGTGAACCCGGAGATGATGCCGCCCGCGAGTAGCCAGCCGAAGCCCGGCACACCGGCAGTGGCCAGCAACACCGACAGCCCGATCCACGCGACGAGCACCAGGACGCCGATCACGCTCCAGCGCGTGCGGGTGCTCTTGGGGTTCCGCGGGAAGTAGCCGAGGGTGGTGACCTCTTCGTAGATCTTCTTGGTGATCGGTTCCACGTTCTGGTAGAACTCGTTCTTCAGATCGCTCGAGTCGACTTCGTCCTTGCCTTTGTCGAAGACCGCCTTGGCGACTTCGTGCTCGAACCCCTTCAGCTCACCGATAGGCTTGAGCCGTTTGAAAGTCGTGTTGGTCGTCTTGAAGAGCCAGAAGCCCTCGCTCGAATCGGTCATCTCGAGGTAGCCACGTCTCCCTAGGTCGACGATGGTGGCAAGTATCTCTTTCACCTCCACCTTCTCGTCGATGAGCGCGCCCGCCACGGCGGGTGGCAGGCCGGACGGGGGTTCCGTCATGAACGAGGCGTACACGGCGGCCGGATCGTCGCGGCCACGGCGGACCCAGATGAGCAGCATGCCCAGAAAGGTGAATATGGGCAGCATGAAGCCGAACCTGGGGAGCACGTACGCCGCCACCCTTCGGGCCGTCCACGTGAACTTCACCACGTCCTTGGGGAATCCGGCAACCAGCCAGAACCGGGTGTACGGCGCGAAGTCAGAGCCTTCGTAGAACAGCACGCCGGGCTCGGGACTCGTGACCGCATCCGACGTGGCGAATCCGGTATCGATCGCCGTGGTCATCTGCTCCATGGCGATCGCGGCAGGCAGACGCACGGTGGCCGATGCGTGGTCGATGGGCACCGGGGTGTCCGCGTCGAACACGTACCAGCGCAGTTCGTCTCCCTCGTCGAAGAAATGGATCGCGCCCTTGGCGAGATACTTGAAGGTCCAGGTGGCGGAGGTGTCTTGCAGGGCGAAGTTCACCTGGATCACCAGGTCGGAGCCTTCGTAGAACGTGTTGTACGTGCCCGCGGCATCACCGCGCGGCAACTCCCCGCCATCCTGGAACACCTTGATGTCGTCGATGCCTTCGAGGTTACCCGTGGGGATCACCCGCCCCACGAACGTGAAGGGGCCTTCGAAGGCGAAGGTGACGGTCTCTTCCACGGCGACGTCGCCCTTCTCCTGCACATCGAGCACCACGTCCATGTTCTCGATGCGCCAATCCTTCGCTTCGGCAGCCCCCGGGAACCCCAGGAGGACGACCAACGCGAGGGTGACGGCCGTCAGAAAGGCGGCCGCCATGACGACGGCCGAGGCCATCGAACGTATCCGCGTCAGCACCACGATGCTCATGCGCACCCCCTACGGTGTGGGAGTGGGTGTTCCCTCGCCGCCCTCTGTCGTCGCGCCGCCCTCAGGGGCGGCAGCCGGCGCCGGAGCTCCGATCTGCTGTCCGCAGTTGGCGCAGAACTTCGTGCCCACAGCGAGCTTGGCCTGACACTGCGGACAATCGACCGTCGCCTCGAGGTCTGTGCCACACTCGGGGCAGAACTTGCTTCCGAAGGCGATGTCTTTCGTACAGCTCGGGCAGCGCATCTTCGGCTGGGCCCCCGACTGCATGGCTTGCTGCATCATGCCCGGGATCATGAAGCCGAGGCCGGCGCCGACGCCCAACCCCACACCCGAGGCCGCCGCGTCTGCGATGCCGCCACCACCGCCACCTTGGGCGATATCACCGATAGCCTGAGCAGCCTTGAACTGGAAGTAACGATCCATGCCGCCGATCGCCTCCATGCCGGAGCGCTCGTCTATGGCCTTGAGCACCGCTTCCGGCGGGGTGATGGCATTCACCACGAAGTCGACCAGGGCAAGGCCGTACTGGTAGAAGTCGTCTTTCACACGGGCCTTGAGACCCGCGCCGATCTCGTCGTAGTAGCGGGGCAGGTCGAGCACCGAGTCGAGGCTCTCACCGAGCAGGTCGGACAGGCGCCCCACGATGATGCCGCGCAGGAAGTCTTCGATCTGCCGCATCGTGTAGATGGATCGCGTGCCCACCAGCTTCAGCACGAGCAGCTTCGGATCGACCACCTGGATGCTGTAGATACCGTTGGCCCGTAGGCGCACCATCTTGAACTCGGAGTCGCGGAACAGGACGGGCTCCGTCGTGCCCCACTTCTGATCGGTGTAGACACTCCGATTGACGTAGTACACCTCGGCCCGGAACGGCGTGTCGCCGAAGAGCGGCGTGGTGATGAGCGCGGTGAGGAACGGGATGTTCTGCGTGGAAAGGGTGTGTCTGCCGACGCCGAACGTATCGAGCGCCTTGCCGTCTCGGAAGAACACCCCCCACTGGTTCTCGCGTACGATGAGCTGCGACCCCATCTTGAATTCGCCGGACCCCGACTCCGGGATGCGGTGGACGATCTCCTTGCCCGCTTGATCGACAAACTCGATGATCTCCATCAAGGCCATATCGCGTTACCTCCCCACGCCCGTGATCAAATGCTCCCGCTCGTTGAAACTCAGGTCGAGCGCCGTGACCCGTTCATCCAGGATCTCGAGGTCGCTGCGCACCGACGGGCTGTCCGCCGACAGCGTGCCCACCAACTCCTCGAGGTGACGCGCGTACTCCTGGCTCTGCACGTCGAACCGGTAGAGCAGGTCGAGCTCATCGTCGCCCACCTTCACCGTATCGAAGATGCCGGCGTAGCCATAGTCGGCGTATAGGTAGCGGTCTTTGACCGTGCGGAGCTTCCGCCCTATGCGATCGATGCTCGAAAGCAGCTGGAGTTCGCCTCGATCGGTCATCTGCAAAGCGACCGACTCGAGGCTGCGGCGCGCCGTCTCGAGTCGTTCGACCACGTAGTCACGCTGGAGCTTGTCGGCCTCACGACGGAGTTCCTTCTGCTTGTACCCCTTGTAGCCCGGTATGTGCTCGGCCGCCCGTTCGAACCAGTTCTTGCTTTCCGTGATGCGCTGCTCCACCCCGTCGATCGGAGGAGCGTCAAGCACAGGAGCTTCGATCGGAGGAGCGTCGGTAGGGAGCATCTGCTGCGGCGTGCCACCCTCCGCTGCGGGCTCCCCGCCCTGGCCTTCGAAACCGCCCTCGGTGGCGGCACCGTTCGTGATCTCGTCCGTCACGTCAGTCTCCTTCCCGGGATCGCCACGCCTAGTCGCGGCGAACATCCCCCTCGATTCCTACGTGCGTCAGACATTCCTACGTGCGTCAGACTACCCTTCCCAGGCATCCAGCCCCCTACGCGTTGCTCCGGCTGCCTCCTCGCTACTATGGCGGCCGCCTCAGGCCACCATCCCATCGAACTCTCGAAGCAGCAGACGCCACCCCGAGTCGCGCACGTAGCGCGGGTCGAAGGATGCCGGCAGAAAGACCAGCTCTCCTCCCGTGAGGTTGAGGTCGTAGTCGATGGACCGAAGTCCCTGCGTTGTTCTTGATTCTAATGCCAGATAGACGAAATGCGCCACCACTTCCGCGTCGTCGCGCCCCACCAGCACAGGCGAGAGCATCCGGTCGTCGGGATCGTGCGCCCACCCTTCGGCAGTCACACTCGCCCGCTCCGACACCGCAAGCGGTCGTGTCGGGCCTTCGTCCGGCAGGCCGTCGCGGAGTTCGAGTTGCGGCTGGGCCTGGACCAATCCCACTCCGAGTTGCTGCACGAGGCCCCGCGAAAGCGTGAAAGCGGGAGCGAAGAGGAAGGGGGGATCAGGCGCCGCGACCCGGCGGATCTGCTCCCAGGCACTTTCGGCGGGTGAGGCCCCTGAGAAGCGCTTCTCGACGACCTCCACGGAAGCAAGAAAGCGCCAGACGGCCAGGTAGCGAACATCGGGGGGGATCGCCAGATCGGAGGTCACCGCAGAGGTGCGCGGCCTTCCCTCCACGAGCGCTTCGCCCTGGACCTCGAACGTGCGACCGCACGACCGGCAGGGGAACACCCGCGCACCCTCCAGCACTTCCAAGGCAAGACCACACGACGAGCAGACGAGGGCCAGCAGGTCAGGCGGAGAATGGCTCGTGGTACTCGACCTCCCTAATGAGTCTGAAACGCCAATAGACACCCGAAGCGGCCGTCAAGACAAGCAGCGCCGCGTAGAGTGCCGGTTCTCTGAACCCCTCCCAAGACTCCCACGCGGAGACCGCCAGAGCAAGCAGGAGTGCTAGTGCGACGTACGACGCGAGTAGCGCAGCGAGGCGACCTCGGTTGTCGGCGGGAGCGCGGGCAGAGTGGACCAAGCCGTTGCGTCCGTCCACCGCCATCTCGTACACGCGGTCGCGATAGCGGTAGTGGAGTGACCAGATGGGATAGTAGATGAGTGCTTCGGACTTCCGTATGAGGAAGAGCTTTGTCTGGCGAGTGACCGTGCCGGTGGCTGGGCGAAGGAACGACTCGTGTGCACGCGCCCGCACCAATTCCACGTCTCGATCGGCCTCGAGCACCACGGCGTCCCGCTCCAGCTCGCCCACGAGATACGGCAACGTGAGCTCCCGACCGGTCATGAGCGGCCTGCTTATCCCCAACACCGAGATGTCCGCCGCCTCCTGATACATGCGGCGCTCGCCCAAGAACGCGGCTTCAACGCCCTCTTCTACCAGCCGGCTCTGAACCACGTCTTGGTCGCCGACGCGCACCACCTCCGCCTTGTTCCGCAGCTTCTTGCCGAACTCCCACCCCACCACGTGCGCCCGGATCTCCCAGATGGGCACGTAGAGCAGGGTGGCGTCGGTGAAGGCCGACTCGGCTATGTCGGAGGGCGTGTCGGGGTGCTCACGAAGCCAGCGTGACGCCCGCCCGACGGCACTCAACTTCTCGACGCGTGTCGGGTAGAAGCGGCGCTCGAAGCCCCCCCGGGCCGGGGCCAGGAAGGGCGTGCCGCAATGAGAGCAGCGAAGCATATGGTCGCCGTCTCGAACGGCGAGCGCGCCTGCGCACCGGGGGCACGGCACCGACCGCAAGGTGGCGGAACGCCGCGGCGACCTATCGGCTGCCAACTCAGACAGCGTGTCCGCGGCAGTGGGGGGGTCGGCGGCCGCGAACGCTCCACCGTCGGCGCGCACTCGAGCATCGGTGCGGAGCGGCTCAGCCATGGCGAGCCACCGCCCACCGCAACATCGGGTAGAGGCCCGCGGCCGTCACGACGATCGCCACCACGCGAGCAGCCAAACCCGGCACCAAGACGGCTTCGGCGAAGAGTAGGAGCATGGCGCCGGCGGCCACACGACGCTCCCCGAGCACCTCGCGTCGAGCAGGTCGGCGCTCCGTGAGCACTCGACCCGACCCGGCTTCCACCACCGCTGTGTAGCGGTCGCCTCGGTACGTGTAGCGCACGGGGTAGTAGGCGCGGCGCTCCACCAGCACGTCGTCGACGTCGGGGTCGGCCGCGGCTCGGCGGAGCCCCTCCTTCAGGAGTTCCTCGTCGATGGGGATGACCCGGGCAGCGGCATCTTCGGCCGCCGCCGGGGGCTCACCATCGAGTTGGGCGGGCACGCCCCCGAGATCGAGCACCTCGGGCGCAGGCAAAGGTGCCAGCGGCATCACCACGTCGGCGCCCCTCCGTCGGATCCGCAGGAAGTGCACGTAGTGGAGCCCATCGACCTGTGAGACGGCCTCCTTCTCCAGGTCGCTGGGCCCCGCCGGAGAAGCGAACCACCCACGCAGGAACCCCGCGGCGGCCTCCGGGGTGACTCGCGGCCTCTCGAACAGTCGATGCACCCGGATGCCCGCACCCCTGCGCAACGATGAGTGGCAGTGGGTGCATGCGAAGGTATCGACCTGATGCGGCACGGCCAACAGGGCGCCGCACTGAGGGCAGGCCGTCTCTGAAGTGATCAGCTCACGATCGCGCACGTTCATCCCGGTATGGTATCGGCCGCACGCGCAAAAGACCTGAACGTCAGGCGTAACGCAGAAGTCCGCCTATGCCACCCATCGCCTCGAGTTCCGGCACCTGCTCCGCTACGTCGACGAAAGCGCCCTGGATCACGGCGGTACGCACGGCCTCGCCCACGGCGTCTCCGACGGGCGCCATCGCGCCGCCGCACACCGGACACGTCTCCGCCGGCACCAGGACCACGTTGCCGCAGCCGGCGCAGCGCCAGCCGGGTGGCCGATAGGCGCGGTCTACCAGCAAGCTCTGCACCTGGCCGCGCCGCAGGGCGGCGAGAGTGTCATCGAAGCCGGCTACGCCTCTTCCATTGGAGCCGAGACCCTCGCTGATGCGGTGGGCGATCCCCTCCATGGCGGATCGGCGAGCGGCCTCCAAGGCGGCGCGAGCCGCCACGAGGAGCTGCGGGATCGAGGCTGCCGCGTCGAGCGGGATCTCTGCCGCCACCACGTCCGCCGCGCGGGCGCTGAGGGTCTTCCGGAAGTGCGCCACGATGTCGTGCTGGCCCGAGAGGACGATGCGGCCGGCGCCCGTCTCGTCGAGGGTGCGGTCGACAGCAGCCGCCACATCTTTGAAATGCAGGTCGACAAGCGCCTCCTGGCGCGCTGCCGCATAGTATTCCTTGACGGGCACGTCGCCGGTCTCCCGGTCGGTGGACTTGAGATACGGCCCGCTGTGCCCTTCCACTCCGACGAGTCGCCACTCGTCGATGCTGTACACCGTGGATTCGTCGCGGCTCACGCGCACGAACACGAACGGCTCGAGCAGTGACAACGCATGTATCAGCGGCCGTACGTACGGGGTGGACTCCACCACGAGCCGGTTCTGGAGACGGAACGGTAGCTCGAAGCGCTCGAAGCTCCCGCTCTCGGCGTCGGCGAAGACCGCGAGGCCCTCGGTGCGGGGACCGACTTCGTATCGGAGGACCTCGCCGATGTGGTCGAGATCTTCCTGCAGCCGGCGACGAGGCTCCTTCTCCAACGACAACTCCCCGAACACCCGGCCCGATTCGCTGTTGAGGAAGGTCGGCGCTGTTTGACGCCAGTCGTCGAGCCGGCTGGTCGAGATGAAAGCTGAGACCAAGACTCCGTCAGCGCTGTGGACCGCTGCTAGGCTCTTGAGACTGTTCTGGTCGATCATGTCGACTCCCTGGAGGTCGGGATCCCGCGCCCCCCGATGCGGCAAGGGGCGCCCATGCACTCTCGCGGGGGCACAACGCCCCACTCAAGTGCCTCCTAGGGGGTCTCCTCGGCCTCGACGCCTTCCGGGGGCGAAGCCTCGGCTTCATCGGCAGACGAGGCCTCGACTCCATCGGGCGCCGAAGCCGATTGCTCGGCTTTGTCACCCATCGATTGGGCCAGCCGGAATTGCTCGTCTCTGTCGCGGAACCGGTCGAGCAACGCAGACTTGCCCCGATCGTGCACGGCGTCCGC
Organism: Actinomycetes bacterium; assembly: GCA_024637035.1. GTDB lineage: Bacteria > Actinomycetota > Thermoleophilia > RBG-16-64-13 > RBG-16-64-13 > JAHJSA01. Next base: position 31,903 of record JAGXFW010000026.1, read on the forward strand.
CACGTTGATCGTGCCGCCGTCGGAGAGTGCAGCGGTCATCTTCTGGGTGGGCGTCGAGGGACGCTCCTGATCAGACGACCGTAGGTTTCGCTCGACCTTCTTGTCCGCCATGTTGCCCTCCTTGGTCGACACGCCCGACGCCTGGGTGCAGTCGGACCGCCGTTCGGATGATGTCTTATTGGGAGTATCCTGGTACCCGTCGGACGAGCACGACAAACGGCCGGAGGCGCCATGGGAACACCGCCGACGAACGCACAGCCCACGAACGCGGCACTCGCCGGCGTGCTCGAGACGATCGCCGACTATCTGTCGCTGGAGGGGGCTTCCGTCTACCGGATCGCGGCCTACCAGCGCGCCGCCGAGAGCTTTCGCGAACATCCCGGCTCGGTCGCCGCGCTCGCCACGGCGGGTGAACTCCAGAGACTCCCTGGGGTGGGCGAGGCGATCGAGACCAAGGTCTTGGAATACCTGCGGACCGATTCGATCGAACTCCTCACCCAGATGCGCGCCCGCTATCCGGAAAGCGTGCTCGAACTGATGCACCTCCCCGGAGTGGGCCCCAAGACGGCGCGACGCATGTTCGACACGCTCGGGGTGGTCGACATCGACGACCTCCGGCTCGCGATCGACACCGGCGACCTCCTCAAGGTGCCGGGATTCGGGGCGAAGTCGATCGAGCGGCTGGCCGGGATCATCGTGCGCCAGGCGGCGCGACCCGACCGCTCCCTCTTGGGCACGGTCGATCCGCAGGCGGAAGACCTGCTCGCTCGGCTCCGAGAACTCCCCGAGGTCACCGCCGCCGAAAGCGCCGGCAGCCTACGCCGCCGCCGTTCGACCGTGCGCGATATCGATCTGGTCGCCGCATCGATCGACGCCGAGGCTCTTTTCGACAGCTTCGCCGCCTTCGGACCCGTCGCCCGAGTGGAGCAGCGTGGTCCGACGAAGCTGGTGGCACGTCTGCAGTCTGATCTGATGGTGGACCTTCGCGTGGTGGCCCCTGCATCGTTCGGCGATCTACTCCAACACTCCACGGGCAGCGCCGCGCACAATGTCGCGCTGCGAGCCTTGGCACAGCGCCGAGGCTTCAAGGTGTCCGAGTATCAGGTGGAACACAGCGCTAGCGGAGCCATCCACACTTGCACGTCGGAAGAAGAGGTCTATGCACTCCTCGGTCTAGCATGGATACCCCCCGAATTGCGCGAGGACCGAGGCGAGCTGCAGGCAGCGGACGAGGGCACTCTGCCGAACCTCCTCCGCCTTCGCGATCTTCGGGGTGACCTGCACGTGCACAGTGACTGGTCTGACGGGCGGGCGACACTCGAAGAGATGGCACTGGCCGCCCGCGAGCGCGGCTTGGAATACCTCTGCTTCAGCGACCACTCGCAGTCGTTGGGAGTGGCCAACGGACTTACGCCCGACCGCGTGCGTGCCCAGACCGTGGCGATACGCGAACTCGACTCCCGCCTCGACGGCATCACCGTGCTGTGCGGCATCGAGGTGGACATCCTCGCCGACGGCTCCATCGATCTGCCGGACGACGTGCTCGCGGAGTTGGACGTGGTGACCGCCAGTATCCACTCGGGGTTCGGACAACCACAGCCACAGATCCAGGCCCGTCTCGATGCCGCCCTCGAGAACCCGAACGTGCACGTGATCGGGCACCCCTCCGGCCGCCTGCTCACGCGCCGCCCCCCGTACGCCCTCGACGCCGAAGCGCTCATCGAGGGCGCCGTACGCACCGGGACCATCCTCGAGATCAACGCCGCCTTCCACAGGCTCGACCTCTCTGCGACGCACTCCCGCCTCGCTCGAGCGGCGGGCGCCCTGATGGCCGTGAGCAGCGACGCCCACGACCCGACTGGTTTCGACCTACTGCGCTACGGCGTCGGGGAGGCGAGGCGCGGGTGGCTCGAGCCTTGCCACGTGGTGAATACCCGGCCCCTCCTGGGACTTCGCGAGTGCCTCGGACGATCAAGCCGGTGAAACAAGCCGCCCACGACTTCCGTAGTGCCTAGTGAGTACCACCAAGGAGGAAGGATAGCGATGGACGAGACCCAAGACACGAGCACCCCGAACCCGCCCGCAGAGCCGTGGACCGACCCGACCGCCGCCCAGGCACCCGCGCCCGTGGCCGCGGTACCACAGGCCACCCCGCAGCCTCAACTGACGCCGCCCGCCCAACAGCCGCCCGCTCAGGCGCCGCCCTACCAATCGGCGCCGCCTCAGCAACCCCCGCCGCAAGATCCCCGGCCGAAGGCGCCCGCGCCGCCCGATCAGGCTCCGCCGCCTCGGCCTGAGCGCGACAAGAACCGGCGTACCGTGGGCATCGTGCTGATCGCGATAGGCGCGGTGTTCCTCGTGAACCAGTTCATCCAGTGGGAGATCTTCTGGCCGGTGTTGCTCATCGGGCTCGGCGTCTTCTTCCTGCTCAGGAGGTGACAAGACATGAAGCCCGGTAGATTGGTCCCTGGAGCCATACTGGTGCTCCTGGGCGGGGTGTTCCTCGCCGCCAACCTGGGCCTGCTGGAATGGAACGTCGTGGCGTCACTCTGGCAGCTCTGGCCGTTGGTGTTCATCCTGATCGGCATCCAACTCCTGCTCGGCGAACAGAGGCGCTGGCTGGCGACACTTCTCGTGCTGCTCCTGCTCGCGGGGGGCGCCGCGCTGGTGGTGTCCGGCCGCACGTTGATCCCCGGCGTCGGGGCGGCGTCGCGAACCACCGTCGCAATAGAGAGTCCGTCCGTGGGGGACGTGGAGAAAGCCGTCGCACACCTCGATATCGAGGCAGCCCGCCTGGTCGTGGGCTCGCAGTCGGGCCCCCTCTTGGCGGCCGGCACCTACGAGACGCGCCACACTCCTGAGGTGACGCACGAGGTCGCCGGCGACACGTACACACTCGACGTGCGTTCGGAGGCCAAGTGGCGCCTGCCGTTTGGAAAGATCAGCAGTGACAAGGTCACGCTCGAGCTGGTGCGAGGCGTCCCATGGACGATCGCGGCGAACATCGCCGCCACCGACGCCAACCTCGACTTGAGCGACCTCACGCTTGAGGGCCTGACCCTGAACGCCGACGCGGCCTCATTGGACCTGAGGGTGGGCCCCGACGTCGTCGACGGGGCCGAAGTTCGCGTCGAATGCAACGCCGCCTCCGTACGGCTGCGGCTGCCTCGTGACCTCGACATCACGTTGAGCACCTCGAGCGACCTCTCGTCATTGGACGTCGACTCGTCGTTCGATAGGGTCGATGGCGGCTCGTTCCATCACGATGGCGGAAGAGACAGACTGGACGTGTCTATCGACGCCAACGTGAGTTCGGTGTCGATCGACCTCTACTGAGTCGTGCGGGGCGGCGGCCTCCCAGCCGCCGCCCCGACCTCAGCGCTCGAACGTGCCCCCGGCGTTCTTCATCTCCTGGTATCGCTCGCAGAGATCACGGTAGGCCTGCTTCACGGCCTTCTGGGCGCCTCCGCCGTAGTTCACGCGCAACTCCTCCAGGACGCGCTCCTGGTCTGCCGTGAGGTTCGAGCCCACGAGCAGCGATTCCACAAAGGTGCGCGCCACCGGCGTGATCAGGGTGACGGAGGCTTCGAGGATGGTGTCCGTGGTCTTGTCCACCAGGGTCACGATGGTGAGCATCTGATACACCTGGGCTGCGGCCGTCTGCTGGGGGAGCTTCGCGTAGCCGCACGCGACGCAGCGATCACCGGTCATGAGGACGTCCCTCGTGTCGCCTGCGGGCCAAGTGCGGCCGCGTTGAGCGCCTCCGCGTCGAGCACCGCCGCGCCGGTGGGCGCCCCATCGCTTTCAGATAGATCGCCACCGCCGGTGAGCACGTCGCGCACCCAGGCGGGCACGTCCACGGGCTTGTGGTCGTCGTCCACGCACACGTGCGCCGTCTCGCCGGTGACCAACAGGCGGCCGGACTCCTCGTGCTCGATCCGGTACTCGAAAGTCACGAACTTCCCCCGCACCTCGCGGACCCGGGTGCGCACCACCAGTGGGTCGTCGTAGCGAGCCGAAGCCTTGTACTTGAGCTCCGCCCGGGCGACCAGCAGGTTCACGCCCCTTGCCTCGAGCTCACTATAGGGGATGCCGCCTTTGCGAGCGAGAGCACCGCGACCCACCTCCATGAACACGAGGTAGTTCGCGTGGTACACCACCCCTTGGGCGTCGGTCTCGGCGTAGCGCACACGCAGATGCGCGTCCACCCAATCGGCAGCGGCCGCCGCAACGGGGGGCCGTGTTGTGCGCGGGGGCGTCACCACGCCTTCAGCGGTGCTTGAACTCGGCGGGCCGCTTCTCGAGGAAGGCCGTCATGCCTTCCTTCTGATCCTCTGTGGCGAAGCAGAGGCCGAAGAAACCGGCCTCAAGACGCAATCCCCCGGCTAGGTCCTGGTCGAACGCCCGGTTCATGCAGGCCTTGGCGTATTGGATCATCACGCCGCTCTTGCCCGCGATGGTCGAAGCCAATTCGATGGCCTTGCCCATCAACTCGTCCTGCGGGTACACCGCGTTCACAAGGCCCCAGTGCAGAGCCTCTGCAGCGTCGACCATGCGCCCGGTGTATATCAGCTCGCGGGCGAAACCCGACCCGCACAGCCGAACAAGCCGCTGGCTGCCACCCCATCCCGGGATGATGCCCAGGTTGATCTCGAGTTGACCGAACCGAGCGTTCTCGGAGCAGATGCGCATGTCGCACCCCAACGCGATCTCGCATCCGCCGCCGAGAGCGTAGCCGTTCACTGCCGCGATCACCGGTTGGGGGATGCGCTCCATCGTCGACGTGACCATCTGACCGAGTTCCGCGAACAGCCGACCCTCGTCGGGAGATTTGTCGCGCATCTCGGCGATGTCCGCGCCGGCGGCGAAGGCCTTCCTGCCCGAGCCGGTGAGGATCACGGCCCCCACATCCGTGCGGTGACCTATCGTGACGAACTCCTGCAGCAACTCACGGAGCACCTCGGTGTTGAAAGCGTTGAGCGCGTCCGGCCGGTCGATGGTGACCGTTGCCACACGGTCCTCGACGGTGGTCACGATGAAGGCCATGTGCGGATCCCTCCAGGTTCGTCCGGCGCAAGGCCGGAGATGATGTCTCTGCCCGCCCGCGCCTCTGCGGCGCGGGGGTCCGGCCCGGCCCGGAGGCTGGACGCGGCAGGGCGCGGCTGCAGGAGTATCTAGGCGGCCGCTCCGGCGACGCACGACTCGATGAACGCAACGATCTCCATCGTCGTGGCCCCGGGCGTGAAGACGGCGGAGACACCTTCCCTCTTCAGCTCCTCGTGGTCTTCCTCGGGGATGGTCCCACCGGCGAGCACCACCACGTCTTCCACGCCCTGCTCACGCAGGAGTCGCGCGACTTTCGGCACCAGGGTCATGTGCGCCCCAGAGAGGACGGAGAGTCCCACGACGTCGGCATCTTCCTGGATCGCCGTTTCGACGATCTGTTCGGCGGTCTGATGGAGCCCTGTGTAGATGACCTCCATGCCCGCGTCGCGGAGGGCCCTCGCGATGACCTTTGCGCCTCGATCGTGGCCGTCCAAGCCGGGCTTGGCCACGACCACGCGGATCTTTCCTTTCACGTCTTCCCTCCTCCGATGCGTACCTGTGGCACGACAGGCCGTTGATTCTAGAACACCGGGGTCTCGTGGTACACCCCGAACACCGCTTTCATCGTCGCCACCATCTCGCCCAAGGTACAGTGGGTCCGAGCGCAGTCCAGCAAGCGCGGCATCACGTTCTCGCCGTCGGTGCAGGCAGCCAGCAAGTTTGAGAGCGCCTCATCAGCGCCTGCCTGGTCGCGGCCGGCGCGCAACACACGAAGCCGCTCGACCTGCCGGGCTTCCAGGGTCGGATCGATGCGGAGCGTGTCCACCCTTGGTGGTCCACCCGTTGCGAACTTGTTCACTCCCACCACGACCTTGTCCACCCGTTCTACCTGCATCTGGTAGCGGAAGCTCGCTTCGGCGATCTCCTTCTGGAAGAAACTCTTGTCGATTGCGGCGACCACACCGCCGAGTGCGTCGATCTTCCGGAAGTACTCCTCAGCCTCCTGCTCCATTCTGTCGGTGAGGGCCTCGACGAAATACGAGCCGCCCAATGGATCGACCACGTTCGCCACGCCGGTCTCGTAGGCCAGAACCTGTTGCGTGCGCAGGGCTATCTCGACCGCACGCTCGGTGGGTAGGGCGAGCACCTCGTCGAGGGAATTGGTGTGCAGCGACTGCGTTCCCCCGAGTATGCCGGCCAAGGCTTCGATGGCCGTGCGAACGATGTTGTTGTCGGGCTGCTGCGCCGTGAGCGAGCAGCCGGCGGTCTGCGTGTGGAAGCGCATGAGCCAACTCCGCGGGTCCTTGGCCCCATAGCGATCGCGCATGTGGCGCGCCCAGATGCGGCGGGCGGCCCGGTACTTGGCCACCTCCTCGAAGAGATCGATGTGCGCGTTGAAGAAGAACGAGAGCCGCGGAGCGAACACGTCGACGTCGAGGCCCGCAGCCAAGCCCGCGTCCACGTAGGCAAAACCGTTGGCAAGGGTGAAGGCAAGCTCCTGCACCGCCGTCGCCCCGGCTTCGCGTATGTGGTACCCACTGATCGAGATGGTGTTCCAGCGCGGGACGTTGTCGGCACAGAAGGCGAAGATATCGGTGATCAGCCGCAGCGAAGGCTCCGGTGGGAAGATGTAGGTGTTCTGGGCGATGTACTCCTTGAGGATGTCGTTCTGGATCGTGCCGCCCACCTGGTCGAACCCCACCCCTTGACGCTCAGCCGCAACCAGATAGAAGGCGAGCAGGATCGCGGCGGGTGCGTTCGTGGTCATCGAGGTGGTCACACGGTCGAGGGGGATGCCCTCGAACACACGCTCCATGTCGAGCACCGAGTCCATGGCTACTCCGCAACGACCCACCTCTCCCTCGCTCCGAAGGTCGTCGGAATCGTGTCCCATGAGGGTGGGCAGGTCGAGCGCCAGTGATAGCCCGGTCTGGCCCTGCTCGAGCAGGAAGCGGAAACGCTCGTTCGTGTCTTCCGGCTCCCCGAACCCGGCGAATTGGCGCATCGTCCAGAGCTGGCCCCGGTACATCGTTGGGTGGATACCGCGTGTGTAGGGGAAGTCACCCGGGTCGCCCAGGTCGCGATCGTAGTCGTGTTCGGCTAGATCCGTTGGCCGGTAGAGCGTCTCCACCTCGGCCGAAGACACCGTCGTGAAGTCGGCGTCGCGCAGGGAGCCGGCCTCCCTATCAGCCGCCGACCACTGTTCCTCGTCCCGCCGCTTCTGCCGATCCTCGTCCATACGGCCTCCTCCGGCCAGGATACTACGTGGTCCAACAGCCCCGGCTACCCGCCCAGCAACTCACGGCTGATGACGATGCGCTGCACCTCCGAAGTGCCCTCGTAGATCTCGGTTATCTTCGCGTCGCGGTAGAAACGCTCGGCCGGGAACTCCTTGGTGTAACCGTATCCGCCCAACACCTGCACCGCCTCTGCCGTGTGACGGCGGGCCATCTCGCTGGCGAACAGTTTCGCCTTGGCGCCGGCCGCCGTCACCGGCCGCCCCATCATCTTGAGCCAAGCGGCTCGATACGTGAGTAGGCGCGCCGCATCGATATCTCTGTCCATGTCGGCCAGTTTGAAGCGGACCGCCTGGAACTCGGCGATCGGGTGGCCGAACTGCCAGCGGTCCTTGGAGTAGGCCACGGCGGTCTCCATCGCCGCCTGGGCGATGCCGACCGCCTGCGCGGCGATGCCGATGCGGCCCCCGTCAAGCGTGGCCATGGCTATGCCGAACCCGTCACCTTCGGAGCCGAGGACCGCGGAGTCAGGCACCCACGCGTCATCGAAGGTGAGGCCGCGCGTAGACGAACTGTTGATCCCCAGCTTCTCCTCTTCCCTCCCGAGCGTGAACCCCTCAGTCGTGGCGTCGACGATGAAGGCGGTGATGCCCTTGGAGCCTCCCCCGGCCTCGCCGGTGCGTGCCATCACGATGAATACACCGGCGATGCCGGCATTCGTGACGAACTGCTTGGCTCCGTTCAGGCGGTATCCATCGCCGTCTCGACGAGCGGTCGTGGTGATCGAGGCGGCGTCGGAGCCCGCACCGGGTTCGGTCAACGCATAGGCGCCGATCACCTCCCCGCCGGCCAGTCTCGGAACCCACTCCCGTTTCTGCGCCTCGGTGCCAAAGTCGAGGATCGGCAGCGTCGCCAGGGAGGTGTTGACCGCGACGGTCACACCCAGGCCCGCGTCGCCCCGACTCAGCTCCTCGAGAACGATGATGAAGCTCAGATAGTCGGCTCCCGCACCTCCGTATTCCTCGGGCACGCACACGCCCCAGAGCCCGAGGCCACCGAGTTCCGCGAAGACCTCTGGAGGGATGCTGTGCTCCCGATCCCACTCTCGTGCCCGCGGAGCGATCCTCGCGTCGGTGAACTCCCGCGTCATGCGCATGATGTCGCGCTGCTCGTCGCTCAGACTGAGATCCACGTAGCCTCCGCACATTCGCTGTTCAAACCTCCACCACCATCGCGTCACCTTGCGCCGTGCCGCTGCATATCGCGGCCACGCCCACGCCTCCGCCACGTCGTCGCAACTCCATGATCAGAGTGAGGAGTATCCGGGCTCCGCTCGCACCGATGGGGTGACCCAGTGCCACCGCGCCTCCGTTCACGTTCACGCGGTCGGGATCGATGTCGAGCATGCGCACGCTGTTCACGGCGACCGCCGCAAAGGCTTCGTTGATCTCCCACAGCGCCACGTCGGCGGGCGACAGGCCCGTCTTCTCAAGCGCCGCGAGGGCGGCGCGCGCGGGCACCCGGGCGAGGTACGGGGGGTCGTCCGCGACCGTCGCCCAGGCGCGGATCACCGCCTGGGGCCGGTAGCCTCTGGCCTCCACGCGTTCCCGCGACGCCACCACCAGCGCCACCGCCCCGTCGTTGACCCCGGGGGCGTTGCCCGCCGTGGTGGTGCCTCCCTCGCGGAAGATCGGGCGGAGCGCTGCGAGCGACTCCGCACTCGTGTCACGGCGCGGAGCTTCATCCGTGCGCACCCACTCGACCGCGCCTTTCCGCCCTGGCACCTCTACCGCCACGATCTCCTCGGCCATCACGCCTGAATCGATGGCGGCGACCGCTCGACGGTGGCTGCGCAGCGCCCAGGAATCCTGCTCCTCGCGCGATATGCCGAACTCGTCAGCCACATCCGCGTTGTGCACGGCCATGTGGACACCTCGGATGGGGTCGAGGAGCCCATCATGCACCATGGCGTCGAGAAGTTCGCCGTCGCCCATGCGGTACCCGAAGCGGGCTCGGTCGAGCAGGAAGGGCGCACGCGACATGCTCTCCATACCACCGGCCACGATCACGTGCGCGTCACCGCAGCGGATCATCTGGTCGGCCATTGAGACGGCCCGAAGGCCGGAGGCACACACCTTGTTCACGGTCTCCGAGGTCACCCCGATCGGCAACCCCGCCAGTACGGAGGCTTGGCGCGAGGGCACTTGGCCCACACCGGCCCCCACCACCAGTCCCATGATCGTGTGGTCTACGTCGGAGTCGGGCACGCCGGAACGATCGAGCGCCCCCCTGATGACGGCAGCGCCAAGCGATGGCGCGCTCAATGTCGCAAGACTCCCGCCCAAACGCCCGAAAGGAGTGCGGGCGCCACAGATGATCACCGAAGCCGACTCCACCACGCCCCCTGGCTCAGCGGTACTGGGATGACCCAGACGATACCCGCATACCCACGGTGCGTCAAACCTCAGGCGGTCGCTCCCCGGTTCCAGCGGGCCCGCCCTCGCCCAATACCGCCGCGAACAGGCGACCGAGCGAAGAATCGGACATCTCCAAGACGTAACACCCGCAGAGCGCGTGGGCGAGAGCATCCAACCGATCGTCGGGCAGGCCGCTCAGAGCGTCGTCCTCGAGCAGCGGAACCGGCGCCCCGCATCCGGGGCACTCCCTGGTGGTCGTACGGTCATGAGCCACTTGCGGATGAGACCTCGCGCTCGACGCCTATCGACCCTCGGAGTATCGGCGGAATCGACGTCGGTGTTGAGTCGGGCGCGAGCGAGGACGCCGTATCGCGCCGCCCAGTGCGTTCTGGGGGCCAAGGCTTCGCTCTTCAGCAGCCTTCTAAGCGGATATGTCGAGCACGTCCTTCAGCACGTGCCGCACCGCAGACAAGGGATCGAGCCGGCGTGCACGCACCTCCTCGAGCACCGAATCGAGCCGCGGGTCTTGACCGATACGCCGCTCGAGCCAGCGCTCCACCTCACGCACGCTGAGGGCGAGCACTTCCTTCTCCAGGTTCTCGCCTCGGCGACGGTCGAGGTGACCCTCTGCACGAAGGTACTCCTGATGCGCCGCGATCTGCTCCCACACCTCGGCCACACCCTCACCCGTGAGGGCGTTGGTGGTGAGCAGAGGCGCCTCCCAGCCACCGCGATGGTCGTTCAGAGCTAGGATGCCGCGGATCTCGTTGTAGGTGACGTCCGCCGCCGGGTGGTCCTTCTTGTTCACCACGATGATGTCCGGTATCTCCATGACTCCGGCCTTCAGTGCCTGGATGGAGTCGCCGGAACCGGGCATCAGAGCAAGTACGACGGTGTCGACTATGGATGCGACCTCTATCTCGCTCTGCCCGACGCCCACGGTCTCTACGAAGACCACGTCCTTGCCGGCGGCATCGAGCACGAGTGCGGCCTGCAGCGTGGCCTCGGCGAGCCCGCCCAAGTGACCGCGCGTGCCCATCGAACGGATGAACACACCAGGGTCCAGGAAATGTTCAGAGAGCCGGATCCGATCACCTAATACGGCACCCTGGGTGAAGGGACTCGAGGGATCGACCGACACGACGCCGACGGAGAGCCCCTGCGCGCGGCATTCGCGGATCATGCCCGAGAGCAGCGTGGACTTCCCCACCCCGGGTGGACCGGTCAGCCCGATTGTACGCGCACGGCCGGTGCACTCGTACAGACGGCTCACGACCTCTGCGGAGAGTGCATCTCCGTCTTCCACAAGCGAGATAGCCCGGGCTACGGCCCTCCGCTCACCGGCGAGGACGCGCTGGGCGAGATCACGAGCCTTCTCGAGCTGTTCCGCGGAGAAGGTGGGTGGGCGGGAAGGTTCGCGCACGAGTCGTGGGAGCGGCCCGAAATCCCGGGCCGCGACTCACTCTAGCCGGTCTTCTCTTCTTCCGAGACCTTGGCGGCTTCGGCGACTTTCGGGGTCTCTACGGCCTCGGGCTCTTCCTTGATAGCCTTGCGGATCTCCCCTTCGCTCTCCTTCAGACCGCGCTTGAACCCGGTGATAGCCTTGCCCAGCGAAGAGCCAAGCTCGGGCAACCTTTTCGGCCCGAAGATGACAAGCAGGAGAATCACCAGGATTGCGATCTCCCACGGTCCGATCCAACTCGGCATCACAGACTCCCTTCGTATCTCGCGCCCATGCCCTACCGCCGGTGATACGACGGCTTGGATGACGAAGCAACGAGGTTCCTAGCAGCAATTGCCTGTAGTAGTATAGTCCTCGGAGCAACTCGGGGCCACCTCGGGTCGCTCGGTGATTCGTCTCGCGCGCGAGAGGGAGAGAATCCCGAGTCACGAAGCGAACCGAATCACAGGCGAAGGCAGTCCTCGGGAGGCGCATTGTCGGGACAAGAAGAGCCGCCGTCGGCAAGAGCGATGGCCCAGCCGGGGGACGAGTCCCCCGCACAGATGGGCGTTCGCTCAGGGCCCCTCGGTCGTCCGGACTCGGATGAGCGGGCTAGCCATGATCTGGCGACGGAGGCCTGCGCGGCGTTGTACCGGGCATATCGAGCCGCTCGCTTCTACCCGGCCAACCACCCTGTCGCGGTGGAGAGCCTCGATGCGCTCTCTCAGACATTCGCGAGGACGCTGGACGAGATCGGCTCGCTGAAGCTCACCGTGATGCCGGAGGCGTTCCTGTTCGGAGACCAAGCGGTGTTCGGCGGCGACGGGATCCGCGACAACATCGCCGAGTTGATGTTCCGCGACGGGATCCGCTCCCTCACGTTCCACCGGGGCATCGAGCACGAAGAGGTCTCTGAGTTCGTGTGGACCCTGGTGCGTGCGCAAGAGATCGGACGCGAGGAACAGGATCTAGCCACGATCCTGTGGGACTGCGACTTCGCCCACCTGGACTACAGCGTCACCGACCCCCTTCTCGAAGGCGATGACTGGGAGGGCAAGGGGCAGGTGCTCGAACGCTTCCGCGCCGACTTGCTCGACAAGGCAGCCCATCCCGAGCACATCGATTTGGGGACGCCAACGGCGACAGGGCCGGGCGAAGCCGGTTCGCTGGACGACCCTGCAAACTCCATCATCATGCAGGAGTTCTCGTCTGAAGCGATCTCAGGGCAGCTCGAGAACGAACCCGACGTCCTGTTCGAGTTCCTCGAAGTGCTCACCGAGGTGCTCGTCACGGGTTCGACGGACGAGGAGGTCGGTTCGGCCTCCAAGGCCATCTCGGATGTGCTCAGTTCGTACCTCGACTGGGGGGAGTTCGGCTCCCTCACGCTGGCGGTCCGCAGACTACAAAGCATCAGCGAGACGACGCCTGCGCGGTCGACCGAGATAACCGGGATCCTCGATGGGCTGGCATCGCCCGATGCGCTCCGCAAATCTATCTTCGAGCTCGACGGCAAGCTCGCGGAACGTAGACCGCAACTCGAAGAACTCCTGTATCTGTTGCGTCACGCCGCCTACCCGTCGCTCGTGGAGCTGCTCGCTGAGGCGGGAGGGAAGACGTCTCGGAAGTGCATCCTCAACGTCTGCACGATGGGGGAGGGCGTCCCACTCCCGCTGGTGACCGCCAAGATGAACGACCCACGATGGTACGTGGTGCGCAACATGGTATTCATGCTCGGGGCTCTCGGTGATCCCGAGGCGGGATCGCACCTGGAGGGCGCCCTCGACCATCCAGACGAGAGAGTCCGTCGCGAGGCCGTGCGCTCCCTATCGGGGTTGGGCGGACCACGAGCCAACTACCTCATCACGTCGAGCCTCACAGACCCGGCGCCGTCTGTGCGTATCTTGGCCGCTCGCGCACTCGCCCGACTGGGACAACCCGACGCCGCAGCCGCGATACTCACCCAGATCACTTCCAAGGACTTCCCTGGTCGCGACGACACTGAGGTCGAAGTGTTCTTCGAAGCGCTCGGTGAAGTGGCCGATGATCGTGCCCTGCCCTTCCTCCAAGATCTCTGGGGGGGCAAGACGTTCCTGCGAAGCAAGCCGATGGCGATACGCCTCGGCGCTCTCAAGGCGATGGGCAGGATGGCGACGCCGGAGGCCATGGATATCCTCGCACGTGCATCCCGCGCAGGAGATGAAGAACTCCGCAGGCAGGCCAGACGAAGCCTGCTCGAAGCCGAACGCCGGGCGGCGAACCGATGAGCCGGCCGATCGCCAGAGACACGGCGACGGACGCGTTCGAACGCCGTCTCGTGCACATGCTTTCGGGCGCCCTCCGAACGGCCGAGTTCCACGAACGGGACAACCAGGTGGCAGTGGAGGGTGTCGACGGGCTCTACCGTGCTCTGAGAGAGCGCACGGAGACGTTGGGCGCGACCGCCATATCCACCCGCAACCGGCACGTCTTCGTCGATGGCGAGCGGGTGCGCATGGGAGCGTCGGACTACCTCAACCTCACATCCTTCATCAAGACTCTCGACAGGTGGGGGGTCGGATCGCTCACCGTACTGCCCGGCATCACCCGAGACGAACTCACGGCCTTCATCTATGGTGTGGCCCGCGGGCGGCGCGACGGCGACTTGGCCACCCTCCAGAAGCGGTTGATCCGTGACAACGTCAGGAGCGTCGAACTGGGAGCCCCGACCGAGGAGGGTTTCGCCGAAGACCCTGAAAGCCTGCCGGTACGCACCTACGGATCGTGCCTCGAGGTCATGGGCGAACTGCACACGGCGATCGTCGGTAACCGACAGATCCGCACGCGCCGTGTGAGGCGCGTGACGCAGTCGGTGGTCGATCAGATGATGCGCGACGAGTACGCCCTCCTCGCGCTCACTACGATCAAGCGCTTCGACGACCACCTCTTCTCCCACTCGACCAACGTCGCGGTGCTCTCCGTCGCTCTCGGACAGCGCTTGGGCCTGCAGAAGTCGCAACTTGGCGAGCTCTGTCTGGCCGCCTTCATGCATGATCTGGGGAAGATCGCCGTTCCGAAGGGCATCCTCGACAAGCCCGGTACGCTCGACGATCACGAGCGCGAAGAGATCAACCAGCACCCCATCCACTCCGTGCACATCCTGTTGAACCAGGGAAACCTGAGTCAGTCGACCCTGCGCGCGATCATCGGGGGATTCGAGCATCACATCAACTTCGACATGTCGGGCTACCCGCTCCTCTCCCACAAGAAGGGGCTCACCCTGTTCGGTCGCATCATCACCCTCGCCGATCGTTTTGACGCGATCTCCACTCCACGGGTGTACCGCGAGACCAGCTTCACGCCACACCAGGCCATACGCCACGTCATCGAACACGCGGGCACCCAGTTCGATCCCGAACTCGTGGGTGTGTTCGTGCGCATGATCGGGCTCTATCCGCCCGGCACGGTGGTCGGACTCAGCAGCGGGGACGTGGCGGTCTCGATACAGCCGGGACAAGGGGATCGCAGCGTCGATAGGCCGCTCGTGAGAATAATCAAGGGGAATGACATCGGTGTCTCGCGCGACCTGAGCGAGACGGATGACGCCGGGGACTACCCGCTCTCCATCGTCGGCGTGTACAACCCGGGCAACGAGGGTCTGTTCCCCGCGATGGATCCAGAATCCCTCAGGCACTTCTAGCAGGCTGTTGAAGAATGGACGCTTCGCCGCCAGGGCGCGATGGGCACGCGTGAGGCAAGGACGAGAGGAAGCGCTCGTAGCAGCCGCTACGTGCGCGACCGAGGACGCCGCATCGCGCCGTCCAGTGCGTTCTGGCGGCCAAGGCTTCGATCTTCAACAGCCTCCCAAGGTTCGGTCTGCCGAACGGGGACTGAACGGGGATCTGAACAACCCGTACCGTTCATGCCCGGCAGCGTACCGTCCATCACCTCTTTACACCCATCCACCACTAGGCTACAATGCTCGTACGGCTGGTGGAGAAGTCATCCGCAGCCATTGAGGAGCCCCCCAATGCCGGCCTTTCTCGCCCCCCGGGAAAGGCCGGATCCTTTTCTCCGCTTCGCGACTCAGGTAGTGGAGATCCGCCCCCTGCACGAAGACCGCGCCGTCCATACCCTCCCGGCAGAGGGCGGTCTGCACACGAGAGATCGGGGACTCAAGCTCCGAGATGGGGTCGTCCTACCTCGGATCCTCCTGCCTCGGCCCTTCCTCACTCTCGCCGGAAGGCCCGTACACGTCGACCTCTCCCTCTCGGGAACGACGAAGCACTCCCGCAGTGACCAGTCGCTCCGCGTGACCGAACACCTCGCCCATGGCGAGGAAGCCGTTGATCGGGTCCACCCCAGGGAATAGCCTCATGGCCGCGCGGAAGATGGTGCTCGTTCCTTCGAAGGCCTTCCGCACGGCCAGGACCCTAAGGTCGAACTGCTCAACGATCTCGCCGATACGCCCCGCCACGGCCTGGAACGGCCGACCGTGGCCGGGCAGCACCAACGAGACATCCATCGCACGCAGGGCGTCGAGTGACGCCATGTAGTCGCTCAGCCCACTGTCAACGGGGTCCAGGAACAGATACAGCCCGGGGTTCGGGGTGATGCGCTCAAGGAGGTGGTCTCCCGCGAGCAGCACGCCATCGGTCTCGCGGTAGAGCCCCATGCCACCCTCTGTATGCCCCGGCAGAGCAAGCACCGTCCACGGATCGCCGAACCCGGTCACGACCTCCCCGGCCGGCAACGCCGCCGCCCTGGAGACGGAGTCTCCCATGGTCGCCATCGAGGTCGTCCATGTCTCAAGGGCGCCCAGAAGTGAGGTCGGGACACCCCAGCGAGGCAGCAGCCTCTGTACGGCACCAGAGAAAGCCTCCACGTGCGCCGGGAAGTCCTGCAGCTTGCTCACGTCTTCGGGCCCCGCCATCACGGCCGCCTCGGAGAATTCGTGCGCTAGCCCGTGGTGGTCGACGTGTGCGTGGCTGATGAAGACCGCATCTACGTCGCGAGGCTCCAGGCCCAACTCGGCCAGGCCGCGACGAAGGTCGTCGCGCGCCTGCGGGTGCTTCAAGCCGGTATCGAACAGAGCCACTCTCCGTCCGATGAGGACATAGGCGTTCGTCGGATCGGTGTCGAACGGCGTGAATACCGGCAACCGGAACACACCCGTGGTCTCTTCAGTGGGAGGCACGTGCTCTCCTGGCTCGATGATTGCTCGACGAACGGCCCCGCTCGAGGACGAACGGCCCCTTCGGAGGCTACCAGAGTTCAGCCGGCGGCGGCACCATCCTCGGCAAGAAGCCCCCGGATGTGGTCGAGATCATCCGGCGAATCCACGTCGAGCGCTTCTCCGCCCCGCGGCGGAAGCGAATGTACCCGACCGGCGTATCGCCGAAGTATGTCCCGGGCGCCGGAATCGCCCACGAGCTCCAGCACCATCGGAAGCAGGGAGCGGTGCATCACCACCGGCGGGCCGACGCCGCCGCTGTCCCCGGCAGCCACTCCCACGATCCCACCGGGCGGGCCGTCCGCCAAGACCGAGCCGCCGGTGCCCAGCCCGACAGCCGCCGCTCCGCGGCGGCGCGCCTCAG
Organism: Actinomycetes bacterium; assembly: GCA_024637035.1. Lineage (GTDB taxonomy): Bacteria > Actinomycetota > Thermoleophilia > RBG-16-64-13 > RBG-16-64-13 > JAHJSA01. The sequence goes on from JAGXFW010000026.1 coordinate 48,617, forward strand.
CCCACGCGGCGAGAATACGCTGAAGCGTGGCCGCCGAGACCAGGGGCTGGTCGCCAAGGGCCACGAGGAGATCCCGGGGCTCCCGCATCGCGCTCACGCCGAGCCGCAGCGATGACGCCATGCCTTCTTCAGGATGCAGGTTCCGCACCATCTCGTACCCTCCAGCGGGAACTTCCTCGCGCAGCGCACGGCCGAGGGCGTCGGCTTCTCGACCGGCGACCACCACGATGTCTCCGAACGCGCGCGAATCAACAACGGCTCGCACCACGTGCCCGACCACCGTCCCTTGGCCGAGTCGGGCGAGCACTTTGGGCGCATCATCGCGGCCGCCCCCCATCCTCGAGCCAAGACCGGCGGCGAGGATCACCGCCGCCGGCGCCTGGTCGATGGGTCGTAGGCACCGCATCTGCACGTCGGGAGACAGACGCCCCGCCCAAACCTCGTCGGCACCCTCGGCGGCGGAGATCTCCAGGTCGGCGGTTGGGGGCCACCGGTCGGCCTTGTTCAGGTAGACGAGGAACCTGGCTCCGACAGGAACGTGCGAACGGTAGCCACGAACAGCCGCGCGAAGCAGCGCGGAAGCGGGTATCGGCTCCCCGGCGGCGAGTCCCAGGAGGGAGGCGAGTGCGCCCGGTCGATGCACGTGCGCCCCATCGAGGGGCGCGCCTTGCGCGTCGAGGCCGGCCACCGAAACCACCAGCGACGCGCAGGATGGCACCACCGGCTCCCACTCCGCCGGCGCCTTCAGCGGGCGCCCGGCGGCACCGTCCGCCTCCACCAACACCGCCTCGACACCGGGCACGTCACGAAACGCCCGCACCCACTCCGCATCGATTCCCACGACCTTTCCCTGCTGATCGAGACCGGCACCCACCACAGGGCTCCCGCCCGTCGAGGCAGATGCGCCGGCAGCGACGAGTCGCCGCACGGAGGAGAGCAGGTCAGGTAGGGAATCGCGAACGACCAGCGGCCGCCCCTCCGGCCCTGGCGCCAGGATACGCGTGGTGGTGGTCAGCACGACGTGGCGGCCCGCGGCTTCGTAGTCTCTAGCCAAGGCGTCCATCAAGCACGACTTGCCTCCGGCCCCCACCAGGGCCACCACCTCCGACGGCCCCAGCCGCCACAGATCGGTGATGCGCGCGCGTGCCGTTTCCGCCGTTGCCATGTCGTCCACAGTACCATCACTGCCCTAACCCTGAGCACGGAGAATCTCCCGCGCGACACCGGAGTATCCGGGTTGTTCCGGCCCGCAGGGTGGTGCTATAGTCTGGATGTTGGTTGGTCGGCCAGTTAACAAACAGCCCGCGGCGCCTCCCCGGCGCTGCATGCGGGTTGGGGGGTGAGCAGTGTTCCTGCCTGATTTCGACTACCACGCGCCTGAGACTCTGGCAGAGGCGTGCGATCTCGTGCGCGACCTCGGCCCAAGCGCAAAAGTCCTTGCCGGCGGCACGGACCTGCTGATCAAGTTGAAGCACGGCCTGGTCACCCCGACGGCGGTGATCTCCCTCAAGGCGCTCGACGAGCTGAAGACGATCACTCACGTGCCCGGCAGGGGCGTCGTGATCGGCGCGCGAGCCACTCACAACGACCTCGTGAACTCGCCGTTGCTCCACGAACGCTTCCTTTCCGTCTCGGAAGCGGCTCACAAGTTGGCGAACAACCAGGTGCGCAACCGGGGTACGGTGGGCGGCAACCTGGTCAACGCGATCCCCTCGGCCGACCTCCCTCCCATCCTGATCGCTCTGGACGCATGGATCACCCTGGTGGGCTCCAACACGAGTCGCACAGTACCTTTGCACAGCTTCTTCACCGGACCGAGCTGCTGCGTCATCGACCCTGTTGACGAGATACTCACCGAGATCGTGCTGCCGGACCAACAGACCACGGGAAGCACGTATCTGAAGTTCGCTCTGCGCCGCTCGGGCGCCCTCTCGGTGACCGGCGTAGCCGTGGCTGTCACCATGGACGGCGACACCATCGTCGATTCCCGCATCTGCCTTGGCGCGGTGTTCCCGGTGCCGGTCCGTGCCAACGACGCCGAAGACCTGCTGCGCGGCAAGACCTGGAGCGACGAACTCCTGGCCGAGGCCGGCGAGGCCGCATCCTGCTGTGCGCTCCCGATCACCGACATCCGCGGCACCGCTGAGTATCGCCTCGACCTGGTGCGGGTGCTCACGAAGCGCGCTCTCAAGCGAGCCATCACGGAGGGTCACGTCTGATGGAGACCATAGACGACACACGTAAGACCACCGCGGGCCCGAAGCCCAAGCGGTATGTGATCGACCTCACGGTGAACGGCGACCCCCGCACTGTGGTGGTCAAGGGAAACGCCCTGCTGGTGAACGTACTCCGCGACGAACTCGACCTCACCGGCACGAAGAAGGGGTGCGAACTCGGTGACTGCGGGTCGTGCACCGTACTCCTCGACGGCATTCCCGTGGACGCCTGCCTCGTGCTCGCGCTCGAGGCGGACGGATGCGACATCGTCACCATCGAGGGCGTCGCGGCGCATGGGGAACTCGACCGCCTGCAGGCCACGTTCGTGGACAAGGCCGCGGTGCAGTGTGGCTACTGCACGCCCGGCATGATCCTCTCGGCCAAGGCACTTCTCACCAAGAACCCACATCCCACCGAGCCGGAGATCCGCGCCGCGATCGCGGGGAACCTGTGTCGCTGCACGGGCTACGTGAACATAGTCAAGGCCATCGCCGCGGCGGCAGAGATCGAGACAGCAGCAACGGAAAGTGGAGAAGCCCGATGAGCGAGACGGTGAAACAAGACCACGCGGTCATCGGCAAGAGCGTCCCCAAGATCGACGGACGCGAGAAGGTCACGGGTGCCGCTCGGTACACCGCCGACCTCAAGTTCCCCAACATGCTCTTCGGCAAGATCCTCACCAGCCCGTTCGCCCACGCGCGCATCATCTCCATCGACACGTCGGAAGCCGAGAAGATCCCCGGCGTGCGCGCGGTGATCACCCACAAGGACGCGCCCACGCTCAAATACGGCATCAGCCCGGCGCGCTGGGACGAGAACATCTTCTGCATCGACACCGTGAAGTTCGTGGGCGACAAGGTTGCCGCGGTCGCCTGCATAGACGAACAGACATGCTACAAGGCCCTCGCCGCCATCAAGGTGGAGTACGAGGAACTGCCGGCCGTGCTCGATCCACTGCACGCCACCGACGAAGACCAGCCCCAGATCCACCCCGAGTTCGTTCGGAACATCAACGCCGAGATCCACCAAGACTTCGGCGACGTGGAGGCGGCCTTCAAAGACGCGCACTACGTGCGCACCGACACCTTCGTGGGCAACCGCACCTACCAGACTCCGATCGAGCCCCATACGGCCACCTCCATGTGGGACGGCGAGAAGCTCACCGTATATTCGAGCACCCAATCGCCGCACTACTTCCAGTACTACATCGCCCGCGAGTTCGGGCTGCCCATGGGCGACGTGCGCGTGCTCAAGACCTACGTGGGCGGCGGCTTCGGCGGCAAACTCGAGCCCACCGGCCTCGAGTTCGGCGGTGCGATCCTCGCGAAGATCACGGGCCGACCCGTCAAGATGTTCTACGACCGCGCCGAGATGTTCGCCCATAACCGTGGCCGTCACCGCCAGTACATGACCATCACCTCAGGCGTCGACAAAGACGGCAAGATCCTCGGCGTGCACGCGGACTTCGTCATGGACGGAGGCGCCTATACGAGTCTGGGCATCGCCACCGCCTACTACGCGGGCGCCATGCTCACCCTTACCTACGAGTTCGACAACTTCCGCTTCGACATGCTGCGGGTGTACACCAACCTGCCCGCGTGCGGAGCCCAGCGAGGCCACGGCGCCCCGCAACCCCGCTACGCGTTCGAGGCCCACCTGGACAACATCGCCAAGGACCTCGATATCGACCCGATGGACATACGCATCCTGAACGCGCGCCGTCCGAACACGACCACGCCCAACGAGTTCCTCGTGAACTCGTGCGAGATGAAAGCCTGCCTCGAGAAGGCGCGCGAGATCTCGGGTTGGGACGAGAAGAAGGGCAACCTGCCCAAAGGCCGAGGCATCGGCGTGGCCACTGGCAGCTTCGTCTCGGGCGCCGGCTACCCCATCTACCGCACCGACCTGCCCCACGCCGCCGCCATGATCAAGGTGGGCGAAGACGGCACCGCGGCCACCCTGTACACGGGAGCCACCGACATCGGCCAGGGCTCCGACACGGTGCTCTGCCAGATGGCCGCCGAGGCGATGGGCTACACATACGAGCAGATGAAGATCGTGGCGGCCGACACGGAGACCACGCCCCACGACTTCGGCGCCTACGCCAGCAGGCAGACGCTCATGTCGGGAGCCGCGGTGAAACAGGCCGGTGAGGAAGTCAAGGCGCAGATGCTCGAGATCGCCGCGGAGATGCTCGACTTCCCGGCCGTCGATCTGGACATCCGCGAGGGTAAGGTCTTCTCCCCTGGCAACGCGAGCGTCACGCTCACGTTCGAAGAAGTGGCCCGCCACTTCTTCGTCAACCGCGGTCCTTTGGTGGGCAAGGGCTCCTACACGCCGCCCAAGCTGGGCGGGAAGTTCAAAGGAGCCGCCGTGGGCACCTCGCCCGCATACAGCTTCGCCGCCCAGGTGTCGGAGGTCGAGATCGACGAGGAGACCGGCGAGATCAACGTGCTCGACGTCTGGGACGTCCATGACTGCGGCACTGTGATCAACCCCGCGCTGCTCGAAGCCCAGGTGCACGGAGCCCTCTTCATGGGCCTCGGCGAGTCCATCTGGGAAGAGGTCAAGTTCGACGACAAGGGTCGCATCCTCAACCCGAACCTGTCCGAGTACCGGATCCCCACGGCCGTGGACATGCCGGTGGTGCACTCCGCGCTCGTCGACTCCTACGAACCCGCGGGACCGTGGGGCGTGAAGGAAGTGGGAGAAGGCGCCACACTGCCCACGATGGGATGTTTCCGGAACGCGATCTTCGACGCGATGGGCGTGAGCATCAACAGCCTTCCGCTCGGCTACGAGAAGGTCTGGCGAGCGCTCAAAGAGCGGCGGGAAGAGGGACCGGCGGAGTAGCAGCAGCCAGATGCGAGCCGTGCGGAAGACTGGTTCGCATCCGAGAAGGGGGTGTTGCCATGAGCCGTGGGCTCTTTCTCACCAAGGGCCTGGTCGGCATCGGTGTCCTTGCGACACTGGCCGGTGGACTAGTGTTGCTTGACGAACGCACGGATGGGGGCCCGAACAACAATCCGCCGTCCTTCCAAGCCGAACTCAACTTCGAGTATGCGACTTTGGAAGGCCAGCTTCGAGACGCCACCGCGGTAATCAGCGGAACCGTGCTGGAAGAGCTGCCCATGACCAAGAATACCGGGAGCGGCTGGACAGATGCTCCTGGCGTGGAGGTTCTTCCCGTGCGTTATCAAGGGTACGTGGTGGAGGCGAAGCGGTAGTTCGGAGATGGCACCCCCAGCAAGACGATACGGATACTCTCCCTGGCGCCTAGCGCAGGGAATGGGGCCGGGGCAATGGCTCGGGGGGAGACCTGATACCCCAGCTGAAGCCGGGGCAGGAGATACTCGCCGCGATCAGAGACAGCAACTACTACGGTGTTCCGATGACTGCGAACGAGTACTGGCTGGTCTCTGACGGGATCGGGATGTCGATTGTCCGGGACGGAGTGGCCGAGGCCGCAGTGCCGCTCGAGGGGATAGCCCCGCCCGAACTCGGCATCAAAGACAGGACCTCCGTCGATTCCCTGATCCAGCTGACGATCGACCGTGGGTTCGAGGAGAAGCCGCTCAGATAGGGACGTTCGCGGCAGTTTCATCAGGGGTCCGTGCTGACGATCGGTTTCGAGCCATGGCCGGAATCGTCGACCGCCGCAATTACCTCTTGCATTCGAACCTTGTGAACATATAATCAAGAGTGACATCGCGCGATCGAGGGGGTTCGGGAGCGCGAAGCCCGCAAGGGCACAGGCCAAATGCAAGGGGGGGCCATGAGTCCGCGTAGCATCCCAGAACGACACAGCCCACGTGCATCCACGACGGTAGCAATCGCGTGCTTCTTCGGAGGGGTCGCGCTCGCGACGCTCATGCTGCTGCTGATCTAGGCCGGCGCCGGCCCGTCGTGGAGCCGATCACGAAGCCAGGCCAACTTCTCTATATAGGTATATAAGTTCTTGACGCTCCCCAGGGTGACTGCTATGGTTCCTCTACAGGGGGACAGGTAGCGCGTCGGTCTCGCAAGGCTGATCTCTCATCCACACTCACCAGGGGGGACCTCGTGGGAAGTACTGCGAGCGAGACGTTCGAGCGTCTTAGTGAGTACACGGTGTGGCGCGTATTGGACGAAAGCGCGCGCCGGCTGCCCGACAAGATCGCTGTCGTCGACGGAGACCGCCGATTCACGTACGCGGAGATCCGCGAACAGAGTGAGGATCTGGCGAGAGCTCTTGCCTCACTCGGCCTTGGGAAGGGCAGCATCGCAGCGGTCTATCTGCCGAACTCCGTCGAACAGATCGTGGTGTTCTACGCCCTCCAGAAACTCGGCGCAGCCATCGCGTGGGTCAACCCCAACTATCGCGAATCGGAGCTACGCTTCATCCTCGCGAACTCCGGAGCCAGTAGCCTCTTTCTCTTCGAGGAATGGGGCGGCTTCGACGGCCTCTCCGCGGCCGTCGGCCTCGACGGGATCCCAGACTTGCAGCACATCGTCGTCGCCAAGCCTCGAGACGGCTTCACCTCCACGGACTCGCGCGTCCTGACCCTGCCGGAAGTGATCGAGAGGGGCGCGACGGCGGGGGGCCCGGGAATGGACGACGCTGCTCCCGGCGCGACCTCGAAGTACGAGGTATCCCCGGACGACCTCGCCATGCTGATCTACACCTCCGGCACGACCGCCCAACCGAAGGGCGCCATGATCCGCCAATCGCAGGTGGTGCGGGCCGGGTTCGCGTACTCACTCGGCGTGGATGCCACCGAGGACGACGTGTTCATCGGGTTCCTCCCCATGAGTCACTCCTACGGGTGCGGAGCGCTCTTGGTGCAGCCGTTCATACTCGGCGCGACGCTGGCGCTGCTCGACCGTTTCTCGCCCGAAGCCTCACTCGCTCTGATCGAGCGGGAGAAGGTCACCGTGCAGTACGCGGCTCCCGCTCACTACATCATGCAGCTGGGCTACCCCGGCCGAGGTGACTTCGACATCTCCAGCCTACGGGCGGGGATGACCGCGGGGCAGCTGGCTCCGGCCGGACTGATCACACGCGTCGAGCAAGAGATGGGCGTCTACATCAGTTCGTTCCTGGGCTCGTCGGAGGTGGGCCCCGGACTTTCGATCATCCTCCCGTATGGAACAGCGCTCGACGTGCGTGAGCGAGCCATCGGCTATGTGATCCCCGGGACGGAGGCACGGATCGTGAGCCCCGGCACCGGAGAAGAGTTGCCTCACGGAGAACCCGGTGAGCTGGTGCTGAGTGGCTGGCATGTCACCCAAGGCTACTGGCGTAACCCCGAAGAGACGCAGAACCAGATCCGCGACGGCTGGCTGCATACGGGAGACCTGGCCAGCCGGGACGAGGAAGGCTGTTTCAGCATCCTCGGGCGCCTCAAGGATTGCGTCAACCGTGGTGGGTTCAAAGTCATCCCCTCCGAGATCGAGTCTTTGCTCATGGAGTATCCGGGCATAGCCGAGGTGTGCGTCGTCGGGACACCGAATCCCGTACTGGGGGAATCGGTGTGCGCGTGCGTGGTCGTCGCCGAGGATGCGAACGATCTCACGCTCCAGAACATCCGCGACCACCTGCAAGGAAAGCTCGCCGCGTTCAAGCACCCCGACGAGCTGTTGGTGCTGCCCGAGCTGCCCCGCATGCCGGGTGGCGTGAAGGTCAACCGGTACAGCGCCGGGGGAGTGGTGGAATTGGCGACCGCCTCGACGGAGAAGCAAACGGTCACGCGTGTCACGAAGAACAGCAGAAAGGACTGATCTACCACCACGGGCACGGGGGTGGCCAATGGGGTGATCGACTGGTTCTTGTACGGTTCATGGGCTGAACGGGGCATGTGGTCCCGAGCCCTCCGCTAAGGGGGAACGAATGATGATGACATCTCGCAAGACGCTGATCGGACTACTGGCACTCGTGGCGCTCCTTGCCATGGCGCTCGCAGTCGGCTGCGGCGATACCACGACCACGACGGTGGCCGGGGAGACTACGACGACGGCAGCCGCCGAGACCACCACGACCGTTGCCGAGATGGACGACACGGTCTACGAACTCTCGCTTGCCCACTTGTGGCCCGCGACGCACGCGTTCGAGGTAGACGTGGTGCAGCCGATGGCCCAGGAGATCAGCGATGCCACCAACGGGAAGGTCGTGATCACGAGCTTCCCCGGCGGAACGCTGCTCAAGGGCCCCGAGATCTATCAAGGCGTGGTGGACGGCGTGGCCGACATGGGTACGTCGGTGTACGCGTACAACGCGGGCCGCTTCCCCGTGGTGGAGGCCTTCCTCCTACCGGGTATCAGCTGGACGACCGCGAAGTCGTCGGGTGCTGCGCTCACAGAAGGTCTGGAGACACTCGCACCTGCCGAGATCGACGATGCCAAGTTGCTCATGAGCTTCGCAACCGGTCCCGGCGAGCTGCTCATGAAGGTGCCGATCCGCAAGCTGGAAGACCTCAACGGTGTGGAACTCGGCGCCACTGCCGGCCCTCGGGGCGACGGCCTGAAGCTCCTGGGCGCGACCCCGGTGGTACTGCCCATGCCTGAGGTGTACGAAGCACAGTCGCGCGGTGTCATCAAAGGCGTCGTGGGCCCGTACGAAGCCATGACCGGCTTCAAACTGGCCGACGTCACCGACTACATCACAGACACCCCGTTCCTCTACGTGAACTACTTCTTCGTGACCATGAACAAGGACTCGTGGGATGAGTTGCCCGCCCCGTATCAGGAGGCGATCGCGACCGTGAGCAAGAAGTACTACGACGAAGTGGTGCTCGGTCTGTTCGACCGGCTGAACCAGGAAGCCCTGGACGCTGCACTGGCCGCGAAGGACATCGAGATGATCACCCTGGACGAGGCGGAGCAGACGCGCTGGAAGGACAAGATGGCGCCTATCTTCACCGACTACCAGAAGGTGCTCGACGACAAGGGGCTTGACGGCGCGGCGATCATCCAGACCGTCCGCGATCTGTCCGACAAGTACAACGCCATGTATCCGGCTCAGTAGCAGAACGTTCTCAAGAGGGCTCCGGCGAAATGCCGGAGCCCTCTTGTTTCTCACACCTACGCTGAGAGTCGGCAGGGGGAACCTATGTGGCGGTTGCTGGAGAAGCTGACGAACTCCCTCGACTGGGTCGCGGGCTGGGTCGTACTAGGGACGATGTTCCTCGTCACGGGGAACGTCATCCTCCGCCCGTTCGACCATCCCATCGGCGGTACGTACGAATGGACGGGCCTCCTTACCTCTTTGGCTGTGGGCCTCGCGCTCTCTCACTGTGCGATCAAGGGCGGCCACACCATCATCACACTCGCGGTCGATAGATTCCCCGATCGTGTGGCGAAGATAGATCGGACCGTGGTGCGCATCTTGACGGCGGCCTTCCTCTTCCTGGCCGCGTGGCGCGTGGCGGACTACGGCGTCGTCACCTGGAAGAGCGGTGAGGTCGCCCCAACGACCAAGATCCCCTTCTACCCGATCATGTTCATCGTGGCGGGCGGCATCCTCATCTACGCGATCGTGGAACTGGCCAAGGTCGTGCGCTTCTTCGCCGGCGGGGGGAGATCCGGGGCGATGGACTTCTACGCAGCCGCCGCCATCGACTCCTGCCCGATGCCCCCCACCAACCGGCAGGACGGCCAGCTGTGAGCGCCGGCACGATCGGCGCCCTCTCGGTCATCGTTCTGCTTCTCCTCATGGGACTCGAGGTGCCCATCGCCGCGGCGATGGCGATCGTGGGGTTCGTAGGCTTCGCGCTGGTGGTGTCGCCTGAGGCCGCCTACCTGGTGGTGGCAAAGGACATCTTCAACACCTTCAACTCCTACACCATGAGCATGCTGGTGATGTTCGTGCTCATGGGCTACTTTGCCTTCCACGCGGGGATAGGCTCGCAGCTCTACCAGTTCGCGCACAAGACCATGGGCTTTCTGCCCGGTGGCGTGGCGATGGCCAACGAGGTAGCCTGCGCTCTGTTCGGAGCCGTATGCGGCTCCAGCACGGCCACGTGCGCGACCATGGGCTGTATCGCGCTGCCGGAGATGCGCAAGCTGCGATACGCCGACTCCCTCGCCACGGCAAGTGTGGCCGCCGGGGGGACACTCGCGATCTTGATACCACCCTCCGTGATCTTCGTGCTTTACGGTCTGGCGACAGAGCAGTCGATCGGCGCGCTGTTCCTGGCCGGCATCCTCCCCGGCATCATGCTCACCGTCCTCTTCATGCTCGCCATCCTGATCACGGCTCTGCGCAAACCCGAGCTCGCTCCTCGTCAGGAGGGTCGTCCGAACCTCCGCGAGATCGTCCACAGCCTCAGGGGCGGCCTGATCGAGACGCTCCTCATCTTCAGCCTGTCTTTGGGAGGTCTGTTCGCAGGTTGGTTCACCCCCACCGAAGCCGGAGCCATCGGCGCCGCTGGGGTATTCCTGGTGGGCGTGGTCGAGCGGCGGCTGGGCTACGCACAGATACGCAAGGCCCTCTCGGACACCACGCGCACATCTGCAATGATCCTGTTCCTACTGGCCGGCGCTACCATCTACGGGCGGCTGATCGCCATCAGCCGGATCCCCTACGAGCTCGCCCAGATACTCACATCGTTGCCCGTTCCCGCATGGGTGATCATGGGTCTGATCCTGCTCATCCACCTGATCCTGGGCATGTTCATCGACGCTATGGCAATGATCCTGCTCACCATACCGATCTTCTACCCGCTGGCCGTCGACACGCTGGGCTACGATCCCATCTGGTTCGGCGTGATGATCGTGTTCGTCGTGGCCATGGGAGTCATCACTCCGCCGGTTGGCATCAACGTGTACGTGGTGGAGGGGGTCGCCGCCGGCGTGCGCACGCCCACCATCTTCAGCGGCATCTGGCCGTTCCTCTACGCGATCATTATCGGGACAATACTCCTGATGCTGTTCCCAGAGATCGCGACCTATCTGCCGGAACGCTTCGGGTAGACGTGTGAGGCCCGGGGCCCGAAGAAGGGCCCCGGTCGACTACACTGCCAGACGCCCGTCCTTGTACGCCTGGATGTAGCGCAGACTGAACCTGTCTCTGCCCGCCAGCGCCTCCGACGCGAAGAGGAGGGCGGTGAGCACGCCGTCCAGAGGATCGAGGATCACCGCGTCGAGTCCGCTCGCCACACCGAGGACGGCGAATGCGCGATTGATATGCCGCCTCTCCGGCAGACCGTACGAGACGTTGCTGAGCCCCGTGACGAAGTGGAGCCCGGGGTAGCCCTCGCCGAGTCGGGCCATGAGTTCCAGAGTGGCGATGATCGCCTCAGGGTCGGTGCCGAGAGAACGCACGAGCGGATCGAAGTAGATGTCGCCCACGGCGAGACCGTCGGCCAACAGGCGTTCGACCAGGGCGGCGCCCACGTCGAACGCCGGGAAGCCGCCTCCAGGGATACCCCGGTCGTCCATGCCCAGAGCGACGACCGAGGAACCGTGCTCCTTCACCAGGGGCAGGACGGCCGCGTAGCGGGCCTCTTCGCCACTGATGGAGTTGACGATGGCCTTCCCGTCGTGGGCGGCCAGTCCGGCGGCCAGAGCCGCCGGACTGGGGCTGTCGATGCACAGCGGCAGGCCCGAGGCGCCCTGTGCCGTGCGCACGAGCCACGCCAGCGACTCGGGCTCTTCCTCCATGGTCACCGAGCCGCAGTTGACGTCAAGGTAGTGGGCGCCGGCGTCGCGCTGGGCGACCGCCTCAGCCTCCACGGTGCCGGCGTCGCGGGCTACGACGGCGTCGCGGATCTCGTCGCGGGCAGTGTTGATGCGTTCGCCGATCAGCAACATGCCGCCGCCTACCGGTAGATGCTCGCGCAGATGTCCACACCGGTCACCGCATCTTCGGCGTAGTGGTCCGCACCGGCGAACTCCCGCACCTGTTCGTTCACCGGCGAACCGCCTACGATGATGCTCACCTGATCTCGCAGCCCGGCCGCGACGAACGTGTCCACGACGTGCTTCATCTCGGGGTACGTGAAGTTGAGGAGTGCGCTCAGCCCCACCACCTTCGCCCCGGACTCGCGAACGGCCTCCACGAAGCGCTCGGCCGGTACGTCAACACCCACGTCCACGACCTCGAAGCCCGACCCCCGCAGCAGGGTCACCACGATGTTCTTGCCGATGTCGTGGATGTCGCCCTTGACCGTGCCGACGACGACCTTTCCTCCGCCCTCGCCGGGATCGGCGCCTCCGAGCAGCGGCGCCAGCCGGGCCATGACTCCACGAAAGATCTCAGCCGAGAAGATGAGTTGGCTGATGAAGTACTCATCCTCCGCGAAGAGTCGACCCACCGCGACCATGCCGTCGTTCAGGTAGCCCACGACTCTCAACGCGGGCGTCTGCGCGTCGATCTCATGCTCGACAAGCGTGTTCACCGCTGTCTCGTCGAGGTCCCGCAGCGCCACGGTGAGTGGGTGCAAACCCTCGTTCCTCTCCTCAGTCACTCTTCCCCCTAACACAGTGCCAGCCCAACACGTGGTCCAGCCCGCTCACATGGTCCATTGCCACAGCCACGCGTAGGCCATGGCTTCGAGTTGCTCCCAGGGTTCTCGGATCAGACGCTCGTCGCCCGGCACGCTCCCCCCGAGTTCCCCTTTCTTCACCTGCCACGGCGTAGCCCGCTTGGGAAAAGCGAAAGCGCGCACTTCGATCGGACCGGCCGTGTCCTTCGGCCGTGGCGCGATGTCGGGTGAGTAGACGCCGAACTCGAGAACGGCGTCGATCATGGCGCGGTAGTTCTCAGGCTTCGTGGTGTAGGGGATGTTGCACCCCCCACCGATTATGAAGCCACCGCCTTCACCCACCGTTTCACACAGCTCTCGCACACGAGAGCGGATGCCCTCGGGCGTGCCCAGGATGAACTCCGAGTCCTGGATCCCCCCCGCCAGGCACTGGTGGTGCCCGATGTCCTTCTTCGCCCTGAAGATGTCGCCCTGGTTATCGATATCGCAGACGACGCTGCCCTTGGGGAGTTCCAGCATATGGTGCCAATGGGCGCCCCAGTCACCCTCCAAATAGGCGCGTACCTTGTACCCCGCGCCGATGAGGATCTCGAGCACCCTCTTGAACGAGGGCCAGTAGAACCTGTCAAACTGCTCCGGAGAGAGGAAGCACGCCTTGTGCGTGGGCACGAAGATCGGATAGCGCCGGAGTGGGTCGGCGGTGCTGAGCGCGAAGTTGGCCATCTCCTCCACCAGACGGTCGCACGCCGCCACGACCTTCTCGGGCTGACGAAAGCAGTCCATGATCGCCCCGGTGAGACCCCGCATAGTGTCGGCCAGCACGTCGAACGGAGCTACGAATGCACCCGTCATCGGCTGGGGCATGCCGCAGACCTCCTGCAGCTGAGCCGAACGGTTGCGCATGATCTGCGCGAACATGCTCTGTGCCATGCCGCTCTTGAGGAACGCCAGGTAGGAGCGGGACGAGCCGGGAGACTCGTACTCTCCCAACACACGCGGGAGCCAGCGCTCGAACATGAACGCGAGCGGGTCTGCGATGAGCTCGTCGTACTCATCGGCCATCATGTATTCCCGCTCGACGAACTGGAACTGGTCTCGAGCAGGAAGATCGCGGCCGGGCAGCTTGTACGTGCGAAGGCCGATCGCGTCCAACTGCGGGCCCCAGAGGCGGTTGTTGCGAAGCACGTCGGTCTCTGGGAAGTCGCGGACGAAAGCCATCTCCGCCGCGAGCCACTTCGCCGGATCGTACAGCGTCTCTTGGTTGGTGTTACCCGAGTACACCTCGGCGAAGTAGTTGCTGCCGGCTGCGATAGGGACGCGATCCGTGGGCTCCAGGGCGATAGCAGCCTGGTACCGCCCCAGGCGGAGGTCGTATAGCGCTCTCGTCTCCTCGGTCACCGTCGCCCCCTTCCCCCGGTGTCGTGCGCGCCTCGTCGGGCGGTGCGAAACCACCTCCATGAACAATATATATATCTATAGAGAAGGAGTCAAATGCGCAGGGATCGCGTCGCCGGAAGCCCCGTCAAGAAGAGGATACTGGGGATGCGCGGACCGGTCACGGCGGGAACGAGGCACCTGCTTCAGCGGGCGGTGAGTTCCTCACAGATCCGAACGCCTTCCATAGCGTCGCTCGCCCAGTAGCGAGCCCCCGTGTACCGGGCGACTGTCTCGTCCACGACCACTCCGCCGATGACGATGGGCAGATCGGCGAGCTCACCCCCGGCGGCACGGAAGACGTCCACCGTGTCCCTCATCGAGGCGTACGATGCCGACGTGAGCCCCGAGAGCCCTACGACATCTGGGGCGAAGGCGCCGGCCTCCTCCAGGAATCTCGCCGGCGACACGTCGACGCCCAAGTCGTGCACGCTGAACCCGAACCCCCTCAACACGGTGGCAAGGATGTTCTTGCCGATGTCGTGGATATCGCCCTGAACCGTGCCGACAAGCACCCGACCGGATGCCCCTCCACTCTGCTCGGCCTCGAGCTCCGGTCCCAACCTGGCAAGGATGCCTCGAAAGATCTCGCCTGCCATGATGAGTCCCGAGAGGTAGTAGGTGCCCCGCTCGTAGAGCTCACCCACCAGACGCATGCCCTCTTCCCCGGCCTGTGTGATGGCCAGGGGACTCTCGCCGGCCGCCAGCGCCGCTTCCGCGAGCCCGAGAGCCACGGGCTCATCCAGGTCGGCGATAGCACGCACCAACTCGTGCATCCTGCGCCCGTCTTCTCCCCCCGACGGGTTCGGCGCGCCGTTACCCATCACTCTGGCCAGTCCGCGCCGAGTGTCGTGACCAGCTGGAACTCGTCGCTGAGGAAGTAGAACTGGCCCCAGCTCACCGGGGCCCCATCGAAGTCTTCGAAGGTGTGCTCCAGACAGAATACGGCCGTGCCGGCCGGGCGCTCGAGATAGCCGGCAGTCTCGTCATCGAGATTCACCGCGCGAATCGAAAGACGCGCCCTGGCGAATCCCTCACCGCCCGCCGACTTCAGGACTCCATCGAGTGATGTGATCTGCAGCTGCGACTCCACCAACGGTCGGCGCGGGTCGTACACCACGAACTCGGAGTGGCACATGAACGGGTGCCCATCGTTCAGGAACAGCCGGCGCAAGAACACCGCGCTGTCTCCCGGGCCGAGGCCGAGCATGACCGCCACATCTTCCCGCGCGGGCACGATAGACGCGGTGAGCAGGCGGACCTCCGTCGACGCGTCGCGCCAGCGATCGGTCAGCTGCTGCAACGTGAAGGAAGCCTCGCCCAGATACAACCCGCGGACGAAGGTGCCTCGCCCCTGGGCGGTCGTGACCAACCCTCTGTCCACCAGGATGTTGACAGCCCGCCTGAGCGTCATGGGACTGACGTCGAACTCCGCGCAGAACCCCGATTCCGAGGGGAGTTGGTCGCCGGGGCGATACTCACCGGCTGCGATGCGCGCGCTCACGATGCGGACGATGTGCACGTACGCAGGCTCGTACGTGCGGTGCTTCGTCTTCGAATCCCGAACGCGGCCCCCGTCGCCACTCCCCAGCGCCTGTGGGCCCCGTGATCCTCCCCCAGAAGACCCCGCCTGCATGCGCTCGACCTCCCCCAGATCGCTAGGACGCCACGGCTCCCCCACCGTCAACTTACCTAGATAACTACAGAATACACGATACCGAGTTCGCTGCAGAGAACCTGATGAGCAGGAGCGGAATCGGGCGGCCGCGGAATCGGCGCTGGGTTCGCGCGGAATCGAGGCTTCGACGCCGCGATTCAGCGGTCTCCCAGGCAGTAGAAATACCCATCGCGACAGCCCACGTATATGCGACCCTTCCACACGACGGGTGTGGACTCGAGAGCGCCGCCGCTCGGCAGGCGGACCGCCCATATCTCGTCGGGCTCGTGTCCTGTGTCGGCGACGTCGTAGGCGTGTAGGACTCCCTTCGTGTCGCCCACGACGAGAGTGCCGTCTACCACGACCGCGCTCCCCCAGGCGTGGGTGGTGAAGGGTTTGCGCCACAGGATGTCGCCGGTCATCCGATCGATACCGAGGAGCGAGCCCTCGTGGGTGGGAACGTACAGCATGTCCCGGTACAGAGCGGGAGTCGCCCAGATGCCCGACAGCCCCTCGTCGGCCCGTCGATCCACCGCCACCGACCAGACGATGGGATCGTCCTCCGGGCCGTTCTTCCGCGGGTCGAGCTTCACGATCTGTCCGACTTCGGCGGCTCGAGGAAGGAAACGCTGGAGTTCAGCGGCAACGTACAAGAACCCCTCGTCGTCCACGACGACGCTGGCGTCGGTGTCATCACCCATCCAGAACTCGAAGACCTCCGGATAGGCGTCGCGACCCCGCGCCGGCTCATCGCCTCCAGCCCCCGTTCCGACCAGGGTGGCCCCTACGTCGAGTCCATGCACCAGACCACCGGAATTCGAGAAGTACACTCGGTCAGCCACGAGAGCGGGGGAGTTCTCGATCGACACTTCCTGATCGCCGATGTCTCGAAAGAGCTGCTGGGTGTAGCCGGGGAAGTCGAGCACCACTTCAGGCTTCACCCGCACCCGGCCGTCGTCCCCGTAAGCACGGTTGAGCTTCACTATGAAGAAGTGGCTGTTCTCCCCAGGAACGAAGGCGAAGTCGTCGCGCACGACCGCGTTGCCATCCCAGTCGTCGTTCCAGACCATCTCTGTGTCGTATGCGTTCATCTTCCACAGCAGCTTGGGCTCCGGACCATCGATGGCTATGACCTTCCACTCGTTGTCACGGCAGCCCATGTAGACGAGAGGGTAGCCGTCGGGGTCGACCGTGACCGAGCCCTTGTAGATGTCGCCGCCGGGAAAGTCGGGGTAGATGCGATCGCCGGTATCGGCGTCGAGGAAATGGATCATCTTGTCGTAGGCACCGAAGACCACCCACGTGTGACCATCACGCTCGAAGACCGACGGCTGGCCGGTCCAACCGACGCCGGTCCACACCTTCGGCTGGTGGTTGTGGGTGGAGAGACCTTCCATCGGCCCGAAGCGCCACAGCACTTCGGGCTTGCGGGGAAGCGGCCCCTCTCCGTAGTAGGTGCGGGAGCCATTGCCGCGGAACATGGTGACACCGGCGAACGCCGTGTTGATGGGCCCATAGTGGCTGCCAGGCTCGCGCTTGTCACCGGGTTCGGGGAGGGTGGTGGTGGTGGTCGTGACGGCCGTCGTGGGCGGGGTAGTCGTGGGGACGGCGAGCGCCGGGGCGAGTGAGGTCACCGTTGGAGCAGGCGGAGCGGCTTGCACCGACAACCCGCCCAAGACGTCAGGACCGAACGACACCCAGAGCCACGCGCCGGCGGCTGCGCCGACCACGACCAGCGCCCCCGCTACACGCACGCCGAACCGGCGTCGACGACGCTTCCGGCGACGGTCTGCGAGATGCGATGGAGGTGGGACCCTCCGTAGCTCTTCCCCGGACACGTTCTCCTCTCGCTGCACCCGCGCAGGATATCAGGCGCGCGGCGTCCACGGAAACACGCGATTCCCGGCGCTCGACCACCCTCAACAGCTGACGAGTTCGAGCGGTGGCGTCCGGATCTGATACGACCGCTACACCCGGCGCTTCTGGCGCCGCGTGAACCCCGGATCAGCCCGCGGTGTTGCCGCCGTCGATGGGTATGGCCGTGCCGGTGATGAAGGCGGCGGCGTCCGACGCCAGGTAGGCGACCAGCTTCGCCACCTCTTCCGGTCGCCCGATCCGACCGAGAGGCAGCGCCTCCGCCGACTCGCGCCGAGACTCGGCCGGGTCGACCCCTCGCTGGGCGGCCTCGGCGTCGAGCATCGGGGTGTCGCAATCGCCCGGGCAGACGGCGTTCACCCGGATACCTTCCCGGGCGTGGTCGAGCGCCATGGCCTTGGTCATGAGCACCACCGCCCCCTTGCTCGCACAGTAGGCCACGGCCTGCTCACCCCCCACCAGACCCCAGTCGGAGGCCACGTTGACGATCACTCCTCCGCCCTGGGTCCGCATCACGGGGATCGCCGCTCTGCTCATGTAGAACACCGCGTCCACATTCACCGCCATGGTGCTGCGCCACTGCTCGGGGGTGGTCTGCTCCGCGTTCGAGCGGTAGATGATGCCGGCGTTGTTCACAAGCACGTCCAAGCGCCCGAACCGGTCCATCGTCTCGCGCACAAGGTGGGCGCAACTCTCTGGGTCGGAGAGGTCGCCCAGCCAGGTCTCCACGCGACCTCCCGCCTGCTCGACGGCGGAGGCCGTCTCGCGGGTGCGGCCCTCGTCCCGGCCCGCCAACATGAGGGCCGAGCCAGGCCCCGCGAACTCACGCGCGATAGCCGCCCCAAAACCGGAGCTGGCTCCTGTCACCAGCACGACCCTCATGTCGCCTCCCTCCGGCCCGCCTCCCGGGCGAGCCTCACTCCCGATGGTCGTCCCAGCTTGCGAACCCATCACTGTCGCGCAGTATGTCGGATACGTTGATCTCGAGCATGCGCGTCGAGGCAAGGACCCGGTCGGCGTTGCGCTCCACGGCCTGCATACCGTCGGCGGCCTTCTTCAGCCGCAGGGCGGCTTCGCGGATAGCCTGGACGCTGCGGTCGAGTTCGACCAGCAACTCGGCGTAGGGATCGCCGGCGCCGGTCGCGTCCGATCCGGGCGGGGGCACGGATGCTGAGCTCATCAGCCGTTCACCTTCCTCAGGTCCTTGAACCTCTGGGCCTTCACTGCATAGCGGGGAAGCGAGCCCGCTTCCACCACTTCCACCTTGTAGCCGAGGTTCGTCTTCAGTCGGAGTTGGTCCTTGAGACCACGGAGCACGTCGTCCTGCGCCGGACCGGTGAGATCGACCCCCGGCGCCGGTTCGACCTTCAGCGAGATCACGTCCAAGTCGCCGCGCTTGGTCACCTCCACCTCGTACTCGTCACCGAGCTGAGCGAAGGAGCGCACCACCTCTTCGATGGCGCTCGGGGCGAGGAGTACACCTTTCACCTTGGTGATGTCGTCAGACCGACCGACGACGCCGCCTTTGAACAGACGGAATGTGCGGCCGCAGGAGCACGGCTCTTCGCCCCACTCCACCACATCCTTTGAATCGAAGCGTACGCAGGGCATGCCGATGCGGTCGAGCGCCGTGATGATCATCTTGCCGCGCCGACCAGGTTCCTCGATCAACTCGCCTGTCTCGAGATCTTCTACCTGGGCCAGGAACAGAGCCTCGTTCACGTGGATGCCGCCCGACTGATCCTCGCACTCGAAGCCCCACGCTCCGATCTCGGTGGCTCCGCAATGGTCGTACACTTTGGCGCCCCACGCCTCTTCGATGCGGTGCTTGGTGGCTGGGATGCTGGCCCCAGGTTCGCCGGCGCAGGTGATGCGGCGCACGGCCAGGTCGCGGGTGGGGTCGATGCCCATGGAGTGGGCCGTCTCCGCCATGCCCAGCACGTAGGTGGGGGTGGCCATCATGGCCGTGGTCTGTAGCTCCTGCATCTTCAGGATGCGGGCCTCGGTGTCGAGGACGCCGCCGGGGACCACCTCGCAACCCATCTTCTCCGCGGCATAGTGGGCGGCCCAGAAGGCTACGAAGATATTATAACCGAAGGGCAGGAAGACTCGGTCTGTGTCTCTGTACCCCTGGGCGTAGAGCAGGTAGCTCCACGATTCGGCCCACCATTCCCAGTCTTGCCAAGTATCTGCCTGGTAGACGGCCTGCCCGGTGGTGCCGGAGGTCTGACGGAACTCGGTGACGCGCTCGAGCGGCACGCAGAGCATGTCGCCGTAAGGGAACGGGTCCTTGCGCTGGATGCCGCGCATGTGACCTTTGTCCACCTTGGGCACCAGGGCCGCGTCGGCGAGCGAACGCAGATCGCCCGGCTCGAAACCGGCTGCTTCATAGTGCGCCCGATGGAAGCGGGAGTTCTCGTACGCCCAGGTGACGATGCGCCGGAACTTGCGGAACTGAACCTCGCGCAGCCGCTCGAGCGGCATCGTCTCGAGGATCGGGTTCCAGTACGTCGCGGCGGGAGCCTTCGCCGGTGTGCGGCTCATTGCTCCCCCTGTCCTGTACGCATGCGCACGGTCGTGCCCTCCCAACGTCTGAACAGATCGTGTTCGATCTCGAATTGGTCGAGCACCTTGCCCACGGTCTGGTTGACTATGTCGTCGATGGTCTCGGGTTGGTGGTAGAAGCTGGGCATGGGCGGCAGGATGACGGCCCCCGTCTCCGCGGCCTGGGTCATCAGACGCAGGTGGCCGAGGTGTAGAGGAGTCTCGCGCGTGACGAGCACGAGCTTCCGGCTCTCTTTGAGCACGACATCGGCCGCCCGAATGAGCAGGTTCTCGTTGTAACTGTGAGCGATGGCGGAGAGGCTCTTCATGGAGCATGGCGCGACCACCATGCCCGAGGTGAGGAACGACCCCGAAGCGATGGGGGCGCCGATGTCCCGGTTGTCGTGCACGAAGTCGGCCAGGGCCTCGATCGCCTCTACGTGGAAACCGGTCTCCAACTGGATGACCCGGCGCGTGGACTCCGTCATCACGAGGTGCGTCTCCACGTCGCTTCTCTGCAGCGTCTCGAGCAGCCGGACGCCGTACACGGTGCCCAACGCCCCCGAGATGCCCACGATGAGTCGCTTCACGTCTCTCCTTCCAGGGCGACCCCCGCGGCCGCCGGTGCACACCCCACCGTCTCGCCTGGGACGGCGTCGGTAGCGTGACTCAGATTATCGGCCTTCGGCGGCCTTCGCCAGCACGGCTGCCGCTCTCTCGGCGGCCTCCGCCGGCACGCGAGCCTTCTCGCGACCTCCCACCCGCTCGAAGCCGGTGGCGTCGATGCCCACGCGAGCCGTGCGTTGCCCCGGTCGGCACGACGGGTCGATCGGGTGCCCGTACACTCCTTCGATGACCACGAGGTCCTCGTCGGGCTGCACGCGGGTGATCACCGACCACTCGACTTCACGCGCGTCGGTCGGGTCTACGTCTTCGGAGACCAATACCACCTTCTTCACGCGCTCGAGAGAGAGCAGGTGGTACAAGAGCCCACGAACCCGTCCCTTGTCAGCCGGAGCGACCTGAGCCACAAGGCTCATGCCGAACGTACCGGGCACGAAATGCAGGCTACGGGCGAATCGATACACCCGCCGCAACTGAGGCACGATGGCGGCTTCGACGGTGAGAGCGGTTATGAGATCGCCCTCCGGGCCCGTGGGGAACAGCGCGTGGTAGAGGGGGGACGCACGGTGATGCACGCGCCGCACCTCGAAGGTGGGGATCGACTCGAAGACCATGGAGTACCCGCTGATCTCCCCGAACGGCCCGTCCGCGCGCTCTTCGCCGGGAACGAGCACCCCCTCCAGCAGGAACTCGGCGCGCGCCGGAACGGTGAGACCGGTGAGGGGTCCGGTGACCATCTCCACCGCCTCCAGCCTCAGCCCGCCGGCATAGGCCATCTTCTCGGCACCCGGAGGGGCCGGCAGCGCCGCCGACACGAAGGTCGCCGGCTCCAGACCTATCACGACCGCCACCGGCATCTCGACGTCCCTACCGTGCGCCCGATACGTATCGGCAAGCGGCGGGTTGACGAAGGCCATGCCAAGACGGTCTCGTCCCCTGAGCTCCATACGGCAGATCGTGCGCTCTATGGTGCCGGTGTCGGGGTTCATGACACTGGCCATGCCGGTGGTGATGTACGGGCCGGAGTCGGCCTCGTAGTGGGTGAGGATGGGGAGGAGCGCGGAAAGGTCGACATCGTGCACGGCGACCTCGAGCACCGGGGCATCCGTCGCCGCCACCGGGTCGATAGGAGCCGTGACCCGCTCGGCGAAACGCTCCACCAGTTCGTCCAGCGAGACTCCCATGGCGTCGGCAAGGACGGTGCGGTCGTGGATCACATTGGCGATAACGGGCACATCGTGATCGGCGATGCCGGTGAACAGCACCGCGCCGCCACGTTCCCGGGATACGGCATCGAGAAGGGCGGCCACTTCATGACGGGGTGAGAGGGCCGCCGCCACCTCCAGGAGACTCGATGTCTCCCGGAGGTGCTCGACGGCGGCCCTCAGGTCTCTGAACGCCACAGGCCGCTCCTAACGCCAGGCTTCAGGGATCTTGTTCACCTCGCGGATGACTTCCACCGACCACGGGATGCCCAACCACTGACCCCGACCCAAACGGGGCCAGAGGCGGTCGGCATACTTGTCGGGGTCGCTCGACAGACGTACCTCGGCGTAGGCGGCGCGATACTTGCGCCGGCCGGGGCTGAGGTCGCGGATCACGATCTCGGTGACCTCGTCCTGGAGCACCGCTTCGGGCTCACCCAGGAAGAACGTATCGTACTCGATCATCTCATCTCCTCTCGAGGCGTGATCGCCAGCGGCGTCACTACTCGCTGAAGCCGTAGTTGGTCCACTGGGCCAGCACTCTGTCCTGGATGTCCTGCGGGTACACGGTGTTGAACGAGACCAGGATCGGTGTATCCGCCCGGCTCCAGTCGAGTGGGAACAGGCAGTCGAACAGCACCTTCGAGCCGCGCCCCACCTTGCGGTCCGCCGGCGAGGCGTACGGGTTGAGCGGCGTGCCTGCCGACTCGCGGTAGATGTGGATGTCGCGCGCCGGATCGCAGCGCGTAGAGAAGGCATGGATCACTTCGTTCACGTTGTAGATGTCGACCGTCTGATCCACCACGATCACCTGGTGGAACCAGGGGCCGAGCTTGCTGCCGAACACGAGCTGAGCGATCTGCGAGGCGATGCCGCTGTACGCCGGCTTCGTGCCCACCACGACCAAGTGGTGCGTGGATTCGGGCAGCATGTACACACCGGTGATGGGGATGCCTTGGCTCCGCAGCAGCTTCTCCATCTCGAGTCCCAGCGAGAAGGAGCGGAGGAGCTGGCCCTCGTCGGTGGGGATGCCCATGTTCGACACGGCCACGATGGGCCGGTCGCGGTACGTGATGGCATGCACGCGGTACACGGCGCGGGGCTCGCGCGGCGAGGTGCGGTAGCCGGTGTACTCACCGAAGGGAGCCTCGAGCATGTTGATGCCGGGCAGCACTTCGCCCTCGATGATGATCTCGGCGCTGGCGGGCACCAGGAGGTCGTTGGTCTCGCACTTCACCAGTTCGACCGGCTCGCCCATCATCATGCCCGTGAACTGGTCCTCGGGTATGGGGGACGGAGCGCAGGCCGCGATGCCGCTCAGAGGGTCCATGCCGATGACCGTGGCGAAGGGCATGGGCTGGTTGCGCGGCACGTACTTGTTGTAGAACATCTTGCCCATGTCGCTGAAGGGCAGCACCGGGCCCGTCATGGTCTTCTCGTCGAACACCATCTGGCGGTACATGCCCCAGTTGACGTCACCGCTGTCCGGCTCGCGCGACACCACCATGTGCCAGGTGGCGAGGTAGCGGCCGCCGTCGCCGTCGTGCACCATCGGCGCGGGCAGGTCGAAGAGGTCGACGTCGTCACCGGTGATGATGTTCTGCTTGCACGGCGCGGCGTCACGTTCTACGACCACCGGCTGGATCGGGGCGCCGTTCGTGCGCTCCGTGTATACCCGACCGATCTCCGGGATGGAGGCATCCGGCGGCAGGCCGAGGGCCAGCGCCAACTTCGGGTAGGTCGCCAACGGGGCGCCCAAAGCCTCGAACCCCTCATATTCCTTGATGCTCTTGAAGTAGGGCGAGGGACCCTTCATCTCGCACACGCGGCGCACGATGGCGCCCATCTCCATGTCCCAGTCGACTTCCTGCTCTACGGTGACCAGGAGCCCGGCTTCGTCAAGCCCCTTGATGAACTCGCGGTTGTCTTTGTAGTACTTGTTCGCCATCAACCCCATCCTTTTGAGGAGACCTTGTCGACCAGACCTTGCCACTTGCCTTGCGCGCGCAGGATGAACTCGGCGAGCTCACGCAGCATGCCCTCGCCGCCCTTCCGTTCGGTGACCCAGTGCGAGATCTCCTGCACCTCGGGCACGCCGTTCGCGGGGCTCGCCGCGAACCCCACTTCCTTCATGACGCCGATGTCGATGATCTCGTCGCCCACGAAGCAGATCTCGTCGAAGCCGATGCCGCGCTCGGCGGCTACCTCTTCGAGCTTCGCCAGCTTGTTCTTGGCTTGGTACACGTTCTTCACGCCGATCTCGGCGGCACGGATGGCCGCGCTCTTCGACTTGCGCGTCATGAACGCCACGTCGACGCCCAGCATCATGAGGCAGTTGGCGCCGAACCCATCGTCGTGGTGGAAGGCCTGGAACTTCGTGCCTTCGTCGTTGTAGAGGATCATGCCGCTGGTGAGAACGCCGTGTACGTCGAGCACCACCAGCTTGATCTTCGCCGCTCTCTCTACAGCGGTGTCTTTGTCCTTCTGCATGGTCGGCGTCACCTCCTTATCGCTTCACGGTCAGTCGATTGATGGTCGGTCGGTCCGCGGTCGGTGGCAGTCGACCGGGTCGCATCTGGCGAGGACGGTAGCCGTCGCTCAGTCGAGCCCGAGCTCCGACCAGCGAGCCTTGATCGACTCCAGCACCTCGGGCGACATGCTCACTTCCACCGGCTTCTCCTTCCATTCGAAGGGGATGGTGGCGTCGAGGATGATGCGCGAGGTGATGAACTTGTTGTCGGCGTCGAGAGCGGGGTCGAGGGGGGTCGAGCGACCGCGGTTGATGATCTGGGTGCCACGCGCCGCGTCGTAGCGAGTGGCGAGCGCCCACCAGACCCGCTGCAGGTCGTCGGCCTGGATGTCGTGATCGACGATGATCAGACCCTTCAGGCCGTACGTGCAGGTGTTGCTGGCGATGACAGCGGCCGCCACCTGGTTGGAGTGGCCGGGGTAGAGCTGCTTCACCGACACGATGGCCCAGAAGCGGCCGCAGGCCTCAGGCGGCATGTACACCGACTGGATGCCCGGGATGCCCATCTTGGTGAGTTCCGTCCACAGCGTGGCGTTGCGCACGAAGGCCAGCATCATGTGGTTGTCGTTGACGGGGCGGCCGACGGAGGCCGCCAGGAAGATCGGGTCGTTCCGGTGGTAGATGCGCTCCACGTCGATCGCCGGCTTCGACACCGGATGGTACAGCTCTTCCGTGTAGTAGCCCGTGTACTCGCCGAACGGACCCTCGGGGCGCAGGTTGTCGCCGTCGATGTAGCCCTCGAGCACCCACTCCGCCGTGGCGGGGATCGGTAGCCCGGTGAGGGGGGCCGTGACGATCTCAACCGGCTCGCCGCGCAGCGTGCCCACCACGTCATACTCGCTGGCGTTCTCGACCATCGCGCTCCCCGCCAGCATCAGCAGCGGGTCGCAACCGACGACCAGGCACACCGGCATCTTCTCGCCCTTCTTGCGGTACTTCTGAAGGATACGGTCGCCGCGCTTGCCTTTGAGGATCTGGGCGCCCACCGTCTTGGCATCGAGCACCTGGCTGCGGTAGGTGCCCAGGTTGATCTCGCCGGTCTCGGGGTCGCGCACCACCATGAAACAGGCGGTGCCGATGTAGCGGCCGCCGTCTTTCTCGTAGAACTTGGGCGACGGGATCTTGTACACGTCGATGTCGTCGCCCTCGATGATGTTCTCGAAGACGGGACCCGTCTCGATTTCTTTTGCCTTGATCAGTTCGCCCACGGAGAGCTTCATCCACTCATAGGAGAGCTCCACCATGCTCATGTCGACCCGGCGCCCGAGTACGGTGGCAAGCCGCCGCGTGTTGCTGTAGGCACCGAAGAACACCGAGTACGAGGGGTCGTGCCCCTTGATGTTCTCGAACAGGATCGCCGGCCCGTCCTTCTCCTCGACGAGCTTGGCGATGTGGCTCATCTCGAGATCCCAGTCGACCTCGGCGGTGACCCGCTTCAGGTCACCAGTCTTCTCAAGCTTGGCTACGAAGTCGCGAAGATCCATCTCTTATCCCCATTCCCTTGGTTCCGTCTCTTGCCGGACCGGCATCCCCCACGGACCAAGTGCTCGGACTCTACGCGGGGCGAGACCTTATGTCCAATTCTTATTTCTTACTGAATATATAAGCTGAGTTATGGTTGAGGGGACGCCAACGCGGTGCGAGACCCGGGCGGAGTCACTTGATGCGCACGCCCGTGATCAGCTGGCTGACGATCCGGTCCATAGCGTCCTTCTTCTGCTCGGTCCTGCCTTCGTCCGCCTTCTTCGACCAGACAGACTCCGGGCGCACCTGAAGGATGATCACGTTTTCGGGAAAGGGCAGATCGGCGTCGATCGCGAACTCGATGTCGTACGGTTTGCCGTAGTACTTGTCGATCACCTTGCTGACCCGGCAGATCTCCGTCAGCTCCTCGGCGGTCACGCAGAAGTGTTCCCTGTCCTCGGCGGGCACGTCGACGAAGGCGCAGTCGCTCCCGCTGGCGTTGTAGACGCACATGACCTCTTTGCTGCCCTTGGTGCTCCGGATAGGGTTGAGCGTGACCTTGTCGACCAGGTAGTTGTCGGGCGTGACCAGTCCGCTGACGACGGCCTCGCCAAGCCCGTAGCTCACATCCACCGCGATCTTCGATCGGTCGCCGTTCAACGGGTTGAGCGTGAAGGAGACTCCGGATACCCGGGAGTTCACCATCTTCGGCACTCCGACCCCTATGTTGAGCAAGAATCCCCAGCCCTTGTTGAGGCGGTAGGTGATGGCCTCGACGTGGTACGCGCTCGCCCACGTCTTCTTGATGTACTCGATCAGGTCGCCCTCGCCGCGGATGTTCAGGTAGGTCTCCATCTGTCCGGGCATGGAGACGGCACCGCTCGAGCGCACGGCCACGGGCACGTTCTCGGTATTCGACAACTCGCAGAGTCGCTGATAGGCGGCGCACGCCTCGTCGACGATGGCCGGCGGGACTTCCGCCTCGAGTATGAGCTTCACTGCGGCGTCGCTCGCCTCCTGGCAAGCCTCGAGTGTCGCCTCTCCGAGGGCGCTGAGGTAGGAGCCGAGCTCGCCTTTGATGCCGGTCTCCTCGATGAACATGTCGTTGGCGTGCAGTGTCAGAGCGAAGCCCGGACTCGTCCTGATGCCGCCTTTGAGCATCTCGCCGAGATTGGCGTTCTTCTTCCCCACGAGCGGGAAGTCGCTGCCTTCCAGCTCCTCGTACCACAGCACTATGCGCTTCTCTTTGTCGGACATCGCGTATACCTCGTCTCCCTGGGTGGTCAGACGCCGCCGGCCAACGCCGGCGGCGTCCTCCGTCCAGTCGGTCAGGCTCTCTCGAGGATGGTCACACTGCCCGCGTCACCATCGATGCGGACGAGGTCGCCCGTCTTGATGGTCGTTGTGCCTCTGCCGGTACCCACAACGGTGGGAAGGCCGTACTCGCGACACACGATGGCCGCGTGGCACATCGCCCCGCCGACGTCGGTGACTGCGCCTGCGATCTTCGTGAAGGCAGGGGCCCAACTCGGCGAGGTGGTGGTGGCCACCAGGATCTCGCCCTCGAGTAGGCTGCTCAACTCCTTCGCCGACTTGATCACCCGAGCGCGACCTTCCACGACGCCCGATGAACCCGGGGCTCCCATGAGCTCCTCGACGCCGCCTTCGGTGACCGCTTCCACGCCCTTGAGCCAGTTCTTCAACACCGACGTCGTCACGCCCCAGAGTACGATGCTGAAGGGCTCCGTGACCACATCAGGCGGCGTACCGAGTGCGGGCGGAGGCGACCACGCTTGGAACTTCTCCATGATGCCCTTGCGCCAGTCGATCTCTTTCTGCCAGTACGAGGGACCGCGGGCGATGGTGCCGGTGGCCCAGCTGGTGACGTGATCCCACAATGCGTCGCGGATCTCGCCGCGCTTGAGCAGCCAGATGTCTTCCCGGTCCTTGAAGAAGCCCGCACCCACCAGGACATCCGACAGTTCCCGTATCTTGTTCCAGAAGATGCTATGGAACCAGTGCTCCACGTAGAAGAGATGGTCTTCCACGTAGGGGAACACGCGCTGGGCAACGGCGAGCACCTGGTCGAACGCTTCCCTGTCGGCGTCGGTGCCGATCAGCGAACGGTACTCCTCGATCAGAGCCTCGCGCTCCTCGATGAGCTTCTCGGTGGGACGCCCCACCTGCTTGCCCGCCTTGATCGCTTCGATGTGCATCACGATCGAGGCGAAGGGCACGTCGAGGTCATCGTTCCAGGATGAATGGTGGTGGTACCACCCGGTGCCCGTGGAGATGTGGAACCACGGATAGCGAGCTTTCTCGAGTTCGTCGAGCCAGTACTTGCCGGCGGTGGTGTTCGCCATCTCGGTCATGACGGCCGCGGAGCTCTTGTTGTCGATGAGCAACTGGTCGAGCCCGTTCTCGATGGCCAACTTCGCCAAACGGACAAGCTCGGAATCCGGCTTGTACATGACTACATCGATGCCCGAGACCATCCGTGTGAGCGTCGAGATGGGGATGTCGGGGAATATCGTGTTGGCCGTGTTGATGAAGGTGACGTAGGCGGCGTACCCGAGGTTCAAGAACTCGAAGTGGTACTGCCACACCTTCAGGCCCATGTTGATCAGCTCGTCGTACTTGGCAAGGAGTTCGTATCCGCTCCCGATACCGCGGTTCTCGAAGACCAGGGTCTCGTCTTCGACCTCGGGCAGGGGCTCGAACTTCACGGCCTCGAGCTCGACCAGAAGGCCGTTGACCTTGACCTTCCAGTCCTCGTAGAGACGGTCCCAGTTCTCGTAGTAGTAGCCGGCGCGCTTCATGAAGGTGGGCACCCGCCGGCCCACTTCTTCGGGGTCGGCCACGCCCACCGGCGTGATGTACACATGACCGTTGATGATGCGGTGGTCGATACCGAGCGCCGGAGGCATGAGGAACGTGCGCGTGTTGTTTTGAGAGAGCGCCAGGAACCAAGCCTCGTCCCAGATCAGATCGAACGGGTAGTGTGGCTCTGGGTAGTGCAGGCCGTCGTAGAACCACAGCTGACTCTCTTCGAACGCGGCGCGATCGGGATCGTCCTTGCTGAACTGGTAGTGGTACGGGTAGAGCCTCTCCCACCCCTCGGTGCCAGGGATCGCCTCTACGTCGTGCGGACTCATGAACTTGTCAGTCATTCTTCCCCCTCGTTCTTGACCGGTTGCCTACCGACTAGAGCGTGAACCACCTGGGTTCGTCGAAGCGCTCGGTAGTCCTCAAGATGCGACTCGCGTAGTTGGTGACGTAGTCCCTGCGCAGCACGTGGGTGAGTTCGCGATACGACGCGTTCTCGAGCAGGAACCCGATGTCCGCCGGGTCCTTGAACGTCAGTTCCGCCACGATCTCGCTGATGCCTCCGATCAGCACGTTCCAGCCGCCGGTGAGTTCGAGGTACTCGATGCTCTCCAGCATGGGCACGTACCTATCGACGATGAAGCGCGCGTACTCGGCCCTCTTGCCGGGCAGGAGGTCGTAGTACAAGTTGTACTTCCACACGCCCTTCTGGATCTCGTACGGTACGTCGCGGGTGCGCCCCGTCGGCTGCATGATCTTGCTGCGGTAGCCGATCACGTGCTCCTTCAGATCGAGCACAAGATCGCGGTAGGCGGAGGAAGCCATGATGGCGGCAAGCTTCTCCAAAGACTCGACCCGTTTCACCGAGACGATGCGGGGCCCG
This sequence comes from Actinomycetes bacterium, assembly GCA_024637035.1. Classification (GTDB taxonomy): domain Bacteria; phylum Actinomycetota; class Thermoleophilia; order RBG-16-64-13; family RBG-16-64-13; genus JAHJSA01. The sequence continues at coordinate 78,339 of JAGXFW010000026.1, forward strand.
AAGCCCACCTCCACGTAGTAGCCACCCACCGAGAGAAGCCCCATCTCGTTGCACTTCGGGACGAAGGTGCGCGCGACGAAGGCCGAGTACTCGTCCTCCCTTCCATGAGGTATGTCCCACTCTTGGGTCATAAGAACCTGCATGTGCCCTCCTCCTTGGAATCAACGGGTACAGGAGGGGAGGGGAAGAGCGGAATGCGGATGCCCCCACGCGTGTCTCCCCCTTGCGGACGGCTCTGTCGGCACCCGCCGTCCCGATCCCCTCGCGCCGGCCCCCCGGCCTGGCACGTCGCGACCTGGCTTGATCGCATTCTCTATGACTCTACGCCGGGGGTCAGCCACCGTCCAATTGGACTTCCTGACGCAAGTCATAAACTTCTGTATGCTTATCCATTCTCGGTGCGACTATCAGCAGCTGTAGGATCTCTTCCATAGATTAGCTTATGGATCAGATCCCGAGGCGGGCGGCCAACGGTGATCAACTTCAACCAACTGAGGGCATTCCATGAGGCCGCGAAGCTCCAGAGCTTCTCGGCGGCGGCTCGGGCCCTCCATGTGACCCAACCAGCGATCACCTCGCACGTGCGCGCGCTCGAAGCATCACTTTGTGTACGCCTCTTCAGGCGGCGCGGGAGGCGGATGGTCCTCACGGAGATCGGGGCTCTACTCTTCCTTCAGTCCCGAGAGGTCTTCGAGCTCGAACGTACGATGGAGCGCACGGTGGCTGAGGTACGCAGCCTCGAGCGCGGAGTGCTGCGCGTCGGCACGACCAAGACCTACTCGCGCTACCTCATGCCCTCGCTGACCACTCAGTTCCACGCCTCGTACCCCGGGGTGCGCATGGTGCTCGACGAGGGCACCTCTCTCGACATGTGTCGCAGTCTCCTCGATCTGCGCAACGAACTCGCGATCGTCGCACGCGTGGAAGGGCAGGCGGGCATCACCTTCGTACCCTTCCGGGCAGAGAAGGTGGTCCTGGTGGCCGCCCCATCCCACCCCTTCGCGGTGCGGGGGTCCATCCGCTTCCACGAACTCGAGGGACTCCCCATCATCACCCGCGAGGAAGGCTCGGGAGTCCAAGCGCTCACCAGGGCCAGTTTCGACATTCGCGGCATGACGCCCGACGTGGTGGTGGAGACCGGCAACGTGGAGTTCATCAAGGAGATGGTCGAGGGAGGAGAGGCGCTCAGCTTCCTGGTGGAGGCAGCAGTGGCCGAAGATCTCGCCCTCGGCAGACTCGTGGCCGTGCGCATCGACGATCAGGACCTCACGCTCGACGTGAACATCGCCTACCTCGACGAAGAGACGCTCTCCCCCGCCGCGGCCGCCTTCCTGAAGCTCCTTCTGGAGGAGAAGTAGATCAGACCCCCGGCGCGGTCGGGCTCGAACGCCGTGCTGGGCGTTCACGAGGTGACACGGCTCGGATCCTCCCTCTGAGGGCGGACACGTCGGCCGCTCCCGCGTACCACATGGCCACCCGCAGCTCCCTCTCGATCTGCCGGACGCCGCCGATCACCTGCTCGGTCGACTCAAGCGCCCAACGCAGGAAGGGCAGAGCCATGCCCGCGGCTCCGGCGCCCAGAGCGACGGCTTTCGCCACCTCGACCCCATTACGCAGACCGCCCGAGGCGAGCACCACGGCGCCCGCGGGCATGACTTCGACCGCGGCGACGAGGCTGTCGGCGGTAGCGACGCCGAGTTCCTCGAGCGGCCCGACGGGCGAGCGACCCGCGAGCACCGCCTCGACCCTGCCCCAATCGGTGCCGCCCCGTCCGGCCACGTCCACCCCCGCCACTCCGCTGCCGGCGATCCTCAGCAAGGCGGCACGAGACAAGCCGGAACCCACCTCCTTCACCACGATGGGATACGGGAAGTCGTCGCACAGGGCCGCGAGCTTCTCGACGAGCCCCGAGAAGTCGAGGTCTCCTCGCGCCTGAAGGGCCTCGTGGAGCGGGTTGATGTACAGCATGAGCGCGTCGGCCTCGATCTCCTCCACGGCGCGCAGGCAACGATCGCGCGTGAGCCAGTAATTGAGGTGCACGAGACCCAGGTCGGCGAAGAGCAGGATGTCCGGCGCCCACCTGCGCACTCGGAAGTCGGCGGCGAGTGCGGGGTCCTCCAACATGAGACGTTGTGAGCCCACCGCCATCCCGATGCCGGTGGCCTGAGCCGCCTCTGCCAGTCTTCGGTTGATCTCGCCGGAGCGCACCCCTCCCCCGGTCATGCTCGACACGAACAGGGGCATTGCCAGGCGCCTGCCGAACACGTGCGTGCTCGTATCGAGGGCCGCGAGGTCGAAGTCGGGGAGGTCGCCCACCAGTCCATACGATGAGAGGCCGTTCCCTCGGGTGGACTCCGCGGCGGCGTGCAGACATGCGTCCAACTGACGATCCTTCATCGCCGCCGAACCCCAGGACATGGCCACGGTGGTGCCGTCGCGCAGCCCGAAGCGATCGCGAAGCGACGATCGGGCGACGACCTCCACCACATCTTCGGGGTAGCCCTCCACGTGAGGCAGCACCACCACTCCCGGCTCCTCACCCTCCACCATCACCGGGTACAGGGTGGCAGCGCAGAAGCCGTCTTCGCCTGCAGGCAACTCGACGCCCAGAGAGGAAGCTCTCAGGGCAAGCCAGGCGTCGAGCGGTTCGCCAGGTTCGAGGCGGAGGTTGAGGGTGCCGGGGAACGGCTCAGCCCCCAGGGACAGCGCGAGACGCGCGGCCACCCACGGCATCGAGACGAAGCCCGCGGCCTCCTGACGTCCCGAGACCACCGTCCCTCGGAGTCGTCCGCCCGACCTCTTCACAGATCCTCCAGCACTTCACGCCCGAACGGGCCCTGGCGATTGTCGGTGAGGGCGGCGCGGTGGGGAGTCACCCGGTAGACCTCGATGCCGCGCAACCGCGCCGCCAGACGTGGGTCGTCCAGCAGATCGGCCACGAAGGAGAAGCGGCCCAGGTACACCGCCATCGCGCGGACCTTCGCCGCGCCGTGCAACACCTCGGCGTCACCCCACAGCTGGACCCCCTGGATGTCCCGCCAGTCGGCGTACTCCCGGGCGACGGTCACGGCCACGGGCCCCCCGGCCCCGATATCGCCTCCGTGCCGGCTGTCGGCCTTGCTCAGGAACACCAGCCGCCCGTTGCGGTCGGCGGCGTAGAAGACCGTGGCGGCGTGAGGTGATCCATCCTCACCGACAGTCGCGACGGTAGCCGTGAAGTGCGTGCGAAGCAAGGCCAGGACCCTATCCCGAAGGGAGGGTGGGGCGACGTCGGCCGAGTCAGTCTCCAATGAGGTGACATCCGCGGGGGCAGCCGCCGCGGGGGAGCCCGGCGCCTGGATCGGCTCGGGCTCCGCGGGGGATCGGGCGGCCACGCCGGACCGGCCGCCTGTGCCGTGGAGGTCCCACAGGAACAGGGCTCCCACCACGGGCGCGTGCACGATGTCGCCGCGCAACACCATGTCGCGCACCTCGGCCAAGTGCACGAGGTCCACAGAGATGTCCTCTCCCGGATCGAGCTCCACCTCGCCGAGAAGACGCACTCCGCGGGCCAGGAACACGTGAACGTGATTCGTGAACACCGCGGGCAGAAGCGCCAGGCCACCGAGTGCGGTCCACTCTCCTCCGCCGTAGCCAGTCTCCTGGCGCAGCTCGGCCCGGGCCGCTTCCTCGGGCGACATCCCTTCGTCGATGAGGCCGCCAGGCAGCTCCAGAGTCACTTCGCGCAGACCGTGACGATACTGGCGCACCAGCACCAAACGATCGTCCTCGGTGAGGGCCACCACGGTGACTTGGTCGTCGGCCTCGAGGATGTCGAACTCGTGTTCCACCCCGGTGCGCGGCGAAACGGCCGCGTCCTTCCGCACTCGGAACACGCGGTGCTCGCTCTCGACGTTTGACCTGGTCCTCTGCCAGTCGCGGGGCGTCATGTGGACTAGTGTACCGTCTGACGCGGCGTTACGGCTGCGGCTCGCCGTCGGGGCGCTGACGGCTGACCCAGGTCTCCATCGCTGATTGGAGACACTCCCGTAGCATCACCAAGGTGTAGGGCTTGTGCACGAAGCCGGCCAGACCCGTACCGGCGAAGAGGCCGGCTGTATCGTGCTCGGTGTAGCCGCTGGAGAGGACGACGAGCACGCCGGGGTCGATGATGCGCAACTCGCGGAACGTCTCTTCACCATCCATATAGGGCATCGTGAGGTCGAGCAGGACGAGAGATATCTCCGAAGCGCGACGCGGTACACGTCAAGCGCCTCTCGGCCGTCGGACGCGGTGAGGACCTGAAAACCCAGACTCTCCAGCATCCGTTTCCCCACGCGCCGCACCGCTTCTTCGTCGTCGACCAAGAGCGCCGTGCCGTGCCCTTTCCACCCCCAGGCCTCGCCTCCGTTCGTGGAGGTCGATGGTGTCGCTTCGTTCTCCAGTGCCGGGAACAGGACGGTGAACGTGCTGCCCCGGCCCAGCTCGCTGTCGAGCTTGAGCACCCCCCCGTGCCCGCGCACGATCCCTTGGACCGCCGAAAGGCCCAGACCTCGGCCCGTGAACTTGGTGGTGAAGAAGGGGTCGAACAGGCGGTCCTGAGTCTCGGCGTCCATCCCGCAGCCGGTATCGGCGACCGAGAGCGTGATGTAGCGACCGCCGGGGAGGTCCCGCCCCTGATACGTCACTTCGAGGTGATCAGAGGGGTAGTCCGTCTCGCCCAGGGAGACGATGATCACGCCCTCCTCATCACCCAGGGCTTCCGAAGCGTTGATGACCAGGTTCATGATCACCTGGGAGAGTTGGCTGGCGTCTCCGAGCAAGAGCGGCACATGCTCGTCGAGGCGCAGATCGAGGCGGGCCTTCCGGGAGATGACACTCCCGAGGAGGTCGAGCATGTCCTGGACCACCTCGTTCAAGGCAAGCGGCTCGATCACGAACCGGCCGCGGCCGGAGTAGGCGAGCATCTGATTGCACAGATCGGCCGCCCGGCGGCAGCCCGCCGTGATCTCAAGGAGGTTCTCTCGACCCGGCGCAGAGGGAGAGAGCGCGGCGAGGGCCAGGTCGGCGTTCCCGAGTACGGCCATGAGGAGGTTGTTGAAGTCGTGGGCGATGCCTCCGGCAAGGATTCCCAGGCTCTCCATCTTCTGGCTCTGGTGGAGTCGGCGCTCCATGTGTCGGAACGCCTCTTCGGCCTTCACTCGTTCTGTGATGTCTCGGTTGCTTCCTCGAGTGCCGAGGAAGAGGCCGTCGTCCGCGAATACAGGGCTACAGGTGTGCTCTATCCACCTCACCTCGCCGTCAGGCCGAAGGATCCGGAAGGCTATCTCCTCGACGGCCCGGTTGGCCAAAGCGTCGTGGCTGTGGGCACGGTAACCTTCCAGGTCGTCGGCGTGGATGATCCTGGTCATTATCTCGGGGTCAGAGTGGAAGTCCTGCGTCGTGTAGCCCGATACCCGTTCACAGGAAGGCGACACGTAGTTGACCCGCCCGTCCGGGTCGAGCCAGAACTCCCAGTCGTAGGTGTTGTCGGCCACGATGCGGTACCTGCTCTTCTCTGCGTCTAGTTGGGCGGCGATCTCCAACTCACGCAGCCTGCCGAGCCCCAGAGATGCGATCGACCGTGCGAGCGACGCGAGGAAGGAGAGAGCCAGTCGAAAACGTGCTTCCGTGGACACGGGCACCTCACGGAAGGCCTCGATGTAGGCGGACTCATCCAGTCCGAAGTGCCGAGCCTGTGCCCGGAAGAACTCCTCGCTGACGTCAGAGGTCGGTTCGAGGAACAGCTGGCCCGCGAACACGTTGGCCAGGTGCTCGCCCTCGATGAGTACAGGTACGCAGCCATCGACAAGGCCGCGAGGGCACGTGTACATCGCGAAGGAGTCGCCCGCGTCGAGCCTCGCGTGAAGGGTGGTATCGCTCTGGATGCACTCGTGCTCGATCAGGGGATGCGTGCGGTGGAAGTCGGTGCATATCCTCTGCCAGCCTGACGCTGTGAGGATCTCCCCATCCGTGGTGATGATGGCGGAGGGGATACCCGCGGCCGCGTACAGCTCGTCCGTCAATTCCTGGAGCGTCGCAACGTCCACGAGTTCTTTGAAGGGGTACCTCATCATCGTTCCTTCACCCTGGGGAGCCGTTCGCTGGAGATCACTTGCGCCACTGTATCGGCAGAAGCGCCTGCCAAGTCAAGGAGTCGCTGATCGCGCCCGTCCGTGGCAGCGCCGAACACCTGAAGCACGCACTTGAAGCACACATCTGAAGCACGCGCGTCGACCGCCCGGCTACGCACGCGCCGACTTCCGGCGCGTGCGCGAAACCAGGCATCTGCTGTCGACGGCCGGTCGCCCGGACCCGGTCCCGACGCGATACGCCGAGCCCTAGTCGACCTTGATGGTCTTCAACGCCCGCTGAAGCAACAGCTCCGAAGCGGACTTGCCGGCCAACACGGAGACGGGCTTCTTCTGGCTCCACACGGTCTCGGGGCGGGCCTGCACGATGAAGACGTTCTCGGGGAACGAGAGGTCGTCGTCGATGGCCCACTCGATGTCCTGCGGAGTACCGTAGTGGTTCTCGATCAGACGCGCGATACGCACGATCTCGCGCAGTTCTTCGTCCGTTACGCATCGTACGTTCTGCTTCTCTTCCGGCATGGGGAGGATCTCCGCCCCCCGGCCAACGGGGTCGGGGGAGCAGATGATGTGCTTGTGCGAGATGTGGCGCTCGTTCACCTCGAGCGAGATCTTGTCCACGCGGAACTGATCGGGAGTGACCTCGCCTGAGGCGACCGTCTCGCCGAGACCCCAGTTGCCCTCGATGAGCATCTGAGAGACATCGCCGTTCTGCGGGTTCAACGTGAACACCACGCCGCTGCATTTCGAGTTCACCATCTTCTGCACGCCCACGCTCATGCCCACGTGCTCGTGCAGGAAGCCGTTCGTGTGACGGTAGCTGATAGCCCGGGCGTTGAAGAGACTCGCCCAGCACAGCAGCACGCTCTCGAGAACCTCGTCCGAGCCCCGCACCCACAGGAAGGTGTCCTGCTGCCCGGCGAAACTGGCGTTGGGCAGGTCTTCGGCAGTGGCGCTGGAGCGCACCGCCACCGGCACCTCATCGCGCTCACTGTAGGCGCAGAGCGCCTCGTAGTGCGTGCGGATCTCGGCGGCCACCTCTTCCGGCACCTTCGCCTCGCTGATGTGCCGTCGGATCTCCGCCGACACCCGATCCAGCGACTCCACCTTCTCCTCGACCAATCCGCCGAGCAGCCGATGGATCTCGCGACGGAGCCCCGTCGCCTCGAGGAAGCGTTGGTACGCGTCCACGGTCACAGCAAAGCCCGGAGGTACGCGGATGCCTGAGCGCAACAACTCGCCCAGGTTGGCGTTCTTACCGCCGACCCTCGCGCCTGCGTGCCGGTCGAGATCGAGTAGGTCGTACACGTACTGCATGATGGTCATTCTCCGATACTCACGCGGAGGCGCGCTCCACTATGGTCACGACACCCGTGTCGCCGTCTACACGCACGAGGTCGCCCGTTTGGATGACGTTCGTGGCGATGCCCGTTCCGGTGACAGCCGGCAGGCCATACTCGCGCGCGACGATGGCCGCGTGGGAGGTCAGACCGCCGATATCGGTGACCGCCGCAGCCACACGTCCCAAGGCCGGGCCCCACGACGGGTTGGTCGACGGACACACAAGCACCTCGCCGTCGACCAGCTGCAGGATCTCCTCTGCGGTGCTGAGCACGCGAGCCCTGCCCTGCGCGATACCGGCCGACGAGGCGAAGCCCTTGATCTCGCTCAGGCTGCCGGGCTCTGCGGTGCTGCCCTCGAGCCACTGGTTCACCTTGTCGGTGGTGACACCCCAGAGCATGATCGTGAACGGCTCGGCCACCTCGGCCGGCGGCACACCAAGAGCAGGAGACGGGGTCCAGTGAGCGGCCGCATGAAGGATGTCGTGCCGCTTGGCGGCCTTGCTGGCCCAGTCCATCGTCGGGACCCCCTCGCCGAGCGACCAACGGGTCACCGTGTCCTCAATGAGAGCGGGCACCTCGAAGCGGTTGAACATGAAGATGTCGTCCACCTTCTTCAAGACGCCGGCAGCCACGAGCGTCGAGCCGATCTCCCGGATCTTGTCCCACCACAAGGTGTGGAACCAGTGCTCGATCCAGAACAAGTGGTCTTCGGCATACTTGTAGATGATGCGCGTGTCGGAGTACGCGTCGTTGAACGACTTCATGTCCTCGTCATTCTTGATCAGACCACGGTATTCGCTCACCAGTTTCTCGCGGCCCGCGCTGATCTCGTCGAGCGAACGCTCGATGGTCTCGCCGCGTGCGAGGCGCTCGACATAGCTCTTCATGTAGCCGAACGGGATGTCGAGCTTGTTCAGCCAACTGCCTTCGTAGTAGTACCAGCCGCTACCCGCCGAGATGTGCAGCCACGGGTCCTTGATGGCTTCGAACTCGTCGAGCCAGGCTTGGCCGTTCGCGGTCGCGGCCAGTTTCGCGATCTTCTCCCGGGTGGAGACAGAACCGGTGAGCACCGAGGCCAGCTCCGGGTTGCTGTGGGCGAGGCGCGAGAGCCGGCAGAGCTCGGCGTCGGGCTGGAACATCGATACCTCGGCGCCAGACACCATCTTGCTCACCGCGCTGTCGCTCACACCCGGGAACAGGGCCTTGGCAGCGCCGAAGAAGGTGAGGTAGTAGAGGTAGGCCAGGTTCAGATAGTTGAAGTGGTACTGCCAACCCTTGTAGATGGCGTCGACGGCCCGGTTGAACGCCTCGAGGAGTTCGTAGGCGGCTGTGTAGCCGCTGAACCCGTTCGGGAACATGTCGGAGTTCGGATGGAATTGCGGCAGCAACTCGGGCACCTTTATGGCCTTGAGCTCGGCCCCCAAAGCCTGCACCCGCGTCACCCACTCCTGCCACAGCTCGTCGTAGTGTTCCACGGGATAATGAGCGCGTGCCTGGAAGACCGGAGCTTTCGCACCGATGATGTCGTCCGGGGGGGGCTCGACGGCGCAGATGTACTGATAGCAGCCCACGATCCGCTGGGCGATACCCTGAGCCGGTGGAATGGCGAAGATGCGGGTGGTGTGGCTCGAAAGGGAGATCTGCCAGGCCTGCTGGAAGATGTGGTCCAGGGGCGGCAGCGGGGCGGGAGCGTGTATCTTGTCGAGATACCAGAAGTGGCGGTTCTCCCACTCCTCCCTCACACCGCCGAAGAAGAAGTGCTCCGGGTACATAGACTCCCAGCCGGCCAGGTCGGCCGGGACCCCGCTGGAGGCGTACTCGCTGGGGTTGGGAAAAGAACCGGGATCAGACACGTCGTTCCCCCTTTGTTGGCGCCTCGGCGCCTATGCGGACGCGTACACAACACAGCGATCGTGGCACGCGTGCGGACAAGTCGTCTTCGCAGATGCCGCTCGACGAGGACGTCGACCCCGGTGTCCCGTCGCCCCCACGACGGCCCCCACCACAACGCCCGATCCATCCTCGCCGGCGTCCCGCTTCCCTGTCGACCGAGTTCCACGTACAATGACCCGGCCTACCCGACCGTCCGCCACGTTGGGACCGCACCAGACATTCTAAGCTGCCGCGCCCCCCCTCGCAAGACAGAGCTATGGTCGGGACGCCGCGACTCACGGATGGTCTGGCGAGACCGCGAGCGGCCGGGTGAGCCGACGCCCCGCGCGTCGGGCCGTAGCGCCCCGGCAGCCGAGCCGGATGCGTGCCACACGACCAGACCGGAGTCGATCACAATGAAGGACATCCTTTCGGGCAATGAGGCCATGGCCCGGGGAGCATGGGAGGCAGGGGTCCGTTTCGCCGCCGCCTACCCAGGCACTCCGAGCACCGAGATCCTAGAGAACATCCGCAACTACGAAGACATCGAGAGCCAATGGTCGCCGAACGAGAAGGTGGCCACAGAAGTCGCCCTCGGAGCTTCGATAGCGGGTGCCCGCTCCCTGGCCGTGATGAAGCACGTGGGGGTGAACGTCGCCGCCGACCCGCTCTTCACCGCCTCATACACCGGCGTCAACGGTGGCTTCGTCATGATCACCGCCGACGACCCTGCGATGCACAGCTCGCAGAACGAGCAGGACAACCGCAATTACGCCCGCTTCGCGAAGGTGCCGCTCCTCGAGCCCTCCGACAGCCAAGAGGCCAAGGACATGCTCAAGCTAGCATTCGAGCTGAGCGAGGAGTTCGACACCCCGGTGCTCTTCCGCACCACCACCCGCATCTCACACAGCAAGACCATGGTGGAACTCGGGGAACGCCCGGCGCTCGAACCCCTCACCGTGCTCGAGAAAGACGTGCCGAAGTACACCATGCTCCCCGGTTTCGCCAAATTGAAGCACCCCAAAGTGGAGCAGCGCATACTCGACCTCGCCCAGCGCGCCGAGACGCTCGACGTGAACCGCATCGAGATGGGCGATCCGTCGGTGGGTATCGTCACGTCGGGTGTGGTGTACCAGTACGCCCGCGAGGCGTTCCCCGGCGCGAGCTTCCTGAAACTGGGCATGACGTACCCGCTCCCCCAGGCCATGATCGAGGAGTTCCGCTCCAAGGTGGAGCACCTCTACGTCGTGGAGGAACTCGATCCGTTCCTAGAGGACATCATTCGCCTGATGGGCGTGAAGGTCGATGGCGGCAAGGACGTGTTTCCCATAACCGGGGAACTCGACCCTGGGTCGGTAGCCCGGCTGCTCACAGCCGCCGGAGCGCCCGGCGCCGACGCCGACTTGCTCGCCGAGCCGGGCCCCGGCGTCGAAGGACTGCCCATGCGCCCGCCCACCCTATGCCCCGGATGCTCGCACCGTGGAGTCTTCACGGTGCTGAGCCGCCTCAAGGTGTTCGTGAGCGGCGACATCGGCTGCTACACGCTCGGGGCGATGGCGCCCTTCGGAGCCATGCACGCGTGCGTCTGCATGGGGGCCAGCATCGGCATGGCCCACGGCATCTCTAAGGTCACCGACGCTCAAGGCCAGATCAAGAACCAATCGGTGGCCGTCATCGGCGATTCCACGTTCTTCCATTCCGGCATCACCGGCCTGATGGACACAGTCTGGAATCAGGGTGCCTCCACCACGATCATCTTGGACAACCGCACCACGGCGATGACCGGCGGCCAGGAGAACCCGGGCACCGGCAAGGCGCTGAGCGGCCAACCGGCAGCCGAGGTGGACATACCCAAATTGGTCGAGGCGCTGGGCGTCAAGCGCATCGCGTACATGGATCCCTACGATCTGACCGAGACCGAAGAGGTGATCAAGCGGGAACTCGCTGTGCCGGAACCTTCTGTGATCATCGCGCAGGCTCCCTGCGTTCTGCAGTTCAAGATCATGAACGACCCGTGGACGGTGGACTCCGAACTCTGCACCGGCTGCAAGCGCTGCCTCCGGGTGGGCTGCATCGCGCTCAGCCTCCTAGAGGGTGAGGGCGAAGAAGACACCTTGGTCGAGATCGATCCGGTGCAGTGCAACGGGTGCGGCGTGTGCGCCCAGATGTGCCGCTTCGACGCCATCCTGCCCCCCGTCCCCGTCGAAGCCTAGAGAGGTACGCGATGACCGAGAACGGCACGACAACCAACATCCTCATCTCGGGCGTGGGCGGACAGGGCGTCCTCCTGGCCTCCTACGTCCTCGGACAGGCGGCCATGAAGGAAGGATACGAGGTCAAGCAGAGCGAGGTGCACGGTATGAGCCAGCGGGGCGGCAGCGTGGTGAGCCACCTGCGCTTCGGCGAGCGGCTCGCGTCGCCCATCGTCACTCAGGGCACCGCCGACTTCCTACTCTCCTTTGAGCCGCTCGAAGCCCTGCGGTTCTTCAACTGGCTCCGACCGGGCGCGCTCCTGATCTACAACACGCTCCGCGTGAATCCGAGCACGGTGGCGGCGGGGCTCGCCACCTATCCGGACGACATCCACGGGCGCATCGCTGAGACGTGGCCGAACTCGCGCGGCATCGACGCCACCTTGCTGGCGGAAGAGGCCGGCACGGCCAAGGCGACGAACATCGTGATGCTCGGATCGATCGCTGCCGAGTTGCCCTTCCCGCTGGAGACTTGGCGCGACATCATCAGCCGGGTGGTGCCGCCCAAGACGGTCGAGACCAACATGAAGGCCTTCGAGCTGGGGCGCGCCGCCGCAAGATAAGGTGGACGCCCGCACGGAGCGCCCAACCTGACATCGAGCCCGGTCCGCTCCTCAGGCGGACCGGGCGCTCCGCATCAACCGGACGCACCCGCCTCGAGACACGGACCACTCAGTCGGCGGCGGCGCCAGCCGCCGCCTCCTTCGCCGCCGCGATGGCGGTTCGCGCATATTCCGCCGCGTTGTCGAGTTCGAGGGCGATGTCGGCGTTGTGGAAGCCCATGCTGTTCTCGCTCACCACCAAGTTCTCCCAACGCACGTGGGCACTGCGGTGGGCCGTCACGGCCGCGCGCACGAGGTCCAGGTCGGCGCCGGGCGTCGCCCGCGCGGCCTCGATCGCCGTCAACGATTCCACGAGGAGAGCCTCCACTTCGAGGGCCTTCTCGTACACGGCCGACTGGATCCTCTCGATGCCCGCGACCCGAGAGATCACGAGATCCAAGTGGCACCGGTCGCAGGGGTTGACTACGCCCGAGGCATCGAGGGCCACATCGAACTCCTCCGCAAAGGAGGCGACACGGTCAGGTTCGAGGTACTTGAGGGGTGAGGCGAACCAGTGAGAGGTGAACTCGGTGCCATCGGCGCGTGACACCTTGGGCAGGTGACAATCGGCGCACGAGAGGCCGCTCCTGTTGTGCACCGAACCCCAATTGGTCTCGGTCTCGGGGTGTTGGCTCTTTATCAACGGCAGACCCAGGGGATGCTCGGCGGCTTCGTTCGGCCAGGCCGAGGACCGCACACCCTTCCCGTGCACCCAATCCATGGAGTAGGTCGCGAGGCCGAGTTCGTCCTCCCAAGGGAACTCAGCGGAGTAGATCGCCTCCAGCTCCGACACCTTCGCCCAGGGGAAGAAGTCTCGGTTGATCCCGTCCACACCACTCTTGCCGCACACGTATTCCACGTGGCACTGAGCGCACACGGCGTTGATGCGATCCTTCTGCTCCGCATCGGCGAAACGGGTGAACTGGGCCGCCGTCGGGTCGACACCACGATCATCGGTCACCCGGATCAGTTCCTTCCTGATCAAGCGCAGGTCGCCGGTGTGGGGGTCGTGGCAGTGGTTGCACGTGGCTGAGTTCGACACGGATGGTGAGCCTTCCGGCAGGCCGTCCACCGCCATGGCGTACGCCGCCATCCAGACCCTGGCCTGGTCGAAGGTCGCGCCCGCCTTCTCGTACGTGGTGTACGTCTCGCCGTCCCATACGACCTCGGCCATGACCTGGTGGGCCACGCCGGTCACGGAACCGTCCACGTCGGTGGCGAGGGACACAGTGGTGCCCGCGGGGACCACGTAGGTCTCACCCGCCGGAGCCCACTCCACCTCGATGTCGGACTGGATGGTCGCCGTGCGGCCGGAATCCCAATAGTAGGCGACCCTGGTCGACTTGCACTGCAGGCACACCTCGTACTTGCCGCGCTTGATCTCTGCGTGGTCCTTCAGCATGTTCTTGTGCGCGCGTTCCTCGTTGTACTCCCGCACGAAACCGTGACCGTCGATGATGGTGTTCAGCGAGACGAACCCCTCGTATTTCGGAAGCAGCTCAGCCGATCCGCCGAAGGTGGTAGCGGCGGCATCGTCGTACGCGTAGGTGGCGAGCTGATCCGGGTGACAGGAGCCGCACACCTCCATCTGGAAGTACTGAGCGGCGGAGGCCATCTCGAAGCCTTCCGGATGGTCCTCAGCCTCGGGGTGGCAGCTCAGACAGCCGGCGGACGCGTGCTCCGAAGCGGCGAGATCGGCGACAAGACCGGCGTGGCAGTCGGCTCCGTCGCACCCTGCGGAGGTGCCCCCCTGTACCGCCCCGACCTGTGGCGCCCCGACCTGGGGGATCTCGGCTTCCGTGCACGACACCACCGAGAACACCGTCACCACTGCCGCCAGCGCGACCCCCACCAGCCTGAGTCTCATACGGCTCCTCCCATCGCATCCCACATCCACTGGAGACATCCGCACCATTCTCTCAGACTATGCTGGCGGTAAGCAACAGGTCAGGAGGGATCGCGGACGGGCTGACCGAGGTCGGCCACACTCGGGTTCGACTCCGGGACGCGGGTCCGGGCTCGGGCGACCGCGCCATCGCCGGCGCGGTCGTAGGTGATCCCCGGAAGCTCCGGAACAAGAACGGGGGAGCCGGCCTGACGGCCGACTCCCCCGGAAGGCGTGCCGACGACGTACGTCGGCTCGCGGGATCGGGATCGGTTAGAACCCTTCGCCCACTCCGCCGTCAGACGTACCGTAGGTCGCGTCCGTGCCGCCGTGGCAGCGTACGCACACGCCGTCGATCGCGGTGACCAGATTGTAGCCGGTGATGAGGTCCTGCCCCGACACGAGGTGCGGGAACTTCGTCCACGAAGCCGTGTTCTGGCCGGTGGAGTTGTGACACGTCGCGCAGCCGTTGGCGGCCGACGTGGGACCTTCCGCCGCGTAACCGGAGTCGCCCCAGGCTACAGTGATGCCCGACGCGTTGGTCCTGGTCGTGGTCATGATGTGCGAACGACCGTTGCGGACAGTGGTTCCGCTCACACCGAACTGCGTGTTATGCGATTCCATGTGCTCCTGCACGCTGGTATGACAGCTGCCCGGGGCACCTTGCGTGGAACAGTTCTGGAACACGTCCGAGAATTGCGCCAGCGTGTCCAGCTGGGCGATGACGGCCGTGGTGGCTCCGGAGCCGCTGTAGCGAGCCACGCCACCGTGACAGTCGACGCAGAACTCCTTCTGGTTCGATACCGGGTCCTGATAGGCGCCCCAGCCGGTGCCGAGGCCTGCCGCGCTGACAGCCGCGACGCTCGTGACGCCTTGCGCCGGGTCGTTCTTCAGGATGGCCGAACCCGGGATGGTCTTGGCGCCGTGGACGGCGTGACAGGACTTGCATCCAGCGTAGCCGGTTGCCGCGCTACGGTGAGAGGACATGTGCCCGGAGCTCCCCGTGGGACGGGAACCGTTCGCACCGCTGTTGTAGTCTGCGAGCGACGCGTAGACGATGCCACCGAAGTTGTTGGTGATGTGGCAGAACTCGCAAGCCTCGTTCGCAGGGGTACGCAGCAGCTTCTCAGTGCGGATGCCGCCGACAGTATTGGTCTCGTTCAGGCCCGCGCCGTGCACCGCATGGCAGACCTTGCACTTGCCGCTCGTAGTGGTGTAGTTCTTGTGAGGACTCTGATCGCCGGGCGCTGCCAGTTGCAGGCCTGCGGTCAAGCCGTCGCTCACGACGTAGTAGATCGGCGTGTTGTTGTACGTGCCGGTGGGGACGTGGCCGCCGGGATAGTCCGACTGCTTGCCGCTGATGGCGAAGGTGTCTCGCAGCGAGCCTGTGCCCGCGTGGAGCACCCCGTTGTCGTAGTGCGTGGCCGCATTATCCACGGTGTAGGACCAGTACGCACCACTACGGGCGAAGGCGGGCGCTGCAAGGACCAGCGCCAAGATGGCCGCCACCCCCAAAATTGTCACAATTCGCTTCTTCATCATGCTCTCCTCGGTGGTCTAGTTGCGCGAGCATTTTCTCTTGCCTGCGACACGCTCCTCTCCGCTTGTGCGTGAGTGCACAAGCACGATCATTTCACTCCGTCTATGGACCTCTGGGCCGCCACTACTCACTGCCGTAGCCACCCGTTCTGGATAAAATAAATCTACCACGTACAAATTCCTGCGACAACCGACAAAACAGGCGTCTCTTGTGCAATCTATTATACTCTAACGCAATAGCCTCAGCATCGTTACGTGGTGCACCGGCTCACCCGCGACCACTACGTCCCCAACCATCACGGGGACGTAGTGGTCGAAGTCCCTGTGGACGGACTGGGTTCGACCGCACCCGGACGCTCTTGCCAGGCCTCCACGGCCGCCGCCACGTCGATGTCGAATATCTGGACCCGCGCACCCTTCCACTCTGAGATGGCGAACCGATCGCCGGACATGTGGACTATGTCCGACGGATAGAGCAACTGGCCGTCGGCGGCACCCATCGAGCCGACCTGCGCCACCTCATTACCATCGAGATCGAGGATATGCACCACCCCGTCCAGGGCATCGACGACGAAGAGATACCCGTTGGCCAGGGCCATGCCGGCGGGAAGGCCGAAGGAACGATCGACTTCGTTCATGTCGGCGGGAGGTGCCCCGAACTGCCACGCCGCGTCACCCGCCTCGTTGACCGCTTTCACCATGAGGTTGTTGCTATCGGAGACGTAGATCAACGCGGTGTCGGGATCGAACACGACACCGTTGGGGTGATCGTACTGCCCAGGCCCGCGTCCCTGAGACCCCCAACTCGCCAGTTCCGCCAAGTCGGGAAGGTCGAGGATACGGATGCCCCCCTGGGTGGTCACGAGTAGCCGGGTGCGATCGAAATCGACAGCGAGAGGCTTCCCCTCGATCTGTGCCTCGCGCACGAAGGCACCCGTCTGATCGTAGACGACCAACTTGTCGGCTTCGCCGTCGGTGACGTACACGTTGCCGGCAACATCGACCGCGAGTCCTGTGGGCGAGAGGAGTTGGCCGGGCTCAGTCCCCGGACCGCCGTAGCGGCGGACGAACTCGCCCGTCGCCGTCATCTGGACCACATCGGAGCGCCCCTTCTCGGTGACGTACAGAGACTGATCGTGCCAGTCGATGCTGAACGGCTCAGTGAGCAGTTCGTCCGAGGCTTGGCCCCATCCGTAGATGCTCGTCACGTGCTTCCACCCCTGCGCATCCTGCACAGTCGGCTGCCCGGCGTTCAAGAAGAAGAGCAGGATAGCCGCCAGGCCGGCCACCACCAACAGCATCAGTACGAGCAACAGCGTGAGTATCGTTCTCCGCCGGTTCATTCCGCATCCACCTCTCGAGTGTTGGGGGCCTGTAGCCCCACGACCATCACAGCGACTCCAAAGCCGCGCGAGCTTCCTCGTTGTCCGGATCGATCTCGAGGGCCTGGTTGTACGCCTGCTCGGCCCCAGCCGGGTCGTTCTTTATATCGAGAAGGAAGTCGCCCAGGGCGACCTGCAACCACGCGATGTCGGGAGAGTGCTCGACGGCCAGACGCATCAGGGTCTCAGCCTCTTCGGGCCTCCCCTCGGCGAACGCCAGTCGAGCCATGTCGTAATCGGCGGGACCGTATGAGAGGGCGGCGAACTCATCTCTCAATTGGGGCTCGTCGGGCAAGTACTGCAACGCGAGGATGAGGTTCTGCCGCGCCGCCTCCTTATCTCCCGTCGCGGCGTTCAGGCGGGCCAGATCGACCTTCAATTGCGCGTCGGTCGGGGCCAAGGTCGTCGCCCGCGTGAGGTATTCCACCGCGAGTTCCAGATCACCTTGGCGCTGCTCCAGAGAAGCGAGCCGCGAATATGCCTCGATCGACCCCTCCCTGTTGGCCTCTCCTGCCTCAAGGAGGAGTGCTCGAGCCTTGCCCAGGTCTCCCTTGGCTTCGCTCACGAGCCCCTTCAGCACCAGCGCGTCAATCGCTCCTTCTTCGAGCTGAAGGGTCCGGTCGGCGTAGGAGAGCGCTTCGTCGTAGTCCTCGGCGACCAGGTTGGCCCACCCGGCCGCGAGCTGAGCCGCGGCGGATTTCGGGCTGTTGCGCGCGTCGGTCTCCGCGACCAGAACGTCCCGCTGGACCGCCGTCTGGGGGGGTTCGTTGGCCCCTCCGAAGACGAAGTAGACGAGGCCGCCCAGAAGGGCGACGCTCACGACGGCCGCAGCAACGATGCCCGCGATCAGGATCCGCTCCGTTCTTCGCCCGCTTCCGCTCCTGCCCGGCCCGGGGTCTTTCCCGGTGGTCTTCTCTTGTTCCGCGCTCATCGCGCTCTCCTCCGTGATGGGTACATTCCTCGAACCTCGACTGCCCCCATGTCAGGGGCCCTGGTTTGACTACATCTGCAGACCCTGGGCAAGCCGTGCTAGGCCCGGGTCGTCGGGAAAAGCTGCCAATCCCTCCTCGAGGATACTCCTCAAGACGGCCTCGTCGACGGCAGGGGCCAGGATCAACACGGCCTTGTAGTACGTCGACGCCACAACCGTAGGGAGGTCGAGCACGGCCCGAACCGCCTCCTGCGCCTCCGCCGGTCGATCAAGCGAGACGAGGGCTGCCGCCTCCACGAGCAGTGACTGCCGGTCACGAGGGAAGAGCGCCCGCGCCTCGACCGCTTGTTCGAGTGCAGCCTCATACTCGCCCGTGTCCAACAACGCCGCTGCCAACGACTGGCGGCCGTACGCACTGGATGTATCGACGTCCAAGCCCTCGAAGTAAAGCCCCACGGCCGCATCCGCGTCCTTATTGTCCGCCAGGAGCGACCGGGCGGCCTGGAAATACGGCTCGGAGTAGAAGGCGAGCCCCCTCGCCGCCGCGGCGGCCCGGTAGCCGTCTCTCGTCACGTTGGCCTGCAAGTAGTGGCGATCCGCGGATACGAGCCTGGCGCCGATCGCGCACGAGGCCACGAACGCCACCGCGAGAGCCGCGACCGCGACGTACCTCATCCATGGAGCCAGTCGAGCCGGGGCGTGTTCGGGGCCAGACGCGCGGCTTGGAGGTCCGGCGCAGACCCCCAACAACAGGAACAGCAGGGGGGTGAGCAGCACGTGCTGGGGGTTGAAAGCGAGGGCGATTCCGAGTGCGACGCACGCCGCCAAGGCCGCCACTGAAGCCGGTTCCGAGGCCGCGACCCCGCCGAGAGCCCGGCGCAACGAGAGCACCCCGAGAGCGGCGAAGCTGAGGAACCCCCCGATGCCCATGGTCGCGAGGAGTTCGAGGGGGAGCGAATGAGCGTCGATCGCCCAGTCCTCAGGCTGGATGGCGAGCATCCCGTCTGTGACATAGAGCTGCCAGATGCGACCGAAGCCTCCCGGACCCCACCCGAGCAGAGGTCGATCGAGTGCGCCCCTGAGCGCGACCTCGTAGAGGCCGAACCTGTAGGCGAGCGAACCCTGCGAGGCGAGGTCGCTCGAGAAGAGCCGGCCGAGGACCGCGGCAGCCCCCGAGGCCCAGGCTCCGGCCACCACCGCGAGGACCACGAGGAACGAGACCGCCGCCATCATGCGACGCCCGACTCGCACCCGGTGACGAGCGACGAGAAGGACGATCACCAGAAGGCACGCGACCCCACCCGCAAGCCACGCCCCTCTCGAGAACGTGACCACCAAGGCCGCCAACGTGAGCACGAACGCCAGTCCCGCTGCGGCGCGCCCGTACAATGACGAGCGGCCGAGAAGAAGGCCGAGGGCGGCGGGCGCGGCCGCGGCCAGGTAGGCTCCAGCGTGGTTGGGGTTGCCCAACGTGGCTTGAGGACGCCCGGTGGATGGCGCGCCGAGTGCGCGCATCACCGGCGCGAAGTCCACGCTCTGCAACAGCACGAGGACAGCGAGCAGGCTCCCCGCCACGGCGAGCACCTGGACGATCACCAGCGGTGTCATGGCCGGTGTACGGCGGCCGCTGACGAATAGAAGCGTCGCCGCGCCGAACACAGCGAGCCCGATGCCGTGATTGTAGGCGCCCGCCAGCGAAGCCAAGGGTGCGGCCGATGCAAGTGTGGAAGCCGTCGCGATGCCCAGAAAAGCCAGAGCGACCAGATCGAGGAGGTCGGGAGACCGTACCGCCCTGCCCCGCCTCTGGGCCGCGACGCCAAGCGCCAGCCCGAGAGAGAGAGGCGCCACAGCGGCGGCCTTTAGGATGAAGTGCGAAGCCCAGACGCCCTTCCAGCTGAGAAAGGGCACCAGGCCGACCAGCAACCCCACGCATATGAGAGCGACGCTCGCGCCACCCTGCCGTAGCCTCAGGGCTCCGTCGAGGCCCCGGCTAGTGCTGCTCTTCACAAGCTATTACTCCGTTGATGTAATCAAAAAACGCTGGGGTAGTGTACAATGCGGCCGACCTGACGCCAACCCCGCGGAAGTCATTCGTGAAATCGAGCACAGGGCTAGGATGATCGCACCAGTGTCCGGACGTTCGGCGGCATTTCGACGATGGATCTCATTCCTCCTTGGTCACAAGTGGGTCATCGCCGGCGTGCTCCTGGTCGCTGCCCTCGGATTCGAAGCTCTGTTCGCGGTCACGGTGGTCTCGAACACAGCGTGCACGGTCTGTCACACATCAGGGCAGGCGGAGCGGCGCCAAGAAGGCTCGAGCCACGCGGACCTCGGATGCACGTCCTGCCATAGACAGGATGGCGCCCTCGGGCTCGCCGCCCTCAACGTACGGGCGGCCGGGAACCTCGGCACCGCACTTCTCCCCGGTGTCGGCGCGCCGCCCGAACGGCTTGAATACGTGCCTTCCCGGTGCGTCGCCTGCCACGAAGAGGCGCTCATCTCCACCGTCACATCCGGGGACATCAAGATGAGTCACGCTGCGCCGCTGCGCGAAGGCTGGTCGTGCGCCGTCTGCCACATCCGAGCCGGTCACCCCGACGACGAGGCAGCCAAGATCGACCTGCACTCCCGTTGCGCGGAGTGCCACACAACGGACATCGCCTCCCGCGATTGCCTGCTGTGCCACGTGGCACCGGATCCAACGGTCTCCTCCGCCGACCCTTCGCATCAAGCGGGATGGGACGCCACTCACGGAGCCGGAGACCTGGTCACCTGCTCGTTGTGCCATCAACCCTCCTATTGCCGGGAGTGCCACGACGTCGATCTGCCCCATCGCACCAGCAGCTTCATATTCGGCCATGGAAGCGAAGCGCGCGACCCCAGTGCCTGCACCGATCTATGCCACTCGCAGAAGTCCTGCGATGCCTGCCATCAGATCCCGATGCCACACCCCTCCGAGTACCTGCCCGCACACAAAGATGAGGCCATCCAGTTCGGACCCGAGGTCTGCTCGGGTTGTCATCTCGAGATCGGCTGCATCGCGTGCCACGTACGGCATATCCACCCAGGCATCCCTGACTCCCTGCGGCAAGAGCTCTCGACCTCTGGCGGAGGCGACTAGACCATGTTCGACAGGTTGACCTCCGAACTATCGAGGGTGGTGCAGGACCCGACGAGCGACCCGCGGTTGCTCGTGATCGTTGCCGCCATCGCCCTGCTCCTCTTTCTGGTCTTCGTGGTCGTGGTCTTCCTGCTCCTCCCCCAGAGGACCGACGATGAAGACGGTGAGGGGGCAGACGATGCTTCCCGGGACGAGGAGGCGGACGCCGCTCCCCTCGGGGAGGAACCCGGCGATACGCCCCACGGCGCCGAGTTGTTTGAGCCGTCCGAGCCGTCCGAGCCGTCCGAGCCGAGCGACGCCGGGCGTGCTCGAGGTGTGCTCGGCATGGTGATGATCCTTGCGCTGCTGGCGTTGATACTGGGTGCCGCTGGGTATGCCGACCACGCCGTGCAACGGGACGAGTTCTGCGTGCGCTGCCACGCGCTGGAGCCCGCCGTCGCCAGCGCCGAAGCTACGCCGCACAACGTGGCGCCCTGCCTTGCATGTCATCGCTCTCCGGGCGTGTTCGGCGCACTCGATCTGCGCATCCGCATGGTCAGCGATCTGATGGCCAACCCCACCACGGTGAGCATAGACAAGCCGGCCGTGGTGACCGATGACGGCTGCAGGGATTGTCACCGGAAGGACATCCAGGACACCCTGACAGTGGGGGTCGTCCGGGTGAGGCACAGCGACTACCGGAAGAAGGTGGCCTGCGCCGCATGCCACGGGCCGGTGGGCCATTCCGCCGAACCGACCGCCCCACGCCCAGCACTTCGAATGGCGGTGTGCATGACCTGCCATGACGGGGACCAGGCTCCCAGGGAGTGCAGCCTCTGTCATCTGAGCGACGTGGCGTTCACGAACGCCGCGGTCACGTTCGGCAAGATCGACCTACCCCCTCCCACCACGTGCCGCGGCTGCCACGACATCGCGCCGTGCACCGCCTGTCACGGCGTAGAGATGCCTCATCCGGAAGGCTGGAGCGATCCGAAGGTGCACGCGAAGCTGGGCGCCTTCGATGGATCGAAGACGTGCGACCTGTGCCACGAGGCGGGTTGCTCTCCGTGCCACAGCCAAGCGCTGCACACCAACCATGGGAGTGATTGGAAGACCGTGCACGCGACCGTGAAGACATCCGCCGGCTGCCTGGGTTGCCACGACGAAGCCAAGGTGGGCTCCGACATGTGCAAGCTCTGCCATTGAGCTTCATGACTCATTGAGCCTCATGGCGAAGGCGGATCTCGCGGCGGGGACGTCCGCCCGGTGACCCCGGCTCGACTCTCGCGGCTTCTCGCCCTCGAGCTTGCCCTCGCCCTGCCGATCCTCGTGATGATCCGGGCGGACGGCGTCTTCGAAGAAGCCACGCTCGTACCCAAGTTGCTGGTGTTCCGTGTGGCGGCCGCCTTCCTTCTCGCGACGCTGGGGGCGCTCTTCCTCACTGGAAACATGCCGTGGCGTGCTCGGGCACCGATCCTCCTCGCGGCAGCCTTCCTGGCATGGGCGCTCTTCGCGTCGCTGCTGAGCCAGAGCCCCTGGATCTCGCTCCTAGGCGAGGAACACCGGTTCGAGGGTTGGCTCGGGTACGTGGGATATCTCGCGTTCTGGCTCGCCGGAAGGCGCTTCGACGATTCCATCGTGACCCGTCGCTGGATGTGGACGGGCCTTGCCGTGCTCGCGGCGGTCTCCACGGTCGCTCTGCTCCAGCAGTTCGACCTCGGCTCAGGCCTGCTCTCGTCGTTCCCCTCGTTGCGAAGCCCCGGTACCGTGGGGAACCCGATCTACCTGGGGATGCTCGCCGCTCTCACCGCCCCGATCCTGTTCTCCCGCCTTCTCTCCGAGGATGCTCGCTCTCTCACCTGGTTCACCGCGCTCACCGCCGCCCTCGTGCTCGCCTCCGCCTACTTCAGCTATTCCCGAGGAGCGTGGATCGCGATCCCCGTCGGGTTGCTGGTGACTCTGGGGCTCGAGCGAGCCCGCCTCAGACGCCGGTGGCCGGTCGTCGGTGTGGTCCTCGCCGCCGCGATCCTGGTGATCGTGGGTGTGGGAGCCGCTCGGGACCCGGAGGCGGGCGGAGATGCGCCGCTCGACGCCGCGGGCAGGATCGAAGAGATAGCGACAGGGGGCGGGACGGTCGGTATGCGCGTCGAGATGTACAAGGGCGCGCTCACCCTGATCTCCGAGAGACCTCTGCAAGGTCGCGGGTTCGGCACCTACACCGAGCAGGGCGCGCGGGTCCGCACCGAGCGCATGGTAGAGATCGAGGGCTATCAGGCGTATCCGGACCGGCCTCACGATTCCCTGCTCTACGTCGCGTATGCGACCGGCCTTCCCGGCCTCGCCCTGCTCGCCGCGCTCCTCCTGGCCGGCTTCGGCGGGGCCCTCCGGGCTTGGAAGGAGTCGACGGGACCGCGCAGAGCCCTGATCGCCGGGGCGATCGGGGGAGCCGGCGCCTACTACCTCGTCGAGTTGACGGCTTTCTCCGTACTCGCCGTCACCCCGGCGTTCTGGGCCGTCCTGGGCTGGGCGAGCGCGGCGAGCACACCAGCGAGAGGCGAGGGGGACGGCACGACGTCGGTGAGACCGAGCACGAAGCCCGCACGCGTCGCGGGCGTGATCCTGGTGACGCTGGCTGTCGCGACGGGCGTGTTCGGGTCCTGGCAGGCGGTCAGGGTCGCACTGGCGGACGCCTACTACAAGCAGAACGCCGAGACTCCCCTCGACCTGCAGACGTTCGAGACCATGCTCGACAGATCGGACGCGATCGTGGGGCTGTGGCCGTACGGCTCCTCGTACTGGAATCAGCGGCTCCTCCTGCTTGAGGAGGTCGCCGCGCAGACCGGGGACGAGAGCTACCTGGCAAAGGCCGAAGCGGCAGCCGATGTCGCATTGGCGCGGCTACCGGGCGACCCCACGCTCTCGGTCACCTACGCGGACATCCTTCTGCGACGGGGTCGGTTCCACGAGGCGATCGCCTTCCTTGAAGGCTACGTCGAGGCCGACCGCTACCAGGCCGACGCCTATTTCAACCTGGGGCTCGCTCACCTCTCGGCGGGGGATGCGGAGAGCGCGGTCGCGCCTCTGGAGACCGCCGTCCGCGTCAATCCGAGTGACGCCGAAGCCTACTACTACCTCTCGCGCGCCTTGGAAGGCCTGGGGCGCCGGCCTGAAGCGGAGGCGGCGCTCCGCACCGCGCGCGGACTGGATCCCGATCTGATCTTGCGCCTGGAAAGAGCTGACTCCCAGTAGGAGCGCGGCTGCGCCCGACCCGACCACGAGCGCGACGACTAGCTTGTGCCTCAATCCACAAGCTGATAGTGTCTGTGTTGGATTGATTCGTGCGAAGCATTCCAACTCGGGAACCAACACAGTGAGACGAAGGGCTGCAGCCGTTTTGCTGACCTTGTGCCTACTCGTACCGCTCTTGGCGACGGAAGCATCCGCCCGCTCCGGGGGATATTGGGAGTACACGGCAGACACGAACTCAGTCGCCGCCGTGAGCGGCGTCGGCAGTAATTACCCGGGCGGAGTCGTGCCCCAGACGAACTCTCGCGGCCAGCGGATCATCTACCTCAGTTCGGACGACCCGGCCTCAGCACTCATGAACCCGTCGAACGAGTCGCCCCACCAGGGATACATCAGCACCAGCGCCAAGTGCAAAGTGTGCCACGCGGTCCACGGAGCTGGGATGAATCCCACGGACACGATCGGCGGGATCCAAACGGAGAAGCTGCTCCGTACGGAGGTGGCGGACGCATGTGTGTTCTGCCACGTCACCACGAACTTCGGCGTGCCCGCGTACGGAGGGAACGTCAACTACTACCTCGAGTCGAGCGCCAACCCCCCGCTCTCCGCACACTCGAGCGGACACCTCACCAGCGGATATGAAGGGTGTGCCTCCTGCCACAGCGTTCACGGGGCGGATACGCTCGGTGACGGCACCTACATCCTCAAGACCGATCCGGCACGCGGAGTCACCTCGGCGAGCCCGGTAGCGGACGCGTACGGCGGATTCGGGGCCTTCATCACCCCCGTCGAAAGCCAGCGCGATTTCTGTCTGGACTGCCACGACGGCGTCGCCCGCTACATGAAGAACGGCACGACCGGCCTGACCGACAAGGTGGCCTCACTGGAGACCCTCGCTCAGTTCGACACTGCCTTCCCGGGATGTGCCGGCGCCAACTGCCACACGAGCGTTGCCACCGGAATAAACGACACCGAGCCCGTGCAGCTTGGCGTCGATGCGACCATGTCGAGGAACGGCCGCTCGCACGTGATGACCACGCAGTTGAACAACCCCGAGGGCAAGAAGGTCGCCTGGAACCCCACTCAACGCATGATCACCATCCCCGGCGTCGGGACGTTCCCCTTCGAAGGAACGACCCGGGCGGGCAACAGCTGTGTCCTCTGTCACAATGTTTCTGGGACCGCTCAGTTCCCGCACTACTCCGCCCTCAGCAACGATCTCATTCAGACCTACACGCACGTGACGCAGCAAGACAAGGTGTGTGAGAGATGTCATGCGGGGACCGACGCCCGCTACGGCACCAACGACGGAGGAGTGGGCGAGCCGAGCGGGTTCTGAGAACCCTCGACTCTGACGCGGCACACGTACTTCCAACCGGTGCTCGGTAGAGCCTGGGACCTCGAGCAGTGCCCCCGATGCCTCGTGACCCGCCGGGGTGGGCCCAGCCACTTGTCCGAACCGACGATCACTTCCGAGAACCGGGCAAGAAGACGGCTGCGCGCTGCGCGGTCGGGCGCGGACTCCGCTCCCTGACCCCGTGGTCGCTCGGCCGCGCGGGAAGACTAAGCGCCGTGCCTCACGGGAAGTCACCTCTCACGGGTCGACCACTCGACGCACCGAACCAGCTATGAAGGAGGGACGATGGCTCGTACCGGAGCAGCGGAACCACGCCGAGGGACAAAGGCCTGGCGGAAGGCTCAGGCGACCACGGTGATCTCCCACCTCGAGCGCGAGTACCCCGACGCCCACATCGTGCTCCGGTTCGGCAACGACTGGGAGCTGCTGGTGTCGGTGATCCTATCCGCGCAGTGCACGGACGTGATGGTGAACAAGGTCACCGCAGATCTGTTCCGGAAATATCGCACCATCGAAGACTATGCCGCCGCCGACCCCGAAGAGTTCGAGCAAGACATCCGGCCCACCGGCTTCTTCCGCAACAAGACGAAGAGCGTGCTGGGCGCCGCCCGAAAGGTGCTGCACGAATTCGACGGAGAGGTTCCTCACAGCATGGCCGGCTTGCTCACCCTCCCCGGCGTGGCTCGCAAGACGGCGAACGTCGTACTGGGCAACGCCGACCCCGAGGCCTACGCGGCCGACCCGGACGCCGGCATCGCCGTGGACACCCACGTGCACAGACTGAGCAATCGTCTGGGACTCGCGAAGACGGCCGAGGCTGGAAAGACCGAAGCCCAACTCCTGCCGGTGGTGCTCCGCGACCAATGGTTCCGAATCACCTACCTGCTCATCGAGCACGGGCGAGCCGTGTGCACGGCGAAGAAGCCTCGATGTGGCGAGTGCCTGCTGGCCGACATCTGCCCATCGGCTTTCGCGGCCTGATTCTCACCGCTCCGACAGCCCGAGTGCCGTCGCTCCTATGACCTGAGTGCCGTCGCTCCGGCAGCCTGATTCGGCACCGCTCCGGCGGTCGGCTTCGCGCCGTACTCCGCGCCCCATGACGCGCCCCATGACGCGCCCCACCACCCTTCCTTGACTGCCCTCCGGGGGACCGATACCATCGTGATTGAACGACCGGCCAATAATGCCCGAGGGGGCCGGGCGCGCCAGGTGCACGGCGCCCCGCGGTCCCGGCGCTGACCACCGTAGGAGGGCGTGAGTGAACATCGACGACGTGAAGATCATCGGAGTGTGCGGCGCCGGCACCATGGGCGCAGGTATCGCCCAACAGGCCTCGATCAACGGGTTCACGGTGAAGGTGATGGACGTGGACGACGCGGCGTGGGACCGCGGGCTCGCGATCATCACCGGCGGCCTCGACCGGATGCTGGCCAAGGAGAAGATCACTCAAGCACAGAAGGACGAGGTGCTCGGCCGGATCAGCTACTCCACCGACGTGACCTCCCTCGCGGACGTCGACTACGTCATCGAGGCGGTCTTCGAAGACTACGAGGTCAAGAAGGCCCTCTTCGAGAAGCTCGAGGGGGTGTGCCGACCCGAGGTCGTGTTCGCCACCAACACCTCGTCCATCTCGATCACGGAGATCGCCGCGGCCACAGGCCGCCCGGCCAACGTCGTGGGCATGCACTTCTTCAACCCGGTGCCGGTCATGAAGCTGGTGGAGATCATCCCCGCCCTTCAGACCCTCCCGGAAGCGGCGGCACTTGCCACCGCGGTCACCGAGCGGCTCGACAGGGTGCCCGTACCGTGCAAGGACACACCGGGGTTCGTGGTGAACCGCATCCTGATCCCCATGATGATCGACGCCGCCCGTGTGTTCGAGTCCGGCGTGGCCTCGGCGGAGGACATCGACACAGCCATGAAGCTGGGCGCCAACCTGCCCATGGGCCCTCTCGAGCTGATGGACTTCACCGGGGTCGACATCGCCTACAACGTGGGCAACGTCCTCTTCGAGTACACGCGCGAGGCGCGCTTCAGCCCGCCCACGATCATGCGCAAGATGGTCAAGGCCGGCCATCTCGGCCGCAAGACCGGCAAGGGCTTCTACGATTACACCCAGAAGACGTGACCGAACAGCGACGCGGCGCGGCACGCCGACGCGCCGGCGGCGACACTCCAGCCGAACAACCTCACGCGAATCTGAAGCCATCAAGGGGGAACACGGAATGATCCGAGACGCAGCACACGAGTCCATGCGACGGGACGACCTGAAGAAGCTCCAAGGAGAACGGCTTGCCGCCCTGGTGGGCCGGATCTACCAGAACGTGCCGCTCTACCGGCAACGTCTCGACGACGCGGGCATCGACCCCGCGAGTGTCAAGGGACTCGACGACCTCGCCCGGCTGCCGTTCACTTACAAGCGCGATCTGCGCGACACGTACCCCTTCGGCATGTTCGCCGCCCCGCTCGAAGACATAGTCCGTATCCATGCCTCATCGGGCACCACCGGCAAACCCACCACGGTGGGCTACACCGCCGCCGACATAGACGTGTGGGCCGAGATGATGGCGCGCTCCATGGCGAGCGCAGGGGTATCCCGGGGTGACATCGTACAGAACGCCTACGGCTACGGTCTCTTCACCGGCGGCCTTGGGGCCCACTACGGGGGCGAGCGCCTGGGAGCCTCGGTGATCCCCATCTCGGGCGGCAACACCCAGAAGCAGCTGATGCTGATGCAGGACTATGGCTCCACGGTGCTCTGCGCCACTCCCAGTTTCGCGCTCTACATCTGGGATGTCGCCCAGAGCATGGGCATCGACATGGCGGAGTTGCCGCTGCGGGTGGGCATCTTCGGAGCCGAGCCGTGGTCCGACGCCATGCGCCGCGAGATCGAGCAGAAGCTCTCGATCAAGGCGATCGACATCTACGGCCTCTCCGAGATCATGGGCCCCGGTGTCTCATGCGAGTGCGTCGAGGCGCAGGACGGCCTGCACGTCAACGAAGACCATTTCCTGGCCGAGATCATCGATCCCGACACCGGTGCGTCCCTCCCCGACGGCGAGAGAGGCGAGCTGGTGTTCACGACGCTCACCAAGCAGGGCATCCCGCTCCTGCGGTACCGCACGAGCGACATCACCCGGTTGAACGTCGAGCCGTGCGTCTGCGGGCGCACCTTCGCGCGCATGGACCGGGTGTCGGGTCGCTCGGACGACATGCTGATCATCCGAGGGGTGAACGTATTCCCCAGCCAGATCGAATCGGTGCTGCTCATGTCTCCCGAGGTGGCTCCCCACTATCAGCTCATCGTGGAACGCGAAGGCTCGATGGACGTGCTCGGTGTGGAGGTGGAGCTCACTCCTGAGGTGTTCGACGCGGCCAAGGACGCGGTCCTGAAAGCCGACGACCGAGTCGCCATCGAAGAATCCGACGCCCTGAATGCGCTCAAGGCGAAGATCAAAGGCAACATCAAGGACATCGTCGGCGTGACCGTGAGCCTGGATTTCAAGGAGCCCAACACGATCGAGCGCAGCGAGGGGAAGGCCAAGCGCGTCATCGACAAGCGGCCGAAGTAGTCTCCGCCGCGCGCGGATGGCGGGACACTGACGCCATCCGCGCCGGTGGGCTCCAGGCCCGGCGCTCACACTCATACCGCAGGTCTGCTATCCTCTTGACCAGCGGTATGAACTCATCTGACGACCCCCGAAGTAGCGATCGACATCTGACCGGTGCCCACCGGTGGAGTGCCGCGCGTTGAACGACCTCTGGGGCGTGGCCGCTGTCTTCGTACTCGTCGCTCTCAACGGGTTCTTCGTGGCGGCCGAGTTCGCGATCGTCAAGGTGCGCGGCACGCGCATCACCGAACTGGCCGCCGAAGGTGGTCGCCGCGCACGTGTGGCCGAGCACATGGTCACCCACCTCGACGCCTACCTTTCGGCCACGCAGCTCGGCATAACCATGGCCAGTCTTGGGCTGGGGTGGGTGGGGGAACCCGCCCTGTCGCACCTGCTCGAGCCTCCACTCCGGCTTCTCGGACTCGATTCGCCCGGTTCACTCCATCTGGCTTCGTCTATCTTCGCGTTCGTCGTGATCACGTTCCTGCACATCGTGGTGGGTGAGCTCGCGCCCAAGTCTCTGGCGATCCGCAAGTCCGAGGGCACGACGCTGTGGGTCGCGATGCCGCTGCGCTGGTTCTACACGCTGTTCCACCCCGTGATCTGGTTCTTCAACGGCGCCGCCAACCTGATCCTGCGCGCGATCAAGATCAATCCGGCCACCGACGCAGAGCTTGCTCACTCCGAAGAAGAGCTGCGCATGATCATCACAGCTAGTCGTGAGGGCGGCCACATCGACGAGGTCGAACAGACCATCATGCGCCGGGCACTCACGTTCGGTGAGCGCTCGGTGGAAGACATCATGGTGCCCCGCACGGAGATGGCCGGCCTTCCCACGGACATGCTGATCGGCGTGGCGCTCGAGGAGATCGCCGAGAGCAATCACACTCGCTACCCCATCTATGAAGAAGACCTCGACGAGACCATCGGCTACGCTCACGTGAAAGAGCTCTATCGCGCCGACCGCACTCGGCCCGTCCGCTCGGTGCTGCGTCCCATCGGCTTCATCTCGGAGACCGCGTCCATAGAGGTGGCCCTCCAGCGCTTCCAAAGTACCCGTACGCCGTTGGCGATCGTGGTGGACGAACACGGGGGCACCGCGGGGCTCGTGACTATCCAGGACGTGATCGAAGAGCTCATCGGCGAAGTGCAGGACGAGTTCGACCACGATATCCCCATGATCGAGGCCACGGACAACGGGGGATACTCCGTCGACGGCGCAGCCCGTGTGGACTACCTCAACGAGCATCTGGGGCTCGAAGTGCCGAAGGCCGGATTCCCCACCCTTGGCGGGAGGGTGTTCGAACAGCTCCAGCGCCGACCCCGAGTGGGCGACGAAGTCTCGGTGGGCAACCACCTGGCTCGAGTGCTCGAGATCGACGGCCTGCGCATCCTGCGCGTCTATCTGGAGCCGTTCGCGACAGCGGACACCGAACCATCCACCGGCCTCGATTCGACGGACTCGAACACCAGGGAGGCTCCCAACGGCCGGGACGATCCGAAGGTCTGGGACGATCCCAAGGGCTGGGACGATCCCCGATGACTCTGGCTGAGCGCGTCGAGCGACTCGAGCACTCCCCCACGTTGCGCATCGCGGCGATGGCCAAGCGCATGATGGGCGAGGGTCACGACGTGCTCGACTTCAGCGTCGGCCAACCGGACTTCCCTACACCCTCGACGGTCAAGGAAGCCGGTAAGAACGCGATCGATGCGAACCGCACCGGCTACACGGCCAACGAGGGCATCCTGGAGCTGAGGGTGGCGATCGTCGAGAAGCTCCGCGAGGAGAACGGTCTCGAGTACGACCCGCGCGAGGTGATCGTGTCCCCCGGGGCCAAAGCCACCCTCTACTTCCTGGCCATGGCGCTCTTCCAGGCTGGGGACGAAGTGGTGATCCCCGCGCCGTACTGGGTGTCGTATCCCGAGCAGGTCAGGCTGGCCGACGCGACCCCGGTGTACGTGGAAGCGGGCGAGTCGAACGACTTCCGGCTGACCGCGGCCGAACTTGAGGCCGCCATCACGCCGCGCACGAAGGCCGTGATCCTTAACTACCCGAGCAACCCGGCGGGCGCGTGCTACGACCGGGCCGAACTCCAGGCCATCGCGGAGGTCTGTGTCGCCCACGACGTGGTCGTGGTCGCCGACGAGATCTACGAGAGACTTCTCTACGATGACCGCACGTTCACCAGCATCGCCGCGCTCGGCCCCGAGATCAAACAGCGGACCATCGTGGTGAACGGCATGAGCAAGGCGTACTCCATGACCGGCTGGCGCCTCGGCTACGCGGCCGGGCCGCGCGATATCATCGATGCCATGGGCAAGATCCAGAGCCACTCCACCAGCAACGCCACTTCGATCACCCAATGGGCGGGGCTGGAGGCGCTGAGATCAGCAGGAGCCGACGTGAGGCGGATGGTGAGCGAGTTCGAGCACCGACGTGATGTCATGCTCGACCGGCTGCTCGCCCTCCCCGGCGTCACGTGCCCGCGGCCCGCCGGCGCCTTCTACGCGTTCCCCAACGTCTCGGCCTACTTCGGCCGCTCGCACCCGGGTGGCGTCGTCAGCTCGGCGCTCGACCTGGCCGCCTATCTGTTGGAGGAAGCCCAAGTTGCTCTAGTGCCGGGAGAGGCGTTCGGTGCTCCGTCCTACGTCCGTCTTTCGTACGCCACTTCGGTCGAGAACATCGAGGAAGGCACCGACCGTATGAGGGCCGCCCTCGACCGCCTGCGCTGACCGACCGCCTGCGCTGACCGACCGCCTGCGCTGACCGACCGCCTGCGCTGACCGAGCCGCCCGGCTCGTCCCGCGACTCGATCGGCGCCTACCGGCGGGCTGAACCTTCTTCGAGAACGACGATCTGCGGCACCATGCGCTCAGGCCCCTCCCTTCCCGGAAGCACGCCGACCAAGGCGACCGCTTTGGGCAGGTGGAAACGGCGTCGCCCCGCGGCCCCGGGGTTGAGGTAGAGCAGCCCGTCCGACCAATCCACCGAGGGCGAGTGGCTGTGGCCGGTGACGACCACGTCGACGCCGACCGCGCGGGGGTCCAATGCGCGTAGCAGGGTCTCCCGGTCGTGCTCCACCAAGAAACGGACGCCGCACACCTCCACCACCGCTTGCTGCGGGAGATCCCAGGCCAGGGCGCCCGAATCCATGTTGCCGCGTACCGCAGTCACGGGAGCGATGCGCGAGAGACCGGCGAGCACGTCTGGAGTTCCCACGTCTCCGGCATGGATGATGTGGGCCACTCCCTTGAAGACCTCGGAAACCCGAGGATCGAGGACCCCGTGCGTGTCGGAGATGACCCCCACGACGCAGGCGCCCCCTGGCGAGGAGCGTGCAATTCGACCGCTCATGCCTCCGCCCGTCTCACCCGAAGTCCGTGCACTGCCATGGGCTGCATGGTAGCAGGAAGCATCGCCTGCAGCCGCGTTGCAGCGGCCCGGTCCACGCCGCGAGGCGACCGGCCGCGACCCGCTCGGCGGTTTCCACGCGACTACCCGAGGGCAGAATCGTGTCGAAGGAAGGAGTCGAAACATGAGCGACACTACCGAGAATCATCCAGGCCGTGATTTCCAGGCGGCCACGCGATACGAGCGCCGCACGCTGGGAGGCCACCGCCTCGACTGGGATAGGCGCCCGTCGAGCTTCAAGACGTACGAAGGTGCCACATCGGTGCCCCTGCCGCCGCCCAGCATCGAAGGGCCAGCGGGAGGTCTTTGGGAGGCGATAGCGCGGCGCCGCAGTGTCCGGTCCTTCGCCGGCGAGCCCCTGACGCTCCAGGAACTCTCGCAGCTGCTCTGGGCCTCAGCGGGCGCCACCCACATCGCACCCAACCACCTCTATCGAGCGGCGCCCTCGGCCGGAGGTCTCTACCCCATCGAGACCTACGTCGCCGTGCGCGCGGTGGACGACCTCGACGCGGGCATCTACCACTATCGCGTGGCAGGAGTGGAGCGAGAGGCAAACGGGCCGGGCGAGCGTGTCTTCCCCGCCCAAGGCCACGCACTGGAGCAGATCGGAACGCTCGACCTCTCGGCGCCGCTGGCCGAAGCGGCCCTCGATCAGGGGATGGTCGCCCGCGCCGCGGCCGTGTTCGTGTGGACCGCGGTGTACGAGCGGAGCCGCTGGAAGTATCGCGAGCGCGCCTACAGATACGTGTATCTCGACGCGGGGCATATGGCCGCGCAGTTGTCGCTGGCCGCGGCGGCTCTCGGCCTGGGCAGCTGCCAGATAGGGGCATTCTACGACTCCGAGGTCGACACGCTTCTGGGTGTCGACGGCGTGGATGAGGGCACCGTGTACCTGAGCGCTGTGGGAAGGCCTGCGCACCCCAGGCAGGACGCCTGACGCCACGCGAAAGAGGGGCCCTCTTGTCAGGCCCCCCTCGCTGGGTGAATCGCAATTTCGGAAACTCGTAACTCGGCGATCTCGGTGACGCCTGCCGCGACACCTATCGGAGGTGCTGCCTCACCACCGATAGGTAGTATTTCGGCATCGGCCGTGGACTCCTTTAGCGCGACTCGAAGAGCCAGGCCGGCGGCATCCACGAGAGCCGAGCCCCCCGGGCCCCGGCAGCCCTGAGGGCGAGACCGCGCGCCTAGCCCCTGATCTGGCGGAACGCGGGGCCCAGGTGATGCCGAGTGCGCACGAGCACCACCACAGCGAGGAACAGGTAGACGAAGCCCACCACCATGCGCGTTTCGGGGAACACCGCCTGCACCATGAACAGCACGAAGATCATGGCGGCGCCCTTGGTGGACAAGCTGAGGTTCAGGAGCAGAGCCATAGCGAACATCGACTGCGCCGCGGTGAGGAACACCTCGTGCTGCTGTCGCGTGTCCAGCGGAAGCGACGTCGGCCCACCGAGGGCGACCGAATACACCACGGGCAGCATGCCCACCAGCAGCGTCCATTGGTTGATCTTCGAAGAGACCAGCGTGCCCAGCGCCGGCGTAGACATACCGCGCCACGCGAACAGGATAACCACCACGAACTCCGGCGCTTCCGAGGCGAGCGGGGCGACCCACTGCACCAACATGAACTCGTCGATGCCTAGGGAGGTGCCAGTCTCCACCAGCGCCTCCGCGAACGGGTGGGCCACAAGCAGGATCACCGCTCCCGAGAAGAGAGCCATGGCGCCCATAACGGTGCGACGCATCCACGGCACCAGTTCCCCTACGAGACGCGCCGGGCCGACGAGGTGCGGCTCCTCCGAGGGCATGCGCGCCACGCGCACGATGTAGAACACGAACATGGCCAGTAGCACCACGAAGTCGATGAGAGAGATGCTGCCTTTCAGGGGCATGGTGAACGCATAGAGAGATGCGGCCGCAAGAACCACCAACTCGAGCCCGTGCTCCGGCTCGAGCTCCACCCGGGTGCGCCGGAACCGGAACCAGACTACGAACACCACCAGAGGCCAAGCGATGCCGATGAGCAGCCGATTCGCACCCGTCATGTTAGCCACGGCGTAGTGCACGTACTCCGGCTTATCGGCAGCCAGCCAGGCGAACGACGCATCGACCACGTATTCGGGCAGTACCGCTATCAGCGCGAGAAGGGCCAGAGCCAGCCCTTGGGACACGTCGAGCTGGGCCACCTCCGCGGCCCAGGAGAGCATGAACGCTGCGGCCACGATCGCGATGCCGTAGAACACGGCGTGCGACACATGCCCGGCCTCGACCAGTCCGAGGCGCATGATCAGCCCAGGCACCGTCAAGGCCACCACCGCTACGACCCACCACCACTGCCTGCGCACACTCACTCCTTGGTCAGCGCTCTGTCCCGGATCCGGCCCCGGGAATGGTAGCGCAAATGGCGGCCGGCCGCACTCCCGGAGGAACGACCTCACATGCCGAGAAGAGCGGGTCGCAGGAGAAGATCAGGGCGCCTGCCGCACCGCGTGTCCGCCGAACTGGTTGCGCATGGCGGCGAGGAGCTTCGCCCCGAAGCTCTCGTCTTGGCGGCTCACGAAGCGCATGAGCAGAGCCATGGTGATGACGGGCGCAGGAACGTCGCTATCGATGGCTTCCGCGACAGTCCACCGGCCTTCACCGGAGTCCGCGACCCACCCCTGGATGGTCGAGAGTTCGGGGTCATCCGCCAACGCGGCCGCGGTCAGGTCGAGGAGCCACGAGCGAACAACGCTCCCCGTGCGCCACACCTCAGCCACCTGGTGAAGGTCGAGGGCGAACTCGTCCTTGGCCTTCAGGATCTCGAACCCTTCAGCGTAGGCCTGCATGAGCCCGTACTCGATGCCGTTGTGCACCATCTTCACGAAGTGCCCGGCTCCGGCTGGCCCCATGTGGCCCCACCCGATATCGGGTCCAGGGGCGAGCGTTTCGAGCGCCGGCTGGACCAGAGCGACCGCCTCGGCCTCACCTCCGACCATCAGGCTGTAGCCTTCAGAGAGACCCCATATGCCCCCGCTCGTGCCCGCGTCCACGAACCCGAAGCCCCGTTCGGCCAGTTCGGCCGCACGGCGTACGGAGTCCTTATAATTCGAATTGCCCCCATCGACGATCACGTCCCCCGGCGCGAGCGAGCCTGCCACGTCGCCGATGACCGTCTCCGTGGGCTCGCCCGCGGGCACCATGATCCACACGACCCGGGGGGGAGCCAGGGCGGCCACGAGCTCTGCGTGGCTCCACGCGGCGACGGCGCCCTCAGCTTCGAGCTCCTTCACCGGCTCCGGGGAACGGTTCGCCACCACCACTCGATGGTCACCGGCAAGCAACCGGCGCGCCATGTTCGCCCCCATCCGGCCGAGGCCGATGATGCCTATCTCCATAACTGACCCTCCACGGAATCGTTTCGCCGCACTCATGCGATGGACGCCCACATCTGCTGGTTTGCGCGCATGCCCATGTGACCACGTACCCTCACTGCTGCCGCCGGAATCGCGACGGGATCGTCGCTGATGGTAGATTGTTCCCGTCGCCGCATCGTCCACGAGGGCTCGAGCAGCCCCGCCCGACCGTGAGGAGCCGAGTCATGGCCGAGATACTGGTGCGATCGCTCACCGGACTCCAGCAGCAGGTGATCGCCTCGCCCCACAGCTACATCATCGACGAGCCTCCGGCATTCGATGGCGAAGACCTAGGCCCCGACCCGTACGAGCTGTTGCTCGCGGCACTGGGCGGCTGCACGAACATGACACTCCTGATGTACGCGCGGCGCAAGGGGTGGGACCTCTCCGCGGTCGAGACTACCCTGAGCAACGATCGCGTCTACGGCGACGACTGCCGCCGGTGCGAAGACACCGACGAGTACCTCGATCGCATCGAGCGGCGCATCACACTCACCGGCGACCTCACCGATGAGCAGGTGCACATCCTGACCCGGGTGGCGGCCAAGTGTCCGGTGCACAAGACACTCACCGCCGGCCTCGTGGTCGACGACGACGTGAGACGCGCCTGAGCCGACTGCCCAGCACGGCGCGAACTAGGCGCGCCCCGAATCGATCACTTCGAGGAAGCTTTCCAGCCGACCCATCGCCCGTTCGCGGTCGAACAGGTTGGGGTCGTTGTGGTCACCCTCGAGTAAGACACCCGGTACGCCCGCGCGCTCGAGCAACATGTTGCGCAGTTCCACCTGCACGAGGCTGAAGGGCTTGCAGCTGCGGTCGGAGTGGAACACCACGCCGTCCACCTCGTAGTCGCGCACCAACTCGGTGAGTAGTTCCAGGCGCTTTCCGATCTGCACGTTCAGGAAGCCGGCGCCCATGTACCCGGCGAACGAACGCACGGGATCGTCGATGTCGATAGGGCCCATGTAGCGGGGACCCCAAGCCTGGGTGTAGGTGTCGATGACGAAGTTCACACCCATTTGGGCGAGCTCGCCGAAGATGCGCAGGTCGAACCAGGGGGGCAGATTGTCCCAGAGGAGACGGTAGCGTTCGTCGGGGACGGCCGCGAAGCCTTCGTCCACACGGGCCTTCACCTCGTCGCGCAGCGCTCGCAGGTGGCTCACGTACTGAGGGGTGCCGCGGAGGGCCACCATCGGGAACATGTGGGTGAAGATATCGGCTGCCGTCACGGGGCAGGGGCGGGCACGGCGCAGGTCGAGCACCTCGGCCCACAGGTCCTTGCCCTCGTTCGACAGGCGCACGACTTCGCGCAGACGCTCCTCATCCATCGTCCGGCCGGTGTGCTCCTCCACCCACGAGAGCATCCGGCGCACCTCGGACTCCACGTAGTCGAGATTGATGCCCGTGGAATCTTCGCGGACCAGAGGCGTATCGAGGACCAATGTGGGTACGCCCCAGTGGCGCTCGACGGCCCGCCACCACACCATGATGGCCACGCACGAGTTCATGGCGCTCACCTGCACCGTGGGGCGTGGAAGCTGCCCGTAGGGCCCCTCACCCGAGAAGACCGTGCCGAGCGTCGTGCGTATGTAGGAGCACAGGTCGGCGCTGAATCCGTGGGCTTCCGCGATCGCCGAGAGCTTCGGCGTGAGCTTCATCGCACCGCAGGCCGCGCCGTAGTTCTCCGGGTAGAACGGGAACACGTCCATGGCGTAGAAGAACTCGCATGGCACCCCTACGTTGAGCCACACGCTGGGCCGGCCTTCGGCGGCCGTGCGGAACAGGTCGTCGTAGTAGGTCTTGATGAGACTCTTGAGGCTCTCGGTGGCCTCGAGCCGCATCGGTCGGAAGTCGCTTCGGGTGCTCATAGCTCGTCCCCACTCATCTCGATCTGTTCGCGGAAGGCCTCGAGTCGGGTCTGCAGGCCCCCGGAACCGGCCCCCTTCTGCTCCCCTTCCACTACGAAGGCAGGGATACCTTCGGCGCCGAGCCGATCTCTCAGATACGGCCACTCCGCCTGTTCCGAGTCGCAGAACTTGGTGAGATAGAAGAGCACTCCCGCCGCTCCGCTGCGGCGCACCTGCGAGATCAGATGGTCGGCGCGTGGCGACGAAGGCTCCTTCACCGAACACGGCGGCCGAGTGAGATAGGCGTGCGCCAGGGCTTCCCAGGGATCGGCGTACATGCCGCTGCCCTCTCCGGCGGCCAGTCTGGCCGTCTCGACGTTCACGCAGTACCAGCGGGAGCCGCTCGCGAGGTCGTCGGCAATGAGGTACAGCCCGGCCCCCTCGATCGATGCGGCGAGAGCGACATTGTCGAACGTGGTGCCGGACAGCACAACGGGCAAGGCGTCCCCCGGCTCACCCGGCGGCGGCCAGGCCAGCAGCGCCGAGAGCTCAGATGTGAAGTCGTCTGGGGTCATCGTGGTGGCCGCCACCAGAACGGCCAGGTAGTCGGCGCCGGAGAGTGCGAGGTCGCGGGAAGCGCGGCGCGCCGCCAACTCGGCCACCAGCGCCCTCTTGCGGTTGCAGGCAGCGGCCGCATCGAGCAGGCGACGCTCGTCGGCCGGTGCGTCCAGCGCCGCCGCCATGCGCGCCGATACCTCGCGGAGCTCGGCCGCCAGGTACTTCACGGCCGATTCGGTTTTGGTGACCGTCGGATAACGCACGAAATCCACGTAGGGCGTGAGCTTCTCCGAGTCCCACACCGCGAACACGCCGCGCAGTGAATCGCAGTAGCGCGTGAACACCGCTCCCTCCAGCAACGCGAGGTCGCCGCGCAACGCCTGATCGAGCAGATCGCGCGAAGCCGGGCAGGCGAATCCCTGGATGAACTCACCCGAACGCAGGTCTTCCCTGCCGGTCACCGCCACCCGATACGGCAGGACCCCGTGGGCCATGATCACCTCTTCGGGCATGTAGCTGTCGAAGTAGCCTACGGCCATCAGCCCGGTGCGCTCCTTCACAGCCGCCAACTCCGCGAGCGGGTCCGCGGCCACCGCGCGGAAGCGGGCCAGGGCGCGAACGCCCGTCTCGGGCGAACCAGTGGCGGGTGAACCGGGAGTGGGTGAACCGGCGACGGAGGCTGAACCGGCGGTGGGAGTGCCCTGAGGAGGGCCGGTGGAACCGTTCGACCCGCCGCTCACGAGCCCACGTCTTCCCGCTGACGCAGTTCGGTCTTCAGGATCTTCCCGGTGGCGCTTTTGGGCAGCCCGCTCATGAACTCCACCAGCTTCGGTGCCTTGTAGCTCGCCAAGCGCGCCTTGCAGAACGCGATGACCTCGTCGGCATCCACCGTCGTGCCCGTGCGCAACACTATGCAGGCCTTCACGCTCTCGCCGAACACGGCATCAGGCACTCCGATCACGGCGCATTCGGCCACAGCCTCGTGTGTGTAGAGCACCTCCTCTACCTCGCGCGGCCAGATCTTGAGTCCGGCTGAGTTCACCATGTCCTTGATGCGGTCGACGATCGAGAGGTACCCCTCTTCGTCGAGGACCCCCACATCACCGGTACGCAACCAGCCGTCCACCAGAGTCTCGGAAGTGGCCACCGGATCGTTGTAGTAGCCCTTCATGACGTTGGGCCCCTTGATGACGATCTCTCCGGCCTGACCTTGGGGAAGCGGGTGACCTTCTTGATCCCATATCTGCACCTCGACGTTCATGATCGGGGTGCCTACGGTGCCCGCTTTGTGTCTGATGGTGTGGTTGTACACCGCCGAGGGTGTGGACTCGGTGAGGCCGTACCCCTCGTGGATCTTGAGGCCGAACCGGTCGAACCACTGCCGGGCGACCTCCTCGGGCATGCTGGACGCCGCCGAGAAGCAGTACCTCACCGAAGCGAACGCCTTCTCAGCCTCGGGCGTCCCCAGAACGAGGATGTAGATGGTGGGCACCGCGTGCCAACGGGTGACACGCTCCTCGGCCATGATCCGCAGCACCTCGTCCATCTCGAAGCGAGGGAGGATCACCAAGGTCGAGCCCGCTCGCACGCTCGAATTGAAGATGAAGTTCTGGGCGAACGAGTGGTAGAGGGGCAGGAAGCAGACGAGGCGGTCCTCCGGGCGCACGTCGCACTCGGTCACCGTGGAGCTGGTGTTCGACACGACGTTCCCGTGCGTGAGCACCACACCTTTGGGCTTGCCTGTTGTCCCGGAGGTGTAGATGATCTCGGCGCCGTCTTCGCGATCGGTGTAGACGGTCGCAAATGGCTCGGCCGGTGCCCCGTGTACCAGTGCCCAGAACTCGTGATCCGCCCCGGCGCCACCCCGGGTCCCCCCCGGGTCGCTCGCCACATCCGTCGTGGCGTGTGGGGTCGCGCCCTTGCCTCCAGCGTCCGGCACGACGATGACGTGTCGCACCAACGGCACCGCGTCCCGACTCGGAAGCTCACCCTGGTACGCCTCGCCCGCCACCACGACCTCGGCCTCGCAGTTGGCCACCATGAACTCCACCTCGCCCACCTTGCACATGGAAGAGATGGAGACTGCTATCGCGCCGACCTTCAGGATGCCGTAGAAGGCGAGGGGGAATTCTGCGCAGTTGCCCATGAACAGGCACACACGGTCGCCCTTCTTGACGCCCAGCGCGGTGAGCGCGTGGGCGAACCCATCGGCGTCGCGCCGGTATTCGGCATACGTCCAGCGACGCGAGCCATCGACCAGAGCTTCGTGTTCCGGGAAGTAGAAGGCGCTGCGATCAAGCGCGTCGGCCTGATTCATCGGGAGACTCCTTGATCAACGGTCGGATTATCCGTCGCGCTGGAAGATGTCGTGACGGTCGGCGGCGTGTCCTCGGGCGGCGACTGATCGACCGGCGGTGACTGCGCCGCCTCCCGCTCGAACAGCATCTTCTGCTCGAGGGCCTGCACCAAGATGCCGACCATCCAGTTCAGGGGAGTGTTCACCCCATAGGCCTCGCCGCGCTCGACGACGGCCAGGTTCAAGGTCTCGATCTCGGTGCGGCGCCCGGCCTCCACGTCCTGCAGCATCGATATCTTGTTGTCACCCACCCCGGTCAGAGCTTTGATAGCGAAGTCGCCCGCGTATTCCAGTTCGGCGAAATCGAAGCCCTGGGCGGAGGCCACCTCGGCGGTCTCCTCGGCCAATGCCCGTATCAGCTCGTTCGTGGGCGGGAACTCCACCAACTGGCGGCCCGTGAACCCCGTGAGCGCCGCCACGGCGTTGCACGAGACGTTCGCCAGCAGCTTCCGCCATATCGGGATCCGCACGTCGCCGCAGATCACGTTGGTCGCGATGCCTGTGGCGTTGAACGCATCGACCACTCTCTGCAGCCCAGGGTCGTCCCTACCATCGAACCGCCCGATGCTGATGCCGCCCAGTCCTCCGTTGTACTTGATCACGTTCGGGCCCAGCGGCATCGCGCTATGGGCGGTCACGCCCCCCACAGCGATGGCGTCGGGTAGCACCGCGGCGATGCGAGCTAGGTTCTTCAGGCCGTTCTGCAAGGAGAGCACGTAGGTGCCCGGACGCACAAGCGGACGCGACAACTCGGCCGCCGAGGTGGTGTGGTAGCCCTTCACCGAGATCTGCACGAGGTCGACCGGGCCCACGTCCTTCGGGTCGGTCGTCACCTTCACGTTGCGCGTACGGCTGTCGCCGTCGGGCATGATGACCGTGAGACCCTCATCGCGGATCTTCGCGATCTTGGCCTGGTCGACGTCGATCAAGGTGACGTCGAACCCGGCCTCGTCGAGCAGGAACCCCAAGGTCCCCCCCACGGCGCCTGCACCTACCATGGCGATCTTCATGGCGCTCACCTACGACACCCCCTTGGAGCCGCCCAGTCGTCTGGTCGGCGCCCACAGCATCGAGTCGACAGCGTTCCCCAACTAGACCCGCCTGCGAGACCGGACGTCCGCTGCGGGCCTTTCGGCTCTCAGACTTCCTTCCACTCCGGCCGACGGCGCTCGATGAAGGCCCGCAGGCCCTCGTTCGCGTCGGCCGTCACCATGAGTTCGTCTACGTACACGGCATCCGCCGCCCGCAATGACTCCTCCGCACTCTTGCCCAAGCCGGCGAGCATCGCCTTCTTGGTGAGGCTCATCACCAAGCCGCTGTTGCGCACCAAGGTGCCCACGTAGCGCTCGGCGGCCGTCTCGAACTCCTCATCCGCGACCACCCTGCTCACCAGGCCCATGCGCAGAGCGTCGGCGGCCGAGTACGTGTCGCCCGAGAGTAGCAGCTCCGAGGCCGCTTTCGGGCCAAGCATGGCGGGGAAGAGCGCGACCCCGAGGATCGGGAACACCCCGACCTTGATCTCTGGCTGCCCGAACGTTGCCTTCTCGGAGGCCAGCGCCATGTCGCAACAGGCCACCAGCTCACAGCCGCCGCCGAGAGCCATCGCGCGCACCAAGGCTATGGTCGGTTTGTTCGAGCGATGAAGGCCCATGCAGAGCTCGTCGAAGATATCCAGCATGTGCCGCATCTTCTCGGGCGTGTGATCGGCCACGTCGACTCCGGCGGAGTAGGCCCGGTCACCCGCCGCTTCCACCACGATCACCTTCGCGGCCGGGTCGGCCTCCAACGCTCGGAGGGCCTCCACCGCGTCTTCCATGACGGCGATCGTCAGCACGTTCACCGGCGGGTTGTCGAGTATGAGTCGACCGACTCCCCCCGCGACTTCGTAGCGCACACCCTTGTCACTCATCTGCCAACCTCCTCGCGCCCCCGGGTCCCCCCAAGGCCGCTCTTAGAATCCCAGAAGCCCTCTGAGCTCCACTGCCTTTCTGCGGCTCACCGGCACTCGGCTACCTTGAGCGTCGTTCATGACCAGTTCGTACGTGCGGTTGCTGAGCAGCGCCACTTCGGCCACCCTGCGCAGGTTGACCAGGTAGCTGCGGTGAGCGCGGAAGAACCCCGTG
The DNA here is from genome assembly GCA_024637035.1 of Actinomycetes bacterium. Classification (GTDB taxonomy): domain Bacteria; phylum Actinomycetota; class Thermoleophilia; order RBG-16-64-13; family RBG-16-64-13; genus JAHJSA01. The sequence goes on from JAGXFW010000026.1 coordinate 121,263, forward strand.
TCTGTGAGACTCTGCTCGAGTTGATCCATGGAGGGCGCCACCGCCACCAGCGTCTCGTCCCCCGTGCAGACGTACACGGTCTCTCCATCGACTCGCAGGTAGACGATGTCTTCGAGCCGTGCGGGCACCATCCGCTCGCCGCGCTTGGCCGTGACATACTCCACCGGCTTCGCTGTCTTCGATACCGCGGCGGCGACGGCTACCGCAATCGGCCGAGCCTCATCGCTCGACCCCTGTGCCGCCGCGCTAAGAGCCTGGCCGCCCATCTTCAGCTCACGCGCCCGATCGATCGCCTGCTGCAGGCGAACCTTGCCTATCGGTTTCATGAGGTAGTCCGCGGCGCCCAATTCGAAGGCTCGGGCCGCGTATTCCTCGTAGGCGGTCGTGAACACCACGAAGGGCGTCTTGGGCAGTGCGGCGAAGATCTCGGCCGCGCTGATGCCGTCCATGCCCGGCATCCGGATGTCGAGGAACACAAGGTCGTGCTCGACCGCCAGCAACAGCTTCTCAGCCTCCATGGCTGTGGAAGCTTCGCCCACCAATTCCACCCCGTCGACGTCGCCGAGCAGGTCGCGCAGGTGCGACCTGGCTCGCGGCTCGTCATCGACGATCAGCGCCCTCAGTATCAACGATCCCTCCCCACCTTCATGAACGCCCCACGTCACACGAGGCCCCGGCGGCGAACGCTACGACACTGCCGTCCGTCCCGGCTCCCTCGACCAACGCATACGTATCCGGGGGCACGCGGCGAGGCAGATGCACCTCGACGATAGTACCGCCCTCCTCCGGGGTTCGTACCACCAACCCGTACTCTGGGCCGAAGAGGCCCTTGAGCCGTCGCTGCACATTCTTCATCCCGATGCCGGCGCTGCCGGCGAGGGCTGCGGGATCCATGCCGCCACCGTCGTCTTCCACGGCCACGATGACCTCGTCATCAGAGACCCAGCTGGTGATGGCCACCCGCGAACTGCCCACCTCTCGACTCACCCCGTGCAGGACGGCGTTCTCGACGAGCGGTTGGAGGATCAACGGAGGCACCCGAGCGACCAGCGCCGCGGGGTCATGCTGACGCACGATCTCCAGCCGCGAACCGAAGCGGTACTGCTCGAATCTGAGGTAACGGTCTACGAAGTCGAGCTCCTCACGGAGGCTGACGAACCCGTGGTGCTGCTTGAGATTGCGGCGGAAGAGATCGGCGAACTCTACGAGCAATTCCTCGGCCATGAGACCGTCGTTACGGCAGAACGAGGCGATCGTGTTGAGCGTGTTGAAGAGGAAGTGGGGGCTGATCTGGGCTTGCAGCGCTTGGAGCTCCGCCTGCGTGGTCAGCTTCTTCTGGATGTCGATCTCGGCCAGCTCCAACTCGATGGACAGCATGCGCGCCAGACCGTCGGCGAATTCGATCTCTTGTGTGGTGAACGGCTCGTCGATCGTGTTGTATAACTTGAGGCAACCCACGATCTGCAGGCGGGCGCGGAGGGGCACGACGATCGCAGCGCGAAGCGCACACTCGGGCACCGGACAGCCGATCGAGTACCGTCCCCGCACCGCGTTCACCTTCCCGCCGTGGAGGGTCTCCCGGGTTAGATGGGTGAGGATGGGCAGACCCACCCTGTGGTGGTCTGAGCCTTCGCCCACGAAGGCCAGGATGGTGCTCTGGTCGGAGATCGCAAGCGCCGACACGCCGATCACGTCGTGGATAGCACGGGCCGTTACGGCGGCGCTGCGGAAGTTCAGCCCCTCACGGAGGTGAGGAAGGCTTACGTTGACGATCTCGAAGACAGCATCGGCGCCGGTGTTCACGAGCTGACCCCACCGCTCCCTCGGGCCGCGCCCGTTGCTTCCGGCAAGCCGTACGTGCCGGTGTAGAGATCACCCGCTCTCATCGGCCGAACGACCGCCTCTCGCTGAACCACGCTGGACTCCCTTCGGGAACGAACCCCCGACTACTCGAACAGGTCTTCCTCTTCCAGATGGGCCGCAGAGGCCGCTCGGGTGAACACCACACCCACGGGTCCATCGACGCCCTCGACACCAAGACAGACTGTGCAGCTGCCGTCTGCGGCAGCGTCGACCGCCCGCTCGACACGCACCTCGAACCCAAGCGAACGATAGTAGTCGGCCGTCTCGTCGAGGCGCGCGCCTACTGCGCTGAAACGCTCTTCCCAACCATCGGCCAGCAACCTCTCACGCAGGCTCGGTTCCACCGCGGATCCCCTTCCGAGCAAGCTGCTCACTTCCTGTTGGAGTGTACAGAGGTTCCCCCTCAAAGTCGAAACTGGACCCGGCTGCCTGCAGCCGGCCGTGCGGACCCGCCGCCCCGTCACCAACTATGGCTGATCGCCCCCGGCCGACAGGCCGAGATGCACGGCAAGCCCACGTGGCCGCCGGTCGGTTTGCAGCCGGCGCACCGTTCCTTCAGGAGCTTCCGCGCAGTCGGCGCGATGGCCACAACCTCGTCGTCATAGTCGTCCATCTCGATCTCGAACAGACGCTCGGGACACGCTTCGACGCACCACCGACCCACACACTCCACGCAAAGAGCGGTGTCGATGGTGACGTAATACTCGCCCGACCCGTCTCGATATCCGTAGTTGGCGATCATGATTCACCTCGCGGCAGCGACCCTCTGCTCTTTCCTGTAGAGAGCGTCGGCGAAGAGCGCCGCACCGAGGGCGCCGGCGATCTGCGGGTCGAAGTTGGTGTCCTCCGGCAAAGGAACGGCCCTCCTACCCACTAGGCGCTCGATGCGCACTACGACGCCCGCGTTCTTGGCGATGCCCCCCGTGATGAAGAAGTCGGGTTCCATGCCCAGGCGGTCGATCAGACCTGCCACTCGCTCGGCCATAGCCGCGCAGTATGCGGCCAGCACTCGGTTGATGCTCCATCCGACCTTCAACAGGGCGGTGGCCTCAGACTTGGCGAACACAGTGCACACGTTCGAGACCGGTGCCGGCTCTTCGTCGATCTCGAACGACCGCCTTCCGATGTCCTCCACCGATACGCCGAGCGTGTCGGCGATGACTTCCATGCCTCGGCCTGTGCCAGCCGCGCACTTGTCGTTCATGATGAAGTTCTGCACCTTGCCCTTCTCGTCGCACCGGATCACCTTGCAGTCTTGACCCCCCATATCGAGGATCGTGCGCACAGTCGGGCCGATCATGAAGTTGGCGCCGCGGGCGTGACATGCGATCTCGGTGATAGCCCGGTTGGCGAAGGGCACGTTCACGCGCCCGTAGCCGGTCCCGACGATGTGGTTCACGTCGTCGAGAGTCATGCCCGTACCCTCCATGGCGCCGGCGAGCGTCCTCTTCGCACTGTCGGGACTGTTCGAACCGGTGCGCGTGGAGTGATAAGCGAAGAGTTCCCCGTCCACGAGGATGACAGCCTGCGAACTCACCGAGCCCACGTCGATACCGGCGGCGACGACCGAGGCGTCGCGCCAGTCCAAGCCCGGCGCCCGCCAGTTCTTCTCACTCCAGCGCCAGAACTCCTGGGTCTCCTTGGTCATGCCCCGGCCTCTCCGCTACGCCTCGTCGGCGATGGATGCACCCTCGGCGGCCTTGTCTGCCGCCACCAAGGCTGCGCCAAGCGCACCGAGGTACTCGGGGTGCGGCAGCACCCGCAACTCGGCTACGTCCAGAGTGTCCTTGAGCGCCTTCACGAAGCCCACGTTGTGGGCCACGCCTCCGCCGATCACCACGACTCCGTGCAATCCGGCCCTGCGCACCATGGCCGATACGCGACCCGCCATGGAGTCGTGCACCGCCCGCGCGATGTCCTTCTGGGCCGTGTTGGAGTGTATGAGGCTCACCACCTCCGACTCGGCGAACACCGTGCACTGCGCGTTCATCGGGATCGACTCGGTGGACTCCAACGAGATCTCGCCGAACGTCTCCAGGCTCACCTCGAGCGCCCGGCTCATCGCCTCGACGAACGCACCGGCGCCGGCCGCGCATTTCTCGTTCACAGCGAAATCGAGGACCTTGCCACCACCGTCGATGCGGATCGCGCGGGCCTCGTCGGCGCCGACGTCGATGACTGTGCGCGCCTCCGGGTCGAGTTCGACCGCACCCCGCGCGTCGGCAGCCACCTCGGTGAGCACATGATCCGCAAAGGCCACGGCCTTGCGACCCACACCCGTGGCGACCGCAAAGTCGAACTGATCGAACCCGATGCCGAGTTCCGCGGCGGCCTTCTCGAGACCCACGCGCGCAGACTCCGCCTGGTCGAACCCGGAAGACACATTGACTCGCGCGGCCACCTCGCCGTCGCGTAGGGCAACGATCTTGATGTTCTTCGAGCCGACGTCTATTCCCACAACGATCATCTCAAGTCCCTTGTCCGCGTTCCTCATCATATGTTCCCCCCGTCGGTGGTCGCCGGAACACGGGCGGAAGCTGGGACGAGGCCGCGCTTTCATCCGCCTCGGCGAAGACCGGGTCGCGGACCCGATCGGGAGGTTCATTGGTTGGCCGTTCAGCCAAGAGGGAGTCTACCGGCCGCAGGCGCCCATGTAAAGCGCGAGGTCGGCACCTGGCGCCCAGGGTGTCACCTTTGACCTCCCACCTGAAGGGACGCATTCTTCGCCGCTTTCGATAGACTACCCCGTGAAGTGCAACAGCCCTCACGGTGGGCGACGAACGAACAGGAGACCCAAGGGGCACATGAAGACGATCAGTGCGGAACTCGGCTTCTTCCTGCGGGGGACCGCGCAGCGCAGCCTCAAGTTGCTGCTCGCATACGTGGGCTTTCTCGTCGTCCTGGTATTGGTGTTCTCGACCCTCTTCGTGTACCTCATGGAGAGGCTCGAGGGACAAGAACACTCATACATCTCGGGCGTGTATTGGACGATCACGGTCATGACCACCCTCGGCTTCGGCGACATCACCTTCCACACCGACCCCGGGCGGGTCTTCGCCGGGATCGTGACGCTCGCGGGTTTCGTGTTCCTGCTCGTGCTGCTACCTTTCGCGATGATCAGCCTCTTCCTGGCCCCGTGGCTCGAAGAGCGCCTGCGCTCGCGGCCGTCTGAGCAACTCCCTGAGGACACTCGCGACCACGTGTTGATCAGTGGGTGGGATCCGGTCGCCCGTGCGCTGGTCGCGCGCCTGGCGGCCAAAGGCATCGAGTACGCGATCCTGGTGGAAGACGACGACGAAGCCCTCCGCCTGGAGGGCACGGGCGTGCGTGTGGTGCACGGCATCCCCACCGACGATTCGACCCTGACCGCGGCACGGCTGCAGACCGCCCGGGCGCTCATCGCCAATATGAGCGACACCGACAACGCTAACCTTATCCTGAGCGCCCTCGCAGTGGCGCAGACGCCGGTGATCACCGTGGCCGACTCGTCCGAAGGCGGGGAGATCCTCGAGTTGGCCGGGGCACACCTGGTGGTCTCGGTGAAGGATGTCCTCGGACGGTACATCGGAGTGCGCACCACTGTCCGCGGGGCGTATGCCCACGTCGTCGATACCTACGACGGCCTTCTCTTCGCCGAGATGCCCGTCCTCGGCACCCGGTTGGCTGGGAGCACCTTGGCTGAATCACGACTGCGAGAACTCACTGGAGTGTCGGTCGTGGGTCTGTGGCGGCGGGGCCGCTTCAGCCCGGCCACTGCCGACGCCCTCCTCGACGACGATTCGGTCATCATGTTCACAGGCACCGCTGATCAACTGGAGACGCTGGAAGCAACGAGCGGGACGGGACAGATCGAAGACCATGTGATCATCCTCGGGTACGGCGCCGTGGGTCATTCGGTGGCCGAGTTCCTCACCGAGAACGGCGTGACCCACAACGTCGTGGACCGCACGCCCATGCAGGTGGCAGACGACGTGGAGTTCATCGAGGGCGACGCCAGCCGGCGCGGTGTGCTGCTGAGGGCGGGCATCACCGAGGCTACCGGCGTGGCCGTCACCACCAACGACGACGGCACGAACATCTTCCTCACGCTGGCCACCCGGCACCTCGCCCCGCACGTGCGCATCGTCGCCCGCGCCAACCGCGAGGAGAACGTGAGTCAACTGTACGCCGCGGGAGCGGATTTCGTGGTGTCGGTGACGTCGGTCGGATCGAGCATCATGGTGAACTACCTCGAAGGCAAGAAGACGGTCTTTCTTACCGAGGGTGTCCACGTGTTCTGGCGAGAGGTCGGCCGGAGCCTCGTGGGCAAGGACTTGACCGAAGCCGGCGTGACCGCGGCGACGGAGGCGATCGTCGTGGGAGTGCGCTCGGGCGATCACGGAGAGGTGCGCCCGCCCGCCCCAGACCTCGTGCTCGGTCAGGGGATGACACTACTCCTGGTCGGCAGCCCCCAGGCAGAGACCCGCTTCGACGAGAGCTTTCGGATCTGAGGGCTGCGCGGCGTACTGCGCCGGTCGTCCCTCGTCAGGTCGGTCTGGCCCGGAAGTAGGGTGCTCGATCGTACTCGTCCGTGGGCTGGACTAGTCCTTCTCCCGAACGTCCCGACGCTGGAACAGCGGGAACGACGACGCTATCAGCAGTGCACCGATCACCACGAGCACGGCGGCATGACTCCAGTCCAAGCCTTTGTTGAGCGGGTCGCCACCCAGGTAGTAGTAGAACGGCGAGATCTTCTGCCACGCCGGATTGCCGGCGATCTCGCCGAGCGAGTTCACGACATGCAGAGCGATCATGACGCCGATCGCGCCCCAGATGGCCGTGCCCTTGCGTCCCGTGCCCGCGCCGATGGCCAGCGAAAGCCCGCCTCCCACGATGCCCACCAGCGTAAGCAAGATGCACATGGCGGCGATGTTCCACAAGGAGATGCCCAGGTCTCCGAGCAGTGACCCGAGAACTGTTCCGGCGAACGCCAGGACGCCTACGATGCCGGCATAGAACACCATGGTGAACGCTTTCTCGGCGATCACGCGGCCGCGAGTGATCGGGTTGGCCAACAGGAGACCCATCGTGCGCTTGGCCTCCTCACCCGCTATGGCATTGGACCCTATCGAGATGGTGACCAGCATGATCATGATCGGCGCCATCATGCCGAAGGCTCGCGCGATGCTGCCCGCGAGAATCTCATTCAGTTGCATTTCGCGTCACCTAACGCCCACGGCATCAGCGGTAACGCGCGAGCGTTGTCCGTCAGCATGCCGCTGCTATTCGTCGGTGGTGTCTTCGGGGGTGTCCGGGAGTTGCGCCGCGTACCAAGCCGCCACCACCCACACCGTGTCTGCTTCAACGCGGTAGAAGAAACGATACGGGTCGACGATCACTTCGCGGAAGTGCAGATCCGGGAACTCGGGCACCCTGCGACCCGAGTTTGGGAACTCTGCCAGACGAGCGAGAGCATTCTCGACCCGCTGACGGAATGCCAGGGCGGCAGCCGGCCTATCCGCGCGAATGTAGGCGAGCGCCGAGAGGAACTGAGCACGGGCCGGCGGAGTGAGTCTGACCTTGAGACTCACGACACGTCGAGCAGTGCGTCAGCCTCCGCCATGACAACGTCCAAGTCGCACCCTTTGCCGGCTGCGATGTCCGCCTCCCCTCGAACCAGCAGACGCAGGATGGCAAGCTCGTGCTGGGTTCGTTCGTACGACCCAGCGCTGACCAAGACCGCCGAAGCGCGCCCATGTTGCGTGATGTACACCGGCTCACCAGAAGCCGAAGCGCGCTTCACGATTCCGGACGCATCCTGCCGCAGCTCGCTTATGGGGACTATAGTCGGAAATACACTCATCAATGGTACCTCCTTTGATAGCGAATATTGTACCACCAACGATGTGCATGCGGGCGGGGTGCGTACGGATAGCGGGCACGGCATCAGCGGCAGCGCGAAGCGCTGTCTGGCTGGATGCCGTTGTTATGCGACCTTCAGCGGCTCGATCTGCTCTACTTTCTGGCCGATGGACTGCTCAGCATCCCACAGGTCCACGGCGCGCTGAGCGTTGAGCCAGAACTCCGCTGAGTTGCCGAACAAGCGGGCAAGACGCAGTGCCATCTCAGGACTGACAGCACGGCGTTCGCGCAGCAACTCGTTGACTGTCTGACGGGAGACGTCGAGCGAGGCGGCGAGACGGGCGACCGTCAGATCGTAGTCGGGCATGAAGTCCTCGCGCAACATCTCCCCGGGATGGGTCGGCTGCACTCTTCGCTTGGTCGTGTTCGGAATACTCATGCTGGCACCTCGGCCCTAGTGGTAGTCGGTGATCCCCACATCGTGCGCGTCGCCCTCTGCGAAGCCAAAGCAGATACGCCACTGATCGTTGATCGAGATCGCGTACTGGCCCTTGCGATCGCCTTCGAGCGCGTGGAGGCGGTTTCCCGGCGGCACCCGCAGGTCCTCGACGCGTGCCTCCAGATCGATGTACTCGAGTTTGCGTATGGCCCGCTTGACGATGTCCGGCGGCAAACGTCGCGACGTGCCCGTCACGTACAGGGACTGCGTCTCGGCGTCGGCAAAGGACCTGATCACCGACAAACTGTACTATGTCACGTGACACGTGTCAACAGCGGGGGTCCGGCGGGTTCGCATAACGTGTTGCGCGTAACCCGCGCGCCGAGCGAGTCCAGCATAACTGAGCGCTTCTGCGCGTCGGGTTGATGCGCTTCTTGGGCGGCGGCGTGGGAGGCAACTGCGGTCAAGAGCCGCCCGACTGCCCCCTCAAGAAATGCGATGTTACACGTCGAACGAGTGCGGCTGACGTAGAGCGCGCCGACGAAGCCGACCAGCGCGGCACGATCAAGAACAACGTAATCGCGCCCACCGCTTGACCTAGGCCGAACCTTCAGGCGACTCCGCTTGCGGCTGTGCCCACCAAATTATCAGCATGATGATTCCGGCGATCGGAATGAGGCCGTACAGTTGCCACCATCCGTTCTTGCCGACGCGACCAGCGTGACGAACAACGTAAACCACCAAAACTCAGGCCGTGAGGCGCGGCCGCTGAAGTCAGCGTACTTTGTCAAACGCACGCGAATCGATTCTGGAAAGCTCACGGCGTTTCTCAGTCTGACGTGGTGGGCATCAACGGCGCTTCGGGATGAGTCCAGCTCACGGTCGAGAGAACTCACAGGCTCCTCCGTGCGCCCAACGGCTCGCGGATAAACTGCGAGCCCCGCGGCCACGTCTCGCCGCGATGCCTTGGCGAGCCAGCTGTCCGCTTGTTGGGCGTTCACGGTTCGTCCGCGGGCACGGACTCCATCGGGGCTCATGGCCCCGAGGTCGCCGGAACGGTGGATAGCACCCGTCCTGCCGTCGAGAGACGCACGGCGACGACGAGTGCGAGGACGGACACCGCCCCCAGTGCGCCCACACCGATGAATGCGCCGACGTAGAAAGGTGTCAAGTCGAGCGTTCGCCCCATCTCCTCGGACAGGCGACTGCCGGGGCCATAGGCCGCCTGCGCGTAGGTGAACCACACCGCCACCACGGCTGCGCACGCTCTCATGGGCCAGTTCCCGGCGACCAGGAGCAGTGCACACAGTGCGCCCACGATCAGCATGCCGACCTCGGCCGGCGGCGCGGCGCTCCAGAGAGCCCAGCGTGGAAGGAGGTTCACCGCGGACACCGCATCGCGGCTGTGGCCGAACTGCGCCAGAGTTACTACAAGCATCGTCAAAGCGCACACCAGGCCGAGGATACCGCCGATGAGTAGCACCCACCTCAGCGCATTCCGTGAGCTTGCGTCCACTGCCCCTCCTATCGTCGGGCCCTACTGGGTTGATACGCCTAACAACCATTATCCAGTTTGCAGAACTCCAATACGAGCCAACTCCCAGTCTGCCTAACCATACCAGTCGAAACGGACGGATCGACCCCAAGCCCGCGGACGACCGCAGAATGAGCAACCCCCCTCTCACGCGCATCATAGATAGACAGACTGCATAAGTCACGCCACCGCTCTTCAACCGGCCGCGCCCGCCGGGGCGGCGGGCACCGCGCTGACGGCTGAGGTGGCGTGAGAGGCCCCCGAACACCCCGCCCCCCGACATTCCGGTTCCCCCGCCGGGGCGACTCATTGTAGGGTAGTAGGGGTGGAGCGCCGCGCGGAGTGCGCGCCGAGGAACACACGGGAGGGATCTTCATGGCTGTGAACGCAGCGGTCGACCGGGCTCCTGGTCGCCCCATCATCGAGGCCATCGGCGTACACAAGGTGTACCTCACCGGTACGTTGGAGGTCCCCGCCCTGCGCGGCGTCGACCTCACCATCGCACGAGGTGAGATGGTCGCGATCATGGGCCCTTCGGGCTGCGGAAAGACCACCCTGCTGAATACTCTCTCGGGGTTGGACGACCTCACGGCGGGCCAGGTGCTCATCGAAGGCGAGCCCCTGCACGACATGTCGGACAAGGAGCGCACCCGCTATCGCGCCCAGCGTATGGGGTTCGTCTTCCAACTGTTCAATCTCCTGCCGGTCTTGAGCGCCGCCGAGAACGTCGAGTTGCCCCTGCTCGTGGCCGGGAAGAAGATGTCGGAGGCGAGGGCGGCAGCGGTGCGCGCGCTCGAGATGGTGGGCCTGGCCGGCGAGGAGAGCAAGCGCCCCGCCGAGATGTCCGGCGGACAGCAGCAGCGGGTGAGCATCGCCCGGGCGCTGGTGAACAACCCCGCCATCGTCTGGGCCGACGAGCCCACGGGCAGCCTCGACAGCGAGACCGCCGCCGAGGTCATGGACCTGCTCGTCGAGCTACGAGTAGGGGCCGGTGCGTCGGTGCCCTGGCGTGGCGTACTCAGAGAGCATCGCGAGCCTCTTGGCAGTCGGCCGGACGGCGCGAGAGATCGACCTAGCCCCAACCGTAGTTGACGATGATCCACGACTCCCGTTCTGCGTCCCACGAGAGCTCGTATGTCCAGTCGTACCGACCACTGTCCATGCTGACTCCGGAGCGCGTCACCTTGACCTCGAAGGAGACCTCGTATGTCGCCCGAGACGCGGTTCGCGATGCCTCCCGGATCTCGAGCACCTCGAGCGAGTCCAGCGGTTCCGACACCATGCCGGCGTACATGCCGTCCATGAACGAGGACTGGCGGACCCAGTCGCCCTGCTCCCACGCCTCGAAGTAAGCCGCCAAGACGGATTCCGGGTCGCTCACGTCGACGTCAGCCGGGTTCGACGCGCCGCCGGAAGCGCAGCCGCACACGAGCAACACGCCGGCGACCACGATGATCGTCGCGGCCAGCAAAGGACGCGATCCCCGAAAGCGCTCACGCATGGGATCCCCCGACCAGACGGCCGCCACTGCGTCTCAGCCCGGTCTTGGCAGCGATCAGCGTGAGGAACTCCTCGCGGTCGAGCGGAGAGATCATGGTCGTCGACAGGAGTCCCGAACCCGTGCGGATCGCGAGGCGGTCGAGAGAGAGCGCCGGCGCGCTCAGCAGGTTGCGAGTCGGCGTGACCTCCTCGATTGCCGCAAGTGAGACCCTCTGACGGAACACGCCGAACCAGATGATCAGCTCATCTGACCCGACGCCGTAGCGGATGGGGATGACCAGAAGCCCGTAGAGCGCGGCCACGGTCGCGCATATGAGCCCGGCAACGGCGATCTCCCCGCGGTCGCGGCTTGCGAGACTCGCGCCCAACGCTGTCAGAGACGCCAACGGAGGCAGGAAGAGGATGACCCTAAGCCACCAATCGACTTTCGACGCGAACCACACTACGGACGCTTCCGGCATGGAATCGAGCCTCCCTACACGACGTCCCGCTTCTGGAAGGCGTACATGCCCGCCGCGAAGAACGCCACGGCGGCGACGGCGAACACCAGCCACGTCGACGGCGCCACCTCGAGGTCGTCCACGATCCTGTGCGGTTCCCAGTAGTGGAAGAGCGAGAGCTTCGAGAGCCACGCGTAGTCGGAGTTGAGGTTCCCGAGGAGGTCGGCCAAGTACATCGCCACCATCACGCCGAACGACACGCCGATGGTGTGCCCTCCGCCGGTGGTCATGGCGGAGATCATGAACGCCAGGCCGCCGATCGCGAGCGCGACGACCAGGCTGACCACGAAGAGCAGCGCCATCGCGTCCGGAGGCACGTCGACCCCATGGATGAAGCCCGTCAAGTAGAGCGAGAGCGTGGTCACCAGGCACAGGGCGACTGCATAGGCCGCCATGGCTAGGTAACGGGTCAACGCCACCTTCACCCGCGACACCGGCTGGGCGAGCGTCACCTCCATGGTGCCGTCCTCCACCGCCCCAGCGAGCTCACCGGCCGCGAAGATGATGACCGCGGCGCCCACGATGAGCACCCACATCAGACTGAGGTACTCGATCCCGAGAAAACCCCCGAGCGTGGTGAGCTCTAGGCCGGCCCCGCCGAAGGCGGCCATCATCTCTTCGCTGAACATCTCCTGCGCGAGTTCTGTGTAGGCGGGGTTCTTCGCAATCAGAGGAAAGAAGGCGATGATCATCCACCCGTAGGCGATGAGGCCCACTGAATACCACGCGAGAGAGATGCGGCGGAGGGTCAGCGACGCCTTGAAGATCGTCCAGTTCATCACTGGCCCACCTCTCCTTCGATGTGGCCGTAGTACTGCAGGAAGACCTCTTCCAGCGAGGCGTGCTCGATCTGGATGTCTTTGATGGGCTTCTGCATGATCGCGCGCACGGCACCGTCGATGTCGCTGGCGACCGTCGCCGTGAGACCGTACTCGCCCACGCGTTCCACGCTGGTGGTACCGGGGATCCCTTGGATCATGGCGTCGGTCACAGGCTCGGTGAACGTGACGACGACCGTGCGCAAGGCCCTTGTCAGGAGCGTCTCCACCGACTCCTCGGCCACCACCGTGCCGGCCCTGATGATGGCCACGCGTTCGCAGACCCGTTCCACCTCCGACAGGATGTGGCTCGAGAGGAACAGCGTCGTGCCTGCAGTGGTGCGCTCCTCGATGATGTCGAACACCACCTGCTGGTTGAGCGGGTCGAGCCCGCTCGTGGGCTCGTCGAGGATGAGGAGGTCGGGGTCGTGCATCAGAGCGATCACAAGGGCCAGCTTCTGTTTGTTCCCCTTGGAGAGCTCTTTGACCTTGCGACGCGGGTCGAACTGCAGGCGCTCGCAGAGCTCCTTCGTCGAGGATCCAGGCCCTCCCCTCAGACCGGCGATATAGTCGATCATCCACTGACCGGTCTGCTTCTCGAACAGGGCCACGTCCCCCGCCACGTACCCGATACGACGACGTAGCTCCGTTCCGTCCGCGCCGACCTCCTGGTCGAACAGATACGCCTTCCCTCCCGTGGGCCTGAGCATGGAGAGCAGGCAGCGGATGGTCGTGGTCTTTCCCGCCCCGTTCGGGCCCAGGAAGCCATACACCTGGCCGGGCCGAACCTCGAACGTGAGGTCTTCGATCCCACGGCTCTTCCCGTAGTACTTGGTCAGTCCTTCGCAACGGATGACCGTTTCGCTCATCGTGTACCTCCACCGGCTCCAGCTGTGCGCACCTCCATCATTTCATACCCCGCCTGATGCGGCCCTGGCAACGATCCCCCCCTCCTATGCTAGCCTGGAGCCCACATTCAGCCCACATCGGCCCAGATGGCCCGCGGTTGGACCGACCGCGATCCGTCCGCACGCGAGGAGTTCTGATGAGAAGACCTTCCTTCCGGCAGAGGCTCCAATACCGGTTCGACGCATTCATGTCGCGCGGTACGTCGGCGATGCTACTCGGGCTTCTGGCCTTCACCACGCTGATCATCGTCATCGTCGCCCTGTTCGTGGCCGCCACGAGCAGCGCGCCGGACGGCGAGAGTATTTTGAAGCTCACGTGGCTGGGCTTGATGCACACCATGGACGCGGGCGCACTGGGTGGTGACTCCGGCGGATCGTTCTTTCTCTTCATGATGCTGGCGGTCACCGTGAGCGGCATGTTCGTCTTCGGCGCCCTGATCGGCATCCTGAACACAGGCCTCGAAGGCAGGTTGAGCGAACTGCGCAAGGGACGGTCGCTCGTCCTGGAGAACGATCACACGCTCATCCTCGGCTGGCAGCCGCAGATATTCAACGTCATCGCCGAGTTGGTCCGCGCCAACGAAAGCAGGAGGAGCGGGGCCACCATCGTGGTGCTGGCCGATCAGGACAAGGTGGAGATGGAAGATGCGATCCGCGAGCGCATCCCCGACCCGAAGAACACGAGAGTCATCTGTCGCTCGGGGAGCCCCGTGGACCTCACCGAATTGGAGATCGCCAGCCCTCACACGGCCCGCGCGATCATCGTCCTGCCGGAAGGCTCGAATCCAGACACGAACGTCATCAAGTCGGTGTTGGCGATCACGAGCAACCCCAATCGCACCGACACGCCTTATCGCATCGTCGCTCAGATCGAAGACGCGAAGAACGTGGATGTGGTGAGGATGTTGGGCGCTGATGACGTCGTGCTGCCGATACTCGCCGACTCCTTGATCGCCCGGGTCGCCGCGCAGACTTCACGCCAGAGCGGCCTCTCGATCGTCTACACGGAGATCATGGGCTTCGACGGCGACGAGTTCTACATCCAGCACGAACCGGGGTTGTCGGGCACGTCGTTCGGCGAAGCACTGCATGCCTACGAGACGTGCACCGTGATCGGCCTACGCACAGGCGACGGCACCATCGTTCTCAATCCGCCCAAGGACACGCATATCGAGTCCAGCCACCAGGTCATCCTGCTCGCCGAAGACGACGACACGGTGGTCATGTCGCGCGGCCTTCCCCCCACGCCGGACGAGAGCCTCATCGTCATGAGCGAGACGACGAGGAGTCGTCAGCCCGAGAGCGCGCTCATCCTCGGTTGGAACCCCTCCGGCCCCACCATCATCCGGGAGCTCGACCACTATGTGGCCCCAGGCTCGCGGGTGACGGTGGTCTCGAACGTGGACGGCGTCGATGAGCAGATCCGTCGAGAAGCCGGGGTTCTCACACAGCAGAAGGTGACCGTCCTCCAGGGGGATATCCGCCACCGAGACCTGCTCGAGAGCCTCGGCGCGAAGGACTACGAACACGTCATCGTGCTGGCGTACAAGGATCTGGGCCCTCAGGAGGCGGACGCGATAACGCTGGTGACACTCCTGCACCTGCGGGACATCGCCGAACGCGACGACACGCCGTTCTCGATAGTCAGCGAGATGCTCGACCTGCGGAACCGCGAGCTGGCAGAAGCCACCAAGGTAGACGACTTCATCGTCAGTGAACACCTCGTCGGTCTGATGATGGCGCAGCTATCCGAGAACGCCGAGCTCGAGGGCGTCTTCGACGACCTGTTCGACGCCGAGGGCTCGGAGATCTACCTCAAGCCGATGAGCGACTACGTGGTGACCGGCACGCCCGTCGACTTCTACACCGTCACCGAGGCCGCCTCCCGGCGCGGCGAGACGGCGATCGGCTACCGCCTGATGAGCGAGAGCCGCGACGCCGGACGATCCTACGGCGTTCACACCAACCCGAAGAAATCGGCGAAGGTGGTCTTCGACCCCGAGGACAAGATCATCGTGATCGCGGAGGAGTAGGCGCTACGTACTCGGTAATGCGAGCGCCCTTTCGGTGACCGAACTCCACCCAACCCGCGGTCCAGTAG
Organism: Actinomycetes bacterium; assembly: GCA_024637035.1. Classification (GTDB taxonomy): domain Bacteria; phylum Actinomycetota; class Thermoleophilia; order RBG-16-64-13; family RBG-16-64-13; genus JAHJSA01. The sequence continues at coordinate 136,767 of JAGXFW010000026.1, forward strand.
CGTCGCCTTCTTGCCTCCCAGTTCATTCCGCTCCTAAGTCCCCGCCTGCCTCGCCTTGGGCGGCGTCACCGACGGCGGTGGCTTGCGCGCCAACTCGAGCTTCCGTTCCGCGGTGTAGGCCCACCACGGCCTCGCGGGTTCCCCACCCATGAACCGGATGGCCGAGATGAAGACATCGAGCAGGCGCGGATCATGCCGCTCGCCGGTGCGCACGGCAAGTTCTTCGAAGAGGGCGTACGGGTCGCGCCCGATCAGATCCGCGGGCACATCGATGCCAAGGCGTCGCAGCTTCGCCGCGATCGCCGGGCCGACGTTGGGCAGGTCTTCAAGCTGCTCGAACCCTGTCCGGTCCAGGCGGGTCCCCCTTTTCCCTGTGCGGTGATGATGGCCCATTCCCACACTATGCGCGAGAGGAGGAATCCCCGCGCCCCCGCTCGGGCGTTCTCGATCGGATGTCCACGACTCACCTCACAGTCGCAGTCGGACGCCTGACGCGCAGACTGTATCGCGCCCCCTTCTAGCTCGTCAAACCTGAGTCCACGCCCACGCTGCTACTCCGCCGTACCGCCCACGCTGACCTCGACCTCGGGCCACGACACATGCATGATGCGTCGTCCACCAGCGGCTTTGCCCCTGTACATAAGAGCGTCGGCTCGACGCACGACGCTGTCCACATCGTCCGGCGGTTCGGTGAACGTCACGGCGCCGATCGTGGCCGCCACCCCCAACGTGCCTCCACCTTGTCCGTGATGGCGGCCGCGACGCGTTCGAGGGTCACCTGAGCCTGGCTCTCGTCGGTGTCGGGCATCAGTATGCCGAACTCGTCTCCGCCCAGGCGCGCCACGACGTCGGTCGCGCGCACACCCCCCGTGATCAGCTTGGCGACTTCGGTAAGGAGCGTGTCGCCTGCCGAATGACCGTGCTCGTCATTCACCCTCTTGAACCCATCGAGATCAAGGTAGGCGACATTGAATGAGCGCCCGCTGCGGCGACTCAGCGCGATGACCCACTCGGCTCGCTCCACGAACACACGACGGTTCGCGATGCCTGTGAGCGTATCCGTGCGGGCCAGGGCTCGCTCGCCCGCATGCGCCCGCCGCAGGCGTTCGATCAGTTCGTTGACGACCAGGAAGAAACCGAGACGAACCGCAGTATTCCAGTACGGGATCCACACAGCCGAGTAGGCTGGGCCGTTCGAGACATCGATGTACCCCCACGTCACGGCGCCGAGGATGGCCAGAACGACACCCGCGCGCCGGGAGATCACGGCACCGGCAAACGAGACGGGAGCCAAGTAGAAGATGGAGAAGCTGACCTCATTCCCGGTGATTGCATCGAGAACTCCTACCCCGGCGACGAGAACTAAGCTGAGAAGCACACGCACGGTCATGGGTGCGGAGAGGAGCCTGCGATCCCAGGTCGCCACTGCCCCGCCGGTCTCGCTACGCCCCCTGCGCTCGGTACGCCCGGCGCGCTCGGTACCGCCGCCTCGCTCGGAAGTGGCGCCGGGCTCAGAGCGAGTCGTGGAGTTCACTTCCACTTCCAGACTGTCGACCCGTGCATCTCGCCCTCCGGTCCTTTCCCATGTTTGCACCACTGTGGCCGCCTCACGCGCGCACCACTCCCGTTTCAGTGATGTTCGTGCGCAGATTCGTTAGTCCTCCGACGCGGATCCGGCCGCTGTGGACTCCTCTTCGAGGAACTCATCGGCATATTCGAGGAGCGCATGACGGTAGTGAAGGATGCCCTCATCCGCACTCGTTTGCGCTAGATCGCGCAGCAGTAGACCGACAGCACGACGCCACTCTCCGACTCCCGCAAGAGCCATTGCCAGGAACGGCCCGAACTCCCGGGCGTCCGGATACAGGTCGGCGCCGCGGCGCAGCACCTCCGCCGCCTGCGCATGGTCACCGAGGACTCGAAGCGTGCTCCCAAGACCGAGGAGCGCTTCGCGCAGATCCTCGCCCTCAAGGCCCTGCCCGATGGCGTCCGTGTAGAAGGGCAGCGCCTCACGTTCGAGGCCCATCATGTCGTGGGTCCACGCGCACTGGAGGCTGATCCGCGGGTCATCGGGCGATTCCGCGTGCAACGACAGCAGCATCCGACGCGCCTCTTCGACCCGACCGGATTCCCGCAACTCGATGGCCGCTTCCAGGTTCGCCCCGACTAGTTCGTCGCGTTTCGTCATGGACGCCTCCCACACGGGTGCGCTACAGGCGAGATAGCGCCCTTCCGATTGAGCCCCCAGGGTATCGCACTGCGCCCGGAGTCGGTCGCGGACATGGGCCTCGGCGGTACGCCCACTCCGCCACTCCCCGTGATAATCTGGCAGTTGTCTGGTCGACCAACCAACACTACGACAGGGCAGGAGCAGCATGGCGCGACCAAGGAGCAAGGAGGACGTCCGACGCGAGGAGATCGTGGACGCGGCTCTGCGCCTCGTACTGGACATGGGGTACAACCAGGTGACCCTGGCGGACATCGCCGGGCGCGTGGGCGTGAGCAAGGGGCTCATCTCCTACTACTTCCCCCGCAAGGAGGACGTGTTCCTGGCAGTACTCGAACTGATCGTGAGCCGCTTGTCGCACGACTTCGAGGGCTTCTGCCAGGCCGAAGCTTCCTCCCCCGAGAAGATCATGATGATCTTCAACAACCTCTTCGGGAACGAGAAGCGCGCGCGCCGCTACTACACCGTGGTGATCGACTACATGGCCCAGGCTATCCGCACGCCCCAAGTGCAGGAGTACACCCAAGAAATCTACAACTCCTACCGCACGTACATGGAGCGCATAGTGCAGGACGGCGTGGCGGGCGGCGAGTTCCGGCCTGTGGACGTACAACGCACGAGCTCCATGCTCCTCGGCCTGATGGAAGGCCTGGTGCTCCAGTGGTTCTTCGACCGTCAGGGCTTCGATCTCGAGGCCGCGTACTCCATGTGCGTAGACCTGATGAACCGGCTGCTGATGCCCGAAGGCGTGCGGGCCGACGGACGACCGAGCTTCATGCCGGCGCTGTCGGCGCCCATCTCCGAAGACTGAGGCGACCGGGCCCCGGCCAGCCGCGGGGCGCCCGTCGGCCGGCGCAGGTGATGTGGCTCAGCCCCCGTACGCGGCGTCGAGCAACTCGGCGATGTCACTCACCTCGGCCCGGCCTTCCACCTCGGGCTGCTTGAGCCCCGTGTCGAACATGATCTTGCAGTATGGGCAGGCCGTGGCGATCGTCGTTGCCTGCGTGTCGAGCGCCTGGTCGGTGCGGAGGAACTCCACCGGCTGCCCCACCTTGATCTCCATCCACATGTGCCCGCCGCCTCCGCCGCAGCAGAAGCCGTCTTGTCTGTTCTTCTCCATCTCCAGAGGAGCGTCCCCGAAGGCCTTGGTGAGCACGTCGCGCGGAGCGTCGAAGATGCCGTTGTAGCGGCCCAGGTAGCAGGAGTCGTGATAGACGGGGGGAGTGCTGCCCGGCTGCGCAAACGATGGGGCCGCCGGAAGGCGGCCATCCTGCATCAGCTGTTGGAGAAGCTCGGAATGATGCACGACCTCGAACTCGGCACCCAGTTGCGGGTAGTCGTTACGCAGGGTGTTCAGGCAGTGCGGGCAGGCGGTGAGGATCTTGTCGAAGGAGTACTGCTCGATCGTCTCCTTCAGCGCGGACCCGCCCACCTGGAATAGCATCTCTTCGCCCATGCGACGACCCGCCTCACAGGTGCAGGTCTCCTCCTCGCCGAGCACGGCATACGACACGCCCGCGCGACGGAGCAGGCGCGCTACGGCACGCGTCACCGACTGTGTGCGGGGGTCGTAGCTGCCAGCGCACCCTACGAAGAATAGGTATTCCACATGTTGGGGCTCCTCGCCCTCTTCGAGAAGATCGGGGTCCTGGAGAAGTGCCATCACGGGCACGTCGAAGTCCAGCCCCTCCGCCCATGACATGCGATCTTCCTGCTTCAACAGCCACGGGTTGCCGCGCATGGCCATCGACTCGAGGGCCTTTGCCGCCGACCCGCTCAAGTGGCCCTCGTTGGTGAGGTAGCGGCGTAGCTCGAGGATCTTGTCCAGAGGATCGATGGCCACGGGACAGGCCTGCACGCAAGCCCGGCAGGTGGTGCAGCTCCAGGCCTCGTCGTGTTCGATCAGGTCGAAGAGATCCGGCGGGTCGGCCGCGGGATCGGGATCGTCGCCGAGGCGGGCGCGCATCACTGCTTGGCTCTTCAACACGATCTGCTTGGGGTTGAGCGGCTTGCCCGCCGCGAAGGCCGGGCACGCATCTTCGCAGCGCCCACAGCGGGTGCAGGCGTCGAGGTCCTCGAGGTCGGCCCAGGGGAGGTCGGTCACCGTGCCCGCGCCCACGCGTTCTCGTTCTTCGAGATCGGTGACGAACCGCATGGAGCCTACGGGCCGACGCTCGCGCATGAGTATGTTCACGGGGCTGGTGAGCGTGTGCAGGAACTTCGTCTGGGTCACCAGCGCCACGAAACCGACTGCCAGCACCATGTGCCCGATCCAGGCCCACCGATGGAACGTGAGCAACGCCGCATCGCCCGCGAATGCGCCCAGAAGCTTGCCCACTCCGTAGCCCACGAAACTGGCGCCCCGCTCGAACGAGGGGAAGCCGTCGGCGTGGATGCGCGAACCCTCGAGCACGAAGCCGGTGACTCCGAGCACGGCGAGCATCACCAAGGCGTAGTGGTCGTCCCAGCCGCCTTTGAGCCGCGGAAGACGGCGCACGTACCGCCGGTACGCGGCCAGACCGACTCCGAAGAGCAGCGCCAGCCCGGCCAACTCCATGAAGAAGCTGAAGACCAGATAGAAGGAGCCGTGGAAGAAGTCGAGCCCGAGGTCGATCTGGAAGATCAGGATCGTGGTGCCTATCAGCAACACCAGGAACCCGAAGAAGACGGTGAGATGCATGAGCCCGGCGTAGCGATCGCGCAGAAGATCGCGCTGGAACAGGCCGTTGACCACCAGATCGCCGAGACGGGCGGCGAGCTTGTCGGTGCGCGGCCCCGAGGCGGCGCCGCGCCGATACATGCCGACGCGCCGCGCGAGGTCGGTCGCCACGATGATGATGGCGACCGCCGCCCCCACGTACATGGCCACTTCGGCCCAGTGCGGCACATTGAAGAGCAGTTCACGGGTCTCCACTTAGCCAGAACCTCCACGAATCGAGGCGTTCGCCGCGGGATCGACGATCCGACCCCGCGGGACCCGCGCCACTCTACAACCGACTCCTATACCAACCTCTCGGACTGCGTACTTCGCGCTCAGCCGGCGGCAGCGCGCTTCTTGATCTCGGCCGTCAATGCCGGCACCACCTGGAACACGTCGCCAACCACACCCAGATCGGCGAAGCCGAAGATCGGAGCCTCTGGGTCTTTGTTGATGGCGACGATGTAGTCGCTGGTCTGCATTCCCGCCTTGTGCTGGATGGCGCCTGAGATACCACAGGCCACATACAGCTTGGGTGATACCGTCTTTCCGGTCTGGCCCACCTGGTACTGATGGGGCTTCCATCCCGCGTCGACAGCAGCGCGGCTCGCGCCCACAGCGGCGCCGAGGGCATCGGCGAGTTCGTGGATCATCGCGAAGTTCTCGGGGCCGCCGAGTCCGCGGCCGCCCGACACGATGATGGTGGCCTCCTCGAGGCTGGCCATGCCCGCGTCCTCCACCACTACTTCCACGACCCGTGCGAGCAGGCCCGAGGGGGTGAAGTCCAACGACAGTTCCTGCACCTGGATGGTTGCGGGGCTCTCCGTGCGGTCGAACACGTTGGTGCGCACCGTGACGAGAGCCGGCTCGGCAAGAGCCTGCTTCTCGACGATGAGCGTTCCCCCGAAACACGGGTGACTGACCCGAAGGCCCCCATCTTCAATGTAGAGGCGGGTCGCATCCCCGAGCAGGCCCACGCCGGCGCGCCGCGCGCACCGCGAGGCCACGTCCTTCCCGGAGGCCGTGTTGGCGAACAACACCACTCGCGGGGACGCCGCTTCGATCGCGGCCATCGCCGCGTCGGTGTACGGTCCGGAGCGGAACACTTCGAGCTCCGGGTGTACGGCCACGTACGCCCGTTCGGCACCATAGGCCGCTGCCTGTTGCACCAGCGCGTCAACCGACGAGCCGGAAGTCAGCGCCACCGACAGAGGGCCGCCGAGCCCCGACACGAGTTCCCGTGCCGCTGTCAGGCTCTCCAGCGTGACGTTCGAGAGCTTCCCGTTCTTCTCTTCGGCCACCACAAGGAGGCCGCTGCGTGTGTCACTCATCTCGTCTCTCCTCCCGGTCGCCTAGATGATCTTCTCGCCGGCGAGGAACTCCACGATCCTCTGCGCCGCCGTGCCGTCGTCTTCGATCTTCTGCCCAGCCTTTCGCGGCGGAGGCGCCGTGGTGGACAGCACCTTGGTCAGGGCGCCCGCTCCTCCTACGCGCGCGGTGTCCACGCCGAGTTCGGCGAGGTCCTTGGTCTCAAGAGGCTTCTTCTTGGCTCCCATGATTCCCTTGAGCGAGGGGTACCGCGGCTCGTTGATACCCTTGACCACGGAGCAGACGGCCGGCAGGCCGCACCCGTAGGCGACGTAGCCCTGGTCGGTCTGACGATGCACCGTCAGCGAACCGTCTTCGAACTTCATCATGTTGAGCGCTGTGAGCACGGGGAGGTCGAGGATGTCGCCCAACGCCGAGGGCAACTGCCCCGTCTGTGCGTCCGTGGACATGATGCCCAGGATCACCAGATCGTATGTGAGGCCGGCGAGGGCACCGCTCAACGCCAGGGCGGTGCCCTGGGTATCGGAACCGGCCAGGGCGGGGTCGGTCACCATGAGCGCCCGGTCGGCACCCATGGCCAGGGCCTTGCGTACCGCGCTTTGGGCGTCCTCGGGACCCATGCAGAGCACGGTCACTTCGCCGCCGTGAGCCTCCTTGAGGCGCACCGCTTCCTCCACGGCGTACTCATCGTAGGGGTTGAGCACGTTCTCGACACTCTGGCGATCGAGCCGCCAGTCCGGTGCCAGCAGCTTCTTCTCGGCTTCTGTGTCCACTACCTGCTTGACGCAGACAACGATCTCCACGATCACATCCTCCTTCGTACGACTCACACCTCAGTGTATCGAGAGCCCTCCATCGGCGCCGATGACGTAGCCGGTGGTGTAGGCCGCGTCGTCGGAAGCCAGCCACGCGAAGGTGGGGGCCACTTCCTCGGGCTTCGCCCAATATCCCAAGGGGATACGGGCCAAGTACTTGTCCTTGAACTTCGGGTCGTTGACGATCGTGTCGGTCATCTTGGTCTCCGCGCCCGGCGAGATGCAGTTAGCGGTGATGCGATACCTGCCGAGTTCGCGGGCCACAGACTTGGTCAAGGCGACGACGCCGCCCTTCGCCGCCGAATAGTTCACTTGGCCTATCGTACCCACCAGACCCGCCGCCGAACTCACGGTGATGATGCGCCCGTACTCGCGCTCGATCATGTGCGGGGCGACGGCGCGGATGCAGTAGAAGGTGCCGTGCAGATGCACACCCATCACAGCGTGCCAGTCTTCGATCGCCATCTTGTGCACCATGGCCGGCTTCGTGAATCCGGCGATTGTCACCAGGATATCCACTTGGCCGAAAGCGTCGATAGTCGAAGCGACCAAGTTCTGAACGGCGTCCCAGTCTGCCACGTCGGTGGGCACCACCAACGCCTCGCCGCCCACGGCCTCGATGGCGGCCTTCGTCTCTTCCAGAGGTTCGCGACGCCTGCTCGCCAGGGCCACGCGGGCCCCTTCCTGAGCGAAGCGCACCGCCGCCGCCTGGCCGATGCCCTCACCCGCGCCCGTCACGATAGCCACGCGGCCCTCGAGACGTCGCGGGATCGATCCTGCGTCCATTCCATCCTCACGATCAATCATGTTTCCGATCCTCCCTATTCACCAAAGGACAACTCGTCGAACCACGTGGTCCACGACTTCGGGCCCGCCTCGTCCCATCCGCACCGATCGGTCGCGACCTCCTCGAAGTCGATCAGAGAACGCGCCGCCAGCTCCTGATACCAGCGGGTGCCGTCCCCCTTGTTCTTCCGCACTGAGGCAGGCACCTCGCCCACCACTCTTCCGGGCACTCCAACGACAAGCCTATCGGCGGGGATCTCGAGGCCTGCGGGCACGACGCACCCGGCGCCCACGATGCACCTATCACCGAGCACGGCACCGTCTTGCACCACAGCGTTCATGCCCACGAGCACATCCCTGCCGACCCGCGCCCCGTGGATGATACAGCCATGGCCCAAGTGAGCATCTTCTGCGAGTTCCACCGTCACCCCGGGGAACCCGTGGATGGTGCAGCAGTCTTGGACGTTGGAGCCGGCGCCCACCCGGATGGTCAACCAGTCACCGCGCAGGCTGGCCCCCGGGCCGACGTAGCACCGGGGGCCGATCTCCACCCGACCGATCACCGACGCGGACGGATGGACGAAAGCCGTGGGGTGTATCCGAGGCAGGTTGCCGCCCACCGCGTAGAGAGCCATGCGTGTCCCACCCTTCTGCACCCGCCGGCGGGTTCACTCGCCCGGCGAAGCCGGCCTCACGACATCGTGAGGCCACCGCTTACCGATATCACCTGTCCCGTCATGTAGGTGTTGGAGTCGCTGGCGAGGAAAACCACCAGCTCAGCCGGCTCGTCGGCATCGGCCATACGCCTCATCGGGATAGCCTTGACGATCGCGTCGATCACTTTCTGGTCCATCCCGGCGACGAGCGGGGTGTCTGTGATGCCGGGAGCGACGCAGTTCACCTGGATCTTGTAGCGAGCGCCTTCACGAGCCAGCGTCTTGGTGAGGGCGATGACGCCACCCTTGCAAGCCGAGTAAACGGCTTCGCCCAGAGAGCCCACCCGTCCCGCATCGGACGCAAGGTTCACGATCTTGCCCCCGGTCTCCTGTTCCACGAAGGCCTCCATGACGGCCCGGCTCATGTGGATGGGGCCCTTCAGGTTGATGCCGATGACCTTGTCCCACAACTCGGGGTCGTTCTGAAGGAACGGCTGGATCACATCCCAGCCGGCGTTGTTCACCAGGATATCGATGCTCTCGAACGTATCGCGTGCCGCCCGGATCGACGCCTGAGCATCGGCATACGAGCTCACGTCGCAGTGGTGGAAGCTCGCCACTCCGCCCGCCGCGACGATGGCCTGCACGGTAGCCGCGCCACCCTCGTCGTTGATATCGGTCACCATGACTCGGGCTCCCAATGCGGCGAGCCTGAGGGCGATCGCCCGTCCGATGCCGCTTCCGGCACCCGTGACCAGCGCGGTCTTCCCCTCGACGCTCATGGGTGAGCTGTTCGGATCGATTGCCATGGTCCTCCCTCCATGTGGAAAGGCGTCCCGAGTACACGGGGAGCGCCCCTTCGATTATTTGGTCGGTCGGTCAGTCAATACCTGAACGCCATGCTATTGCACGGCCGGTTACCTTGTCAACACGACCGGGCGGTCGGTCTCGAGCACAACGCCCGGTCGGCTAACCGAGGGCCTGTACCGACTCCGCGAATCGGGGGAGACTCTCTTCCACGGGGCGGCGATCCACGAAGACCGCATGAGCGTCGAGTGGCGTGGGCGAGGCGTTCAGGATCGCGACGCTACCGCCGCTCTCGAGTGTGATCTCCGGCAACCCGGCTACCGGCCACACGTGAAGCGAGGTGCCCACGACGATCATGAGGTCGGCGGCCTGCGCCCAGGCGACGGCTCTGTCCATCTCCACCTCCGGAAGCATCTCGCCGAAAAGCACCACGCCGGGCTTCAGAGGGGCCCCGCAGTCGCACTCAGGCGGGATTCCCGGACTCGCGTCCAAAGCGGCGAGCACGCGTGACCCAGGAAAGACCTCTCCGCAGCTGAGACAGTCGGCGCGGTCCACCGATCCGTGCACTTCGGCCAAGAGGACCGTGCCCGCTTTCGCGTGCAGCCGGTCGATGTTCTGCGTGACGACTCCATGCAGTCGACCCATGGACTCCAGCCGTGCCAACGCGAGATGGGCCTCGTTCGGCCGTGCTTCGACGAGGCGGGCGAAGCGCTCACCGTAGAACGACCAGAAGCGCACGGGATCGTCACGGAAAGCCTCGATCGAAGCGACCTGCGCAGGATCGACCGTAGACCAGATGCCCGTCTCCGGGCTCCGAAAATCCGGGATGCCGGAGGCCGTGGACACGCCGGCTCCGGTCAGCACGACTACTCGCTCAGCACCGCGTACGAGTGCCGCAAGCCGGTGGATGGGATCCGTGGGCCGCGTACTCAGAACGTGTACGAAGCGGTGGACTCCTGGTCGAGAAAGCGGTTCAGAAACGGGATGAAGCGGAAGACGCGGGTCTCGGGTTCCACGCGGACCGTGGCCCGATACCAGTCGGAAAGATAGCGACCCTTCTCCAGCTCCAAGAGTTCGCCGCCGTTCTTCGTGACGTAGTCGTTGGCGACCTTCTGCGCCGAACCCTCATTGGCGGTCGCCTGTAGGTTCAGAGCCGCAGACTGGGCCGCGCCCAACGAGAGTTCCTTCGAGTTCTGGTACGCAGCGAACATGCCGTAGCCGTCCATGGCGATTACCGCGAAGAGGACGATCGCTAGAACGAGCGTTATGGCACTTCTCATTCCTTCTCCAACGTGTCAGCACGCCCGAGGATGCGCTCCTGTGCTACCTGAGCCGGAGGGCGGCCCACCCGATAAGCACCACGATGCTTACGATGGCCACGACCCAGGCTACCACGGGGAGTATCGCTATGGAACGGACTCGGATGGTCTCGCTATCGACCACCGACCCGCCCGCGGAGACATCCACCTTCAACTCCACCGAATCCGCGGAGACCGTCACCGGAACGCTGAAGATGTTCTCTTGCACGCCCAAGGTAACGTCGAGGACATCCCCGTCCGGGAACTCCGCGCCTTCTCCACTCAGGATGATGCGCACGTCGATCGGGTAGCCGGCCTGATTGACCACCGCGATGGGCACCTCACCATCGCGACCCACCACTATCACTGACTTGTCGCCTGCCACGTCGACCTTGTCGAACTCGTCAGCCACGGCCGCCTTGATGGACTCGACGTACGCCAGTCCAAGATTCGCCACTGCGGGATCGACCCCGGCCGCGAACCAATAGCGGCTCTCGGCTTGGAAAAGAAGGCGACGCAGATGCTCCAACGGTGCCCGGTCGGAATCCGTTGCCGTGTCCAGCGCCTCCACGGCCGCGTGGGCCTCACGCAGTCCCTCCATGAAGGAGCTCGCTACAAGTCCGTCCACGTATCCGCCGTATCGACTGAGGAAGATGGGTCGGGTCTCCGGGGGAGCGCCTTTGACGACATCCTCCAGGGTGCGAGTCCTGATCCACGGAGTCTCCGTTAGCAGGCGGCCCAGGGCCTCGACGTACGCTGTCGGAGCGAGGGCATACTCATCCGCGGGCGCAGCGACCAGCGGACCAGACGACGACGTATCCGCCGCCACCGACGCCAGAACAGCGGCAAAGCGGCCCGGGTCCCACGGCGGCGCCATCGCCTGGCGAAGCTCTTCGTCGACGAACACCAGGGTCAACCGGTTGTTCTCTCGGTCCTGTGCTCGTACCGGGTGCCGCGCACCGCCGATGGGCTCGGCAAGGTCGCGGGCGACCTCCGCCCGCACGACCACGTAGTCGATGGAGGCGGCGCTGAACGCGCGCAGGCTGTCGGTGGTCATGTCGAGATCGGGAGGATACGCGGCATCGGGGATCTCCGCGATCTGCAGCGTGGTCTGCAGCTCGGCCTTGCCGAGCTGCATCTGCTCCCATCCATCGTCCCAGCCCTCGCTCGCCAGGACCGGCAAGGCCGGCATGGCGTACGGACCGGGGATCACCTGCACGTTCGTGAGGGAGGCGACGTGCCTGAATGTGGTGATCGCCTGCGCGCCGAACTCGGCACTCTGCTCATCCGGCCCCACCTCCCGCACCCCGCCGGCTCCGTCAGCTTCGGAGTACCCGTCGGCCACATCCCGCAACTGCGCCAAGAAGAGCGGCTCTACCGCCATCGTCATCCGCCACGATGAGAAGCGATCGATCACGCTGAACAGACCGTAGAGGCTGCCTTCCGCGTCGGCCCGGGGCACGACGGCCTTCTGGACGACGTCGTCCAGGAACACGCCGGCGGTATCCCGGTGCACCCCCGACACGACGGGCCACACGACGGCCAGATCGAGCGTGGGAGCATCGGCGGCCACCCGCCCCATCCAAGCGACAGCGCGGATGACGCGGCCATCGGCGGCCCTGATCTCGCCTTGCACGAGGTACGCTCCCGGTACCTCCAGGCCCTCAGGAGGCAGGGCAAGAACGGCTTCCACCCGTCCGCTCGGCTCACCGAGGGCCTCTTCGACCCGGGCGACCACAGGCCAGTCTGTGCCGCCGGCCGACGGCCGGCCCGGCCCGCGCACCTCCACGACCGCCACCGCTTCAGGCCACGGGCCGTCGAGATCGGTGGTCAACGTCACGTCCAACGGTGTCCCCACGATGCCCAGAACCCCACCAAGGCGCAACTCCAAGACCGGCTCGGCTCTGGCCGGATCCACCACGCACGAGAATGCCAAGAAGGCCGAGAGCACGAAGAGGAGCAAGAGGCGCACGGAGGAAGGCCCGTGGGGCGACGCGCCCCACGGCCGGACACGGGCAGCGGGCTGCGGCGAAGCGACGACCCTCATAGACCGGAAGTGTAGCACAGGGTCTACGGCCCTCAGCCCGGGGGTGGAGCCCCCGTGCCGCCTGACGCTCGCATGCTGGTAGAATTGCCCCAACAGTCGTCTCGATGGCTGCCGCACGGCCGTGGCGGCCCGCAAGGGGGACCCGTGCCCGGCATCACCGCCCAGCAGACCGCAGGCATCTTCTACAAGACCCGCGTGCGCGACATCATGACCCAGGCGACCGTCACCTGCCGCGTCGACACCCACATAGCCGAAACCGCGCGGCTCATGAAGGCCATGAACACCGGCTCTGTGGTGGTGGTCGACGACGACGAGCGGCCCCTCGGCATCGTCACCGAACGCGATCTGGTGTACAAGGTGGTCGCGGCCGAGCCGGATGGCCATGATGCCGCCGGCCGCGCGGTCACAGCAGGCGACATCATGTCGACGCCTCCGGTGGTGATCGAGCCCGAGGACTTCATCTTCCAGGCCGTGGGGCTCATGATGCGGCGCAGGTGCCGCCGACTGATCGTCGTCCGCGAGTCCGGCGAACTGGCAGGGATCCTCTCCATGCGCGATCTGATGCGCTTTCAGGCCTACGACCATCGCATCATCATGGAGCAGGTCGACAAGGCACGAAGCGTCAAGGAATTGAGGGGCATCCGCGAGGAGATCGACGACTTCGTGCACCGCCTCTTCCTGGTGGATGTGAGCGGCCCCACCCTCGCCGAGATACTCACCGACTTCAACGACGCGATCTCGCGCCGCATCATCTTCGTGAACGAGCTCAAGCTCCGGGCCGAGGACGAACCGGTGCCCCGTTGCGGCTTCGCCTGGGTGGCGTTCGGCTCGGAGGGGAGGCACGAACAAGTGCTGCGCGGCGATCAAGACAACGCGATCATCCTCGACGACACCTGCGACTCCGACCAAGCCCGGGAGTACTACCGCGAACTCGCCCGCCGGGTGAACCAGGACATGGCCGACTATGGCTTCGACCTGTGCGATGGCGGTGTCATGGCGCGGGAGGACAAGTACTTCGGCACTCTCTCGGATTGGCGCCGCCGCACCGCGAAGCTCGTCGTCGACAGCTACGAAGGCCAGGTGCTCCGCGACCTCACGATAATCCTCGACATGCGTCACCTAGCGGGAGACGAGAAGCTCACCCGCGCGCTGTGGCAACACATGATGTCGAGCATACAGAGGAACCCGCCTGCGATGCGCCTGTTGGCCGAGGACGCCACCAGCAAGGCCGTTCCACTCAACTTCCTCGGACGCTTCCGGTACGAGAAAGACGCGGACGGCAGACGCGGCATCAATATCAAGAAGTTCGGGATGCTGCCGCTGATCGCGGGCGTCAAGGCCCTCGCCATGGAGCACGAGATCTTTGCTACCTCCACGGTCGAGCGCATCGAGGCCCTCGAAGCGGCGTCCGTTCTCGAGCGGGACTCGGCGACGGACCTTATGTACGCCCACGAGTTGTTCCTCCGCCTCAAACTGCAGGCTTCCGTGGAGACGGTGTTCCATGGGCAGAAGAGCACACACTTCTTCTACCCCGAAGACTGGACCGACCTGGAGCGCAGCAATCTGAGGCGAGCTTTCAAGTCCGTCGAGCACCTGCTCGGCTTCCTGCGAGTGCACTACAGCCTCTAGCACGGTGGACGGGCCGCATCCGCACACGGAGCTCCTCCTCTCCACGGGGTCCGTTCGAGGCCTCAGCCTGACGAGGCTCTTCGCCCTCGCGGAGACGGCGGGTTTCTCGGGGCTGGAGTACGTGGTGGACCAGCAGCACAGTCCCGAACGCGTACCCGAACTACGCAGCCTGATCGAAGAGACGGGCCTGCGAATACAGAACGTGCACGCGCCCTACATGCACCTACCCGGCTGGGGGGACCCCGTGAAGTCCGTGTTGCGCGCCGTTGAGCTGGCCGGCCAACTGGAGGCGCGCAGCATCACCTTCCACCCCCCTCAGCGGGTGATGGAGCATGTGGAGTTCGCCCGATGGATCTCGAAGACCGGCGACTTCCAGAGCGACGTAGGACGAGGCAAGATACTGGTGACCATGGAGAACATGCCCAAGGTCAAGTACTGGCGCGGCTTCAAAGTGCCCTTCACCACCTCGCCCTTCCGATATCAGAACAGGGACGAACTCTGGGAGATCCTCGAGAAGCACAACCTCTTCATGACCTTCGACACCACCCACTACGGCACCACTGGCGAGAGCCTCGGCGCCTGCTTCTCCCAGTTCCGGGACCGCGTTCGCACCATCCACCTATCGAACTTCGACGCCAAAGAGTTCGAGGAACACATGCCTCCACAAACCGGCGACCTCGACCTGGGGAGTTTCCTGCAGCGTGTGGACGGCTCCGGCTACGACGGCTTGATGACCCTCGAGGTGCGCCCGCAGGAACTCGAAGCCCACCCCGAGGGCCCGCGAGAGGCGTTGGACGGCATGGTGAGATGGATCAGGCAGGCTCGGGAGTCGCTGCAACCTGATCCTCACCCGAGTTCACGCCCGGTCTGAGGAGCGTCGGCAGCAGTCGGGCGATGTGGTAGTGCGAGAGTAGACCCACGAGGCTTCCGTCCGCGGTTACGGCCAGGTAGCGGATCCTGGTCGCGGCCATGAGTCCAGCCGCTTCCTCAAGCGTCGCCTCCGTAGTTACCGAGACGATCGGCGACCGCATGATGTCGCCCGCGGTGAGCTCCATCCCGGTGTAGCCTCGAGCCAATACATCCCTCACCAGCGAGTGCTTCGTGACGATGCCCACCGGGCGCCGCTCCTCGGTCACGATCACGCATGAGACCCAACGCGAGGCGATGATGCGCGACACCTCTACCACCCGCCGGCGCCGAGGCACCGTCACGAACTTCCTGGAGCAGACCTCACCCACCGTGTGGGGCGACGTGCGCGACGACATCATTCCGCTCCCGGGTCTTCGTACTCGCGGAACTCCCGAGCCACAGCCAGGCGCTCGGTCCAGATCGCCCGAAGCAGCGTGAAATCATCGAGCACCGTGTTCTCGATGCTCACTTGGAATATCTCGTGGGCGGCCATGAAGGCGACCACATCATCGAACGTGGCGTCGCTGTCCACCCATGGGAGATCCCGAGCTATCTCGGCCACGCGAGTATCGAGGGTCAGCTCGCCACGACCGTACGCGAAGACGACCTCCGCCTGCTCCAACACTCCCATGATGTCCCCATCTTCGACCACCATGGCGTAGTCACGCTCGCTCGCGATCATTGCTTCGAGAGCGTCGAGCACGGAGTCGTCGTATCCCACTCGCGGATACTCCGATGTAGTGAAGTCACACGCCCGTATCTCTCTCATGCGCCCTCCCGCCCATCGGAGGCATCGACCGACCCCGCATCCTCCAAGCGATGAGGTTCATCCGGTGGCTGTGGTGGTTCATCCTCCGCGTATGGTGGAAGGCGGCCGTGATCGGAGATACGATGCCTCGCCTTGTCCGGGTGCAGCGGGCGGGGATGTTCGGATAGGATCTGTCGGGCCGCATGCAGGTCGCTATCCACCTCTTCGGGCGTGAGCCCGGTGAGTTGGTCGATGCCCTCCTCGGTGCCCCGCTGCTGCTCGCAGAAGCGTCGCACAACCTCAGCCTGATGGTCCACCAGGATCTCGCGGGCCTCGGTGCGCCACCGCTCGGTGAGACCCGAGCCCCATTCGTTGGCGAGGGCCACCTCGTCGAAGACACCCCGGTAGATCGAATCGGAGTTCGCGCGAACGTCGAGGAGCGCGGCTTCCAGATCGCGCTCTCCCATCGAATCGACGTCTACGATCTCGCGGCGCAGATCGCCGCCCAGACGACCCGCCACCTCGTAGAACGGGAAGAGCGCGTGCATGGTCTGTCCCACCGGGTAGACACCCCTGCCCTCCTCGTCGGTCGTGGGCGGTTCGACTCCCTGGATGGCGATGTGCGCCACCTCCGGCCGACAGACCTCCTTCGGCGGGAGGTAGCCGCGGCGCAGCACCTCACGGATGCCCGTGCCCGAGATCTGCAGGCGATACCGGGTGTCGTGGGGGCATGTGCGTTCGGTGGCGGTCGCCCTGCAACGCGTGCAGTAGAAGACCTCGGAGAAGAACTGTGTCTCGATGCCGAGTTCGTCTTGGGAGTAGCTGTCGAACACCTGCTGTCCCGCGTACATGTCGAACAGATCCCCCACGCCTGCGTGGTCGCGACCGATCAACGCGTGCGTGCATCCGTAGTTGCGCATGACCAAGGCGTGAAGGACCGCCTCACGCGGGCCCGCGAACAGATAGTTGGTGCGCATCGGGCAGAGCACGACACGATAGGGCGGGTAGTAGACGTCGGTGAGGGCTTCAAGAGCGAGGAGACGATGATAGGGTCTGATGAATTCAGAGTGCTCCATCTCGACCTGGGGCATGAGAAGCACGGCGTCCACGTGCTCCAATGCCACACGATGCATGTACTCGTGCCCCAGGTGCGGGGGGTTGGCGCCCGTCACGAAGCCCGCGACCCGCTGGTATCCGCGCCGCGAGAAGATCTCGCGGGTCTCCCGGGGTGTCAGGCGATGGCGCTCGAACGCCCCCCAATCGGCGCGTCGGATCAGCTCGATGGGACCGGAGACCGCATAGCGTCCCATGCGCTTGAATATCGATGAGACCCCCGGATGAGCGGAGGGGTCGCTCGTACCGAAGAGGTTCTTGCCCCGCCTCTCGCGATCGAATTCGTAGATCTCCCGCACATGAAGCAGGGCGACCGGGCGGGAAGCCCGATCTATGATGAGCACCTCTTCTCCCTCTCGGAGGCGCGAGATGGCCTCGGCGTTATTCCTACCCGCCGGTGCGAACGTGAAAGGGATGGGCCAAGGCGTGCCGTCCGTCAGTCGCCCGGTCTCGACGATGCACTCGTTCTCTTCGCGAGTGGGGGATCCCTTGAGCGGAGAGAAGACGCCGGTGGCGATCATCTCCATTGTGATCTCGGCCTCTCGATCGGCCATGATCGTCGGCAGCCCCGGGACACGATCGAGCGCCTCGGCGAGAGCGTCGTCGCGGAGCACCCGGTCGATCAGGCGTCCCCCGAGGGGGGTCTGAGCCGCGCTCATCCTGCGGCCTCGTGAGGCCGACGCCTCGACCCAGTCGACTGGTCCATGCCATCCTCCCGGCAGTGAGGGGCCATCGGTACTCGCGATCGACGTGGCCGAATGGCCGGAGAGCCGAGTCGCAGTACCATGATAACCAACCGAAGGCCCGCTGTCGCAGGGCGCTAGAACTCCAGGCGCTTGCGCAGTTCCCTCGTCTGGCGCCGACTGAGCGGCAGAACGGTGTCTTTGCCGTCGGCCAGACGAAGACCGTAGGTGTTCGAGGGAAGGGAGATGATCTCGGAGACGTGCGAGAGGTTCACGATGTAGCTGCGATGACAGCGGAAGAACTCCCTCGGGTCGAGCCGCTCCCCAAGCGCCTTGAGCGAGTAGTTGGCCAGATAGCTGCCGGTCTGAGCGACCACCCTCGTGTAGTCACCTTCAGCCTGGAAGTAGAGTATTCGGTGCAGATCGAGGAGCACTGTATTGTCGCTGCGGTTCACCGCGAGCCGCTCGAGACGGGCCGGCTGGTCGGGCGCCGGCCGGGATATCGCATCGAGAGTAGAGAGAAGCCGGTCTATGGTCTGGTCTATGCGGCGTTCGGTCACCGGCTTCACCAAGTAATCGAACGCGCTCACCTCGAACGCGCTCACGGCGAACTCCGAGTAGGCGGTGACGAAGACCACGTACGGGTTGTCAGCACCATCCGCCAGCCGGGCGGCGACCTCGATACCATCCATCTCTGGCAGATTGATGTCGAGGAAGACCACGTCGTACGCCAAGTTCTCGGCGAGAGCCAAGGCTTCTTCAGCGCCTGAAGCTTCGCCGACCACCTTGATGCGCGCATGCCGATTCAGGAGGAAACGTAGTTCAGACCGAGCCGGCGCTTCATCGTCGACGATGAGGGCTCGGTAGGTATCCTTCATGACATGCGTTTGGTGAAGCGCACGATAGCGCCCGAGGGGTCTTGCGTGAATTCGACTTCGTCGGCTAGGGCCTGAATCAACACGAGCGAGATGTCGCTGGGGTCGACGTCCGCATCGAGGGGTGCGGTCTCGGGCATCGGCACGGCGGGGGCGGCGACTTCGGAGGCGACGGCGGCGGACCGCGGGCCAGCGACCCTCACCCTCCAGGTGTTCGAATCCACGTGGATCTCCACCATCAGGGGACCCTCGTCGGCCGAACCACCCGACTGCATCACCAAGGAACAGGCCTCGGTCAACACGATCTTCAGATCGGCCAGCGTCTCCGCATCGAGTTCGAAGATGAGGCCCAACGAGGCCGCCGTAAGCCTGGAGAGGGCTACGAACTCCGCCTTGGCCGGGAACGACAGCACGAACCGCGAGCCAGCCGCGTGGTCAAGGTCTGCGGTCGAGTCGGAAGCGGTGTCCTGATGATACATAGTCGGCATTGCCTCGCAATCCCCTCCGGAAGGTAGGCTGACACACCCGGCCGGAGAAACCCTCACCCGGCTCGGATCACACTTCTTGAGGGAGTTGGCAACTCCTCCGAGCCACGTAACCAGACTACCCCCGCCCACAAGACGGCTAAACAATGGTGGAAGCACCGCGAACGCGGCCGGGAAGCCCTCGACACGAACCATCGACCGTCGAAGCATCACGGACCCTCGAAGCACAACAGACCGGCGACAGTTATATAACGCGACACCCCACGAGCGCAACCGCGGAGCTCAGGTCAGGTGACCACGCCGAGGTCTTCACCGCACGCGATGCACATGCCGTCGCGCACCCACACCTTTTCGGCCCCCATCGGGCCACGGTGAATGGCCGTGCGGCCGCAGGATGAACACACCGTGTGACGACTGGCGTGGCCGGGCACGTTTCCCACGTACACGAAACGCAGGCCCACCTGGCGGCCGATCGCCACGCCCCGCTCCAGGACGGGTATGGGCGTGGGCTTCAGGTGCCTGAGTTCGAAGTCGGGTAGGAACCTGGTGACGTGCCAGGGGGTCTTCGGACCTAGGTTCTCGAAGACCCACGCGGCCATGGCCCGCATACTCCGCTCGCTATCGTTGATACCCGGCACGATGTTGGAGACGACTTCCACATGGCATCCGTGCACTTTGGCGGCGCGCACCGCCGCCTCGAGCGAGGGCGCCGGGTCTTTGACCTTGCTGAGCTTCGCCCACGCCGCGGCGTCCGGCCCCTTGAGATCGAGCTTGAACGCGTCGATCAGCGGGGCGACGTGATCGAGCGCCTCTCTGCTCATGTAGCCCGACGTGATGAGAGCCGTATAGAGTCCGGCCTTCTTGAAGGCGGCAGCCACATCATGCACATATTCGGGCCAGACGGCCGGTTCGTTGTACGCCCAAGCCACACCGGCGAGCTTGTGCTTGCGCGCCATCGAGACCGCCGCCTCGGGAGAGAGCTCCGGCAGGCGGGCCAGCTCGGCTTCGCCGGCGCCCGCGTGCGAGATCTGCCAGTTCTGACATCCGGCGCACAACACGTTGCATCCCAGCGTACCCAGGGAGAGCGCCCGCGTGCCCGGGTGGAAGTGGTACAGAGGCTTCTTCTCGATCTCGTCTGATACGACGGTCGCCGGCCGACCGTATACGAGGCTCTCGAGACGGCCGTCGCGCACGCCGCGCACCTTGCAGAGTCCCACGCCCTGAGGGGTGATGACACAGGCATGGGGGCATGCGGTGCAGCGCACGGAACCGCCGGCGAGAGGCTCCCCGAAGAGGGCCTCCGGGCTCACGACGACGTCTCCCCAGCCGCGTGAGCGGCGGGCCTTGATGACGACGCTGTGGACGTGGCCGCCGTCGGGGAGCCCGGAGCGCTTGCGAGCAGCACCCCGATGCCCCGAGCCACCTCCTCGAGAATGGCGCCGTGCAGCGGCGCATTCGCCGCGGCCACCACCGACATCTGGTGCGCGACATCCGACCCCAGCAACGGTCGGTCCCCCAGAGGGCGGCCGGCGGCGTCGGTAACGATGCATCCAGCCTCTTCGAGGATCAAGGTGGAGGCGGCCACGTCGTACGGGGAGTTGTTCAGTACATGGCCTTTCCCCACCTGCCGGAAGCGGGCTTCCACCCAGGGAGCCATTTCGATCATACGAGGCCCCACGTCGATATACGCGTCGAGTTGACCGGTGAGCAGGCGGGTCATGCCATAGGTGGCACTGCCGATGTCGAACACGGCGCCATCCACCGACGAACGGTCGATGAGACCTCCGAGCGTGGTAGCCAGCTCTACCGCGGGCCTGCCACGAAAGCCGATGGTCCAGAAGAGGCGTGACAGGTCGGTGTTGGCCGACACAGCCGCGGGACGCTCCCGACCGGCCACGTCGCTCATCTCCACGCCGGAGCCTCTCTCCGCCCGGAACACCCCGCCCTCCTTGATCTCGAGCACCACGCCATAGGTCACGTCGCCCATGACCGGACGTGCCCGCATGCGGGCGGCCGCGACGCTCACGCACGCAGCTTCGAAGCCGGCGGCAGCGGGCCTCGTACCGTCGATCGGGTCCACGACCAACACGAACTCAGCCTGCCCTCGACCGAACTCGACCAGGCCACGATCCTCAGAGTAGACCGCGACCGGCCTACCCTGCTCGGTGAGGTACTCCGCGAGGTAGGTCTCAGCCGCCTCATCGACCGCGAAGGTCGCGTCGCCGCCCACCGCTCTCCCGGCGAGGCCCCGCGCCCGTGCGGCGCCGAGCCAAGGCACCACCACGTCGCGCAGTCCAGCGGCCAGGCCGTCGACGAGCGATCTCAGCCACTCGGGGGGCGACTGCGTTGTACCGCCGCTACCGGCGGGCGGATCGCCCCCGTGGCCCCCACCCATGGAGACGTGCGCGCTCATCGCGGCCCGCCCGTCGGCTCGGGACTCGGGGCCCTCACGAGCCGGCGCACGCGGAAGTCGGCGCCGATGTCGGCGGCAACGGCGGCGGCGCCATCCAAGTCGATCTCCGGCACGTCGACCACCGTGGCGGTGACCTCGATCCCGGCGTCGACGCATTCCCGTATGAAGCGCAACACCGTCCGATACGCCTTCGCGAACACCGGCAGGCATACCTGGTCGTAGGTGACCTCGTCATGTGCATTCAGGCTGACGGAGACCGCTTCGAGTCTCACGGCGGCGAGTTCGGCCACCACATCGCGATCCGGGTTCAGGAGCGCCGCGTGACCGTTGGTGTCCAGTCGCACCCGGAGCCCGCGGGTGTGGAGCCATTCCGTGACGGTGAGGATCACGTCCAACCGTAGGGTGGGCTCACCTAGACCGGTGAATACCACCTCTTCCGGCGCGAGATCGAGGAATTCCAGCTCCAGCGCGGCGATCACGTCGGCGGCCTCAGGCTCTTGATCGACCGTGAGCGTGAGATCGTAGCCGTACACCTCCTGCGTGAAGTTGCGCAGGCAGAAGACGCAACCGGCCGAACACCGGTTGGTGAGATTGATGTAGAGGTTGGAACCGCCCCGGTACGTGAAACTGGGACCGGGGAACTCTCCCGGAGCCAGCCCGGAACGGGCGTTCCTCTCCTGGGAGGTGCGTCCATCACTCATCATGACGCGGGATTATAGCGGTTCCGGGTCGTTAGACAGGGTTTCGGGCCTATGGTATGAATGAGTAGTCGCACCGAGGCGACATCGAACGTGAAAGACCCATAGAGGAGGCGCATGTTGAAGAAGAGCTTGCTAGTGCTGGTCGTATTCCTGCTGGCGGCGCTGATCGCCCTGCCGTTCGTGGCGGGATGCGGGGATACCACCACCACCACGACCGCCGCCGCCGGCGGTGACGATCCGGTCGCCGCAGCCGACGCGGCAATCGCGGCAGTCACGAAGTCCGACGCCATCGAGACCCCTCCCACCCTCAAGGATGGCACACTCCAAGCCGGTTCGGACACCTCGTTCGCCCCGTTCGAGTTCTCCGATGAGGCTGGCGGGTACGTCGGGTTCGACGTCGACCTCGTCACGGCCATCGCCAAGAAGATGGGGATCGAAGCTGAAGTGGTTCCCACCGGGTGGGACGGTATCATCCCGAACCTGGTCGCCGACCGCTACGACATCATCATGTCGGCTATGACCATCACGGAAGAGCGTCAGCAGCAGATCAGCTTCACAGACGGCTACATCGATACCAACCTCGCCATCACCACCCTGGTGGAGAGCCCGATAGCAGATGAGGCGGGCCTCGAGGGCAAGATCGTGGGTGTGCAGGTCGACACCACCGGTCAGTTCGCCGTGGAAGAGATAGCCGGCGTCAAGGAGATCAAGAAGTACGAGAACAGCATCGCTGCTATCCAGGACCTGCTGGCAGGCCGAGTCGACGCCGTTGTGAACGACTCGCCCGTGAACGCCTACTACACACGTGACAAGCCGGAGTTCGGCAACACCGGCAAGATCGGTACCGACGACATGTACGGCTACGGCATCAAGCAGGAGAACACCGTTCTGCTCGCAGCCATGAACGCCGCCCTGGCGGAACTCAAGGCCGACGGAACCTACGACCTTATCTACGCGAAATGGTTCGGCGGCAACTAACACAGGTACGCGCGCCGAGAAGGTGAGCGTTCAAACCGGGGCCGGGATCAACATCCCGGCCCCGGTTCCTTCTTTCCGCCCTCCCGTCGTCGTCGACACATTCCGAGGCCTGTGGTATCAATAGCCGACAAACCTGAGAACGGCCACCGTCCGAGGCGTGACACGCCACCGGGCCCCCGCGGGCCGGCGCGCGAAGGGGGATCACAGTGGAATCGTTGCTGAACGGCTTCGAGGCGTTCCAACGCTATTACCTCAATTGGCAGATAATCCAGGAGACCCTACCGCTCCTTCTCCGCACTCTGCCGATCGTCGGCGAATTGCTGATCCTCAGCATGTTCTTCTCGTTCTTCATGGGACTCGTGCTCTCCCTGATGAGGCTCTCCCACTTCCGGGTCTTCCGATGGTTCGCGGGTGCCTACGTGGACTTCTTCCGTGGCCTGCCGCTGCTCCTGAACTTCGTGTTCGTCTACTCCGGGTTGGCCATCGTCGGAGCGGCTTCGGGGCTGCGCTTCCTCATCCTGCCCTCGGTCGTGGCCGCGGTGCTCTCGCTTTCGACCACATACGCCGCGTACTCGGCAGAAGTCTTCAGGGCCGGGATCGAATCCATCCATCGTGGGCAGATGGAAGCCGCCCGCTCGCTGGGCATGACCTACGGCCAGTCGATGCGCTACGTGGTGCTCCCTCAGGCCATCAAGGTGGTGATCCCGCCGCTCACCAACGAATTCATCGCGCTGATCAAGGACACCTCGCTCGCGTCTGTGATCTCTGTGCAGGAGCTCCTCTTCACGGCGAAAGAGAAGATGGGCGTGGTGGCGAACCCCACTCCCCTCATGGTCGCCGCATTCGTGTACGTGCTCTTCACCATCCCCTTGATCCGGCTGGCCGCGCGCCTCGAGAAGAAGCGCGAAGGAGGCTCCAAGGGCGACAAGACCACCGGAGGCTCCACCGGCAAGACTTCGGCGCTCATCTCGGCCGACATCGCAGCCCAACTCCCGAAAGGGGGAGGTATCCAACTGTGAGTACCGCGCCGACGATGATCGAACTGCAAGGCGTCCACAAGAGCTACGGGCAACTCGAAGTCCTTCGGGGTATCGACCTGCAGGTCACCAAGAGCGAGGTGGTCGTGGTGATAGGGCCTTCGGGCTCGGGCAAGTCGACCATGCTCCGCTGCATGAACGCACTGGAGCCCATCCAGCAGGGCAAGATCATAATCGAAGGCATCGATCTGACCGACTCCCACACCAACGTGAACAAGGTGCGGGAGAAGATCGGTATGGTCTTCCAGAGTTTCAACCTCTTCCCCCACAAGACGGCGCTCGAGAACGTGATGCTAGCCCCGCTCAAGGTGCAGAAGAAGTCGCGCAAGGAAGTGGAGACGATCGCCCGCGACCTCCTGGTCACGGTCGGACTGTCGGAGAAAGCCGACAGTCACCCCGACCAGCTCTCCGGCGGGCAGCAGCAGCGCGTGGCGATCGCCCGCGCCCTGGCCATGCAGCCCGACATGATGCTCTTCGATGAGGTCACCTCCGCCCTCGACCCCGAACTGGTGGCGGAGGTGCTGAACGTCATGAAGGACCTCGCGCTCGGCGGCATGACCATGGTGGTGGTGACCCACGAGATGGGTTTCGCGCGCGAGGTGGGCACGCGCATGATCTTCATGGACGAAGGAGTGATCGTCGAGGAGAGCGACCCTCGTGAGATGATCGCCAACCCGAAGGAAGAGCGCACCAAGAAGTTCCTGGGGATGGTGCT
Source organism: Actinomycetes bacterium (assembly GCA_024637035.1). Taxonomy (GTDB): domain Bacteria; phylum Actinomycetota; class Thermoleophilia; order RBG-16-64-13; family RBG-16-64-13; genus JAHJSA01. The sequence continues at coordinate 161,716 of JAGXFW010000026.1, forward strand.
CTAGAGGGTCTTCGGGCGGCTCGACCGAGCGCCGATCGGCGCTCGGTCCGCGGGAACCCGATTGCGGGTCGCCGGGCCGGCACGCGTTGCCGCCGGCTCCGGCCTGAAGGCGTCCGCCCTACTCGAGCGTCGAAGGCAACGAGCCGACGACCACCTCTATCACCATGCGCTCCTCGCCCCGCACGATCTCCACGGGCGCGCGGGCTCCCGGTGCCGTGACGGTGACGACAGCCGTCAGCTCTCTCGGCGTCGCAACCGCCGTCCCGTCGAACGACACGATCACGTCGCCCACCACGATGCCGGCCTCCGCGGCGGGCGCACCCTCGTGCACTTCGACGACGTACACGCCTTCATCGACACCCGCTGGGGGTGTGGCCATGAACTCCACGGACTGTATGGTCACCCCGAGATATCCGCGCAAGACTCGGCCGCTCTCCAGCAGCTGCGGGAGGATCTGTTTGGCCGTGTTGATGGGGACGGCGAACCCGAGGTTCGTGTCGGGGATCACCGCGGTGTTGATGCCCACGACCTCCCCGGAGAGGTCGAACAACGGCCCGCCGCTGTTCCCCGGGTAGATGGCGGCGTCGGTCTGAAGGAAGTCGCCGAAGTTGGACGAGGGCAACTCCCGGCCTTTGCCACTGACCACGCCCACCGTGACCGAGTACTCGAATCCCAGCGGATTGCCCAACGCCATGACCCACTCGCCGGCGCGGATCGCGTCGGAGTCGCCCAGCGGAGCCACTGGGAGGTCACCTTTGGGCTCCACCTTGATCAGAGCCAGGTCGTCGCGGGCGTCGCTGCCCACCACCGTCGCCTCCAACGTCTCCCCGTCGAAGAAGGTCACCGAGATCTTCTCGGCGCCCTCGATGACGTGGCGGTTGGTCAAGATATAGCCGTCCTCGCTGATGATCACGCCCGACCCCTCAGACGACTGCTTGAAGTCATCGGGGATGTCGGGGTGCGTATCGGGGAGGCCGTTGTCGCCGCCCGGGTCGGTGGGATCGCTCTCCCCGGGGATGATGATGTCGGCGTTGAGGGGCTTGCCGGTCACGAAGATATGTACGACTGTGGGCCTCATCTTCTCGGCGATCGGCGCGAAGCTCGGAACGCCCTGAAGCTCAGGGTCGGAACCCGATCCGTCCACCCAGAGGTCGGCCGCGCGAGAGCCGCTCGGACGGTCGATGCCGCTGGCAACGAAGAAGCCCAACGCCGAGAAGAACAAGGCGCCGGCGAGGAGGAGGGCGAAGAGGTTACTCCGCCGGGCGAGGATCGATTGCATGGTCACTCCTTGCTGCTGCTGAGGGGTTCCGATGAATCGGCGGAAGATAGATCGATGACCGCGGACCGTCGGCCCCAGGGGTTGTGTGCGGGGGATTATACCCCCGCCTCGCCTCCGCGACTCTGGAGGGCGGTCCGGAGGGAACCGACACCTCCAACCGTGACCAGAAGGAGACTAAGCCGCTGTCGCCGGCGGACCTTCCGACCCAGAGGCAAGCCCGCGGGCCCACGCCACCGTCTCGCGCAGCCGCGCCTCGTCAACCGCGTACTTGAACACGGTGCGGCCCAGGATCTCGGCCACCGGGATACGACTGCGGTACCGAGCCTCGAGATCGGGATCGCCAGCGATGTTCACCACGCTCACGTGCAGGCCGAGTTCGACAGCAAGGGGTGCCAAATCGGCCGCCGCTACGTGGCAGAGTGAGCAGGCGTCCGCGGAGTAGAGTCGCACTACAAGGGGGAGGGCTTCCCCACGGCAGGCCTGGGCCTCCCTCGGGCCCGGTGGCTCCGCTCTCCGCTCCCCCCGACCGCGCCGTTCACCCGACATGTGTACGCACCCCCCGCCCCGTGGTCCGGAGCCTCCAAGTGTATCCGCGACACGCCATGAGGGACCACTGGGCCCAGGTAGAAGACCTCAGAGGATCGGCCGCTTCAAGTACGCGAGGAGTTTCCTCGTGTTACCCGGGTATGCCATCTCGAGCACCTGAGTACGGGCGAGGGGCACCACACTCACGAGGTCCCAACCCTGGAGGCCCAGGACGCTCAGTACCTCCACGTCCTCGATGTCGCTCGTCACGGCGGATTTGGGATCGTCGTCCCACACGATCAGGCTGATGAACTCCCACTTGGGGATAGGCCGCTGATCCCCCCGCACTTTCTCCATGATGCCGGCGTCAGCCACGGGACTGTGATGCTCACGGATATCGATCGATGCTGCTCGGTTTCTCATCCTTGCTGCCCCCTGCGGGTCGACGATAGTATGCGATCAACTTCCTCGTGTTTCCCGGATAGCTCAACAACAGCTGGTTGGTCTGGGCGAACGGCACGATCACGTTCACGAGTTCCCAACCCTCGCTGAGTAGCGTCTCGATGCCCTCCGCGTCCTCGAGGTCGGAGGTGCCGTGTCCATGGGTATCGGACCACACCACCCGCGACAACCACTCATAGCGAATCGCGACCGGGGCAACCGGCGCCGGAAAACGCGCGTCCGGCTCCGCCGCCGCCACAACCGGGAAGGCGACACCGGGCGGCCGGCTGTGCTTCAGGAGACCCTTCGTTGCTCCGGCTAGGAAGCCGACTCCTATCCCGACCGCCACCGCGGCTGACCGGCCAGTCCATGCGGGGCCACTCGGAGAGGCCCCGGAGATGCGGCCGCTCCCGTGTGCCATCGTCTACCTCCGTCACGCTAGATCTGCCGTCGCGTATTCAGCATCGGCTGGGCCATTCCCTTGACCAATGGGCAAACAGGACGGCTTCCAATGAGGTGCCCACCTTGTCGCAGGAGGGCAGAAGGGCAGGCGAGCTACCGCAGCGCCCGTACCAGTACCTCCACCGGATGCGCCACGAGCCGCTCCGTGCCCATCTCGATCTGGGAACGGCATGAGATGCCGCACGTGACTACCTGACCCTCGTGTTCGTTCAGCCGCGTGAACAGGCGCGCCCCCAGAGCCTGTGAGAGTTCCGAGTACTCCACCTTGTAGCCGAACGATCCGACCATTCCGCAGCACAATGCCTCTACCTCGTGCACTACGACGCCCGGGATCAGCCGCAACAGCTCGGCCGGCGCGGAGCCGATGCCTAGAGCCTTCTGGTGGCAGTGCCCGTGTACGACGAATCTTTCGACCAGCGGCTCAAGACGGAGCCGCGACCAACCCTCGCGCGCGGCCTGGACCAGGTACTCCGTGACGTCATAGACGTTCGATCCGACGAGCGCGACCCGCTCGTCGCCCGCCGGCAAGGTGGTTTCGAGCAGGCGCCGGTAGTCGTCGCGGAGCGCCGAGAGGCACGACGGCTCGAGACAGACGATGTCGTAGCCTTCGTCTACTAGGCGGGCGAGCTCCTCGACGTTGTTGGCGGCCCAACCGCGAGCGATCTCGAGGGACCCTTGGCTCATGGCCGGCCGTCCGCAGCACGAGGTGTGCGCGAGCACCACCTCAGCTCCGGCCCGCTCGAGCGTAACGACCGCGGCGCGGCCCACCCGCGGGAGGTTGTGGTTGACGAAACAGTCCACGAAGAGCGCGACGCGCCGCTCGGGCCGGGGCACCCGCGCCCGGCCGCGACGGAGGAACCAGGCTTCGAGGGTCTCCCGCTCGTAGCGAGGGGGGCGGCGGGCGGGGTCGATGCCGATGAGGCGCATGGGCGCGCGCGCAGCGCGCGCCGCCATGAGCGGGTTTGCCAAGGGCGCGAGCGGGCTGAGCACAGCGCCCAGGAGGTCCGCGCGGGCGAACATCCGATCGCGCCATCCCAGACCCCCCTCGGCCTTGGCGCGTGCCCGGATCACGGTGTTCAACCACGGGATGTCGATGTTCACCGGGCACACCTCGGTGCAGCGAGAGCAGGTCGTGCAGAGGCCGTTGATGTGAGCGGCCCCTTCCACGTCGCCCGTCACCTGGGCCCACGCGCACCCGATGCCGCCCGGATACGGATCGGCTCCGTAGACGTGACCTCCCACCCTCGTGTAGGGCGCGCACGCGTTGAGGCACGCGCCGCACCGGATGCAGTAGAGCGTCTCCCTCAATTCGGGGTCGGCGGCGGCGGCACCCCGCCCGTTGTCTACGATGACCAGGTGGAATTCGCGTTCCCGCACCGTGGAGCCGGTCGCGCGGCCGAGGTCGAGCGGAGGGGTCGAGGGTGTCCCGGTGATGAACGAGACGTAGCTGGTGAGAAGCTGCCCGGTCGCGCTGCGCGGCAGCAGTTCGAGGAACGGCGCCACATCCTCCAGCCGTTCCAAGATCTTCTCGCGCCCGGTGACGGCCACGTGAATGGGAGGCAGCTGGGTCGACAGCCGCACGTTGCCCTCGTTCTCGACCACGACCAGCGTCCCTGTATCGGCCACCACGAAGTTCGCCCCGGTCACGCCCATGTCCGCCTGCAGGAACCGCTCGCGCAGATCGTCGCGCACGAGCCGGGTGAGGTCCTCCGCCTCGGTGGGGGGGTCGGCCAGCCCCATCTTCTCGGCGAACAGGTCGATCACTTCGGCCTTGGTCTTGTGCACCGCAGGCACGATCAGGTGACTCGGCCGCTCGTCGGCCAACTGGATGATGCGCTCGCCGAGGTCGGTCTCGATCACCTCCACGCCGACCGCTTCCAGCGCCGCGTTCAAGTGCACCTCTTCGGTGACCATCGACTTCGACTTCACCACGAGCCGCACGCCCCGCTCCACCGCCAAGCGGGCCACATAGTCACTCGCCTCCGTCGCTGTGGCGGCGACGATCACGTGCCCTCCCCGCTGCTCCACCACTTCCACCAACCGGGCGAGGAGAACGTCGTTGCGCTCGATCGCGTCCTCCTTGATGGAACGCAGCTGCGACCGGCCCGCTTGGAAGTCGAGACCCTCGAAGGCGAGCGCACGGCGGGATCCCAGGGTGGCCATGGCGCTCTCGAGGGCCCGCCCGAGCGTGGGACTGGCAAGCGCCGAGTGGATCTCAGCTCCGATGTCGGTCCGCAGGGCCACTCCTAGGTGCTCTCCGCCAGGATGACCACGACGTCGAGGCTCAGGGGCCCGTGCACTCCCACAACCGACATCATCTCGATGTCCGCGGTGCGCGACGGTCCCGTGATGAGCACTGCCTCTCCGTCCAGATCCCCGAACCGCTCCACCAGCACCGAGAGCACGTCTCCCAAAGCCGCGTGGATGTCGGTCTCGCGCAGAAGCACCACGTGGCGCTCGGGGAGCGACGACGCCAGGCCGCCGCCCACGCCCTCCGGGCCCACCAGCACGGTCCCGGTGGAAGCAGCGGCGGCCACGCAGCCGGTCACGCCTGCCCCACAACGCCGTAGGGCCGACTCCAGCACGGCGGGTGGATCCGAGGTGACGACCGATTCGATGCCCCACTCATCGAGTCCGGAGGCGAGCCACGCGGTCTGAGGAGTGAGCAAGACGGGCTGGTGAGCGTCGATCAGACCCGCGACCGCGTCGAGCAGTCCGGGCGCGCGCACCATATGCGGCACCCCGCCCACCGCCCGCAGGCGTTCCGCGAACACGTCCGTATGCGTCGACATCGACGACTCGCCTCCCTGGCCTTTGATCACTGATAGTACCAAGCGCCTTCCGACACGTCGCGTCATCTGCTTTACTCCACCCGTGGAACCCGTATTCGCAATCGTGAACCCCGCATCGGCCAACGGGAGCACCGCGCGCTTCTGGCCGAAGGCCCGCCGCGTCCTCGAAGACGCCGGAGTGGTGCTCGAAGCGGTGCTGACCGAAGGACCCGGCCACGCGACCGCTCTTGCCCGCACGGCGGGCCTCGAGGGCCGCAAGACCGTGCTCTACGTGGGCGGCGACGGCACGGCCAACGAGGTAGCCAACGGCCTGCTGGAGACCCCGAGCTGCGCGCGGCCCCGGTTGGCGGCTTTGCCAAGAGGCACTGGAGGCGACTTCCCCAAGAGCATGGGCATGGCCGCAGGGCCGGAGGCTGCCGCCGCCCGACTACTCCACGGCTCCGAACGGACCATCGACGTGGTCGTCTCGACGTTCGTCGCCCTCGACGGATCTACGACCCGCCGGCACTTCATCAACATCGCCGACGCCGGCCTCGGCGGCTACGTAGCGGAACGGGTCAACCGCACGAGCAAGGTCTTCGGCGGATTCGCCTCATTCCTGTACTCGACCGTCTCCACCTTCTGGAACCTGGAGAACCACGAGATGGCGGTGACGGTCGACGGCGTCGAGGTCTTCGCCGGGCGGGCTGCCACCGTCGCTGTGTGCAATGGTCCCCGTTTCGGTGGGGGGATGCTCATGTCTCCGGACGCCAAGCTCGACGACGGCCTTCTCGACATCGTGGTCATCGGGGATATGAGCAAGGCCGATCTGCTTATCAGCTTGCGCCGTCTCTACAACGGCACGATCTTCTCCCACCCGAAGACGCACCTGCACCAGGGCACGGAAGTCCGTGTGGAGGCGCAGTTGCCCACACCTCTCGAGATCGACGGAGAGCATCCGGGCACGACGCCCTTCCACGTGTGGCTGGAACCCCTGGCCCTCCGCCTGGTCGTGTAGACTTCTCATACTGGTGGATATAGGGATGGACCGCCACAGTCTACGAATGAACCGTCGAGGGGGTCGCTGAAGCATGGACGTGAGCACCGCAATCGCCAAGCGCCGCAGTATCCGCAAGTTCGAAGAGGGCCGCGAGGTCAGCGACGCCGATCTGATGACCATATTGGAGGCCGGGCGTCAGTCTCCCTCGTGGAAGAACGACCAGCCATGGCGTTTCGTGGTAGTGCGCGACGGGGAGCGGAGGGGTCACATGGCAGAATGCCTGCCCGACGCCAACCCGGCAGCGAACGCCATCCGAGCCGCGTCGGCTGTGATAGCGCTCATCGGGGTGCCCGCAGAAGGCGAAGTACACCAAGACAAGCCGTTCTGGCTGGTCGACTGCGGCATCGCCGGAGAGAACATGTACCTGCAGGCCACGGCGTTGGGCATCGCCTCAGTGTGGGTGTCGTTGCTCGACAGCCCCCGTCTCTGCGCCGTCCTTGGGCTGCCCGAGGGTATGGAGTGCGTGGGCGTGTTCCCGCTCGGGTACGCTCCCGAGGGCTACGAACCCAAGCCGCGCGGCCGCAAGGAGCCATCGGAGATCGTATGGCTCGAGCAGTTCGGCCAGCCTTTCGATCCGGCCGCCTCGTAGCATCACGCCCCAGACCGCAGCGCACTGGACGCGGCCGGCGTTCGATCGGACATGAGGTGAGGCGTCATGCTTGAACACCCCCCCGAAGAGGTGGAGGACGGCTCCGAGGACGGACTGTCTTCCGGGCCTGAAGGAACGCCGCCCGCCAAGGCGGTGCTCGCGGCAGTTGCACGTAGCTTGGCCGCGCACGACCGCGAAGCGGCCGTGCGCCTGCTCCTGGAAGCCGTCGCCGCCGGAATGCCCCTCGAGAAGCTCTATTCCGACGTGGTGGGCCCGTTCCTCGATTCAGTGGGCGTATCCTGGCAACAGGGCCGCACCAGCATCTGGCAGGAGCACGTAGCAACTCAGTCGGTGCGCACTGCGGTTGAGGCCCTCTACCCCCACGTGCTTGCGCAGAAGGCGTCAGTGGAGCCGGTGCCTGTGACGGTGGCCTTCTTCTGCCCGCCCTCGGAAGCCCACGATCTGGGGCTTCGTATCATCGCCGACCGCTTCGACCTCAGGGGGTTCCGCACGGTCTACGTGGGGGCAGGCACTCCCGTTCCGCAGATGGTGGACGCCACGATCGAGGTTGGCGCCACCGTGGTCTGTCTGACCGCCTCGACCCACTTCCACCGCACTACTTTGCGAGATGCCGTGACCGCTCTCGAAAACGGCGCCCCAGGCGTGCGGATACTCGTAGGAGGCGCGGCCTTTCGCGAGTACCCTCCTGAGTGGGCCCCCTACTTCGTCGGCGACCTCGACTCCCTCTTCGACGAGCTGGCCGCACCAGAGGGACACGACGCCGAGCGGGAGTCCCTTGTCGAGGAGAACACGGACGGGAGTGTGGACTGATGCTCTCGCTCCGTGTCGCTCTCAGATTCATCGCGAGGAGCAGGTTCCAGTCGCTGCTCATCGTCTTCGGCATCGCGGTGGGCATCGCGGTGCAGGTGTTCGTTGGCTCGCTGATCACCAGTCTGCAGGCGTCGCTCCTCGACTCCACAGTGGGGAATAGCCCCCATGTGATCCTCGAGCCCGCCGAGAAGGGCGGTACCTTCGCGTATACGGAGGCGATCCGCTCGCTGGTAGAAGACACGCCATCCGTGACGGCGGCGGCTCCTCAGATCGTGGTGCCGGTGCTTGCGACCAAAGGGGGGGCGACAGCGTCTCTGATCGTCAAGGCCGGGGAGTTCGCGGGCCTCGACGGCATCTACAAGCTCAGTAAGCGCACCGTACAAGGCGAAGCGCGACCAGGCCCCGAGGGCCTGCTGATCGGCAAGGACTTCGCCAACACGTACGCGGTAGCCGCCGGCGACATGCTCCCGCTGGCACTGGCCGACGGCACCTTGGTCGACGCCCGCGTGTCGGGCATCTTCGACCTCGGCGTGCAGGCGGTGAACGAGGGCACGGCCTTCGTGGATCCCGGCCTTCTGGCCACGCGTCTGGGCCTTGCGCCGAACGAGGTGAACGTCGTCGAGACCCAGATCGACGACGTGTTCTTGTCGTCCACCGTCGCGGAAGCGTGGCGCACCGCGCTGCCCCAGCTTGAGGTGGGAGACTGGCAAGAGCGGAATGCAGAGCTCCTCATCGCCCTACAGAGTCAAGGCACGTCGTCCGTGATGATCCAGGTGTTCGTGGTCATCGCCGTCATGTTGGGTATCGCTTCGACCCTTGCCATCTCTGCGGTACAGAAGACCCGGCAGATCGGCATTCTCAAGGCACTCGGTATGTCCGACTCCAGCACGGGGCTCGTGTTCCTGTATCAGGCCGGCATCCTGGGCTTTGCGGGGACCCTCCTCGGCCTCGGCCTCGCAGCGGGTCTGATCGCGCTCTTCAGTTCGTTGGCGGCGGGGCCGGACTCGGGCCTCTTCCCCATAGATCTCCAACCCTCGTTCGTGGCCTTCTCGGCCGGAGTGGGCATCTCGATAGCTCTGTTGTCGGCCGTCATCCCGTATCGGAGCACCGCGCGGCTCGATCCGATCGAGGTGATCCAAGGTGGCTGATGTCATCGTCGGGCAAGGACTCACCAAGGTCTACGGAACCACGCAGAAGACTTACGCCCTCAAGGGTGTCGATCTGAACGTGCAGAAGAAGGAGTTCCTGTCGATCATCGGACAGTCGGGGAGCGGTAAGTCCACGCTGCTCAACCTCCTGGGCTTGCTCGATCGCCCCACCGAGGGCAGCTTGGAACTCGTAGGTACCGACGTGGGCAGTCTCAGCAAGAAGGAACGAGCCGCGTTCAGGAACGAGCACCTAGGCTTCGTGTTCCAATTCCACCATCTGCTTCCTGAGTTCTCCGTACGCGAGAACCTGCTCATGCCCGGCTGGATCGGTGGGCAGCGCACGTCCACGAGCGCCACGAGGGCGCGGGCGGGCGAGATGCTGGAACTCCTCGACCTCGGAGACGTCAAGGACAAGCGATCGAACGACCTCTCGGGCGGTCAGAAACAGCGGGTAGCCATCGGACGCTCGCTCATGAACGGCCCAGACATCGTGCTTGCCGACGAGCCCACGGGGAATCTGGATACGATGAACACCGAGCAGGTGTACTCTCTGTTCCGCAAAGTACACGAGGAGCGGGGTACGACATTCGTGATAGTGACCCATGACCGCTCGATCGCCGAGCAGACCGATCGCATCGTAGAAGTGCGCGACGGCGTCATCCAGCAAGATGTTCGGAACGAACACCTGGCGTCGCCAGGCAGCCACCCAAGAGCATCATGAAGCGAACTCAGGACACCCCGTTGCCCTCGGACGATAGCATTGTGATCCGAGACGCCGAGCCGCGAGACGGCGGCGGTGTCGATGCCCTTGCGCGCGCTTCCAACTCCCGCCGCACTCGGCTCGGTCTTCCAAGCGAGGGACTCGACGAATCACTTCACAGAGTCCTCAGAGTCGCCGAGGCCGCCGATGGACTCGTCGTCGGCGCGCAGGCCTACGACCAACTCGACCGTGGCCAGTGCTGGTTGAGCGGCCTGGCGGTACTCCCCAGCTACCGCAAGCATGGCATCGCCGGCCTCCTCCTCCAGGATGCGGTGACTCTGGCGCGCCGGGATCGCATGCGGACCCTGCGCTACGTCACCGAGACCACCAACGACGCGGTGCATCAGCTCAGCCTCGACCACGGCCTCCGACCTCGAGGTACGTGGCTCGATTTCCGCAGGGATCTGGACGAGGCAGCGTGCAGCCTGGGGCGGAACAAGACCGCACTCGGCACGGCGGCGATCGTGCGGCTGCAGCCCTCAGACCGTCTCCGCGTACTCTCTCTTCTCAGCGCGTCGGGCCGCACCCTCTTCGTGCACTCCGGGGCATGGCGCACCATCGATGACGCCGCACTCGCCGCGGCGATCGAGAGGGAGGCTGCGTTCTTCGCCCGTTCAGGGGTTGGAGGCTGGGGCCTGGCGATCATCGGAGCCCAACGCGAGGATGCCATCGAAGCGACCATGTATGGTCCCGACCCCGCCTGCGCCAAATCGCTGCTCGAGCACCTACGGAGTCTGGCGTGCGAATCGACCGAGGGTGTCGCCCTCACGATCCACACCCCGCAAGATGCGCCGGTCGCGGGCCTGCTGGCCACGGCCGTGCGGCGCGGGGAATGGCACGCCGTGACGGAAAACCCCCTGAGAGTCTGGGAGCTCGCCCTCGTCGGATGACCGGCGGGCGCCCTGCGCCCTCAATCCCCTCTTGAGCTTCCCTGAGCCTTGGCGGGGGACTTGTCCTTCCCGTGTGCCTTGTCTTTGCCGGGCGCTTTGTCCTTGCCCAGCGCCTTTTCCTTGCCCCCGTCCTCGCCGTCCTCGCCGACTATGGCCGCGTCATCTTCGCCGTCGTCAGCCTCACCGATCTCGTCCGATGTGCCGGGTCCGTCAGGTCTGTCGACCTTCTCCGGCTTGTCCCGCCCATTCGACTTGTCGGCCTTCTGCGGCTTGTCCGGTCGACCCGCCGACGAGCGCGCGAGAGCACTCACGATCTGTCCGCGACGCGGACCGGGTTCCAACGCCGTGGCCAGCGCGCTCACGTAGCCGCCGTGGTTCCGCGTGCGCAGAGCGGGGATCTCGAACACTACGTCGGCTCCGCCCTCTGCGTCGCTCTTGACAGTGAGAAGGATCTGGCCCGGGTGGACCTCGAGTACGAACCAGGCCCCTTCGACGAGGAGCGGCGCGCCCGGAGCGTCAGCTGACTCCGTTACGACTTCCGAGACGGGGGCAACCGAACCATCACTCGGAGGCGGGGAGCCCGGAGCGGCCCCCTCCGACGCCCAAGCAGCCGAACCTGCGCCCGACGCCAAGCCCACGATCAGAAGAACCAGGGCTGCACCACGTGGCATCCGTCCCCACACCCGCATCACGCGCCTCCTTCGAAGCTCACCGGCGAAGCACCGCGCCTACTGGGCCTCATTGGGCCTCATTGGGCGTTCAACGTAAGGGGACACCGAAAGATACGCGACGATCGACATCCGTCTCACGGCATGGATCCGCCTCTACAGCGATGTCCTCAAGGCTTCCGCCAAGCCGCGGCCAAACACTCACGGAACCGGCCTTCGAGGGACTCCCTTTCGAGGCAGTCGACCAAGAGCTCCGCGTGACGCCGCCGAAGATCTTGTTCGATCTCACCCACGAGCCACATGACCTCGTCCTCTAGCTCCGATTGAAGGAGTTGCGAGCCCAATTCCTGAGCGCGGGCGTCGAAGTACTCGCCCATCGCCTCGTACACCTCGCTGGGGGTCGCGATACCCAGAGAGCACACATCGAGGTAGTAGATAGCGAAGACACGCTTGAGACGGATGCGCAGTTGGGGAGTCGAAAGATGCAGCCTGACCACTACCTCGGAGTCACTTGCGGTACGTCAGATCCCGCCAGGTCGGATGAGGCGGGGGGCCGATCTCCCGGTTGCCGTGGCCGCATGGATGGTAGACGAAACAGGCTCGCTCTTCGTCGAATCTCACGTCGATCTGGTCTTCCATCAGCCGCTGGTCCAACCAAGCTCCACGGAAGACGAGCTCTCGCAACCAGTATATGAGGCACTCATCTTTGTGCATGAACACCTCGTCGCCGAGTTCGAGAAGGTGCTCACCCAGGGCGCTTACGGGGAACTCCAACGATCCCGACGAGACGAGTTGCACGAGGTCGGCCAGCTCATCATCTTCAAGGACGCCCGCCTCGATCAGGTCGAGCTCGATAGCCGCCATCTCCACACGTTGCACGAAGTCCACGCTGTTGAAACCGAAGCAGAAGCTACGGAACTCAAGGAAGTAGTCCTCGCCGGAACTGTAGTTCGGATGTGCATTGCGCCCTTCGGCCGACATGACACCCCCTGACCTCGGCCACCGCCAACACCGCGGCCATTCTACCAGAGCACGCCTGGGGTCAAACGCGACTCACCAACGAACTCCATGCACCGGCTCAAGAACGAGCGGGCCCGCACGACGACGCTCGCGCAGCCCGCAGCGCCCATCGTCTCGATAGAGCCATTCGTCTCGACCACGTCTGTGGGCCTTGTGCCGGATGCCCAATCTCTTCATAATACAGCCATGCAAACCCTGTGCTCCTCACGAACCCACATCAGCCGACGAGTCGGCGGCGACCGCTTCAAAGGGACAGGTCACTCGATCATCGCACTGAGTGTCGTGCTGGCAGTCCTCCTGTTCGGGGGGGGATGCTCAGGCGGCGAGGAGGCGACCGTCGACCCTACCGCCGTATTCGCCGAGTCGGTCACTGCGATGAAGGCGCTCCAGAGCTTCCACTTCGTCTACGATGTGGAGAACCCGTCCGATGCACCTCAGGCCTCAGGCACGGCGATCGTGCGGATCGTGGGTGACGTGGCCGCGAACGGCAACATGCAGGCCTCTATCGACCTGACCCAGAATGGCGTTCCGTTGAAGGTGGAGTTCGTGGCCGTGGGTCCGACCCACTACGTTCAAGACCCCACTTCACAGAAGTGGCAGGGCGTGCCGGCCGCCTTCAGCCCCGTGGGCGCCCTGAACTTGAGTGCTGGGACTATCCAGGTTCTCGAGCGCATCACCGGGCTCGAGTATGTGGGGGAAGAGGACGTGGGCGGAGGGCCGGCGTACAGGATCAAGGGACAGGTAGAAGCCGCAGATGTCGCCGCGATCGCGGGTTCCACCAGCACAGAGACCCCCTTTGAAGGCGAGGTCTGGATCGGCGTGGGTGATCACCTGGTCAAACGCATCAACCTCCTCGGCGCCGCCACCGCCAACGAGACCACGGGCACGGTGCGCACCATAGAACTCTCCGATTTCGACAAACCCGTGGAGATCGTCCCGCCGCAGTAGCGGCGGCGCACTGTTCTGTCGTGACCGGCCCGATCGCGTCCGGACCTCCCGCCCGGCCGGAGGAGGACGCTACTTCTGCGAAGTGGGGAGCGCCGCTCGCAATCGTCGTGGTCTCCGCAGCGGTCTTCCTCGCCGCGCTCGACCAGACCATGGTGGTGACCGTGCTGCCCGCCATGATGCGCACGCTCCACATCCCCTACACGCAGTTGGACGACGCCGCCTGGATCATCACCGGCTACCTGCTCGGCTATACCGTCGCGATGCCTCTCTTCGGGCGCATCGCGGATACTCGAGGACGACGCCTCATGTTCGTCGTCGCCCTGGCACTGTTCTCCATCGCGAGCATCCTGTGCGCGCTTGCCCCGAACCTGCAGACATTGGTGGCGGCCAGGATCGTCCAGGCGGGAGGTGGTGGTGCGCTTGTGCCCATCGCTATGGTGATCGCGGTGAGCGCTCTCCCCGGGCGGAAGGCTCTGGCTCTGGGCATAGTGGGGGCTGCCGCCGAGGCCGGAGGTGTGCTCGGACCTCTCTACGGGGCGACGCTCTCGCAACTGTGGGGCTGGCGTAGCATCTTCCTGGTGAACGTGCCGCTGGGGGCGGCCTTCATCGCCGCCGCGGTGGTCCTGCTTCCCCGCGACCGACGCGGCGAACAGGCGAAGAGCCGCATCGACTACCTGGGGACTCTCCTGATCGCCCTGTCCCTGGCCTCGCTCACCATCGGCCTGGCCGGTGATACCCACACGGGGCAAGTGGCGGTGCGGCCCACCTGGCTCATCATCAGCGCAGTGGCATTCGTGTTGTTCCTCATCGCGGAGCGACGCGTCCGCGAGCCGCTTGTACGCCTCAGCCTGTTCCGTAAGATACCGTTCTCGGCCGCGAACATCGCCAATCTGGCCGTGGGCGGAGCCCTCATCATCGCGATGGTCGAGATCCCGCTCTACGCCTACTCCATCCTCGGGGCAAGCGAGATCGAGGGCGGTCTCCTCTTGATGCGTCTGACGATGATGATCCCCATCGGGGCACTCGGCGGAGGCTGGGTCGCCGACCGACTTGGCTACCGCCTGACGGGCGCTTTGGGCTTCGTACTCACCGGTGTGGGCTTCCTGCTCATCAGCTCATGGCCCATCGAGCCATCGTCCGCCGTCATGACCCGTGATCTCATTCTGACGGGACTCGGCTTCGGCGTCGTGATCGCACCCATCGGCGCCTCCGTCATTGCCTCCGTGGGGCCCGAGTGGGTCACCACGGGCTCGGCGCTCGTCACCGTGATGCGCATGGTGGGTATGACCGTCGGTCTTTCGACCCTGAGCTCCTGGGGACTCCGCCGCTTCAACGGACTGATGGCCGATACCCCGCTGCCTCTGCGCACAGCCGACCTCACGACAGAGCAATACGACAGCCTGATAACGGCCTATGAACGCACACTGAACGCTTCCCTGCACACAGTGTATGGCGAGTTCTTCCTCGTCGCTGCGGGCATCGCCCTCTTCGCGGTGCTCCCCGCGCTACTCTTCTACCGGGGTCGAACCAAGACGGCGGGTCTGCCCTTCCTCCCCCAGTAGGCCGCCGTCCGCCTCGGTACGTCCGCGCCCGCTGGTAGAATCTTGATGAGCGATACGAGAGGTCCGAATGCGCCACGATCACACAGACCATGAACACCGGCACCCCCGCGAACACGACGTTTCTCAAGTCGCGGATCGACCACCCGCGTCTCTCGAGCCCGACTCGCACATACCTGTCCGTGATCTTCTCCCCGGCGCGATCGTGCTCGACGTGATCCTCGTGGCGCGCAAGGAAACCCGCACCACGAAGAGCGGCAAGCCGTTCCTCAAGCTTCGTCTCGGAGACCGCACTGGGACTCTCGATTGCATGGTTTGGGAAGCCGCCGAGGCCTTGGGTGCGGGCTTCGAGGTGGGTGACGTGGTGCGCGTGCGCGGGCGCACATCGGAGTACCGCGGGTGTGTGCAGATGGAAGCGAGCGAGATAGAGCGGGTGCCGCACTCGACCGTCGACGCGCGCCTCTTCCTCCCGGCCACGTATCGGGATGTAGAGGAACTCCAAGGCTTCCTGAGGTACCAGATAGAGTCCGTGTACGATCGCGACTACCGTATGCTGCTCGAGGCGATCTTCGGAGACCCCGAGTTCCTAACGCGCTTCAGCGACGCACCGGCTGCCACCTCGTTCCATCACGCATACCTGGGCGGCCTTCTCGAACACACGGTGACGGTGGCCGATCTCTGCGAGCACATCTCGCAACAGTACGGTCGCATCGATCGCGACTTGCTCGTCACCATCGCGCTCCTGCACGACATCGGCAAGGTGGATGAACTCACCTACGAGCGAACCATCGGCTACAGCGATGCAGGGCGCTTCCTTGGCCACGTGGTGCTGGGGGTCACCCTGGTATCCGACCAAGCGGCCAGACTAGCGGACTTCCCCCGAGAGAAACTGCACCAACTGCTCCACGCCATCGTGAGCCACCATGGCGAGTTGGAGTGGGGGTCTCCCAAGCGTCCCGCCACGCTCGAGGCTCTCATAGTCCACCACGTCGACAACCTCGACGCCAAGGTCAAGGGGTTCCTAGAGATCGTCGAGGGCTCCCGACAGGCCCCGTGGACAGATGTGCAGAATCTGTTCCGCAGACCGCTGCACGTGCCCAGGGCGAACCATCAGGAACACGGATTCATGCCGCCCCTCGAAGACCAGGGGCTCGGGCAAGACTAGTCCCGCAAGGGGCTAGTCGTCATCCTCCGTCAGAGTCGTCTCGATGGTCGCGACAACCTCGGGCTCCACGCCCAGATCAACAGAGTCGTTCGCGCCCGGAGAGGTCGGGTTCTCGTCCCGAGAGAGGAGGACCGCCTCACCCTTCATCATGGCATCGAACGCCTTTGCCTTCAGCCGGTTCCGGGTCGCCTCGATCCGCTTTCGCATGCTCTCATGATCGAACTCACCCTCCACCTGCGGCGCATCGGAGGGCTTCAGGTCCTCCTTGAGAAGGCTGTCGACTGCCGCCTCATCTTCTCTCGCGGCCACATCGGGCGCAGCAATTGTAGGCGCGGGCGGGGCGGGCGGTGGCTCGTACGCGGGCGGTGGCTCGTACGCGGGCGGGGCGGGTGGTGCGGGCGGTGGCTCGTACGCGGGCGGGGCGGCTCGAGAAGGTTGAGGGGCGACGGGGGCTTCAGCGCTCTCGTAGACCGGCTCCGGCTCCACCACGGGAGCTGATTGCGGCTCGAAAGCAGGAGCGTCGGGCGACTCCTTCGCCTCGACCGGCGCCGGGATCTCGAAAGATTCGACCGGCGGCTCGTACACGATCGCGGTTTCCGCGGCGGGTTCCTCCGGCTCGCCCATCACCGAAGTGCCGCCGAAGATCGACACCTCCCCTACGCTGGAGGTCGATGGTGCGAATGGCTGATCAAGTTCGCGCTGGATGCGGCGCCTCGTGTCCTCGATGCGTGCCCTCAGATCAGCCGTGCCGCCTCCTCCAAGCGAGATCGGCCCACGCTCCTCAGCGGTCTCCACATCGGGCACGCCATCCGTCGCGGTCCAACCCGGCCCACTAATGGGCTCCTCGAGTGTCTCGGGAGCAGACACTGCCACTGCACTGTCATCCCACGCGCCGGGGTCCTTGAGTACGCCGGGCTCGTCTATCACGTTCCGCGGCTCGGCGGCTGCTGCGTAGATGGGATCATCGATGCCGACGAAGTCCGACGGTGCTTCCGGCTCCGCGACGGGCTCGTACTCGACCACAGGCTCAGGTTCGGGTATCGGCGCCGGCTCGTAGGCGGGCGGTGGCTCGAAAGCGGGTGGTGGCTCAGGTTCCGCGACGGGCTCGTACTCGACCACAGGCTCGGGTTCGGGTATCGGCGCCGGCTCATAGGCGGGCGGTGGCTCGTAGGCGGGCGGTGGCTCGAAAGCGGGCGGTGGCTCAGGTTCCGCGACGGGCTCGTACTCGACCACAGGCTCGGGTTCGGGTATCGGCGCCGGCTCGTAGGCGGGCGGCAGCGCCGGGGCGAATGTGTCGAGGGGGGGAGCCTCGGGGGACTCTGCGACGGGCGACGGCTCGAACAGCATGAGCTCCGGGTCTGCGAAGAGTTCCGAGCTCGAGGCCTCCTCCAATCGAGGGGCATCGAGGTCCTGCTCGTTCGCATCGGGACCGAGAAGGGCATCGCGCACGCGCTGCCCCCGCTTGGGTGACACGAGAAAGCCAAAGAGCGCCCCAAGGAGACCTCCGAAAAGAAACTTCCCTAGGCCTTTCATGGAGTACTCCCCTCCTTGTCGCCAGACGATCGCCGTGCCGACTCTCGGATTGACATCTTACCACCCGCTCCGATAGCCGCTCGAGCACGGGGCACAGCCCCTAGACGCTACCATCGACAATTCAACGCGCGAAGTGTAGCGGAAGCAACGTTGCGGGGACCTCTTTCGCCCGAAACGTTCGATATCCTCCGGCTTCCCTTGGCACTCCTGCTACAGGATCCTCGTCACCTTCAGCCGCCCGTCGGGGTCCTCGGACGCCAGGATCCCCCACTGCAGACCGAAGTCTGTGGTGGCCTGCTCCGCCAGTTCCGTGAGTACCTTCCGTGCGCGCGCGTCAAGAAGGAACTTCAGTGGCATGGGTGGATTCTCGCCCAACTGGAAGATGACCTCCCCATCACGACCGCGCTTGATGAAGACTGTCTCGTCCGTGATCTCCTTCAGCGCGGGCCCCGATTCGTAGACTTTGGAGGTTGCACCCCCTGGTGGAAACAGATCCGGGACCGCGGAGGTCGGCGCCGCCAGGTCGGTCGCGGCGACCGTCGAGCCCGCCGCTCCTCCCCTCATCGCATCACGATCGGCCCTCATCGCGGCCGCGAAGCGTTCGGACGGCGACTCCTCCAACTGACCCTGCACCCTGAACAGCCTGTATGCGTAGTAGCCGAGAAAACCCAGGAGGAACACCACGACCAGAGAACCGATGACGTAGAACACCGTGGAAGCTCCCAAGCTAGCCTCTCCTCCTCGAAGAACGCATGCGCCGCAAGAACTCACCCATCTCCGCCTCCGCCCCCTCGGCGGTGGGTCGATAGTACTCACGCTCACCAACACCGTCGGGCAGGTGCCTCTGCGCCGTATATCCGCCTTCAGCGTGGGGGTAGACGTAGCCTTCTCCGTGGCCGAAAGACCGAGCGCCTCGATAGCTCGTGTCGCGCAAGGAGGCGGGAGGAGCGTGGGCGCCCGCCGATTCGACCTCGGCGATCGCCTCTTTGATCGCCACGTACGACGCATTCGACTTGGGCGCACAGCAGAGATACGTGACCGCTTGGGCAAGATTGATGCGCGCCTCCGGGAACCCGACCATCATGACCGCTTGCGCCGCAGCGACTGCCACCTGGAGGCCGTGGGGTTCGGCGTTGCCCACGTCCTCCGAGGCGAAGATGATGATGCGACGAGCGATGAACATGGGGTCCTCGCCCCCGGCGATCATCACTGCCAGATAGTAGAGCGC
The DNA here is from genome assembly GCA_024637035.1 of Actinomycetes bacterium. Classification (GTDB taxonomy): domain Bacteria; phylum Actinomycetota; class Thermoleophilia; order RBG-16-64-13; family RBG-16-64-13; genus JAHJSA01. Next base: position 180,593 of record JAGXFW010000026.1, read on the forward strand.
GGCATCGGGGTCAGATCCCCTCATGCTCTTGATGAAGGCCGAGACGAAATCGTAGTGCGCGTCCCCATCCTTGTCGTACACGACCACCTTGCGCTGCGCGGCCCTCTCGACGGTGGACGCTTCCAACGTGTCGAGTCCCTCCCCGGCCGCATGGGCCGCTGCCCTCTCAAGGAGGTTCAGACAGCGTCGTGCGTCACCCGACCCCGCCTCCGCGAGCATCTCGCGCACGTCATCGGACACGTGGAGCGTCTTGCCCTGCAGCAGACCGGGAGGGTCCAGGGCCCTGTCGATGAGAACTCGGAGATCGTCGTGTTCGAGAGGGAGGAAGCGGTGGAGCTCGCAGCGGGAGACGAGAGCGGGGATCACCTCGAAGTAGGGGTTCTCGGTCGTGGCACCGATGAGGAGCACCAGCCCGTCTTCCACCGCGTGCAGCACGGAATCCTGTTGGGCTTTCGAAAAGCGATGGATCTCGTCGATGAAGAGGATCGTACGAACGCCCGACTCCTCGCGCCGATGGAGCGCCCGTTCCAGGACCTTCCGCACATCGGCCACACCGGAGCTCACGGCCGAAAGCTCTTCGAACACCGCGTCGAGACGCGTGGCAACCGCCCGAGCAACGGTCGTCTTGCCGGTCCCCGGGGGCCCGAAGAGGATCATCGAGCCGGGTGAACCAGAGGATACGTCGAGTCGGAGCGCACCCTGCTCCCCGAGGAGATGACGCTGACCGACGATCGAATCGAGGTCTGCAGGGCGCATGCGGCTCGCGAGAGGGGCGTGGGCGCTCATGTCCGTGTCGAGTGCGGCTGAGAAGAGGTTGCGATCGGCCATGGTCAGGATTCTACCAGCAGTGTTGTGCTTGGCAGAGACGGCGTACCGCGAGGAGCTCCTGCGGCGCCCCGGCAAGGTGCCACGCATCGTCGTGGAGGGCGGCGGCGCCCCGTAGCGGCGGGTCGGTCGTTGTTGAGCGAACCCGACTGATTGGATAGAATCTCGCTCGGAAGCGGGCCGAGGAGGACCTGTGCCACGCCGGGTGTTGGTTCTGAACGCCACGTACGAGCCGATCAATATCTGTTCGAGCAAGCGCGCCATCGTGCTGCTTCTGAAGAACCGCGCCGAGATCCTCGTAGCAGGGCTGGGGGAGATCAAGGCGGAGAGCCTCTCGATACCCCGACCGCTGGTGATCAAGCTGGTGGCCTACGTGATGGTCCCGCGCGGGGAGAGGCGCCGGCTGTCGCGCCGGGTGGTCTTGGCCCGCGACGGGCATCGTTGCCAGTACTGCGGCAGCACGCGTCACCTCACCTTGGATCACGTGATCCCGAGAAGCCGAGGCGGTGGCACCTCGTGGGAGAACGTAGTGACCTCGTGTTTCCCCTGCAACACACGTAAGGGAGCCCACCTGCCCGCGGAGATAGGCATGGTGCCGCGCGCACGTCCCCGGACCCCCAGCCTCGCAGAGTTCCTCGTCACCTCGCCCACCGAGATCCCGGACGGCTGGCGGCCCTATTTGGAACCGATAGCCGCCACTCTCTGACGAGGCTCCGGGGGGGTCTCGAGAGCACCCCTGCTCAAGCTGCGGTCCTCGGATTCCGATACTGAGTCGACCGGTAGTATTAAACAGACATGGGAGCGGGAGACGTGGACTCAGGGGAACGGCTCGTCCTCATCGTCGATGACGAGCCCGACATTCGGACCTTCCTGCAGGACATGCTTGAGATCAAAGGGTTCCGGTGCGAAACGGCCGACAGCGGCACAGCCGCGCTGGCGAAGCTGGCCTCACTCGATCCAGACCTCGTGCTGCTCGACATCATGATGCCGGGCATGAGCGGGATCGAGGCGCTTCGGCACATACGGGAGCGCAGCGGCATCAGCCCGGCCATCGTGATGATCTCGTGCCTCACGCACCCCAACACGACATTGCGAGCGTTGGATGAAGGAGCTGATCATTTCGTCGTGAAACCGTTCCGCGTGAACGAGTTGCTCGAGACCATCGAGATGGTCATGGCCCGCCGCGACGCCGAAGCCGTGTAGCGACAACAGCCTCTCGAGCATCGAGGCAGCGGTCACGACCATGCTCACACCGTCGTGAAACTGCCCATCTGCAGGTACTTCTGGCGTCGCTCGGCCACCCGCTGCAGGGGGTGGATGCTCTGAAGCTCACGCAGCGCCGCCTCGATCTGTCGGGCGACCACCTTGGCCGTGGCCCGGTGGCTCTTGTGAGCGCCCTTCCGTGGTTCGGGGATCACTGAGTCGACTATGCCAAGGCGAATCAGGTCGATGGCCGTGAGACAGAGGGCGTCCGCCGCCTGCGAGGCCTCGGCTGAATCCCTCCACAAGATCGCTGCGCAGCCTTCGGGAGTGATCACCGAGTAGATAGCGTTCTCCAGCATGAACACCCGATCGCACAGAGCGAGGGCGAGTGCGCCTCCCGAGCCACCCTCCCCGATCACCACGGCGATCGTCGGCACGGTGAGTTCAGCGAACACACGCAGGGACGTGGCGATCGCCCCCGCCTGACCCCCTTCCTCGGCGTCGACACCCGGGAACGCGCCCGGAGTATCGACGAGGGTGACCACCGGCATGCTGAACCTCTCGGCCAATCTGGCCAACCGTTGGACCTTGCGATAGCCCTCGGGACGAGGCATGCCGAAGTTCCGCTGCTGGCGCTCGCGCAGGTCGTGGCCCTTCTGATGCCCGATAACCATGACCGTGCCGCCGTCCATCGTGGCCATGCCGCCAACGATGGCCGGGTCGTCGCCCCGGAGCCGATCTCCATGCAGTTCGAGAAAATCGGGGAACGTGTGCTTGATGTAGTCGAGAGCCTGCGGTCTGTCCTTGTGCCGAGCGAGTTGTACGGTCTTCCACGCGGCGTCGGAGGGTTCACGCTCTCGGAGAGCCTCAAGGCTCTCTTGGATCTTCCGTATCTCTTCCTCGTAGCCGACGCCAGGGAACGAGGGCAAACTTCTTAACTCGTGCAAACGCTTGAGTAAGCGGGTTGCCTCCCCGTGGTACGACTTCCTGATCCTGTCGAGCGGGTTCAACACTACAGCGAACACCTCCTTCCAGCAAAGATAGGACCCGGTCCAGCCGCTCCTTCAGGTCGCGGCGATGGATCACGAGGTCGAGTTGTCCGTTGGCGAAATTGGCCTCCGACCGACCGAAGCCCTCCGGCAACTTCTCCCGGGTGGTCTGCTCGATCACCCGAGGTCCGGCGAAACAGAGAAGGGCCCCGGGTTCGGCCACGACCACGTCGGCAAGAGTAGCGAAACTCGCCAGCACGCCACCGGTGGTCGGGTGGGTGAGCACGGATACGAAGGGCATCCTGACTGCGGTGAGCGAGTCGAGGGCAACGACCGTCTTGGCCATCTGCATCAGAGAGAGGATACCCTCCTGCATGCGCGCACCGCCCGACGAGACCACGACGACCAACGGCACGGACGCACCTGCCGCGGCCGCGACCAGACGGACGAAGCGCTCACCCACGACCGAACCCATGGAGCCGCCTAGGAAACGGAAGTCCATCACCCCCAAGGCCACCGGTCGCCCCGATATGCGGCAGAGACCACCGAGGAAAGCCTCGGACATCCCCGTCTCAGACTGCGCTTCCGCCAGGCGTTCCACGTACGAGCGGGTGTCGAAGAACTCCAGGGGGTCGGCGGGCCGAAGCTGATCGCCGATCGACTCCCATGACCCCTCATCCACGAGCTGAGCGACTCGCTCCGGGCCCGTCACGGGGTGATGATGGTCGCAGTGCGGGCACACGTGCAGGGCCGCCACCAGGGTGGCGCGGGGGAGGTCCTTGCCGCAGGCTTTGCACACTTCGCCGGAGGCGGGGGCCGAAGGCGGCGCCTCGCTCGGCTCCTTCGGAGTTATGTGGACTGTGACGTATTTCGTCAAATCATGAAGGCGGAGTACAAGCCGCCTACTCCTGGTGACGGCCGAACAGCAGGGTCACGTTATGACCGCCGAACCCGAAGCTGTTCGACGCCACATAGTCGAGCGATGCCGGCCGGGCGACGTTGGGCACGTAGTCCAAGTCGCAGCGCGAATCCGGATCATCGAGGTTGATGGTGGGCGGCACCATGCCGTGCGTCATGGCCAGCACCGTGGCCACCGCCTCGAGGGCGCCGGCCGCACCAAGACAGTGCCCGATCATGCTCTTGGTGGAACTCACGAGCACCGAATCGGCAGCGGAGCCGAGGGCCGACCGGATCGCCCTCGTCTCCATGGCGTCACCGAGCGGCGTGGACGTGCCGTGTGCGTTGACGTAGCCGAGTTGCTCGGGCTGGATGCCGGCCATCGCGATGGCGCGCCGCATGGCCGTTGCCGAAGGCTCGCCGGTCTCGTCGGGTTCGGTGAGGTGGTACGCGTCACCGGTCATGCCGTAGCCGAGGAACTCCCCGTAGATGCGAGCTCCGCGGGAGATCGCGCTCTCGCGTTCCTCGAGCACGAGGATGGCCGAGCCTTCGCCCATGACGAATCCGTCGCGCCCCGAGTCGAAGGGTCGGCTCGCGCGCTCAGGCTCCTCGTTTCGTGTGGAGAGTGCCCGCATAGCGGCGAAGGATCCGATGCCGATGTGACCTATCGGAGCCTCGGCCCCTCCGGCGAACACGACCTCGACGTCGCCCCGCCGGATCATCTGGAATGCGTCGCCGAGGGCGTTGGCGCTGGCCGCACATGCCGTGCATGTGGCCGTGACCGGACCCTTGAGCCCCAGGGACATCGACACGTGGGCCGCCGCCATGTTCGGGATCATCATGGGGATGAAGAGCGGGCTGATGCGGTCGGGCCCACGCTCGTGCAACACCTTGGTCTGATCGTAGAAGGTGTCGAGCCCCCCGATGCCCGAGCCGACAGACACTCCCACCGAATACGGGTCTCCGTCCATCGGCAGGCCGGAGTCCTCGCGGGCCAGCTTGGCCGCCGCCACCGCGTACTGCGAGTAGCGGTCAAGGCGACGCGCTTCTCGCTTGTCCATGAAGCCGAGAACGTCGAACGACGGTATCTCCGCCGCGATCTTGACCGCGTAGTCGGTGGTGTCGAACCTGGTGATGGTTCGCACGCCCGACCTGCCTGCCACGAGGCCCGCGAAGAACTCCTCGTGACCGAGGCCGAGGGCCGAGACCACTCCCAGACCGGTTATGACCACCCGTCTCGCGGGTTGCATTCCTGCAGTCGCACTCATCGCATCCACTCCCCGACTCGCCTAGATCCCGAGGCCGCCGTCGACGGGCAGCACGATGCCCGTTATGAACTTCGCCGTGTCGCCGGCCAGGAAGGCGACGGCCTCGGCGACGTCACTCGGGTCGCCAAGCCGGTTCAGCGGCGTGCCGCCCGCGATCGTGTTCTTCACCTCATCGGGCAGGGCGGCCGTCATCTCCGTCTGGATGTAGCCCGGGGCCACCGCGTTCACTCGGATGTTCCGCGAGGCCAACTCGCGGGCGAGGGTCTTCGTCAGGCCGATGAGACCGGCCTTCGCCGCGGAGTAGTTGGCCTGGCCCGCGTTGCCGCGACGGCCGACCACGCTGGAAAGGTTGACGATGGAGCCCGAGCGCCGCTTCATCATGCCCCTGGCCACCGCCCGCGTCATCAGGAAGGCTCCCTTCAGGTTCACGTTCAGTACGAGGTCCCAATCGGCTTCCTCCATGCGGACGAAGAGGCCGTCCCTGGTGAGACCCGCGTTGTTCACGAGGATATCGATGGGGCCGAGCGCCGCCTCGGCAGTCTCGACGATGGACTTCACATCCGACTCGTTCGAGACGTCTCCTAGGACGACCACGCCACGGCGCCCCATCGCCTCGAGTTCGGCGACCACCGCCTCGGCGGCCTCAGGCCGAGCCACGTCGTTCACGACGACGTCGGCGCCCAACGCTCCCAGCTTCAGCGCGATCTCACGACCGATGCCTCGTCCGGCGCCGGTCACCAACGCCACCTTGCCTTCGAGAGATCCCGTCGCTGCTCCCGCCAAGAGAACCACCAGCCTTTCTCGCCTGGATCCCGCCCGTCTACCGGGCGAGACCCTTCTCGATCGCCGTATTCAGATCATTCGAGTCGCCCGTGCCCACCGTAGGGAGGTCACGTCGCACTCGCTTCACCAAACCGGCGAGGACGTTCCCTGGGCCCACCTCGATACCGAGGTCGATATCCGTCAACGCGGCCTGCACCGATTGGGTGAAACGGACAGGGGACGTGAGCTGACGCACAAGGACATCGCGCAGATCGTCGACGGAAGGATACCGTAGCTCCGTCGTCGAGAAGAACTTCCCCTGTGAGGCTGGGAGAAGTCGCACGTCCCCAAGGACCTGACCGAGTTCCTCAGCCGCGCCGGCCACGAGGGGGCTATGGAACGCCCCCGACACCTGCAGCGGCATCACCTTTCGAGCTCCCCGTTCCACCGCCAGCTTGGCGAGGCGCTCGACGCCGGCCGGGCTCCCCGATACGACTACCTGACCGGGGGAGTTGAAGTTCGCGGGCCAAACCTCCCCGGCCTCCTCGCACGCCCGCTCGACGACCTCGTCGTCGAGTCCGAGAACCGCGGCCATCGTGCCGGCCGCCCGCTCCCCACAGGCCCACATCGCCTTTCCGCGGCGCTCGACCACTCGCAGAGCGTCGGCGAAGGGAAGATGTCCCACGGCCACGAGGGCGGAGTATTCGCCGAGCGAATGGCCCATCGCCACGTCGAACCGAACGCCGCGTTCCTCCAGAACCCGCCAGGTGGCGACGCTGCACGTGAAGATGGCGGGTTGAGCGCGATCGGTGCGGGTCAGTTCTTCGGACGGTCCGTCCGAACAGAGAGCGCGGAGATCCCACCCCAGTGTGTCCTCGGCCTCCTGGAAGGTCTGCAGGGCGATCGGAAACGCCTCCCACGCGTGCCGGCCCATGCCGACCGCCTGGCTGCCTTGCCCGGGGAACAGGAGTGCCGTGCCGCTCATGTCGCGCTCACGCCCCACCCCCGGTCACGCCCTACCCCACTCCATCAAGCAGGCCCCCCAGGTGAGCCCCGCTCCGAACCCCATCAGCAACACCAGATCGCCCGGTTGAAGACGCCCTTCCGCCTTGGCGTCGTGCAGGCAGAGGGGGATGGAGGCACACGAGGTGTTGCCGTAGCGCTGCAGGTTGGTGTACACGCGGTCATCGCCGATGCCGAGGCGTCGCGTGGCCGCCTCGATGATGCGCAGATTGGCCTGGTGCGGCACGAACAGCCGCACCTCGTCGATGCTCCGCCCACACTTCTCGAGCACGCGGCGGGCCGAGTCGACGACGACACGGGTGGCGAAACGGTACACCTGACTCCCGCTCATCTTGAGGTAGTGAGCGCGTGCGCGAAGCGTCTCCTCGCTCGCGGGCATCCGGGATCCTCCGGCGGGTAGGCTGAGCATGTTGGCGCCGACGCCGTCGTTGCCCAGGTCGAATCCCAAGATACGGCCGCCACCGTCAGCCGTCGATACGACGGCCGCACCCGCGCCGTCCCCGAACAGCACGGCCGTCGAGCGGTCTTCCCAGTCGAGGATGCTCGAGATGACCTCGGCTCCCACCACGACGACATTCCGATGGATGCCCGAGGCGACCATGCCGGTGGCGAGGGCGAGGGCGTACACGAAGCCGGTGCACCCCGCCGAGAGGTCGCACGCACCGGCGTTGACGGCCCCGATCTCATAGGCGACTCTCGAAGCGGTCGCAGGAAAGATCTGATCGGGAGAGATGCTCGCCGTTATCAACAGATCGACCGAGGAGGGAGCGAGAGAAGCCGCCTCCAGCGCGCGCCGGGCGGCCACGATGCCGAGGTCGGACGCGCATACCCCCGGGTCGGCTATGCGACGCGTGCGTATGCCCGTGCGCTGCCCGATCCACTCGTCGGAGGTGTCGAGCGACTTGGAAAGATCTTCGTTCGAGACCACCCTGGCCGGCAGTTCGATGCCCAACCCGATGATAGCGGCCGCTGTTCCCCCCGATGGATCCATCCGCTCGATCAGGACGCGTCGAAGAGGGCGAAGGTCAGAGTCGCGGCGCACGCGAGTTCATCGCCCACGTATGCCCGGCCTTCGCCCTTGCCGAGGGGCGGCCTGGCGCGAGTCATCTGCACCTCGAGGCGCAAAGTGTCCCCCGGCTGCACCTGACGACGGAACCGGACCTTCTCTATGCCCGCGAACAGAGCCAGTTTGCCCTTGTTCTCGGGAAGCGACAGCGCGGCGACCGCACCGGCCTGAGCCAGCGCCTCCACCTGAAGTACTCCCGGGAACACCGGATATCCTGGAAAATGGCCCTTGAACACGTCCATGTCCGGCGAGATGTCCTTCTCGGCGATCACGCTCTCGCCAGGTACGAACTCCAGTACCCGGTCGAGGAGCAGGAACGGATCGCGATGTGGGATGATCGCCTCAATCTGTTCTCTATCGAGCATGCCTTCACCGACCCCAATCGATGTGGAGACTTGGAAGAACGACGGACCCAGCGGGAGACAGGATGCCCATGCCCCTGGGTGATGGATGGTAGTATTCTCCGGCAAACAGGGCTCCATTTCAAGGACAGCCCCTCCCACCACTTCCGAAAGAACAGCACGCCATGAGGCACCAATCATACGTCGATGAGACCCTCCGCTCGTTCCTGGTGAAGCTGGGGGCTCGCTCGCCGGAGCCCGCCGGCGGTGCCGCTCTTGCGCTCGCGGGGGCGGCCGCAGCCGCCTTGATGTCGCTCACCTGTCACGCAGGCGCGAAGGGCGACAGCGACCAGGGCGCGGGTTCGCTGGCGACGTGCCAGTTGGATTCGGAGCGGCTCGGCCGCACGATCCAACAGCTCATCGACGAAGACGTGCGCGCCTATCGCTCGGTGACGCTCGCACTGCGGCGCCCGCAGGTGACCGCGGGGGAGAAGGCGGAACGCGCCCGACTCCTGGAGGCGGCTCTCAGGGACGCGACCGAGGTGCCGCTCGCGGTGGCGGAGGCCGGTCTGGCGGTACTGTCGCTCGCCGTGAGCGTGCAAGACGACGTGCGCGGACCCGTACTCGGAGACCTGGCCGCCGCAGTGCACCTGGCTGAGGCGGCCGTCAAGGGGTCGCTGCGGAACGCCCACATCAACGCAGGGACGATGTCCGACCGCGACTATGCCGCCGAAGCAGAGGAACGCATCGCCCAGATGCGCAGCCGCCTCGACGAGGCCGCCGAGACGATCGCCGCGTCACTCGTCGCGAAGGGCGTCGCCGGCTAGGCCTTGCGGCGGCTCGGGACCGTGCAACTACAACTCTCCCTCACACTCGCCGACGACCTCTACGACCTGCTGGTCATGAGCGGCGAGCCCGTGGACTTCATGCAGGCCGCCGGCCTGCTGCTCTCTCTCACCGAGGCACCGGAGCCCTTGTGCCGCCGGGTGATGGACACGCTCGTCACCGAAGACCGACGTTTTGCCTGGAGCAGCCCCAACACCATCGGCCTCTGCGACTGGCGCTTCACCGACCCCGACCTCGCCGAGGTTTCTTTCGTGGTCATCGATCTCGAGACCACCGGAACCAGGCCGGGAGCCAGCAAGATCACAGAGATCGGGGCGGTCCGGATCGAAGGGCTGGAGCAGGTAGCCACGTTCGAGACTCTGGTAAACCCTCAGCGGCCCATCCCCCAGGTGATCATCGAGCTCACCGGTATCACGCCGCAGATGCTCTTGGGCGCACCACGCATCGAGGAAGTGATGCCTCATCTGCTCGACTTCATCGACGGCGCGGTGGTCGTGGCACACAACTCGTCGTTCGACCTGGGATTCCTCAACTACGAGCTCGCCCGGCTCAGAGGCCGCCGTCTCGGCGACGGAGCCATCGATACGGTGCCCCTATCGCGATGCGCCGCTCCGGGCCTTCCCAACCACAAGCTGGGCACCGTGGCCGAGGCCCTGGGCTCGCCGGTGGCGGCCAACCACCGTGCACTCGCGGACGCACTGGCAACAGCCCACGTGTTCCTCACCTGCGTGGGAAGACTCCAGGAGCGTGGCGTCACTCGCTTGGACGAACTGCGTACGCATATCGACCCCGGTCACCGGCGCGACCGTCACAAACTCGCTCTCACTCGAGACATCCCCCGCGCACCGGGGGCATACCTGTTCCTCGACGAAGACGGCAACGTGCTGTACGTCGGCAAGGCCAACCAATTGCGCGATCGGGTGCGCAGCTACTTCCTCTCGAATGTCGACCATTCGCGAAAGGTGCGCCAAGCGGTGCGGCGGCTGCGGAAGGTGGAGTGGGAGACCACTGGATCGCCGCTCCGCGCCGTGGTGAGGGAACAGGAGCTGATCCTGACCCATCGACCGACGTGCAACGTCTTCGGGCGGCGGCCCGAGAACTACTGCTACGTGAAGCTCGGGGGACGCGGGAGCGGCCTCCGACTCTACTCCAGCGATCGACCGGGGAACCCGGCGAAGACGCGGGCGCGAAAGAACCACAAGGCGAGCGCGCCCACCCGGCCCGCCGGCCAGGTGATCGGCCCCTTCAGGGGACGGTCGCGAGTGACGGCAGCGCTGGAGCTCCTCCACCGCACCTTCCCGGTTCGCCAGTGCAGGGGCACCTCTCAGAACGGACCATGCATCTTCGGTCAGACCGAGCGTTGCCTAGCGCCTTGCTCTGAGGACGGACTGACGCTGCCGGTTCACGATCAGCTCGCCGCAGACCTGCTCGACTGGCTCGGGGGTGGAGCCGCGCCCGCGCTCGGCGACCCGCTGGAGCGGGCGCGCCGGCACATGGAACGCCTCGCCGCGCAGCGGCGGTACGAGGAGGCGCAGGAGGTGCGCGACGCGCTCGACGGCCTGATCACCCTGCGCGGGTCGTACGCCGCGCTGCGCGAGGCGCACAAGATGCGTGTGGCCGTGCTCTGGCTCGACGGGGACGCGGGCGAGGGCCCCCGACTTCATGTGGACCTCGTGTGGCACGGACTGCCTGACTCCTCCGCGACCGTGAGCGGTTCGACCGCCGCGGTCGAGATCGGCCGCATGGTGCGGTCGCTCCCCACCGACACCACCGACCGCGACGAAAGCGACGGGGGTTCCGGTCGGGACAGCGGCGGTTTGGATCACGTCGCGGTTCCGCAGGATCGGCTCGACCTGCTGCTGGCGGTGCGGCGCTGGGTGATCGATGCGCCGACCTCTTCGTTGGTGTGGTACCCCGGAGACTCCGCTCCGGCCCCCCAGGGGGCGCCGGAGCAAGGCGCGCCCGAGTGCCACGGTCTCGACCTCCGCGACGAGACCGCGCGCCGAGAAGCCTGGCGTCAAGAGATACTGACGGCGAGCCTCACGCTGTTGCGGGAGCGACCCGTGATGCAGGAGCGCCCCTTGCCTGATACGACCAAGGGACGCTCCCCGGTATCGTGAGCTCGACGGGTCGTCGACGACCCACCGCGCTGATGCTTCAGACTGTGGCCGCCTCGCGACTCTCGACGACGATACCCCTTGACTTCATCACCAAGGTGAGCAGGCTGCGGTCGATCTTCCCCTTGTAGATCGGGACGCTCTCTTCGACGCAGATCTGCACGACGTCTTTGGTCTCCATCCCGAACTCACGAGCCAGCTCTTGGGGAGTGAAGTGGTTCGCCATCACCGCTCCTTTCGAAGGCAGAAGCCCCCGGGCACGAGCCCGGTCACCTACCTGCCCTTGAGGGACAAAAAAAGCCTGGCAGCGCGCAGGCCACCAGGCATATCGGACGATTTCGACCGGAGTTCGGGAAGAACATCTCCCCTCCGGCGGGGGCAAGCCCCCTGATTCAGACGAGGAATCATGACACGGTCATTCTACCCCCGGCAGTCCCCTCGCACAAGGCGGATGTCTTCCCGTCGCCCCCCGGGTCGAGCCTGAGAGGGCGTGCTGCGGTTCAGGCCTCGCGCCCCTCTGCGCGCAGCAACGTCATCTCGACCTCGTCCCCGGCCTTGATCCCGTGGGTGTCGGCCGGTACGAAAACAAGCCCATCGGCGTTCACCATCGAACGAAGGATGCCGGACCCCTGCGGCCCGGTACTCGTGGCGTACCAGCGATCGCCGACCCGCCGGGCACGCACCCGTACCACCTGCACCCGCCCATGCCGATTCGCAAGGTCTTCCTCGATGATGGCCCGGTATGTAGGGCGCAGCACCCTTCGATGACCCATCATGCTGAGCAGCGCCGGCCTGACGAACAGCTCGAACGAGACCATGGCGGCGACGGGGTTGCCAGGAACACCGAAGACCAGACACCCACCTCTAACCCCGAAGACCAGAGGCTTCCCGGGCTTCATGGCCACCTGCCACAGCTTGCGCTCGACGCCGAGTTCGTCCTGGACATCCTTCACGAAATCGAACTCCCCTACCGACACGCCACCTGAGGTGATCAGCACATCGTAGCCAAGGCCCTGTTCGAGAAGGCGACGGGTGGCATCGCGTTCGTCGGGGGCGATTCCGAGCCGCTCGGCCTCGATGCCGATCTCACGACACTGGGCCTGCATCGAGTAGCTGTTGGAGTTGCGTATCTGGCCGGGAGCAATGGGCTGGTCGATCTCGACCAGCTCGCTGCCTGTGGAGACGATCGCCACACGGGGTAGTCGATACACGTGCAGCTTGGGACGCCCCATGCTGGCCGCCAGACCTATCTCGGCGGGCCCGACCACGTCTCCCGCGTGCAGTACCGTGGTGCCGGCGCGCACATCTTCGCCGGCGAAACGGACGCTCGTGCCCACTTCCACCTGGCGGCGGATCAGGACGTGGTCGCCATCATCCTCCGTGGACTCGACCTCGACGACCGCATCAGCGCCTCGTGGCATCGGAGCCCCTGTCATGATCTTGACCGCCTCACCTGCCTGCAGCTCGAGGCGCGCGACATGGCCCGCAGGCACGGTCTCGGAGATGCGGAGTCGAGCGGGTGTCTCGTCCGCACCAACAGTCTCGGCGGCCTTCACCGCGAAACCGTCCATCGCCGAGTTGTCAAAGGGAGGCACGGCGTGTGGAGCAACGACATCACGCGCGAGCACCCGTCCAAGAGCCTCGACAACCCCGACTTCTTCAGGCTCAAGGACCACGGCTTCGGCGAGAACGAGCCTCAGGGCCTCCTCGATTGTGACCATGCCGTTCCCTCCGATTGCACTCTGCGTATAAAGGAGTGAGGCCTACCGACCGATATGTCAGGATAACATGGCCTCTGTCCCATAGGCCGAACTCGACGAGGTAGGTGCGTAGAGAAATGATCATCTCGCAGACCGAGGTCCTCAAAGTGATAGACCTAATGGACAGCAGCGCCGTGATCGCAAGCCTTCTGCTCACCTCCCCGTCTCGCAGCCACCGGGATGACACCGAAGGGTCCCTCGTATCGCAGGCGACGACTATCGATGCCCAGAGCTACCGTAGAGGCCGGGTCGAAGACCTGCGACGCCTCTTTGCCAGCGGCGAATACAGCGTGGCGCCCCTCGACGTAGCCGACAAGATGCTCGGGCGTGCGTTCTGCGACCAGATGGCCCGTCTCTACGACCGCTGAGCGCGTAGCGCACGCGCGTTTGTCGCCTGCCCCGCGGCGACCTACAATGCAGCCTGACCACACAGCGGGGAGAATCGATGCAGTTCATCGGCCGGCGACGTATCGCGGACCGCATATGGCAGTCTAGGAAGATCACCTACGCGGCGAGTTCGACCGTCGTGGCCTTGGGCATGATCGCCGTCTTCCTCCTCATTTCGACCCCGTCTTCGGACATCACCGTGTCCACGAAGCCGACCTTCTTCGAAGCACCCCGCGCATTCCGAGCCGCGCAAGAACTATCCGAGCGGTTCTCCAACCCCGGTCTGGGAACCGAGCAGGCCGAACTCGAAGCGCAATACGTCGCCGACCGCCTCGATGAATTCGACATACCGCACGAAGATCAGCGTTTCACCGTTCCGTTCGGACACAGTGAGGTCGCTCTTAGGAACGTGTACGCGGTCTTCCCTGGGGCGAGTAGCGAGGCGATCCTCGTCACCACCTCGCGCGACCCCGACCCCGCGAGCAGACTGTCGCCCCTCGCCAATGCGACGGGCACCGCCATACTCTTCGATCTCGCCCAGGTGTTCGCGGCACGCCCGCACGAGCGTACGATCATCCTCCTCTCCACCGAGGGTGCGGCCTACGGTGGATTGGGGCTCGCCCACTTCCTGGAGAACGATCCCCTCGCTCAAGACGTACTAGTGATCCTGGCGATCCGAGGGCTGGGCAGGGAAGAGCGGACGGTGCTCCAGGGGAGTGTCTCCGGCCCCGACGGCTCGACGCCCGGCTGGTACCTGCGGCTGGTGTCTCGTGCCCTGCGGGAGTCCGATCTGACTCTCGAGACGACGAGTCTGGTGCGCCAGGTGGCCGATCAATCACTTCGCATAGGCTGGGGGCCTCAGGTGGCCGGACTGCGGGCCGGGATACCCTCTCTCCTCCTGCATGACCCAGACGGAGGCGCACCATCATCCGCGGGTATGGCCACGCACGGGACGGCGATCGAGCGGATCGTGATGAGTCTGGACAGCGGCACCGAGATCCCTTCAGACCCAGGCACCGCAATCGTGCTCCAGTCTGGACGATTCCTGACGAGGCGGGCGATCTCCTTCCTCGGCCTGCTCACGCTCCTGCCGGCGGCTCTGATGGCGGGCACCTGGCTCGGTGTGTCCCGCGTGCGACCCGAGGTGTGGGTACGGTACCTGCGCAACCTGCTGTCGTTCGCCCTGCCCTTCGCGCTCTTCGTCCTCGTCGCATATGGCGCGGCCCGGATCGGCCTCATGCCCCGCTATCCCCACCAGGCGCCCCTCGACGCCGCTCCTGCCAGAGACCCCGACTATTTCGTCTCGATCGCGCTCCTTATGATAGGGCTGATCCTGTTCCTCCTCAGCCGCCACTACCTTGGCCACCTGCGAACCAGTGAGCCATTGATCATGACCGAGACCATGAAGCTGAGCACGGGCCTGGTCGTGCTGGTGGCAGGGCTCGCGGTACTCACGTTCAACTCGCCGTTCTCCCTGCTGACCGGGCTCACGGCCGCGTGGCTCTGGCCCCTGGTGACGTGTTTCGCTGAGCCGCGCGACGCAAGCAAGTGGCTGCGACCAGCCAGGAAGAACTCCAGACTGCTGCTGGCCGGTCTTGCGGCACCCGCGATGCTCTACGTCTACCTGGTTCTCGCCACGGACATCCGCTGGTGGCAGGGCTGGTGGTACCTACTGGTGCAGTCGGTCTCCGGCGCCTATGGGCTGTGGGGACCCCTGGCCTCAGTGCTGATCACGGCCGGGTTCTTCACACTTCTAGGAGTGCGGCGGCTCCAGCTCATCCCTGTGGAGACCCTCGACGAAGAGGTGGACTTCGACAGAGTCGGTATGCCGACCGGGCGCGTCAAGAAGACGCGCGACCCTGGAGTCCCGGGCAACTACGAGTAGGGATGCGGTGGGCTCCGCCCAGGCGCGGCCGTAGGCCCGACCCGGGCGCGTCTGGCCGGCGCCCGTCAGGCGCCCGTCAGTCCAGGTCGAGGTACTCCAGGGCCATGTGACGGATCAACTCACCGTTCTCGGCGCACTTGTCGGCGAGGGCTTCGAGCCGCTCGATGATGGCCTTGAGTTGATGGAAGGTCTTGAAGTCAGTGTCCATGTCGAACATCGCCTTGTACATCTCGGCGAACACGCGGTCGGCGCGGCTCTCGATCGCGTCGATCTCGATGGCGATGCCCACGCACTCCCGGAAGTCCCCACGCATGGCGAAGACGGCATCGCGGAGCTTCCGAACAGCCTCAAGATCGATCTTGGCCATCTCCACGAGCAGCTTGTTGAAGTCGGCAGGTAGCGTGAAGCGACGCATGACGATGCGGTCGACCGCGCCCACGGCCAGGTTCGCGATGACGTCCATCGAGGCCACGAGGCGCGAGAGATCGGCGCGGCCCATGGAGAAGACGCCGGCGGACGACAGGCTATCGAGTATCTCGAGCTTGCGGTCGTCGGCCGCGCTCTCGAGCTTGTCCAGTTGGGCCGCGGTCACCGCCAGCCCCTCGTAGTCGTCGGCCACGAAGTAGCGCACCGCCGTGCCGAGTTCGTCGACGATCTCCACGACCTTGTCGGTGAACTCTCTCACCTCGGCAAGCACTTGACCTTCCTTGTGCCTGCCCATGGCGTCGATAGCGCCCTCGAGCGACGCCGGGCCGCCTAGGGAACGTCTGATCTTCTTGAAGGTGTCGCTCATGTCCTCTCCTCCCCGGAACCTACATCACCAGGTTCAAGGCGTAATAGATGAGTGCAGCGGCAATGGCGCAGAACGGCAGAGTCACCGCCCACGCAAGCATGATCGCACGGAACACTTTCCAGCTGACCGAACCAAGTCCTCCCGCCAGGCCCGTACCCGTGACCGACGAGGTGACCACGTGCGTCGTCGAAACCGGCAACCCGAACAGCGAGGCCGCCTGGATGATGAGTGCCCCACCGGCTTCCGCGCTGAAGCCGTTCACGGGGTGCAGGTGCGTGATCTTCTCCCCCAGGGTTCGGATGAGGCGGAACGACCGCACCGACAGGTACGTGCCGACCGCCATCGCGGAGGCAGCTGAAAGGATCACCCACAGCGGGAACCCGTATTCCAGGATGTACTCATCCACATCGAGGCCTTCCCGCGCGGCGATGAAGATCAGGATGATGCCCATGACCTTGGTGGCGTCGTTCGAACCATGGCTGAACGACACCCAACTGGAAGAGAGTATCTGCATGTGCCGGTAGAAGCCGTCGGCCCTGTCCAGGTCGAGACGCAGCCGACCGAAGACGAACTTGCTCATCTTCATGAACAGGTATCCGGTGGCGATGCCCAGGATGGGTGAGATCAGCAGTGAGCTGAAGATCAGGGCGACCTTGCCGAAGTTGATGCCCGCGGGACCGAGCGCGGCCATACCCGCTCCGAGAAGACCGCCGACGAGCGCATGAGACGAACTCACGGGGAGCGCCCATATCCAGGTGAGGATGTCCCACAACAGAGCGCCCGCGAGCGCCGCGATCACAAGGTGAGCCGTGGCGTCAGACGCCTTGATCACGCCGCCGATGGTGGAGGCGACCGCCACCCCGATCACCAGAGGCCCGATGAAGTTGAAGAACGCGGAGATCCCGATGGCGACCTTCGGTTTCAGGGCGCCGGTATAGATCACCGTGGAAACAGCGTTACAGCCGTCGTGGAATCCGTTCATCACGTCGAACGCGAGCGCAACCGTCACGACGGCGATGAGGAGGATGGTCTCGGTACTCACGAACGCACCTCCGCACCACCAGACAGACTCACACGATCTCCCTCGGGTCGGGTTCCTCTGAGAACGGCCCGCCAATGATAGGCGGATGGGGCGCTCGCGACAAGCAGTGGCGCGAGTCGCCTCCCGTCGCGCACGGGTATCGAGCCCCGGGGCACGCCGGGGTTCGTGCCTCTTCTTGCGGGCGACGGCTCACGTATACGTTCCTCGCTCCCGATACCATCGTTAGAGAAGATGAACGTGCCACTCAAGAGGTCGTCTCGCGTGGCACTTCAGGGGGCTCCCGACCGAAGCATCAGCAAGACCAGTACCGAGGGGCGTCAACCGTGAGATCACCCACAATGGACCACGAGGCACCGGCGATCAAGCCGGAGCGCCATCGTCCCGAGGAGTCTTCAACCGGCTGGCTGCGGCGACTCAAAGCGCTCGGCCGAGGTGGCCCCATCCTGAGCCGCGCCCGGGTGGCCCTCGTCTTCAAACTCATGTGCGCTGCCACGCTCACGGGCACCTTGCTGCTTTCCCCGCTCGACGCGTACCTCGGTCTGATCCTGGCCGTCGGCTTCATCGCGGCCACCGTGCTACTCGACTACTGGGTGTATCGCGCCGTGGGTGATCTGTTCAAGCGCCTGCAGGAGCGGAACCGCAAGGAGGCGCTCCGCGAAGGGGCGGACGAGATCCATTCCGGCCTCGAACGGATGCTCGAAGGGGTGATGAGCGGAGGCCGGGCCGAGGGTCTCGAGGTGGAAGCGGTGAGAGCCGACCTCTATCGTCTGCGCGACCTCAACAACCAACTGATCCGCTTGGGCGAGATCGCCCAGGAACTGAACGCCGCGCTGCCCTACCGCGAGACACGCTCGAAGGCGCTCGACCTCTCCAGGCGCCTGCTCGGAGCAGACATCGTGGCCTTAGTGGCGGAAGAGGGTGGCGAGTTCACGCTCGAGGGTGTCGACGGCTGCGAACCGGGCGAGATCAACCCCTCCTGCTGCGGCTACTACGACCGATGCCCGGTGCGCACGTCGTTCCGGGACGTGGCACGAGGCCGCACGGCGTCACACCACTGCGGCATGTTCCCTCCGACCATGCGGGCGCAGCTCTCCCTGCCCTTCCGGCTCTCGGACACGCGCACCGTGGCGCTGATCGCATCCGGCGCCAGGCCGGGTGCCTTCGACGACCTGAGTTCCGTGGTGCTCGACACACTGGTGGGACATATCCACACGTCGCTCTCGACCGCCCTGAAGTATGACCGTATCCGCCGCGAGGTCGTCACCGATCCTCTCACCAACCTCTACAACCGCCGGTTCTTCGAGCAGCGGGCCCGGGAGGAGATCGAGCGCAGCCTGAGACACCAGACCCCGGTCACCCTGCTCATGGTCGACGTGGACCACTTCAAAAGGATCAACGACACATACGGCCATCAGACCGGCGACCACGTCCTGCAGAGCGTGGCTAAGTTCCTCGGTGACAGCGTGCGTCAAACGGACATCTGCGGCCGGTACGGAGGCGAGGAGTTCGTCCTGCTCCTCCCCAACACACCGGGCGGCAACGCGGTGTTCCTGGCCGACAGGTTGCGTCGGGGCATCGCCGACCAACTGCACACCGGCCTCGGCATCCCCGGCCACGTCTCGGTGACCGTGAGCGGCGGCGTAGCCACCTGTCCACGCGACGCCACCGACGTGACCGAACTTATACGTCGCGCCGATGAGGCCCTGTACGAGGCCAAGCGCACGGGTAGGAATCGTATCGTACAGGCCGGTCTGCGGGAGACGGGGCCACCTGAGGCTTCGACGATCACCTCGCCGAACGTCACAGAGACGACCCCGGCGCGCGCAAGCCAGAGCGGCGCGCACGCACGGGAACGCTCAGACGATCAGAGGTAGTTCCTCCGCCAGAACAGCAGGGCCCCTAGCGAGGACAGGCCCAAAGAGATCAGCAGCACGATGGTGAAGGCGTGCCCGTTGTCCGCGAGAGGCAGGCGCACGTTCATGCCGTAGAATGCCGCGACCATGGCCGGCAACGACAAGATGATGGTGATCGAGGTGAGGAACTTCATCACCATGTTGAGGTTGTTGCTGATGATCGAGGCGAACGCGTCCATCATGCCGCTGAGGATGCCGGAGTAGACCTCGGCCATCTCGATGGCCTGCCGGGTCTCGACGATCACGTCCTCGAGCAAGTCTTCATCTTCCTCGTACTTCTTGATGGCGGGTGTGCGCATGAGCTTCTGGAGCACGGCGTCGTTCGAGCGGAGAGAGGTACTGAAGTAGACGAGGGCTTTCGCCATGGTGAGCAGGTCGAACAGCTCCTCGTTCTTCATCGATTGCCGGAGTTCGCGTTCGATCTTGTCTGTCTCGCGATCGATGCGACCTAGGTAGCGCAGGTAGAAGCTCGCCACCCGGAACAGGATCTGCAACAGGAACCGGGTCTTCTTGAAGGTGGCGAAGCTGCGCACCGTGCCCCGCTCGAACTCGCCCAAGATGGGGTTCGGCTGCAGGCAGGTGGTGATGAAGTAATCGGGATGGAGCAGCATTCCCAGCGGGATGGTGTCGTAGCCACGCTCGCCGCCGACCCGCTCGATGATGGGTATGTCCACGATCACATGCGTGAGTTCGTCTTCAACGTCGATGCGCGATTTCTCTTCCGCGTCGAGTGGGCCGCGGAGGAAGGCGAGGGGGATGTCAAGCCGGTCGGTGACGCGGTGGAGCTCTTCGTCGGTGGGACTGACGAGGTCGATCCAAGCGCCTGGCTCGAAATCCTCGAGCTCGATCAGAGCGCCCGAGGAATCTGTCTTGAAGATGTTGAGCATGACTCACCCCCTTTGCGGACGGGCTCAGCGCGCGGTCTGGAGAGGGCTCGAGCCGGCCCCGCGTGGGATCTTTCCCGGCCGCCGACCGAGGACCGGCGCGACGCGAAAACACAACCCGTGCATTCTCTCACGAACCGAGGGTGGGTGCTACGAGGTGCGTGGACGCTCGTACCGGTCTGCCTGTGAAGACCTATGCTCCGCTGTCGGGAAGTTGTAGAGGGGTGTGCAATTGTCACGTCAGCGGAGGCGCCCGTGCCCCAAGTCGTCATCGAGAACCCCATCCTGAGCTCCCCCTTCGACGAGCCACGCCGCCACTTCCGGTTCGGCG
The DNA here is from genome assembly GCA_024637035.1 of Actinomycetes bacterium. GTDB lineage: Bacteria > Actinomycetota > Thermoleophilia > RBG-16-64-13 > RBG-16-64-13 > JAHJSA01. The sequence goes on from JAGXFW010000026.1 coordinate 200,925, forward strand.
AGGACGGGATTACCGACGAGATCACCGAGGCCCGCCGGGTCAGCTCCTACTTCGTGCCCAGAAGTCGCTTAAGCTGATCCTTGGCATGGTTGAGCCTTCCGCCATCTTGTGGCCCCACAACTGGGTGTCGCTTCTCGCTATTGCTCCAGGGCCTCTCCCGGAGACAGCGCCTCGATGTCGGGAGATAGACGGGTGCGCTGTTGCCGGTCGAGCGTGACCAGCGTGGCACCGAAACGTTGAGCCGTCGCTCCGTAGACTGCATCGCTGCCCTTCATGCCCCTGGTCATGGCGAGACCCGCGGCGGCCTCAGCCAAGGAATCGTCCAAGGATACAAAGATAGCGCCCGAGATGTGCTCCACTCCTACCGTCACCAAGCGGGCGATATCCTGGCTCCCGCTAATCCTCCGCGAGCCGGCCGCAACTTCTGGCAGCACCAAGGTGGGTAGCACGACCGGGATCCTTTCTGCGTGCAGCCATTCGAGGAATCTGCGGCTGGTGACGTGCCCGGCTTCGGTGGCGTTGGCAGCGTTGAGGAACACACTCGCGTCCACCGTGATCGGTCCGCGCATGAGGTCTACCGTCTCATCTCGTCGAGGACCTCGACGCTCGTGAGAGGTGTGTTCCAAGACTTGCCCAGGGCGTCAAGCGCAGCGAACAGTTGGGACCAGGACTCGTCTGGTGTCAGCGACTGCGCCTCTTCCTTGGGTGAGTACGGCACGATCACTCCAACCGGTTCACCCCGATGAGTCACTATGTAGCGAGCGCGATTCTCGCGGATGTCGCGCATCACCTCTGACGCGTGGGTCTTCAGATCCCGGACACCGATGCGGGGCATGACGATATCCTCCGGATAATGTGGTTCTAAGAGTAACCACATAGTACTCCGATCCTCCCGCCGTGTCGCTACCCGTCGGCTTCTCATCGACTCGGGACATCATGGACCGCACGATATGGGAGTGGTATCGGTCTTTGGTTGTACGTTGGCCCAGCCCACACAACGCGTTTGGGCAGTCGGCAAAAAGGGAAGTTTCGAACGTTTGGGCAGTCGGCAAGAAGGGAAACTTCATAATTAATAGAAATGGCGCAATGGCGAATGCCTGCAGAGCCGCGAGAAGGGTGGACCGATGAAGAGCAAGCGGCGTAGGGGAGTACTGGCATTCGTAGGGTCGATATGGATCTTGGCCGTTGCATTGGCCGGTTGCGATGTCTCGAGCACGACTCCGAGTTCAGGCTCCATGATGGGAACGACTCCGGGTTCGGGCTCCATGATGGGAACGACTCCGTCGGGTTCGAGCGGAATGATGTACGGCACCACCCTGCCGGAACAATGATGAGAGGCCCGCCTTCCGCCTCCTCGTATCGATCGGGGTCACCGGGAGGACATGCATACGTGAACACGCGATTCGGGGAGACATCGAGATAATGAACGGTTGGAACAACATGATGAACGGATGGGACGGCGGTATGGGCGGAGCGTTCGCGTGGCTGTTCATGCTTCTCTTCGTGGTCGCCGTCATAGTCGGAGTCGTGCTCGTGGTCAGGGGTACCGGCCGCGGAGGGCGATAACGAGCAAGGCAGGGTCTGCCGGCGGGAAGGCCAAGAAGGCCACTGCCGGCGCTCCCCTAGAGCGTGAGTAATCTCGCCGCGTCGGCCGACTTCTCACCACTCTGATCGACGAAGAAGACGTCCACCGACAGCAATGCGCTGTTGAACTGCACGACCATCTACCCGGCGAGAAGCTGCCGGCCGGGTCTCCAAGGGCTGGGATTCGACAGGAACTTGTCGGGACTGCCTCGCTCGCCGGGCGGTACCTGCTATCGAATCCCTGGAGCATCTCCCTCTTCCACCAGCGCCGCCAGATTGCGTGCATTCCCGTCCGGCACCGCGTGCACGCTCGTGTGATGAAGCGCCGGTACCCCGATCGCGGCTACAACCGAGATGATTGCGACAACCACGAGTACATCCATGGCGCTAAAGCCCCCGTCATGGGCGCCCCTCACGAGGGAAGAGCCAGGGATCAGAGCGGCTAGGCGAGATAGCTGCATAGAATGCCCGGGTTCGAGTAGAGCGAACGTTCCGCTGCCTGTCCCCAGCTGAAGAGGACTCCGAGGAGATAGGCCGCGCGGAGCCCGGTGGCCGCGGAGATCGTGATTCCAACCCGGAGCTTGCTCAACAGGGTGCCCCAAAGCCGCTGAGTGACCACGTACCCATCGGGCTCTTGGATCGCGGGCTTGGGCCCCCGGGCCCTACGTCGATCTCGCCGCCAGACCACGGAGGCTGGGGAACGGAGGTACGTGCCGCCGCGGGCTGAGGCCGCAGGCCCGCGGCCCGCTCCTACCGAAGGCCCAAAGCCGATGCTAGTATTGCGGCACTCGGCCGCCGGCCGGCGGCGCTGGAAACTCGGAACACGGGGCTGTACTCATGAGACCCACTTTGACCGCTGTCGAACGCGACCTCCGGGGGATCCTCCACGGCGACGTCGAGTTCGACGCCATCACCCGCCACCTCTATTCCACCGATGGGGGTGTCTACCAGATCGTCCCCATGGGAGTGGTGAGTCCTCGCGATGCCGAGGACGTCGTCAAGATCGTCGAGTACTGCACCGAGCGCGGCATCCCGATCGTGCCTCGCGGCTCCGGCTCCGGGCTAGCCGGCGCAGCAGTCGGCTCAGGCCTCATGGTCGACTTCACCCGCTACATGAACCAAGTGCTCGAGACGGCTCCCGACGGCTCGTGGGCACGCGTGCAACCAGGGTTGGTGATGGGCGCCCTGAACGCGCACGCCAAGAAGTACGGCACCTTCTTCGCTCCAAACCCCTCGAGCGAGAACTACTGCTCGCTGGGCGGGATGATCGCGAACAACTCGTCGGGAGGGCGAAGCGTCGCCTACGGCGGCACGAAGGACCACGTGTTGGCTCTCGACGTGGTGTTGTCCGGGGGCGAGCTCTTCCATGCCGGCTCGGTGGGACGAGACTCTGAGACGCTCGGCGCACTCATGGCGGCAGGGTCGCTCAGTGGGAGGGCCTTCGCCGACATCCTGCCCCTCCTCGACCGGAAGCGGGCCGCTATCGCCGCGGCGATGCCGCGGGTGATGAAGAACTGCTCCGGCTATCGAGTGGAGAACGTGCTCGAATGGGGCGCCTCCCCAACCGGATACGGCGGCTGGGACAGCTCGGTCGCCCTCGCGGCAGCCGACGATGCTTGGGCGCGCGCCGAATTACACAAACTCTTCGTAGGCTCCGAGGGCACGCTGGGTCTGGTGACCGAAGCCACTCTCAATCTCGTTCCCGTGCCGCAGCGCCGCGCCATCGGTATGGCCTACTTCCCCACCGTCTTCACGGCGGGGGAAGCGGTGCAGTCCATCCTGGGCCTCAAACCCACTTCGCTTGAGATCATGGACGCGAGCTTCCTGCGCTTCGTGCGCGAGGCCAACTCGAAGATCGACGCGATGCTGCCAGCTCAGGTGGACACCGCCCTTCTTGTAGAGTTCGAGGCCGCGAATGACGACGAGCTGGACGAGAAGCTCTCCCAGCTGGAAGGCCTCCTAGCCGGCGGCGACGCGATCGAAGTGAAGCGCGCCCTCGACCCCGCCGACCAAGCGCAGCTGTGGTCGGTACGCCAGGGGGCGGTGCCCCTGCTCCAGCGTCTGCCCGGCGCGAAGAAGATCGTGGAGTTCATCGAGGACGCCACCGTGCACCCCGACGTCCTGGCCCAGTACATGAGCCGCCTCTCGACCATCCTGCAGAGTCACGGCGTCCAAGCGATCATGTACGGGCACGCCGGCGACGGCAATATCCACACCAGGCCGATACTCGACATGCGCGACCCCGGCGACCTCAACCTCATGCACCGCATCATGGAAGAGGTCATGGAAGTGGTCATCGACCTCAAGGCCACGCCCTCGGGGGAGCACGGCGACGGCCTCGTGCGCACCCCTTACGTGCGCCGCGTCTACGGCGACGAGGTCTACGGGGTCTTCGAGAAGATCAAGAACACCCTTGACCCGGGCGGCATCATGAACCCAGGGAAGAAGGTGGCGAATCCAGCGGAAGCCGGCGGCATCGCCACCAACCTGCGCTACGGACGGGGCTACTGGACGCACGAGCAATCCACCGAACTGCACTTCCCCTCGGATGAATACGCACGTGAGATCGAGAAGTGCCACGGGTGCGCCCAGTGTAAGAGCGTGGTGGCCACCACGATGTGCCCCACATACAAGGCCACCCGCCGCGAGCACGCCTCGCCCCGCGCCAAGGCCAACCTGCTGCGCAACGTGATCAACGGCAGGCTCGACCCCCAAGCCACTCACACGCTGGCGGCCACCAAGGAGATCACCGACTACTGCATCGAGTGCGGCATGTGCGCCCTCGAGTGTCCCTCGCGGGTGAACATCCCCAAGCTTATGCTCGAGGCCAAGGCGAAGTACCGCACCGCCCACATGGGCGGGGTCACCGACCAAGTGCTGGGCCACGCGGAGCTGGTGTCGCGCGTGAGCCGCGCCACCTCGGCGGTGTTCAACCCGCTCGTGGGCAACCCGGTGGTGCGGCGTCTTACCGAGCGGGTGGCCGGCATCGATCGCCGCCGCGATCTGCCCTCATACGCCCGGAGGAGCTGGGAGCAGGTCCTTGCTGCGCGCGAGAAGAACGGCGGCGCGGCGGCGGCGGGCGCAACGCCCACGTCCGGCGAGAAGAGCGGTACCCAGGGCAAGCCGGTGGCCTTCTTCTACGACGTCTACGCCAACTACAACGATCCCGCGCTCGCCCAGACTATGGAGTCGCTCCTGCTAGCCCACGGCGTTCCGGTGACCTTCCCGGCGCAGAAGGGCAGCGCGGTGCCGGAGATGCTGTACGGCTACGTGCAACGTGCCAAGGCCACGGCCGGCTACAACGTGCGGAACTTCGCCCCTCACGTGCGCGAGGGCGAGTTGCTCGTGAGTGGGGAGCCCACGGCGAGCTTCGCCTTCAAAGTGCACTACCCCGACATCACTCCAAGCGAGGAGTGCTCGCTGGTGGCGAACGCCACGCGAGACTTGGGCGAGTTCCTGGTCTCCCGCCGAGCCGAGAGGCCTGAGTGGGCGCCGCAACCCGTGAACGAGATCCCCTTGACGGTCGCCTACCATCAGCCCTGCCATCTCAAGACCCAGCAGATCGGCAGCCCGTTCCTGTCGCTCCTGCGCGAGGTTCCGGGGCTCACCATGGTGGACCTGGACGCCGGATGCTGCGGCATGGCCGGTACGTTCGGCATGAAGGCCGGCACGTACGATTTGAGCATGGAGACAGGCAGGCCACTGTTCGAGCGGGTCGCTGCTGTGACCCCCGACTTGGTGGCCTCCGAGTGCAGCACCTGTCGCATGCAGCTGGCCCAGGCAACGGGCAAGGACACGATCCACCCGGCGGAGCTGTTGGCTCGCGCCTACGGCATCTAGGAGGAGCAGCGATGTACATCGACGTGCCCTGGGATACCGGCTCGGTGCCCTTGAAGCTGGCCCGAGAACGGCTTGGTGAGGTCATCGAATCACGCACACTCACCGTGCGCGACGAGGCGGTGCACCTGAACGCGATCCTCGCGGGCGGCGACGGGCGCTCGTCGTTCGACGAGTTCCTCGATGCAGCCGAGGGCCGCATCCTGTTCCTGGTCAACGACGCCACCCGCCCGACCCCCAGCGGCCGCGTCATCGAGATCATCGCCGACCGGCTCCGCGGCCGAAACGTCGAGTTCATGGTCGCCACGGGGGCGCACAAGATACCCGGCGAGACCGAACTCGAGCAGATCTTCGGCCGCAACATGCGCGAGCGCTTCATCGACCGCATCTCGAGTCACGACGCGCGCGACGAGGCTTCGCTCGTGTACCTCGGCGAGACCTCGCGGGGCACCCCGGTGTGGGTGAACCGCCACCTAGCTGAGGCCACCGACGTCGTGCTCATCAACTCCGTCGAACCCCACTACTTCGCGGGCTACACCGGAGGCCGCAAGTCGATCTTCCCAGGCGTGGCGGGCTTCGCCACCATCGAGGGCAACCACAAGTTGGCGCTGGACCCCGCGGCCGACAACCTGGCCCTCGAGGGCAACCCGGTGCACGAAGACATGATGGAGATGATGGGCATGCTCTCCGAGAAGCGCATGTACTCCATCCAGATGGTGCTCGATCACCAACATCGGATCCACTACGCCTACGCGGGTGACCTCGAGGAGAGCTGGCGCACGGCGGTGGAACACGCCGACGGACACTACGTGGTCGAGTTGAGCACCCGCTACGACATCGTGGTGGCGGCGGCTCCCTATCCCATGGACTACGACCTCTACCAGTCGCAGAAGGCGCTCGAGAACGGCTCTCTTGCCCTGAAGGACGGGGGCATCCTCATCTTGGTCTCGAAGTGTCGCCACGGCATCGGCGAAGAGACCTTCTTCACTTTGATGGCCAAGGCCGCCACCCCAGACCAGGTGCTCGCCTCGATCTTGGGCGACTACGTACTCGGTTTCCACAAGGCCGGGCGCCTGGCTCTGATCGCCAAGCGAGGGGAGATGTGGGGTGTCACCAGTCTCCCCGACGAAGACCTCGACGCCGCCTTCATCCGGCCGTTCCCCAGCGTACAGCGCGCGGTCGACGCCGCCCTCGCGAGGAAGGGGCCCAATGCCAAGGTACTCTTCTTGATGGACGCCTCGATCACCGTGCCGCGGGTGAACGGAGGGTAGAACGGGGGCTGGCGCCGGCTCCCCTGTCGAGCTCGCACTTCAAGACCCCCTAAACTCGACTACCGGTACTGCCGCGAGCCCCAGCCAATTCACCCAAGTGCGCAGTCTCCCGGGATCGGGCCTGGGGCCGTCCCCGTGAGGCGATTTTGAGTGCGCAGCGGACCATCCGGACATCCCTTAGGTGAGTATCATCGGCCAGAGGAACGTGCTGGCCCACGAGTACGGATCGATCGACCAGACGCGCATCTGGGTGCTCGTAGCAGACCGCATCCCGGATATCATCACCCGACTCGACGATGCGATGCCGGAACCTCCCAACTGAGCCAACGTCCCGCGGTACGGCTCCCCCTCGCCTCAGGTCCCGATCAAGTCGAACAGCCACCACGAGGCGGCGAGCGGCACGATCATCAGGAACGCGGCCGCAACATAGCGGCGGCGCCACACGAACAGCGCGGCGAACACGAGGTAGAGAGAACCGAAGAAGGTTGCGCCGGGGTCCGCGACGCCTATGCTGAGCGGCCAGGTGTAGAGGAAGAGCGCGGCCTGGAAGGACAGCGCTAGAGCCGGGCCGACGTACGGCAACTCACTGATCCACCCGACCGGCCGGAGCAGATCACCCTCCATCGGGCTGTTCGCGTACCAGAGCGCCGGTTGCTGAGACTCCCGTCATCGATCGACCTCCGGACCATGGGTGACTGCCAGACACGGCAACCATGAAGTTCCGGAGACTGCGGGTCAAGGGGCCCGCTCGTCTCCCCGCCACCGACGACTTCTCAGCGCGGTCGGTTCCTGCTGCCACACGCACGAAACGGCTCCCGACGACGGATGTCGACGGGAGCCGGGGGGATCGCGGTCAGCGGGGGTGCCGCAGCCCGTGTCGGATCTCGTTACAGGTTAGGCGGCGGGAGGAGCGACGATGCACGTGCCCAGGCTGCCGGCTGCGCCCCGACCCATACCTTGACCCTGGCCGCGGCCGCCGAACGTTCCGGCTTCCCCATCCGCGCCTTGGCTTCCGCGAGGGCCGACTGCAGGATCAACGACTCTCTCGGAGACGCGCTCGGTCATGCGCTCCATCATAGCGTCGGCTCGCTCCTGGGTCAGCGTACCCGCCTCGACTGCTTCGTCGATCGATCCCTGGCGCGCCTGCAGGATGGTGCCGATAAGCGTCTGAGTATCCACGCCTTTCTCTGTGGCGATCTCGGCCAGGCTTTGCCCGCCGTGACGAGCGGTCTCTAGATCGTCCACGGACATGCCGAGCAGTCCGGCCACCGCGGTGTGGATGACTCCGACGCCGGGGTGCGGAGAACCGGCCCATGCAGCCTGAGGTGTAGATCCGTCGATGGACTCGGCGGCAAGCGCCGGTGAAGCGGCGGTGACCATCAGGGCCAGCGCGGCTACGAGGGTTGGTATGGTCCGCTTGAGTCTCATTCTCAGCTCCTTCGTTTATCCGCACCGGATGATACCGGAGCGGACTCTGAACGGGATAGTGATACTCACGATAGCGGCGAGTCGTAAGCGAACTATGAAAGGATGGTGAGAATTCAACGTCGGACTGGAGGTTGGATATCAAGTTCGTCGGGCCAGATCCGATCGTTCCGTCTTTGGGCGTTTCGCCCCCTGGTGTGTAGGATGACGAGGTGACTGCTGAGATGCCAGCGTACGATTCGAGTAGCCCGACGAAACGGGCGACGCTCACCACCGTGATCGCTCTATGGCTTCTCTGGGCCCTGTTGCTGTTCGGCGGTTTCGCGCTCGGCTCCGCGGCGGACGATCCCACCCACCGCATGCCCACTTGGACCCGCATGGCGTCGTCGCTGGCTTTGGTCGCCGCAGGGTGGGCGTGGTTCGCGCTATCGCGTTCGGGGGGCGGTCGGGGCGATCAGGGCAGCCCGCGCTTCCCACTGTTCTTGGCGCTCGGCATGACCGCCGGCCTCGCAGGAGACCTCATCCTGGCCGGGCTTCTCCCTGGAGGGGAGAACGTGCTCGCCGGGATCGCGGCCTTCGGCATCGGGCACGTGCTGTACATCGCCGCGATCCTCCACTGGGCGGGAGCCCACGGTCTCAACCGAGCCGGCCCGCGCTGGGCCTCGTTCGCGGCGTGGTGGGTGATCGGCGCGCTGGCCTGGTACCTGGTCGTATTCAGAGGGCAGGAGGCAACCGTGCTCCACTGGGCGGCGCTCCCCTACGCGCTTCTGCTGGCCGGCACCTGCGGCGCCGCCACCGGGGTGGCGGCGCAGACCCGCACCTTCGTACCGATGGCTGTGGGCGCAGCCCTGTTCCTGGCCAGCGACCTCATCCTGGCCGCGCAGCTCTTCAACGACCTCGACTTCGCACTGATCGGCGACGTGATCTGGCTCACGTATGGGCCGGGCCAGATGCTGATCGTGTACACGAACGCGGTAACGCGAGAACCACGCCGCGGGGCCATCACCTGAACCGAGGCAGCACCTCATCGCCCAGTAGCTCGATAGCTCGGCGCGGGTCGGGGCCGAGCGGCCCGCCGAGCGACACGTGGGTCACGCCAGCCTCGAGCAGGCCTTCGATCTGCTCGACGACCTCACCGGACGTGCCCACCAGAGCCAGCCCGAGCATGCGGTCGGTGACTCGGGAAGCCGCGCCCCGATAGTCGCCGGCGACGATACACTCCCTGATCGGCGCCACGTCGGCAGGAGTCACACCGATCGTGTCCAGCGCCTCTTGCTCCAGGTAGGGGACGAAGTAAGCCACGATCTCCCGGATGGAATCGCGGGCGGCGTCCCCACTCTCGGAGATCGATACCCAGGCGCAGCCGGCGATCTCGAAGTCGGCCGGGTCGCGCCCGGCGCGACGGAGACCGTCGAAGATAGGCGCCAGCATCAGCGAAGCAGAGGCGGGCGGGGTCACCATGGGAAGGCTGCCGTCGCACACCTCTCCGGTCATGCGAAGAAACTCAGAACCCCAACCCCCACCGTAGATCGGCAGGTCGCGGCGGCGTGGCTCGAAGCGTAGGTAGGCCTGCTCGGTCCAGGGGAAGGCATCGCCCCCGGCGACCACGCCGCCCTTTAGGAGGGCTCGCACCTTCTCCACCGCCTCCCGGGTACGGGCGATCATGTCTTCCGCGGGGATGCCCAGCCACCCGATCATCTCGTCGGTGTGCGGCCCGAGACCCAGGATGGCCCGCCCTCCGGAGAGCTCGTCGAGTGTGGCGAAGTATGACGCTATCTCCGAAGGTTCGGTGGTGTAGGGATTGGTGCCCACCGTCGCGACCTTGATCGTCGACGTGGCCGCCGCCACCGCCGAGCAGAAAGCCCAGCTGTTCTTGCGAAAGGTGTCATGGGGGAACCAGCAGGCGTCGAAGCCCTTTGCCTCAGCGAGTACGGCCCATTCGACCAGAGTGCGCGCCGGCGCCAAATGGTCCAGGAAGCGGATGCCGAAGGTGGAGCTCATCGCCTTCGAGTCGGCGATTCTCCCCGCGGCTTGGGCCGGTTGCCTTCAGGCACAGCCAGCGCTGCCACCTCGGTCATGTGTATGCTGCCACCCGAAACCACACACACCACCTTGCCGTAGCCGGCGCCGCCGGCAAGCGCGCAGGCCACCGGGCACGCGCCGGCGCCTTCCGCGATCACATGATTGCGCTCCGCCATTAGCAAGAGCGCCGCCGCAACCGCGGATACCTCGGCCACCAGGCTCCCCGCGATCACGGGTCGTGCTCGTTCGAACATCTGGGGGAAGACCGTGGGGCTCCCGATCCCATCGACGAACGAAGATGTGTAGTCGATCTCGACGGGCTTCCCCGCATCGAGTGCCGCGGCGAGGGGGGCGGCTCCCGCCACCTCGGCCGCGTAGACCTTGATCTCGGGGCGCAGAGCGTGGGCGGCGGCGGCCACGCCGCAGGTGAGGCCGCCGCCGCCCCAGGGGGTGATGATGGCATCGGCGTCGGGTAGGTCTTCCAGTATCTCGAGTGCGATGGTGCCGTTGCCCGCCATGACCCAGGGGTCGTCGAAGGCGTGGATGAAGGTGCCTTCCACCCCGGGATAGGCGTGCTCCTCGAAGGCGCGCCACCACTCCTCGAACGGCACCCGGATCACACGGCCGCCCATACGCTCAACGGCGTCGGTCTTCACTTTGGGGGCCGATTCGGGGGCGACGACCGTGCAGGGGATGCCACGCTCACGTGCCAGCCAGGCGACTCCCTGGGCCATGTTGCCCGCGGAGGCGGTGACCACGCCGCGGGCGAGTGCCTCGGGCGGTGTCGCGGCCATGACGGCGGCGGCTCCGCGGATCTTGAACGAACCGATGGGCTGCAGGTTCTCGAGCTTGAGGTAGATCTCGGGGCCGTCGCCGGCCGGTCTGGTGGCGTCCAGGCGCACCAGCGGCGTGCGGATGGCCGACGCGCCGCCGGGCGGGCCGATGATGGCCAGGCGGGCGGTCTCGATCTCGGCGAGGGTAGGCATGACGGTCGCCGGACCGATCGCCGGGCCGAGGCCACCTGGAGCGGCCGCCCGACTCATCGCTTCACCAGCGTGCCGACGCCCCGATCACGCGCCAAGGCATAGACGTGTGCGGCCGCGGCCACGTCCTCCACCGCGATGCCCAAGGACTTGAACAGGGTGATCTGGTCAGACGAGGTCCTTCCCGGCCGCAGACCGGCCACCACCTCACCGATGGTCCCCCGGACATGCTCCGGCCCTATCGCCCCGGAGGCCACGGCCGAGCGGTACTCGGCCGACTCGTTCTCGGCGGCGGTGCGATCGTCGAGGAAGAGCGCGGAACGGGCCATGGCATCGTCGTCGACCTCGCAGGCGCCGGGCCCTCCGATCACGTTCACATGGGCGCCGGGTGCAAGCCAAGCGCCCTCGACGACCGGGGAGGTAGCCGTGGTCGCCACCACCACGAGATCGGCGTGCCGCACCGCCTGCTCCACACTGTCGACCGCGGTGATGGGAAAGGAGAAACGCGGACCATGCTCCTCGGCGAAGCGGCGGGCGGTCTCGCCGGTGCGCGAGGCCACACGCACGCTGCGCAGGTCGCGCACGGCGGCCATCGCATCCAGATGGTAGGCGGCCTGCACGCCCGCACCCACCAGGGCCAGGTCACCGGCGTCCTCACGCGCCAGCAGCCGGGTGGCCAGGGCCGAGACGGCCGCCGTACGGATGCCGGTGAGAGCCGATGCGTTGACCAGGGCCAGATTCTCGCCCGTCTCGGGGCTCATGAGCAAGACAGCGCCCTGGTGCGAGTCGATACCGAGTTCCCGGTTTCCTGGGAACACGCTGATCACCTTGATCCCGTAGGCGGGAGCGCGGCCGCCCAGAAAAGCGGGCATGAGACCCATGAGGCCGGCGGCCTTCTCCGGAGCCACCACCGACCGGAGCGGCATGTGGCAGTCGCCGCGGGCCAGGGCGATGAAGGCCTCCTCCATCACGGGGATGCAGTCCTCGATCGAGAGCAATCCCTCAACATCTGCGTCGCCGAGCACGAGCAACTCCACGGGAGCCTCCTTTCAGCGCACCTCAGAGGGGCCGAAGTATCCGCCGATCCGGCGCCATTCGTCGTCGGTCAGATCGAGTTCGAGCGCACGCAGGGCCGGCTCGAGCTGATCCGGGCGCCGCGGACCCACGATCGGCGCGGTGACACGCGGGTGTCGCACGACCCAAGCCAACGTCAGCGTCGCCATATCGACGCCCCGCTCCGCCGCGTGGGCGCGGAGCGCGTCGAGGGCATCGTGCACCCGCTCATTCAGATAGCCTCCGTAAGGCTCGGGGCGCAGGGTCATTCGCGAGCCCTCGGGGAACGGCTCGCCCCGGCCGTACTTGCCGGTGAGCCATCCTCCGGCCAGGGGACTGAACGGCGTGTAGCCCAATCCTTGGTCGGCCAGGAGGGGGAACAGCTCGGCCTCGTCGTTCCGCTCGAGCAGGCTGAACGAGTTCTGCACCCACTCGAAGCGAGCCCAGCCGTGCTTGTCGCTGAGCCAGAGCGCTTTCGCGGTGAGCCAGGCGGGCATGTTGGAAGCCCCGATGTAGCGCACTTTGCCCTGTCGCACCAGGTCGTCCAGCGCCCAGAGGGTCTCATCCAACGGCGTCGTGGGGTCGGGTTCGTGGATCAGATAGAGATCGAAGTGTTCGGCGCCCAGGCGCCGCAGGCTGGCCTCCACCTGCCGCATGATGTGCCGCCGGGAGAGCCCCCAGTCGTTGGGACCTTCGCCCACCGGATTGAACACCTTGGAGCTCAGGAGCAGCTGATCGCGTGCAGCCGGGCCCTTCCGCGCGAGCCAGCGACCGATCATCTCCTCGCTGCGCCCACCGCCGTAGGCGTCGGCCGTATCGAACACGTTGACACCGGCCTCGAAGGCGGCGTCCATGAGCGCGCCCGCCTGCTCCTCAGTCTCACCCTGTCCGAAGAAGGCCGGGGAACTGCCGATGCCTCCGAAGTTGCCACAGCCCAGTATCACCGAGGAGACCTTGACCCCCGTGCGTCCCAATCTCACGTACCGCATGTCCACTCTACGTTCGCCCCGCTTTCTCGGCGGACGTCGGCGGACACGGCTTGAACGCGACGAGTCCTGTGCCCAACAGCTCCTCCTTGGAGCGCCGAACATGATCCAGCGCCGTCCGATTGGCTGCCTCCGGGTCGCGCGCCTCGATGGCGTCGAAGATAGCCTGGTGATCCACCACCACGCGCGCGACGCGCGAGGGGAGCGCCATGATGGCTCGACGCGCGTCGAGCACGTGATCTTCAAGGTCGTTCAGGATCTGGGCGATGATCTGGTTGCCACCGACCTCGCGAATGATCCTGTGGAACTCGGAATCCGCTGCCACCAGGGCTTCGTGATCCTGAGCCTCCACTGCCGCCTTCATCGCGGTGAGAGCGGACTCGAGCCGGCCCACGCCCCGGTCGGTGACGTGTGTCGCCGCAAGTTCGGCCACCTTCACCTCCAGCGCCTCATGCACTTCGAGCACCCGCACCACTTCCTGACGATGACCGAGGAGCCAGTGGAACCAATCGTCGGAGAGGGTGGTCACCGGCCGCTCGGCGACGTATGTGCCGCGCCCGGGTGCTACGCGCAGCACTCCCATGGTCTCCAAGGTGCGGATGGCTTCGCGCAGCGACGTGCGACTGACCGACAGCAACTCCATCAACTCGCGTTCGGGCGGCAATCTGACCCCCGGGGCCAGACTGCCATCGGAAACGAGTTTCTGGATCTGTTCCATGGCCCCGTCCGAGAGCCGGCGAGGCTTGACCGGCTTGAAGATCTTGTTCACAAGCACTGCTCCCGATCGGCGGCTTCTAGACCAGCGCTGCGTCAACCCCCCAAGTAGGCTTCCCTGATCGCAGCGTCGCCCGCTAGATTGCAGGCTTCATCGGCAGCGACGATCCGGCCCGTTTGGAGCACATAACCTCTGTGCGCGATGTTCAGAGCCATACTGGCGTTCTGCTCCACCATGAAGATGGTGGTGCCCAAGTCCTGGTTGATCTTCTGGATGATCTGGAACACCTGCTGCACGAGGATGGGCGAGAGTCCCATAGAAGGCTCGTCCAGGCAGAGTAGACGCGGCTCTGTCATGAGCGCCCGCCCGATGGCCAGCATCTGCTGCTCGCCACCTGATAGCGTAGCCGCCTTCTGGTCCCGGCGTTCGTGCAGGATGGGGAACTGCTCGAACGCCCGCTCGATGCCCCGCTTGATCATGGCCTGATCGTTGGTGGTGTAGCCGCCGATCTTCAGATTGTCCAGCACGGAGAGCAGCGGGAACACCCGCCTGCCCTCAGGCACCAACGCGACGCCACTCGAGACGATGCGCCCTGTGGGCCACGCTTCGATGCGCTGACCATCGAACTCGATGGTGCCGGCGCTGGCGCGGACGTTGCCCATGATGGTCTTGATCGTCGTGCTCTTCCCGGCTGCGTTGGCTCCCAATAGCGTGACTATCTCGCCCGAGTAGACGTCGAGGTCCAAACCCTTCAGCACACTGATGGGACCGTAGCCTGCCTCGACGCCTTTGAGGCTGAGCAGGGGCGAGCCTGAGACGAGCGAAGGCTTGGAGGCCACCTCGCAATCCTCCTGCTCGCCCAGATAGGCGGCGATGACTTTGGGATGTTCCTGCATCTCCTTCGGAGTGCCTTCCGCCAGCACCTGCCCCTTGTTCACCACCACGATGCGGTCGGAAACGTTCATGACCACCGGCATCTGGTGCTCGACCAGTATCACGGTGTAGCCGCTGTCGCGGAGCTCCCTGATCTGGCGCGTGATCTCGCCCACTTCCGAGGGATTCATCCCGGCTGCGGGCTCGTCGAGCAACAGCAGGTTGGGTCGGAGGGTCATGGCGCGCGCGATCTCTACCCGCCGGCGGTCGGCGTAGCTGAGGGCTGTCACATAGTCGTCCTTGCGTTCGGCGACCGCGCGGTTGAAAAACGTCAGATTGCGGATGCCTTCCGCCTCGGCGACACCCTCCTCCCGATTGACGGCGCGAGTTCGAGCAATCGACCGAAAGATGCCGGCCTTGAGCCAGGGGTGAGCCCCCGCCATGACGTTGTCCAGGACGGAGAGCTGCGGAAATATGCGGATGTTCTGAAAGGTCCGCGCCAGACCGCGCGAAGCGATGCGATCGGGCGAGTTGCCCGTCAGGTCGTCGTCGCGGTAGGTGACCGTGCCGCTGTCGGGCTTGTAGATGCCGGTGATCAGGTTGAAGAGCGTGGTCTTGCCCGCGCCGTTCGGCCCGATGACTCCGAGGATCTCGCCTTCGCGGACCTCGAGTGTCACGTCGTCGACGGCAACGACCCCACCGAAGCTCTTGCTGAGACCCTTCACCGAAAGGAGCACGTCGCCGATCTTTGGCGCGTGGCTCTGGTTCGTGTCCTCACGCGCCGGGGTGATCGAAGGCGCGCCCCCACCTTCCGATGTGGACGAGATACCCGGCGGCGGCGCACCCATGGCCTCGTCGATCGAGGTCCTACTCTTCCGCGCCCTGGCGCGCAACAAGCCCTGGGGCAACAGGACGATGACCACGAGGAGGATCAGACTCAGGATGGCCATGCGCCACTGGACCAGACTGGGGAAGTATCGCAAGAACTCCCCGAGGAACGTGTAGACCACGGCGCCCACAACGACACCCACTGGGTTGCCCGAACCGCCCAGGATGATGATCAGGTAGACCGATACGAGCTCGTCGAGGCTGAAGTTCTTGTCGAAGACGCCCGCCTGGAACGCGGCGAGCAGCGCACCGGCAAGACCGATGATCGCCGCGGTCGTCAGAAACGAGAACACCCGGTAGCGGGGCAGGTTCACGCCCATGCTCGAAGCCGTGATCTCGTCGTCGCGGATGCCGGCCCAAGCTCGGCCGGTGCGGGAGTACAGCAGGCGCACCGAGATGAAGAGGACCGCCGCTGCGAAGATCCAATAGAAGTAGTAGTACTGTATCGGGCTCTTGATGGTGAGCCCGAACAACGCCGGCCGGGCTACGCCGGAGATGCCGTCCGGCCCGTTGGTGAGACCGTCCAGATTGAGTATCAGGCGCTGCACGATGTAGAAGAAGCCCAGGGTCACGATGGCAAGGTAGTCTCCGCGCACCCGCAGACTGGGGATCCCGATGACGGCGCCGAAGATGACGGCGACAAGCACGCAGATGGGCAGCGAAGGCCAGAATCCCAGGTGGATGCCGAGTTGGGCCGAGTTCAGAACCGCATAGGTGTAGGCCCCGATAGCGTAGAAGGCGATGAACCCCATATCGAGCAGGCCCGTGATGCCCGCGAGGATGTTGAGGCCGTTGCCCAGGATGACGTAGATGGCCACGGTCACCCCGACCCGGGTCCAGTAACTATTCTGGACCAGGAGGGGGAAGACGACGACAGCGAGAGCGAAGATGGCAAAGCGGAACTGGATCGGGATCCGGGAGGTCACCCGGGTGACCGGAGCGAGGCCGTGGGCCAGGAAGCCGCCGGCGCGCGTCTTGAACGATTCGGCCATGACTGCTCCCTCAGACCTTCACTGGGATCTGCTTACCCAGCAGTCCGGCGGGTCGGAACAGGAGCAGGACGATGAGTAACCCGAATGCGATGACGTCTCTGTAGGCATACGAGATATACGTGGCCCCTAGAGTCTCGGCGCTGGCCAGGATCAGCGCGCCCAGCACTGCGCCCCGCAAGTTACCGATGCCGCCCAAGACTGCTGCCGTGAATGCCTTCATGCCGAGGCCGAAGCCCATGGCGAAGTCCACCTGAGTGTAGTACAGACCTGTCAGCACACCCCCGATGCCGGCCAACATGGCGCCAACCAGGAATGTGGCCGAGATGATGCGGTTGACCGAGATACCCATGTAGGAAGCGGCTTCGCGGTCCTGGGCAGTGGCCCGCATGGCCTTGCCCATCTTGCTGCGCCCCATGAAGATCTCGAGGCCGATGAGGGTGATGATCGTCACCACCACGACCACGACCCGGCTCGCCGAGACGGTCACGTCGCCGATGTGCAGGGCCCAGGAATCCGGAAGCAGCAGATCGGTGCGAACGGGGCGGGCGCGGAACTTGGTGAGCACCCCCACGACGTTCCGCAGAAGGATGGACATGGCAAGCGCGCTGATGAGCGGAGCCAGACGCGCCGCGTTGCGCAAGGGCCGATAGGCGAAGAACTCGATGCTCACGGCGAGCGCGCCACATACGGCCATCGCAATAACCAGCATCATGGCGATGATGAGGATGGGGTTCGCCGTGAGCTGATCGCCCTGCAGGAACTGTTGCTGGACGAGGTATCCCACGAAACCCCCGATCATGAAGACCTCGCCATGGGCGAAGTTCAGCATGGTCAGGATGCCGTACACCATGGAATAACCCAGGGCGAACAGTGCGTACACAGAGCCGAGTGTAAGCGCATTGACGACTTGTTGAGTCATGTGTGAACTGTCCTCCCCCAGATCGAGATGGTTGGTTCCGCCAGCTCGGCGGCCGCGACCTGCGTGGGAAGCACGCCGCGTTCCCCCGCCGATCCCAGCCGGGGCGGCGGCGCCGCCCCGGCTGGGACTACTACAAGTTGACCCGCCTTACGGCAGGGTCACCATCTTCACCGGAACGAAATCGCTGCCCTTCACCTGAAGGACGGTGATCCCACCGCCCACCAAGTCACCCTCAGGGGTGAACGCGATGGGGAATCCGAGGATGCCGGTGTAGTTCGAAGCGCTGAGGGCAGCGTTGACGGCCGCGCGGTCGATCTTGCCGTCCACGACGCCTACGGACTTGATGGCCTCGAGCAGCACGTTGGTCGCCTCATACGACTGGGCGGTGAACGCGCTCGTCACTTGGTACTTGGCGATGTACTTGTCGAGGAACGGCTTGGCCGAATCCAAGGTCTCGGGCAGAGGGCCGAGAACGGTGGAGTACATCCCTTCGGTCGCGCCGCCGGCTGCCGTCATGAGTTCGCCGTCGTGGGTGCCGTCGGCTCCCATCATCTGGACCTGGAAGCCCATGCTCTTCATCTGCTTCGCGATGGCCGCGGCCTGAGGCGGATTGGGAAGGGGGACGAACAGGACGGTGGGATTCATCTCCTTGACCTGCGTCAACACGGTCGCGAAGTCTTTGTCGGAGCCCGCGATCTGGGCACGCTTGACTGTCACGCCGCCGGCCGTCAAAGCTTCCTCGGCTTGATCGGCCAGGCCCTTGGCGTAGGCCTCACCGTCATCGATGATGAACACGCTCTCGGCCTTGAGGTCGTCGATCATGAACTTGGCGATCGAGGGACCCTGCACGCCGTCGCTCGGGCAGATGCGGTGGAACGACGAGAAGCCGAGCGTGGAGAGATTGACGTTGGTGGCCGACTGGGTGATCAGGGCCACGTTCGCGTCGCTGAGGATCGGCAGCGCCGCCTGGACCGCGCCGCTGGTCATCGGGCCTACGACTCCCACGACCGATTCGTCAGAGGCGAACTTCTCGGCGATCGTCGCGGCTTTGGCCGGATCGGCACCGTCGTCGCCTACTTCGACCGTGAACGTCACGCCCGGCATCGCGCCGGAAGCATTGAAGTCATCAACAGCCATTTGGACGGCCTGGAGTGCGTCTGTGCCGATCTTGGCAAGGTCGCCCGTGAACGGGCCTGCCCCACCGATTTTGAAAGTGTATTCCTCCGTCGGCGCCGCGGTCGTGTCCGTCGAAGCTGCTGTGGTGCCGGTCGCGTCTGCTGTGGTGGTGGTCGTGTCGCCGCAGGCCGTGAGCGCGAGCCCAACGACCATCAGGAGCGCCAGTACTGCCACCAGGTTCTTTGATACTTTCACTGCGTGTACCCCCTCGTCCGTGAACACATCAGGTGTTAGGAATTGTCGATATTCAACCATCCCCGGCGTCCCTAGATGCTCGGCCCTCCCTTCCTCGCGAAGCCCGAATCGCCGCCCTGACTCTCACGCTGCGCCTTTCTGGAGTCGTGCATCGTGCACTACCCGGCCAAGCGACAGACAGCGGAGATCTCCACCAGGGCGTCCTTGGGCAGACGAGCCACCTGCACGGTCTCCCGCGCCGGGGGTTCCCCGGGGAAGAAGCGGCCGTACACTTCGTTGAAGATCGGAAAATCGTTCATGTCGGCCAGGAAACAGGAGGTCTTGACCACGTGGGCCAAAGTACCTCCGGCCGCCTCGACCACCGCCGCCAGGTTGTGGAGCACGCGGTCGGTCTGCTCCATGATGCCACCCGCCACCAGTGAACCCGTCGCCGGATCGAGCGGTATCTGTCCGCTCACGAACAGAAGACTGCCCGAGCGAACAGCCTGCGAGTACGGTCCGATCGCGGCCGGCGCACGATCCGTATGGATGATCTCTTTGCTCAAGCTGACAGATCCTCCTCGAAGACGGCCTTCAAAGCATCCAGAGCCAGGTCCACGTCGTCAAGCGTGTTGTAGAAATGCGGAGCCAGGCGGATCACCGGGCCCCTCGCGGCCGCCAGGATCCCGCGCTTGAGCAGGAGGGCCTCCACGCGGTGAGATTCGCCCTCAGGGCACACGAAGGCGGTGCTCGGAGTCTTGCGCCCCGGGTCATCGATGCCGTGGAGTCGGAAACCCCGGGCCCGACCACCTTCGATGAGGCGTCGAGTGAGGTGCTCGGTCCAGGCGGCGATCGCGTCCACGCCGATCTCGTTGATCACGGCCATGCCGGCCCGAGAGATATAGGCGTTGATCACGGGGGGTGTTCCCGTGTCGAAGCGGGCAGCCGTGGGCGCCCAGTCCAGCCCCCGCACGTCGAACGCGAACGGGTTTGCTCGTCCGAACCAGCCGGTCACGGCCGGTTTCAGATGTTCAACCAGGCCGGGGCGCACGTAGAGGAAGGCGATGCCAGGCACACCCAGCAAGAACTTCAAGTTGCCCGAGGCCAGGATGTCGATGTCCATAGCCTGCACATCGACCTTGGTGACGCCCAGACTCTGATAGGCGTCGACATACAGCAGGGCTCCTTTTTCATGAGCCTTGCGGGCGATCGCGGCGACATCCTGTACGTAGCCATTCTGGTAGTACGCATGACAGGCGGACACCAGGAGCGTCCGCTCGTCGATGACTCCGTCGTAGTCTTCCGTGTAGACGATGTCGTCGCGGACGGGCACCCAGTCGAGCTCGAGTCCGTATTTGGCGTGCGCCTGCCACACGTGAGCCACGGAGGGGAACTCCGCTTCGGTCGTGACCACCCTTCGCCGCTCACCGCTGAGGTCGAGCGCGCTCGCAAGGCTGGCGGTGGCCTCACTCACCGAGCTGGAGACGGCGATGTCGTCGGGCGAGGCGTTGATGAGCCGGGCGAACTCGACTTTGGCCTTGTAGGTCTCAGCCATCCACGCGTCCCAATCCATGCCGGCCTTGTTCCACGAGTCCAGATAAGCTTCGGCTGCCTCTCGCGTCACGTCGAGCTGGGGAGCCTGGGAACAGTTGTTCATCAGCACCAGGGACTTGAGAAGAGGGATGCGGCGACGCCAGGCGGCGATGTCGTACGCGGGCTGGGCGTTCGGAGAGCTTTCCACGACGTCCGTGCGATCGGCGACCATGGGGTCGGCGTCCACGCGCTCGGCGTGGGTGTGACCGGTGACCGCGCTCACCCGCTGATCCGCCCTATCCCCACGACGTGCCCCCCCTGACTGGATTCAATGATGAGATCTTCTCGCCGCCGAACCCACCCTGCGATTCTCTTCCGGCAGAGCAACGAACACCGCCGCTCGTGGTAGACAGATTGGACCGCAGCATACGACAGCGACGAAACCCTGTCAACGCGCTCCTGTACGGGGTCCAGTGAGTTCCGACCGCCCGTCTACCCCAGAGCTGCCCGAGCCGCCCGCAGGGCGGCGTCAACTCCGGATGCTCCCACACCATGGTGCGTGACGAGGCGCACGCGAGTCGACCCCACTGCGCCCGCACGCACCCCAGCCGCCGCCAGGCCGGCCACGAACGAGGCCGCGTCCAGGCCATGCGCGACGACTTCCGCGAACACCATGTTCGTCTGCACGCACTCCAGATCCACATCCAGACCAGGAATGCCGGCCAACCCCTCGGCTAGGCGCCGTGCGTTCTCGTGATCCTCCGCAAGACGCTCCACCATGGTCTCGAGGGCCACGATGCCGGCCGCCGCCAGCACGCCCACCTGCCGCAGGCCTCCGCCCAGCATCTTGCGGGCGCGACGGGCCTCGGCGATCCAATCGGCCGGCCCGGCCAGCATCGACCCCACCGGGGCGCAGAGACCCTTGGAGAGACAGAACATCACGGAATCCGCATGGGCCGCGATCTCAGCCGCGGGCACTCCCAGCGCCACGGAAGCGTTGAAGAGCCGGGCGCCGTCGAGGTGCACCGCCAGACCGCCGCGATGCGCCGTCGCGCAGAGGTCGGCCATCAGGTCGAGGGGAGCCACGATGCCACCCCCGGAATTGTGCGGGTTCTCCAGACACAGCAGGCGGCTGCGGGGAAAGTGCACGTCGTCGGGACGGATCGCGGTCTCCACCTGCTCCGGCCGCAGCAGACCCTTGACGCTCTCGAGTGGGCGGGCCTGGACACCGGAAAGGACGGCTAGGCCGCCCACCTCCGCGTCGTACACGTGGGAGGTGAGGTCGCAGATCACTTCGTCGCCGCGACGCGTGTGAACGAGCACGGCGATGCCGTTGCCCATGGTGCCGCTGGGCACGAAGAGGGCCGCTTCCTTGTCCACGCGCGCGGCGGCAAGATCCTCCAGACGGCGCACGGTGGGATCCTCCCCGTACACGTCGTCGCCGAGTTCGGCCGTAGCCATGGCCCGCAACATCTCTGGCGTGGGGAGAGTGACCGTGTCGCTGCGCAGGTCGACGACGGAGCTCACCCCTCGGCGCCTCTATCTACCCGCAGGCCCAGCTCGGCCAGCTTGGCCGGCGTGGGCAGGCCGGTGGCCACATCCCAGCCGCGCGCTTCGTAGTATTCGTCGAGCATCTGGTCGAGATCGACCGTCGCCCCGGACGAGGGGGTGCCGGTCGGACCCAGGGGCTCCTCAAGGAAGCGGCGCGGCAGGGTGTCGTCCTTACGGGTGACTCCCTCGCGGGCGATGAACAGCCGCTCCAGGTTGACGATGCGCTCACCCGCCTGCCGCACCTCCTCGCCGGTCATGTCCCAGCCGGTCGAGGCGTTCAGGAGGTCGGCGGTCTCCTGCCAGTCGAGCACCTCCATGTTGTTGTAGGTGTTCTTGCAGACTCCGAGCGAGTCGCAAACGGCGGCCATCTCCTCGAAGTGCTTGACCACGCGGCCCTTGCCCTTGTGTTCCAAGCGGAAGGCCGACTCCGCGACTCCGTACCGGCGGATGCCCTCCTCGGCATCGCCGGAGAACTCGAACCAAGGCTCGGAGCGCAGGTGGTCGGCCCCCCTGCTGGAGACCGCGTTGCCGAGAGCGTAGGCCTTGACGGTTCGCGGGTCGGCCTGGAACACCTCGAGTCCCTTGGAGTGCATGGCGATCTCCTCGGAGCCGCCGCCCACCCGCTCGGCCGCCGCGCGTACCCCGTCGGCCAGCACGTCACCGAACCCCTCCCGTCGCATGATCTTCTCGATCAGCGTCAATACCGCTTCCATGTTCCCCCAGGCGAGATCGAGACCGTCGGTATCGGCAGGCGTCAGGATGCCCCGCTCCTGGCACTCCATCGTCCAGGAGATCACCTCGCTGAGGGCGATCGCGTCCATGCCGTAGCGATTGGCCAGGTCGACGCAGCGCAGGGCGAAGGCAAGGTCACCGTTGCCGATGCGCGAGGTGAACCCGGCGAGGGGCTCGTACTCCGGCCCCTCGAGCTTGAGCCCGGGGAAGCGGGGATCGTCCACCACCAGGAAGCGGCTGCAGGGGATGGTGCACGAAAAGCACGCCTTGCTCTTCACCTTGAACCGCGCTTCGATCGTCTCGCCACTCACCTGGTCGGCGTATTCGAAGCGGCCCTCCTTGAAATGCCGGGTGACGATGCCACCGATGCCGTTCATCGCCTTCACCAGCTTGGTCGTGCCGAGGCGCACCCTGATCTCGTACTCCTCGTGAGAGTAGATACGCTCGTCGACCATGTCGATGAGCCGTTGGAACCCTTGCATGTCGGCCACCGGCACCGTCCCGGTGCCCCGCACAGCCACGGCCTTCAAGTTCTTGGAGGCCATGAGCGACCCCATGCCCGTGCGGGCGGCGGCCCGCACCAGGTTGGTGAAGATCCCGGCGAAACGCACGCCGTTCTCCGCCGCGGGACCGATCACCGCGGTCTGCACGTCGCGATCGCCAAGCTCCGCCCGGATGGCCTCGGTGGCCTCGGTGACGTCCAGTCCCCAGAGGCCGGAGGCGTCGCGCAGTTCCACCCAATGATCCCAGATCACTAGATAGACCGGGCTTTCGGCACGGCCTTCCACAATGAGTTGATCCACCCCAGAGAACTTGAGCTCGGGGCCGAAGAACCCGCCGGCGTTGGAGTCGCCCAGGATGCCTGTTTGCGGCGACATGCCGCTCACGTTGAAACGGGAGCCGCCGGGGAAGAGCGACCCCGCGAGCGGTCCCACCCCAAAGATCAACTTGTTCTCAGGGGCCAGGCCGTCGGTGTGGGCCGGCACCTCGTCCCAGAGGCGCTTGACGTTGAGGCCTCGTCCGCCCAGGAAGGCGCGGGCTTCGGCCGGGTCGGTGGGCTGCCTGGTGATGCTCCCGCTCGTCAGATCCACGCGCAGGATGGAGCCGCCGTAGCCGTTCACTCGGTCCCCCTTTCCTTCTGCGTGGGTCTCTCGCCGCGCGGCGCCCCTGCGGGCGGGCGGTTCGCCCGGAAGCGGGCGGGCGCTAGACCTGAGGCGCCCGTAGGTTCGGGGTGGGCGCCGGAAGCGGCATCGGCGCCCTGAGCACCGACGGGACCGCCGCCCGATTCGCCGCCGCCGGATGTGTCGTTTCGGGTATCGCCCGTGCGCCCACCGAGCTGCCGCAGGGCCAGAGTCTCGCGCCGGTCCCGAGCTTGTTCGTCGACACCGCCCCAGCGTATGGCCCCCGGAGCGCAGCGTTTCACGCAGGCGGGGTCGCCGTCGCAGAGATCGCAGATGAGAGGTAGGCCGGTGGTTGGATGCATGATCACCATGCCGAAGGGACACCCGTCGGCACAAGCGCCGCAGGCGATGCATTCCTCCTCGTTCAGCCGCACCACGCCCAGAGAGGCGTCGCGACTCAAAGCACCGGCTGGGCAGGCTTTCACGCAGCCCGGCCGCCGGCAGAGCCTGCAGACCGAAGGCACGTCGAGGCCCTCGGTCTCGATCTTGGTGACCTTGATGCGGGCTGCACCCGTGCCGAAGCCACCCTCGTGCGCGGCCACGCAGGCCAGCATGCAGGCTTTGCAGCCGCTACATATGTCGCTCCGCACCAGAATGCGTCCCGCGCGCCCCATGTGCTCCACCGTCACCTTTCAATCGTCCGCAGCGGCCGAGCAGCCGGCTCCACGATCACGCCTCCAGACGCACACGTGCCGATGGCCGCCACACCCGCTGGTGCGGTCCGAACATCAGACCACAGGATAAGGAACGCCCGGAATGCTGTCAATGGGCATGCCCCCGGTACACCCGCCGTGGCCTTCCCCGGGCTGCCTGCCGGCATGGTCGCCACAATCACCGCTTTGTTGCGATAGGCTTGCTATTGAGAGGTGCTTCGACCTAGTTCGCCGAGAGAGGGGATGCCGATCATGGGAGGGGCAGAACGGCCTGGTCTGAGGATGCCGAGTGC
The DNA here is from genome assembly GCA_024637035.1 of Actinomycetes bacterium. Lineage (GTDB taxonomy): Bacteria > Actinomycetota > Thermoleophilia > RBG-16-64-13 > RBG-16-64-13 > JAHJSA01. The sequence continues at coordinate 225,766 of JAGXFW010000026.1, forward strand.
GGTCGTCGTCGCGTTTGCGGTCGCGCTGTCGGCGCTTCTAGCGTTCACGGGGTCGGCAGCCGCCGCCCTGGAGGTGAGCACCTACGCGGGCAGGACTCAGGTGGCGGGCGCCACCAACGGCGCAAGGATCACCGCGACCTTCAACGTCCCCGTGGGCATCGCCATCGACGCTCAGGGCACTCAGTACGTCGCTGATCTCGAGAACCGCGTGATACGCAAGATCTCTCCCACCGGGATCGTCAGCACCTTCGCGGGCAAGGTCGGAGTGGAGGGCTCAGCCGATGGGATCGGTGGGGCGGCACGTTTCCGCGCCCCCGCCGACGTGGCCGTTGATTCCTCGGGAAACGTCTACGTAGCCGACGCCGGTAACAGCACTATCCGCAAGATCACCAAGTCCGGGGTGGTGACCACCATCGCCGGGTGGCCGCAAGCGGTGGGTCACAAAGACGCCAACGGGTCCTTTGCTCGATTCGGCATGCCCTATGGGATCGCGGTGGGCGAGGTCGGCGGCCAGGTCACGCTCTACGTGGCCGACACGTTCAATAGCGTGATCCGAAGGATCAGCCAGGCGGGCGACGTGACCACGATCGCGGGCACGCCGGGATCGTCCGGTTCTGCCGATGGCACAGGCGCTAGCGCCCGGTTCGACTTCCCCACGGGACTCGCCGTGGACTCATCCGGCCTCACCCCGGTGGTCTACGTAGCCGATGCCAACAACCACACCATCCGACGGATCGGATATGACTTCCTGCTCAAGGTGTGGAAGACCGGCACCATCGCCGGGGAGGCCGGCGTCTCGGGCAGCGACGACGGGACCATAGCGCACTTCGCCAAGCCTTGGCACCTCGCGCTCGACGGTCCTCGAAGGCTATACGTGGTGGACTTCGAGAACCACACGGTGCGTGAGATCGCGAAGTTCCGGCTGGGCTCTATCGATATCTTCTCCGTCTCGACCGTCGCGGGAAAGGCCGGCGTGATGGGCAGCACAGACGGCCCCGCGGCTGACGCCCGTTTTGCGCAACCGATGGGAGTCGCCGTGCACCCCGCCGGCACCGTCTACGTGGCCGAGTACGCATTCCAGACTATCCGCCGCATCGCCGAGGCTCCCACCTTCTCCCAGTTCGTCGGACCCGACCGCTACGAGACCGCCATCTTGATCTCCAAGAAGGCCTATCCCGGCGGGGCGACCAACGTGTTCCTGGTGAAGGGGGACAACTTCCCCGACGCCCTGGCGGCCGCACCCCTCGCCAAGGCCTATGACGGCCCGGTGATCCTCACGCCGTCCGGCGGTCTGACGCCGGCGGTCAAGGCCGAACTCACGCGTCTCAACCCCGGCAAGGTGTTCTTCATCGGGCTGCAAGACTCACTGAAACCCGCCATCCTCCAAGCCGTGTCGGGCGTCAAGATCGAGACCATCCGCGGGGTCGACCGCTACGACACGGCAGCGCGTCTCGCCGATGCTCTGGTCGCGAAGATCGGAACCCCCTCCCGTATCGTCCTGGTGGCCGGGGACAAGTTCCCCGACGCCCTTTCGGTGGCGCCCCTGGCGGGGAACAAAGGCTGGCCCATCCTGCTCACGCCTCAGGCGGGGCCGCTGCCGAACTACACCCGGGACAAGATCGTGTCTTTGGGCGTCACGCAAGCCCTGAGGGTGGGCACGTACGTCGGCCTGCCTGCCGGTGTGGCGGTGGTCTCCAAAGTAGGCACCGACCGCTACGACACGAGCGCCCAGGTCGCCCAGTATGGTGACATGCAGGGACTCTCCTACGCGCACCTGGCGGTAGCCACGGGAGAGAACTACCCCGACGCCCTGGTGGTGGGACCGTATCTCGCCAAGGACGGGGGCATCCTCCTGCTCACCCATCCCACCGCGCTGCCGAGCCCCATCCGGACTCAGCTCGTACTGAACCGGGACTGGATCGGACAGGTGGACTTCCCGGGGCTGCCGGCGGGGATGATCTCCATCGTCAAAGGGGTGGTGGAGTAGGATCGGCCACAGGGCCCGCGAACCGCGCTGGGCGCCCAGATACCGTGAGATCGGAGGAGACATGATCGCCACAGAGACCACCGACTCCAGGACGCATCTCAACTCCGCCCTGATCATCGCAGCCCTGCTCTCGATCGTCGCGTTCACGTTGGGGGTGGCCGCAAAGCCTGCCGCCGCCTCCTCCTACCATGTCACGACATTCGCCGGGAAGGCGGCGGTCTCGGGTGTCGCCAACGGCACCTTGGCCGCGGCACGATTCGACAACCCTGCGGGGATCGCCTTCGGATACGACGGCACCATGTACGTCGCGGACACCGACAACCACACCATCCGCAAGATCACGCCGGCGGGAGTGGTGACCACGCTCGCCGGCAAGCCGGGTGTGGAGGGCAGCGCCGACGGCACCGGGGCGGCGGCGCGGTTCAGCTACCCCGAGGGCATCGCGGTCACCCCCGGTGGTGTGCTCTATATCGCCGACAGCGGGAACCAGACCATCCGCAAGATCACGCCGGCAGGAGTGGTGACCACGCTTGCAGGCACACCCGGTGTCCAGGGTAGCGCCGACGGCACCGGGGCGGCGGCGCGGTTCCGGTACCCCGGAGACATCGCCCTAGACGTTGCCTTCAACCTGTATGTCACCGACGTCAACAACCACACCATCCGCAGGGTCACGCCCGCGGGCGTGGTCTCCACGTGGGCAGGCACAGCCGGGGCGTCCGGCGGGGTCAACGGTACCGGCGCGGCGGCGCGGTTCAATTCCCCCCAGGGCATCGCCGTCGACGCCGGGGGCACCCTCTACGTGACCGAGAAGTTCGGGCGACGCGTTCGGACGATCTCCTTTGCGCGGGTCGTTTCCACCCTTGCCGGTAGCGGGGCGAGCGGCAGCATCGACGGCACCGGCACCGCGGCGCGGTTCGTCATGCCCTATGGAATCGCCGTCGACAGCACTGGCACCGTGTTCGTCACCGACAACCAGACCATACGCACGATCACGCCGGCAGGTCAGGTCACCACTGTGGCGGGCAAGCCGGGGGTCTACGGAAGCGCCGACGGAACCGGTACAGCGGCTCGTTTCTTCATCCCCTACGCGGTCGACGTTGACTCCTCGGGCGATCTCTTCGTGGCCGACATCAACAACCACACCGTCCGTCGCGTGTCCACGTCGCCGCAGTATCTGACCCTCGTCGGGTCTGATCGCTACGAGACCGCCATCCTCGTCTCAAAGCAGGCGTACCCGGGCGGAGCGCCCGCGGTCGTGCTCGCCAAGGGCGACGACTTCCCCGACGCGCTTGCGGCCGCGCCACTGGCCGTCGCCTACGGGGGGCCGGTCATCCTCACCCCCTCCTGGGGTCTCACCAGCGCCGTCGAGAACGAGCTGAAACGACTCGATCCCACCACCGTGATCTTCATCGGACTTCCGGCCAACGTCAAAACCGAGCTCGTGGCGGTGCTCCCCACCGCCACGGTGAAATCCTTCGTAGGCACGGACCGCTACCACACCGCCGCCCTGCTCGCCGCGGAACTCAAGACCAAGCGCGGGTCGGTGGTCAGAGTGGTGCTCACCGCCGGCGACAAGTTCCCCGACGCGCTCTCCGTGGCGCCGCTGGCCGCGAAGAAGGGTTGGGCTATCATCCTCACCCCGCAGGCGGGCCCCTTGCCCGACGTGAGCCGCGACGCCATCCAGGACCTCGGCGTGACCCGAGCCCTGATAGTGGGCACCTACGTGCAACCCCCGGCTGTGGTGACCCAGAAGGTCTCGAAGGTCGGAGCCGACCGCTACCACACCAGTGCACTCGTGGGCGAGTACGCGAAGCTCGTGGGACTCTCATACGCGCACCTCGCCGTAGCTACGGGAGAGAACTATCCCGACGCCTTGGTCGTGGGGCCATACCTTGCCAAGGACGGTGGGATACTCCTGCTCACCATGCCCAACGGAGTTCCGGCGACCATCCAGGCGGCCCTCATCATCAACCGCGACGAGGTGGAGCACGTGGTCTTCCCCGGGCTGCCGCCCGCCGTGATAACCACCGTGAGGGTGATGCTGAAATAGACCACCACCCACCATCCGACGGGACACCCACGGGTCTTCGCTGCCCGTGGGTAGACCTGTCGAAGCCCGACTACGTCGCCTACCACGACCAGGAGTGGGGCGTGCCCGTACACGACGACCGGCTGCAGTTCGAGTTCCTGATCCTCGAGGGCGCGCAAGCCGGTCTCAGCTGGTACACGGTACTGCGCAGGCGCGAGAGCTACCGGGCGGCCTTCGACGGCTTCGACCCCGAGAAGGTCGCCCGCTACGATGAAGCCAAGGTCGCTGAATTGCTCTCAGACCCCGGCATCATACGCAACCGCGCCAAGGTGGCGGCGGCGGTGAACAACGCCCGGCGTTTCCTCGAGGTCACCGAGGAACGCGGCAGCTTCGCCGCCTACCTGTGGGATTTCGTCGACGGCCGACCGATCGTCAACGAACTGCGGACCCTCGCCGACTACGTGGCGACCTCACCCGAGTCCGAGGCGCTCAGCCGCGACCTCAAGCGCCGCGGCTTCTCCTTCGTGGGACCCACCATCGTCTACGCACACATGCAGGCGACCGGCATGGTCAACGACCACACCGTCGACTGCTTCCGTCGCGCGGAGATCATCGCGCGCTCCTGAGGCCTGTGCAGCACCGCCCGGCCGGCCCGAGCGGCGTCGCCTGCGGAGACGCCTAGGGCGCCACCACCGTCACCGTCCCTTTTCGAGCCCACGGCGCGATGAGCCCACTGTCATCCAGGGCACGCAACCACACCTTCTTCGTCCCCAGGAAGGAGCTCGTGAAGGTGAGGGGGACGGTGGTGGTCAAAGTATCCCCGACCTTGACGACGCTCGTGCCTGCGAGGTCGAGCACGACCCGTCCGTTCGACAGGGTCGGAGCGGCGGTGGGGGTCGTTGCGCCGGGCACGCCCGAGATCCACCCGGTGCTGGCAGCGTTGCGCAGGTATATCTTGTTCTGGTTCTCGGAGTAGTAGAGGAAGACACCGCCAACAGCGGTGATGCTCGTGGAGTTGAGGAGCATGTAGACGTTGCGAAAATCGGAGGACCCATCGCCGTCGGAGTACGTAGCTTCGAATGTCTGGACCTGACCGACCAGGAGACTTGCGAGTGTTGCGGGGACTAGACTGTCGACGGTGGGAGCGACGGGCGCCACCAGGGTCACTCTGCTCACAACAGCCCACGGAGCCACGAGTCCTCCATCGTCCAGGGCCCGCAGCCACACCTTCTTCGTCCCGAGGAAGGCGTCGGTGAACGTGAGGGAGGTCACCAGGGTTAGGGTCTTCCTTATTTTCCCTACCGCGGTCTTCGAAAGGTCGAGGCTGACCCGCTCGTTCTCGAGCTTGGCGGCCGCACCGGGGGTGCCTGAAAGCCACGCAGTGTTCGCTCCGTTCCTGAGATAGACCCTGTTCGAGTTCTCGGAGTAGAAGAGGAAGACACCGTCGGCGGCGGTGATGCTCGTGGAGTTGAGGAGCATGTAGACATTCCTCAGGTCGTCGGCGCCGTCCGGATCGGAATACTTGGCGATGAAGGTCTGGGCGCGGCCCGTGTGCAGGCTTGCGACGGGCCCGGGGGTGAGGCTCTCGATGGTGGGAGCGGTCGTGCGCAGCCCGATCTCGAGATCAGACGGCGCCACCCATGGATCGATCGTGACGAGGGTGGCCAGTGGTTTGGCGGGCATATCCGCGTACCACTCCGTGATATATCCCGGAGCAGTTATCCGCACAGCGTAGTCGCCCCAATCGTCGGGACCGAAGCCCGTCACGGCGAACGACCCGTCGGCCGCCGTGATCCCAGAACGTGCGATCAGGCCCACGACTCTCACCGTGGCGCCGGCGATCGGAGCACCCGTCGCCTCGTCGACCACCGTGCCGTACACGCCGAGCGGAAGCAGTGACACGTCGGGCACCACCACCGTACCCGTGCCGAGCGCCACCGATGTGGCTCCCGCCGCCGAATAGGAGTCGTCGTACCACTCGACGAAGTGGAAGTCACTGAAGAAAGAGATCGTGTAGTCACCAGGAGTCAGATTCCGGAACTGATAGCGGCCATCGGCGAAGGTGCCCTCACCGTCGGGCGTCGGGCCGTCGGCGGAGACCGACACGCTGGATATGGGGAACCCGGTCAACTGGTCGAACACACGGCCGACGATGCGGGGCCCGTTATACTCGAGAGCGGCGTTGATGCCACTGACAGTGCCGTCGGCGGTCACCGTGATCGAGGTGGCGGCCGAGGAGTCGAGAACATCGTCGTACCACTCGATGATGTAGTCGTCGGCGAAGAAGCTGATTGTGTACTCACCCGGCGTGAGGCCGCTGAACCTGAAGCGGCCGTTGGCGTCGACGCCCTCGCCGTCTGGACTCGGCCCGTCCGCACTCACCGAGACAGAGGTCAGCGGAAGGCCGGTGGCCGCATCGGTGACGACACCCTCGATCTGGATGACCGGGGCGGCCGACGCGATACCCGCGACCCCCAAGACCAGCACGACGGCAAGAACCACAGCCCCGATGGTGAACCTGCGTGCGCACATCGACCACACACCCCTTTCCGGCTGTCCAATTGGTAAGGGACGAGGCGTCCGACCATGTCGCGCTCATCCCCGGGACCACGCAGCGACAGCGGTAACCAATGTCCCCAGCCGCCCGACACTACCACGCGGCCGGGCCATTCGGTAGTAGCCCTAGCGATGGTCTGGAGAGCACTAAGGGGCTCCTTCGCCGGGGGTAGCGCCCAGGGCAGCTCAGCCCTTACCCGAGGAGGCAGGAGGTGCCGCATCGTGCGGATGCTCGGATACCCAGCGCTAGAATCCGCGTCCCGCCGGTCCCCGGAACGAACACAGCGCGAGGTGCAGGTCGTTCGGCGTCGCTTGAGGTCGGATCTCCACGGGTGCGACCCGGTGCCGGGTGTCGTCCTGGTGGGTCGGTGCGCTCGTCCACCACGTGCCCATACCCGCCGTGCCTGCCGAATCACCCGCCTCGCCCGCGGGTAGACTGGTGGAGACATACCGCACACCGCAGCCACAGCGATCTGGAGGAGTCCCCGCATGAGCATGCCGCGTCGTCAGCGCCACCCCATGCCGGTCGACATCGAGGAAGCTCTGAGCGAGCGGGGACTAGCCGACGCCTACGCAGCCCGCCCGCCCTACCAGCGCAACGACTACCTCGGCTGGATCGGCCAAGCCAAGAGGGACGACACCCGCCGGCGACGTATCGCCCAGATGCTCGACGAACTCGCCTCCGGCGACGTCTACATGAAGATGGACTGGCGCCCCAGGCGCGCCGGCACCCCGGGCGGCACGGGCACCCCGGGCGGGACCGACTCCCGTACTGCCGCGCGCACCGCGCGCGCCGACGCCGACGCCGGCGCGCCGCCGAGCCCCGCCCGCCGACCTACGGCGCGGAAAAAGACGCGCCTCGCCGACCTCGAACTGGTCGCGCCCGCCGACCGCGCCGAGTGGCGAACGTGGCTCGAGGCCAACCACACCACGTCTCCGGGCATCTGGCTCGCGGTCGGCAAGAAAGACAACACAGTCACCACACTCACCTACGACGACGCCGTCGAGGAGGCTCTGTGCTTCGGCTGGATCGACAGCACGGTGCGCGCACTGGACGACGCGAGGTTCCACCAACTCTTTACCCCCCGCAAACCGGGCGGCACGTGGGCGCGCACGAACAAGGCCCGCGTGGAACGCCTGCTGGCGGCCGGTCTGATGCGACCCGCCGGGGTGGCCGCCGTGGAGGCGGCCAAGGCGGATGGCTCGTGGACACTCCTCGACGAGGTGGAGGCGCTACTGGTGCCGGAGGACCTTGCGGCCGCGCTTGCCGCCCACTCGGCGGCGGAGGCCGGGTTCGACGCCTGGCCCGACTCCCAGAAGAAGCAGGCCCTGTACTGGATCCAGTCGGCCAAACGTCCGGAGACTCGGGCGACGCGCATATCCGAGACAGTGGTGGCGGCGGAGGGACGACCGCCACGATGAACGGAGGCCGCCGGCGGCCGGAACCGGGCCCTCAGACGCGGGCGGCGACCATCTCCTCGTAAAGGCGATCGAGTGCCAGGTAGGCTCTGCGCCACTTGCGATCCGGGCAGTCGGGACAGCCCGGCAGGCGACAGATGAAGTAGTCGGCGCAGCGACTGCACGAATGCCCACAGCCCGTCACGGCGCCCCCCTCGTATGTGCCCGTCTCACTCACGCCGGGCACGTTACCATACACTCCGCGCCCTCGGCTACCCGTCCGCCGTACCGCCCGCGAAAGGCCCCGTGCGCGGGCAGCATCCCCGCCATTCCACCTCCATCTCCGAGTAGCCAACAGACTGCGACCACGCGAAACGGCCCAGGTCTTCTCGCCAGCGACTGAAGATGGCGACGACCTCGGTTCCTAGGCCCGGGGCCGCGGTGTCGACCGCTTCGACCATGGCTCCAAGGCCCAGCGACAGGCGTCTCACCAGGGCCTGCCGCAAGGGTCGGGGCAGATCGTAGCCACGACGTGCGCCCAGGGCATCCACAAACCGCCGCGCTCCAGCTTCCGACCCCGTGATCATGTCGTAGAGCAGCCCGGCGGCCCGATCGAGCCACTCGGCATCGACCTCCACCATCGCGGACAGGAACTCGAACAGCTCGTCGCCCCCGAAGAGCCGCTCCTCCAGTCGCTCGGTGACCCCCGGGAGCCGGCGCTTGAACATGGTGCAGAGCAGCCGGCCGGCTGCGAACCAATCGGTGTGATCGCAGGTCAACACGCTCTCGGGAAGGCAACCGAGGTCGACCGACAGGAACCTCCTCGCGACGAGGTCGAGGAAGCGCTCCTTCTCTTCGGCCGAAAGTGGGCGCCGAACGGCGGCAAGACGGGCGGCACTCGGCCGAGCCTCGCTGAACGGCAAGTCGGCGGCGCGCTCGACGAGATTCCCCCGACCGAGCTTCACACCCTCCATGTAGGGCTCGAGCCACCAGTCGGGTTCGACGCAGTCGAAGACGCGACCGAGCAGTTCGGCGGCGTGGGCGAACCCATACTCGAGGTCGTTCCAAACCGTGGCTACGAGATCGACGGTGAGGGCGCACAGGTCGTCCGGCCACCGGCGAAGGGCGAGCGCCAGGAACTCCGGCGCCCACTCCCGACGTGGGGGCCGCAGCCGCACGGAATGGAAGTCGGAGGACAGCACGACGTCGTCGTCGAGGCCGAACAACTCGTGCAGGTCCACATGCTCCATGCCCACCCAAAGGTCTTCGTCGTCGTCGAACAACCCGTGCCGCGCGAGCACCTCCCAGACCAGATCCCAAGGAAGACCGAGCAGTTCCGCCACCTGACTCAACCACACCGGCGTGCGTGGGTGCATGTTGAATTCGGCTGCACAGGCCAGCAACACCTGGCGATCGATCGGCGCGATGTCCAAGCGTTTGCAGGCACCTATGCCCAGCCGCATGCGTTCGCTGGATGAGCCGACCCGCGCGGAGATCTCGCGGGCGCGCGCCGGCCGAGGGTCACGAGCGGGTCGGGGGTCGTGAGAACTCATGGCTGGCCTTCTCCTGCGTGACGACAGTCGGATGACCGCCGGGGCGATAGCGGAGATTCCAGCATAGAGAACGGGTCGGACGGAAAGACGGGGAGGTCGGGCGGGCTTTCCCTCCAGACTGCGGCATCGACCGCGAGGAGTTCCTGCAGCGTAGGAACGACCTCCTGTCGCAGCCGGGCGCCGCCAGCGAATAGAGCGCCCAACGCGACTCACCCGCCCACTGAAGCTCCCCCATGGCGCCTCGGTCCGCTCCCGCGGGCTGGGGCGCTTCCTTGTCTAGACCCGAACCTCGCGCCACCTACGGAAAGATCAGCCGCAACCCCGGGAAATAGGTGCGGTGGCGGGCGGGATCTCGCGTCACCAGGGTCATCCGTTCCACGACGGCATGTGCGCCGATGAAGAAGTCGGGAAGGGGAGAGAGCTTCTCCCCTCCTGCGCGCCGGTAGCGAAGGAAGGACGTGCCGGCCAAGAAAGCGGCCTCCCAGGGAATCGGTAGACGAGCGAACGCTCCAGCCGGCAAAGCCTGCTCGACGTCTTCGATGCGCTCGAACCCGGCCGAGACTTCCGCGTAGATGACCGGGTTGATGGCCAGCATCGAGCGCTCGGCGCACGCGGCCAGAGTGGCGGCGGACCACTCGTACCACGTGGGGTCCTCGGTGAGCACGTCCAGCAGGACGCTGGAATCCACCAGGACCGGCGTGCTCACCCCTCACCCCGCGTCAGCGCCAAGATCTCGTCTGTGGTCATCTTCACCGTGGCGCGCCCGGTCAGGTGACGCACCAGATCGTCGCCGCGAGCGGACCGCCCGGGTTCCCTCTCCAAGTACACCCGGTCGCCGTCTACCTGGAACCGGACCTCGGTATGGGGGAGCAGCCCGAACAACTCGCGTATCTCCTGAGGGATGGTCACCTGACCCTTCGTGGTTATGCGCATGCCGGCCTCGCCAGGAGTAGGAGTAATACTGGTATGCATCTTACCGCCCTTCCCTACCTGTGTCGACACCTGCGTAGCGACCGCGCCACGCCCTCTTCCCGGGGGTATGCCCCGTCAGAGGTCCAACGATACGCCGGGGTCAAGAGCGTCGATGCTAGCCGACAGATAGGGCGCAGGGCATACGCAGAAGGTCACAGGATGGCGCCGGGGGGTTCGGCGCCATCCTGTGTGAGGGCGGGTGCACGGGCGGGTCGGGGCGAAGTAGGCCGCGGTGCGCCGGCGCGGCTCGGACTCGTCGCCCGACGCGGACCCGCCCGGCTCCTCGCGGAGACGCGCGTCGGGCGGCAGTGCGCCGCACCGCGACGCACTGCGCGGCGCCCGCGCCCTACCTCATCGCCGCGAGCACGTCCTTGAGCGCCTCCACGAACACCACGTTCTCCTCGGGCGTGCCCACCGTCACGCGTAGGTGAGTGGGGAGGCCGCACGAAGTCTGGGGTCGCACGATCACCCCGCGCTGAAGCAACTCGTCGAACGCCTTGGCCGCGTCGATGCCGATGTCCACCAAAACGAAGTTGGTCCATGAGGGAGCGTAGGCCAAGCCCATGGCGGTGAAGGCTTCGTAGAGCTGGGCCCGTCCCTTGTCGGCGAACTGTACTGAGGCACGCAGATGTTCCTGGTCGGCGAGGGCCGCCACCGCGCCGGCCTGGGCGATGGAGCTCACGTTGAACGGTTGGCGCACCTTGTTCACCGCTTCGGTGAGGGCGGGCCTGGCTACCGAGTAGCCGATGCGTGCCCCCGCCAGTCCGTACGCCTTCGAGAAAGTGCGCAGCGAGATGACGTTGCGACCCTCCAGGATCAGCTTGCGGCTGTCGGGGTAGTCGAAGTCGTGCACGTACTCGGCGTAGGCTTCGTCGAGCACGACCAGCAGCTCCTCGGGCATCCGGTCGAGGAAGCGTTCCACCGACGTCGCGTCCACCACGGTGCCCGTGGGGTTGTTCGGATTGCAGATGATCACCATCTTGGTCTTCGACGTGACGGCCTCGGCCATGGCGTCGAGGTCGAAGGCGAAGTCCATCAGCGGCACCTGCACCGACCGCGCCTTCATCAGGTTGGCCATGAACTCGTACGTCGAGAACGAGGGCCACCCGTAGAGCAACTCGTCACCCGGCTCAAGGACGGTCTCGGCGAGCATGTTGAGGATCTCGGCGCAGCCGCAGCCGATGAGGAAGTGGTCGGCGCTCAGGTCCATGTGGCTAGCCAGCGCGTGCCGGAGCACGTAGCTGCCGCCGTCCGGATACATGTGGCACTCGGCCACCATGGCCACCATGGCCGCTTTCGCGGCGGGTGAGGCGCCGAACGGATTCTCGTTCGACGCCAACTTGACGAAGTGCTCGATGCCGAGCTCGCGCTTGCACTCGTCGATGGGCTTGCCCGGCACGTAAGGCTGGATGGCCAACACGTTCTCGCGACAGGTGCGATCCACGCCGCATTCGTTCATCGGACCGCGCCCTCTTCCAACCGGTGGAACCCCGCGACGAGCGCATCCATCTTCGCGCCGAACTGCGCATCGAGCGGTTCCGGCGTGTGGGTAGCCAGCAGGTGGGTCACCCGGCGCCGCGCCTTCTCGGCCATATCGACGGAGCCGTCGGCCTCCCACTTGTCGCGTCCCTTGCGGTTGAGCAGGGTGGGACGCCACTGCACGTCGCGCACGTGTTGGTAGGTGTGCTCCTGGGTCATGAAGTGACCGCCCGCGCCGACCTCGGCGATGGTGTCGAGGGCGAGGGTCTCGGGCGAGATCTCGATGCCCTTGAGGAACCGCCGGTTCATGGCGACGAACTCGTCGGTGATCACGATCTGCTCGAGGGATCCGGTGAGCCCGAAATCGAGGTAGCCCACGTCGTGGTTCAGGTTGGACCCGGCCTGCATCACCAGGAAGGTGAGTTCGGCCACTTCCATGCCCATCTGTACGTCCACGGCCTGAGAATCGGTGGTGCCGCCGAAGCCGAAGTTGGGCAGGTCGAGCCAGCGGGACATCTCCACCTGGATCATGTGGGCCATCAGGCCTTCGATGGAGTTGTACGAGCACTGGGCGGTCACCATGTCGAGCGTGGCGAGGCCGCTCCCGAACACGAATGGCGCGCCCGGACGCCGAAGTTGGTGCACGACGAGGCCGAACAGCGACTCCGCCATGCCTTGAGCGATCTGCCCGGCGGTGGTGATGGGTGCGCTGGCGCCCGCCATCGGCGCCGAGACGTAGATGGCCGGCACGCCGGTGTCGGCGCAGAGCATCAATTTGTCGAGGCTCTCCCAGGGGTGCTCCAAGGGGGAGATCGGCTCGAGGTACGCGATGAAGTACGGGGTCTCGCGCAACGCCTCGGCCCCGCCGCGGAGCTCGCCGGCGATGTCGCACATCACCTTGAGGTCGCCGGCGTTCTCGGCCGTCACCACGAGCGGCTTGGTAGTGTTCTCGACCATGGTCTTGAAGCTCACCAGGTACGAGTCGTGCGCCTCGATGTCCGAGGGGTACGCCGACGACATGACGAAGTCCATGTTCGGCAGCGCGTCGACCAGGCGGGCGGCCCGGACGATGTCCTCGAGGACGCTCTTGCGCCTGATGCCGGTCTCCAGGTCGAGGGTGTGCATGAGGTCGGAGCCCGTGCCGAAGTACGAGTTGTACCCGCCGAGGTCCATGGCCGGATCACCGACGCGGTCGTGCATCTTGATCACGCTGGGCGCGCTCTCGATGGCCTTCGCGACGAGGTCCCGGGGGATGGTCACCAGACGGTCGTCCTTGACGGTGCAGCCCGCATCGACGAGCATGGCGAGGGCTTCGTCGTTGTGCACGCGCATACCGATGGTCTCGAGGATGGTGAGGGTCCCCTCGTGCAGGTCGATCTTCTCCTGCTCGGTCATGAAGCTCAGGCGCCCCACCCGCGATCCGTTGAGCAGCTCCTTCATCGTGATGCCCCCGCGTTCTCAGCCATGCCTACTCCTTGTAGTTTGATCCAGGCGGATCTATATGATCCAGTCCCGGCCCGCGAAGGGCCCGGGATAACCGTTCGTATCGGCCGCGTCTCCCTACGGAGAGACTCCGGCCAGACGGGCGCTGACGGCCCGCCCACTTTCCTCGAGTGCTTCGATCAGACCCTCGAGGTCTTCGTTCTCCCGACGGCTTGTGGGCCAGGCGAGACTGAGCGCCGCCACAGCCGTGCCGCGGCCGTCGAAGACCGGGACCCCTATGCCGGTGGCGTCGGGATCGACCGCCCCCGACGTGACGACGTGACCTTCCGCACGGACGCGCTCGAGAGACTCCAGGATGCGCTCCCGGGTGACGACCTCGCCGTTCGCGTAGCGCTTTCCTGCGTTGGCGGAGACGACCCTCTCGATGAGCCTCGCGTCCAGATGTGCCAGGAGCGCGGTGGCCGAGCCGGCATAGAGCGGAGCGATCTGCCACTTGCCGAAGGCCACCCGCACGCCGCGGGGGCTCTCCACAGCCTCGATGCACACCACTTCGAGCCCGGAACGCACGGTCAGATAGGAGGTCTCGCCCGTAGTCCGGACGAGGTCTTCCATCAGCGGCAGAGCGAGTTTCGGCAGGTCGCCGCCGATCTGCTGGTTGGCGGCGCGGGCCAGCTCGAAGAGAGCCGGCCCCAGCGTGATCTGGCTGCGCCCTTCGCGGAGTAGCAGCCCGCGGTCCCGCAGAGCCTGGACGAGCCGGTACGCCGTGCTGTCCTTGAGGCCAGTGCGCTCCGCGATCTCGCTCACCGAGAGCGGCCCGGCCGACTCAGCCACGAGGAACAAGATGTCGAGGCTGCGGTCGAGTGTCTGCGTGCCCGCCATCGGACGTCGCTACCGTCGGACCCTGAAGCCGACGCCCGTCTTCACTTCGCCGATGCTCACGTCGCCCGCGCTCAGACCCAGCTGTGTAGGACTTCGCCGCCGGTGACCGTCGAGCCGTTGCTGTAGTACTGCGCGCCGAGCACTTCGATCGGGGCGAGAGCGGCCATGTGCTCCTCGACCTCGGACGGGAAGAACTTCAACGTGGCGTCGCCCAGCCACACATCGCCGGTGCGGAGGTCGCACCCGTTGAGCTTCACCAGTTCGAGGACGGAAGGAGCCGCACCCGGCACCAAACTCGGGAAATGGCGGAGGTTGATCACCGGACGGCTGAAGATCGTGGGCAGATCGGCCTCGGTGCCCTTGCCGGTGATGGTCATCATGCCCTCAGCCAGCCGCTCTCCATGAGCGGACACGAAACCCTTGAGCTTCGACCCGGGGCCGATGGGATCCATGCGCGGGTTCAGGGGATTGGGGTCGCTCATGATGGTGACACCGAGTTTCTTCGGAAAGCCCATGAACCAGCCGCGGGCCAGGGTGAAGTCGTTGTCCACCCAGGTGAGGACGCAGGTGCGGCCTTGCTCACCCTTGTAGGAGCAGCCGACCCAGGCGATGGTCTCGCGATAGAAGGTGCGCTCGGGGTTGACCTCGACCATGTCCGTCTGGTTGTCCCAGACCGACCACCACTTGCTGAAGGCGATGTTGACCACGTCGGGCTCGTCGCCGGGCTCAAGTGGATCGGGCAGGTAGGCCGCGATGGCATCGGGATCGGCCCGGTACGTGATGTTGATGTACTGCGAGGCGAAGTGCCACGGCAGGTCACCCACCACCGAGGACTTGCCGTTGGGAGTGAGCGGATACGAGAAACCCTTCAAATCACCGATGTTCGTCATGAACCAACAACCTCCGCGATCAAGAAGACACTGACACCCCGATACTGTGACCAGACACGAGGCCCCGGCGGAGCCCCGGTTGCGGGCGGGCCGAGTGGCGGGGTCTGGCTACTTCGGTCGACGTTACGCCGCTATCCCGACCACGTCAAGCGGATTCTCATATATAGATATTGATTCTCATATTGTGGTGGCTATTGAGTTGCTGCCGGGAGTACGGCGGGCCGCTCGATTGCCGGCTGCTAGAATGGCCTCCACACGAACGGTAGCCGAAGACCTTCCTGGAGGAGCGGTGGCGTTGTCGATCCTGGTGCCGAACTTCCTAGCCTGCCACGCTTCGCGATCTGAGCTCCCCGCATGACTCGGGGTGGTCCGCCCAGTCGGCCGCGTCGGATCGCGCTCTTCCTCCCTAATCTCGAAGGCGGCGGCGCCGAACGAGTGACGCTGAACCTCGCCGCGGGACTTCGCGCCGAAGGCGTCGAGGTGGAGCTCGTGGTGGGCTCGGCGACCGGCGTGTTCGCCGACAGCGCGCGAGAACAAGGCCGCGTGGTCGATCTCAACGTGGAGAGCCTTCGGTGGAGCATCGGGCCGTTGGCCCGCTACCTGCGCCGGTCGAAGCCGGACGGCATCATCGCGGCCATCTACCACGCCAATGTAGCCGCCGTCGCCGCGAAACTGATCGCGCGGACAGGTGTCCCAGTGGTCGCGACCGTCCACACGCCGCTGCGCCTTGCCCTACAGAACGAGCCGGCGATGCTCCGCTGGGTCAAACTCCGAGCAGACTACTCAGCCTACCGCCACGCGGACGCCGTGGTCGCCGTGTCACAGTCGGTCGCCGACGTGGTTGCGAACGAGGTGCCGGCCATCGCGGGCAAGCTGTTCGTGATCCACAACCCGGTGGTCACCGACGAACTCCTGTCGGTCGCGGCTCAGTCCGCGGGGGAGTCGCATGCCGCCGACGCGACCTCTGACGCCGCCCCTGGCGCGACGGCCGTTTCCGCCCCTGGCGCGACGGCCGCTCCCGCCCCCGCGGTGCCCGTGATCATGGGGGCGGGCAGGCTGGCCCCCGAAAAGGACTTCGCGACGCTGATACGAGCCTTTGCCATCCTTCGCCGAACGAGAAGCGCGCGCCTCGTCATTCTCGGCGAAGGCGACGAGAGATCGTCGCTGGAGCTGCTCTCGAGACAAGCGGGCGTACAAGACGATGTCGATCTTCCGGGTTTCAAGGCGGACGCCCTGGCGCGCATCGCCGCCGCCGACGTGTTCGCGCTGAGCTCGGTGCGGGAGGCGCTTCCCACGGTGCTGATCGAGGCGTTGGCGCTCGGCACGCCGATCGTGTCGACCGATTGCCCGGTCGGCCCCCGGGAGATCCTGGCCGACGGGCGGTACGGGCTTCTTGTCCCCGTCGGAGACCCGGAGGCTATGGCGACAGCCCTCCGGCAGGCGCTCGATGAGACCAGGCCCACCGGCGACCGACCCGACCTGACCCGCTACACCCCAAGGGCGGCGGCTCACGCATACCTGAGGGTGATCGAGGGGTGTCGAGAGTGGGCGTTCAGGGCGTGAGACCCCGACAAGCCTCGAGCGCGAGGACCGGATCAGGCGCTCGATGATGTCCGAACATCCGTCCTTTGTGCAGTGACAACTGACGTCCAAGTTGTCCTTCCGGCAAGGCCATATCTCACCACTGCGGCCCGCCCACGCCACGTGTTCGCGCAATCCAGGAAGGATCGCAGCCCATTGACCCTGTCCATCAGCGTGTTCTCCGGCACGAACAGACTTGCCGGCATCTCTTTGGCATCGATCTCTGGGTAGGAGTTCCATTCGTGCTCGTGAGACAGAGCTTGCTCGTAGTCGAGCAGATCGCCGTACGGCGGAGGACCGTTCTTTCGCAACGAGGCGACGACCTCGGTGTTGCCGGTCGAGTCTGCCCACGCCAGGGTGTCCTCGTAGAACATGATGTCCGTCTCACGCGGGCTGACCATCTGCCCGGCGCCCACGAACGCATGGAACGACTCGGGGTGCTGCTGAGCGGCCAACACGCTGGGAATCGTGCCCCAAGAGTTGCCTGCCAGGTAGACCTTCTCCTCGTCAAAGCGGTCGCGCAGGTAATCGGTCAATTCGAGCGTGTCGGCCACTGTCTGGGCGAGCGTCAGGGTTTCCACCGGGTCGAGGGCCGAGTACGACTTCCCGGCGCCGCGCTGTTCCCAGGTGACCACCACGAAGTCCTGCTCGAGTCCGACGTCGCCGCGCATGGCGCCGAGGTCGGTGCCGCCCGGCCCGCCCGCAAGGTACAAGAGCACGGGGTTGTCCACGCTCCGTCCCCGGATCATGAGGGTCTGTTCGTGACCGCGGCAACCTAGACTCGACGAGTTCCTCCGAAGTCATCGACTTGATGCGCCAGATCAATCGTCAGACCGGCACGACGTTCGTGCTCGTGACCCACGACGAAGAAGTCGCGTCACGCTGCGACAGGATCATCCGGATGCGTGATGGGGTGGTCCTCGACCGGGAGTCCGAGGACGCCGGCCGCGCGGTGGAGCGGGCGGCCTAGGATTCGGTGGAGGCATTGCGGGTCCCCGAGTGGTCGGGGACCCGCGTCTCTGCATCACCTTCGAGCAGTCGTGGGCATGCGCCCCTCGATCACCCTCGAGCAGTCATAGCCGCGTACGCCGCCGCAACGATCCGCCCACTCCCCCCACTACCCCGTGGGCACGCTCGGCGGGAAGCGCGTCTCCATCTCCGTGCTGATGGCGGCGGGCAGCCCCACGATGTCGCAGATCCGCACGGTGGAGATGTTGCCCTCGAGCAGCGTCACTATCCGACTGGGGAGCGCAGTCTGTGCCGTCAGCAGGACGGTCCCGGACACACCCTCCAGGTAGGGCCCCACCACCAGCGCATCGGGATAGTTGTCGCCCTTCACGAGGGCGATGTGCTCGAAGGTGACCCCGAAGGCCTTGCCGTATTCGGCCACGAGGGCGCTCGTGTGGTAGCGGTCCACGCCCACAAGATCGGTGGGGGTGACCCGCGCGGGCAGACCGACCCAGTTCCCTACTCGGAGCGCCTTGGTCACCTTCAGGTCCAGTATCTTCTGCCGGGTGACGGCAGGCAGGGGGCCCTTCTGAGGTGTAAGCAGCACGGCCCAACCCTGCTTGGCCGCCAGCGGCCCGACAGAGAGAGCGTCGGGGAAGTTGTCGCCCGCCACCAAGACGACTCGGGCGACGGAGCCCCTCTTGGCCAGGAGTTCGTCGGCAATGAGCGTGGCCGTGTGATAGCGATCCGTTCCGCGGATCTCGTGGAGATCGCTATCGGTGAGGCCGGGCAGCGCCGCCTTCACCTGGGCGTTCAGCGCGACCGGCAGTCCGATGACGAACACCGTGCCCGGGGCGAGACGTTTCAGTTCCTGCCGCACCGTGTCGTTCAGCCCGGTGGAGGGCGTGATCATGATGGGGCCCCCGTAGGCGGCGGCCAGGGGACCGGCGGCCAGGGCGTCGGGATAGTTGTCGCCCTTCACCAAGAAGACGACCGGTGCACCGGAGGGATAGGCCGCCTTGGAGATCTGGACGGCGGTCTGGTAGCGGTCGGCCCCACGGATGGTGCTGTACAACGGCTGAGCCGGTCGCGCCACGACCGTGATGGTGACTGTGGCGGGAATCGACGCGGACTCCCCATCGAACACCGCATAGGTGAATGTGTCCTCACCGACGAAGCCCGGGCTGGGTTGGTAGGTGAAGGAGCCGTCGTCCCCGAGGCTCAGAGCTCCGTGACCGGGCCAGGCGACCACCTCGGGCCACAGGGTATCGCCGTCGGCATCGTAATCGTTGGCGAGAACACCCTCCGATGCGGGCACCGAAAGGAGGGTGCCCTGCGTTGCTTCGTAGGAGTCGTCGTAGGCGATGGGCGGAGTGTTCGGCAATTCTGTGACCGAAAGCACGTAGGGTCCCCACGATGCGCCGTCGTTCGCGTTCCTCACCATCAAGAAGACGGTCTGATCGGCTGTGCAAGACCAGACGATGCGGGAGAACGAAGAGGCGCCCCCGTTATCGTCCTCCAAGGCCGTGCCTTCGGCATAGAGATACAGATAGGTGTCTGTAATGGAGTTGGCGCTGGGCTGCGTCTCAATCACGTACGTGGTGCCGGCCAGGGCCTGGAACGTCACCCAATCGTGGTCGCCCAGAGGGTAGATCGAACGCTCCTGGCTAGGGCCTCCGACAACGATCGATTTGCTCTGCTCGAACGTGTCGTCAGGTTCGTAGGCGTCCGGACCCACGGCAACGACTACGAATCCCACGCTGAGGACTGCGGCGCCGTCCCAGTTAGTGTCCACCGACTGGAGCCAGTGGCCGGGGACGTTGACACTGAACCGGTATTCGCCCGGTCCACGTGCCTCGGTCTCGTACAAGACGTACCATCCGTCAGCTCGCGAGTAGGCCTCCCCTACCCATTCGTACGAACTCCCGTTGGACCAGTAGGCCTGAACGTGTGCACCCGTGACGTTTGCGCCGGTGCCGGCGTAGGTCACCGTGCCCTGCGCGATGAGCTTGGCGGAGGCCAGGGCCACATCGTGGGTCAGGGGAGCGCCGCCGTTCCAGGTGACGTCATATGTCTGAGAGACTCGGCCCCCGGCCGCGTACACGAATCGGTAGTCTCCCGGAACAGAGCCGTAGACGATGTAGGCGCCGTCTGAGCCTGTGGTAGTGGTGCCCACCCACTGGTAGTTGGCTCCGTCGAACTTGAATTCATCGACGGTCACGCCTCCGAGGGGGGCCAACGCGTCAGCACCTGTGATCGAGCCGGTGAGGAGAACTTTGTCTGCCGCCGAAACGAGCGAGGGCAGGAGCAGGGCGAGCGCGACTATCAGGAACAGAGCCAGAGCCCACGCCGCCGACCGGTCACGCCCAAGTTGGTACGAGTGCCGCATGGATCCTCCACTCCGAGTATGGTCCGACGTTCCAAGGCAACAACACGTTGACGAGCAGACCTCCGCTGCCGGCAGGGGATCGAGCGCCCTCGTATGCCGCGAGGGTTGCTGGCACCCAAAGAACTCCGATCGAGAAGGTGGGTCCTCCCGCGAACAAACGGCGCCCCGCTGCCCCCCGGCCGCAAGAGAAGGAGACAAGATAGCGTGCAGGGCTCGGCTCGGTCAATACTTCTCAGAATTATTGATGCAATCGCTGTCGGCCAGGCCTCCGCTGCGAGGGGATGACCCGTGCCCTTGGAAACGACGATGGAGTCGCGTCGCGCTGCGACAGGATCATCCGGGTGCGTGATGGGCTGATCCTCGACCGGAAATCCGAGGACGCCGGCGGCGCGGTGGGGCGGGCGGCTTAAGAGTCGGTAGGGGCGGTAGCGGGCCCTTGAGCAGTCGTAGGCACGCGGCTCTACATCACCGTCGTGCAGTACGAAGCCCGGCGCCTACATCACGACAGAGATCACTAGGATCGCGAGGACGAGGAGGAGGTTGATGCGGCTGATGACGTCTAACTGCTTGAACTGGCTGTTGCTCCTCAGTCCCGAGAAGTCCGCTGCCGCCGCGGCCTTCACCTTCGGCAGCCCCAGCAACATCACCAACGACACGCCGATGACCACGCCCACGAGCACCAGCTTCACGACGAAGAGCCCAGCAATCGGATAGTCGAGCGTGAGGATCAGCCCGGTGCCGCCAACGGCCGACAAGATGACGCCCACCCACATGAAGACGGCGATCCGATAAAGGAATCCGACGAAGAAGGTGAGGGCGTTGTCGTCCTTCTGCGCCCGGATGGCGATCATGGCGATCAAGAGCTCACCCCCCACGAGGATGCTGACGCCGACGAAGTGAAGGAACGCCATCAAAGGGGTCATGCCGCCTCCGGTCCGAGTGTGGGTGTGCGTTCTGCGCGCGCCGCGGGCGCCGTGCGCGCTGTGCGTATTCGTACCGGATAGTCACTGATTGCACAAGGGGCGGGGTGGCCGCTTTCAACACCGTACCTTTGTCCGATTCCCCTGGGCGCCAGCGCGTGCAACGGTCAATGCTCCGTGCAACCTCGCCAAGAGGGAGACACCATGCTCGCAATTATCCCGTCCCTAGACGCGCACATTCGGAGCTCCATACTAGACAACTGTCAATATGTTTGTTTACACTACCGCGATGGTGGAGATATTCCGATCGGGCCGACGACGTGAAGGCGAGCAGGGTCGGAACCCGCACGTGGATGCTCGTCTCGGAGTCAGGGCAGTGCCAGCCTCTCAAGTACCTGAAGAAGAACCGGGACACGGCTCCGATCATGCTTGCGCGGATCGAAGACGTCGACAAGAACGGACCGCCCGCGAACCAGGAACTGTTCCGGTGGCTCGATGCGCACCGGCACCGTGGCCATCGTCTCTGCGAATACAAGGTCCATCACCCGCGCGCGTGTCGGGCATACGCCTTTCAGACGAAGCGTGGCCTGGTCATCGTGCGCATGGAGGACAAGACGACGAGCGAGCAGCGGTTCAACGAGACTATCAGTGCGGTGAAGTCAACGATCGACCGCTTCTTGGAGGAGGGTGCAACATATGAGTGATCTTGTCGACCAACTCGGTGGACTCGTTTCGGACGATGTCGGTGGACTCGAGTACGCGCACGAGCTCGCCGTGAGTGCCTTCACGAACTCGGTCGCCCGCCGGATGGCGGACCTAGGCGTCTCCCAGGCCGACCTCGCCCGCAGCCTCGGCGTCTCCCGAGCTCGGGTCTCGCATCTCCTGCAGCACAAGTCGAGTCCGACCCTGCGTACCATGGTCGAAGTGGCGAACGCCTTGGGGTGCGACGTCGTTCCGGTGGCCAAGCCGCGCGGCGCCGAGCGTCGCCGGCTCGCGGGGGTCAACTAGCTGTAGCAGGAGAATCGAGGGCGGCGTGCTTACGAGGTGGAGAGGGAGAACTCCCGTTCCTCGGAGCGCCACGCGGCATACGTGAGGGCCTGCAGCACATCATCGCGGACGAGATACGGGTAGGCTTCCACAACCTCGTCGATCGTTCGACCGGCGGCAATCAACCCGACAACGGTGCCCACGGTGACCTGAGTGCCCTTGATGCAGGGCTTTCCGCCCATGACCGTGGCGTCCAGCGTGATCCGGTCGAGTTCGACCATGGCAGCCGCCTCCCCTTTCGCTTCGCCGCTCCCAGTATGGCCGAGCGACAGCCGATCGAGGTGGACGCGGCCCCTGCGCTGGCCGGAGCCGTCGACATCGTAGTGCCACCCAAGCGGATCGCTCGACTCACGCTTCGTCCGTTGACCCGCGGCCAGCCGCGGGGTCGCCGAAGCCCTGCGGCGGCCGCGCCGACGCGGCCCCGTGCCCTCACCCTCGGAACACCTCGCGCCCGTGCCAGTCCAGAAGCTCGCGATCGGGCCGCCACACCACCGGCGCGGGCACCGCGATGGGGGCGCCGTCCAGGTGGTAGTAGCTGCGGCCGTTGCGGAAGTCCTCGCGCAGGCTGTCGCCGACGCGGAAGACGTAGTCAGGCGTGACCGTCACGTACCCGTGGTCGTACAACCGGTGAAGGTCACTGCGAAGAAGGAGTCCGTTCTCCACACGGTGCCCGCCGCCCCGACCGTAGGGGACGATGTGGGCCGCCTCGAGCACCGGCGCCGAATGTTCCCCGGTGACCGCGCAGGCGCCGTCGTACGCGTCCCGCACAGCGAGGCTGAAGGTCCCCTGACCCAGTCGCGGCCGCACCTCGTGAGGCGTCCCGTACCGCGCCCCTCCCGGGACGCCGCCCGCGGGCCCGGCATCATCCACGTTCCAGTAGCGACCACCGACGATCGCCCGCTCGATGCATTCGCGGAAGATGCGGTCACCCTCGGCCACGTTGAGCACGTACGTCTTGCCCTGCTGGATGCCGCTCCGCGCCCAGTCGACCGGCGGCGCCACCCACTCGTCGCGGGCGAAGAAGATGGGGGCGGTGATCATGATGCATCCGATCAGAGCCTGACCCGAGCGCAGGGACCGCTCGCCGTCCCCCCGTAGGCGCGCGATGCGGTCGATCATGGAATCGAAGTCGGGAGCGCCGTTCATCTCACCGAAGCAGTCCCAGGCAAGCCAAGCGGGCAGAGCCTCGTACCGTTCGAAGAAACCGAAACCGGCGATCGCCTTCAAGGGGGAGCGGAGCTTGAAGAAGAAGGGTTCACCCTGCCTGAGGGCGCGGAATGCCCGGTTGCCGTGGGGTTGCCAGAAGTTGACCTCGTCCACCCGCGGCTGCGACGAGAGGAACGCGTACCAGTCCGGGTCGGTGAGTCCGACGTAGCCTTTGGCAGGTTCCACGAAGCCACCTCCGCCGCAACGCTTACGAGTGACTACCCCGCGTTGGTCGATCCATCCTCGGCCGTCGAGCCCCGGCCCGTGGACTCGACCGCCGAGGACATCTGTTCAAACACCCGGGTTGCCAACGCTGCGGCGATCCTAGCCGCCTCCTCCGACAGCGGCGGTGGTGCGCCAGGATACCGATACAACCATGCATACTTCGTGAGCCGCCCGGCCTCGCGCAACAGGGGCTCGAGACTCGGGTCGATCTGAACACACTGCGCGCCAAGGGCGACGAGGTCGTGGGTCTTGCGGATGGGGAGGTCATGGAGCGCCAAGAGGGCCTTGAGCGACTTCTCCACCGCCTGCTGCGCGTGGAACGCGGCATCCTCGGCGAGCGGCGGCTGGGCGTCGAGGTCCACGCCCGCCGCTCGAAGGTCCTGGGCCGCTTTCTGAAGCCACGCGCCCGCCTCGGCCACGCTCGCAGGCTCAGGCCGCATGCAGGAGGATCCCCTCGCGAAGGACGGTGCCCGGCAGCGAGCTGCGCAGGTGCCTGGTCTGTTCGAAGCGACCGGTGGTCCAGATGAGGATGTCCCCCGCCTCCTTCAGACCCCAGAGGACGTCGTAGGCGAGGTCGCTATCCTTGAGCGCCGGCGGGACGTCATCCGGCACGATGACCATGATGTCGTAATCGCTGTCCGGACCGGCATCGCCGCGCGCACGCGAACCGAACAGATAGATGCGAGACGGGTCGTAGGCACCCACCAGCCTCCGCACGATCTCGGCGAGCAATTCGTCGCGCTCAAGCACTCCCGCTTGGTTGTCCGATGCGCTCACGTATCCAGGCCCCCAGGTCGCCCCACCTCCAAGCCGCGCGACCCGTCCACCCGCGCGGCTGCTTCATCATACTACGGCGATTCCTTGACCCGGCACAAGTTCGAGCCAGCCCGCGCGATCACCCGGCCAACGTCGGCGCGCGAGGCGCCCAGGGCCAACAGAGACCGCACCAACAGGTCGAGAGAGACCGAGGAATCGGCCGCCTCCATTTTCGCCACCCGGGACTGGCTCGATCGAAGTCGGCGCGCCACCTGAGACTGAGTCCAGCCATGCGCCACGCGCAGTTCTCGCAGATAGAACGCCAACGCCAGCTTGAGCTGGACGAACGTCTCTTCTTCGGGCGTCGACTCGAGGAAGTCCCCCGCGTCACCCACGCGTCACCCAGCGCGCTTGAGACGGTCCTGCTTGGCCTCTTCCACGATGATCACCCCGCTGGACTCCGCGGAACTGACCGCACGGCCAACCGTCCTCTGGCGAGCGGCCGTTGGCCGAGGAACGGCCATGAAAGCCCGCGCCGAGGACGGGCTTCGTCGCTCCGGCAGATCTCGTCGCCATTGCGCGGCACTTCGACGTCTCGACCGAAGCACTCCTGTGGCGGCTCTTCGACATCGGTCTTGGATTCGACCACGATCAAGTTCGCGCCCTCTTAGCCGATCGGAACCTCAGGCAGCTGGATCGCAGTTCAATGCCCGGCGGTTGGGCGGACCGAGACCGAGAAGACGGGCGACACCGCCCTCCGCCCATGCCCGGCCAGGCATAGTCTGACCCTCTATCGGGGAGGGCACTACCATGACTGCCACACCCATCGACCAGGAACCACCGCGGATCGTCATCGAGTCCGTGATCCCCGAGATTGACTGCGGCCGGTTCCCCATCAAGCGGACCCTGGGTGAGGGCGTGGTCGTCGAAGCGGATATCTTCGCCGACGGGCACGATGTTCTCGCGGCCGTGTTGCTCTACCGCCACCTGGACGAGACCGGATGGCGGGAGGCGCCCCTGGAGGAGCTGGTCAACGACCGGTGGCGTGGGCGGTTCACGGTCGACCGTCTGGGACGGTATGTCTACACGTTGCGTGCCTGGGTCGACCCGTTCGCCACTTGGCGGCGCGACCTCGCGAAGAAGGTGGAGGCCGGTGTCGAGGTGGACGTCGACCTGCGCGTGGGCGCCGCCCTCGTAGCCGAGACGTTGAAGCGTGCGTCGGGCAGGCGAAAGACCGCTCTTCGCGCCCTCGCCGCGACCTTGTCGGGCGGTACCGTGAAGGACCGACGGGCGAGCGGTGACTCAGCCGCCCCCCTGACCGGAGACGCCCAGGCCCCCCCGATCGGAGCCGCCCAGGCCCCCCTGACCGAAGACGCCCTCGAGCACCGCGTCGAAGCCGGCCTCGATCCCGCTCTGGCCGACCTCATGGCGGAGCACCCGGAGGTGGGGCGGGCCACGACCTACCCGCGCGAACTCGAGGTGGTGGTAGACCCGGTGAGAGCGCGCTTCGGCGCCTGGTACGAGTTCTTCCCGCGTTCGTGCGTGGAGGACGACCCGCGCCTAGACCACGCCACCCTGAACGACTGCCACTCGCGCCTGGAGTACGTCGCAGACATGGGCTTCGACGTCGTCTACCTGCCCCCCATCCACCCCATCGGGCATAGTCACCGCAAGGGCCCCAACAACACCACCGAGGTCGCACCGGATGACCCGGGCAGCCCCTGGGCCATCGGCTCGGTAGCCGGCGGCCACGACGCCGTCGATCCTCGACTGGGAACTCTGGCGGACGTTCGCGCGTTCATCGGCCGGGCCGAAGAGCTCGGCCTGCAGGTGGCCCTGGATCTGGCGTATCAGTGCTCTCCCGATCATCCCTGGGTGGCCGAGCATCCGGACTGGTTCCGCCGGCGCCCGGATGGCACGGTGCAGTACGCGGAGAATCCGCCCAAGAAGTACGAGGACATCTACCCCATCGATTTCGATACCTCCGACCGAGAGGGGCTCTGGCAGGAGCTCGCCCGGATCGTCTTTTTCTGGATCGACCAGGGCGTGCGCATATTCCGCGTGGATAACCCCCACACCAAGCCCTTCGCGTTCTGGGAGTGGTTGATCGGGACGGTCAAAGCCGAGCACCCCGACATCATCTTCCTCGCCGAGGCCTTCACGCGGCCGAAGGTCATGTACCGGCTGGCGAAACTGGGCTTCACCCAGTCGTACACCTACTTCACCTGGCGCAACACCGCGTGGGAGCTCACCGAGTACTTCACCGAGCTCACGCGCACCCAGGTGGCTGAGTTCTTCCGGCCGAACCTGTGGCCCAACACCCCCGACATCCTGAGCGCCTACCTGCAGACGGGGGGGCGACCGGCCTTCGTGATCAGGCTGATCCTGGCCGCCACTTTGGGCGCGAACTACGGTGTCTACGGTCCCGCCTTCGAACTCTTGGAGCACGAGCCTCGCGAACCCGGCAGCGAGGAGTACCGGGATTCGGAGAAGTACCAGGTGCGAAGCTGGGACCTGCACCACCCGGACAGCCTGCGCCCAGTGGTCACCCTGGTCAACCGGTGCCGCCGGGAGAACCGAGCCCTGCAGTCCGACCGCGGCCTGCACTTTCACGGCGTCGACAACGACCGGCTCATCTGCTTCTCGAAGCGCGCTCCCGACGAGGAGAACGTGGTCATCGTGGTGGTCAACCTCGACCCCTACCAGACCCAACGCGGCTGGGTCGATCTCGACCTCGATGCCCTGTCTCTCGACCCGGATGCGCCCTTCCAGGTGCACGATCTCCTGAGCGGCGCCCACTATCTGTGGCAGGGCCCGCACAACTTCGTGGAACTCGATCCGCACACGCTGCCCGCCCATCTCTTCAGAGTCAAGCGCCACGTTCGCACCGAGAAGGACTTCTCCTACTATGTGTAGCCCACGCGTATGAGCCCCCGCCGAACAACGATCGAACCCGTCCTGCTCCCCGACGACCCGCTCTGGTACAAGGACGCGATCATCTATGAGATCCACGTGCGCGCCGGCTTCGACAGTAACGCCGACGGCATCGGCGATCTCCGCGGACTCACCCAGAAACTCGACTACTTGCAGGACCTGGGAGTCACGGTCCTGTGGATCCTGCCCTTCTACCCCTCTCCGCTACGGGACGACGGCTACGACATCGCCACCTACATGGACGTGCACCCCGACTACGGCACACTGGGGGACTTCCGCCGCTTTCTGCGCGCCGCGCACCGCCGCGGCATACGCGTGATCACCGAACTCGTGCTCAACCACACCTCCGACCAGCATCCCTGGTTCCAGCGATCGAGACGGGCCAAGCCGGGCACCAAGTGGCGCGACTTCTACGTGTGGAGCGACACCCCCGAGAAGTACGAGCAGACCCGCATCATCTTCAAGGACTTCGAGCACTCGAACTGGAGCTGGGACCCGGTGGCCGGCGCCTACTTCTGGCACCGCTTCTACAACCACCAACCCGACCTCAACTTCGAGAGCCCCCACGTTCGCACCGCCATGCTTCGCATCATCGACTTCTGGCTGGGCATGGGTGTGGACGGCCTCCGCCTGGACGCCGTCCCCTACCTGTACGAGCGCGAGGGCACCACCGGCGAGAACCTGCCCGAGACGCACGCCTACCTCAAACGCCTGCGCCGCCACGTGGACCAGAACTTCAAGAACCGGGTGCTGCTGGCCGAGGCCAACCAGTGGCCCGAAGACGCGGCCGAGTACTTCGGCAAGGGCGACGAGTGCAACATGGCCTTCCACTTCCCGGTGATGCCCAGGCTCTTCATGGCCATCCGCCAGGAGGACCGCTTCCCCGTCGTCGATATCCTGCAGCAGACCCCGGACATCCCAGAGAACGCCCAGTGGGCCCTGTTCCTGCGCAACCACGACGAGCTCACCTTGGAGATGGTCACCGACGAAGACCGCGACTACATGTATCGCATGTACGCCGGCGAGCCTCAGGCCCGCATCAATCTGGGCATACGCCACCGGCTGGGGCCGCTCCTACACAACGACCGCCGCCAGATCGAGCTCATGCACGGCCTGCTTTTCAGCCTGCCGGGCACGCCCGTGCTCTACTACGGCGACGAGATCGGGATGGGCGACAACATCTACCTGGGTGACCGCAACGGCGTGCGCACCCCCATGCAGTGGAGCTCCGACCGCAACGCCGGCTTCTCACGATCCAACCCCCAACGCCTCTATCTGCCGGTCATCACCGACCCGGAGTACCACTACGAGGCGGTCAACGTCGAAGCACAACAGAACAACCCGCATTCGCTGCTCTGGTGGGTGAAGCGCCTCATCGCGTTGCGCAAGCAGCATCAGGCCTTCGGGCGCGGCAGTATAGAGTTCTTGCTGCCCGAGAACCGGAAGGTGTTAGCTTTCATCCGGTCTTGGCAGGACGAGCGGATCCTGGTGGTGGCGAACCTCTCCCGCTTCACCCAGTACGTCGCGCTCGACCTCTCCCGCCTTGCCGGTACGATCCCAGTGGAGCTCTTTGGTCGCGCGGTCTTCCCCGAGGTGCAGGGCGAACGCTCATACGATTTCACCTTGGCACCGCACGCCTTCCACTGGCTGGCCATGGAGACCCCCCGCGTCGAGTCCGAAGCGGATGTGTTCGACGAGGAGACCGGCCCGCTCCCCCTCGCCGTACGCGGAGCGTGGTCGGCGGTCTTCGAGGGGAAGGCGCGGGTCGACCTGGAGAACCGACTGGCCAAGGCACTCAAGGGGCGCCGCTGGTTCCAAGGCAAGGCCCGCTCCATCGTACGGGTGGTCATCCAAGAGACCATCCCCATGCCCCTGGAAGGGAAGGACGACGTGCAGCTGGTGGTGGCCGAGGTGGAGTACTCGGAAGGGGAGCCCGAGACCTACGTCCTGCCTCTGGCCTACGCCGCCGACTCCGAGCATGCCCGCAAGGACCTGGGCCCCAGCGTGATCACCCGAGTGACCGTGCGCCGAGGGGGAGAGGCCGACAGTGCAGGCCTGCTGTTCGACGCCTTCGGCGACGCCGCTCTGTCGAACGAGCTGCTGGACCTGATCGCGCGGCGCCGGCGGTTGAAGGGGGCCGGCGGAACCCTGGTGGGGATACCCACCAAGGCCTTCAGGAAGCTACGCGGCGCCGGCGAGCTACCCGCCGCCACCCTTCTGCGCGGCGAGCAGACCAACACCTCGGTTGTCTACGGTGACCGGCTGATCTTGAAGCTCTTCCGCCACATCGAAGAGGGTGTGAACCCCGATCTGGAGGTGGGCCGCTTTCTCACCGACCGCACGGGGTTCACGTCCATCGCCCCGGTTGCCGGCGCCTTGGAGTACCGCAGGAGTCGGCAGGCACCCGTGACCGTGGCCATGCTCCAAGGCTTCGTGCCGAACGAGGGCGACGCGTGGCACTACACTTTGGACTCGCTGGGCCGCTTCTTCGAACAGGTGCTGACCATGGAGGGCCGGCGGTCCACCGCGCCGGTCGACACGCGACCCCTCCTCGAACTGGTTCAAGAGGAGATCCCCCAAGACGCCCCGGACCTGTTGAACGACTATCTGGAGTCCGCGCGCCTGCTGGGGAGACGGACCGCCGAACTTCACGCCGCGCTGAACTCGGACACCGATGATCCGGCCTTCGCCCCCGAGCCTTTCACCCCTCACTACCAGCGCTCGCTCTACCAATCGGTGCGGGGAATGGTCCGCCAGAGCTTCGAGATCCTGCGCCGCCGCCGTCATCTGCTCGCCGAAGACGATCGCGCCCTCGCCACCCAGGTGCTCAACCACGAGGGCGAAGTGACGGCCCGCCTGCAAGAAGCCCTCGCCAAGCCCCTTGGAGCCCTGCGCACGCGCACCCACGGCGACTACCATCTGGGGCAGGTGCTGTACTCGGGACGCGA
This sequence comes from Actinomycetes bacterium, assembly GCA_024637035.1. Taxonomy (GTDB): domain Bacteria; phylum Actinomycetota; class Thermoleophilia; order RBG-16-64-13; family RBG-16-64-13; genus JAHJSA01. Next base: position 255,906 of record JAGXFW010000026.1, read on the forward strand.
TTTCGTCATCATCGATTTCGAGGGCGAACCCGCCCGCCCCATGAGCGAGCGACGCATGAAGCGCTCGCCTTTGATCGACGTGGCGGGCATGATCCGTTCGTTCAACTATGCGACCATGACCGCACTGCACCAAGGGACCGTGCGACCTGAGGACGTGGGCGATCTCCTCCCGTGGGCGCACTACTGGTATCGTCTGGTGTCGGCCGCCTTCCTCCGTTCCTACCTGGAGGAGGCCCAGAACGGACAGTGGCTTCCCCGTCGCCCCGAGGCCCTCGAGCGCCTCCTCGAGACCTTCTTGTTCGAAAAGGCCGCCTACGAGCTTCGGTACGAGTTGAACAACCGGCCCACCTGGGTGGGCGTCCCCCTGCGGGGACTCCTGGAGCTGATCGAAGAACGGCGGACCGATACCCGCAAGGAAGAGTGACATGACCGATCCCGCGCACGAACGGCACACCCTGCTCACCAAAGACGACCTCTACCTCTTCAACGAGGGGAGCCACCTGCGGCTCTACGAGAGGCTGGGCGGGCGGCCCTTGACGGTCGAGGGCACGGCAGGCACCCACTTCGCCGTCTGGGCTCCGAACGCCGAGAGGGTCTCGGTCGTGGGCGACTTCAACGGTTGGAATACGGAGACCCACCCCCTTCACGCGCGTGAAGCCTCGGGCATCTGGGAGGCGTTCCTGCCCGGCGTAGACAAGGGAGCACTGTACAAGTACCACATCGTCTCCCGCGGCAGCGGCTACACGGTGGACAAGGCCGACCCCTTCGGTCGCATGCACGAGGAGCCGCCGCGCACCGCGTCGGTGGTGTGGGATCTCGAGTACGAGTGGGGCGACCACGCGTGGATGGAGACGCGGGGTGGCCACAACCGCCTCGACGCGCCCATCGCCATCTACGAGGTGCACCTAGGTTCGTGGATGCGGGATCCAGATGATCCGTCCCGCCTGCCTTCCTACCGGGAGATCGCCCCTCGACTGGCCCAGCACGCACTCACGCTGGGCTTCACCCACGTGCAATTCCTCCCGTTGATGGAGCACCCTTTCTACGGCTCCTGGGGCTATCAGACCACGGGCTACTTCGCCCCCACCCGCCGCTACGGGACCCCGCAGGACTTCATGTACCTCATCGACCACCTGCACCAAGAGGGCCTGGGGGTGATCTTGGACTGGGTGCCCTCGCACTTCCCCGACGACGAGCACGGCCTCTCCTATTTCGACGGCACCCACCTCTTCGAGCACGCCGACCTGCGTCAGGGATTCCATCCCGACTGGAAGAGCCTCATCTTCAACTACGGGCGGCATGAAGTGCGCAGCTTCCTGCTGAGCAGCGCCATGTTCTGGCTCGACCACTACCACGCCGACGGCCTGCGGGTGGACGCGGTCGCCTCCATGCTCTACCTGGACTACTCCCGCAAGGCGGGGGAGTGGATCCCCAACATCTACGGGGGACGCGAGAACCTGGGGGCCATCGAGTTCCTGCGTCGCCTGAACACCGAAGTCTACGCCCACTACCCCGACGTGCAGTGCATCGCGGAGGAGTCCACCGCCTGGCCCATGGTCTCGCGCCCCATCTACGTCGGCGGACTGGGGTTCGGTCTCAAGTGGGACATGGGCTGGATGCACGACACCCTCGAGTACATGAGCCACGAGCCTGTCCACCGTAAGTTCCACCACGACCGCCTCACCTTCCGCGCCTTGTACGCCTTCACCGAGAACTTCGTGTTGCCCCTCTCCCACGACGAAGTGGTGCACGGCAAGGGCTCGCTCTTGAACAAGATGCCGGGCGACCCGTGGCAGAAGTTCGCCAACCTCCGACTCTTGTTGAGCTACATGTACGGCCAGCCGGGTAAGAAACTGCTCTTCCAGGGCGCGGAGATCGGCCAGTGGCGGGAGTGGGCCCACGAGGCGAGCGTCGACTGGCACCTGTTGGGCGACGAAAGCCACGCCGGCATCCAGCGCCTCCTGAGCGACCTCAACCGACTCTACCGGGAGGAGCCCGCCCTGCACGACCTCGACCTGGATGAGGCGGGCTTCGAGTGGATCGCCGCGAACGACTCCGAGCAGAGCGTGGTCAGCTTCCTGCGCAAGGGCAAGGACGACGAAGTGGTGCTCGTGGCCCTGAACTTCACCCCGTTGCCCCGCCACAACTATCGCCTGGGAGTCCCAAGCGCCGGCCTCTGGGAAGAGGTGCTGAACAGCGACGCCGCGGACTACGGCGGGAGCGGGCAGGGCAACCTGGGGGGAGTGCAGGCGGCTCCCTTCCCGTTCCACGGACGGCCCGCTTCGCTGACGCTGACCCTACCTCCCTTGGGAGCGGTGTTCCTGAAGTGCCGGGGTTGAGGGTGGCGTCGCGGGGCTGGCAGCCGAGCCTCGGCGCCGTGCCTCAGGGCGCCGACCGCTGTCTCTTCCGGGTGTGGGCGCCTCGCGCCGACCGGGTCGAGGTGCACCTTCTGGGTGATCGTGAACGGCGGGTGGTCCTGGAGCCCGAGCCGCGCGGCTACCATGCGGCCCTGGCCGAGGAGGTGAAGCTGGGCACGCTCTACCGTTACCGGCTTGCCGGTGCCGCCGGCGCTCCGGAAGATGAGGAGCTGCCCGACCCGGCCTCACGCTCGCAACCCCAAGGTGTGCACGGACCTTCAGAGGTGGTCGCGGTCGAGGTGCCCCTCTCTCCGGCTTTTCTGGGGAGGCCCCTCGAGGAGCTGGTCTTCTACGAACTGCACGTGGGCACGTTCACTCCTGCCGGCACCTTCGCAGCGGCCGTCGACCACCTGGACGACCTGGTCGACCTGGGCGTGACCGCCGTGGAGCTCATGCCGGTGGCCCAGTTCCCCGGACAACGCAACTGGGGCTATGACGGCGCCTTCCCCTTCGCCCCGCACAACACCTACGGCGGCCCCGCCGGTCTGCGCAGCCTGGCGAGCGCCTGTCATGAGCGCGGACTCGCCCTCATCCTCGATGTGGTCTACAACCACTTCGGACCGGAGGGCTCCCGGGTGGCCGATTACGGGCCCTACTTCACGGATGTCTACCACACTCCTTGGGGCCGGGCCATCAACCTGGATGGTCCCGACAGCGACGAGGTGCGCCGCTACTTCATCGAGAACGCACTGCACTGGGTGGCCGAGTACGGCATCGACGGCCTGCGGCTGGACGCCCTGCACGCCCTCATCGACCGCTCGGCTCTACCCTTCCTGCGCGAATTGGCCGACGCGGTGCACGGCTACGCCCGGGCCACGGGCCGCCACATCCATCTGATCGCCGAGAGCGACGCCAACGACGCCGCCCTCTTGGCCCCGCCCGACCGGGGTGGCATGGGCCTCGACGCTCACTGGAACGACGACCTGCATCACGCCCTGCACGCCGTGCTGACCGGGGAGCGAGACGGTTACTACGAGAGCTTCGGCGGCATGGAGCACCTCGCCACGGCGCTCGCAGACGGCTACGTGTATGGCGGTCGCTGGTCGGCGTACAGGAGGCGGCGCCACGGCAGTTCGCCCGCGGCCATCCCCGCGCGGCGCCTGCTGGCCTACAGCCAGAACCACGACCAGGTGGGCAACCGGCCTCTCGGCGGGCGCCTCAGTAGCCTCGTGCCCTTCGAAGCGCTGAAGCTGGCCGCCGCCGCCGTCATCCTCTCGCCCTACCTGCCGCTGCTCTTCATGGGCGAAGAGTACGGCGAGACCGCGCCTTTCCTCTACTTCATCGACCACGGCGACCCCGCCCTGGTGGAGGCCGTGCGGCGCGGCCGACGTGAGGAGTTCTCCGACTTCCCGGGCTTCACACCCGACCAACCGATGCCCGATCCCCAGGATCCCGTCACCTTCGACAGCTGCCGACTCCACAGGGAGCTGCTGCGCGAACCTTCGCACCGCGCCCTGCGCGAGTTCTACCGTGAGCTCCTTGCGCTGCGGCGCACCGACCCGGCCCTGGCCCATCTGAGCAAGGAGACACAGACGGTGGAGACCGTGCCCGGAGAGACTCTCGTGCTCCGACGCCGGGCGGCGGCGGCCAAGGCCGGGTCGGCGGCGACCGACCGCCCTGCCCCATCCTCGCGCTATGAGGTGGCCCTCGTGCTCCACTTCGGGCGCGCGCCGGCCGAAGTGGAACTCCCCCTGCCTCCGGGTCGATGGCGCACGGCCTTCGACTCGGCCGACGATCTCTGGGCCGGGCCGGGAAGCGCCCTGCCCCCGGTCGTGGAGTCCGACGGGACCGTGCACCTCTCGTTGGGTGCCCTCTCGGCCGCACTGCTCGTCCCCCTGGAAGAGAGGGTGTAGATGAAGCGCTACGTGTGCATCCACGGCCATTTCTACCAACCGCCGCGCGAGAACGCCTGGCTGGAGACGGTCGAGATGCAGGACTCGGCATACCCCGACCACGACTGGAACGAGCGCGTCACAGCCGAGTGTTACGCTCTGAACGGCGCCTCGCGCATCCTCGACGACCACGGTCACATCCGCGCCATAGTCAACAACTACGCCTCGATGAGCTTCAATTTCGGACCGACCCTCCTCGCCTGGCTTGAAGAGCAGGCTCCGGAGACCTACCTCGCCGTGCTGGACGCCGACCGCCGGAGCCGGGAGCGATTCGGCCGCGGCTCGGCCCTCGCGCAGGCCTACAGCCACATGATCATGCCTCTGGCCTCGTCCCGCGACAAGCACACACAGGTGGCGTGGGGCATCCGCGACTTCGAACACCGCTTCGGCCGGGCCCCCGAGGGGATGTGGCTGCCGGAGACCGCCGTCGACCTGGAGACCCTCGACGTCATGGCCGAGCGGGGACTCACGTTCACCGTCCTGGCTCCCAGACAGGCCGCACGGATCCGACCTCTCGATGGAGGTGAGGATTCCTGGGAGGATGTGAGCGGTTCCCGGGTCGACCCCAGTCGGGCCTACCTTCAGATGCTGCCCTCCGGCCGGAGCATCGCCCTCTTCTTCTACGACGGCCCCATCTCGCAGGCGATCGCCTTCGAGGGACTCCTCCGCCGAGGGGAGAACTTCAGGGACCGCCTGCTGGGCGGCTTTGACGACCGGCGGGAGTGGGATCAGTTGGTCCATATCGCCACCGACGGCGAGACGTACGGCCACCACCACAGGCACGGTGAGATGGCGCTCTCCTTCGCCCTCGAGCAGATCGACCAGGATCCCGACGTCGAGCTGATCGATTACGCGGCCTACCTGGAACGCCACCCGCCCGAGGTGGAAGTGGACATCGTCGAGAACACCTCCTGGAGCTGCGTCCACGGCGTGGAGCGCTGGCGATCGGACTGTGGCTGCGACTCCGGCGGTCATCCGGACTGGAACCAGGCTTGGCGCGGTCCCCTGCGCGAAGCCCTCGACCGGCTGCGCGGCCGCCTGGACCCGCTCTACGAGTCTGCGGCGGCGGAACTTCTGAACGATCCTTGGCGTGCGCGCGACGATTACATCGACGTCATACTCGACCGTTCCGACTCCTCGGTCGCGGAGTTCTTCTCCCGCCACGCGCGCCGACCGCTCTCCCCCGCGGACGAGCAGCAGGCCCTTCGGCTCCTCGAGCTGCAGCGCCACGCCATGCTCATGTACACGAGTTGCGGCTGGTTCTTCGACGATCTCTCAGGCATCGAGACCGTGCAGGTGGTCCAATACGCGGGCCGCGCCCTTCAGCTGGCGGGCGAGACGCTCACCAACCCCGATCTCGAGAGGGGTGACCTCGAGGAAGAGTTCCTGAGCCTCTTGGCCGAGGCCCACAGCAACCTGCCGCAGCACGGGGATGGCAGGGCCATTTTTGAGAAACGAGTGCGCCCCGCCGCCCTCGATCTCTTGAAGGTGGGTGCGCACTACGCCATCAGCTCCCTGTTCGGGGAGTACCCGGAGCTTGCCCCCCTCTTCGCCTACAGGGTGGAGCGCCATGACCACCGACTGATGCAGGTCGGCGACGCCCGGCTGGCTGTGGGCCGCATAGAGGTGGCGTCGCGGGTGACTCGGGCGAGCGAGAGCCTGAGCTTCTCGGTGCTCCACTTCGGCGGCACCAGCATCAGCTGCGGAGTTCGTCCCTTCAGGGGAGAAGAAGAGTACCGGGAGCTGGTGGACGACGCCTCCGAGGTCTTCCGCCAGATGGACCTGCCCCAGGTACTGCGTCTACTCGATCAGCATTTCGGCGAACTCACCTACTCCCTGCGGTCGCTCTTCAGAGACGAGCAACGCCGCATCCTCTCCCTCCTCATGGAGTCCGCCCAGAACGAGGCCGCCACCTTGTACCGCCAGATCCACGAACGCCATGCGCCCATGATGCGCCTGCTCTCCGCCCTCTCTCTGCCGGTACCCACAGCATTCCGCGCGGCCGCCGACTTCGTGCTCAACGTCGATCTGAAGACCGCCCTGGAGCAGCCCGTTCCCGACCCGGCCGCAGTGCGCGCCCTGCTCGACGAAGCCGAGCACGACCAAGCCGACCTCGACAAAGCCGGGTTGGGCTTCACCTTTGGCAAGACCCTGGAGCGCATGTCTGCGGATCTGACCGCCCGGCCGGAGGATCCCGACGCCCTCGAGTCTCTGCTCCGGACGGCCCGGCTGGCAGGGGAGGTGCCCTTCGAGATGCGGCTCTGGAGCGCCCAGAACCACTTCTTCCGGGTGCTACAGGAGACCTACCCAGCAGTCGTTCAACAGGCTGCAGACGGTGATGAGGAAGCCCTTCGTCGGGTCGAACGTTTCCGTGAGCTGGGAGAAGCCCTATGGGTGGCCGTGGGTTGAAGCCGCCTGCTCGGCCCCGGTCTTTTTTGGGGCCGGGCCCGCTCCTCACCCGACCTGCGCCGGCTCCGCACGTGGACGCCACGTACCGCCTGCAACTCCACGCCGGCTTCACGCTCGTCGACGCCCTGCGGCAGCTCCCCTACGTGGAGAACCTTGGCATCAGTCACCTGTACCTCTCGCCCATCTTCGCGGCCCGCCCCGGAAGCGTCCACGGGTACGATGTCGTCGACCCCACACGAGTGAACCCCGAGCTCGGGGGCGCAGACGCCCTCGAGGCCCTGGCCGACGGACTGCAGGCCCGGAGAATGGGCCTGATCCTGGACTTGGTGCCCAATCACATGGCCGCCGACCACCACAACCCCTGGTGGCTGGACGTGCTCACCCACGGTCCGGCTTCGGCCCACGCGCGCTTCTTCGACATCGACTGGGCTTCGCCTCAAGCTCCCGCCGGACGTGTGCTCCTACCCTTCCTGGGCGCTCCCCTCCATGAGGTCCTGTCGGGCGGAGAGATACGACCCGTGCTGGAACGACCGCCGGCCCTCGAAGGCCACGCCGACTCCAACCGCAAGCCTCCGCCCGAGCTGGCCTTCTACGCGCGCTACCACGACCGGCTCTTCCCCCTGGAGCCGGGCACCTGGCCCGACATCTTGCGGGCGGCCGACGGACCGTTGCCTCCCAGCCTGGAAGCGCTCGTGCGCGACTTGGAGGCGATCCCCGGCTTTCGAACGACCGACGAGCGGGCGGCGGTGCGGCGGCGGCGGACCGCCGCCGAAGCTCGTCGCACCCTGGCCCACCTGGCGGCCACCGACCCCGCCGCCGGCGAAGCCCTGCGGCGGGCCCTGGCCGCGCTGATTGTTCGCCCGGGGGCGACCCCAGGCGCAGCCGACACGTTCGCTGGGATCCTGGCGCGTCAACCCTGGCTCCTGCTCCACCACACAGAGGCCCGCAGGCGCCTGAACTACCGCCGCTTCTTCGACATCACCGACCTGATAGGCGTGCGTGTGGAAGACGAGGCCGTCTTCGCGGTCACGCACTCTCTGGTGCTGGACCTGGCCGAACGCGGGCGCATCGCCGGCGTGCGCGTGGACCACGTCGATGGCTTGCTCGACCCCACGGGTTACCTCATCCGGCTGCGCGATCAACTCGCTGAACGGGGCGGCCGCCAGGTGCCGATCTGGGTGGAGAAGATCCTCTCTCCCGGCGAAGAACTCCCGGCCGAGTGGCCGGTGACGGGCACCACGGGCTATGAGTTCTTGAACGCGCTCGGCCACGTCTTCGTCGATGCCGAAGGTCTGACGCGATTGGGGCGCTTCTACGACGACTTCACCGGCAGGAACGAACCCTTCTCCGAAGTGCGTCATCGAAGTAAGCGCCTTGTGTTGACCGAACTGCTGGGAGCCGAGATGCGGGGTCTGGGGGAGCGGCTCGCCCGGTTGTCCCGGAACGATCCCGCGACCCGGGACGAAGGCGCAGCTCGGGGCGATCCCGCGGGCGAGCTCCTTTCGCCCGCCGCCCTGACCGAGGCCCTGCTCGAGGTGACGGCCTCACTGACCGTCTATCGCACCTACATCAGAGATGCCGCCGTCTCCGAGCGCGACCGCGTTCTCATAGACGAAGCCGTGGACGACGCACTGAGGCGCGACCCCGGGCACCTGGCGACGGCCCTCGAGTACCTGCGCCGTCTTCTCAGCCTCCGCCCGTCACTTGATGGACCGTCATGTGATGGACCGTCGCTTGATGGACCGTCGCTTGACGGACCGTCTCTTGGTGGACCGTCTCTTGGTGGACCGTCTCTTGGTGGACCGTCTCTTGACGAAGCCTTGGACTTGGTACTCGCTTGGCAGCAGGTGAGCGGACCGGCCATGGCCAAAGGTGTCGAAGACACGGCATTCTATCGATACAACCGCCTGATCTCCCTGCAGGAAGTGGGTGGAGAGGTGGGCGGCGACCCGGAGGCCGTGGCCGAGTTCCACCGGCACAACCTGAACACACTGGCGCTCCGGCCCGACAGCATGAGCGCCACGAGCACCCACGACACCAAGCGCAGTGAAGACGTGCGGGCGCGCATCGACGTCTTGGCCGAGGCGGCCGACGCCTTCACCGCGGCCGTCGCCCGCTGGCACCACCTGAACGCCCACGCCGCCGATGAGCACGACGAGAGCGCAGGCCCCCGTGGCCCATCCGCCGGCCCGACCGCCGGCCCTCACGCCGGTCTTCAAGCCAGCCCTCACGCCGGCCCGTCTGCTCCCAATCCGAACGAGGAGTACCTTCTCTACCAGACCCTGCTGGGCGCCTGGCCGCTGCGACGAGAAAACCTCCCAGCCTTCCGCGAGCGCGTGGGCGCATTCCTGGTCAAATCCGTACGGGAGGCAAAGGAAGACACCAGCTGGCTGCAGCCCGACCTTTCCTACGAGGATGCCCTGCAATCTTGGGTGCGGGCCATCCTCACGCCCGGCGATCCGAGCGGCGGCGGCAACGTCCCGCCCGAGCCCGGCGGCGCCCCACTCCGCCCAACCTCCGTCGTGTCCGGCCGAGGCGGTGCCTTCCTCGAGGACTTCCTCCCGCTTCAGAGCCGGGTGGCCTGGTACGGCATGCTGGTCTCCCTCGCCCAGGTGGTAGCCAAGGTGGCGGCTCCCGGCATACCCGACTTCTATCAGGGCTCCTATCTATGGGATCTGAGCCTGGTCGACCCCGACAATCGCCGGCCGGTGGACTTCGGCGAGCGACACCGGATACTTCTCGATCTAGACGAAACGGCCGATTCAGCGCCCGCTCCCCGCACGGCGGAACTTCTGAGGAACTGGACCGACGGACGCATCAAACTGTTCGTCACCCGCCGCGCCCTGCGTGCCAGGCGTGCGGCCCCGGCGCTCTTCGCCCGCGGAGACTACCAACCCCTCCAGCCCATGGGTCGCCACGCGGAACGGGTCCTCGCCTTCGCCCGCCGCCATGAGGAGAGCTGGGCAATGGTCGTCGTGCCACGACTGCCGGTGGGCCTGGCCGCCGCGCAGGCGGCGCCCCTGGGGCCGTCGGTGTGGGGCGACACCCGCGTGCCTCTACCTTCGGGGGCCCCCGCCGTGTGGACCGAGGTCTGCTCCGGTACGTTGGTGCACGTGGTCGACGAGGCGGGGAACGCCGCCGGGAGAAAGCCCGCCGACCGAGGCGCCCTCAACCAGGGGAGCACCTCGGTACTCGTGGGCGACGCCCTCCGATATCTGCCCGTCGCCCTGCTTCGGGCCGACGAGTGAAGGCCGCGATCATCGCGTGAGTCTCGCGGTGTCGAAAGGAGTCGAACATGAGACACGGCTGGGAGAATGGCCCCGGGGGTTTCGAGCACTTCCAACTGTTCGGTCCGTTGTTCGCCCTTCTCTTCGGAGCGGTAGTCGTCCTCGGGAAGAGGCGAACCACACCGGGCCGTACCTAGCTCCGGGGCCAAGGGACGAAGTTCCGCGATTTCCAGGTCGGAAGACTGCTCGAATGGCACTTCGAGGCAATGGCGTATAGTGGTTCTGAGTCACGCACCGCATCATGGTTCGAAAGGACGCACCATGTCAGCCGACAAGGCAAAGGCCCTGACAGTCCGCCTGCCTGCGGATCTGTACGAACGGGGGAAGACCGTGATGGAACGACGCAACACCACTCTCAACGAACTAGTGATCGAGGGTCTCGCACTCGTTGTCGCTGGTGAGGAGGAGGCAGCTCTCTTCGCGGCGTTCGGCGAGGTGGGAGCTGACGCGACGGTGGGCGACGTCTCGTTCTCCTGGGCTGCGCAGCAAGAGACGGTCTGCGGCCGACCGCCCGAGGAACCTGCGACGCCCGTCGATGACTAGGGTGCCGGAGGACACCGCTTCGGCGGGCCCATTGGTCCGCCGCGGCGAGATCTGGACCGTGGACTGGACCCCCGGCCGCGGCTCAGAGCAGACGGGACTGAGGCCGGCGCTCGTCATCCAGACCGACGCCGCCTGCCGAAACCCGAAGTATCCGAACGTCATTGTCCTTGCGGTGAGCACAGCCGGCCGGAATGTCCCCTTTCACATCGCAATGACTCCGACCGAGGAGAACGGACTGCGCGCACCATCGTTCGTCAAGTGCGAGCAGATTCTCACAATCAGCAAGGACCGATTGCGGGAGCGATGGGGCACAGCTACTGCGGACGAGATGGGCGCCATCGAGGAGGCTGTCATTCTCGTGCTCGCCCTCCGCGGCGTACGGAGGGCCTGACCGCCTGCTCTCGGCCCCTCCCCCCAAGGGCGGCTTCCGCCCGTCGCGAGCAACGACACCGCGGACGATGTCGATCTAGAAGGCTGTTGAAGAATGACGCCTCGCCTCGGGAGTACACGGGGTACGCGCAAGGCAAGGACGCAGGGAGCGCTCGTAGCGGCGCTACGGGCGCGACCGAGGACGCCGCATGGCGCCGCCCAGTGCGGTCCCGGGGCCGGGAGGCTTCGTTCTTCAGCAGCCTCCTAGCCCGTGCGGGGGTCCACCTCCACCTCGACCCCGTGGCAACCCCAGGCGTAGGCCATGGAGTGGTGGGCGGAGTTGCCCCTCACGAAGGTGGAGCGGGCGCGACCGCGGCGTTCGTAGGTCGCGCACAGGAAGGCCTTGTATCATCTACTTGATACATCATTCGGCATCGCATATGCTTCTTGTATCGCTCACTTGATACAAGGAGAAGGCAATGTTCTTCGCGCTCATGTCTCTTATTCTGGTGCCCATCATCGTCGCGGCCGTCGTGATCGTGTGGGCGGTGCGTCGCAACCGGGCGATCGTGTTCGATGAGGACCGGTACCCCGGCCTGGTCGCCTTGCGCCGCTCGACCGTGGCGGCCCGGTATGTGGGCCTGGCGGTCGGCGCAGTGGTGTTCGTTCTCGTGGCGAGCTCGGGACAGCTTGGCCGAGGACTGTTCCTCGCTCCTGCCGCCGCTGGGGCCGTCCTGGTTCTTGCAGTCATGATCGGCCAGCAGCTGGCGTACGGCAGCGCCCGCACGACCGGGGTGGCCGGGGTCGAACGCCGCCTGATCAGGAACTACCTGCCCCGCAGCCTTACCGTCGCCGTCTTGCTGTTCTTGGCCGTGCTGGTCGCCTCGGCGGCCTGGACGACTCTGGCAGCAAGCCCGGACGATCTCGGGCTCTACCGAGCGTTCTCCGTGACGGGCACCCAGATCCTCACGACAGAAACGGGCCCGGAGGTCGCGACGGTGGGGAGCACCCGCAGCCCCTTCCCCGGCGCCTTCTACACTTCGATGCTCGCGATCGGGCTGCCAATCCTCCTGGTTCTGAGCGCCGTCGCGCTCTGGCTAACGGCGCGGCGTCCGCGGAACGGTGCCGATCCAGAACTCGTCCCGACCGACGACGCCCTGCGCAGGCAGACCGCCGAGGGCATCGTGGCCGCTGTCGGCCTGGCGGTGAGCATGAGCCTCCTCGGGGTGGCCGTCGGCGCAGCCATCTCGGTTGGCGGCATGGCCGAATATGGGATGCGATACACGCTTGCCGCAGGAGGGTTGGGAGTAGCGGGACTGGCCTCACTGGCGATCGCATCATGGTGCGCGGTGCTCGTCCTCGTGCCCGGCGGTGCAACGGTCAAGCCGTCATGACACTCGCGCTGCAGGTCGACCCTCAGGACCCCACCCCACCCTACGGGCAACTGCACCGGCAACTCGCCACCGCGATCGCGTCCGGAGCTTTGGCACCAGGCACTCGGCTGCCGACCGTCCGGCAACTGGCAGCCGATCTTGGCATCGCGGCCGGGACCGTCATGCGGGCTTATTCTGAACTCGAATCGGGGGGCCTTGTGACCACACGGCGAGGAGCCGGCACGACCGTCGCCAAGACTCCCCGCACCCTCTCACCGGAAGAACGGCAGCGATTGCTCACCTCGCAGGCGACGGACTTCGTGGCGCACGCGCGCCTGCTGGGAGTCAGTGATGGTGACGTGGGCGAGGCTGTACGGCTGGCGCTGGGGGTAGGGAGGTAGGATGCGCTGGGCCGTCCACCTGGTGGTCTTGCTCGCGGGCCCAGCGGCGCGGCCCGAGTCTCGACTCGTCGAAATCGACGACGATGGCGATGTCGCTTCGCTTGCCGGGCCGCGTGTGATCGAGGATCTCCCGGGTCAAGCTCGTCAGCTCCAACGCCCACCGAGGAATCACGCGAGCCATCCAGGAGGTGTCCCTCGGAGCCTCATGGCAGAGCGGCGCGATCTCGGACGCCCGTGTCCGAGCGTCTGGTCCGTGAGCGCGACGGAACCTACTTTGTCCGTCCGCGGGAGGTTCTAGTATTCCTGTGCAGGCAGTGCGGACCTCAACTCGTGCCAGTATACTGGCTGCAACGAGCGTGCAGGACGCGTCGACGAGGGGGAGCGGTGGCGGCACTCAGCCAACCTGGCCAGACAACTGATTGCCGGGATTCACCGGTGCCCGGGACTCTCGTTCGGGGCGTCAATCCCTCCCAACCAACCCTTGAGCCACAAGGCTGTGATCAGTAATTATGGCGGTCGGCACAGCGAGAAATTACAAGCCAACTACCCTTAAGAGGCTATACACACTTTCTCTGAACCGGTGTACGCATCCCGATTGCGACCGCAGGCTGACCGCCAGAGACGGCGAGACCATTGTGAGCAAGATCTGCCACATTGAAGCGGCATCGCCTAGCGGTCCGCGGTGGAACCCCAACATGACCGATGACGACCGCAGGCACTTCAACAACCTCGTACTTCTATGCGACGAGTGTCACAGCATGATTGACAGTCGCGACAATGCGTCGAAGTACCCGGTCGAAACACTGCGGCAATGGAAGACCGACCACGAAGCAGCCGCGAGCGGCACCATACTCGTGCAGAACCCCACACTGATTGGCATTGTGATCGACGCGATCGCGTCCGCCGACCTTGACGTTGATCTCACCCTGCCGCCGGAGGGGACGCAGCCCTTCGGCATCAACAACAAGATCGACTACAACGGCATTCGTCGGAACCGGGCGCTCCTGGACGAGTACAAGATCTACTACCCCAAGATAGCCTCGCTGTACGACGCCCTAGAGAATGCCGGGTCATTCAAGAAGGAGAGCCTGCTGCGCAACGTTCGGCGGCTCTACCTCGTCGTGAAGGGGCGCTACGTCAAGGACTCCGACACCGCGATGCGGATAGTGCGGGAGCACGCCGACGACATGATCGATGACGTGGCAGAAGAGCTCCTGAGGTTGGTTGAGGGGAGCGGCAAATACACCGAGGACGCGGCGTTCGGCGTCTCACTAGTGATGGTAGATGCGTTCATGCGGTGCAAGATCCTTGAGGCGCCGCCAACATGATCGTCGGGCGCGACACGAAGCCGGAGCGCCAAATCTATAACCTCGGCGCACTTCTCCTAGGAGTGCTGAAGGACACCCCCGAGGACACCGCCGAGCTCTACCCGACATTCGAGAGCCTGAATGCGCGTCAAGATGTCTCCGTGAGCGCCTTCCTTCTTGCGCTCGACTGGCTGTTCTTGGTCGGCGCCGTGTCCAACGACGACGGGCGGATCAAGAAGTGTTTCTGAAGGCCCTCTCCATCAGCAATAGCGGCACGCTCATCCGGGAGATCACCTTCCGGAAAGGCCTGAACCTCATCGTAGACGAGACCACCGGCGATCGCCGGGAGTCCGGCAACAACGTGGGAAAGACCACGATCCTGCGATTGATCGACTACTGCTTCGGCAGCGACGGCAAGAATATCTACTCGGACCCAGAGTTCAAGGAGAAGTCGAACGCCGAGGTCGCCCGATTCCTGACGGAGAATAACGTCGTCGTGCAGATGACGCTCGTGGACAGACTGTCGACGCCAGGTTCGAGGCAGATTGTGGTACGCCGCAACTTCCTAAAGCGCAAGGACAAGATATTCGAGATCGACGGTGAACAACAGACCACAGAGAGCTTTCCCCGGGAGCTCAAGCGTCTCATCTTCGACTCCACAAGCGAGAAGCCTAAGCTGAGGCAGATCATCGCAAAGAACATCCGCGACGAGAAGAACCGCGTCGCGCACACCCTGAGGGTTCCTGCACCCCTACACAAGGCCTGAGGAGTACGAGGCACTGTTCCTGTTCTGGATGGGCATCGAGGTCGATGCCAACGCTCGCAAGCAACAACTCATCCAAGAAAGGACGATCGAGGCGCGCATGCTCGACGCACTCAAGAAAGAGACGTCTCTCTCTCAGATCGAGCAGTCACTAATTGTGGTGGACAGGACGATCAGTGAACTCAGCAAGAAGAAGGATGAGTTCGAAATCAATGACGGCTACGAGGAGGAACTCGCGGAGCTTACGTTTGTCAAGCAGCGGATCAACGAATTGTCGACGCGCGTCGGCAGCCTAGAAGTGGCCGGGAAAAACTGGACACCCCGATAGGTGATACTGCTCCCTGGTACACGACCACGGAGGAGCATGCAAAATGCCAAGAAGACCGAGACGCAACCACTCACCGGCGTTCAAGGCCAAGGTGGCCCTGGAAGCCA